>NZ_PNXY01000038.1 GCF_002879865.1 Paraburkholderia rhynchosiae
CGGCTCGTCAGACGGGCATCGCCCAGATTTGCCGCGCCGAATTCGATGTCGGCCCAGTCGTCCTGGTCATCCTGATTGTCGGTCGAAGGCAATTACGTGTAGTTCCTGTGGCGGTGCCTCAAGTTAACACCGCCTCAAGCTGTTTACAAGCGCTATCCCCGCGCAGATGTGGGTAATCCTGAGCTCCAAGCCAGGGGACCCCTTATGAGCTGGCGGTGTGAGCCGCTTTCTTTGCTTATCTTTCTTTGCGGCCGCAAAGAAAGTAAGTGCCGCCCCGCAAAGGGCAACCCAATAGACCACCGCGAATTCAAGAAAAGGCCAAGAAGAATAGCCACCACAGAACAAAAAAACCCAGAAGCAAAAGACAGTAAAAGCACCGCCGCACCGCCCTGCAAGGGCACCACCAAAAACCAGAGATAGCCGGCATTAACCCTTCTGTTCGACCCATCGCGCCGAAGGCAAATCAACAACAATCACCATCACCAGCACTAACGGCAAGCAAGCAAACCTCATGGCTACCACTCCTGCAAATCAGCAAGCCGCGCCCGCTTCCCCGGGTCCCTTGAAGCGCATCATCCTGATCGCCCTTATCGCTATCGTCGCCGCCGGCGCTGCCGGCGCAGGGGTGTGGTTCTTCATGTCCAAGCGCGCCCCGGCCGCCGCTACCGCAGCCGCGCCGGCCCCGGCTCCCGCGCCGACATTCTTCCCGCTCGAATCGATGACGGTCAATCTGCAATCGGACGACGGTCAGCAGCACTTCCTGCGCATCGGCCTCACGCTCAAGCTCACCGACCCGAAGACGCCGCAGGAACTCACCGATCACATGCCGGAAATCCGCAGCCGCATCCTGCTCGCGCTGTCGAACCACCATCCGGATGAACTCGCGCCGCTCGAAGGCAAGCACGCGCTCGCCACCGAACTGCGCACGCTCATCGAGCAACCGACCGACAAGGGCGCGGCGCCGATCCATGTCCAGGACGTGTTGTTCACCGAATTCGTCGTGCAGTGACGTCGCCGTGACGCTGTCCAGCACTGCCATCATCAACCGCTACGGTATGCACGAGGAATAAGGAATGGGCCACGAAGAGTTCATGTCCCAGGAGGAGGTCGATGCCCTCCTCAAGGGCGTAACCGGCGAGTCCGACTCTGAAGCCGAGCAAAGCGAGCGTGTAGGCGTACGTCCCTACAACATCGCGACGCAGGAACGCATCGTCCGGGGCCGGATGCCCGGCCTCGAAATCATCAACGACCGCTTCGCGCGCCTGTTGCGCGTCGGCATCTTCAACTTCATGCGGCGCTCGGCGGAAATCTCCGTCGGTCCCGTGAAGGTGCAAAAGTACAGCGAGTTCACACGCAACCTGCCGATTCCGACCAACCTGAACCTGGTCCACGTGAAGCCGTTGCGCGGCACGTCGCTGTTCGTGTTCGACCCGAACCTGGTGTTCTTCGTGGTCGACAACCTGTTCGGCGGCGACGGACGTTTTCATACGCGTGTCGAAGGACGCGACTTCACGCAGACCGAGCAGCGCATCATCATGAAACTGCTCAATCTGACGTTCGAACATTACGCGGCGTCGTGGAAAAGCGTGCGGCCGCTCCAGTTCGAATACATGCGCTCGGAGATGCACACGCAGTTCGCCAACGTGGCGACGCCGAACGAAATCGTCATCGTCACGCAGTTCTCGATCGAGTTCGGCACCACGGGCGGCACGCTGCACATCTGCATGCCGTATTCGATGATCGAGCCGATCCGCGACATCCTGTCGTCGCCGATCCAGGGCGAGGCGCTGGAAGTCGACCGCCGCTGGGTTCGCGTGCTGTCGCAGCAGGTGCAGGCGGCGGAAGTCGAACTAACCGCCGATCTCGCGCAGGTGCCGATCACGTTCGAGCAGATCCTGAATATGCGCAAAGGCGATGTTCTGCCGATCAACATTCCCGAGCACATCACCGCGAAAGTCGACGGCGTGCCGGTGATGGAATGCGGCTACGGAATTTTCAACGGTCAATACGCGTTGCGCGTCCAGAAGATGATCAGCGCAGCCGACACAATGAAGGAAGGTGGATATGAGTGATCTGAACGCAAAGCCCGAGGAAGAGCTGAGCGTCGACGCGGCGAGCGCGGAAGACGAAGCGGCGCTAGCCGACTGGGCGAGCGCGCTCGCCGAGCAGAACGACAACACCAGCGAAATCAGCGCAAGCACGGCCGGCGTGTTCCAGCCGCTGTCGAAAGTCGCGCCGAGTTCCACGCGCAACGACATCGAAATGATCCTGGACATTCCTGTCCAGATGACCGTCGAACTCGGCCGCACCAAGCTCGCGATCCGCAACCTGCTGCAACTCGCGCAAGGCTCGGTGGTGGAACTGGACGGCATGGCCGGCGAGCCGATGGACGTGCTCGTCAACGGCTGCCTGATCGCACAAGGTGAAGTGGTGGTGGTGAACGACAAGTTCGGTATTCGCCTGACCGACATCATCACGCCGTCCGAACGTATCCGGAAGTTGAATCGATGAAAGCCGTAGCCCGCCGCGTCGCGTTCTCTGCGCCGCGTCATGTTTTCCGCCGCGCAGTGCGTGGAGTGCTTGCTGCGGCAGGGTCGTTCTGCACGCTGTGCGTACCGCCCGCCGCACACGCGGCCGACATGAACGCGGTCAACAACGCAGCGAAAATCGCGTCGGGTGTCGGCGCGGGCACGGCGGTTCCGGCGCTCGGCGTCGGCGCGGTGTTGCAAACGATCGTCGGCCTGCTGGTCGTGATCGGTCTGGTGTTCGGATGCGCGTGGCTCGCGCGCCGCTTCGGCTTGCAGCCGGGCAATCGCGGCGGTCTCGTGAAGACAGTCGGCGGCACGTCGCTCGGGGGCAAGGAACGCGTCGCGGTGGTCGAGATTGGCGATACGTGGCTCGTACTCGGCGCGGCGCCCGGCAATGTGCGTCTGCTTCATACGATGCCGGCCGGCTCGGTCGCCATCGAATCCGCCGGCAATGCGCAAGCGGGCACGCCAGGCAGCACTGGTACGGCGCTGCCTGGCAGCTTCGGCCAGCGCTTTCGCGACGCTTTGAAAGGCGAAGTGGGCAAGCGTTTCAACGGGCAAGGCAACGGGGTTCGGTAATGCAGTTCAGTCTTCAATCGGCGCATCGCGCGCAATCCAGCCGCACTTCGCGCGTCGCCTCGAAAGTAGCCCGCACCTTGCGCCGCGTTGCTCCGTTCGCCTCCATTGCATTGCCCGCGCTGATGCTCGCGCTGCCGACGCTGTCGTTCGCGCAAACCGCCGGCTTGCCGGCCTTCAACACGAGCCCGGGCCCGAATGGCGGCACCACTTATTCGTTGAGCGTGCAGACGATGCTGCTGCTCACGATGCTGTCGTTCCTGCCGGCCATGGTCCTGATGATGACGAGCTTCACGCGCATCATCATCGTGTTGTCGCTGCTGCGCCAGGCGCTCGGCACCACGACCACGCCGCCTAACCAGGTACTCGTCGGACTCGCGCTGTTCCTCACGCTGTTCGTGATGTCGCCAGTGCTCGACAAGGCTTACACCGACGGCTACAAACCCTTCTCCGAAGGCTCGATGCCGATGGAGCAGGCAGTCAGCCGCGGCCTCGCGCCGTTCAAGACTTTCATGCTGCGTCAGACGCGCGAAAGTGACCTCGCGCTGTTCGCGCGCATCTCGCATGCCGCGCCGATGCAAGGTCCCGAAGACGTGCCGCTGTCGCTGCTGGTGCCGTCGTTCGTCACGAGCGAACTGAAGACGGGCTTTCAGATCGGCTTCACGATCTTCATTCCGTTCCTCATCATCGACATGGTGGTGGCGAGCGTGCTGATGTCGATGGGCATGATGATGGTGTCGCCCGCAACCATTTCGCTGCCGTTCAAGCTGATGTTGTTCGTGCTCGTCGACGGCTGGCAACTGCTGCTTGGCTCGCTCGCACAGAGCTTTGTTTGACCGCCCTCGGGTCTTTCACGTTATTCAGGTTTCCGGTTGAATCGCCATGAATTCAGAATCCGTCATGACGCTCGCGCACCAGGCCATGTATGTCGGCCTGTTGCTCGCGGCGCCGCTCCTGCTGGTCGCGCTGGTGGTCGGTCTGGTGGTGAGCCTGTTCCAGGCCGCCACGCAGATCAATGAATCCACGCTGTCGTTCATTCCGAAGCTTCTCGCGATTGCCGTGACGATGGTGATCGCCGGTCCGTGGATGCTCACCACCATGCTCGACTATCTGCGCCAGACGCTCACCAATATCCCGACGCTCGTGAACTGAGCGGCCTGGTTTCTTTCCTGCTCAACTCTCGCTCGCCGTCGCGATGTTTTCCGTCACTTACGCGCAACTGAACGCCTGGCTCACCGCGTTCCTGTGGCCGTTCGTGCGGATTCTCGCACTGGTCGCGACTGCGCCTGTGCTGGGTAATCGGGCGCTGCCGTTGCGCGTGAAGATCGGCCTCGCGGCCTTCGTCACGATCATCGTCGCCCCGACGCTCGGCGCGCTGCCGCAAGTCACGGTGTTCTCCGCCGAGGGCGTGTGGATCATCGTCAACCAGTTCCTGATCGGCATCGCGCTCGGCGTGACGATGCAGATCGTGTTTCAGGCGATCAGCGCAGCCGGCGATTTCGTCGGCCTCGGCATGGGCCTCGGCTTTGCAACATTCTTCGATGCGCAAGCCAGCAGTTCAAGTCAGGTGCTGTCGAGTTACATGTACACGATCGCGATGCTGGTGTTCGTCGTGATCGACGGTCATCTTCAGATGATCAGCGCGCTGCTCGCCTCCTTCAACTCGCTACCCGTGTCGGCGAATATTCTTGGCGCGCCTGGCTGGCGCACGCTCGCCAACTTCGGCAGCACGATTTTTTCCGCGGGTCTGCTGTTGTCGTTGCCAGTGGTCGCCGCGCTGCTGATCACCAACCTCGCGCTCGGCATTCTGAACCGCGCGGCACCGCAAATCGGCGTGTTCCAGATCGGCTTTCCGCTCACCATGCTGATCGGCCTGCTGCTTTTGCAACTGATGATCCCGAACATGATTCCGTTCTTCACGCGTCTGTTCCAGATTGCCATCGACCAGATGGGACGCGTCGCGCTGGGGTTCAGATAACGAGGCTTTTTTCTCGACGGCGCAAGTGTATAAAGCAAAAAGGGCGGAACCGGCACACACCGGTATCCGCCCTTCTTCATTAGAACCTAACCCTGGCGCGCTCAGTTCAGGTACTGAAACAACGACATGTTCTGAATCTTCACAAACGCCTGTTGCGCCGCTTGCAAGGCGTTCTGAGTCATCGTGTACTTGCCGACGGTCTTGACCATGTCCGTCTCCGTCAGATCCGACAGATTGCTGGCCGTCTGCAGCGTGTTGGCCTGCGTGACCGTCTGCAACGCCTGGATCTCCTGCTCGCGGCCACCCACTGCCGCCTGCGCGGTCACGACATTGTTCATCGTGTTTTCGAGTTGCGTCATGCTGGTCGTAAGCGCGCTCTGGAAGCTCGCGGTCGAGGCGCCGCCCGAAATCGGCGATTGCAGCGTGCTGATCAACTGGCTCAGGTTCTGGAACACATCCATGCTGCCTTGCGTGGCCGGCGTCACGGAGAAGCTGTCGCCCGCGTTCGGCGCGCCGCTGATCGACACCGACTGGCCGCCGAGCGTAATTGCCGCGCCCGCGGTGAACGCCTGCGGGCCGCTCGTCGTGACGGTGCCCGTCGCCGGATCGGTTTGGCTCAGCGTGTAAGTCGTCGACGACGTGAAGCTGATCGTGTACGTGTCCGCGTTCGTCGGATCGGTCGGATTGTTCAGGCTTACGGTGCTGATGACGCCGGTACCCGTGTTGCCTGCGGTCGCGGCCGGGACAGCGCTCGTGCCAATCGGCGCAACGCTGCCGAAAATCGAAATGCCGTTGTCGCCCGTCTGCACGACGTGCGAGTTCGTGATCTGCACGGCGGGCGTGCCGGTGTCGCCGGAATAGGTGACCACGCCGGCCGAATTCGTGGTGTACGGCTGCGCGGCGCTCTGATAACCGGCGAACAGGTAGTTGCCTCGCGGGTCGGTTGCGTTGGCGAGCGTCATCAACTGGCTGCGCAAGCTTTGCAGTTCGGTCGCGATGGAGCCGCGGTCGCCGTTGTTGAGCGCCCCGTCGCCGGCATGCAGCACCAGCGTATGAATGTTTTGCAACACGTTGTTGACGCTGCCCAGCGTCGTGTCTTCCAGTTGCAGCGACGCGAGCGCCGTGCTCTGGTTGGTCGTGTACTGCGCGAGGCTCGTCGCGGTCGAACTCAGCTGCACCGCCTGCGCTGCGCCGAGCGGATTGTCCGACGGCGTGGAAAGGCTCACGCCGCTCGAAATCTGCGCGTAGAGCTGCGACAACTGAGCTTGCTGATCGCTCATCGTCGTCACGTTCATGTTGAAGTACTGCGTACTGGAGATGCGCATGTTCAACGCCTCACTGGAAGATGCCGAGCAGCGTCTGGAACAGGGTCTGCGCGGTCTGGATCACCTTGCTGTTCGCCTGATAGAGCTGCTGATACTGAAGCAGATTGGCTGCTTCTTCGTTGATGTTGACGCCCGAGACCGACTGCTGCGCGGTGGTGATCTGCGTCACCAGCGAGGCCTGCGCCGTGCTCGAAGTCTGGATCTGATTGGTCTGATTGCCGATCTCGTTGACGTAGTTCGCATAGGCGCCCGTCAGCGTGACCGTGCCGCCGTTCATCGATTTCGACGTGGACAGATTCGACAACGCCAGCGCGTTGCGGCCGTCGTTGGTTGCGCCGGTGTTCGGGCCGATGGTGAACTTGTCGCCGGCAGCGGGCACGCCGCTGATCGTCACCGACACGTTGTTCATCTGGCCGGCGGTCGTGTTGTTGATGGTCAGACTCGCGCCGGTACTCGACGAATACGGCACCACGGTCGTCGCGCTCGTGATCGGGTACGTGGTCGCGGGCGAGCCGGCCACGGTCACGGTCGAGCCGACCGGGAAGCCGGTCAGTCCCGTGCCGTTGTATGACAGCGTGGTGGTCGAGCTGGGCATCGTGTAGCCCGCCGTCACGGTGCCCTGCGAGATCGCGCCCGTGCCGGTGTCGGTGGACGCGGCCGCGCCGAGAACCGGCGCCGCGGCGGCAATCGCCGAGGCATCCGTCGTCGCGGTCGCGAAGCTGTTCAACGCGCCACGGGTCGGTTCGACCGTGAACGAATCGCCGGCGTTCATCGTGCCGGTAGTCGAAAAGTTCAGGCCGTTGATCGGCTGGCCCAGATTGGTCGCCGAACCCACCACGCTGCCCGTCGAATTCTCGGTCAGCGTGTACGTCGTGCCATTGAAGGCGAGCGTGTAGTCACCGGTCGTCGGCTGCGCGGCGTTCGCGAACGATACGCTGAGCGACGCATTGCCGGTGTTCTGCGTGTTCGCATAGACGGTCGGGCCGCCCACCGAAAACAGTGCGCCACCCTGCACGCCGGCAAGCGTAATGCCAAGCGCGTTCTGCGCGTTGACCTGCGAGGCGAAGCTCACGGCGATCGCGCCGAGTTGCGCTTCTGCCGGATCGAGCGTCTGGCTGCGGAATGCGACGAGCCCGCCGAGCGTGCCGCCCTCGATCTTGCTGTCCGGCAAGTCTTGCGGCGCAGCGGCGGGATTCGCGCCGGCCTGGCCGAGATACTGCACCGACAGTTCGCTGGAATCGCCCGTCGAAGGCGCGGTGCCCAGGTTGAAACTGTTGCCGCCCGACACGAGCGGCTGGCCGTTGCTCATGAACACGCTATAGCTGCCGTTGCTGTTGACGACCTGCACGCCGATCAATTGCGACAGATTCGACACGGCGAGATCGCGCTGATCCAGCAACTGGTTAGGCGGCTGGCCTTGCGTGCTCGCGGCGGTGATCTGGCCGTTCAACTGCGAGATCTGCTGCGTGTAGCTGTTGACCTGCGAAACGGTGTTGGTGAGCTGCGTGTTGACGCTCTGGCGCAGCGCGTCGTATTGCTGGCCGGCGGCGTTGATCTGGTTCGCGAGCGTCTGTGCGCCGCTCATCGCCGTCTGGCGTGTGGCGAGGCTCGAAGCGTTGTTCGAGACGTTCTGCAAGCCGGTGAAATAGCTCGTGACCGCGCTCGCAATGCCGGAAGTCGGGCTGCCGATCAGATTGTTCAACTGCGAGATCAGCGAGTTGTACGTGGACAGCGAGCTGCTCGACGACTGTGCGTCGTTGAGCTGCGTCGTCAGATACTGGCTGTACTGACGCGTGACAGTGACGGTCGAAACGCCCTGCGGCAAATAGCCCGAACCGGTGTACTGGCCACCCGTTTCCGCATAGACCGGCGTTTCGATCGTATAGCCGGGTGTCGACGCGTTGCTGATGTTCTGGCCGGTCGTCGTAAGTCCCCACTGGGCTGCGTTCAGTCCACTGAGGCCAAGATTGATGAGATTGGACATGCGTCATCCTGAAGGGCGACACCGCACACATGCCGCCGCGTTACTTGAACTTAGTGTTTAACGGCTCGATCGACGGAAAATTGAGGCCGTCCGCAACGCTTGCCGAAGTTTGTTTGAACGTTTGCGCGGCTTATGCACGGGGCCTTCGCGTCCGATCCGCACAACTCAGCGCACGAGCGAACGGCGCTTCATTTCGAGCTGCGTGATCAGACGCTGCAGCGTGTTTTCCGCGCTGCCCGGCAGCGTCAGAAAACGGAAGCCGAGCTGATAACGCTGCGTGCCGTTGGGCAACGCCAGCGAGCGATGCGACACGAGTTGCAGATCGAGCGACAGGCGGCCGAGTGCGCCGAGCGACAATTCGCAATCCTCCAGACGCGTGCCCATGGGCAGTTCCGCGACACGTTGGTCGGCAGTGCGCATGCCGACGCCGCCGAGCGACAAGTCGTGAACCTCGAAGCGGAACGAATCGCCTTCCGGCAGACGGCCGCTGCACAGGTACGGATCGAGAATCGGTGCGTCGACGCGGAAATATTCGCGGCGTTGCACGTAAAACAGCACTTGCGGAAAGTCGGCTTCGAACGCCGGCAAACCTTCAAAACGCGTCTCGCGCGGCGTGCCGGTGACGAACTCGACGCGCACGCCCTCGGGCGCCGCGTGAAACAGGCAGTCCGTCGCGGCGAGCAGGCCACGGTTCTGATCGGACAACGCGCCCCAATCGAAGGTGAAGGTGCGTCCGCGCACGTCGACGTCGAGCAGGCGCGTCACGAGCTGGCCGCCCCCGTATTGAACGGTGAGGAAATCGCCTCGATTGACGAGATTGCGCAATTGAACGCCGATTTCGAGCGGATTGCGGCGGCCAAAGTCGTGTGCACTGTCGTCTAGCGGAGCGCGCGGCTGCAACTGCGTGTCGGTTTGGCCGTTCGACTGATTGGTTTCCATGGGCTTGCCGGTATGCATGTTCTTGCGGGCACGTGCCAGAGCTCCTGCCGGGGCTTTAAAGCGGTCTTTCATCCAGGCCGCGGCACGTTCAACCGGACATTAACGCTTCCGGTATGGGGTCTAACGGATTAGCGGCAGTATCCAGCCAAAATTTAGGGGCTGCTCATAAATTATTTCGAATAATTCCGCGCAAACGTTAAAGCCCCGGTAACTCGCAGATAACGCCTCATCAATTCGTCCGTCGACAATCCGTCGCGCCGATACTCGCCCATGCGTTGTTGCGGGCGGACTGTCGCTTACTGTCGCCATGGCTGCCATGGCTGCCGGCCGATCGCGTTAACGCCGGCTTAGCCCATCTTTTGCATGATGGACATCAGCTTCTTCGCGTAGTGTGGATCGGTGGCATAACCGGCGCGTTGCATGCCGTTGGCAAAACCCTTCACGTCGTGCGCCGAATTGATGACTTGTGCGTAACGCGGATTGCCCTTGAGCATGCTCGCGTAATCGGTCATGGCTTCCTGATACGAATCGTATGCGCGGAACTTCTCGACCACGCGCTGCGGCTTGCCGTTCACATACTCAGTAGTGAGCGTGGAAACCGTCTTGCCGGTCCACTCCTTCGTCGCCTTGATGCCGAACACGTTGTGGCTGGTGCTGCCGTCGGCTTTCTTGATCTCGCTCTTGCCCCAGCCCGATTCGAGTGCGGCCTGGCCGATGATGAAGCGCGCCGGAATGCCGGTCGCCGCGCTGGCAGCCTGCGCCGGACCCGCGAGCTTGTCGACGAAAGCGTCGACCTTCGGCGAACTGCCGTCGCCCTTTAACGGCGGCGTGAGTGCGCTGTTGGCCGAGTAGCCCTTGCCCATCGCGAGCTGGCCGTTGGCTTGCGCATTGCCGTACGCCTTGGCGAGCGCGTTGAGCGCCGCGCTCTGGCCTTCGTCGCCGCCGCTGCCGCCGCCGAGCGCGCTGGCCATGCCGGCTAAACCACCCGCGCCACCCGCTCCGTTCGCGCCGCTCACCTGCATGCCCTGGTTGCGCATCAACTGCTTGAGCATGGCATCGGCCATGCCGATGCCCTTCTGCGACATCTGCTGCGACAACTGCTGATCCATCATGGACGTGAAGGTCGCGCTGTCGTGCGAATCGAATGGGCCGTCCTGCGGCGTCGCATCGCGCATGCTCTTTAGCATCATCTGCGTGAAGACCGCGTCGAACTGCTGGGCGGCCACCTTCATGCCGGCTTGCGGCGAGGCCTTGGCCTGCGCGCTCAGCTTCGCGAAACCCTGCACGTCGAGCGCGAAGCGCTGGCTAAGATCGTTCGCCGCTGCGGCGGAATTGGTCGTATCCGAATTCATCTGCTGTCTTCCTTAGATGATTTCCAGGTCGGCGCGCAGAGAGCCCGCCGCTTTCATCGCCTGCAGGATCGACATCAGATCCGCGGGCGTTGCACCCAATGCGTTGAGCGCCTTCACCACATCGGCGAGGTTCGCACCAGCGGTCACGAGTTTCAGCGCGCCGTTGTCCTGCTTCATCTGAATCTGCGACTGCTTGGCCACGACCGTCTGGCCGTTCGAGAACGCGCCCGGCTGGCTCACTACCGGCTGCGTGTTGATCACGACGGACAGGTTGCCGTGCGCGACCGCGCAGTTCTGCAGCGTGACCATCTGATTCATCACGATCGAGCCGGTGCGCGCGTTAAGGATCACCTTCGCGGCGGCCTGCGCCGGCTTCACATCGAGGTTCTGCAACTGCGCCATGAAGGCGACTTGCTGCTCCGGATCGCTCGGCGCGCGCAGTTGAACCGTGCGGCCGTCGAGCGCCATGGCCGTGCCGCTGCCGAATGCGTTGTTCACCGCCGCCACCACGCGCTGCGTCGTGTCGTAGTCCATCTCGTTCAGGTCGAGCTGCATCGTGCCCGCTTGCGACACCGAAGTCGGCACCGCGCGTTCGACGATAGCGCCGCCGGAGATCCGGCCCGCCGCGAGCGTATTCACCTGCACCTTGCTGCCGTTGGCGCTCGCGCCGGCGCCGCCGACCGCGAGATTGCCCTGGCCGAGCGCGTACACCTGACCGTCGGCGCCCTTGAGCGGCGTCAGCAGCAGCGTGCCGCCGCGCAGGCTCTTCGCATTGCCGAGCGACGACACAGTCACGTCGATCTGTTCGCCCGGACGTGCGAACGGCGGCAGCACTGCCGTCACCATCACTGCGGCGACGTTCTTCAACTGGACGTTCGACAGCGACGATTGCGAATTGCTCGAACCGGCCGCCTGGTTGTTGATCGAAATGCCGAGGTTCGCCAGCATGTTGGCGAGCGTCTGCGTGGTGAACGGGGTCTGCGTGGTCTGGTCGCCGGTGCCGTCGAGACCAACGACGAGGCCGTAACCGATTAGCGGATTGTCACGCACGCCCTGGATCTGCACGAGATCCTTCAAACGCTCCGCGAGAGCAGGCGTCGCCGCCGGCAGCGCCGCGCATGCAAGCGCGACGAAGGCGAGCGCCCGACCAATGCGGCCAGCTCGCGCGAGCAAGCGGAATGAGACAGTACCCATGATCACCACGGCGACACGTTAAGGAAGAAGCGTTGCAGGAAGCCCATGTTCTCAGCTTCGTCGACATAGCCCTTCGCGGAGTATTCGATTTTGGCGTCGGCCACCTGAGTGGAGTACACCGCGTTCAGGTTCGAAATCGTGTTCGGATTCACGACGCCCGAGAAGCGCACGAATTCGTTGCCCTGGTTGATCAGCATCTGCTTTTCGCCGCTGACCATCAGGTTGCCGTTCGGCAGCACGCCGGTCACCGTCACGGTGATGGTGCCGTTGAATGTGTTCGACGCGTTCGCGCCGCCCGTCGCGGTGAACTTGTTGGCGCCGCTCGCGCTCAGGTTCGCCTTGCCGAACAGGCCGCCCAGAAACCCGGCGGTCGGCACGTCGAAGCTGGTCGTGCCGTTGCGGTTCACGCCCGCGCCCGAGGACTTGGTCGCGTTGACGTTTTCCTGGATCACGATCGTCAGAATGTCGCCGACATTGCGCGGCCGCTGGTCCTCGAACAACGGCCGGCCCGCGTAACCCGGGTTGTAGATCGAGCCCGCCGCCTGCGCTTGCGGCGGCATCGGCGGCATCGCCGTCATCGGCTGCTGCGTGATCGGCGCCTTCGGCACGAGGCCGCAGCCGCCGAGCGCAGCGAGCAGCGTGAGCTGTGCGAGCGCCGCGGCAGTGCGCGGATGAACCGGATTACGAGTGAAGTGCGACATCTTGATTACCGCCTGATTTACAGCCTGTTAATTCCCAGCGACGTCAGCCTTAAACCTGCATCTGGCTGAGCGTCTGCAGCATCTGGTCGGACGTCGTCACGGCCTTGCTGTTGATTTCGTAAGCGCGTTGCGTCTGGATCATGTTCACCAGTTCCTGCACCACATTCACGTTCGATGCTTCGACGTAGCCCTGATTCAGCGTGCCGGCGCCGTTCAGGCCCGGCTGCGCGACGTTCGGCGCGCCCGACGACGCGGTTTCCGCAAACAGGTTTTCGCCCTTCGCATCGAGACCGGCCGGATTGATGAAGGTCGCGATCTGCATCGAGCCGAGCTGCTGGCTGTTGGTCGAGCCGGCGACGGTGATCGACACCACGCCGTCGCTGCCGATGGTGAGCGATGTCGCGTTGTTCGGCACCGTGATGGCCGGGATCACCTGATAGCCGCTCGACGTGACGAGCTGGCCTTGCGCGTTGGTCTGGAACGAGCCGTCGCGCGTGTAGGCGGTCGTGCCGTCGGGCATCTGCACCTGGAAAAAGCCCTGGCCGTTGATGGCGACGTCTTTCGAGTTGCCGGTTTGCTGCAGGTTGCCCTGCGTGTACAGACGCTCGGTGGCGACCTGCTGCACACCCGTGCCGAGCTGGATGCCCGACGGCAACTCGGTTTGCTGGGTCGAGTTCGCGCCCGGCTGGCGGACGGTCTGATACAGCAGATCCTCGAACACGGCGCGCGAGCCCTTGAAGCCGTTCGTGCTGACGTTCGCGAGGTTATTCGAGATCACGTCCATCTGCGCCTGCTGCGCATTCATGCCGGTAGCGGCGATGTAGAGTGAGCGATTCATAGTCCTTCTCCTGGGCGCGTGAGCGGCCCGTTAGCTAAAGCTGAGCAACTGGTTAGCCGACTGGTCGTTCTTGTCGGCGCTTTCCAGCAGCTTGGTCTGCATCTGGAACTGGCGCGCGTTGGTGATCATGGAGACCATCGCGCTGACTGGATTGACGTTGCTTCCTTCGAGCGATGCAGGCGCCACCGTGACGGTCGGATCCGCGTCGGCGGGATCGCCGCCGGCGGTGCGAAAGAGGCCGTCGTCGCCTCGCGTCAAAGTTTGCGGATCGGGGTTGACCAGCTTGAGCTGATCGACCGTCACCACGGCCGTCGGCGGATCGCCCGGCGTGAGAGCCGACACCGTGCCGTCCTTGCCGATGGTGATCTGCGCACCCGGCGGCACCGAGACCGGTCCGCCGTTGCCGAGCACCACCTGATTCGTCGCGTTCACCAACTGGCCGTTCTGATCGATGTGCAGATTGCCCGCACGCGTATAAGCCTCGCCGCCGTCCGCGGTTTGCACCGACAGCCAGCCCGGCCCTTCAATGGCGACGTCGAGCGGATTGCCCGTCTGCTGGATCGGGCCGGGCGTGTAGTCCGCACCCGGCGTGGACGACAGCACGAAGGTGCGCGTGGTGTCGTCGTTGATCGAACTGCCGTCGCCGAACGACAGCGGCACGGCGCGGAAAGTCGCCAGTTGCGCGCGAAAACCGGTGGTCGACGCGTTCGCCAGATTGTTCGCAACGATAGCCTGCTGTTCGAGCGCTTGCGTGCTGCCCGACATCGCGGTGTAGATCAGCCGATCCATGATGGGTCCGTCCTGCTCGCTTACAGGTTGATGAGCGTCTGGTCGACGGTCTGCTGCGTTTTGATCGTCTGCGCGTTCGCCTGATAGTTGCGTTGCGCGGTGATCAGGTCCACGAGCTGACTCGTCAGATCGACATTCGAGTTCTCGACCGCGCCGCCTTGCAGCACGCCGTGATTGGTCGAGCCGGGCGCGGAAATTTGCGCGGCGCCCGAAGCCGAGGTCTGCTGGAATTCGTTGTTGCCCAGGTTCACGAGACCGTTCTGGTTCGCGAAATTGGCGAGCGCGATCTGGCCGAGCGCCGCGGTCTGCTGGTTCGAATAGTTACCGGTCAGCGTGCCGTCCGCGCCGATCGTGAAACTGGTCAGCGTGCCCGCCGCATAACCGTCCGGCTGCAGCGAGTTGACGCCGTTCTTGCCGCCGTACTGCGTAGTACCGCCAATGTTCAGCGTCAGGTTCTGCGGCGTCGCGGAACCGTCGGTGGTCGGCACCGAGAAGTTGAAGACGTACGGCGTGCTGGTCGGGGCGCCGGTAGCGTCGGTCGTGCCGAGCAGCGTGCCCGACGAATTGAAGTTCGCGTGACCGATCAGCGACGCAGTGCCCGTCGACACGCCGCCGTACACGTCCCACGTGCCGGCCGCCGTCTTGGCGAAGTACATGTTGACCGTTTGCGAGCCGCCAAGCGAGTCGTACACCGTCGTGCTGGTCGAGTAGTTATATGTCGAGGAGCTGTTCTGGTTGAACGCCACCGCGGTCGGTGCAACGCTGTAGCTGTCGCCGGTCGCGGGTACGCCGTTGAACGTAATGGTCTGGCCGTTGCCGAGCGAGATCGCCGAGCCGGCCGTGTACGTGCCGGTCGTCGAGGTACCCAGCGTCGCGTCGGTCACCGTATAGCCGGTCGCGCTCGTGAACGTGACCGTGTAGTTATCGTTGTTCGTGCCCGACGCGCTGTTGGTGATCGTCGCGCCCGTCGTGGTCAGGGTGCCGGCGTTCGTCGCACCTGCCGTGACGGTCGGCGTGCCGAGCATCAGCGGGTCCTGCGCGTTGAGGTTCAGGCCCGCGGCAATGTTGGTGGTCGCCTTCGGCGCGATATTCGCGGTCGGCACGCTGAGCGGCACCGTCTGCGCGGTGTTGATGATGCCGGAGCTGTTCGCACCATAGCCCATCAGTTGCAGACCTTCAGCATTCGTGATGTAGCCGTTCTTGTCGAGCTGGAACACGCCGTTGCGCGAATACACGAGCGAGCCGTTGTTCGACAGCTGGAAGAAGCCGTTGCCGTTGATCGCGACGTCGAGCGCCTGGTTCGTGCTGGTGATCGTGCCTTGCGAGAATTGCTGCTGCACTTGCGCGAGCTTCGTGCCGATACCGACCTGGTTACCCACCGCCGTCGCCACCGAATTCGCGTACATGTCGGCGAATTGCGCCGCGCCGCTCTTGAAGCCAACCGTATTCGCGTTGGCAATGTTATTGCCGATCACGTCGAGATCGCTCGAGGATGCGGACAAACCACTCAAACCTTGTTGGTAACCCATGACGGTCTCCGTGTCTGGAAAGTCGTAACTGACTGAATCTTTATCAGAGGATGGCGGCGACGCTCGTCAGCGCGACGGTCGAGCCGTTCGACAGCACGAGGCCCGGCGTACCGTTGTTCTGCATGACGACGCTTTGCACGGTCGCGCCCGCAAGCGTGGTGGCCGTGGCCTGCTGGCCGTTGATCGTGCCGACCGCACTGACTGTGTAGGTGCCGTCGGGGAGCGTGTTGCCGGCCGAGTCGGTCGGCGTCCAGCCCACCGGGATCGTGCCGGCCGACTGCTTGCCGAGATCGATCGTGTTGACGATCTGGCCCGCGGAGTTCTTCACGACGACCTGCAGGTCGCTCACCGGGTTGGCGAGCTGCACGCCGAAAGCGCCGGCCTTGCCGCTCGCGACCGACACCGAATTTCCCGGCGCGAGCACGGTCGAGCCGATCAGCAGCGCGGCTTGCGACTGCTGGCCCGCAGACATCTGCGTCGCCAGCGAGCTGAGCGTCGTGTTCAACTGGCTGATGCCGGACACGGTGTTGATCTGGGCGAGCTGCGAGGTCATCTGCGAGCTGTCCATCGGATTGGTCGGATCCTGGTTCTTCAACTGCGCCACGAGCAGGCTGAGGAAGGTGTTCTGCAGATCGGTCGCCGACGTGCCGGACGTGCTGCTCGTCGAGCTCGTGGAACTGCTCGAACTCGATGTGCTGTTCGTGCCGTTCATCGTATCGAGCAGCGTTTGCGATACGGTCGTGCCGCTGCCGCCGATGGTGGTGCTAGTGGTCAAGGGGCTCTCCTCAGGTTCCGATCGTGAGCGTTTTCAGCATCAGGGTCTTGGCGGTGTTCAAGGTCTCGACGTTGGCCTGATATGAGCGCGACGCCGAAATCATGTTGACCATTTCCTGCACCGGGTCGACGTTGGGCAACGTGACGTAGCCGTCCGCGTTGGCCGCCGGGTTGCCCGGGTCGTAGGCCGTCTTCATCGGCGTCGGGTCGTCGACCACGCCCGTGACCTGCACGCCGCCGACCTGCTGGCCCGAGCCCGTGCGCGCGCCGCCGAGCGGCGCAACGCCGAACACGACCTGCTTGGCCTTGTACGGCTGGCCGTCCGGACCGGTCGTGCTGTCCGCGTTGGCGAGGTTCGACGCCGTCACGTTGAGCCGTTGCGACTGCGCGGACATCGCGGAGCCTGCAACACCAAATATGTTCATCAAAGAAGGCATGTTTGCTGACCTTTCTTGCCGGTCACAGCCGGCTTCAAGTTGGTTCCCGTAGCGATTGTTCTTGCGTACTGCGTGTGTCTTTTCGTGCAGACCGTGGCCGCACTGTTACCCGATTACGAGCCCGACTGGATCGCCGACAGCATCGTCTTGATCTGGCTCGACAGCACCGTCATGCCGGATTCGAAGTGCAACGTGTTATCCGCGAACTGGACGCGCTCGGTGTCGATGTCGACCGTGTTGCCGTCGAGCGCGGGCTGGGTCGGATTGCGGTATTGCAGATTGCCGTAGTCGTCGGGCGTGCCGCCCGTCGCGCTCAACGTCGACTTGCCGGACATGTGGCCCGGCGCCGTCGACGCCATCGACATCCCGCTCGTCACGCCGGCCGGCTGCGCCATCGCGAGCGTGGCGGTGTTCGACGCCGTATGGGCGGCTGCCGCGCCGGTCTTTTTCAGCGCGCCCGCGAGCGACGAAGAGAAGTCGACGTCGCGTGCCTTGTAGCCAGGCGTATCGGCATTGGCGATATTCGACGACAGGAGCTCCTGGCGATAAGCGCGCACATCGAGCGCTTCACGTCCAAAGGCGAATTCGGCATCGAGTTTGTCCAGCATAAGCATCTCCGGAGAACGGTCCCGAGGCTTCCCGTGCGCCTCGCGTGAGGACTGCATCAGGCGGGAAGGCCTTTTTGCATGAGGTGCATCTTATGGGCGCAACGCAAGCAGCAATCGGACGAATAACCGGGAAAGGGGGCTTCTATTCAACGTTTGCGCGAGGGGGGCTCTCAATAGAATGCAAGGCGTACCGAATGCATTCGATGGAGAACCGCATGGACCAGCCCACTGTCGATCCGACGCGCCGCGCGAGACGCGCGGCGGCGCATCGCGTAAGTGCGGCCGCTGTGCGCGTTGCGGCGCGGCTCCTGTTGAGTTCGTCGCTGGGCGTGCCCGCCGTCTGCGGCGCGCTCTCTGTGCCTGCCGCGGCAGTGCTGTTCGCGAATGTCGCGCACGCCGAGGATGCCGGCGGCCCCATCGTGATTGCCGGCCCGAACGAAAAGAACCTGGCCGCGCTCGCCGATCTCGCCGAGCATATGCAGGCCGCGCCTGGCAAACGCGCGGGCTCGGCGGCGACGCTCGCCGCCGCCACCGCTCAATCGCTGACGCGGGGCTCCGCCGCGCGCGATGCCGATTCCTTCACCCGCGCCGCCAATTCGAGCGGCTCGATCGTGATTCCGGGCGCGGGCGAACCGCCTGCCGCGCCGCACATGATCCGCACCAGTTTCAAGCCGGACGCGAACGGTGTCGTCACCATTCCGGCGCCGGGCCGCGCCGGTTCGGGGGCGGTCAATGGAACGAACGCAGCGAACGCGGCCGACGCTCTGGCGCGCGTGAATGCCATGCCGGCGCCACGCCAGGTGACCCCGGTCGTCGTGACACCCGCGCCGCAAACCAACGGCGCACGCCAGGCCGCGGGCGCGCAGCCGGTGGCGGCCAACGCCCCTATGGGCGTGGCGAATCCCGCAGCGGCGGCGGCATCGTCCGCGGAGGGTTTCGACAGCCTCGCCTCGCGAGGCCAGCCGCCGCAGTTGGGCGCGGACGGCAAGCCGGTCGCGGCGCGCTCCAGTGCGCCGACGAACGGCGCCGCGCCCGCACCCATTGCCCGCATGCCGGCGACGCGCCAGGTCGCGCCCGCCGTTACGCAGCAGAATCTGCGCGCAGCGGCGCCGGCGCAGCCCGCGCCGCTGCCCGGCCAGCAAGACCCGGAAGCGGTCCGGGCCGCGGCCCTCGCGTTCCTGCAACAGCAATCGGCGGGATTGCCGGGTAAGGTCGATGTCACCGTGGCGCCCGCGTTTCCGCGCGGCCTCGCGGCTTGCATGATGCTCGAGCCGTTCATGCCGAGCGGCGCGCGCCTGTGGGGCCGCGTGACCGTGGGCGTGCGCTGCGCGGGCCAGCGTCCGTGGACGCTCTATCTGCAGGCTCGCGTCTCGCTGCATGCGACCTACTACCTGGCCGGCCGCGCGATGGCGCCGGGCGAAGTCATCACCGCCGCCGACCTCGTCGCGCGCGAAGGCGATCTGACCGGCTTGCCGCAGGCCATCGTGACCGATCCGTCGCAGGCGGTCGGCTCCGTGACCCTGACGCGCGTCGCCGCGGGCATGCCGCTGCGCCGCGACATGCTGAAGAGCGTGTCGGCCGTGTCAATCGGACAAACGGTGCGCGTAGTCGCGGCCGGTGAAGGTTTTGCGATTTCGTCGGAAGGCAGCGCGATGAACAACGCGTCGCCGGGCCAGCAGGTGCGCGTGAAGACCGCCAACGGCCAGATCGTCTCGGGCACCGTCAAAGACGGCTCGACGGTGGAGATTCAACTGTGAGCCGGAGCGATGCCCGCGTCGCGGCGGTTTCGCACGCCCCGCCCGTTCCAGGGCCGGATCGTCTTGATAGACAAGGAAAAAGTCGTAGCGATTGCGCTAAAGTTTTGATCGACGCTTGCCGTTATCAGAATCAAATCGTTCAGGAAGCCAATCGTGAAAGTCGATTCCCAAACCAAGTCGAATCTGCCGACGTTGAAAGACGCCCTGTCCCGCTCGCAGCACAGCGACGCGGCGACCGCGAACACCAGCGCGCAGACCGCGAGCACCGCCTCGCAACCCACTCCCAGCAGATCGGGCGACGCCAGCGTCAGCCTCTCGGGTCTGTCGCAGCATCTGCGCAGCCTGGCCGCGTCCGGCTCGGCCGATATCGACACGGCGCACGTCGAGTCGATCAAGCAGGCCATCAAGGACGGCTCGCTGAAGATCGATTCCGGCAAGATCGCCGACGGCGTGCTCAATACGGCGCGCGAACTGTTGCAAAGCAAAACCTCGTCGACCGGCAACTAATCGACGCATCGAAGTACGGTGAATGGCCGGGCGGCATTCGACAAACCCGGCTCGCGGATCAAGCGCGAGCCGCCGTGTTCAGCGAGTTGTTGAGATGAAAGACGCCCTGCTTGCCACCCTCATCGAAGAGTATTCCGCCGTTGAGGCATTCGCCTCCGTTCTGACGCTCGAGACCAAGGCATTGACCGCCTTGTCGCCGGTCGAATTGCTGCCGCCGATCATTGAGAAGAAGACTGCGCTGATCGGCGAACTCGCACAGCTTGAAACCCGCCGCGACGAACTGCTCGCCGGCATGGGTTTTCCGGCCGGCTGGGCCGGCATGGAAGTCGCGGCCAGCGCCGACGAGCGCCTCGCCGGCCAATGGTCGCTGCTGCAAAAAGCGGCCGAGCGCGCGCGGCGCTTCAATACGAGCAACGGCGAACTGATCCGCGTGCGCATGGACTACAACCAGCGAGCGCTGACGGCATTGCAGGTGGCCTTGCCGCAAAAGGCCGGCTTCTACGGACCGGACGGGCGCATTCCGGCGCGCCCCGCTGTGTGATTGCACGCTGCGCCAGCCTCGCCGCGCATCATCACGTGACCCTCCACTGAATAACCGAAGCAGCTAAAGCATCGATCGAACAAAGGGTTCGTCGTCCTGACGAGCCCTTTTTGTTTTCCAATTCCCATCCCCGCGTCAGCGCTGCTCCCTTCTCCTTCAGCGTTAGCCATCCTGCCAGGTGGCGCGAATTCACCGCTCGCGATCAAATCCCCTCTTCCCCAACGAGGTTTCCGCTGTCCCTGCTGTGTTCTTCACACGGCCGCGGACGAGAAAAAGCGGAACGTTAACCCTAGCTGGGTTGTGTAATCGTGTGTATGATTCGGGGGGCAGTATGAACAGTGCCGAGGTCGTCAAACTGATTCACGCAGATGGTTGGCGGCTGATCCGCATATCGGGCAACCATCATCATTTCCGGCACGCATTCAAAGCCGGGCTCGTGACCATCCCCCATCCAAAAAAGGATCTTCCGCCCGGCACGCTGAACAGCATCTTGAAACAGGCAGGGCTGAAATGAAAAACTTGATCTTTCCGATCGCAATCGAGCCGGGCGACGCACAGCATGCGTTCGGCGTGATCGTGCCGGACATTCCGGGCTGTCATTCGGCGGGAGATACGCTGGAAGAGGCTTACGCGAACGCGAAAGAAGCGATCGAGGCGCATCTGGATACGCTGCTCGACGAAGGTTTGCCGATTCCCGAAAGGCTGACGCTCGACGAGCATCGGCGTAATCCTGACTACGCGGGGTTCATGTGGGGGTTCGTGACTACCCGCAACATTCCCGCGCTGAAGAAGGCGGTGCGCATCAACATCTCGTTGCCCGAGGCGCTGGTGCATGACATCGACCAATACGCGCAGGCGCGGTGCATGTCACGGTCGGCCTTTCTCGCGCTCGCGGCCGAGCATGAAATGGCGGACGCTTGACGGAAGGCGCGTGCAACGCCCTCGCTTCACAACTCCGCCGCGCGACCGACCGCTAGTTCGCGCAGGCCCTCGGTTCAGGTCGCTTCCGCATTCGCCCAGGCCATCTCGCGCAAGCGCGTGCGCAAACGCGCGACTGCCTGGCTGTGCAACTGGCACACGCGCGATTCGCTGACTTCCATCACCGCGCCGATTTCGCGAAGGTTCATACCGCGTTCGTAGTAGAGCGACATCAGCAGCTTTTCGCGTTCCGGCAAGCGGTCGATCGCCTCGACCAGCGCCGAGCGCAGGCTGTCGTCGAGCAGCGCCGAGAGCGGATCCGAGTGATCGACGCAGTAGCGGTCGAGAAACGGCTCGTCGTCCGCGGAACGGTCGAAGTCTTCGTAGTAGATCAACTGGCTGCCATGCAGGTCTTGCAGCATCGACTGATATTCGTCGAGCGGCATCTGCAGGTGTTCGGCAATCTCCGTTTCGCTCGCCGAGCGGCCCAGGTTCTGCTCCACCTTGTGCACCGCTGTTTCGACCTCTCGCGACGTGCGCCGCAAGCTGCGCGGCAACCAGTCGTTGCTGCGCAATTCGTCGAGCATCGCGCCGCGAATCCGCTGGCTGGCGTAGGTCTCGAACTGTGCGCCCTGGTCTTCCTTGTAGCGGCTCGCGGCATCCAGCAGGCCAATCATGCCGGCCTGGATCAGATCGTCGAGATCGACGCTGGCCGGCATTTTGGCAACGAGCTGCAAGCCGAGTCGACGCACGAGCGGCGCATATTTCGTTAAAACGTCGGCCTGGGAAATCTTTCCCTGAGCGTTATACATCGTGCTCCCCTTGTCCATGTGCTGCCTCTCAGGCGTGCTGCACAGACGGTTGGTCGGCGTGTTGCGCCGCTGTAACTGTCGCTGGCGCCATCCATGGCGTTTGCGACGACATCGCTGGCCGCATCGGCCAGTACTGCAATTCGGCTGCGAGGTGCCGGAAGTCGCGCGCAGCCGGTGTCGACGGAAATGCATCGACGACAGAACGCGACAACTCCTCGGCTCGCGCCATCCGCGCATCCGCGGCAACGCAACCGGCGTCTTCGAGCGCCACCGCGAGGTAGCGCCCGGCCACGCCGGCCAGGTTTGCAAAAGCGGTATGAGCGTCTTCGACGCTCTGCACGCGGTTCACCAGCACGCGAAACTGCGCGATGGCGTGCGCGTAGTGCAGACGCTTCATGCACGCATACGCGTCGGTGATCGCCTGTGCGGCCATGCGCGTGACGATCATCACGTCGTGCGCCTGCATCGCGAGCGCCGAGAGGTGCCCTTGCTGATCCAGTTGCGCGTCGATCAGCACGATGTCCGCCGGACCATGCAGCAGCACGCCGAACTGCGCGGCGGTATAGCGGTCACGATGCGCGCGCGAGGCGGCCAGCACCGAGAAGCCGAGCGGATGCCGGGGGGCGGCGTCGTCGAGCGTCATCTCGCCGCGCATCACGGCGGCAAAGTTGCCCGCGCCGCGCACGCTGCCGAGCATCGCGCTCACCGACTTGCTGCCCAGGCACTCGTCGATCACGAGCACATCCTTGCCTTGCTGCGCAAGCGCCGCGGCGAGGTTCATCACCGTGGCCGTACAGCCGGCGCCGATTGAGCCGCCCGTCACCGCAATCACGCGTGAGCCGCTGCGTGCCAGCAGGCGTCGCAGTCCTTCTGCCTGATCGGACATGAGCTTATCCAAAGCGGACCTCGTGCAATTCAGCGGTCGAACGCGCGGACAACGCGGACAGCAGCGCGGGAACCTCGTCCTCATGCGGCACGAACGGGGAGTGATCGCGCGGAATGCAGAACGCGCTCTTGATCAGGAAACGTCTGGTCGCGACGTACAGGTTTTCCGGCACTTTCTGACCGGTCGACACGTAGTGCACCGGCAGCTTGTAGCGAATCACCGTATCGAGCACGCCGCCGAGGTTGGTGGCTTCGTCGAGCTTGGTCAGAATGCAGCCAGCGAGCGGCTGTTGATCCGGCGCGCGCTGATAGGCCTGCACGACTTCATTGAGCGTGTCGCCATGGCTCGTTGCGTTGAGCAGCAGCAGGCGCTGCACCGGTTGACCGGCGCGGCACAGCATCGCGATCTGATCGGACACGAGGCGATCGCGTTGGCTCATGCCGATCGTGTCGATCAGCACGATGTGCTTGTTGCGCAATTCGGAGAGTGCGAGTTGCAGGTCGGCGCTGTCCTTCACTGCGTGCACCGACACGCCGAGTATCTTGCCGAAGATGCGCAGTTGTTCGTGGCCGCCGATCCGGTAGCTGTCGGTGGTGAGCAGCGCCACTTTGCTTGCGCCGAAACGCATCACGCAGCGCGCGGCGAGTTTCGCCGTGGTCGTCGTCTTGCCGACGCCTGTCGGGCCCATCAACGCGAACACGCCGCCGCGCTCCATCAGCGCGTCTTCGTCTTCCATGACCGGCAGATTCGAGGCGAGCACCGAGCGCACCCAGTCCATGCCGTCGTCCATGTTGTCGACTTCGTCAGGCAGGTTGTCGACCATCATCTGCACGAGCTGAGCGGAAAAACCTGCGGCGAACAGATGCTTGGTGAGCGCGGCGCGCGCGGGGCTGCGGCGTTGGCGGTCGCCCCACATCAGGCCGGCAAACTGTTCTTCCATCATGCCGCGCAGCGACGAGAGCTCGCTCATCACGGTCTCGTTGACGACCTGCTCCATGCGCGCCTTGATCGCTTCGGCAACGGCCGCAGGTGTGCGGGCGTCGTCGGTCGCGGGGGGCATCGGCGCGCTCTTCTGCGCAGCGCGGCGCGCGGCGACTTGCGCGGCTTCGCGGGCCCAGTCAGGGGTGTTATCCGCTTGCGGCGCTGCGGCGCTGACCGGTTCGACGGCGGAGCCGAAGCCCTTGGCCATTGCCGCGGCCGGCGTCATCGCGATCGGACGCGCGCTGTATTCGCCCTGCGGCTGCTGATCGGCGGCGATGCGCCGAGCGTGGTCGATCAGCCAGGGATTCGATTCGGCCATCGTGCGCGGTGCGTCGATGTCGGCGGCCGGCGCAGCGGAGCCTGACGGCACGCCGGCGGCTCTCAACAGATCGGCGCGAATGTCGTCGGTCAAACGCGAGGCCGCGGCGCGTGCGCTCGGCTGGCCCACGTGGATTTGTTGCGATTGTGGCGCCGACGCGTGTTCCGTCGAAACCGAAGCCGAAGCAGTGGCCGCCGATGCGCCCGGCAACGCGGTTTTACGCGTGTCGGTCTGAGCAGCCGCCACCTTCATAGCTGCTTTCGCAGACAGTTTCACGGCAGGCTGTGCATCGTGGCCAGCCGCGTGTGCGGAATCGGCGAAGCTGCCCGCCGTCTCGGTCCCGGCTTCCGGGCTCGCGCCGAACACCGACGAGAACACGTCCGGCACGCCGCTCGCGTACGGATTCGCCTGCATCGGCTGTGCAGCGGACATTGCGCGCGGCGTCATCAGCGCGGGCTGCGCGGGCGTGGCATTCGTCGATGCGGATAGCGCTGAATTCGCGTCGGCGCGCGGAGCCTTCGGCGTGATCGCCGCAAGGTCGCTGTCGGCCAGTGCGACGATCTCGACGGTGCCGTCGTCCATTGTCCGGTTGGACAGCACGACCGCGTCGGCGCCCAGCGCTTCGCGCACGAGACGCAGTGCGTCGCGACTAGTCGCACCGATAAATTTACGAATGTTCAAGCTGGACCCCCGATGAGGTAAACGGACTCACGGACCGGCAACACACCGCTTCCCATTGAGATCATTATTGCGAAACGCGTCGACCGATGATCGGTGGATAAAGGCCGTTAAACGCGGGTAATTCGAACGATGGACACGCGCCGCGATTCCCGTCCACGGCAGCCTTCAAACGACGCGTTGCCGCGCGAGCGCC
Source organism: Paraburkholderia rhynchosiae (assembly GCF_002879865.1). GTDB lineage: Bacteria > Pseudomonadota > Gammaproteobacteria > Burkholderiales > Burkholderiaceae > Paraburkholderia > Paraburkholderia rhynchosiae. Next base: position 25,148 of record NZ_PNXY01000038.1, read on the forward strand.
AGGACCTCCACGAGCGAAGCATGGACGCTTGAATACGTTGGCGGTGCGAAAAGTCAGGCGCGGAAATGAAAACCAGCGCCCAGGGCGCCGGCCAATATGTCGAGACGAAACAATCGAGCGAAGAGGAGATCGAGCGGAAATTAACCGGCACCAGCCACGCTCGACGCAGCGTTTTAACCGTGGGCGCCGATCAGATTCACGACCTTGATGTTGCGCGTGTCGGGCACTTCCGCGTACGACAACACCTTGAGCTGCGGCAGGCTGCGGCGCAGGAAACGCGCGAGCATCGGCCGCAATGCGTGCTGCACGAGCAGCACCGGAGCGAGCCCGATATTCTGCTGACGCGTCATCGCCTTTTGCGTCTCGTTCATCAGCGTATGCGCGAGGCCAGGTTCGAGGCCCGGATTGGAACCCGTCGAGAGCGCCTGCGAGAGCACCCGTTCGAGATTCGAGTCGAGGCCCATCACCTGCATATCGCCGGTGCCGGGGAACCACTGCTGCGTGATAGCGCGGCCGAGCGCGAGACGCACGGCGGCGGTGAGATCGTGCGCGTCGGTGATCTTCGGCGTATGTTCGGACAGCGCTTCGAGAATCGTGCGTAGATCGCGGATCGGCACACCTTCTTCCAGCAGGTTTTGCAGCACCTTTTGCAGCGTAGTGAGTGGCAGAGTCTTCGGCACCAGATCGTCGACGAGCGACGGCGTGTCTTTCTGCATCCGCTCGAGCAGCGCCTGCACTTCGCGGCGGCCGAGCAGTTCGGAAGCATGCGTGACCACCAGGTGATTCAGATGCGTCGCGACCACCGTACTCGAATCGACCACCGTGTAGCCGTATACCTGCGCCTGTTCGCGCAGATTCGTATCAATCCAGATGGCCGGCAGACCGAACGCCGGATCCTGCGTCGGCGTGCCCGGCAGCGCAGCAGAAACCTGGCCCGGATTGATCGCGAGCCATTGACCCGGATACGCTTCGCCGACACCCACTTCCACGCCCTTGAGGGCGATCCGATAACCATTCGGACGCAATTCGAGGTTGTCGCGAATGTGGATGACAGGCGGTAAAAAGCCGATTTCCTGCGCGAACTTCTTGCGGATGCTCTTGATCCGCTTGAGCAGCTCGCCGTCCGAATTTTTGTCGACCAGCGGAATCAGCCGGTAGCCCACTTCCAGGCCGAGCGTGTCGATCATCGTCACGTCGTCCCAGCTTGCTTCGGCGTTTTCGATCGGCGTGACCGCGGCCGGCGCGACGTCCACGAGCGCCGCCGTGTTCTTGCGTTCCTCGGCGCGCTTTTTCATCGTGCGGCCAAGCTGGATCAGACCGCCGCCGAGAATCAGAAACGCGAAGTGTGGCATGCCGGGGATCAAACCCATCAGCACGAGAATGCAGCCGGTGATCGCCAGCACGCGCGGGTTCGTGAAAAGCTGCCCGGTGAGCTGCGTGCCGATGTCTTCGTTGGTTGCGACGCGCGACACGATCACGCCTGCAGCGGTCGAAATAACCAGCGACGGAATCTGCGCGACGAGGCCGTCACCGATGGTCAAGAGCGTGTAGTTCTTGCCCGCCGCAGCAAAACTCATGTCGTGCTGAACCATCCCGACGATCAGCCCGCCGACGATGTTGATCACCATGATCAGCAAGCCGGCTATTGCATCGCCGCGCACGAACTTGCTCGCACCGTCCATGGAACCGTAGAACTCGGCTTCCTGCGAGACTTCTGCGCGACGCTTGCGCGCCTGCTCTTCGTTGATGAGGCCGGCGTTCAGATCGGCGTCGATCGCCATCTGCTTGCCGGGCATCGCGTCGAGCGTGAAGCGCGCGGATACTTCCGCGATCCGCCCCGCGCCCTTGGTGATCACCATGAAGTTGATCACCATCAAAATGATAAAGACGACGATACCGACCGCGAAGTTGCCGCCCACGAGGAAGTGGCCGAACGACTCGATCACCTGGCCGGCCGCGTCAGGACCGGTGTGGCCTTCGAGCAGCACGACTCGCGTCGACGCAACGTTCAGCGACAGCCGCAGCAAGGTCGAGAACAGCAGCACGCTCGGGAAAGCGGCGAAGTCGAGCGGCTTCATCGTGTACATGCTGACGAGCAGCACCATCACGGAAAGCGCAATGTTGAAGGTGAACAGCAGATCCAGCAGGAACGGCGGCAACGGCAAGATCATCATGCCGAGGATCATGCAGATCAGCACCGGGCCGGCCAAGGCGCGCAAATTGGTGCCGCTCAGGGCATCGGGCCGTCGAGCGAGGAAACCGGCGCGAGCGTTCATGCGGAGGCTCCGTTATCGTTAGCGGGGTTAAGCGTGTCGGCGGCTTCCTGATCGGCTTCTTCATCCGATACACCGCCCTTTTCGAGTTCCGCGGGCACGTCGAGCTCAGTCGGTACGACCGGCACGTCGCCGCCGTCGGTTTTGAAGCGCCGCAACTGGTACACCCAGGCGAGCACTTCGGCGACCGCGCCATAAAGCTGGCCCGGAATCTCGCGGTTCAGTTCGACGTTGTGATACAGCGCTCGCGCAAGTGGCGGCGCTTCGAGCAACGGCACGTTGTTTTCGGCGGCAAGTTCGCGAATCCGCGCGGCCACCAGGTTCACGCCCTTCGCGACGACCTTTGGCGCGCGCATCTCGCCGTCCGTGTATTGCAGCGCGACCGCGAAGTGCGTCGGGTTGGTGACCACCACGTCGGCCTTCGGCACGTGCGTCATCATGCGGCGGCGGGCAATTGCGCGCTGCTGCTGGCGAATCCGGCCTTTCACATGCGGATCGCCTTCGCTTTCGCGGTGCTCGCGCTTCACTTCTTCCTTGCTCATGCGCAGTTTCTTGTGGAACTGCCACAGTTGGTACGGCACATCCAGTGCAGCTACGACGAACATGCCCGCCACCGTCATACCGCAGCACACGGCGATCAGATGCACGGTGTTGGCGAGCGCCAGATGCAGCGGCTGCGTGGCGAGCGCGAGAATCTCCTCGCGCCGGTTCCAGATTGCCGTGCCGCCGATAATGCCCACCACCAGCGTCTTCGCGAGCGACATGGCGAGCTGAATCGGTCCGTTGATTGAAAAGATCTTGCCGAGGCCGGCGACCGGATTCAGGCGGTCGAACTTGGGCTCAAGCCCTTTCGCCGACAGTTGCCAGCCGCCCAGCGCCATCGGCGCGAGCAAGGCCGCGGCGCCGGTGAAAGCGAGGATTGGCAGCAGCGCGTACAGCCCTTCAAGGCTCGCCGCGCCTGCGCCGATCATCATGCGGTGGGTTTCGAAAGCGGTGGCGTGATCGAAGGTGAAGGCAGCGCGCAGCATGCCCTGCAAATGTTCGCCGATGCTGCCGGACATGCCCCACACGCCGAAAAAGCCGGCCGCGAGCAACGCGAACGTCGACAACTCCCGCGAACGCACGATCTGCCCTTCCTCGCGCGCTTTCTGCAAGCGCCGGGGAGTGGCTGATTCGGTTTTTTCGAGGTCGCTGTCCTCTGCCACAAAGCTCTCCGGTCCTGCGAGGCACAATGCCTCTTTCCAGTGAGAGCGATTATTCCCGCTCGGCGCAAGCAGCGATCGGCGGATAAAGGAGGGGAAACCGGGGCTTTTCGAGGGATGGGCAAGCACGGCGCGGGCCCGCGCGTCGCCGCAAAAAGCAACGCCCGCGCTGCTTTGCGCGGGCGTCGTGTGTAGCCGTCAGGCTTAGCGTTGCGAGAGACTAGCTCGCGTAAGCCACAAACGGCGCCTGGGTGCCACCGTTCGGCCGCAGGTCGAAGCCGTGATAAACGTGGCGTCCGTAGAAGAACGGCAAACCGAGGTCGAATGCGGCGAGCCCGCCGACCTGGCCCGCCAGATCGTTGAACGCATAGTTGGTGCCGTTACCGAACAGCGTCGACGCACTCATGATGTCGATGCTGGCCGTCGCCTTCACACTGTTCAGGCCGACCAGCGTAATCGAGCGGGTCTGCGCGGAGGACGGGCAATAGAAGCCCGAGAAGTTGCTGCCGCACAGCGTGAGCGAGCTATCGCTGAAGAAATAGCCGTTCGAGCCCGAATCCAGGAATGCCGTGACCGTGCTGCCGTTGAACACGCTGCTGGTCAGATCGCCCACGGCGTTGGTGGTGAAGGCTTGTGCGGATCCCAGCACATTGTTCAACTTCGTGCCTATGCCGAATACCAGCGTGCCGGTGGCGGACGCCGCGCCGCTATTCGATATGGGCGGCATCTGGACGATTACGCCGTTGTTGTCGACGGGGAACTTCGCGACCGGATTGGCCACCTGGCTTGCGAGCGGCACCGCGGTACGCGTGCAGGAAGTCCCCCCCGGGCATGAGAAGTAATTGCTGTATTGCGCCGCGGTTGTCGCGTCCACACAGGTCGCGCCGCAATCATAGAGCGCCGTGCCGATGCCGATGATGCCGTTCGCGCCGAGATCGCTCGCTGTGTTCTCCGCGGAGCCGCTGCCGCAACCGACTGACGGCGTCGTGCTCGCGGCCTTGTCGCCGATGACTTGCACTGGAACAGCCGACGTCGTTGTTTCGCCGCCGATGGTCACGGTCGCCGCGCGCACGGTGCCCCACGTATAGCCGTCGGCGAAAGTCGCGCATTCTGCGAGCTGGTTGCCGTTCGTCAACGTGCTGGCCGTCAACGCACTCTGCATCGTCGAGTTCAGCGCCGAATTGACGATGCGCAATCCGAACGAGCCGGTATCCACCTGAATGTTGTTGATCGTCTGGCAAGTCGTGGGGCTGCTGGGCGCGCACACGGTCACACTGATCGTGGGTATGTTGATCACGCCTGTGACACCGTGGTCGACGGTGATCGCCACCGTGTTGGCGGCTGTCGCGGCAATCGGCTGCTGGGTCGGGCTGGCCGGCAAGGAGCTGCTCGAAGAACTGCCGCTTGTGGAGCCGCTAGTGGAGCTGGAGCCGCCGCTATCGCCGCCGCCACCGCCGCATGCGGCAAGCGCCGACACGACGACGACGGTTGCCGCAACCTGCATCCAGTCTTTGAGTTTCATCGCAATATGCATGGTTCGCATCGTTCGTCCTCGCCGTTACTGGATGTCGGTGCCGCTGATGCCGGCCGGCAGCGCGGGCGGCAGCCACGCGCGACCGTTGAACGCGCCCATGTGGCCGCCGGACTGCACGACGAGGCTGCTCTGATCGACCGTAACCGGCCCCCGGGCTCCGCCGCGCGCCGCGCGCGCTGCCTTCACGCCCGCAACGTACTGCGGGAAGTAGCTGCCGAGCAGTTCATTCAGATCCGGCATTTGCGGACCGCGCCAGGCGATGCCGAAGACCGTGCCGTCAGCGGCCAGATATTCGCGCACCACGGTGCCATTGCCGAGCGTGGTCTCGCGAACGGTGTACGACGCTGAGGCCGAAGCCGACGAAGCCGCACCCGATGCGGAGCGCATCACGGTGCTTGCCGCGCCGCTGGCAGGCTGGACGGTGCGGGACGAAACCGACGCGTCCGTGGGAGGCGTCATTGGGGTGCCGCCGAGCGCCGCATGAGCGGACTGCACGGCAAACAACGAACAAGGCAATACAAGCGCCGTAATAAAACCGGCGCGACATACACGACTCCACATAACGAGACTCCTCCCTGGCTGCGGCTCGGCGCGCACCTCGTGCGAACCGGCTGCATATAGGCAAATCATAGGGCACGATGGGGCCGCATTCTGGAGGAGAACTCCGTGATGCAACCCTCCGGTGAGCGTGTTCACCGGCACGCCGCGCCGCTGCTTGACCTTCTAGTATGCCTGTGGTTTGTGTCGATAGACAGCAGGCATGGGCAGGACCGCGGCTTGCTATCCATAGTGTTCGACCTTGCGCCCAGGCGGGCGCAGACCGCTCAAAAACCGAGGCTTGCGAGCAGGTCGTCGACTTGCGACTGGTCCTGCACCACGTCCGTCTTGCCTTCCGGGTTGATCTGCGGACCGTTCAGCAGATGCTCGGGGCTGCCGGTCGGCGACACTTCCGCGACCAGCGCCGCCGCGTGCGCCGCGAACTGCTCGCGCCGCTCGAGCGCGATGTTCTCGACGAGCACGCCGAGCAACTGCTGCTCGATCAGGTACACCACGTCGGTGATCTTCTTGATCACCTGGCCGGTCAGATCCTGGAAGTCCTGCGCGAGCATGATCTCCATGAGCTGCGAATTGGTCGCGGTGGTCGCCTCGGGCACGCCGCGCAGGAAGTCGCGCGTGTCGCTCATCAGCGCGCGGACTTCCGCGCGTTCGATAGGCGCCGAATACCATTGCTCCCAACGCGCGTCGAGTTCGCCGGCGTCTTTCTGCAACTGCTCCTGGATCGGCTTCGCAATGTCGATCGAGGACAGCACGCGCTCGGCGGCCTGCTCGGTCATGTTCGCGATGTACTTCAGACGGTCGCGTGCATCGGGTACGGCTTCCGCCGCACGCTCGACATGCTTGTCGAGCCCGAGCTCGCGCATCGAATCACGCAGCGTACGTGTCAGTTGTCCAATGCGGGCGAGAATGCGGTCTGACGCGAAGTCGCCGCTCTCGTTGACCGCTTCGGCGCCTAGTGCATTGGTCGGCAGATTCACATCAGCTCCCGGTCTTGGCCATCTTCTCGAGAATCTTGTTGAGCTTCTCGTCCAGCGTTGCAGCCGTGAACGGCTTCACGACATAACCGCTCGCGCCCGCCTGAGCCGCCGCAATAATGTTTTCCTTCTTCGACTCGGCCGTCACCATCAGCACCGGCAGATGCTTGAGGTTGGCGTCGGCGCGGATTTCCTTGAGCATCGCGAGACCGTCGAGGTTCGGCATGTTCCAGTCGGAGATCACGAAGTCGTAGGTGCCGCCGCGCAAGCGCGCAAGACCGGCCTGACCGTCTTCTGCTTCGTCGACGTTGCTGTAGCCCAGCTCTTTGAGGAGGTTGCGAACGATCCGGCGCATCGTCGGAAAGTCGTCAACAACCAGAAACTTCATTGCCTTATCCATTTGATTCCCTTTACTTGATTCACGGTGCGGCGAATGACCGCCTCAATTTGAACGGCGCATCATACCCGCTGAACGCGATCGCCCATCGACGCCAGTCGCGCCATCACGCGCCGGCACATGTCCGGCAGCGACGCGATTTCGTCGGCCGCGCCAAGCGCAATTGCTTCGCGCGGCATGCCGAACACGATACAGCTCGCCTCGTCCTGCGCAAGGGTGTAAGCCCCCGCCTTTTTCATATCCAGCAGACCCGCGGCGCCGTCGCGCCCCATCCCGGTCAGGATCACTCCGACCGCATTCTTGCCCGCGTGCTGCGCGGCGGAGCGGAACAACACGTCCACCGAAGGACGATGCCGGTTCACCGGCGGATCGTCCGACAGATGCGCGATGTAGTTCGCGCCGCTGCGGGCAAGCAACAGGTGAGCGTGGCCGGGGGCGATATACGCATGTCCCGGCAGAACGCGTTCACCGTGCTCTGCCTCTCTAACGGTAATCCGGCACAAACCATTGAGGCGTTGCGCAAAAGATTTTGTGAAACCGGGCGGCATATGCTGCGCGATCAGCACCGCGGGCGCATCCGGCGGCAGCGGCACGAGCACTTCGCGGATGGCTTCTGTGCCGCCCGTCGACGCGCCGACGATGATCAGCTTCTCGGTACTGAGCAACGGATTGTTGAAGAGCGGCGCGACAGCGGCCGGCGCATGCCCGGCGGCAGCGGGCGCATGATGGACGGGCGCCGCCTGGCGCACGCGAGCGCGCGCCGCGGCGCGAATCTTGTCGGCGAGCTTTTCCGAATAGTCGAGCATGCCGTCGCGAATGCCGACCTTCGGCTTCGTCACGAAATCGACCGCGCCGAGTTCCAGCGCGCGCAGCGTGATTTCATTGCCGCGTTCGGTCAGCGACGACACCATCACGACCGGCATCGGACGCAAACGCATCAGCTTCTCGAGGAAGTCGAGGCCGTCCATACGCGGCATTTCGACGTCGAGCGTCAACACGTCCGGGTTGTGCTGCTTGATGAGATCGCGCGCGACCAGCGGGTCGGGAGCGGTTGCGACGACGGTCATGTCCGGCTGGCCATTGATGATTTCAGTCATCAGGCTGCGGATCAGGGCCGAATCGTCGACACACAGTACTTTGATCTTTTGCACAGCGCTCACGCCTCCTCTGTAGTTCTGGCGTTGTTTGAGTTAATCGGACGGGCAGAGCCGAACAGTTCGACGCGCGGCCTTGCTGCGCCCGCGCCGTTCGCTGCCGTGCCCGCTGCTGTGCTGCTGGAGCCACCGCTAGCACCGCCGCCCGAGCCGAACAGCTCGATCTTAGGCCTTGCGGCGGCAGGCGCCGAAAACAGTTCGACCCGCTTTCTCGCGGCGGCAAGCCGCTCGGCGCGCGCTTCGGCGGTCTGCCGCACGAGCGCCTGTTCGCGCTCCGCCACGCCCGGGTCCTGCTGCAAACGCAGCTTCTTCACCATCACCTGGCCCGTACGCGGCATGAACGCCACTTTGCGCGGATGCGAGCCCTGCAAATCCTCGGCGACGATGCGGATCTTTTCGAGCGCCAGATAGCGGCGAACGAACTCGGAGTTGCGGTCGCCGATATTGATAGTCGTCATGCCCGCGAGCACCGCGCCACCGCCGAACACCTTGGCTTCGAAACGATCGCGCCGGCCGCCGGCCTTGATCAGTTCGTTGATCAGCACTTCCATCGCGTAGGCGCCGTAGCGCATCGAATCCGATGCGGGCTGGCCGACGTCCGCGCCGTCGTCGGGCAGCATGAAGTGATTCATGCCGCCGATGCCGGCCGTTCGGTCCTGAATGCAGGCCGCGACGCACGAGCCGAGTACGGTGACGAGCACCATGTCGTCGTGCGTGGTGTAGAACTCGTTGGGCAACAGCTTCACGCCGGGGCGTTGAAAGTGGTTGTCGTAGTAGAGATTGGTTGCAATCGGCAAGGCGCTGCTCATACCGTCACCCCGCTCGCCGACGCGCTGCCCGCAGTCTCCGCCGTGCGTGCCGGCGTGCGAGCGGCAGCGGCATCGCGCGTCAGTTCATACACGGTCTGGCCGCGCAGCTTGAACGCCTGCGTGACGTATGTGAAGTTTTCCGAGTGGCCCGCAAACAGCAGGCCGCCCGACTTCATCAGCGGCTCGAAGCGCCCGAGCACTTGTGCTTGCGTCGGCTTGTCAAAATAGATCATCACGTTGCGGCAGAAGATCGCGTCGAACTGCGTGCGCAACTGGTAATCGCGGTCGGTCAGATTTAATTGCTCGAAGCGCACCATCGCGCGCACTTGCGGGCGCACCTTGACCATTCCCGCATGGGCACCGGTGCCCTTCAGGAAGAAGCGCTTGAGCCGTTCGGGCGACAGATGCTTCACCTGGTCGAACTGATACATGCCGGCTTCGGCTTTCGCAAGCACCTGCGTGTCGATGTCGGTCGCAAGCACCGTGGCCTGACGCGCGCCGGTCTCGCCGAGCGCTTCGATCAGCGTCATCGCGATCGAATACGGTTCTTCACCCGTCGATGCCGCCGAACACCACACCGAAACGGGCTGCGCGCGGCGCGGCACGAAATCGGCGAGGATTGGAAAGTGGTGTGCCTCACGAAAGAACGCGGTCAGGTTCGTAGTCAGCGCATTGGTGAATGCCTCCCACTCGGCCGGGTCGTTCTCCGTTTCGAGCTGATCGAGGTACTGCTTGAACGAGTCGAGGCCGCAGGCGCGCAGCCGGCGCGCGAGACGGCTGTACGCCATGTCGCGCTTGTGATCGGAGAGCGAGATGCCGGCGCTGCGGTGAATCAGTTCGCGAATGCGTGTGAAGTCCGCAGACGTGAATTCGAAGTCACGTCCCTGTTCACCGGATTTGACCGGTTCTGCCCGGTCGGTGCGTTGCTGTGCGCGCGTTGCCATCATGAAAGTTCCTGCCTGTGATACGAGCCATCACGCTTGCCCGACGGAAGTGCCGGCGAGCAAGGGATTGTTTTCGCGGGGTCGCGCCCGCCCGCAAATTTCACCACCATGCAATCGGCCCGCGACACGCTGTAGAAACGTGCTTCGATGATTCGCGCGGCATGGCGCGAGATACCGAATGACTACATGTATTTCCGTCATTTCCTAAAACGTTTCCCAGTCCGCATCCGAGCCAGCCGGGACCGGGCTTGCCGCGGCCTGACGTGCGCTGGATTCGGTTGCCGCGCGAGGCGTCCTGGGTCTCAGCGCCGGTTCGACGCGCGCGACACCTGCCTCGTGCTTGCTTGAAGCCGGTGCGGTGCTGCTTGCCGTTGCTGCATTTGCCGTTGCTGAATTCGCCGTCGCTGCACCTGCCGTTGCCGCGCTTGCTGCCGGCTGCGCCGGTCGCGGCGCGGTCTTCGCTACAGGCTTGCTCTTGCCCACGGCTGCACGCGCCTTGACTTGCGGCACGACTGCCACGTTCATACTGCGAGCCGGGCTCCCGGCGACCTTCCAGCCGCTCAACACCGCTTGCAACTGACGCGTCTGATCTTCAAGCGACGCTGCTGCCGCCGCTGCCTCTTCGACGAGCGCGGCATTCTGCTGCGTGACTTCGTCCATCTGCACGACCGCGCGATTCACCTGCTCGATGCCGCCCGATTGCTCTTCTGACGCCGCGCTGATCTCACCCATGATGTCGGTCACGCGGCGCACGGCCTGCACGATCTCGTCCATCGTCGTGCCCGCGCGTCCGACGAGCGTCGAACCGCTTTGCACCTTGTCGGTCGAGTCGCCGATCAGTTCCTTGATTTCCTTCGCGGCGCTCGCGCTGCGTTGGGCGAGGCTGCGCACTTCGCCGGCCACGACCGCGAAGCCCCGGCCCTGTTCGCCGGCACGCGCCGCTTCGACCGCCGCATTCAGCGCCAGAATGTTGGTCTGGAACGCAATGCCTTCAATTACACCGATGATGTCGACAACCTTGCCCGAACTGCTCGCGATGTCCTGCATCGTCGTGACGACCTGGCTCACCACGTCGCCGCCGCGTGTCGCAATGTCCGACGCGTTGACCGCCAACTGACTCGCCTGGCGCGCGTTCTCGGCGTTCTGCCGCACGGTGCCCGTCAGTTGCTCCATGCTCGATGCGGTTTCCTGCAACGAGGCGGCCTGCTGTTCCGTGCGTTGCGACAGATCGGTGTTCCCCATTGCGATTTCGCGCGCGCCGGTGTCGATCGATTCGGTGCTGCTGCGAACGGCCGTCACCATCGACGCCATGCTTTCCTGCATCTGCTTGATGCCGGCAAACAGACGGCCGATTTCGTTGCGGCTTCTCACCTCGATCGTTTCCGACAGATCGCCCGCGGCGATCCGCTCGAAGCATTCGGTTGCGTCCTGAAGCGGCTGCACGATCAGGCCGCGCAGCGCGAAGCGCAGGCCGATCACGAGCAGCAGCGCGACGGCCGCGAAGGCGATGATCAGCGTCGTCATCAGCGAAATGTTCGACTGCGCGCCCGCCTGCTGCTCCACCGCCTGTTGCTGCAGGCTCTTGATCACCGCGGATGCCGCGTTGTCGTACGAGACGAACATCGGGCTGATCTTCGTATCGGCGATCGCGTGGTACGCGGCCAGATCGCTCGCGCGCAACGCGGCGAATTCCGGCTCCATGCCGTCGCGCACGAGCGCCGTACGTCGCGCCAGCAGTTCATCCATCTGCGCCTGGTCGACGCCGCTCTTCGGCGCGTCGATGTAGGTCTGCCAGTTCTTGTTGCTGAAGCCGTAGAGTTCAACGGCACGGTCCAGAACCTTCTTCGCCGTTTCCGTGTCGCCGGCGGCAGTCAGCGCGGTGAAGCGGTCCAACGACACACGCGAGCGCAGCAGATATGCCGAAGCGTCGTCGAGCGCGTGAATCGCAACCAGATCGCCGCGCGCGATACGGTCGAGCGACTGGCTGGCACTGCTCAGCGCAGTCAGCCCCAGTACGCCGACCACCATGGTCAGCGCGACGAGAATGATCCCCACTAGCGTGAGCGATGTGCGAATCGACCACCTGCTTAGCATCTCAGTGCTCCCTGTCCCAAACCTGTTTGAACGCCGCAGCCGTTAGACGCCGAGCGTTTCGATGAGCGCCATTTCGCGGCTCGTCATCAGCTTTTCGATGTCCATCAGAATCAGCATTCGGCCGTCGACCGTGCCGAGTCCCGTCAGATACTCGGTCGTCAGCGTCGCGCCGAATTCCGGCGCCGGCATGATCTGGTCGATGGCGAGCGTCAACACGTCGGACACGCCGTCCACCACCATGCCCACCACGCGATGCGCGACGTTCAGGATGATCACGACGGTCTGGTGGTCGTACTCGACGCGGCCCAGATGGAACTTGATGCGCATGTCGACGATCGGCACGATGATGCCGCGCAGATTGATGACGCCCTTGATGAACTCGGGTGCATTGGCAATGCGCGTCACGTTGTCGTAGCCGCGGATTTCCTGAACCTTGAGAATGTCGATGCCGTACTCTTCGGCGCCGAGCGTGAAGACGAGGAATTCCTGACCGCCGGCGTCGGCCTGCTGCGCGTCGCGGCGACCATTCGTCGCGTTTGCGACGCTCGAATTGATGGATTGGACTTCTGCCACGTTAGCCCCCAAACGGTTGGGATAAGTTGAGTTGAATAAGTGTTGCGACGAGTTTGCCGGACATCATGCGAGGCTCATTGCTGCGCCATGCGCGTTGCGCGACTCGCGGTTCAGCGCCGCCACGTCCACGATCAGCGCGACGCGGCCGTCGCCGAGAATGGTCGCGGCGGAAATGCCGCGCACCTTTCGGTAGTTCGTTTCGAGGTTCTTCACGACCACCTGCTGCTGCCCCACCAGCTCGTCGATCAGCATCGCAAAGCGGCGCCCTTCGGTCTGCATGATGGTGACGATGCCCTGGGTCGGCTCCTGCTTCGCGTCGTCGACGTTGAACACTTCGTGCAACGCGACGAGCGGCAGATATTCACCGCGCACCCGCACCACGCGCTCGCCGTTGGCGACTGTGTAAATGTCTTCGGCTTGCGGTTGCAGCGACTCCATCACGAAGTTCAGCGGCAGAATGAAGATCTCGTTGCCGACCTTGACGGACATGCCGTCGAGAATCGCCAGCGTGAGCGGCAAGACGATGCGCGTGGTGCTGCCTTTGCCGGCGTGCGACGTGATTTCCACGTGACCGCCCATCGACTGGATGTTGCGCTTCACCACGTCCATGCCGACGCCTCGGCCCGACACGTCCGTGACCTGCTCCGCCGTCGAGAAGCCCGGCAGGAAGATCAGGTTCCAGACTTCCTCGTCGGTCATCGTTTCGCTGACCTGCATGCCCTGCTTCGCGGCCTTCGCGAGAATCTTGTCGCGGCGCAGGCCGGCGCCGTCGTCGCTCACCTCGATCACGATGTTGCCGCCGTGATGTGCCGCCGACAGCACGAGCTGGCCCGTCGAATCCTTGCCCGCCGCGCGCCGCGCTTCCACGGTTTCGATGCCGTGGTCGAGACTGTTGCGCACGAGGTGAGTCAACGGGTCGATGATCCGTTCGATCAGGCTCTTGTCGAGTTCGGTCGCCTGACCGAAGGTGACGAGCTCCACTTCCTTGCCGAGTTTCGCCGCGAGATCGCGCACGAGACGCGGGAAGCGGCTGAACACGTAATCCATCGGCATCATGCGGATCGACATGACGGCTTCCTGCAGATCGCGCGCGTTGCGCTCGAGCTGCGCCATGCCGTTGAACAGGCGATCGTGCAGCGCCGGATCGAACGTGCTGGTGGTTTCCGCAAGCATGGCTTGCGTGATCACCAGTTCGCCGACCAGGTTGATCAGCTGATCGACCTTTTCGACGCCCACCCGGATCGAACTGCCTTCCGCGCCGCCTGCCGCCGCTGCCGGACGCGCGGCCTTGCGGTCCTGCTCTCCGGCTGCGGCCGCGGCGGGCGCCTGAGCGGCTGCCGGTGCGCTGGCAGCCTCCGGTTGAGGCGCCGCCGATGCTGCCGATGCCGCGTTGGCCGGCGCGGCGGTGCTGCTCGCCGGAGCCGGCGATGCCGCCTGCTGCGCAGGGGCTGCGGTATGGGTGGCGGCCGAGGCCGCCGGTGCTGCTTGCGCCGCAGACGAAGGCTCAGCGTCGGGCGTTCCAGGTTCGCCTTGCTGAGCACCGTCCGCCGGCGCGGTTCCGCGGCCGATCGCAATCTGACTTTCGTCGATCACGAAACAGCACACGGCGATGATGTCGTCGGACGTGACATCGGTCTGAAGCCACAGCGTCAGATCGCCGCCGCTCTTGACCCGCCCGACGATATTGCCCAGGTTGCCCAGCTCTTCGGCGAGCAGTGCCTGGTCCTTCTCATCAACGCCCCGTAGCGTAATTTTCAGATGCGGACCGGCTTCCTGATCTGTGTCGCCGGTTCCTTCGGCTTGCCCGGTCTGTGCCGGTTCGCCGTCAATCCATTCGCTCGCCGCCTGCACCGCCTGTTCGACGACATGCTCCGGCGGGCTGCCTTCTTCTACTGTTGCGAGCTCCTCGACGGGCGCCGCAACTACGACTTCCACCGGCGCTGCCGCAGCCGGCGCAGCGGCACCCCGGCTTTCCGCATGCAGCTGTTCGAGCTTCGCGCAGATCGCCTTCGCGACCGCCGTGTCCGGCTCCGCGCTCGCGCGGTAGTCTGCGAGCTGGCCCGACAACACGTCCTTGGTTTCGAGGAACGTGTCGATCATGTCCTTGCGCAGCACGAGTTCGTTATTGCGCGCACGGTCGAGCAGCGATTCGAGGATGTGAGTCGTCTCCGTCAGCGCGGTAAAGCCGAACGTCGCCGCGCCGCCCTTGATCGAATGGGCCGCGCGGAAAATGGCCGCGAGGTCTTCCGGGTCCGGATGCGCGATGTCCAGATTAAGCAGCAACTGCTCCATCTGCGCGAGCAGTTCGTCCGCTTCGTCGAAGAACGTCTGATAGAACTGAGTGATGTCGAGTGTCATGCCTGGGTCACCGCGAGAGTTCCTGTCTAGCTTGGGCTACTGTGCCGCAGCGTCGAGAGCTTCTATAACTTGTCTAAGGTTGATGCTTACGTTTGGTCGGGCTCGGCCAATGCCGCCACCAGCTCGGTCAGCATGTCGGGGTCGAGCGGCTTTTCGATCCAGCCGGTCGCGCCCGCCTCCCGCGCCGCGGCTTTGAACGGCTCGCCCGATTCCGTCGTCAGGACCAGGATGGGCGTCGCCGTGTAAGCCGGATTGCTGCGCAGTTCGGCGATCAGATCGAGGCCGGTCTTGCCCGGCATGTGCTGATCGGTCAGCACCAGATCGAACCGCACGGCGAGCGCGTTTTCGAGCCCTTCCGCGCCGTCCGCCGCGAGCGTCACCTCATAGCCGGCCGCCGTCAGCGTCGCGGAAAGAATCTGCCGCATCGATGCCGAATCGTCGATTGCCAGGATATGCCTGATCATGAAAAACCTCGCTGCACTTGCGCTATGTGCCGCCTGGCCGTCCGCGCCAGTGAGGCGCATGGAGCAGCCGGGCGACCGCCTTTCCGTTACTGAGCCGCCGGCGCTATCGCCAGCACCTTGGGCGCAACCGTCACGGGCTGCGCCAGTTTTTGCAGCAGCGGCCTGGAGCCCGCTGCGTCGTCCGATAAGGTCGTCGTGGTGGAGTCGTCATGGTTGAGCGCCTCCTCCGACTTCCTGTTCAGAACGATGATGCTGATGCGACGGTTTTCCGGGTCCATCGCGTCCGTCTTGTTCAGGTTCTGCGTCGACGCGAGGCCAAGCACGCGCATCACCTTTGCTTCGTCCATGCCCCCGGCGACCAGCTCGCGGCGCGACGCATTCGCGCGGTCCGCGGACAGTTCCCAGTTGCTGTAGCCCTTCTCGCCGCCCGCGTACTGCGCGGCGTCGGTGTGTCCTTGCACGATGATGCGGTTCGGCACGTCGTTCAGCGTGTGACCGATCTCGCGCAAAATGTCGCGCATATACGGCTCGACCTGATCTCTCGCGGTCGCGAACATCGGCCGCTTCTGCGAATCGACGATTTCGATACGCAAGCCCGTCAACGTCGAATCAATCCGGATCTGCTGCTTGAACTGGCGCAGCACCGGATTTGCTTCGATCGCGGCCATCAGCTTCACCTGCAGATCGTGCAGACGCATCTGCTCACGACGCTCCAGCTCGCCCTGCAACTGCTTCATCGAGTCTTCGCTGCTATGCGAGACCGTGCGCTCGGCGCGGTTGTTCGAACCGTCGGTGGACCGCGTCACGCCCTGCGAATTGGTCGAAATATCGCGGCCGCCACCCTTCAGAATGCTCGAATCCTCCGCGCTGCGATCGCCGCCCCACAGCGTGATCTTCAACGGCTGGTTGAAGTACTCCGCGATGCCCTTCAACTGCACCGTGGATGCCGAACTCAGCAGCCACATCAGCAGGAAGAACGCCATCATCGCGGTCATGAAGTCGGCATATGCGAGCTTCCAGGCACCACCGTGGTGGCCGGCCTTCTTCGGCGCCGAGCGCTTGACGACAATGGCGCGGTCTTTGTCCTTGCTCATCGGTTCGTTCCCGGCGCCCTTACTTGGCCTTCACGCGGCGCACGTGCTCTTCGAGCTCGGCGAACGACGGACGCTCGGTCGAGAAGAGCACCTTGCGGCCGAACTCGACGGCGATCGCCGGCGCATAGCCATTCAGGCTGGCGAGAATCGTCACCTTGATGCACTGGAACATCTTGGTCGATTCGGTCACGCGCTGTTCGGCGACGCTCGCGAGCGGCCCGATCAGCCCGTACGAAAGCAGAATGCCGAGGAAGGTGCCGACCAGCGCCTGCGCGATCATTTCGCCGAGCACAGCCGGCGGCTTGTCGGCGGACGCCATGGTGTGCACCACGCCCATCACCGCGGCCACGATACCGAACGCCGGCATTGCGTCGCCGACCTTGTTCAACGCATGCGCGGGCGCTTCGCCTTCCTGGTGATGCGTCTCGATCTCCTCGTCCATCAGGCTTTCGATTTCGAACGCGTTCATGTTGCCGCCCACCATCAGACGCAGGTAGTCGGTCAGAAACTCGATGATGTGATGGTCGGCGAGAATCTTCGGGTACTGCGTGAAGATCGGGCTCTTCGACGGATCGTCGATGTCGGCTTCCAGCGTCAGCGTGCCTTCCTTGCGCGCTTTGGCGAGCAGGACGTAGAGGAGCGCCATCAGCTCCATATAAACGTCCTTGTTGTACTTCGCGCCCTTGAACAGGGTCGGAATGACGCGCAGCGTCGCCTTGATCGTCTTCATCCCGTTACCGAGGATGAACGCGCCAACGCCGGCGCCGACGATCATCAGCACTTCAACGGGCTGCAACAGCGCGCCGAGATGGCCGCCTTCCAGCGCGTAACCGCCGAAAACGGACAAAAGCGTCACGAGTGTTCCCACGAAAATCAGCACTGCGGAGCCCTCACAAAGAAGCGACGGTGACCGTCGTTAAACTGGTTTACGGCAACGCACCAGAAAACTTTGACGGAAAAGCGGCTTGCCGCGCCGGTGTATACCAGAGGCGGGCGCAGCCGGCGGAACGAGGACTGCGCGCGGCCTGGCGTTGTGTGAGCGGGCGCGAACGCCCACCGGACGGGAGATGGATGAAGCGCCGCGCGGCGGCGGCCTGCCCGGGCTCTAAGCCTCGAGCGCGGCGAGGCTCTCGCGGGCGCGGGCGTCGGCGACTTTCTTTGTCTTACCGGCGCGCGAAGGCGGCTGGCACAGCCCGCAGACGAACCCATGCTTCGGGTCGTGCGCGTGTGCGACGAAATGCCCGCCGCAGCGGCAGCAGGGGGTGATCTGCAGCATCCCGGAGTCGAAGAAGCGCACCAGCGTCCATGCACGCGTGAGGCTGAGCACGGGTTCGTCGTCGTGCAACTGCACGTGTTCGAGATAGAGCCGGTAGCTCTTCACGATCGACTGGATCGTGACGCAGCCGCCATGGTCGGCCATGAACCGGTAGATGTTGTAGAACAGCGAGGAGTGAAAGTTCGGCTGCCACGTCATGAACCAGTCAGTCGAAAACGGCAGCATGCCCTTGGGCGGCGAAACCCCTTTCAGTTCCTTGTACAGCTTGATGAGCCGGTCGCGCGACAGGCTGGTTTCCGCTTCCAGCAGTTGCAGACGCGCGCCAAGTTCGATCAGTTCGATGGCCAGGGTGATTTCCTTGACTTCGAGCACGACGCTTTTATAGGCCATCCGCTTACGTTCCCGCCCCGATTGTCCGGCTTGAACGGCGAACTGCCATCAGCCGAGTTGCTCGACCGGCTGGCTCGCCATCAGGATCGCGGAATGCGCCTGAGCAACGGCGCTTGATTTGCCCTTGTCCGCAAGCGCGGACAGCACGGCGTGATCGTCGAAACGGAAACGGCACAACACCTGATTGGACGCCGCCAGCTTCACGGTCTGCGCCAACGACAGATTGGCGAGCACATCGGCTAACTGGTCCGAAATCCCCATGCGAAACATGCCCATCGGCTTGTCTTCGCGCAGCAGGCGCTGCGCGAGCAGGAGATAAGACAGGTTGACTTCTCTGATCTCATTGAGCATTTCGCTGGTCGCGCTCATGATTCCCCCGGGGTGTATCTGGCTGGTCAGGCCGTTACGGAAACGTTTGCTCGAACGCGCGCACTCAAACGCACGAATCGGCTCGTTTCTGGTCTTGCGAGCATTGTCGCGAAAGGGTGGGCGAAACAAAATCGGACAGACACCCAGCTTGTTTGACGGATTAATCCGTCATTCATGTAGGAGTTTTTCCTACACGGCTGCGTTCGGGGATAGGTTCAGCAATTAAGGCGGGGCCGCATAGCTGCTGGCGTGCGCGGTGAGACAATGGACGGCGCGGGATGAACCAACCGGTGAGTTTTAGAACTGCCGGGTTCGCACGATGCAAAGTGAGCCGAATTATAAGACGTTTTCATGCCTGCTAATTCTGGGAAGGCGATTTCGGGCGATTTTGGGCGCGATCTGGGGCGATTTGGAACGGGCCAGTTTGAGAGCGGTGCCGGGTCCGGCGCTTGCTACAAGGAAGCGCGGCGTTTTCCGGCGCGATGCCCGATGCGGCCAGAAGCGCTCATCAGCACCGCGACCGGAGGTCAATTCTCGTGTAACGCGCGGTGTTTCGCGCTGTAACAACATTAAGCGTTTGAAAAATAGCTCGAATTAGCGCGGCCGATCCCGATAATGAAGCTAAGGGATTACCCGATGCAATTTCGGAGCAACCCCCGGGCGGCGGCTTACCGCGCCCAACCGTCCGTCAGGCATTCGCTCCTCGCTCTATTCGAGCGCCGCAGTGCGAAGCCGTTTGAATAGGAGAAACGCATGCGAATCGCACAAATTGCGCCGTTGTATGAAGCAGTCCCGCCGAAATTGTACGGTGGCACCGAACGTGTCGTGTCGTACCTCACCGAAGCACTGGTCGACGAAGGTCACGACGTCACGTTGTTCGCGAGCGGCGACTCGGTGACGTCCGCCAAGCTCGACGCGTGCTGGCCTCGTGCGCTGCGCCTTGATCCGACGATTCGCGACGCGCTGGCTCCGCATATCCTGATGATGGAAAAGGTGCGCCGGGTCGCGCATCAGTTCGACGTGCTGCATTTCCACCTCGACTACATGCCGTTCCCGCTTTTCTCGACGATGGACACGCCGTTCGTGACCACGCTGCATGGCCGCCTCGACTTGCCTGAACTGCAGCCGGTGTTCGACACGTTCTCGGGCGCGCCGGTCGTCTCCATTTCCGATTCACAGCGCCTGCCGCTGCAGCAGGCGAACTGGCTGAACACGATCTACCACGGCCTGCCCGAGCAGTTGCTCACGCCGCAAGCGCACAAGGAGCCGGAATACCTGGCGTTCCTCGGTCGGATCTGTCCGGAGAAGCGCGTCGATACGGCCATCCGGATCGCCGCGCAAAGCGGTTTGCCGCTGAAGATCGCCGCCAAAGTGGACAAGGCAGACCAGGACTACTTCAAGAGCGAGATCGAACCCCTGCTGTCGCAGGCGCATGTGGAATTCGTCGGCGAGATCAACGAGGCGCAGAAGCCCGAGTTCCTGTCGGGCGCCAAGGCGCTGCTGTTTCCGATCGACTGGTCCGAGCCGTTCGGACTTGTCATGATCGAGTCGATGGCGTGCGGCACGCCGGTTATCGCGTTCAACCGCGGCTCGGTGCCAGAAGTGATCGATCATGGCGTGACCGGCTATATCGTCGAGGATGTGCAAGGCGCGGTGGCCGCGCTGCAACGTCTCGATGAATTGTCGCGCACGGAAATCCGCGCGCAGTTCGAGCGCCGCTTCAGTTCAAAGACGATGGCGCGCAACTACGTGGATGCGTATTCCGCGCTGATCGAAGCAACGCGCCGACCGGTGCTGCGCCAGGTCGCGGTGGGTTGAGACAGACCGGAGAGTGCGGCGGGCGAGCGGCATGGCTGAATTGCGGGTGCGGCGATCGAAACCGATTAGCGCCCCGCTGCCGTCCGGGCGCATTTGCCGCACGCGCTTTACGATTGACGGTCTAGACGCAGACGTTTTTTTCATGTGAATCGTTTGCGCGGATGGTAAATCAGACTTATCCCGCTTCCTTTACAGAAAAGCCGCCTCTCAGAGGCGGCTTTTTTTAATGACGGGATGGATGCGCTTCCATGTCCGATTTAGCACATTGGACTTAACGCCGACTCGCGATCAACCTTCATTTTGCTTTCGAGTTCACCAGCAAACGACTCAGCTCGCACCAATCAAAAAGCGTTCGCGGTTCTTGCCGACGATCCACTTGGGCGGTTTGCCGCGTCCGCTCCACGTATTACCCGTTTTCGGGTCCTGATATTTTGCCGGCAGCGGCGCCTTCTTGGGCGGGCGTCCGCGCTTCGCGGCCACGGCAAAGCCGAGGTCTTGCGCAGTCAGGCCGTATTCGGCGATTTTCTGGCGGATATCGGCGATCACATTGTCGATTTCAGTGCGGCGGGCTTCTTCTGCTTGTGCCTGCAATTTGGCGATCTGCGCCTTGAGGTCTGCGTATTGAGACATTCTGGTTCTCCCATTTTTTAGAACTCATTCGCTTCGCAGACTAACTGCAATTATAAAAATTCGCAATGGATAACAATACCGATTTAGGAGGCTATCTTCTGATAATTATTAAAGGTCGACGAATTGTAAAACGGCTTTATCCCGGAATAATTGGTAAAGCCGACGGGCATTGACAATTCTTGACACTCGGTTGGGCACTCTTTCCCTAGAATTGGGCGCTCACGGGCACGCGCCTGCGCTGAGCATACGCTCGGCCCTCGTGCTTCCAGCAGCATCAACTATTTTAGGATTACCAATCATGCAGTTGTCAAAGCGCCTTGCTGCCGAGTTGTTCGGCACCTTCTGGCTCGTGCTGGGGGGCTGCGGCAGCGCCGTCCTCGCCGCCAACTTCGCCGGCCCGGTACATGGTCTCGGCATTGGCTTCGTCGGCGTGTCGCTGGCTTTCGGTCTGACCGTCCTCACCATGGCCTATGCGATCGGCCACATTTCCGGCTGCCATCTGAATCCGGCGGTCAGCGTCGGCCTGACTGTGGCCGGTCGTTTCCCGGCTCGCGACCTGCTTCCGTACATCGTCGCCCAAGTCGTCGGCGCAGTGCTGGGCGCGGCAGTGCTGGCGTTGATCGCCTCGGGCAAGCCCGGCTTCGAACTGGTCGCGAGCGGCTTCGCGAGCACCGGCTATGGCGAGCGTTCGCCGGGCCACTATTCGCTCGCCGCGGCATTCATCTGCGAGGCGGTGATGACGGGCTTCTTCCTGTTCGTGATCCTCGGCGCAACGGACAAGCGTGCACCGGCCGGTTTTGCGCCTGTCGCCATCGGGCTGTGTCTCACGCTGATTCACCTGGTGTCCATTCCGGTCACGAACACGTCCGTCAACCCGGCGCGTTCAACCGGGCCGGCGCTGTTCGTCGGCGGCGCTGCGGTCGATCAATTGTGGCTCTTCTGGGTCGCGCCGATCATCGGCGCCGTGGTTGCCGGGATGCTGTATCCGCTCATCGCGGAAAGCCGCAGCGGCACTGCTCAGAAGCTGGCACTCGACTAGTCGCAACGAATTGGCTGGGAATTGATGCGGGCGCCACGGCGCCCGCTTTGTTTGGTGCGAAGGCCGCGCTGTTTACTGTCCTTGCCCTACGCCGCCGGATGCACCGACGACTGTGTCAGCGGGTTCCGCAAACTGATTTGATTAATCCCGTTATACAGATGTAAGCCGCGATTACGGCTGGCGCTTGTCAAAGTCGTCACTGCATGCCGTCAATGCGGTTCATGCACCGCCTGCGCGGTCACAACGCTCGCCACCACAGGCTTTCCCCGAATCACGTCGAACAAGACAACGCGCTGAATGTAGCCGCGCGCGTTTTCCAACGCTGCGACGATGCTTGCAGTCCGTAACATCTGGTCGCAGTACCCGCCAGTCGGAATGCGTAGATTGAACCTGTGCGACACCCATACGTCGCTTCAACGGAGAACAACATGAAACGCATCGTCACTCAATTGCTGGTTGCCGCAGGTCTCGCAGCAGGCGCATGCGGTGTCGCGCAAGCGCATACGGATCTGAACATCGGCCTGTCGCTTGGCGCGCCGATTTACACCCAGCCGGCGCCGGTCTATGCAGCACCGCGACCGGTGTACTACGGCAATGGCGGCTGGGATCATCGCTACGATCGCGGTGATTACTACCGCGGCGACCGCCGTTACGACCGCGGCTGGAATCACAACGACCGTCATTGGGGGCACGACGACCGTGGCGGCCGCGGCGACCGCCGCGGCGGATGGCGCGACTAGGTCCACCGGGTGAAAACGGTCTAGCCGAAGATAGCCTGACTGTCCGAACCGGCCCGCATCTGCGAACCTGGATGCGGGCCGCTTCCGTTCAGGGATTCAAGGCCTCAGGCCATCAACTCGTCGTCGAGTGAAAACAGCTTGCGCAAGTGATGCGCGACGCCCGCTTCGAAGTTGTTGCCGATGCGCGGCACGTTTGGCAGGCGCGTCATCAGATCGGGATTGGCGTTGTTCATCATGAACGGATGGCCGGCCGTTTCCAGCAGATCGATATCGTTCATGTTGTCGCCAAAGGCCACGCAGTGCGCGGCGTCGACGCCCACGCGCTCCAGCACGATCTGCAAAGCGCGCCCCTTCGATACGTTCGACGTCATCACTTCCAGGCAGTCCGGCAGCGAATACGTCACATACAGCGCGTCGCCGAATTCACGCTCGAGGTTTGCGGCCACTTGCGCGAGGTCGGCCGGTTCGCCGATATACAAAACCTTGGCGATGTCGACGCCGTCGTGCGCCAGCAGTTCCGCCACCTCATAGGTAAAGCCGGAATCCTGGTGGAACTTCAGCAACTCCGGTGCGTCACGGTCGATCAGCCACGCCTGATCGGCGAACAGGTTGACGATTATGCGACCATGCACGCCGACAATCTCTGGCTGCACAATGCGTTGCACGACGGCTGGCTGAAGGTCGTCGGCATGAATCACCGTGTTGTCCGGCGCGTGGATGCGCGCGCCGTTCGACGTAATCAGATACGGCTTGATACCGAGAATGTCGCGAATACCCGCGACATCGCAAAAATGGCGGCCCGTTGCGATCACGAATTGCACGCCGTTACTTTCCAGTTTGCGCACGGTGGCGACCGTGAAGGGGTCGACCTGATGGTCGGCATTGAGTAGCGTGCCGTCGAGATCCGTGGCGATGACTTTGTACATAGTGAGCAGGCGGGCAGCGTCAGAGCGCGTATTTTACCGTCGATGGCAAGATTGGCCGCGTCGCGTTATTCACACGCTGCACTATGCGCCGGCATTGAACCCGCGGTGTTCGTGCAGGCGCCGCATGCTCAACACGCGCTCGCTCACGACTCACCCGCAAGCCGCGCGGCTTCGCGCCGCGCCAATTGCAAGCCGCCATGCGCCGAGTCGGCCAGCGGTTCGCGCAGACGCGCCTGATAACCCTGCGGCACATACTCGCGCAACGGCGCGCCCAAGCCGCCGCACAATGCCACAGGCAATGTCTGCGAAGGATCGAGTGCGGCGATCATCTTGCCGATTTCAATGCCCGCCTCGCCGAGCAGTCGTGCGGCAAACGGGTGCGTGCGGTGCGCGATGACGACCCGTGCGAGGCTCGCGTATGCGGTCTGATTGGCTTCGCAAAGCCACACGACGAGCCCGTCGCGATCGTGCGCGCCGACGTGCCCGAGAAGCGCCTGCGCGAGTTCGTCGTTGGGACCGCGCCCGTCGAGCGCGTGCTGTGCATGCACGATGGCTCGCACGCCGAGCCAGGCGCCGCTCGCCTCATCACCTGACGGAAAACCGTAGCCGCTGACGATCCGGCATTCGCCATCGTCACGGTCGAGCGCCGCGGCGACGCTGCCCGTACCCAGCGCGACGATCACGCCGTGCGCGCCGCCGTGCGCGCCGAGCAGCGTCGTGTAGGCGTCGCTTGCCACGGCGAGTCCGGCCAACGCGGGCGCCTGCGCGAGAAACGCGGCGAGCCAGTCGCGATTGTTCACGCCCGCAAGACCGCAACCGAGCACGCAGCGCGACCAGTCAAGCGTTGCCCCGGCGCGTGAAAATGCGTCCGCGCAACCCGCTGCAATGGCCTGCCACGCGCGTTCGACGCCAAGTCCCAGACCCGACGGCCCGCTCGCCGCCTGCGCCAGCTCGTGCCCGCGTGCGTCGCCGAGCACGACGCGCGTGCCGGTACCACCGCCGTCGACGCCGATCAGAAATAAACCTTTGTTCATCGAATGGAATGCGTTTCGTGGGAAATATGCATAGCGTGGCAGGTCCGTTTCCATCCTGCAATTGGCCGAACGGCCAGCTTGCGGCGCTCACGGGTTCCGCTATGCTGGCGGGCGACATGACAATGGGGAGCGCTAAATTGACACAGCGATGCAACTGGGTATCGAGCGAAGCGCTCGCACATTACCACGACACCGAATGGGGCGTGCCGTCTCGCGACGACCAGCATCTGTTCGAAATGCTCGTGCTTGAAGGTGCGCAAGCCGGCCTGTCGTGGTCGACGATTTTGAACAAGCGAGCCGGCTACCGGCGTGCATTTGCCGACTTCGATATCGACAAGGTCGCGCGCTTCACGCCGAAGCACGTCGATGCGCTCGTCGCGGACGAAAGTATCGTGCGCCATCGCGGCAAGATCGAGGCCGCCATCACCAATGCGCGCGCCGTGCAGCAGATCCAGGCAGAGCACGGATCGCTTGCCAGCTTCATCTGGTCTTTCGTCGGAAACACGCCGATTCAGAACGAATGGGCGTCGTATAAACAGGCGCCGGCATCGACGGAAATTTCTGACGCATTGAGCAAGGCGCTGAAGCGCTACGGCTGCAAGTTCGTGGGCTCGACCATCTGTTATGCGTTCATGCAGGCGGTCGGCATGGTGAATGACCACGAGGCGACTTGCATGTGCCGCGCGCAATGCGCTGCGCTCGGGAAGAAAGGGCGAAATCGCAAAGCCGGCTGAGGCTGGGCTGAGGCGGTTGCCGCGTCTGCATCCATTTGCAGTATCGTCGCACGCCGGCCGAAAGCGACTATCCCGCAAAGCCCTGCTGCGCTAATCGCGCATGCGGGTCGTTATACGTTATGAGCGCCGCGGGTTTACTGCCGTAAAGCAGACGCTGAGGAACGCCGCTTAAAGCCACCGGGGCGGCTCTGGTGGTAGACGCCGCCGCCCGACTGTGGCCGGCTGGCCCGCTTCATACGGCCAATCGGTCAGAACTCATTGTCTGGCCTCGGCTGGCTCGGCTTCTCCCGGTTTCGCTGGCCTGCGGATGGTCTCTCTCCC
>NZ_PNXY01000039.1 GCF_002879865.1 Paraburkholderia rhynchosiae
GAACGCTCCACTCCATTGAGCATGTGATGTCGTGGTCAATCTGGCGGCGTCAACATCAATACCGCGCCCAGCAATGTCACTACCGGCGACGCGGTGGCGTGCCTCCGGCGTATCTACGGCTGTAGTACTAAACAGGTGCCCGTTGCCATGACCGTCGCGGCAGGCAACAAGCGCAAGATGGGAGGTCAACGATTGCTCCCGAACCGACGCCCGGTCCATGGGCAATAACATCGCTTTTGTGAGGTGTTTTCGTGGGCGCGAAACCGCTGCTCCGCCTCGCCTTGAACTCATGCCGTCCGGAAATGTATGTGTGACAGTGCGACTATTCTAACGAGGTCTTCTCCGCGATCGGTGATTCTGGCGTCACGAGCCCCTCACCTTCCGTCGTCTATGCGCGATAGAACGCGGGTTCGCTCCGCTTTCAGAAAGGTACCTTCGTCGCGGCACGCATCGTTCGACGCGCCAGCCCGAAGATGCGATCCGGCACTAACTTGACGTCTACAACGGCCGCCCGGGCGATTGGTATCATGCGGCTTTCGGTATTGCCGGCAGTGTGCGGCTCACGGCTACCACAGCGTGCTGCATCGGCTTGCAGAGGAAGATTGGAGTGCGGCGCACCAGCAAAGGCTCCGCAGGCGCTGTCCGCAATGCCGCCGCCAGAGTCCGTTTATTATCAACAGCTGTGTGATCGAAGCGCCATTCCGCTGCGCCTGATGTCGTTCACACTTCTGCTATGGGCTGCTCTTGGTCCGTTCGACGACGCAGGCTATGCGACGGCACGACCCGCCTCGCGATCAAGGGTCGCTTACTTCTACGACTAGGTAGAGATGCCTCGGGTGTGTCGAACGGGTAATTGCCGCATTTCGGTGCCGTCTGCGGGTTAGCAGACCGCCCTCCTTTTTGCCGAACGGTTTATGGCGAAGCTGCGGAAGTTATTGCGGCGATTGACGGTTAGTTGCGCCCGTCGGCGCCGACGCGAAGTGGCAGATTTAATTGCGCAATGGAGACAGATTTAATACGTTCTACGCGAAGCCTCAATCACACGACTATGGTCTGCTTCGCGCCGGATGCGCTTTGTTGCCTCGTCAATTTCCTTCTGCAGCTTTGCCGCGACGCCCCGCTTTCGGTCGATCTCGAGCAGCGCGAGACGGAGAGTATGAGTCTGCAGCCGTCTAGGGCTCGTTTGTAACTAAAACAACAGAACACGTAGCATTTACTACGACGCCGACAGAAAGCGCGGAAAGCCCCTCCGGCGCGTCCGCGGCAGCCCTATCCAGCACGTCACAACTCTCGCGTTGACCGGTGCTGCGTGAAACATTTTCACCGATAGAACAGATTAATCAAGAAACACAATGACTTGCGACTTCCGGCCAGTCTCTACCGTTGTTTCACGGAAGCTGCACTTTCGCCTCTCGACGTCGGGGCCATGTTGCTTCGCAGTCCGAAATTGTGCGATGAAGCGTGCGGCAGCTGCGATTTCCTTGGTTTCTCAGGCAAAGCGACGTGCAGCGCAACGGCCGGCGCCAATGTCAAAGCGGCGGAGCCAAGGCGACGAAACCCGCGGGACGCCAGAAGGTTGCAGCATCTGCCGTTTTCCCACGGCTACCTTGGGCTCCCGGCTCCTGCAGAGTTCGCCGGCCAGTACTCTAAGTTCGGGCAGGCGCGCGCGAGCTCGTCTCGACACCCAAGGGCGGTGACAGACGCCGTCATGAATGCCAAGACTTCACAACCGCGCGGCTGTTCTGTGTCCGCGAGGCGACCGTTCGTCGCCTTTCAACGCGGCAAGTTCTCGACGGCTCCAGTATAGAAATTGAACTGCTCGAGCTTTTCGTCCTGTGCATCCGCGCTATGACGCAGAGACCAGCGGCGCGTACAGCGACCTGCGGGTGATCGATTCCTGGCGTCCCCGCCAAGGGAAACTTCGCGCGAGGAAACTACACACCAGAAAAGCGCAGTCGCTACGATCGACCGGGACGAACAAAGATCGGCATCGGTTTTAGCATCGACGACCGTGGATTAACAAACCATTTCCTGGTTTCATCCCGCACCGGCCATACAGAGTTATGAGATCGCCAAGCGCCGCTGGGCCGCCTCGGCTGGTACCACTTTTTGCGGCTCCGCGGCAAAAGGCCGTCAGCGAGAGCTTGCCGATGGGAAGAAGTGCTTCTCCAGTGCGATCGCCGCGTGTGTGTCAACTCGATGAGGGTTGGCGGTGCCGCGCAGGCGGCGAGTGGGCCGGGGAGCGTCGCGATGCTGGTGCTTGGTGCTGCGCTGAGGCTGTGCGGCCCATTGCGGTTCACGCTGGCTATTTGTATGCAACGCAGACCCGCGCCGCGTCCGACTGTTCGGAATATTCCCGGACGAGATCAGTATCCGCTACGCCGACGCGAGGAGGTTGGTTCGAAGTGCCGTGCGTCGAGGGCAAGGTACAGAGATCGCTGTTTCGCTGGAGCCGACTTCCCGCCATGCGCTTGGTGACTATGTTCAATCCCCCCGGCCGTCCACTCTGTCAGCACCGTTGCCCTGTCCGTACTCGCTTCCGCTGCGTTGAAAGGTCTCTAGGCGCGTGCGCCGCGCAGCAGCACGCAACTACCGCAGCACCCTTCCGCATTCATTCGTTCGTGCGCTTCTGAGTTTGCGGCAGTCACGCGCATTTGCCTCGGCACTCCTTTGTCGTCGTTGAGTGCGCGGGTCTAACGGTGCGTTCAATTTGCCGCCACGATCCCCTCGACATCGGCGGCATATTTACAACAACAGTTCTCGCGCTCCAACGTCGGGAAGATGTTTTCTGCAACCCAGCTGTGCAACTGAGTTGATGCTTTCGCGGGCGCCGGGACTCGGCTAAACATCCCGTATCCGCTAAAGCTCACACGGTTTGCACGATTTCGCCGACGCGAGGACCCTCGGGATGCAGATTCCGTTACCCTTCGTGATTGCACCTCGGGCTCCGACAACTCTCCACGTTGCGTGGCCACAGCGGGAGCCAGCCGTTTTCACCGAACCCCAGCAGTTCCCCGGCAACACGCCATCTCCGGCCGCTGGCAGCTTAACGCACTAACGCGCCGGCGAGTTCGCGGCGCGATGAGCGAGACCGAGTGACCACAACGGACACATTTCTGTCACTTATTCGAAAGATAAGCAGTTCGCGGCAACAGACGGCCCGCCGGGCGTTACAGGTTGTGATCAATCAATCGACGGCCCCTGGGATAGGGTGCGGAGGCGTTCGGCCACGGCGTGCTGCGGCGGATCAACGCCCGTCTCTGGGAGATATTGACGGCTGGAAAGGTGTCCCTAATGGGGACACGCATGGTGAATATCCATCGCGTTGGCGGCTCGTCGTTAGGCTCCAACCTTGATGGTTGAGCGCCTGAGCCAGCACTTGAGTGGGCCGGCGGGAGCACAAGTCGGGAAGGCAACAAGGTCCGGCCTGCCTGCTTCCTGTCACTGGCTCGACGCCGGGCGTCAGAGAACGGGTGTTATGGGTCGCGAACGAATCGCTGCCTAGCTGTGCATTGGTCGTCGCGTCGCCGCAAGCCTAGTCTTCACTAGGTGTCCCCACTGGGGACACCCTAGGACAACCGCCGCGCACCCGCGCGTGGGGACAGCGCGCCCGCCGTCCCCTAATCGATCTCGTGGAGCCGCCGTTCCCACGTTTCAAGCGGGATTATCTTGGCCGTTTGCGAAAAGCTCGGCGATAAGTGCACGTATTTTCATCTCCTTCTCGGCAGACAACATACCTGCCTTGATCTTGACGGTAAAGCCAACCGCGTCCTTCGTGATCGACCCAGCCTGGCTCTTGCCGGAGAATATCTTCTCAATGCTTCTATCGCTGACCGCACCAGGCGCGCTCCCATCAGCGTCTATCGCAACTTTAATCGACCGTGCCAACTTCGTCTGGTCGAGCTCGCCGCTAACAACCTTCCTCCAAATGTTCCTCGCAATTTCGAACGCGCGCGGGTTTTTGTCGCGAAGGGCTGACACTACGCCTTCTGCGGCGTGCGCGCCGATTAACCGTGGGTGGACATCCAGGTCCTGGATGACAAAATCCGGCAACTCGCCGAATGCCAAGAACCGGTAGAGTTCCGAGCGAGAGATTCCCAACGCTTCCGCCATCCGTTTGCGATTCGGGAATTCCTTTTCTGTTCGCCGGATGGAACGTGCGACCTCGTAATCGGACAAATCTTCCCGCGCGACATTCTCGACCAAAGCCAACATCGCCATCTCTTCGTCGGACAGGTCGATGATGACGACCTTAATCGACTCCTTGCCGATCATCTTGTGCGCCCGCCACCGCCGTTCACCTGCCACGATCTGATAACCATTCGCAGCCCGACGGACCACAATCGGCTGCACTAGCCCAGCTTCTCGTATCGATTCGGCAAGCTGCGTAAGCTTTGCTTCATTAAAGACCTGCCGGGGTTGCCAAGGATTGGGAACAATGTCCTTTACCGAAAGCTCGGAAGCCGCGCCGGAGTTCTCCAACTCGACAATGCGCTGCTGCGCTGCTGCCAACGCGCCCGCCATCCCTGGCGCCGTACGCGGGCTAGATGGCTTATCCTGCGGATCAATCTTAATGTCCTTGGCTGCACGCACTTCAGCAGTCTTGCTCATCATGCGGTCGCGGAGACTGCTCATTGCCCGGCCCTCCATTGCGCTACATATTGGTCATCGATCCACTTGCAGTATTCCATCAGTGGTGATTTCACACGCGCCAAGGTCTTGGCCACGGAATCGGCTCGGGACAGGTCGAAGACTGTGGAGAATGCCAATGCACCGTTGCTCATCACCGAACTAGCAGGAACTTCCGTTGTGTGTAACCAATCCGCGTATGCACGCTGCGCCCAAGAGCGCACTACCGGCGCCGATGACGTCGTACCGTAGTCCACTCTCGATAGAAGAACCGAGATGAAGTCGTATGTCTTGTCCACTTCATGCTCAACAAAGCCGTTCGCGACCTCTGCGAACAATGACCAAAAAGATACCGATGAAATGAAGTCCAAGCTCTCAGGGACCAAAGGCATGACCATCGAATCGGCCGCCATTAAGCCGTTAAGGGTCATGTAGGATAGGGACGGCGCCGTGTCGAGAACAATGTAGTCGTATTGAGACCGCAAGGGCTCGATACCTCTTCGCAATACGGACCAGAACTCAAATCCCGGGCTACTCTTCTGCGCCGTGGGAAGATGAAATTCCGCGTCATGCAAATAGTTATGTGCCGGAATAACGTCAAGCCCGTCCCAATAAGTGCTTTGGACCTTTGTACTGAGCCCGCCTTCGATGGTCGGGTCATAGATGTATGGGAGCACAGTGTCCTCCCAACTGACGTCCTTTTCCGCGTAAAGCCCGCATAGTTCGGACAGCGAGGCTTGGGGGTCCAAGTCGATCACCAATACTTTTCGACCGCGGAGACTGAGACCTTGGCCGATGCACATTGTCGTTGTTGTTTTACAGGAACCGCCCTTGAAGTTGGCCGTTATCAGTACACGTCCACGATGTTCACGCGTACCCGTGACCAGTGGCGTTTGATAGATGTCAGATACCTGCTGGACCCAGGTGCGCACGTCCTTCAGCGAAAATATTCGCGCACGACCCGTCCCGTGAGCCTCACCCGGCGGTAGTTCGCCACCTTCTTTCGTCGCCAGATAGTTGATTTTCGATCGGTCCATCCCACACAGTTCCGACAGCTCGCCGATCGTGAATGAAGGAGGTGTCTTTCGCGGACGCGGCGCCAATATCTGATCGCGCAGTTCATTCGTCATTACCGATAGGCGCTCAGAGAACTCTCCAAGGTCAGACAGCTTGACGCTTCGGTCAATGCCTGGCAACTCACTGAAGTTCATTCACGTTTTCCTTTGAGTTAGACGGTGAGGCGATTTATGCACGCACACCGCACGTTTTTACGGTTTCATATCGAGATATCGTCGAACCGTAGAATACCTCCGAGACCGAAGAATAGCTATCGCAATACTAGGGTCAGCCTAGATCTCCCCTAATTTTTCAACCACTTAGACAGCGGCTGCTCAGAAATCGCCAACCGCCAGATGCCACACGGAGGTATCGGCTCGTGGGGATATCACAGAAGACCTCACCTTGCTTGCCCGAAAGGCGGCGGTTTGCGAGAGTCTTTACGGCTCGTCGCACAATTCACCTCACCTTTCGAGGCGAAGCGGCTTATGGTTTTTGCCTGCCGCTGGTCTAGCAATCTGTAGTTTCGGCCCGGCGACGTAAGCAAAGCTTCGCACCCTCAGAAACCCTCTGATTCGTTCCCACTCAGCGGTGCCTTCATCGCCTGACTCCCGCAGGTAGTTTGTGTTTTTAAAAAGAAAAACTAACCCACTACTAACAGCTTCCGTGCACTTCCTTTTAAAACAAAGGCTTAGGGGAATAAGGTGAGGCGTTGTGTGTCTGAGGTGCTGTGAATTGAGCAAGCAGGTGAGGTCTTTTGCGCTGCATGGTGCCGTCCCCTGATCTCAAAGGTGAGGTCAGAAAGCGCGGGTAGGTGAGGTGAATTGAGCATCTGCCTTCTTAAGGTGAGGCGTTTTGTGACGCCCATATCGCAAGGTGAGGTGATGTGTGTTGACAGGGCACCTTTGTGCCGGTACGGTACCGGGCGGTGAAAACCCATAACTACGATCGGGAGGTCGAATGACGACAGGAGCGCAAGTGGCCACTTCCAGGCAACTAGCACTGGCCTTATTCGACGATGCACACGCTCAAGACTTGCCGCTTGATGCCGCCCGTTCCGACATTGGATTTGCGCGAAAGAACGTCCTGATACGCATCATCGATCTCGGGGTCGCTGCTCGTCGGTTGATAGACGCCGCATATTTCATCGTTGCGCAGGAAGAGTTGCCGCGGGATTTGTATGACGTCGAGCTAGACTACTTCAAGTGGCTCATGCGGTACTCGAGCCGCAACAATGCTCACCTTGAACAAGTGATCACCGAGGCGCAACGAGCCCTCATTCAAGCCACCACTGCACCCGATGCAGATGGAACCAAGCCATTTGGTTCTGTGCAGTTGATCGGTCGAATTTCCTATCAGGGCGGGCGCTTTCAGTTCCGCGTCCCGCCCGACCTCATAGGAATTATACGGGGCCCGGGGAAGTCGCACTGGCTGAGCCTTCGGATAACATCGCTCTTTACGCTCAGCTACGCGCGGGTGATGTACGACCATCTGTTGCCGTACGCGGATGGCGGGATAACCGATTGGTTCGCCCTGGACGAGTTGCGCTCGTGGCAAGGGACAATGGGCGCCAAGGCGCACGAGTTCAAATATTTCAAGCGGGACTGGCTCGCGCCTGCCGTTGATCAGATCAACGAAGTTTCGGATTTGAACGTCTCGTATGAGACCCGCAACGAACCGGGATCGCGGAAGATCGGTCGCCTACGATTTCGCATTGAGAGGAAGGAGTTGGCCGAGCGGGTCTTGCACACGCACGAACAGGCGCAAGCACTCTACAGGACCTTGAAACAAGAATTAGGACTGTCGAGCGCGCAACTCAATCAAATTGCGGCAGACCGAGATAAATACACCGATGAACGTCTGGAGCAGGCTATTGAGCGCACGCGCTTCAGCCTAAAGCTCGGCAATATATCCAAGAGCCCCGCGGGGTTCTTCATGAAGGCGTTGAAGGAGCAGTGGATCGTTTCCGATGCTGAACGGCAGATGGTGCAGATTCAGGAGACTCTTGCGCAGACAGAGACACGCGTTCTGGAAGAAAAGCAGCACGTTCAAACCCGTATGGCTTTGCGAATCGCCGCGCAAGACGTCCACGCGCAAGACCGAATGGCCGAGGAGCGTCGCCGTGGCTGGGAAGCATACGAAGTGGCGACTACTAAGCAGAGGGAAGACTGGCGACGCACCTACAAAGGAACGCCAGCGGGAAAGCTGACGTTGCGGCGGTTAGGCGTCGACGCCAGTGCAGACCTATCGGACGCAATGATCCAGAAATATCCGGATCTCAAAGACGGATTTGCCGGGTATGTGTTCAATAGATCTAAGACCATGACGAGTCCGTAGTCCAACACAGGGTTTGATCTAAACGAATGGGTTTATGAAGTTCCAGGCCTATCGTCACAACGACCACCGAAATGCTCCCCTGAGAAACCCCTAGCCCTTGAGCGACCGGGGCGGGTACTCCGAGGAAGATCTCTTGAAGATCGTTATCGATAAGGGTACGCCCTTGCCCCCTCCGACAACTGTCTTCGGTTCAAACGAACGGTATCTACCGACGCTCGCATTGACGTAGGCTCTCCGGGAAATGAGCGGGCCGAATCGAGTCCAACACGTCTTGCTGCTGTCGAAAGTAATTCTTGCGAAGAACGTTCACGCCGCACGACTGTGAAAAACTGCTGACCCTCAAGGGAGAAGCAATACACGGCTCATTCATCCCAGCCAAACGCGAGGGCTCCCAAACAAGGCGTCCACGATTGACGGTCATCGCCGCTCCAGAAAAAATATAGCCAGCTTTGGGAGTCTTTCTCGGACCGCCGCCTCGACAACAGTCGTTCAGAGCACCGCTGGAAGTTATCGCGTCACGCTGTCGACAGCAACCCGGCTGCCTTCTCATGGGTTGGCTGGCGACCAACGCACCTCATAGCAACATTCAATTCGTCCTAGTCGACAGACGCCGGCGGAATGGTAGGCGCAGGACAGTGAAGCGACCGCACGGTGACGTTTTTCTTAGCTGGTAACTGGCGGGGCCCGTCCTAAGAGCCCTCGTGTGTCATTGATGATGGCAGCCTTTGGCCGTTCCCTTAGACCGGAAGGATAGGAAAACGCCGGCTATCAGCTGATAGATGATTTTTTCCCGCACGAGTCTTAACTCCCTCCCGCCGGGCGCTGCTGCGTTTCTACCCGCGGAGAGACCAACAATGGCTTGTTCTTGTTGGTCTCTCCGAACATCACGTTGAGAACCGCTTCCAGTTCTGGGATCCACGGGGAAATCTGCTCGAAGTTCGGCACGTCGAAAGGCGCACCTTGTCCCATGTGCGGCGGCAACGACCGCTTTACTTATGACAACAAGCGCGGCCGCGGCGACTGGGTGTGCCGCAAATGCAATGAAGGAAGCATGAGAGCCGGAGACGGCTTCGAGCTTATCTGCAAAACAACCGGGATCACTTTTCGTGAGCTGATGCTCGAACTCGGCGGCGGCATTCCGCTGCCGGCGCGTGACACACCCAGATTCTCTGGCATAACGCCTTCGCCCGGCCGCAAGGCCGATCCGGCATGGGCGCGAAAGAGGCTCGAGTCGATGTGGGAGAGCGCTGTGGCGCATGGGCGCGACGATCTCATATCGAGGTATCTGCGCGCGCGCGTGCCCCGGCCTCGAGGTTTCGTCGTCGCCGGCACTCCGGCTCGCAATGCTCGAGTACCGGCATGAAAAGAAGGTGATCGGTAAGTGGCCTGGCGTTCTCGCCAGATTCACGCTGCCCGACGGACGCCTCGGCGCGCTTCACCGAACGTTCCTTGACCGGTCGAAGCCTGCAAAGGCGACGATCATCACTAGCGATGGCGAAGTTCTGCCTTCGAAGATGAACGACTTGACGCTGCACAGACTGAACGGCGGCGCAGTCCGGCTGATGGAGCCGGCTAACGGCGAGATCGGCGTGGGCGAAGGGCTCGAATCGGTGCTCGGCGCGCACATGCTTTTCGGCGTGCCGGTGTGGTACTGCCTTAACCGCGTGCTGCTTTCAGACTTCGTTGTTCCTGAAGGCCTTGGTATCCGCGTAGTGCACATCTTCGCGGATTTTGATGCGGTCGATCCGAAAACGCGGAAGTCGCCTGGGATGGCTGATGCGCTGGCGCTTGCAACACGTCTTCGCGCTGACGGCTACACCGCGATTGTTCACCGCCCAAAGGTTCGGGGGACTGACTTCGCGGACGAATGGATGACGTCATGTAACAAGCCTCGCAGCCTAGCCGTCCCTGCGCGGCTCGGCGGGAAGCCCGAGGCGCTGCATATCTGATTGACTGCGGCTTTGTCCGCTCAGTAGTTTTTCTTAACCGCCCGGTGGGGATTCGTCCCCGCCGGGGCCGCAATCCGTCTGGGCCTTCCCCATGGAGAGAAGCATGTTCAAGATGATTGTTGGCCGGTTTGAGATTGTTGCTACGTCGGGCATTAAAAACGGGTCGGCAAGTCGGAAGCGCAGGCCTACGATGTGATCGACCGGCGTAAAACCGGCATTGTTACGCCCGAGAAACGCGGCGTTGAGTTGGACGATGCGTGGACTTATTGCGTTCGCCATCAGGGTCGAGCTCGCGGCATCACCTTATTGCATTGACTCATCTCCATAACGACAAACCCGGCCATTGGCCGGGTTTTTTTTCGCCCTGAGTCGATGAATTGGTTCACCACGGAGAGGTCTTGATTCGGAAGACGATCTTCAACAGCAGAAACATCATGAACAGGAACGGGCGCAGTATGCCAATCGCCCACAGAAATGCGATGCCGCAAATCATAAAGATCGAAACGGTGAGATCGCATTTGGGCAATAAAACGTCGATGGCAATGAAGCCGAAAAGCGCGGCGGCAACGATCGCACGGCGCGCGAGGGGATCCAGACTCCAGAATTTGTTAAGCATGATCGCTATACTTGTGAAGCCACGACAGCACCGCACCGCGCAGGTGATAGGAAGACTCCAAGGCAGCGACGCCCACAGCCACCAGGAGCCAGAAGCGCGCGGCCCGAGTCCAGTCCGCGTTAGTTAGTACGTGCAAGAGGTCCATTGTTCCTACTCCATTGGTAAGGCCCGTCACGCAGCCGATGACCTATCCCCGCAGCCGCAGGGAGAAGTCAAGTGGCGACGCCTGCGCTCAGAAGAACGCTGCGAACTCGTCGGCCAGCGCGCCGGTGTCGTGTGCATGGTCAAAACTGTCTGTGGAAGCGACATTGAGCGGTGACTCTTCAGTCCGCGACTGCCGTTCACCGAGCGCAACCGGATGTGATTCGGACTGCCGCCCACCGACAGCGGGAGCGCCGGCGGAGACGCGCGCGGCACGGCTGGATTCGGCGTTGACTGCGTCTCTTAGCCCAGCTTCCGCGATCGATCGCAGTAGCGCGGCCCGCTCGCGAGGTGAACTGGCCGCCGAGAGCCTCGCGTACAGGAGCGGCGTGGTCACCTCGTCGATGACCACCTTCATCTGGAGCTTGTCGCTCATGCTTTCGCAGGCTCGCGAGTGCGTTCGCGCGCAAGCCCTGCGTCGCCGACGACGAGAAAGCCCCTGACGTTGGCAAGGCAGGGGGCGTCGATTATTTCCATCGTTACACGCGGATACGCACGCCGGATCGCTGGTGCATAAAGCGCCGCACCGCCGCCTGACAGGATGATCGACCGCGCGTTGGTAAGCTGTCCGACATTGTTCTGCATTTCCTTGACGACGCCAGTGATCAACGGCTGCGATTTTTCCAGATACGGGTCGAGGTCGATGTCGTTGCCATTAAACCGGAACGGCGTCCGCTCCCGCAGAGCCTTGTCGATGAGCTCCAGATCCTCGACCTCTTCGTCCTGATCGCGGGCGAGCAGGCCTGCAATACGCTGGTAGATCTGCGAGGCGCCTCCAGGCATGCCGCCGCTTCGCCTGTCGTCCATGGTGAAGCCGTTTGCATAGACCCAGTCGGTTGTGAAATATCCGACGTCAACGACCAGATGGGCGCTATCGCGGCCGAACTCTTTCTGCCGGTTGCCCGAGGCCGATACGAGTGACCCGAGCGGCTGGGGAATGACGACGACCTTGTCAACTGTCACGCGACCGGCGCCGAAGTCCCACTTGCCAGTGAAGCGTTCCTTCAGCTTCTCCGCTAGCTTATGCATGGTGTGGACAGGCAGCCCGAGAACAAGCCTCTCTATGTGTGTCACTTCGGAAAAGTGAATCGCACCTGCAAGCAGCGCGGCGTAGTTATCCGAGAGAGCGAAATCGTTGGAGAGAGCGCGGCCAGTATTGCCATAGGCGGCGGTCAACGGTACATCCGGCCCAACCTCATACTCGACTTCGTCGATCATCATCGTAGCAACGTTACGGGAGGTAAGCACGGCCTCGCCGGAAGCGGAGAGAGCGCGAGTAGCCGCGAGCGGTGCAAGCGATGGGAACATGGCGGAAGCGATCGTGCCGCTTGCCGCGCGGTACGCGTATTTGGTATTGCCATAGCCGACGTCGACGGCAAAGACGGAAGTTTTCAATGTGACTCCATGCGAGGTTAGTTTGGCTCAATGGCAAAGTGACACTTATCTAACACTTAAGTGTCAGACAGCCGGGGCGAAAAGATGAGCAAGCCCGGAAGTGCCACTTAACTGATACTTTTGTGTCAGTTCTGCCTGATTTCAGTCTATCCCGCGTTCTGCAAAGTCAAGGCAACTTAAGCCCACTACATTTACGTAGCTTTCACTGCGCCGGCAAGTAACGCGGGGAGATATTCTCTACGTTACCCACCGCGCGACGAGCGCATCGACCTCGAGTTTCACCATTGAAGGGATCGCTTTGCCTGGCGAAAACCCTTCCTGTCACAGGCCGCATTCTGACGCGGCCTTTTTCTGAATCAAATCAAGTGCACCATGGTCCACACTGAGGACCTCCGACACGCGATATCCATTGAGTTTGCGGGCGGTTTTGCCCTGAGCTGCGCGATGAGGCGACGTGTAAGGCGGACAGTCGGACAATTCCGGCACTGCGCACGACGACTCAGACACGCATGGACACACCCTTTCAGCAAACGAAGCTGGGACCGTTACATGAAGCCCGACACACTGCGGCCGATTGAACGGACTTGGGGGTGGGGGCTTGTGCTCGCCTATCAGCGAACACATCCCTGTACGGAAGACGACGGCAGGCGCAGCCGGACAAAGAAGCGCAAAAGGTATTGCCGGGCAGTTGGCCGAAGTCGTGCGAGTCGAGAGACAGACGCACACGGGCACGCGAAGCGTGTCACAGGCCGGCACGGCAGCCAGAGCAGCCGGCGTAGTCGGGATCGCGGAGCGAAAAGCGCTGCGGCCCGACCTGCGAGACCGCGGACCCGATCAACGACGATGGACTCTGCAAAGGCAGATCCGGTTCGGTGATCGCAGGGAAAGCAGATATCGCAGGCAGGCATCGCGCGTAAGCGCGGCGTCTCGGTGCAGGCAGCAGCTGGACAGTCGATGCACGTCTCTTCCACGTGCGGGGCTGATCGAATGGAATCGCTAAAGGACAGGAAGGCAGTACCCGGCGGGGAACGCAACGCGCAGCGCGGTCAGGTTGATGCAGGGGATAGGCTCCCGGCGTCCCGCGCGCAGCGCTACCGACGATGACCGTGACCAGCGGTCGTGTTCAACTCGGTGTCCGGTGCCGCAGCGGCGTCCGGACAGGTTGCTGTGCAACGGATTGCGCGGCGCTACATACATGGGGGCATCAGGGTGTCAGCGATTTTGAACGTGCGCGCGGTGTTGCGCGACTACTGGTTGCGCGCCGATTTCAAGGACGTATTGGAAGAGCTGCTTCTGAGCAACGTGAATCGCGTTCATAGTCGGACGAGAATCAGCGCGAAGCCGCTTTCGATCAAAACGCAGGAGCGCCGGACGTCGGCGATCTGCAAGTCATTCGAAGAGTTGCGCCAGAACGGCTTCGCGTTGCAATCCCCTTACGCACTGAAGCAGAAACATGTCGAGTTCCTCGTCAAGTTCTGGGTCGATGCGAAACAGACTGGCGGGACAATCGAGAACAAGCTGACCTATCTCCGGGCTCTCTGCGGATGGATTAAGAAGCCGAATCTCATCGGCACGCTGGCCGACTATGTCGACCGCGAGCAGCACGATCTCGTGCGCTCGTACGTAGCGCAGCGGGACAAGTCGTGGGAAGGAAATGGCATCGACGCGGAAGCCAAGATCAACGAGATCGCTGTCACTCACCCGAACGTCGCGGTGCAACTGAAACTGCAGGCGGCGTTTGGTCTGCGCGTTGAAGAGAGTTTCCTGCTACGCCCGCTGGAGGCTGTGCGTAACCACGATTTGCTTGACGTCACCCGCGGCACAAAGGGCGGCCGTGAGCGAGTCGTGCCGATTGAGCTCAAGTTTGCCGTGCTTGAGGAGGCCGCGACGCTTTCGAACCCATATACCGGGTCAACGATCCCGCATGGATACACGAAGCAGCAGTGGCGGGAACACTACTATCACGTGCTAAAAAAACATGGCGTCACGCAGGCGGGGATCGGAGTGACCAGTCACGGCCTGCGTCACCAGTTCCTGCAGCAAATGTACGAACGGATTACTGGTGTCGGAGCGCCAATCAAATCGCCTGCAGAACGGGTAGATCGCGAAGCGCATAAGGCGGCAATGCAGCGCGTCGTCGAGGCAGCGGGGCACAGTCGGGCAACGAAGGCAAACGCTTATCTCTCAACGCATGCTGCGTTGGCCGTCAAGAAGACGAGTTCGCTGACCAGAGAGATGGCACTGGAGGCCGTCGCTACGGCAGGCGGGGTGAAGTCGCGCGCCGCAGCCGCGATGGGAATCTCGCGTCAAGCGCTGTACAGGCTGTTAGAGAAGTGAATGGCGGGCCGCTTTGTCCGGTTGCCTGCCTCGCACCGTCCACGGCTAATGAGCCACGGTCTCCGCTACCGGCACATGCAGGAAAGATATGAGCGAATTACGCCGTTTAGGCACCGATGAAGCAACCCACGCAGCCGGTAGATCGCGAGGTGCAGAAGGCGGCTATGGCGCGCATTGTCGAAATGGCCCGACACGACAAAGCGGGGAATGCTCGGCTGATGTGGTAACGGCAGCCGGTCGTTGTTCCAAAAATCTATCCAAATATCCGTTTTTGGAACGGAGAGGGTCGGAAAAAAACGCTGACTAATCAGGCACTTGGTGACGTCCGTTTTCGTAAAAAAATAACCATGGTTAATTTTTTGGACTGTTTTGGCTAACGCAGCCACTCAAGGACCGGGCTGGTCAGTGCGTGATACGTGAAAATCACTCCGAGTGCCAGCACGGTGAGCAGCTGCGGAACGAGCTTTTCGCGATGGCGGTACGCGGCACGAATGTATTCGACTGGGGACATGGTTTTCTCCGACAGGTGGTTGTTCGCTCACCGATGTGGCGAGAGTTGAGTCCAGTATGGCGCCGCTCCTGCGAAGTCAAGTCACCAGCGGTTGTGATCCGGTAGGTCGTCAACGGCGGCTGAGACCCGGGTCTCAAAGGAGCAATCCTCGTCACCACTGGTCGCCGGAATGCGTGGGAACTGAACGGACGCCACACCATCGATGTAGACGAAGCGCGCCATCTGCTGCAGCGTGCGATAACGGGCGGCATCCTTGAGCACCGGGTCGATCGGCCAGAAATCGCGCGTGGTGATTTTCCCGTCGACAATCTTCTGCGCGAGCATTGAGAAAATCGGGCCGCGCTTCTCCCAGTCCTCCGTTGTGCGACTAAGTAAATCGAGGATGTACGGCGCATGCCGGGTTTGACGTGCTATCGGTCGAGCTGAACCATGGGCGACTTGTCGACTACCACTTTGAAACGCGGGAGAAGGTTTCGCTTCACGGACTTGACGTCGTGATGTTCAACGAAAAGTGGCAGTTCAAGTTCTCGCATCAGGTGGGCGATGCACTCTCGCTGTTCATCAGCGAGTTTGGCGCCGACCACCTGGCCTCGCGTGACCGGTACTGATCGGGGGCCATCATGTCTCGTCAACGCATCTATTTGTTCTCGCGCTACGTCGCTAGGACATACGCCTTGCCTTTCGAACATCTCATCACCATCGTGCGCGCGTGTGATTGCTATTCGCCGATGTTTCGCGCCGCGGCGTTGCGTCACATCGTGATGCAGGCTCCGCTGCAG
Organism: Paraburkholderia rhynchosiae; assembly: GCF_002879865.1. Classification (GTDB taxonomy): domain Bacteria; phylum Pseudomonadota; class Gammaproteobacteria; order Burkholderiales; family Burkholderiaceae; genus Paraburkholderia; species Paraburkholderia rhynchosiae. The sequence continues at coordinate 15,811 of NZ_PNXY01000039.1, forward strand.
GTAACGGGCGGGCAGCCGTTCGCCGCGCGCCGGCGAGCCGTGCGCAGGTTCTATCAACTGTAGTTCTCTTCCCGCCGCGCAGTACGTCGGCGTTTCTCTTTGGCCCGCTTTTACGCGGGCCATTTCTTTTTATGGACACAAATCATGCAGAGAGATCTGTTTTCTTTTGCGCCGGACTGGTACGAGCCTTTGCGCTCGCTGCTGAGCCTCGGGTCGCAAGCGGCTCCGGTCGCTCATCAGGGCGAACTGGCCGCGGCGCGTCGTCAGCACCTCGGACAGTTTTTCACGCCGGACGCGATCGCCGCGTTTATGTGGAGCTTCATCAGCGGCTGGCGGCAGGATCGCCGGATACGTCTGCTCGACAACTCAGTGGGTTCGGGAAGGCTGTTTCAATATGCCGACCCCGAGCGCTACGCTGTTTATGGCGTTGACGTGCAACGACGTCGGCCAGTACAAGGCGACGTTACTGGTGAATCGCCTGAACCTGCTGATGGGCACGAACTGGAAGGCGGAGCCGCGACGTGTCGATTCGAAGCTGAATCTGTACGCGGACATGGTGATCGGCTGCGTTGATTCATCTCACAGCATGTCAGCGCTGCGATGTCGCGTCACAGCGGCGTTGAAGTCTTTTTGCGTCGCGCCAGCGGGCAGACCGTTGTTGTGACGCAGGTCGACGATCAGCAGTTCGCTCCCGGCGAACACGTCTATCTCGTGTCCAGCGGGTCCGGTTACCGGATTACCCACTGATCTTCCGCGCGCTCTGACCAGCGCGCTTCCCTTGCGGGGCGACTCCCCGCGAGGGAGTCGCCTCGTCTATTCGAGGTTCATCATGAAATTTCCCAAGCTGTTCTACGCGGATTGTCGATCCGCTAGCGCCGGCGCTGCCGTTGGTCTCCAGCAGCAGGCCTCGCGCGTTCTTCGCCGGGTGGCGCAAGACCTGCGTCTTCGTTCCCACGAAATCGTCGTCGAGCCGTCGCGCCGGAATTCTCCGGGGCGTGTTTCGCTCCGCACGGAGACGCTGTTTATCGACGTGCTGGACCGGCCTTGTCAAAAGGCCGTAGCCCTCAGCTTCCGTACGCGCCGCGGCCGGTCGGACCTTACGGGTGGGGGCGAAAACTACGGGCCGCTCGAGCAGATCGAGACGACGTGTGGCTATCAGTCGTTCCTGGATGGCCTCCGGCTGGCAAGTGGCGTCGACACCTCGTCCGGAGGTCGCCGATGAAACTCGCAGACGTCAAAGTCGAATACTCGTGCGGTACGACGATATCGGACAGGGTGACGCTTGACCCGGCAACGGGACAGGTGCATCTGCCTCGCGTCTTCAGGCCCTGCTGAGCGCGATGGACGAAACCGAATGCTCCCCGTCTTTTATTCTGGAGTACAACGGCTCCACGTTGCCTGTCACGGTGGATTCGAACGGACTTCGGAAAATCGGAGTGCCCGATGAGCCGAAGTCAGGCTTCGAGCAGCTGTTGAATCCGACGAAGGATCAGCGACAGCAGAACGCACGGTTCCTTCATACTCTGTCGGCTGCGTCCGTGGGCGGCCTTGTCGGCTACGTTCATGCTGCCTCCAGGCTGGACTCGACGACAATCGCCGGCACCGCGATTCTCGCAATAGTTGCGATACTATTGGTATGTCGGTTTTGTTGAAATGAAAGGAGATTGAAATGGTTGCAAATCTCATCACTCTCGTCGTGGGCGTGTCCATTGCAGCATTCTTTCTCTGGACAAATAACAACGGGCGTAAGCGTGATCATGAGCGCGCCTGGGGCAAACGTGACTAAAGATGCGGCCTGACGCCGCTTCAAACAGATAGGGCCGCTCCTTCGGGGGCGGTTTTTTTTTCGCCTTTTTCGACCATTGAACGCGCCTTCGGGCGCGTTTTTCTTTTTGCGAGCTCAGAAATGAACCATGCATTTGTAAAACCTGTGGACTATCAGCAGCCCGTTGCCGTCGCCTCGGCGGTCGGAAACGGAAGCGTCGTGGCCGCGATCGCCGGCGCACGCGCTGATGCGTTGCCGTGCGGTGACCGTCTGGACGTGGAAGGCAAGACTGTTCAGGAGGTCTGTTCGATGCTCTGCAAGGTGTTGCGCAGTACGGAGCTTGAGCCGGAGTGGCTTGTCGCAGCCAACATGCTGGATGACCCCAACGAAGCGACCAGTGGTGCGCGCATGGACCGGGTCTGGCCCGCGGACAGCGTCTGGAACCGCGTGGCTGTCTCCGTTGACATTGGCAGATCCGAAGGCTGGATTGTCCACGTCGACTGGATCACGCGCACCGAAATACCGGACGCCGTCGGCCGCGGATATGCCGTGATGCCGCTTCTGCGTGCAAAGGTGTTCGTCGCGGACCAGGCGTGGCAACTGGCGCGCTTTATGAAGTTGGAGGCGCACTGCAACTCGGCATAGCCGGGCAGGCCGAAGGAACCCGGCGCCATGACTTATCCGAAAAGTCCGTGCAGATACCAGCGCGGCTCATCGTCGTCAACGGCGCCGTCCGCTCGCGGAAGATCCAGTAGCAGACGTGATCGTCGGCTTCCGCAACAAAGTAATCACGCGTCACTGGCTCGCCCTGGAACCAGCCCGCCTCGACTCGCTCACCGGACGATACCGTGCGCAACGACGTGCCATAGAAGGGGCGTTCGCCTCGCATCAGCAGCTTGATCGGCGCTTCGAGCTGCCACGTGGGGCGCGGCGTGTCTGTCGCTGGTGCGACGTACTTTGTCTTGTCGGTCACCGACACCCAGCGTGCGGCCACCTCGGGTCGATGGTCCGCGAGCGGCACGGGTCGCAGCACGTTTTCTGCGCCTAGGCGCGCGACCAGCAGTTCGAGCAGCCGCGCGTGGTCGGACGCAGTGCCGCCCGGGTCGGGAAAAAGCGAGTCCGATGCAGCTTCGGCCTCTTTGACCTCCTGCACAACGACTTGCAGCGCAATAACGGCGCCCGCCAGTTCGACGCGCGTGAGTCGTTCTTTCAGCAGACGCACGAGGTGATCCTCGCGCCACGTTGGCTCGGCGAGCGACACTTCGATCGCGGTCGGCTCTATCGCGTCCCGGCAAGCTGTTTCTGTGACAGCCAGCCGGTCAACTGCACGACGAGCCGGCGCGCCGCAAAGAGACAGGCTTCGGCGTGCTCAATGCGGTCCGGCAGTTCCACGCGCGCCCGGAAAGTCTGCGGCGTCTCAAACCATTCGTACACTTCGGGTGCATCTCCACTCGCGCGGTCGAGCAGATCAAGCAATGCCGTTCCGCAGCGTTTCTTGAGGCCTGCGCGAGGCAGGCGCATGAGTTGTCCGACCGTCTCGCAGCCAATGCCGGATAGCCAGTCCAGATGGCGACGGGAGGGCGGGGGCAGGTTCACGGGCAGGTTGGCCAGCGCGCGAGCGAGCGAATCATGAGACAACGCTGCGCCGCCACGATAACGCGCGAGTAGCCATGCGGCCTGTCCCGTTGGCGCCACGCTGATCGTGGCGGTTACGCCGATCGCGGCCGCTACGCGGCGCGCCATACGGCGCAGGGATCGGATGCCGCCGAACAGCCGCAGGCTTGCCGACACGTCGACGAGCACCGTACCTTCTTCCGCAATCACGACCTGCGGTGACAGGTTCAGCAGGCCTGTGGCGACCTCGCGCACGGCGTTGACCTCCGCCGCGCCGTCGCGCTCCTGCATCTGGGTGGCCGGGGCGAGCGTCAGTACACCGCCGCGGCGCATTCCGATGCACACGCCGGCAGCGCGCGCAGACGTATCCGCGGCAATGACGCGCTCCTTTTCGAGCACGGCAAGGCCTTCGGCTGCATCGAGCGCTTCATGCGACCACTTCGGCCGAAACACTTCGAGGCACAACAACGGAAGATGGACGCCTATCCACAGTTGCATTGCGTTTTACGTTCAGGATCGGAGAGGGCGTCAATGCGACGAACAGCGGTTCATCGCGCGCAGGGCCACGGCGTTTCAGGAATTCGATGTTGACGCCGTCTTTTGCGGCGCGGATCGCGAGCCGCAATGGCGCGGGTGATGCATCGCGCGTCGTAGCCAGCGGCCGCAGCATGAAAAACAGCGACTCAGACGCCTGCGCGGCCAGGTGCAGCCGGCGCAATGACTCGGGCCGTACATGGTTCTGCCAGAAAAGCAGCGCGCCGCAAGTGCCAGCCCGCAGAATCTGCTCCGCAGCCACAACGCATCGGCCGTTCTCGGCGCCTTCACCGTCATGAGATTCGCCGCATCAAGTCCCCACCAGGCGAAAGCGGTGGGTTGAACCGATATTTCCGCGGTCACCACAGCCCGGGTAGGAGAGCAGAACGGCCGCGGTCGCAGTGCGGCCGTTGCAGGCGGGAGCGGCTTGAAACATGGTGCGTCGTGCCCACCGTCGACCGCGGCCGCCGTTTCCATCCGGCACCCGTCTCGCGGTTGTCGCTTCGAGTGATTTTTAAATTCACGTGGCTTAATCGCGGGATTTTTCTTCACGGTTTTGAAAGCGCCAGCTTATCAGCGGAGAACTGTGGCTATTGGCGCGATCAGATTTGATTGCGGTTATGAAGCGATTTGTGTGTAGTGGCTGTTTTGGTAGTATTCGCTGGTCGTAACAGAAAACATGAGTGCTTTATGCCTGTCGCATGCACATTCAGCCTGAATTCACAAACCACATCGGTACTATCTTGCCCCGGCGTTGGGCTGTTCAGTGCATTTTCAGGTACGTCCACCGGACGTGATAATCCGCGGGCGGTAGCACAGGCAGATACTGGACCGTTACCGCCGGGACGCTACTATCTCGTAGATCGCCAAAGCGGCGGCCGTTTGGGCTGGCTTTATGACTTCGCACGGACGTACGCCTATGGACAGACCGAACCCAGTGGTTCATGCTGTGGCGCGAAGGCTCGGGGGATACGACGGTTATCAATGGCGTCCGGCGGGGCTCTTTCCGTCTTCACCCAATGGGGCCGCGCCGGCTGTCAGAAGGTTGCATAACAGTCGTGAATCAAGATCAGTTCAAAATACTGGCCGATTATCTGCACAAACAGGGTGCGACGTTGCCGATCCCGGGCACTGCGCTGAAGGCATACGGCTACGTGGACGTACAGTAATGAAAATTGCCCGCAATATCGCAAACGTCGCGGCCACGTTGGTGCTGGGTGACCTGCTTGCGCGCCAGGTGGCAACAGCAGTGTATGCAAGTCCTGACGCGGTCCAGTCAATAAGACGGCTTCTGATGTCGGTCGGCGTATTAAAGCCCGACAGTTCGTACGACATCGACGGTCCCTTGCTGATCGCAATTCTCGTCGTGTCGGTTGCGATAGTCGGCGTGGCTGTCTGGGCCATCAACATCGGTGCACGACGCTACCGGCAAGCGGCGCACCACTGAGGCCGGGGATGCGCAGTTAATCGCGCCGCACGGTCGTCTGATGCCGCTGCATTGCTCCCGAATCTCACCTCTCGTAAGCGAATGGCAAACCGATCCACAACACGGAAACAACCTCGACCTTCCTCGACGGGGACGCCGGCATCGATCAGGCCGGATGCGCACGAGGAACTACCAGACGAAGTGAAGGATCGGTTGACCCATGCAGAGATCGTCCGGCTCGACGGCCAGGTGACCGGGTTGGAGTGCGGCACGATGTCGGTGAAAACTGAGGGGTCCCCGTATGGCGTTACCAAAGGACTGTTGCGTTCGTTTCGATTTCAGGTGAATGGGACGTCCCTCGTCCTGTATTCGCCGGAAAGCGCCATCCCTTTCTACGGCAAAGTGGAGTTGCCGCTTGCGGACGGCGACGATGTCTGTCTCGCAATTGCGTCCGAAGCGCTGGACGGGCAACACCTGGTGTATGGGCTTCGCCATCCGGCGGACCCGCGCGTTTTTGTTGCATTCGCTGCGGGCTCCCTCGAGTTCCAGCCGGACAGACAGATGTACTACCTGCCGCGCCTCCCCCGTTTCTGGGGAAAAAGCAGAGGGTGGCAGGCGTCGAGATTTGGCGTGGCAGCCATCATGGCCTTCTGCCTTTTCAACTATCTCGCACGCGGTGAGCGGGTCGAGCACGGACTCTCGGCGTACGTAGTGATGAATTCGATCGTCGCAGTTGCCTTGGCAGGTTACTTACTGACTATCGCTTATGGGGCGTTGCGTTGGCGACTGAATCTGCCGACGCTCCGTCAGCGCAATCTTCTTGCAGTACTGCATGCGCTTGAGGTTTTCGACAAGAGCACGATACGCGCGGTGTAATTTGCTACCGTCTCGCGATAGCCTGCCCGGCTCCGGTCATCACGTGAACCGCGGGAGCGCGGTTCACGCGGTCAGTCGGTAGGGCGGCTCCTCACGTAGGCTTCTTCCGCCTTCGCGATCTGACGACGCAAACAGGCGCGCATGTCGTACGCCGCTTCGGCGGCCGTCCTTGCATAGCCTTCGCTGATGATGACCGTCTGCCTTGACCTCAAGCAACTCTCTGCCTTCATCGCGAACGCGGTTGAGTACCGTTTTCGAGATGCGCCAGACCCACTCATCAAGACCAATCTTGTCGGTCGACGGGTACATGTGCCGAACAATTCGCCGTGTGTGAATGTGAACAGGTCATCTCTAGTCACCACGAACTCCAGTGGGGTATCGTCAATCGCCATTTCTCGCCTTCATTTAAGTTAACCGCGCCCCTGCGTGGCAGCGTTCTTCTCAATCCGATCGCACTGGTGAGCCTCTAATCTGTCCATACGCACACGCCGCTTCACTGATCGTTTTCATCGTCGGTCAGCGCCGCGACACGTGGCCATGGCCACGCCTGGAGAGCCCAGCCAGGCGGCTCATCCATCACCTGAAAATTGTACTCATGCGGATCATCGAAAATATCGTTGTACGTCTCGTCCAATTCCTGTTGCATGCACTCAAGGTCGGACATGCTCATGTAGTGCCACGCCTTGCGGAAGCGGTGTTCTCCGGCGACGACTTTTCGCGCCGGGAGGTCGATAACTATCCTGTGTGACAGATACGGCTCACTCGCCCACAGGGACTCCCAACGACCGACGGCGTATCGGCATGTCAAAGCGGTCACTGAAGCATCCGCACGATAACTGCGCCTGCAGGCTTGCCGCCTTCGCGATCGACATAGAACGCGACGGCACCTCTTACGACATCGAGCGAGCGGATATGAATCGGCTGGTCCGTCGCGGTCGCCGGCTGATTGGCAGCAGTGCGGCGACGCTTGATTTCCAGAGCGTTATACGTAATCGGGTAGTCGATCATCTGCGCCTCGGCCAGAACCACGAGTCGGATGCAGTCGTGGCGCACGCCCATCAGTTCCACTTCAATGATCCTGTTCAGGATGACGTCCAATGCGGTGAGCAAGTCGGTGTGCTGGGGCCGCAGCGGCTCGTCGGCGAGGAGCTGAACGATGGCGCGGACCAGCCTCGAATTTTTCACGAGCACGATGCGGTACCGCGTAACGCGAGGCTCCCGGCTATACGCCGGATAGATGATATCTTTGAACGCGCTTTTATAGAACATGGCTGAGCCTCAGAGTATGGCCGTACCCCGTGTACGGTTCACACACCAGGCTACGCGGCGGTGGCCAAAGTCAAGGGAGCATCGGGCACGTAGGCGTCTTATGCGGCGCTTCAGTCGTCATCCCCTACGTGCTGATCGCCCATCACAACCGGCGGGGAAAATCGTCTCGCGCAATCGGGTCGCCGTCCTGTGACTGGACAGGCCCATCAGGTTACTCATCTGTTCGTTGGTCTTGCCTTCCAGAAGGTGTCTGCGACCATACGTGTTGCGCAACAACCGCGGACTTTCGTCGGCGGCCGCAGCGCCGGCAACGCGTAACGCACTCCGTACGCATTGCCCCAGCGTTGCAGGCTTCATTGGCTTGCCGCCCGCCGTCGCCATGAATAGCAGACCGTCCGACGCCGGCAGTGCGGCGCGCGCCTTCGCATACTCCCTCACGATCTCTATCGCGAACCCGTCGACGGGCACGCGGCGCGCAATGCGCGGCCCATGTTTTTTCACGTAGACGGTGACTCTCGACCCTGCTGTGTCGAGATCGTCCACGCTCAGTGCGCTAAGTTCGGCCGCCGTAATACCAGTGGCAAGCAACAGCGCGACGATCGCCCGGTTACGCAGTTCCTTGAACGACTCGAAGGTCGCTGTGCGGCAGACGTCCTGCAGCCGGGCATCTTCGTCTGGCCACAGGAAGACTGGCATCGGCTCGTCGTCGGGCCAATGCTCGCTCGGCAGCAGAGCGGCGGCCGGATTGTCAGTGCGCAAGCCGAGCAGGGAAAGATGGCGCGAGAGCCGGTCCATCAGTTTGAGATAGCGCAGGCGAGTCGACGTACCCGGCTCGCAGTCGCGGTCGAGGTCGGCAAAGAAACCGTCGATGTGATCAGTGCCGAAGTCCATCAGCGTAATGCCGCGGCTGCCGAGATAGCGATAAAAGCGGGCAAACATCGACCGATGCTGAACGATGGAGCGCTCAGCAAAGGCACGCCTGTCTGCGCCGGTCGCCTCGGCGCGTTGCCATTCGGCATAAGCCGCTTCAGGGTCCGACAGCCAGAATTCGCAATCCATAAATGTATATACTGAAAGTGCGCCTTCCCCAATCATAACGAAGCTCGCGCTTCGCCGAAAACCCGGCCGCCAGAAGGAAGGGGCACTGGTCGAAGAGGGTCGGGGTGTCGGTTCCAAACGCTGATTTACCCATACCGGTCGCGACATGAGCCGTCGCGCTTAGGTGATTGTCGGCAAGCGCAAACGCGTCAACGACGCCGGCGGGCGTCTGCCACATCATCCGGTAAAGCAGCGTTCGACACTGTTGCGATAGCTCGTCGGTCATGCGATTCCCCATCTTGTTGATCTTCCGCACCCGCGCCTTGGCATCGGTCAGCGGTCGGTACGATGGGCAACAGCCCTCCCGTCGCACACATTACCCTACTGATGGGTTCTGAAGGTGGAACCGGGCTGGCTGCTTGGCGAGCAAGACACGTCGACGCCGACGGAGTCCGCTGCCGCCGATGAAGTACAGCCGACCTGCTCAGCCGCCGAAATCATCGTCGCCGTCGGGCGCGCGCTTGCGGCGGGGAGAAAGTGGAGCACGGTAGAGCGCAATGCTGAGCTTTTTGCGATGCGCTACGGCATCAAGGCCCAAGGCCGGACTCTGGCGTCAGTTGCCATGCAGCATGGCATTACGGAGAGCCGCGCATGCCAGATCCTCACGCAGATGCGTGCGAACGCCCGCGATTTTCCCTCAGAATATGTCGACGCGTTCCGCGGAATTGACACGACGGCCAACCAGCACCTGCCGTGCTCGCCCGAGCGCCTTGAAGCAGTCCTGCGTCCATTGCTCGGTGACGGTCCGACCATCGAGGACGCGTGGCGCTTCGCACGAGACTACCTCGATGCACACCTTATCACCCTCGAGGCGCATCTCTTCAGTGCCCCAGACCGTTCAAGAGCCGGTGACGAGCGGACCAGGACGGTGCACGAGATGGCCCAGGCGATGATCAGTGCGGTGGGGGCGGCTCACGTGCGTGTACTGATGGACTACGCTGTTGAACTTGGCTGGGAACTTGATGCCATCAAAGCCATCCGGGATCTGGTGCAAACCGGTCATGGCTTCGAATGGCTTGATCGGCCTGAAAGGGCGGCTCAGGAGTGGTTCTGGTATGGCGAGTCCGCGCGACATAACCCGGTCACACAGGCGCTTCGCCGCGTTTGCTCCATTGCTGACTCTCCGTTTTCGCTCGACGTCGCGCTGGGTGCCGTGGAGCGCCTGAGGGAACTCCGCCTGAGCCGCGAGGAACGCTGCTCCATGCAATACCCGGTACCGCCGGCCTTTGTCACGATCGTAATCCTGTCCCGCCTCAAGTTCCTTGCAGGTTCGCACGGCCGTTACCGGCCGGTAACCCGTCTCGACCCGGAAACAGAACTCACTGCGCACGAGCACCGGCTGTTTATGGCGCTGTTGCGGCACGGCCCGAGCGTGACCTGGAACGCGCTCGCATCGGAGCTGGTCAGAACCGGTCAGATCGGCGAGTTGACGCTCAGAGCGCTGCTGTCGCGCTCGCCGATCATCTATACGCAGTCGCCGGGCGTCTGGGCCTTGCGCGGTGTCCGCATGAATGGCGGAAAACTTCCGGCGGACTGCGCGGCCTAGATCCGGCACCCTCGCGTGACGGCCGGCCAGAAACGGGCGCCACCCGGAAGCGACGGCGCATCGGGGTCCTCCAAGGAATCGTTCCGCATGTAAAGGCCTCCGACATGATGGGCACGTCTCTCAGGCTCTGCCCCGGCCCTAGGAAATGGGCAGAATCCTTGCGCCGACCCTTTGCGGTCGGCTCTTTTTTGCCTGCGGTGGCCGCTTTTCCGAGGAATCGAATAAACAAGCCGTGATACGCTTGAAAAAGACCCTCATCAAATCTCTCTCTGAATATGTCTTTAACCAATCCCATTCAGAGGGGCGCATGGCCCAAGCTGCAACACTCCGACCGGCTCAAATCCGGCATCTACTCGCCGTCACCTCAGCAACATCGCGCCATCCCGAGCGCGATTGTCTCGTTCTCCTGCCAGGCATTACGTGCGGAATGCGCATCAGCGAAATAGCCCAAGTCGAAGTTCAAGATGTGCTGTTTCCTTCGGGCGCAATCCGTTCAGAGGTCAGTCTTCGGGCCGCAATCACGAAGGGTTGTCGGCAGCGATGCATCTATCTCACGCATGCAAAAACGGTTTCGGCTCTGGAGTGCTATCTGAACCATCGCATTGCGCGAGGCATCGGAACCGAGCTAACCGCCGACCGCTATCGCGGACTCGCGCGGTCAACGTGCCTGGTCCTTGCTGGCAAGGGCCGCAAGTTTGCGATGAGCACCAAGCGGCGCATCAACGAGGCCGGGGAGCCGGTTGATTACTCTGCGTGTGACAGCCTCCAAGCCTACGTCACAAAGCTCTACAGGGATGCCGGGATACGCGGCGGATCGTCCCATTCGGGACGGCGCTCGTTTGCCAGTAACCTCATTGAGCAAGGGCACGACATTGAAACGGTGCAGCAGCTTTTAGGTCATGCGGAACTGGAGCATGTTCGGCCCTATCTGGCCGTGTCCGATAAAAAGCTACGGCAGATGTTTTGCGAAGTGTTATGAGAGCCATTTGGCGCTTGCGGGGCATTGAGTTTCAGCGCGAGATGCCGTTCAACCGGGTAGCCATTTATGGGGCCGTCGAGCGAGCCGCCTGTAGACTCAATGTAGATACAAACCGCTTGCCTTTCTCATGGCAAGTGTCTACAATGGATCTACATTTGGAGCGATATTATGGAACTCAAGATTCAGAAGTGGGGCAACAGTGCCGCCGTCCGGCTTCCCGCTGTGTTACTGGAGCAGATCGGCGCATCGGCGGGTAGCTCGCTGAATGCCGATGTGCGGCCCGATGGCGTATTGCTTACGCCCGCTCGCCGCAAGTATTCGCTCGATGAACTTGTCGCGCAGTGCGACGCGAAGGCCCCGGAACCGGCCGACCTTGCTGCATGGGGTGAAGTCAACGCGGTGGGACGTGAAGCATGGTGAAGCGTGTCAAGTTCGAGCGTGGCGATATCGTCCGAGTCAGCCTGAATCCGACGATGGGAAATGAGCAACAAGGGGATTTTCGGCCCGCGCTCGTTCTGTCTCCTGCTGCATTCAACGCGCTCGGCGTGGCGCTAGTCGCGCCGATTACGCAAGGCGGTGAATTTGCGCGATATGCCGGGTTCGCCGTGCCGCTCTCGGGTTCGGGCACCGAAACGCAAGGCGTTGCGCTTGTGAACATGGTTCGGACGCTCGATCTTGAGGCGCGCGGCGCGCGCAAGGTTGAGCGCGCGCCGGTCGAGGTTGTCGAAGATGCGCTCGCGCGCCTTCAAACAATTTTGGAATAACGGAAACCAACGCAATGACTTTGGCCACGATGATTATTTCGATTGCAACGCTGCTTACGTTACTGGCCGCGGTTAGCGTTGCGCTAGTAAATCGTTGGTACGGGGAGCATTTTTTGTCCGCTGTGGAGCGCAGAAAAGTGATGGAAGCAGACGGTCAAGAGCACGATCACTATTCATTCACGGCTTCGCGCTCGAATACGTTCATCGGCCACACCGTGGGCCGAGCTTACATCGCATTCGCGGCAGTTCGCTATGACCGTTTGATGCGCAAGCATCGGCCGGCCATAGGCGCATAGGAAAACAGGGGGGCAATATGCGTAAGGTTCTGTACGTTTACAAATGCGCAGAATGCGGCAAACGTGGCGAACAACACCTCGACGGTGACTCGCACGACGGCGAAACGTCCACCTGTTCTGCCTGTGGTGCGTCAGTTACCTTGGAATGGGATGGTGGCGTCGTGCTGGAAACGCCGCAGACCATCGCAGCCGAAGCGATTGCGCGCGCTCGCGAGTGCAAGTGACCGGATAACGGAAAACGACGAAGGAGCCGAATCGATGGAGAAGTATCGAAATCGACGTGAACTGCACCGTCAGGGCGGCAAGTTTGCTAAGGCTCCGACGCTGGCGCAACAGGGCTACGCGATCAACACACAGCGCCGCAAGTGCGCGGGCTGCGGCAATCAGTGGACTCCCATTATTGCGACGGGTAAATGCCCTCCCTGCGGCACGCCGTTGACGGCAATCGAATAATCATCGGAAATTCGAAAAACAAACATGCCGGATATTATCTCCAGCCTTCAAATGGCGATGGATATCACGAAGAAGCTTCGTGACCTCAATGAGAAAGTGAAAGACGCTGACATGAAAATGCTCCTGGCGCACCCTTCAGGGCGAGATCGCTGACGCCAAGTTGGAGGTTGTAAGCCTCAAAGAGCAAGTGGCGGCATTGTCGGCTAAGAACGCAGAGCTATCGGCGCAACTCAGCTCCCGTTCGTCAGAAAAGACCTGTTGCCATGAACGGAGGCTACAGATTTGGCGACGAAGGACCTTTTTGCGTCTCCTGCTTCGAGGAGAAAGGAAAGAAGGTGCTGCTGCCACCTGCGACGGGAATACATGGGCACTTTGGGCAATGGTATTGCCCGGTCTGCAAGAACCACAGCTAGCACTTCGGAAAACGGAAGTCAGAACGGCAGTTAAACCGGGGTGGGCCATATGGATTTCGTCGCATCGAGTTTGGGCGGGCTGGCGGCGTTACTTTCTACCGTGCCGAACGTTGTTTGGTCAGGTATCGTCGGATCTGTTGTTACCGTCGTTGGGGTCTTGGCGACAAACGTGGGCCTCTCGCGGAGACATCGGGAACAACTACGGCACACCGCCGACGAAAATGTCCGCAAGCTGATGCACGAAGCATCCGAGAACGCGCTTGAGCGAAGGATGAAGCTCAGGCGCGACGTGTATATTCCGGCAGTCGAAGCGGTATATGCCGCAATGAGTTCGCTCGGAGCGTTGGCCGACCCGGGCAATTCACGATCCGGCATTCAAGAAAAGTTCGTGGAAGCTGTCGGAGCGATATCCAAAGTCAACGCTGTTGCCGGACTTGAAACGGTCGCAGCCGTTGGGACATTGTTGCAGCGGCTCTTGGCGGTTAATCTCGAACTGTCGGTAAAGCGCAACGCCATTGAAGTGACCTACGGTCAATTCCGGGCAAATGCCGACACGGTCACTCGTGCTGTTGCGGAGCACGGTCGTTGGGTGCAGGTCCAGACCTCTATGTTATTTGAAGGGCCGCCAGTACCTGAGAAGTGGAATTTTGTTGCTAACCAGATAGCCTTCCACCAAGGTCAGATCGATTTGTGGACGGTTAAACAAGCGGCCTGCTCCCGGGAGCTTCAAGTAGCACAGCTGGCTTTCCTTCGGGCAATAGCGGAATCTCAACCGAAGTTGACTGAAGCTTCCGTGTCAGCAAGTATCGCGTTGCGGGACGAACTCGGCATGCTGGATGGTAGTCCAGACCTCCTTAGGAGGACGCTGGCGGAGAACGGCGAACTTGCGCGAAGGGCGTTGGAGGAGAGCATTGCGCGCATGGAGCGGGAAATCGGTAGATGTTCGATGGTCTCGGATGAGAAGCCAGTTTTGGTTGAGGCCGACGGGTACCGGCGGCTAGTTGAAGCTGACGCCTACGATGCGCAAGCACCGATCGAGTGGGCGGTGACGCAGGTTGAGCAGTTGCGGAGCCGAATTGTTGATGGGCAATCGGTCGTGATTATGGGCTCCGGCGCGCCGCTGTCGATCTGGTCTGCGGAGACTTTTGACGAGTGGGTTTTGTCGGCACTGCCCAACACGTGGGCGGTCATGCAGGCAGACGCTAAGCGGTTTAAGGCAACATAAAGCGGAAAACCCAACGACGGCAATATGAGAACCGCTATCTTTCTCGTACTGATGATCTGCACTGTTGCAACGTTCGCGCGCGGAGGCGGAGGGCATGGGGGCGGGCATGGCGGTGGTGGGCATGCCGGCAGCCACGCTAGTGGACATTCGGGCGGCGAAGAAGCTCACTCGACTACCCGCTACGGCGGGGGTTATGCCGGTATTGCGGCTCATACCAGCAATGCGAGCGATGCCGACACAGATTCAGAGCGGCCAGTGTGGTACGACTTGGCAGGGCTTGGAATTGCAATTGGCGGGATTGGACTCGTAGCGTGGATGACGAAGACATAAATCGTACTGGAAAACGAAAGCCGGCTGCGACGGCGAAGGAAGGGAAGAATGCTAATTAGGATCGAAGTATCGGACGCCGACTTGGAAGCAATGGAGTGCGACTCTGTTGACGAGTTCGAGGAGCCGATTCGCAATCAACTCGACAACGGCGTTGTTACAAGCGACGGCGGTGCCGGTGCTGATTGGATGGCCGAGTACGACCTTGAAATCATCAAGGTAGATTGAACGAATCGGAAAACGGCAAGGACTATGAACTGAAAGTGTTCACGTCCCCCAAAAGTCCTATGCGGCTTGTCATCGATGAGCTGCAGGTAAATGATGGGCATATCACGCGTGTGCCTTTTGCGGTCGAGGACCTTCACTTGTGCGGCAAGTGACCGGTGAAATGTACGGCCGGGCGAGTAAATGTCAGAAATGCTCCGATTGAACGAAGACTACGGCAGCGTTACCGTCAGCTACTCTCGCGGGTCCCAGTGGTCGTCTGCACTGTGCGTCGCGGCTGCAGCCGTCGCTCTCGGGCTTGTCGGTTATGCCGCATGCGTTGCAAGACCCAGCCTCTTCTCCGAAGGATGGCTCCTCGTTCCTACATGCTTGCTAGGCTTTGCGTTTCTCTTACATGCCGTTGTTCACTACGGCGTTCTTAGGTCGCCAATTCATATAACCACTTCAGGGACGGTTCAGCAGGCTATCTGGGCATGGCGATACCCTGGACCGTTCACTGCGACCTGTGTCAAAGTTACGTGCAAGGTGCCGCGTTTCAAGATTGAACTGCGTTACGCCGGCGCTCGGCAACGATTCGCAGGTGCCGAATCGGAAGGGGATACGATTGGCGTCGCTGTGAGGCTGGACGACTGGTCGCGTTCCAGAGTCGTTGGCAACACTTTGCCTAACGAGCAAAGACACTCATTGAGTGAGACCTGGCTTTTGGGCGGTTGCCTTGCAACGTCCGCCTGCTTGCCAAAAGCAGACAGTCTATTAGGCGGAGACCATTATTATCTCGATGGTCTTGCGCCTTACGGATGTTGGGCAACTGCGGCAATGGCTGTGTTTGCCGCATTCGGCGCGGCATGCTTGATTTTCGTCTTGGCTCAGCGGGCGGTGCGCCCAGTCCGCGCCAATGTGGCCGTCTGGCTTAGCGACATTGCCGCGGCCGCGCTGCTTATCACGGGCTCGACAGCGGTCGTTGGTCACTACGCGCAGTCCTTCGAAATGCGCATCACCCCGGCGCAAGAATCTGTGTATGAGGAGCCGTTTCGAATGGAAATGCGAGATACGCGAAAGGGCTGCAAGAGGTTCCTGGTCGTTCAAGAGCCGGCTTTGCGACGCATAGTCAAGGTCTGTGACACGTATGGCGCGCAATATTGGAGCGGCGCTGAAGCGGTTCGGGTGCATCAGTCCAACAACCGGCTCGGCGTGCATATCGAGTCCATCGATAGGGCTAGATAGCCCACGACCCACATCGCCGACGAATGCGGGCCGGTGCCCGGAGTCACCGACGTCAGAGTCACATAATCGACTTGGGTAAATATGAGCTACGACCTGTATTTTGACCTTGCGCAGCCCACATCATGCGCGGACATTCAGCGTCATTTCAGAGAACGGTCGCATTATCAGGTAAGCGACGGAGCAGTCTACCAAAACGCGAATACCGGAGTGTATTTCCAATTTAATTGGTCGCGCGATTCGGCACAGGCCTTGGTTAGCCGCGTCGCCTTCAACATGAACTATTTCCGGCCCCATGTGTTCGGCCTGGAGGCCGAACCGGAGGTACGCGCGTTTGTTGCTCGCTTTTCGCCAAAAATAGAGGACCCGCAGTTGCACGGTATGGGTTCAGGGCCCTACGCAAGCGACCGCTTTCTCTCGGGATGGAATGCGGGCAACGAGGCCGCGTACGAAGCCATTCTTCAGATGCAGCATCCAACCCGCAAACTTTATACACTGCCCTCCGCTGTGCTGGAGCGCATCTGGCGATGGAACTCGCTCATTGACCAGACACAGGCGAAGTTCGGTGAATCCCTGTTTGTGCCGAAGGTCATGCTACTTGCCGTCAACGGGGAACTCACGACTGTTATAGTTTGGGGCGACGGAATACCAGAGGTCGTCCCCGACGTCCAAGCCGTGCTTGTGGTGCGGGACGAACTGTCGCCAGATTCGGTGAAGAACAAGAGTGCGAAGGACCGGTGTCTGGTTCAGCAAAGGACGCTGGATGACGTCCTCGCCCCATTGCTGGAGAGCGGCTATCCGTTGCCTGTCAGGTTTCCTAGCTACAACGAGCCGCCAGCGGCAGTGCGCACCTTTATCAAATCACTGGTACCAACTAGCGACCACATTGCCGGAATTGCCTTCGACAGCGTCCTCGACCGGGAGCTTGCGTCGAAGTATTCGCGCGACCTGTAGGTTTAGCTCACAAAATTCGCTTACGGAGCGCCCGTTGTACCGGGACATTGAATTCGTACCTGAACCTCGGCGGGTAATAACAGTTCCTCGGTTTGCGACCTGTTTCGCCGGTTTCGTCTCTGTGCAGGCAGGCAGGTCTATTGGGCCTTCCAGCCAGAAGTAGCACACTGCATCTTACCCATGGCATAGTGCGGGCATCTCAACTGCGGAGGCGCGAATGGCGACCTTGGAATCCTTGCAAGCAAAAATCCAGAGACTGCAGGCGCAGGCCGACGCGCTCGTCGCAAAAAAATCGAGCGCCGTTATCGACAAGATTCGGGAATTGATGGCAGAACACGGCCTGACTACTGCTGACATCGATTCACATGTTGGTGGCAAGAAACGCGGACCGAAGACAGGGAACAAGGCTGCAGCGAAAGCTGGGAGCTCGATAGCGAAATATCGCGACCCAAAGACCGGCGCGACGTGGTCAGGACACGGACGCGCGCCAGCGTGGATTGCCGGCGCAAAGGACCGCTCGAAGTTTCTCGTTGAAGGCAATGCTTTGGTGTCGGCACCTGCTGCCAAGAAGGTTGCGAAGGCAGGAAACTACGTGAGAGGCACGCAGCCAGCGCTCTATCTTGACCCCAAGAGCGGCGCGACGTGGAGTGGACGCGGTCGCGCGCCGGCGTGGATCGCCAACGCCAAGGACCGCAGTCGATTTCTGATTGACGGCGCTACTGCGGCCGACAAGAAGCCGGTGGTCAAGAAGGCTGCTGCCAAGGAGGCCCCGACGGCGAAGAAGGCTGCGGCCAAGAAGGCCCCGGCGGCAAAGAAGGCTGCGGCCAAGAAGGCGCCGGCGAAAAAAGCGTCGCGCAAGAGCGTGGCGGTGCCCGCCGCCCAGGTGTCAACAGTCGAGTCTGGCGCCGAGTTCACGACCTAGACGAAGTTGTCAGGTGACCGGTGGACCAGCGATTTTCTGGTTCCACCGGGTGCAGCAAGCCGACGACGTTTCGTTCTATTGCGCCTGTGCTGCCCGACGTTGCTCGGCTTCCTGTTCACCTTGCTCGTCCGCCCGAAGAAAGCGACGAACGTCATTCGCAATATAGTTGCGGAACAAATCGTCTATGTGTACTCCTCCAGTCAGCGCGAATTTTCCGGAGGAACTCAGAGCGAGCAGGAAATGCAGGATGCGTTTGCTAGTTGGGCACAAAGCCGTCTCGCGACGTAATGGGCCTTTCGTCGCAAGCTCGGTCCCGCTCGATGCTTGGTTGCTTGCACGACCCGACTCGATGGCTGGGCCTCAAGCGATAAAGATGCTTGTGAGGGCTGAGCAGAATGGGGTTTCGCCGAAAAGACTGGTTGGAGCCGGAGTGCGGGGCTTCGTGGGGCTTTCGTTGCCAGCAGCAAATGAGTCCACCGCCTGAATTTTCGGTTGCCGTCATCACAGTCGGCGCGGCCTGTCGGACAAAGCGTGGGCAGCGGCGGCGTTGGGAGCCGTCAAGTCGGGCAACCTAGTTGCATCGCCAGGTCGTTTAGGTCTGCCGCCTCATAATCCCACGGCCGTTCAGCGCGTAAGTGGCTCTGTTGGTCCGGGCCATGTTCGACAGGCCGAAGCACAAAGGCAGTTTTTAGGCCGCATTGACGCGCTGCCGCCAAATCGCCGTCATGCGCCGCGACCATGCAAACCTGCGATGGGCTCAGTCCAAGGATTTCGGTGGTGTCAGCATAGACTTGTGGCGATGGTTTGTACACTCTGACGACTTCGGCGCCGAGAATCGCGTCCCAAGGAAGCGCGGCACGCTTTGCCATGTCCACCATCAATCTGATATTTCCATTTGAAAGGGGCGCGATAATGAATCGACGCTTGAGTCTCAACAGCCCTTCTACAGAGTCAGGCCAAGGATCTAGCCGATGCCAGGCAAGGTTCAACTCATCAAGTTCGGCGGCGGTGACGGAGTCGACATCAATGCCGAAGCTGCGCAAGACCTTGACCAGATTCTCTTTGTGAAGGACGTCAAGGCGGACAAACGACCGTCGTCCCCTTCTAATTTCTTCCATAGCGGGCGAGTATTCACGTCGCCACGCGTCTGCGAACTCGGTGGCGTCAACGGCCATGTTGTGACGGCTGAGAAACGGGCCTACTTCTCGCGCAACACCGCCTCGCCAATCAACGACGGTGCCAAAGACATCGAACAAAAGAGCTTTGATTTCGGAATCCGGGGTCATTTCCTGAGCCTCTCAATCGGCGCACTGCAACAAGTCTACTCGCCTAGTGCTGTAAGAACCAAGGCAGCGTCTACTAAAGGCGACAGGACAGGTGCCCGCCAAAGTCTTTGAGTGGAAAGCAGAAGTTGTGTGTCTCGGCATTTACCGCCACGACCTGCGCGTTCCGGCCGACATGACCGTCACCCAGTTTCGAGACTCCGCCGGCTCCCACTCGAAACATTGAGACACATCTGCTGGGCCGGCGACATACCACGAATGCATAAAGGGCTCCCAAGAAGACCACCATCACCGCCATGAGTATCAGAAGCCGACGTCTTTCTTTAGAGTGCGCGTACTTCCATGCAGCGTCCTGCCAGCCCGAATGCATAGACTTGCGCGAACTTCGCGGCTACGGATTCGGAGCGGGCAAGAATGGCACCCGCCTATAATCACTATCACAAGTTGGGAAGCGCCGTCACGGGGAACTGCTGGAACGTAAGCGGAGGTCGGATGCGATGCGACGGTTGCAGAAGTTGTAGTGGGCTGGGGCAGCAGTTCGCTCCGCAGTTACATGCTTTAAAGCGCAACAATGAGGCGGCGTCGTGAATACAGACTCCAATAAAAGTAGCATTGCTGCGCTGACGCTGGCTGCCATTGGAATTGTGTATGGCGACATTGGAACCAGTCCGCTTTACACAATGAAGGAGGTATTCGCGAAACATCACGGTCTTTCGCCTGTCCCTGTCAACGTGCTGGGGGTGGTCTCGCTGATTTTGTGGGGCCTCATAATCGTGATTTCGCTCAAGTACGTAACTCTTGTTTTGCGGGCGGACAACCGAGGGGAAGGCGGCATTATGGCGATGACCGCGTTAGCGCTATCGTCGGTCACTCAGAAATCCCGTTGGTACTATCCGGTGATGCTGCTTGGCATGGTCGGCGCAGGGCTGTTTTTCGGCGACGGTGTGATTACGCCAGCCATTTCAGTCTTGTCGGCCATTGAAGGGTTGGAAGTGGCCGCGCCTGCTCTTAAGCCGTATGTTATCTCTTTGACATTGGCCGTTCTCGTTGCACTGTACTTGTTGCAGCGCAGGGGCACAGCCGGTATCGGAAAATGGTTCGGCCCGATTGTGCTGGTCTGGTTCATTACGCTTGCTGCGATGGGCGTTGCTAATATCGCTAAGAACCCGGTCATTCTGATTGCCTTCAATCCGCTCCACGCCCTCGGCTTTCTCATCCACAACCGGTGGCTGGCCTTCGTCGCCCTCGGTGCCGTTGTCCTGGCGCTCACCGGTGCGGAAGCGCTGTATGCTGATATGGGCCATTTTGGCAAGAAGACAGTTCGCTTGGCCTGGTTCTCTATCGTCGCTCCCGCGCTGGCACTCAATTACCTCGGGCAAGGCGCCTTGTTGTTATCGAATCCGGCAGCGGTTTCGAATCCTTTCTTTCTGCAACTTGGCCCTTGGAGCGTCTATCCGCTCGTAGTGCTCTCGACGATGGCGACCGTTATCGCATCGCAGGCGACAATCTCTGGTGCATTTTCAGTGACTCAGCAAGCTATTGCGCTGGGCTTCCTGCCTCGTATGCGCATCCGCCAGACCTCTGAAAGTCAAAAGGGGCAAATCTACATCCCACTCGTCAATTGGCTCCAGCTCACGGCTGTCATATTGGCCGTTGTGGGATTCGGCTCGTCTTCCAATTTGGCTTCGGCCTATGGCATTGCTGCGACCGCTACGATGTTGACGACGACGCTGCTGACGTTCTTCGTTGTTCGTTTCGGCTGGAAATTTCCGCTGTTGCTGTCGGTCGCAGCGACCGGATTCTTTTTGACGATTGACGTCGCTTTGTTCTCTTCCACGAGTTTGAAAATCATTAGCGGCGGCTGGTTTACGCTAACAATCAGTGCGCTGATGGTCATGCTCATGCTGACGTGGCGAAGGGGGCGCGAACTGGTATTCCAAAGCCTCCAACGCCAACTCATCCCTCTCGACGACTTCCTCCAGTCGCTCTTCATCAATCCACCGCTACGCGTGCCCGGTACGGCCGTCTTCTTCCGTGCAGAAGGTGACGGCGTACCCCATGCGCTGTTGCATAACCTACTGCACAACCAGGTGCTGCATGAACGAACGATATTTTTGACTGTGTACGCCACCGACATCCCCAGAGTCCCGGATAGGGAACGCATCAAAGTGGTCCCGCTTGGACACAACTGCTATCAAGTCAACGTCTACTATGGGTTCTCGGATGAGCGCGACATACCACGCGCTTTGCAAAAAGGTCGGCATGCTGGACTCTCGATTAACCCGATGCAAACCTCCTTCTTTATCGCCCGCCAGACAGTCCTCGCCACGCCGAAAGGCGGCATGGCGCTGTGGCGGGAGGCCTTGTATTCCGCGATGTCTCGCAACGCTCGCGACGCGGCTGATTACTTCAAGATTCCGCCCAATCGGGTCATCGAACTGGGAGCGCAGGTAGAGATTTGAAGGGTAATACCGACTCGAGCGAAGTTTCGGCTCCGTCCTTGGCAACATCACGTTGGGAAAAGTGGCGATAGTTGCCTGGACAGCGCTCGGAACGAGGCCCATCGCTCCACGAGCATTGAGCGCCGGCCTTCGTCAGGAACGAACGCCTGCGATATAGGTGGCGGGCGCACAACATCCGAAAAATCCACCGGCCGCTAACCGGCCGAGACGCGCGGCTCCGAGGGCAGCGACGACGGTCGGCACGTCGGGGCCTATGATGAAATGACCGAGGTGCGGGAATCGCGCCTCCTAACCGAGAGGAGTGGAAATCATGGCCACGCAGGACACTGAATGCAGCGTTTACAGCGTCACTGAGATTATCGGCACCAGCCCGAACTCCTGGGAAGATGCCGCGAAGAATGCTGTGGAACTCGCTGCGAATTCGCTACGAGATTTGCGCGTTGCCGAAGTCTGCAAGCTCGACATGAGGGTCGATGGCGGCAAGGTCGTCGAGTATCGCGCGCGCGTATCTTTGTCATTCAAGTACGAAGCCTGAGGGGCGCTCGCAGCAGCGGCGCGCACTGCTTTGTGTGAAGAAAACGCGCCGGAAGGCGCGCAGGTGCAAAGGCCGTCGAGGCGTCGTCCTTGACATTCGCATGGAGCCAGCCCATCGGCATGGCCTGCGTCACCCGGGTGCTGAGTCTTGCCCCCAAGTTGCATGCCAGCACGACACCTGCCGTTCGTGTTCCGGCTGGCTTCCCGTGCGTCGCTGTGCCCGGCAGAGGTCTGTATGGCGCGCCGCTGGTTGTCCCGGTCGCGATTCACACGACAGCTGACATTGCACGGATTCCCTGGACCAGCCCTTGCTCGCGATCAGACTCCTGCCCAGTAGCGTTGTTCGGGGTGCCATCGAAGAATGACTCCCAGATTACCGCTACCTTACCCAGATGGAGGTTGTAATGAGCAGTCTTTCTGGTGAACCAGTGGTTGCTTTGCAAAGAGCCAGCTTGGAAACGCTGTCCGATGCATGGACCAAGGCATTTGGCTGCATCGAAAAGCTGACCGAACTGAACCTGCGGGCGGTCAAATCGACGCTTGCCGAAAATCAGGCAATCGCAAACCTGGCATTGTCAACCAAAGACCCGCAGGAACTATTCGTCTTGCAGGCAAGGCGGGCGCAAGCCGCCATGCAGGAAGCACAGTCGTACTGGCGGCACGTGAGCACCATCCTGTACAGCACCCAGGCCGAACTGGCCGCGAGCGCCGAGGCCCAACTGAAGCAGCAACAGCAGAAGACACAGGCGTTGGTAGACACGGTCGCGAGCAATGCACCGGCGGGAAGCGAAGCCGCTGTGAGTGCGATGCAGTCGGCTGTGACTGCCGCCAGCGAGGCGACGGGCGCGACAATTGAAGCCGGTAAAAAGGCCGCCGAACAAGCACGGGAAATTGCCGAAGACAACATTGAGGCAGCAACTTCCGCCACAAACAAAGCGGCCCAGCAGGCTGTTGAACAGGTCAAAACTGCGCGAAAAAGATAAGTGTTATTCGACATGCCCCGTCCATGCTGGTAACTGCCTGCCGCGCATCCCTTCGGCTTCGGTGTTCTCATCGTAGGGGCCCCGCCTGAGCGGCGTGCGCGGAGCGTGGGTGGGCATCCGAACGGCCGGTGGCTGCGTCAGTAAAACGACCTTGTTTATGCGAGCGGGTACGGGCGCTGGCTCGCGCACCTGCATATTCGCTTGCATCCTGAACCGGGCGAGGACAAGGGGACGTGACGCCGCATCCGCAGCCGGCGGCCCATACCGGTCCAGTAAACCGGGCACTAGCTAGAGGTTGAAGGCGGGGCCAGTTCTAATCCGATTCACCGGCGCTACGTTACGGTTCAGCCTCGCCCGAGTTCCTCCCTTTGGCAACCACAAATGCCGTGCTGAAGAAGCGGGGTTTGCGCCTTCGCTTGCGAGGGCGGCGTGCGGCGGTGCCCGCGCAAGATGCACGTCGCGGGAGGCGGCAACGGAACCTGCCCGCCTTCCAATACCCGCGCTCGCCAGCGACACTCAACCAGGCACGTCCCATGCGCGCCTGAAAAGCAACCAAGCGGGGATGTCCATGAGCAGAATATTGCTGGTCGGCAAAGAGCCTCATCTAATTGACGTGCTGCGACTTTCTCTGGAGTCTGCGGGTCATCACATCATGACGGCGCTCGATTGCCTGGAGGCATTGGAAATGGTGTCAGGGAGACTTCCGGACATCGTTGTCACCGACTCGAAGGTGCTAGACAAAATCGCCCTTTGGAAGTTGCAACGACACGCGCACCCGGGCGAAGGCTTTCCTGTCATCCTGCTGTCCGACGGCCCGCAGCCGACAGACCCGCACGCGTCCCTTTCCGACGCCTATGTTCAAAATCCGGCGGGCGTTGAGCAGTTGCTAACGCTGGTTTCGCAACTGATTTCAGAGCGGCAGAATCCGGCATCAATACGGCGGCACTAGCCGGCCAGGCTAGGAGTGGAATGCTTCGCAAATGGCGGCGTGCGAAAGCAGCACCGTTCGCGCTACCGCGACGGCTATGTTTCATGAACCCGCCGACGGCGACTTCGGCTTACCGACGGTTCGATGGTCGTAGGTCGCGCGGAACTGCTAACGTCGCTTGCGGGGGCCGGTGATCCCGCGCAATCAATTTACATTATTGGCAGCGCAGGATGAGAAGTGCGTTGGGGGCGACAGGGTCCGTCGCATGCGATTATCGCGAGCCCAGACCGGCCCGCTGCAAGTCGGGCGAGCCTCGTCTTTCGTCGCACACCCCGTTTACCGCTCAAAGTGCCTTTTCGCCGAGCGGCTGGTCGCCGGGAGACGGCTCCGGAGGTGTCTGCTCGTCGGGCACGTCTTCGTCCGGTTCTGTTCCTGGCACGTCGCTGTCCGTCTGCGTTTCAGCATTCTCGTCTGCCGCAATTTTGGTCGCCCCGCCTGTCGACGGCGGGTCGCTCGCCGGAAACGTGTCTTCGACTGTTGAATCGACGTCATTCTCCGAGTTGTCGTCGGGCGAGCGTTGCTCGGTAGGTTGAGTCGCCATTTTTAAGCTCCTGGATGATTTGCGTTCCAACATATGAGCAACCGCTATTCCTTAAACGACATCAGACTCAGCAAACGCTTCTTGCGACGTATGGCCTCCGCGCTGAAACGTTTGGACGCCAATGCGCCATGATGGGATTCGAAAGATGCCAAAGGACGGTCACGGAATACAAGGAGGGCTAGGGCGTTCGAGGCAGTGCCTGGAACTGCTGCTGTACATGGCAGTCTTTGCTCGGACCGGAGTATGGACGAGTGACATTGAATGCGCGGCAGCCCGCCGACTAGCCGAGCGCGTCATCTGTGACCACGCCATTCTGAACAACGAGTACAACGATATCCTCACTCAACAACAGGCCCTTCTCAGCAGCGGTAGGCTATCACCCGGACAACCCGCTCGACGGAGGCACTTCCGGAACGCGTCCACCGACATGCGCAGCATTGGCACGGTCCTCGTGCAATGGAAAACGAAAACTAAGCCCGCGGAAGCGAAGACTGCCGCTGCGCCCGCTCCGCGTATGGCTTCAGCATCCAAATTGGCTCCCGTTGGACCTACATCTGATGCAGGCGTTCTTCCTCTTGACGAGCTCAGTCTTTCTGCAGCCGTAGCATCGCCAACATCTGGAGCCTCTGTGACGCGTCAAGGCACTGAGGCCAGCGCCGCGCTGCTGCAACCGGCCGCAAGTAACACGCTCTCACCGCGGATTACTTCCTCCGCGTTCAGCACGTATGACGCGCGCCGCGAAAGGAGGTTGACCGCCGGGTTAATAGCGCTCATTCTTATCGCTACTCCACTCAGCGCGTTCGTCATCCACCGGAACAAAAAGCTCGGGATAACCACCAATTACCGGAGAACTCGCGGTAAGAAGAAGCGCTGAATTGGCGCACCGCATTACTAGCATGGCGGCGGCGAACGGACGTCGGCAATGGCCGACAAGCAACACTTCAACATTGCGACTTGAATGGCCGGTTGCTGAGCGGAATCGACGTTTGAATGTCTGTGCGACGGTGCGTGCGTATGACCCTTCATGTCCGATTGGGTGAGTTCGCCAGCGGCCGCTTGGTGGCACTCCCGTTTGCAAAACCCGATTTTGGCTGACTGACCGGTTTGAACAAAACTGTCTGACTGGAGTGGGTCGGTTAAAGACGGTCCAGGCCTCAAGACAGGCGTTCAATCGACGACTCATTACACTGACCGTCGAAGTCGTGCATTCCGTTCCTGCAAGGTGCAATAGCGGACCGTTGCGCACCTGCGCGGTTTTCAATGTTGTCAGTCTCATCAGTTCCGTCTTTCAGTCTCGCGAATTCGGCCCCAGTCTCACGAATTCCGTCTGCCTGCAAATCCTAGGCGACAAGCCTGTGACATGAACTGCCTGATGGCAAGCGTTTACTTTTTTTTAAGAAGATGCCTCAGTACTTCATAGCAAGAAAATAAATAGGTGAGAAACATTGCACGCCGCCCGCCCTTGCTACAGGCAAGTACTTATTGAAATAATCGACTCGCTCGCCGTTCTTGGTACGAAGGACCGGCCATGCGTCAAGGGAGAATCGACATGTCCCGCTACCACGCTCGCATCACAGGAAACGATTTCGCGGCCTTGGCAGATCTCGTAACGAAGTACAAGATCACGGTCGCGCGCCATACGATCGAAAAGGTTTCCGACGGCTACTGTGTCGACGCGCACGTAACAGATGAGCAAATCACGACGCTCACGGCGGCGGGCTATAAGCTCGAGCAGTTGGAGGACGCGGACGCTCAAGGTAAGGTGCGACAGTCGGAGGTACGCGCACGGAAGGCGGCGCCGCTCACGACCAATGCATTATCGGTGGCTGCGGCCACGGCGTATCTCGATGTCGAACAGGTAGAAGCCGCGCTCGCCGCCGAGAGCGCTGCGCCCAACGACAGCTTCACGCAACTGATCAAGCTGCCTCATCCGACTTGGGAAAAGCGCACCTGTCACGCGCTGAAGATTGCAAAAGGCAGCGGCGAGAAGCGTCCCGGCATCTATTTTCTGGGCGGTGTGCACGCACGCGAATGGGGAAGCCCGGACATCCTGATTCATTTCGTACAACTGCTTTCGAATGCGTATCGAACAAATACGCCGATCACGATCGGCACCCGCACATTCGACGCGATGGATATCAGGAACGTTATCGAAACGAAAGACGTTTTTGTGTTTCCACAAGCGAATCCTGATGGACGTAATTACAGCATGACTGCGGAGTCGATGTGGCGCAAGAACCGGCGGCCCGCGCCTGCGGGGCATACGAAGCCGCAATGTTGCGGCGTGGATATCAACCGCAACTACAATTTCCTGTGGAATTTCCCGCAGTACTTCGATCCACAGTGTCCCATTCAGAATTCCACTGATCCTTGCGACTACCAGGTTTATATTGGACCGTCGGCTGAGTCGGAGCCGGAGACGAAAAACGCTGTGTGGATGTTCGATACGTATCCGCACATCCAGTATTTCGTCGATCTGCATAGCTTTTCGGAAGACATCCTGTACAACTGGGGTGATGACGAGGACCAGAGCAGTCATCCCGACATAAACTTCCAGAACCCGGCTTACGATGGCAAGCGCGGTATCGCAAGCGACCAAGCGTATCGTGAGTACATCGAAGCGGGGGACAAGAAGATCGCCGTCGAACTTGCCAACGAGATGTGCGATGCGATCAAGGCGTCGCGCGGACGCGTGTACAAGACCGAGCAGTCGATGAGCCTCTATCCGACGGCAGGCACCTCTGACGACTACGCGTACAGCCGCCACATCATTGATGCAAAGAAGGCGAAAGTGTTCTCTTATACGATCGAGTGGGGGAGCAAACATAATTCGACGCCGTTTCATCCCGTGTATTCTGAGATGAAGCAGATCATTGATGAGGTCACTTCGGGACTGCTGGCGTTTTGTATTGCGGCCAAGTGAGAGTGCTGGTTCAAAGCTCTTCGACCAGCATCACGCGGTGGCGTCGGCCGTTGGGGTGGCATCGCACGACCTCCTGATTTCGCCGTTGGGTTCACGCACGCGTCAGTTCAGCAATTCAGTGATCGAAATCCGAGTGTCACGGTCGGTTCGGGTGGGTCGCCAGCGACGAACGGACTCAATAGTGCCCAGAAGGGCAACCGGGCGAGTTTTGTCGGCTGCGAATTCGGTTCGAGCGGAGCCTCGACGATGCTGCGCGGGTCCATACATCCTCTTTTGAGCTCGCAAGTCGCACGGCACTGAACGTATCGCCGCCCTGACGCTTACCTGAGCTTCGGGCGCGTCTCGCGACGCTGCAGACAAGATTTGCGTGAACGTACACTTGTCGTTGCCCACACGCATAGTCACGAATCGTGAGCGCTCACTAGCGAAGCAAATCTCACCAACGACCCGTCTGACTTCGACTAATTAGAAGACCGTTGTATTCTGGAAGCCGCCGTTCGGTCGGAGAAATCGCGAGCGACCGAGAAGGATCGAGTGGGGAAGTTCGCCGGTCAAGGCGATCCGTTGCGGTGCGCTTCCGATGCACTTCCGGGTCCGGCCAGTACCGGCCACTCGACGGCAGGTGCAGGATCGCTGACAATCGGGTTGCTCTCACGCTTGGTTCCCAACTCGTGATGCTGACATCGCAAAGATGCTGAACCTCCAAGCGCATCGCCGACTCAACACTCTCCTCATGGTTATGAACGACGCACCACGCCTAACCCTTTCTGGCAAGACAATTGAACTTCGCGTTCTCGAACCTGCAGACGCGCCTGGTCTGGTAGACGCAGCAGCAGACGGCGAGCTATGGAATCTGAAAGTGACTGTTGTGCCGGAACCGTCGACTATGGACCGATACATTGCTACGGCATTGCGAGGATACGAGGAAGGCCACGTGATCCCATTGGTGATCATCGCTCGTGATAGTGGCCGCATCGTTGGCAGCACGCGTTTCTGGAAGATCGACCGGGCCAATAGGAAGATCGAAATTGGTCATACTTGGCTGAGCCAATCAGCTCAACGAACGGCAGCGAACACGGAGGCGAAATTCCTCCTCTTGACATACGCATTCGAGATCCTGCGAAGTGTCCGAGTTCAGTTCACGACCGATGATCTAAACGAGAAGTCGAGAGCGGCAATTCTACGCATCGGCGCAAAGCAAGAGGGCATCGTGCGCCATGAGCGGATAATGCCCGACGGTCGCAAGCGCAATTCGGTGCGGTTCAGCATCATTGATACGGAATGGCCAGACGTGAAGACCGCGCTAGAAAATAAGCTGGCGCGCCGGACTGGAGCGCCGGACGCGATCATCTAGCGCGCAAGTACCGCCGGCACGCGCCGCGTGACCCATCGCGGCTGCGTCTGACAACGTGTTCCCCAATCGGCCATGAAGAGACCCGACGAAAAATCTGTTGACGTGGGGCAACGCAATCTGGACCGGAGATGTGCCATCGGACGTGCAGGCGCCTGAACTTCAGGCCGCAACGTTGCTGCACGACTCGGGCAAGGGCGAGATCCGCGTGCTTCTGGAGCAACGCAAACTGAGCGTCACGTTCACCGTCCAGAAGACGAACACGTTCCCGGACGTGAATGCCAAGACGGACTGGTCACAGGTGGCAACCAGGACAGGAATCATCCGCGGCGACGGTACGGTGCCGGTGTGGTCGGCCGATGCGCAGGCGCGCGGGTTGAAGCCGGATGTGCCTGGCGACCCGGCCAAAGGAGTTCAGATGGCGTTCCTGCAGGGCGGATACCAGCATATGACCAGCTACGCGCACCCATGGACGCACTGGGCGATACTTTACAGTGTGGTCCAGATCGTCAACGACATCTAGGTGCCGGGAACATGTTAATGGTTCGCCTCTTTCGCCCCCTCATTCTGCTGGCAGGTCTTTGTGCCTGCTCTCTTGCGCTTTCCGTGGAACCAACGATGAACAATCCGCTGCTGTCCAAAATGCGCCCGTGGTGCATCGGCCGCCTCGTATTCGACCGGCCCGCGTCGAGCGAGATTTCGAATCAACATTACGCGTACAGGGGAGACAAACTCGAAACAACTCACAATGTCTCACTTGATGCCTATCGCACCAAAGTCGAGGCCCGGGAAAACGAGCTGCGTACGAAGCAACGCTATAACCCCGTCAACCTGGATGAGAAAACCGGGAAGGCCTGGCTGGAGAAGGCATTTTCGCCGGTCAACGATTCGCGGTTTTTCATCTACCAGGAAGGAGTGGCGAAAGTCGAGATGCCTTTCAGAACGGATGGCTACCTCTTTGCGGACCACACACTCTTTCATACCGCTGGCCTCATGGGAGCGTCTGCTCTCGGTAACTCCGAGAATATCTACAGCGACACCTACAGGCGCATCAAGGCACGAGACAACTGGGCCGTGCCGGCGGAGTCGGGGTTTTGCTTCGACGGCGGAATCGTCACCGGATCGTCGACCTACACGGAAGAAGTCAGCCAGTCGTTTGCACTGCTGCCGGGCCGACCTGCCTTGCTCCTGATCAAGATGCGAGATGCGGTCGAGCAGGATCAAGGTCAGCCGCTCACCAAGAATCTGTCCGAGCTTCGCGCACAACTCGATCGAGTGCCTGGCAGCTATCGCATCCTGCGCAAGGGCAAGCGCGTGGTGGCCGGCATGGACGCCGAAGAGGTCCTGTTTGCGGTTCAGGACGGCCCGATTACGGTCTACCGTTTCTATCTGCTAGCACCGGGCAATCGTGCCACGCTTGCACAACCGCATACCTCGGTTGAACTGCTACTGGGCACGTCTTCACGGAGCGACCTGCCGCCTGATCAGGCAACGTCGCCGGTCGATGAGGCGGGAGCACTGCAGGTATGGGACGCCCTGCTGAATAGCCTCCGGCCGCGACCGGGTGCAGTGTAGGAGCGTACGATGCGGCGTTACGACATTGTGAAAGGCGACAAAACGACGGTGGGTGGCATCGTGCAGGGTGGTGACGGTAATGACCTGCTCGGCGGGCGCGATCAGGCCTACGAAACCGATCCCGTCCTGTGCCCGGTCTGCAAGACCGTTGGGTTTATCAAGTGCGAGGGCGCGCGAATTTCCACGACAGGACCCGACGGCCGCCAGGTGGCGCTGAGCGATGATCTGTGTGCCTGTCAGTGCACACCGCATCCGCGTCTTGTGCCGTCGCAAACGACGTCTTACGTTGACGTGTAGAGGGTGTTAGGAACTTTCCTCCAGACCTGGTACCCTGGCGGAATGACAAAACGCAAGCCATACCCGACAGATGTCTCGGATGAAGAGTGGAGCTTTGCGGCTCCCTATCTGACGTTGATGAATG
>NZ_PNXY01000003.1 GCF_002879865.1 Paraburkholderia rhynchosiae
TGAAGGCGATTACGGGGCTCAAGCCGTATGCCGCGGGCGACATCGAGTACATGGGCCAGTCGATCAAGGGCATACCGCCGCACGAGCTGTTGAAGCGCGGACTCGCGATGGTGCCGGAAGGTCGCGGCATCTTCGCACGCATGTCGATCGTCGAGAACATGCAGATGGGTGCGTATCTGCGCACCGACAACGACGGCATCAAGGCCGACGTCGACCGCATGTTCGGGTTCTTTCCGCGTCTGAAGGAGCGCGCCACGCAGTACGCGGGCACGCTCTCGGGCGGCGAACAGCAGATGCTGGCGATGGCGCGAGCGATCATCTCTCGTCCCAAGCTGTTGCTGCTGGACGAACCGTCGATGGGTCTGTCGCCCATCATGGTCGAGAAGATCTTCGAAGTGGTGCGCGCGATTTCTGGCGAAGGCATGACCGTGCTGCTGGTCGAGCAGAACGCGCGCCTCGCGTTGCAGGCGGCGAACCGCGGCTATGTGATGGACTCGGGTCTCGTCACGATGTCGGGCGACGCGAAGCAGATGCTGGATGATCCGAAGGTGCGGGCAGCTTATCTGGGGGAATAAACCCGTCGAGCCGAACTGCCTGATGAAAAGAGGCCGCATGCGTGAGTGCAACGCATGCGGCCTTTTTCTTTTGCGAGGCAAGACCTCTTGAAAACTAAACCGTCGATGGGTCTGCCAACTAACCCAGACGTTTGCCGAAACTGACCACCGCATCCGCGCGGTAACCGAGCGCCTCGTAAAACGCGCGCACGTCGCTCTTGGCGGACAACACCTGCAGGTTCAGCTTCGGGCAGCGGAGCGCGGTCAACGCCTGTTCGACGTGCGCGACAAGACGCGAGCCGATGCCATGCCGTCGCAACGACTCGTCCACCGCAAGAGAATATAGCCAGCCGCGATGGCCGTCGTATCCACCCATCACCGTGCCGGCGACTCGCTCGCCCAGCACCGCCACAAAGAACAGTTCCGGCTGCGTCGCGAGCTTGTTCGCAATCGACAGATGCGGGTTGCGCTGCGGCTTCGTGGCATCCCGATACTCAGGAAAGGCTTGCTGCCACAGCGCGACCACGGCGTCGGAGTCGCTTGCGTCGAAGCGGCGGATCGAGAGCGTCGCGGTCGTCGTCATACGCGTTGCGCTTCGATTACAGCGTGTCGAGGATCGAACGCAGCATCGCCATCATCTGGTCGATCTCTGCGGTCGTGACGTTCAGTGCCGGCATGAAGCGCAGCAGATTGGGGCGCGCCGCATTCAGCAGCAGGCCGTCGGGCTGCATGTCGCGCGCCTTTTCGACGATCTCGTTGCCAATGTCCTTGCCCAGCAGCAGCGCCCGCAGCAGTCCTTCACCGCGCTCGCCGTTAAAGCCGCGCTCTTCC
Organism: Paraburkholderia rhynchosiae; assembly: GCF_002879865.1. Taxonomy (GTDB): domain Bacteria; phylum Pseudomonadota; class Gammaproteobacteria; order Burkholderiales; family Burkholderiaceae; genus Paraburkholderia; species Paraburkholderia rhynchosiae. Next base: position 1,386 of record NZ_PNXY01000003.1, read on the forward strand.
GACAACTCCAGCAGCTTCGCGCGCAGATATTCGCCGCGTGAGCGCACGCCTTCGAGGAAGCCCGGCGCGGTGAGTTGCGAGATCACCGAGTAGCCGACCGCGGTCATCAGCGGATTGCCGTTGTACGTGCCGCCTTGATCGCCCGCTTCGAACACGGCGATTTCCGCCTTCGAGAGCAACGCCGCGAGCGGCACGCCGCCGCCGATACCCTTGCCGAGCGTCATGATGTCCGGCTCGATGCCCGACAGCTCATAGGCGAACAGCGTGCCGGCACGGCCGCAGCCGCTTTGCACTTCGTCGACGATCAGCAGCACGTTGTGCTTGCGGGTCAGCTCACGCAGTTGCTGCATGAATTCGCGCGTCGCCGGGATCACGCCGCCTTCGCCCTGGATCGGTTCGAGCATCACCGCGACCGTCTTTGCGTTGATGAGTTTTTCCACCGAAGCGATGTCGTTCAGATCCGCCTTCGGGAAGCCCGGCACTTGCGGCGCGTAGATCGTGTCCCAGCCCGGCTTGCCGCTTGCGGACATCGTCGCAAGCGTGCGGCCGTGGAAGCTGTGATCGAACGTGATAATTTCGAACGCGCCGTCCTTGAACTTCCTGCCCCACTTCCGCGCGAGCTTGATCGCGCCTTCATTCGCTTCCGCGCCGCTGTTCGCGAAGAACACCTTGTCGAAGCAGCTATGTTGCGTGAGCAGGTTCGCGAGCTTCGCCATCGGTTCGTTATAGAAAGCCGGCGACGGGTTGAGCAGCAGCTTCGCCTGCTGGTTCAGCGCATCGAGCATGCCTTCGTTGCAGTGACCGAGGCTATTGACCGCCCAGCCCTGGATGAAGTCCAGATATCGCTTGCCGTTGTTGTCGTAGATCCACGAGCCCTTGCCGTGCGTGAAAACGATTTCGGGCCGGTTCGTGATGTACATCAGCGACTCGATCGGATACTCATTGAAATTCATGACGGCAGGCTCCAGACAGCGGGTAAAAGGGTGGATGAGGCGTTGGCGCCCGTCAGCCAATCAGCGAACGGGCCGGAAAACAAAAAAGCCACGGCATGCCGTGGCTTTCATGATTCGAACTGCTTGCGCTTTTTTGTAGCGCGAATCCGTGACGAAGCCGGCGGCGTCCCTAGGGAAGCGGCGAGCGGCGACGTCGAAGTTCGGACTGGATGCGGTTCATGCGCGAAAGAATACGACAAGGAAAGCGCCGGTGTAAACCATGAATTTGCATGAATTTGCATGAATTCACAGCGACGCGCGCCGATGGGAATTTTTGCGCGCCCGTCTTCATGATGACACGTTGTTCAAGCACGTCCCGATCGTCGTAACGATCCGGACGTGTTCTGCATCGCGTTTCGGATCAGACTGCGTTCGCCAGATCCGCCGCGCTCGTGAACGAATCCGCGTAGAACTCGTCTTCGGGCAGGCTGTGATGCTGCGTGAAATCGCGCTGCGCCGATTCGACCATCACCGGCGCGCCGCATGCATAGACCTGGTACGCCGACAGATCGGGCAGGTCCTCGATCACCGCGCGATGCACGAAGCCGACGCGGCCGGTCCACGCATCGCTCATGTCCGGTTCCGACAGCACCGGCACGAACTTGAAGTTTGGAATCCCGCGCGCCCATTGTTCGGCCAGTTCGAGAAGATACAGGTCTTTCTTGCGACGCGCGCCCCAGTACAGCGTCATCGGGCGGTTCAGTTTCTTGAACACCGCATGCTCGACGATCGCCTTCAGCGGCGCGAAGCCCGTGCCGGAAGCGAGCAGCACGATCGGCTTGTCCGACTCTTCACGCAGGAAGAACGTGCCGAGCGGCGCTTCGAAGCGCAGAATGTCGCGCTCTTTCATCGTGTTGAACACGTGGTCGGTGAATGCGCCACCAGGCATGTGCCGAATGTGCAGTTCGATCGGGCCTTCGGCGTGCGGGGCGTTCGCCATCGAATAGCTGCGGCGCTTGCCGTCCTTCAGAATGAATTCGAGGTACTGGCCGGCCAGATATTGCAGACGTTCATTAGCCGGCAGTTGCAGCTTGAGCACGACGACGTCGTCGGCCTTGCGCTCGATTGCATTCACGCGGCAGGGCAGCTTCTTCACCTGCACGTCGCCGACGCCCGCCACTTCGCGGATGTCGATCTCGAGATCGGAGCATGCCGTCGCGCAACAGAAGAGCGCCATGCCGCGCGTTTTTTCCTCGTTCGACAAAGCCGACGACGAGTGCGCGCGCTGCTCCACCTGGCCGTTGACCACGGCGCCTTTGCACGAACCGCACGCGCCGTTCTTGCAGCCGTACGGCAGCCCGACGCCTTGGCGCAAGGCGGCGCTCAGCACCGGTTCGTCCTGTTCTACCTGAAACTGCCGGCCGCTTTGCCGGAGCGTGACGTTAAATGCCATAAAGTGTTCGAAATCGAAGAAAAGTCGGTAATCGTTATGGGATCGGCGGACCGGCGACATTGCCGCCCGATGCCCGCCGCGCCTGACGGCTACAATGCGTGCACCATGAAAGCGACACGAAACTTCCGCCGTCCGCGCGTGTTGATTGTGGGTTGCGGCGATGTCGGCATGCGCTGTGTGCCCCTGCTGCGGCCGCGCGCCCACGTCTTTGCACTCACCAGTCACGCCGCGCGCAGCGCCGAGCTGCGCGCCGCGGGCGTCTCGCCGTTAGTCGGCGATCTCGATGTGCGCCGCAGCCTGAAACGGCTCGCGGGCCTCGCGCCGACGGTACTGCATCTCGCACCGCCGCAGAAAACCGGCGACGACGACCGCCGTACCCGCGCCTTGCTTGCGACCCTCGGCACGCGGGGCGTTGGTGCGCTGTCTGGCGCACGTGGGACCTATGCCGCGATCGCGCCGGTCGGGCGCTTGCGCCGCACGCGCGCCTCATGGATACAGGCACGAGCACAAGCGGAACCAGCCAATATTGTACCCGACGGTCTTCGCCGCGCCGCCGCTTCGCGCGCGCGGCTGCGCTTCGTCTACGCGAGCACGACGGGTGTCTATGGCGATTGTGGCGGTGAGTGGATCGACGAGACGCGCGTCACGCAGCCAGCCAATGCACGCGCCAAACGCCGCGTGTCGGCGGAGCGGCAATTGCGGCGCGCAACCGTTCGTGGCACGGTGGCCGCCAGCATCGCGCGGATTCCGGGCATTTATGCGGACAACCGGCTGCCGCTCGCGCGGCTCGAGAAAGGCACGCCGGCGCTCGCCGATGCCGATGACGTCTACACCAACCACATTCACGCCGACGATCTCGCCGCGATTCTCGTGCGTCTTGCCACGCATGGCCGGCCGGCGCGCGTGGTCCATGCGTCCGACGACTCGTCGCTGAAAATGGCAGAGTACTTCGATCGGGTCGCCGACGCGTTCGGCCTCGCACGTGCGCCGCGTATCACGCGAGCGCAGGCCGAACAGCAGATCGAACCAACCTTGCTGTCGTTCATGCGTGAGTCGAGGCGGCTCGTGAATCGCCGCTTAAAGGAAGAGTTGGGCGTGCGTCTGCGTTATCCGCGCGTCGAGGATTTTTTGCGTGACGCCGCAAGTGCGAAGCAAGGTGTTAAGCGGCGATAACCCCATCGCGCGATACCGCGCGCCTCGCCGTTCAGGTCAGCGCCGGCAGTGCTTCGAGCAGCAGGAAACACAGCAACCCGCCGATCAACGCGCCGATCAGATTCGGATGGTATTTGTGCCGCAGCCGCATGGCGATCAACAGTCCGCCGATCACCAGCACCCCGAGGCACACAAACGTCACCATCACGTACGAGTTCATGATTCCGTTATGGATGATCATGGCCCCTCCTTGAACTCTTTCTGGTCTTTGTTTAAACGAGTATAGAGGGAGCGATGACCAAGAGCATGCTGCGCCGCAGCGTCCCACGCGTGCCGGACCGCTCGAACGTGCGCGCGCGAACACTGATATTCGAGTGTCATCAGACGCTTACGCGGGCAGTACCTGTTTACCCGCTCCGTAAAGATCCGAGGTCGGTTTCATCGAGCCATTGCCATGCACCAGGTGCGAGTGTCGCGGGCAACGCGAGTCCGCCGATCCGCTCGCGATGCAGCGCTTCACAACGGTTGCCGGCCGCCGCGATCATCCGCTTGACCTGGTGATATTTGCCTTCCATCACCGTGAGCGCCAAGGAGTGCTCGCCGCGTGCATGCGCGTCCACTGCCGCGACCGGCTTCGACTCGCCATGCAGCAACACGCCTTCGCGCAGCGCGCTCAATTGCGCGTCGTCGATGGGATGACGGGTCGTCGCGAGATACACCTTCGGCACCTTGCGTTTCGGCGACGTGAACAGATGGACGAACTTGCCGTCGTCGGAGAGCAGTAGAAGACCGGTCGTGTCCTGATCGAGCCGGCCCACGCATTGCACGCCTCGCTCCGCGAACTGCGGCGGCAGCAGGCTGAACACGCTCAGGTGATGCTGCGGATCACGCGAACACTCGTAGCCGGCCGGCTTGTTGAGCAGCAGATAAGCGCGCTCGCGATACGGCCACCACATGCCGTCGACGCTGAAGCGGAACGATGGGTCGTCGGTGGGGAAATCGGCGTCGGCGTCGGTGCACACCGTGCCGCCGATGCTCACGCGAGCGTCGCCGATCAGCGCGCGGCATTGGCGGCGCGAGCCGAAGCCCTGAGTAAAAAGAATGCTTTCGAGATTCATGGCGAGCGAAGAATAACACCGCAAGAAGCGGAGCGCCCCGCTGCGCGATCCCGGCCACGATGGTGACTTCCTATTCCGTTGCAGGAGCCATCGATGCACGCCACGTCGTATTCATCCGCGATCCGTTTGCCGGCCGCTTTTCAGCGGCTCGCGTGGTCGAACCAGGTCGCCCAATCCGCCGAGCAGATCAGCCTCGCCGCCGCGCCGCTCGTCGCAGTGTTCACGCTCGGCGCGAACGCGCAGGGCACTGGGCTCCTGCAAACGGCGCAGACGTTGCCGTTCCTGTTGCTCTCCATCCCGCTCGGCGTGTGGGCCGACCGCCGCTCGCGCCGCACGCTGATGGCGCTCGCAGAAAGCGTGCGCGTGGTTGCGATGCTGTGCGTGCTGCTGCTTCTGATGACGCATGCGCTGAACCTGCCATTGCTAGCCGCACTCGGTTTCATTGCCGCGACCGGCACGGTGGCCTATAACGTCGCCGCGCCTTCGCTGGTGCCGTCGATCGTATCGCGTGAAGCGTACGCCAGCGCGAATGGCCGTCTCGAACTTGCGCGCAGCGTTGCCTATTCGGCGGGACCGGCGCTCGGTGGCCTGCTGGTCGGATGGATCGGCGCGGGGTGGGCATACGGCTGCGCGGCCGCGTTGTCGGCGCTCGCCGTGGGCTTGCTTGCGGGATTGCGTGAACCGCCGCGCGCGGCAGCGCCGGCGCGTCACTTCATGCTTGAGCTGCGCGACGGCACGCGCTTTGTGCTGCACGACCCGCTGCTCCTTCCCATGCTCGCGACGGCGGTTTTTTTCAACCTCGGCTTCTTCGTGCTGCAAGCGGTGTATGTGCCGTACGCGGTGCATCGGCTCGGACTGAGCGCGTCGGCGGTGGGCATCACGCTCGGCGCGTATGGCGTTGGCATGGTGTGCGGCGCGCTGGCCGCGCCCGCCATCGCGAGACGCCTCGCGTTTGGGCGCGTGCTGATCATCGGTCCGTCGTGTGGGCTGCTCGCATCGCTCGTGATGGTGGCGACGCTCGTCGCGCCATCGTTCTGGCTCGCGATGCTGAGCTTTTTCCTGCTCGGCGCCGGACCGATTCTGTGGGTGGTCGGCTCGACCACGCTGCGTCAGGCCATCACGCCCGAACGGATGATGGGCCGCGTGTCCGCGCTGAACAGCACGGCGACCTATGGCGCCCGGCCGGTCGGCGCACTGCTCGGCGCCGCGATCAGCGCGCGCTGGAACATGGACGCCTGCCTTGTCGCAGCGGCAGCGGGCTTTGTCGTGCAGGCGCTGATCATCGTGATGTCGCCGGCGGCGCGGCTCGCGGCCATTCCCCAGCAACGTGCCGCAGCTTGCTGAAGATCAATTCATCGCATAACAGACGTCAGGGCAAACCCGCGGAAAATGAAAATGAATTTTTTTCTGACGGGTTTCCATGTAAATATACTTTCATGCATTTTGATTGCACCCGGAGGGACGGCCCTTCGGGAGACAACTACCACGCTTACCCTGCCGCTTGGCTCGCATGATCCATCAACCGTCCGTTGCATCCAACACCGCCGAGCAGGCCATCGCCACGCGCATCGAGGCCGCCAGGCCCACGCTTACGCCGATTCATCGGCGCATGGGCGATTACGTGCTGGCCAACCTGTTCCGCGCGGCCACCATGCGGATCGACGAACTGGCGAGCGTGGTCGGCGCGTCGGTTGCGACGGCGAATCGCTTCGCCCGCGCGCTCGGCTTCGACGGCTATCCGCAGTTTCGTGAAGCGCTCGTGCGCGGCTTCGAGGCGACGCTTGCGCCGGTCGAGCGGCTGCGCAGCGCTCAGGAGTCGCTTGCTGCCGGCGACGACGTCGTCGACGCGTCGCTCGAACAGGCGGCCAACAATCTGCACTTGACACGCACCGCGATCGACAACGCCGCCGCCGAGGCCGCGGTCGAAGCGATCCTTGCCGCGCGCCGCGTATTCGTGCTGGGCGCAGGCACGAGCGCGTTTCTCGCCGGGCTGATGGAGCACGGCTTGATGGCGTATCACGACAACGTGCAGTCGCTCGCCTTCATCGGCGGACCGTCGCATGCCGCGCGGCGTCTTTTCAATTGCGATAAAGGCGATCTCGTCATCGGCATTGCATTTCCGCGTTATGTCGACGACACCATCGAACTTGCGCGCCGTGCAGCCACTCGCGGCGCACGCGTGCTTGCGCTGACCGACGGCCCGCGCTCGCCGCTCGCGCAATTCGCCGATCTTTCGTTGTATGTGCGCTCCGAACGCCGGCTCGCGGCGAACGCGGACGCTGCGGTTCTCGCCGTAATCGAAGCGCTGTGCGACGCGGTCGCGTATCGCGCGAAACGCTCGGTCAAGGCGGCCGCCGAAGTCACCGAATTCGTGTTGCCGTGGCTCACCGATCCGCTGACCGTGTCCACGGGTGTGGCGGGCGTTGCCGCGCGCGAACTGGTGCGCACTGGGCATGCGGTAGGCCGCCGGAAGACGGGCGCCGCGGTTGAGACCACAGTTGCAAGCGCAGTTGCAAAATCCCGCACCATCCAGGCAAAACCCAAACATAAACGATGAACACCAACGCAGTCATTGCGATTCATGGCGGGGCGGGCACGATTTTGCGCGCGTCGATGTCGGCGAGTGTCGAGGCTGACTATCACGCGGCCTTGCACGCGGCGCTCGCCGCCGGCCAACGCGTGCTCGCGGATGGCGGCAGCGCGCTCGACGCGGTCAGCGAAGCCGTGCGCCTGCTCGAAGACTGTCCGCTCTTCAATGCGGGCCGCGGCTCCGTCTACACAGCGGCGGGCACGCACGAACTCGACGCGGCGATCATGGACGGGAGCACACTCGAAGCCGGCGCGATCTGCTGCGTGAAGCGGGTGCGCAATCCGATTCTGGCGGCTCGCCGCGTGCTGGAGCGCAGCGAGCATGTGTTGTTCACCGGCGAAGGCGCGGAAAGCTTCGCGGCCGCGCAGGGGCTCGAATTCGTCGAGCCGGAGTATTTCCATACCGAAGCGCGTCATCGTCAATGGCTGCTTGCGCGGGACCGAAACCGCGCGATGCTCGATCACGACGGCGCGACGTTCGCGGCTTCATCGTTCGCGACTAACAACGACGATCCCGCGCCTCGCGAGCCGATCGATCCCAACCGCAAGTTCGGCACTGTCGGCGCGGTCGCGCTCGATCTGCACGGCCACGTGGCGGCGGCGACGTCGACGGGCGGCGTCACCAACAAGCAGGTGGGCCGTGTCGGCGACACGCCGCTGATCGGCGCGGGCTGCTATGCGGACGACGCAACCTGCGCGGTCTCCACCACCGGCTCCGGAGAAATGTTCATGCGCATGGTCGCGGCTTACGATGTCGCCGCGCAAATGGCCTACCGCAGCGTCTCGTTGCAGGAAGCCGCGCACGATGTCGTAATGAACCGCTTGCCGAAGATCGACGGCCGCGGCGGTCTGATCGCCGTCGACGCACGCGGCAACATCGCGCTGCCGTTCAATACCGAGGGCATGTACCGCGGTTTCGCGCGTCACGGCGAAATGCCCGTCACGGCGATCTACCGTTAGTTCGGTTCCCTTAATATTGTTGAACATTCGCTAGCGCGTTCGAATTCAAAGGAACTACCGTGCCGACTCCATCGCACACCGCCCGCTCGCTCATCGAAACCATGCCGCCGCAGCGCGTGCTCACGGTTGACGACCTGTCGGTCGCGTTTCGCAGCGGCGAAACGACGTTCAACGCGGTGCGCAATCTGTCGCTGACGGTCGAGCGCGGCGAAACGCTCGCGATAGTCGGCGAATCGGGCTCGGGCAAGTCGGTGACATCGCTCGCGTTGATGCGGCTGGTCGAGCATGGCGGTGGGCGCCTTGCCGGCGGCAGCATCGCATTCCGGCGCCGCGACGGCAGCGTGCTCGACCTCGCGAAAGCGTCGTCCGGCACGATGCGCTCGATTCGCGGCGCCGACATCGCGATGATCTTTCAGGAGCCGATGACGTCGCTCAATCCGGTGTTCACAGTCGGCGATCAGATCAGCGAGGCGATCTCGTTGCATCAGGGCAAGAGCCGTTCGGCGGCCTTTGCGGAAACGCTGCGGCTGCTCGAACTCGTGCGGATTCCCGAGGCGCGGCGCGTGGCGGCGCGCTTTCCGCATCAACTGTCTGGCGGCATGCGCCAGCGCGTGATGATCGCCATGGCGCTGTCGTGCAAGCCCGCATTGCTGATCGCGGACGAGCCGACCACCGCGCTCGACGTGACCATCCAGGCGCAAATCCTGCAACTGATTCGCGGCCTGCAGGACGAGATGAACATGGGCGTGATCTTCATCACGCACGACATGGGCGTGGTCGCCGAAGTGGCCGACCGCGTGCTGGTGATGTATCGCGGCGAAAAGGTGGAAGAGGGCGCGTCGGATGCTCTCTTTGCGGCGCCGTCGCATCCTTATACGAAGGCGCTGCTCGCGGCCGTGCCGCGTTTGGGCGCCATGCAAGGCACCGACCAACCCGCGAAGTTTCCGATTCTGACGGTCGAACAGGCGAGCGTCGGCGGCGGCGACGAAGCGGTGCGTCCCGCAGCGGCTGTCGCGAAAGAAGCGCAGCCGGTCATCGCGCAAAGTACGCCGCCTATTCTGCGTGTGCGCGACCTCGTTACCCGCTTTCCGGTCAAGAGCGGTCTCTTTGGCCGTTTGACGGGCCGCGTGCATGCGGTCGAAAGAGTCAGCTTCGATTTGCGGCCGGGCGAAACGCTTGCGCTCGTCGGCGAATCGGGTTGTGGCAAGTCGACTACGGGCCGCTCGCTGTTGCGGCTAGTCGAAAGCCAGAGCGGGTCCATCGAATTCGACGGCAAGGACATCAGTTCGCTGACTGGCCCCGCGTTGCAGGCACTGCGCCGCGACATCCAGTTTATTTTTCAGGACCCGTTTGCGTCGCTCAATCCGCGCCTGACGGTGGGCTTCTCGATCATGGAGCCGCTGCTCGTGCATGGCGTTGCGCAAGGGGCCGAAGCGCAGGCGCGCGTCGCATGGCTGCTTGAAAAGGTGGGCTTGCCGCCCGAAGCCGCACGCCGTTATCCGCATGAATTCTCCGGCGGCCAACGGCAACGCATTGCGATTGCGCGCGCGCTCGCGTTGAATCCGAAAGTGGTGATCGCGGACGAATCCGTTTCCGCGCTCGACGTCTCGGTGCAAGCGCAGATCGTCAATCTGATGCTCGATCTGCAGCGCGAACTCGGCGTCGCCTATCTGTTCATCTCGCACGACATGGCCGTGGTCGAGCGCGTCAGTCATCGCGTGGCGGTGATGTATCTCGGACAGATCGTCGAGATCGGTCCCCGCCGCGCGGTGTTCGAAGCGCCGCAGCATCCGTATACGAGAAAGCTGATGGGCGCGGTGCCCGTTGCCGATCCGGCGCGGCGTCACGCGAAACGCATGCTCGCCGCCGATGAAATCCCGAGTCCTATCCGCTCATTGAACGATGAACCGGCCGTGGCGCCGCTCGTCGCAGTAGGACCGGATCACTTCGTCGCACAGCATCGCGTCGGCGGCGCGTATTGAAAAAGCGGTTAGACAAACAATTCGACGCAACAACACGACGCAAGACCCCAAGCCAATCATCAAGAAGCCACTTAAACCATTTCATTTCGCAGCCTGGAGCCAACTCATGAACCTGCTGGTGCCGTCTTCTACATTTCGTTTGCGCGCGCTGATCAGCGGCGGCGCGGTGGTGTTCGCGATGCTCGCGGGCAATGTGGCGCATGCCGAAACCACGGCAGTGATGGCCGTTGCCACGAACTTCACGACGCTCGATCCATACGATGCCAACGACACGCTCTCGCAAGCCGTCGCCAAGTCGTTCTATCAAGGGCTGTACGGCTTCGATAAGGACATGAAGCTGGTCAACGTGCTGGCCGACAGTTATGAAGCGAGCCCGGACGCGCGCGTCTATACGTTAAAGCTGCGTCACGGCGTGAAGTTTCAGGACGGTACCGACTTCAACGCCGCCGCTGTCAAGGTGAACTTCGACCGCGTGACCGATCCGGCGAACAAGTTGAAGCGCTACAACATGTTCAATCGCATCGAAAAGACGGAAGTCGTCGATCCGTACACGGTGAAGATCACGTTGAAGGCGCCGTTTTCGGCATTCGTCAATGTGCTAGCGCATCCGTCGGCGGTGATGATTTCGCCGGACGCGCTGAAGAAATACGGGAAGGACATCGCGTTCCATCCGGTCGGCACGGGTCCGTTCGAACTCGTGAAGTGGGACCCGGCAGGCGACCTGACGGTGAAGAAGTTCGCGGGCTACTGGAAGAAGGGCTATCCCAAGGTCGATGCGATCGACTGGAAGCCCGTAGTCGACAACAACACGCGGGCCGCATTGATGCGCACGGGCGAAGCGGACTTCGCGTTCCAGGTGCCGTTCGAACAGGCCGCGCAATTGCAGTCGAGCCCGAAGGTCGATCTGATCGCGTCGCCGTCGATCATTCAGCGCTATATCAGCCTGAACATGAATCAGAAGCCGTTTGACAATCCAAAGGTGCGTGAGGCGCTGAACTACGCGGTCAACAAGGAGGCGCTGACGAAGGTTGTATTCGGCGGTTATGCAACGCCGGCTGACGGCGTCGTGCCGCAAGGCGTCGACTACGCGGTGAAGCTTGGGCCCTGGCCGTACGATCCGGCGAAGGCGCGTGCGTTGCTGAAGGAAGCGGGCTATCCGAACGGTTTCGAAACCACCCTGTGGTCCGCGTATAACTACTCGACCGCGCAGAAGGTCATCCAGTTCGTGCAGCAGCAACTCGCGCAAGTGGGCATCAAGGCGCAGGTCGAGGCGCTCGAGGCAGGACAGCGCGTCGCCAAGGTCGAAAGCGCGCAAGACGCGGCTACCGCGCCGGTGCGGATGTATTACGCGGGCTGGTCGTCGTCGACGGGTGAAGCCGACTGGGCGGTCACGCCGTTGCTCGCCTCCGTCTCGTTCCCGCCGAAGATGATGAACACCGCGTACTACAAAAACGATGCCGTCGACGCCGATCTGAAGCAGGCGCTTGAAACCACCGATCGTACGCAGAAGGCCGCGCTCTACACCGACGCGCAAAAACGCATCTGGGCCGACGCGCCGTGGATTTTCCTCGTCAAGGAAAAGGTCGTGTATGCGCGCAGCAAGCGTCTGTCGGGGGCTTATGTGGCGCCGGACGGCTCGTTCAACTTCGACGAGATTGCGATCAAGTGATGAATTGATCGAGCGGTCCTGCATGTCGCTTCACGTGTTGCTTCACGAACATGCAGGACCGCACGGTCGCATTGCCGCCGCACATGACACTTCGTTGCCGCATCATTGCCGGATGAGCTTCAATGCTGAACTTCCTCGTCAAACGTCTCTTTGGCCTGCTACCGACGCTCTTCATCGTCGCCGTGCTGGTGTTTCTGTTCGTGCATCTGTTGCCGGGCGATCCGGCGCGGCTCGCCGCCGGCCCCGATGCCGACGAAGCGACGGTCGCACTGGTGCGCGCCGATCTCGGGCTCGACAGGCCGATGCCGCAGCAGTTCGCGCACTTCTTCGTGAAGATCGCGCACGGCGATTTCGGCATCTCCACGCGCAGCAAGCGGCCCGTCAGCCAGGAGATCGGCGAGCGTTTCATGCCGACGCTGCTGCTCACGCTCGCGAGCATGGTGTGGGCGGTCGTGTTGGGCATGGGTATCGGGATCGTCTCGGCGGTATGGCGTAACCGCTGGCCCGACCGGCTAGGCATGACGCTCGCGGTGTCGGGCATTTCGTTTCCCGCCTTCGCGCTCGGCATGCTGCTGATGGAGATTTTCTCGGTGAAGCTCGGCTGGCTGCCGATTGTCGGAGACGGCTCGTGGCAGAGCTACATCCTGCCGTCGATTACGCTCGGCGCGGCCGTTGCCGCAGTGATGGCGCGCTTCACGCGCGCATCGTTCGTCGAAGTGATGAACGAAGACTTCGTGCGCACCGCGCGCGCGAAGGGTGTGCCCGAGCGGCTCGTGATCGTCAAACATTGCCTGCGCAATGCAATGATTCCCGTCATCACGATGATGGGGCTTCAGTTCGGCTTTCTGCTAGGCGGTTCGATCGTGGTGGAGGTCGTGTTCAACTGGCCGGGCCTCGGGCGCCTGCTCGTGGATGCCGTATCGATGCGCGACTATCCGGTGATTCAGGCTGAGGTGCTGTTGTTCTCGCTCGAATTCATCATCATCAATCTGGTCGTCGACGTGCTGTACGCCGTGATCAATCCGACTATCCGTTTCAAGTGAGGCCCGCATGAGCACGACAGCCACCGAGCCGGATGCGGCCAAACCATCCAGCGCCGAGCGCGCGATCCGCACGCCATGGAGCGAGTTCTGGCGCAAGTTCCGCAAGCAGCACGTGGCGCTCGCCGCTGGCATTTTCGTGCTGCTGCTCGTTGCGGTCGCGATTGCCGCGCCGCATATCGTGCCCTACGACCCGGAAAATTTCTTCGATTACGACGCGTTGAACGCGGGGCCATCGGCGGCGCACTGGTTCGGTGTCGATTCGTTGGGCCGCGATATTTTCAGCCGTATTCTCGCGGGTTCGCGTATTTCGCTCGAAGCGGGGTTTCTGTCTGTCGCGATCGGCGCGGCGATCGGTACGTTCTTCGGCCTGCTCGCTGGCTACTACGAAGGCTGGTGGGATCGCATCACGATGCGCGTGGCCGACGTTCTGTTTGCTTTCCCCGGCATTCTGCTTGCAATCGGCGTGGTCGCGATTCTCGGCAACGGCATGATCAATGTGATCTGCGCGGTGGCGATTTTCAGCATCCCGGCATTTGCGCGGCTGGTGCGCGGCAATACGCTGATGCTCAAGCAGCTCACGTATATCGAGGCGGCGCGCAGCATCGGCGCGTCGGATTGGACCATCATCGTGCGGCATATTTTGCCGGGGACGATCTCGTCGGTGGTCGTGTACTTCACAATGCGTATCGGCACCTCGATCATCACCGCGGCGAGCCTGTCGTTTCTCGGACTCGGCGCACAACCGCCGACGCCCGAGTGGGGCGCGATGCTCAACGAAGCGCGCGCCGATATGGTGACGGCGCCGCACATCGCGCTGTTTCCGAGTCTCGCGATTTTCCTGACCGTGCTGGCGTTCAATCTGCTCGGCGATGGTTTGCGCGATGCGCTCGATCCGAAGCTCGACCGCCCATGAGTCCGACGCAGTTGGCGCAGTTGCCGCAGTTGCAAGGCTTGCCGGGCGCGCCGCACATCGGCGAATTGCCGAGCGGCCCGCTCGGTACGATTGCCGACGTGCATGGCGTGACGGTCGGACACTGCACGCTCGATGAAGGCCCGATACAAACCGGCGTAACGGTGATTCGTCCGCATGCTGGGGATCCGTTTGTCGACAAGGTGCCGGCGGCGGCGTCGGTGATCAACGGGTTCGGCAAAAGCGTCGGGCTCGTGCAACTCGAAGAACTCGGCACGCTCGAAACGCCGATTGCGTTGACCAACACATTTGGCGTGGCCGCGGTCGCGCAGGCGCAAATTCGTGCTGCGTGTAAAGCCAATCCGCGGATTGGGCGCGAGTGGCCGACGGTCAATCCGCTGGTGTTCGAATGCAACGACGGATATCTGAACGATATCCAGGCGCTGGCCGTGAACGAACAGCATTTCAACGACGCCTACGCTGCGGCAAATGCGAGCGTCGCGAGCGGGTCGGTCGGCGCGGGGCGCGGCATGTCGTGCTTCGATCTGAAGGGCGGCGTCGGCAACGCTTCGCGTGTGGTCGAGATAGCGGGGCGCGGTTACACGGTCGGCGCGCTAGTGCTCGCGAATTTTGGGCGCTTGCCGATGCTGATCGTCGATGGGACGCCGCTTGGGCGCATACTTGCTGAACGCGCTGCCACCCAGGCGGCGACACAAGCGGCAACCCAAGCGGCGACGAAAGCTGTCAAGCCCGAGCAAGGCTCGATCATCATGATCGTCGCCACGGATGCGCCACTCGACGCGCGTCAACTCAAGCGTCTATCGTTGCGCGCGGGCGCTGGCCTGGCGCGAACCGGCTCCGTGTATGGCCACGGCAGCGGCGATATCGCGCTGGCGTTTTCAACGGCCTACACGGTGCCGCACCTTGCCGATTTCATCACACTCCCGCCGTTGCTCGCCGATCAACGCATGGACCCGCTGTTTCGCGCCTGTGCCGACAGCGTCGACCAGGCCATTGTCGATGCTTTGTGGAGCGCGGAATCCGTTACCGGCCGCGATGGCCATCGGCGTCCATCACTACGCGAGAGCGTCCCCGACTTCGCCTCATTACTCAAGCACATTTCCTGATGAAAGTCCTTATTTCCGCCGACATCGAAGGCATTGCCGGCGTGTTTCATCCCGAGCAAACGCGCGCGGGCAACGGCGAATACGAGGCCGCGCGCCGTTGGATGACACTTGAAGCCAACGCTGCGATCGAAGGCGCGTTCGCCGGCGGCGCGACGCAAGTGTGGGTCAACGATTCGCACGGCGGCTTTCGCAATCTGCTGCCCAATCTACTCGACGCGCGCGTTCAGGTGGTGCTCGGCAAACCGCGCACACTTGGCATGATGGCCGGCCTCGAATACGGCGCGGCGCTCGTCTTCATGATCGGCTATCACGCAATGTCGCAAACGCGCGGCATTCTCGCGCACACCATCAACAGCTTCGCGTTCGCCCGGGTTTCGCTGAACGGCGTGGAGGTCGGCGAGGCGGGGTTGTATGGGGCGCTGGCAGAAGAATATGGCGCACAGGTTGCGCTTTTATCCGGCGACGACGTATTCGCCGAGGAAACCGCGCCGCGTTTTCCGGGCGCGCGTTTTGTCGTGACCAAGAGCGCGACGGGGCACGCGAGCGGTGTCACGCAATCGCCGGCAACCGCTCGTGCTGCGATCGAAGCCGCCGCGCGCGAGGTCGTGCGACAGCATCTCGCCAACGGGCATGCGCCGCATGCGACGCGTGCCGCGGCGAAGCCTGTGGAATGCGAACTGCGCGTGCAAACCAGTGCGCTCGCGGATCTGTTCTGCCAATGGCCGACGCTTACTCGCATCGACGGGGTCACGCTGCGCTTTGGCGCGGCGTCGGCGGAACATGCCGTGCGCATGCTCAACTGTCTGTCGGCCATGTCGTTCATGCTGCGATAGCGGGGAATGCTGACTGCTTCAGGTTCGACTTCGCAGCATGCTGTGGGCCAACGGATCAGGCTCGTAGCGGAAACTACAACGCCAAAGCGGGCTGCTTCCGCTACGGTTGATGGGCGAAAAAGAACGCCCCGCGAGCCGCTTCCTGGCGCCTCGCGCAGCGCTACTGCTGCCGGCTCAACTCGCGCGCCGCGCGGTCGATTACGTCCGCAATCGCGCCTGCATGCGACACCGGCGCCAGATGGCTCGACGCGATCGGCACGATCTTCGCGCCCATCCGCTCGGCCATGAATCTCTCGACTTCCGGCGACACCGCGCGGTCTTTCGTCGTTACCACATACCACGACGGCTTCTCTTTCCACGCGACCTGGCTGACCGTTTCCCCGAAGGCCTTCGCCGCGATCGGCACTTGCGCGGCGGACAGTACGCGGGTCAGATTCTCGGGGACGTCGGCGGCGAAGTCGGCGTGGTACTTGCTGCGGTCGAGCCAGAGAAAATCGCTCGCATCCTTGACGATGCCCTGGCCTGCGGGCATCGGCGCGGCGCGCTTCATCAGGTCCATCGTGGACTCGTGCAGATCCGGCGCGACAGCCGCGACATACACGAGGCCGGCGACGTTCGGCGCGTTCGCGCCTGCTTCGGTGATCACGACGCCGCCCCACGAGTGGCCGACCAGTATCGTCCGACCTTGCTGGCGGGCCAGCACGCGACGCGTCGCGGCGACATCGTCGGCAAGTGAGGTCAGCGGATTCTGCACCGAACTCACGCGATAGCCCTTCTGCTGCAACTTGGCGACGACGCCGTTCCAGCTCGACCCGTCGACGAACGCGCCGTGAACCAGCACGACGTTGCGCACGGGGCCGCTCATCGGCGTCGCAGCGGGCCGGGACGCGGCAGCCTTGGCAGGCGGCGCGGCGGGCGCCACGGAAGCGGGAGGAGGCGCCGGGGGGGCGCTCGCTTCGGCGGCCGGTGCCACGGGCGGTTCGGCAGCAGGCTCGGGCGTGGGTGCGGTGATAGGTGCAGCGGCGGGTGCCGGATTCGGCGTGGCGTTCTGGGCGAACGAGACGGTGCCTCCGAAGCAGAGACACAAGATAGCGGCGCAAAGCAGGCGTTTGAGCGACATGTTGAATCTCCGGAAGCTGAAAACCCGACTACGCAACATACAGAACCGGCGCGGCAGTGACAATCACTTCCTCGCGCTTCGGTGCGACGCAGCACCAGGCGCGGGTTGCCACCAGTATTTGGGTAATATCGGCCCGGGGTAGAATTTTCGGTTCTGCCGGAGCGGACCACAAGTCCGGTCGGGCGATCGACATCCACCATACACTGGGGCGCAATTTGAACAATGCACTACAGCAGGACGGCCTGAAGCGCGGGCTCAAGAATCGCCATATCCAGCTCATTGCACTGGGCGGCGCCATCGGAACCGGCCTCTTTCTCGGCTCCGCGAGCGTGTTGCAGGCGGCCGGCCCGTCGATGATTCTCGGCTACGCAATCGGCGGCATCATCGCGTTCATGATCATGCGGCAGCTGGGCGAAATGGTCGCGCAGGAACCGGTGGCCGGCTCGTTCAGTCACTTCGCCTACAAGTACTGGGGCGACTTTCCCGGCTTTCTGTCTGGCTGGAATTACTGGGTGCTGTATGTGCTTGTCAGCATGGCCGAATTGACGGCGGTCGGCACGTATGTGCATTACTGGTGGCCAGGCGTGCCGACGTGGGTGTCCGCGCTGGTGTGCTTCGCGGGGATCAACGCGATCAACCTCGCGAACGTCAAAGCCTACGGCGAGACCGAATTCTGGTTTGCGATCGTCAAGGTCGTGGCGGTGATCGGGATGATTCTGTTCGGCGGCTATCTGCTCTTCAGCGGTCATGGCGGTCCGCAAGCGTCGATTAGCAATCTCTGGAGCCACGGCGGATTTTTCCCGCACGGCTTTCATGGACTTTTCACGATGCTCGCAGTCATCATGTTTTCGTTCGGCGGGCTGGAACTGATCGGCATCACGGCGGCCGAAGCGGACGAGCCGCAAAAGAGCATTCCGAAGGCCGTGAATCAGGTCATCTACCGGATTCTGATTTTCTATATCTGCTCGCTCGCGGTGCTGCTGTCGCTGTATCCGTGGAACGAAGTGGCGGCCGGCGGCAGCCCGTTCGTGATGATCTTCTCGCAGATCGGTTCGACGCTGACCGCGAATGTGCTCAACGTGGTGGTGTTGACCGCGGCGCTGTCGGTGTACAACAGCGGCGTGTATGCGAATAGCCGCATGCTGTATGGTCTCGCGGAGCAGGGTAATGCGCCGCGTGCGCTGATGAAGGTCGACCGCCGCGGCGTGCCGTACATGGCGATAGGCCTGTCGGCGCTGGCCACGTTTACCTGCGTCATCGTCAACTATCTGATTCCCGCGGAAGCGCTCGGCTTGCTGATGGCGCTCGTCGTCGCGGCCCTGGTGTTGAACTGGGCGCTGATTAGTCTCACGCATCTGAAGTCGCGCAAGGCGATGGTCGCGGCGGGCGAGACGCTCGTGTTCAAGTCGTTCTGGTTTCCTGTCAGCAACTGGATCTGTCTGGCCTTCATGGCGCTGATCCTCGTGATCCTCGCGATGACGCCGGGTCTGTCGGTGTCGGTGTGGCTCGTGCCTGCCTGGCTCGTGGTGATGTGGGCGGGCTATGCGTTCAAGCGCCGTCGCGCGGCGACGCATGGCGCGGCGGGAGTGGTGGGACGGTAGGAGTTGGGTGAGGCGGCGCGCGGGCAGTCGGTTTGCGCTCGCGCTCGCGCTGTTCGGCGGTGCGCGGGCTTTATTTTTGTGCGGCCCGTTCGACGTGAGCAGCCGCGCTAAAAACAAAAAACCCGCGAAGCGTTTAGGCTCTCGCGGGTTTGGCGGTACGTCTTGCGACTGACGACTCAATAAACGTTTGGTGCCCAGGGCCGTAATCGAATAATCCTCGCTAATTCAATGCAGACGTGGCATTGCTGAAATTTACCTTCAAAAGTACCAACACAAATACCAACAATTATATGGGGCTGGAGCAAAATCGGAAAGGCAAAGCGGCATCAAGGGGCGGTGGATTAACCGTCTATCGAAAATAAGAATCATTCGCATAGGTCGAGCCATGAACAAAAAAACAACACACGAACGACTTCAGGACTTCGCCGGATTCTGCGACGAGTGCTTATCTGCATCCAAATCGGGCACTCCCGGCTTCGAATGGTCTAGCGCCTGCGAAATGATCGGGATGGCGGCCGAACGACTTGCGGAAGACTTCGATCATCCTCAGACGCCTAGGCTCGCGATGCTCGTCGCAAAGCATGTCGTCGGCTTCCGGACGGCGGCAGAACATGGCGAGATAGACGACGCCACCGCGAATGAACGTATCGAGCAGACCATCGCGGAAGTGGCGAAGCAACTCGGCTGACACATCAACCCCCTATTTGATGCTCGCGGGAAATTTCCGAAACGTCGAAACATCGCCCGGAAACGTACTGTTTATAAGGCTCCCAGCGTTTCGATTGCAAATGAAACGCAACTAAAACACTGGGCCTCGAAGTGAAACACGGTCGGCGTTTCGTTTCTCGCATTTCCCGTTTCGGCCTTGTTTCGCTCGCAAGTGAAACGCTTTAGGCCACTGTTTATAAGGCTCTCCGGGGATTGTTTCGATGTTTCGGTTATTTCAGGGCGGGAGAAGGGAGGTTGGATGGTCGAGCGACAGACAAAAAAAATCCCCGGCGGTGCGGGGATCGAAGGATGTCTTAAACAAACGGCGGTGATTCCGTGAGTCAAATAGTAGCATTCGGTGCGTATCAATGCCAAGGAATGCTAACGAATATCGTTCGACGTGGATGGCGCGCAACGGGTTGACGCCGACAATCAGGTTGACGCCGAGAGGCGGCGGGAGATTCACCGATAAGGCTGGTGAACCCCGTCCTTCATGTGTAAAAGTCTGGACTTGGTCGGCCAGACGATGTCCGATCGTCTGGCTCAATTCGGCCATGAACGGCCGTTCGAGGTCGTCGTCCAGTTTATATGCCCGGGGTCTCATAGCCCCTTGCTCAACGACCGCTTTGCGGCGAGCGAATCACGGATGACACTGCCTCGATCCGGCCACAAGCCGCCGGTCGAGGTTGCCATTGCGAAGGTCTCGTCCCCCCCTCAATGGCCGGTTTCCGGCGAGCAAATTGCCGGTGGCACTGCCTTAACCCGGCAAGAGCCGCCAGTCCAGCACTCTTCTACAAAGAAGTCACTGGCCCAGCACACTTCCCGAAAGCTGCCGGTGGAGCGGCCCCGAGGGCAGTCCTTATTGGCCCCCAGCGATTAGTGCTCGGCAGCTTTCAATGAAGCGTTCCTTCGAGTCTTTGTTAGACGGCACTTCAAGTTCGATAAACCCCGGCGAGGGCCAAAACTTGTCTCCGTCAACTGTCCAGCCTGCATAGATTTCGAAACCACGATACTTCAAGATGCGCTCCGTGCTTGGCCCATAGTGCCTTTCGCCATCGTCAGCGTCTTCGACGCTAATGCGAGTAATCCCAGACACCGTGAAGTCGCCGTTTTTCCCGAAGCTCCCGTATTGGATGTCTCCGCCAACCGAGGCGACGACTTCCTCATCGATAACTTTATTGAGCGCCAGTAGGACTGTTTGTACCGACACCGGTTGCCCCGCAATGTGCTTTTCAAATTCCGTCTTGCCAGTACCGACAGCGACGTATTGACCATGCTCTTGGGCAACCTCCTGAAACGACGCGACGCTACGACCTCCGTCTTGCGCCAACGTAAAGCAGGCGCCGCGGAGTCGCTCGGCTGATGGACAGTAGCCGGCGAGTAGAAACGTGTATTGACCGCGCTCTGCCAAGCGCGACACCACCTCGGTGGAAATGCGCTCACTAAAGCGGCACAGAAATTCACAGATAAGCTCGAACGAGAGCGGCGTGAACGCGTCCACATACTGCACATCGAGGAGGATGTCCTCGATGAACTGTTTGAAGGTGGCGGCATTTGACAAGCTGCCGGCGTACGCAAAACCATAAGTCGCCGCGAAGAGGGTGTTCAGGACGCCATTCTCGTCCGGGTCGCAGCCTCTGATGCGAATCGGGAGCCGCATGACCTTGACGCCGATGTCGGTGGCACCAGCAGCCCCGAAGGACATTCTTGAATCTGAGGCTAGGTGGAGGCGCCCTTCGCTGCGCCAGAGAATGCTAACGGTCATCGCGGAAACTCTCGTAGGGGTCAAAGGACAACAACTGCGCTTACGCGCCATCCCGTATTTAACTTCAGTTCCACATCCACCGCATGCCATCGGTGAGTTGTTGTCCGCATGTGCCGCGCGGCGGCTTCGCTTCAGCGAGCGGGTGGCGAATGGCAGCTTCGGAATTTTGCGATCGGCGGATAAGGGTCGGGAGTACGCACTGCCGACTGGCCGCTTCCGGGGAAGCGGAATTCCACTGGCCGCTTTCCGGCGATGAATTTGAAGAGCGGGCTGACGCAACCCGACGCGCAGGAGACGTTTATTACGCCGCTCCCCGGCGGCCACCGCGCGGGTAGAGCGACTGCTGACGTCAGCGCGTTAGGGGGTCAAAATAACCCAGCGTCATTACGCCACGCGGCGCTCGTCAGGTTGGCGCAGTGTCGCAGCAATACCTGAAACAAAATTCTTCAAATCCTCCGGAGTATCCGCATACTGCGATACTTCGGAGATAAAATTCCCTTTCGACAGGGACAGCTTGACTGACACCCCCGGTGCGTACAACTCAGAATCTTTATTCGCACATTGGGCGCGCAGTTTTTCTAAGTATTTCCGAACAAACTCAATTTCGTACTTTCCGCGATAGTTTGACCCATCGTCTAGCGCCGGCAATAATCCGGCACACTCCTGCAAGTCAGCTTCCGTGAGATTGTAGGATCCTGGGAATAATTCCCCAAAATTCCTGATGTCAATCTCCTGCCTTGCCCCTTCTGCGGGTGTGCGGACAAATTGAGAAAGCCCTACATTGTTCAAATTCAATTTTCGATTTCCCATCTGCCTCTCCCGGCGACGATGTGCGAATATCCATAAATTGAACGGTCGCACCGCATCGTGGAACTCATGCTGACACCTCTTGAAATCGGCCATCGCTGACGACAACAAGTCTGGTTTTTCCTCGCACGAGTCCAACTTAAACTCTATCGATAAAATCCTTTCGACACAATTACTTGAGCAATAAAAATTCTCAATGGAGTAACCTGGCGTTTCGTAAATATAATTCCTCAGCGCCAAATCAATTGGATCATCGAAATCACGGTCCACAAAACCAGCAATCAGGGATTCTGAGTAAGATTCGTTTCTACGAATTAAATTATAGAGATCTATGACATTCTTTTTCCCCCCGCAGTCTATCCCATGCCACGGAACATTCGTCAGTAACAGGTCTAATCGGACACCATAATATTTGCGATCTTCACCCTCAAACAGACATATTAGCGCATCAGGATTGCGGGCCTTCAACCGCATAAACGTCATAAAATATACAGGCGCCGTGTCTCGCTCGGCTGTGAGCATTGCGACTCGATCGGTCATCACAGTTCCCGAATGTATTTACCCAAATCGGTTGTATATTGCGTCAGTTCGTTGTCAAATATAAAAGGAGAGTGTGTCGTACAAATCATGAATTTACATGCGCCAGAGTTCAATATGTCGGGCAAAATTTGACGCTGCCATTCTATCGAAAGCGAAAGCTCGGGCTCGTCAAAGAATATCGCGATATCATCCGATTTTCTCAGGAAAAGTCGCGCAAAAAGCGAAATTACCTGTTTCTCGCCTGACGACAGCGTGTCAATATCGACAATCGCATCATTCTTCTTTCGGCGGATTGCAATTTCGACTGCGCTTTCGTCGTACACAACCTTCTTATCGACAAGATACTTGTTGCTTATATCGACGAAATTTTTTATGGCATTATCATTAACCTTCTGCTGCTCGTAGACTTTCACGAGATTTGCCAGAAAGTAAGCCAAAGGATCATGGTCGCGAAATATGTCGCCGGTCTCGATTAGCTCTAACATGTGTGCTTTATCTTGGGCTGGCATATTGTCCCCAATCCGCTCCAGGACAATTCGAAGAGCGTCTTTGTCGTAAAGACTTTCCTTCATTTCTTTAGTTATATTAATTCCGTTGATCAATTGACCCAACATCTGGCCGTTAACTTTTGCAAACCACTGAATTGAAGAATTCTTGATTTCAGAAGTTATTCGATCAAAACTTTGCTGCACATCCAACATGCCAAACTGAATGACATTTATGTTGCCATCTAGATTAATCGGTGCGCCCGTCAATTTGGCGAAATCCTCCTCAATCCTTCGATACGTTGGGAGATATATCGCTTCAAAGGGAAAGTTTTCCTTTATCAAAACCCTGGCTTCGTTCAGCTTCTCGCCGTAAACATCAATGCTGGCAAACTCCGACACGAGAATATCGAGCCACTGAACAAAATTATCATCCGAAATCTGATGAAATTTTCTTTGGAATGCGCGTATCGCCGCTATAAAATGCTCAGACGTCTTCACAGTCGCTCTGTGAAGACGATGATGCTCGTATAAACGAGCTATCTCTTCACTGCTAAGGAAGCCTCTAAGGTGATTCAGCATGCCCGACTGCTTCACCGTCTCAAAGCTCGGCGAAAAATCCGATTTTGTCAATTCAATGCGCACGCCATTGTTAAACTCTAAAGACATGGAATCAAAAACGAGTCGGCTGAGCTTTATGTGGTCGCCATATATGAAAGCATGCAGCGCATTAAGAATTGTCGTTTTTCCTGCGCCATTTTCGGCAACTAGTATTTTTATTGGCCCATCAAATCGGATGTTCACATCCCTTTCACCGTGCAAGCCGGCAATCGAAAAGGCGGATAATTCAGGTGTGACTGTTTCCATGATTTTTTTAATATCCCTCGCTCTGATGCCCGATCAAGCGCCTTGTCCTTGCGTGCGCGTGGCAATCTTACCAGTGAGTCCCGCCCCAGGGCCACAAACTGTGTCATGCGTAATAGCCGCCTTTATCCGAACGACAGTTGGCGGACATGGTACTGACACTCAAATGGCTCGGAGCAGGTGTTGATCAATGTGCGGAACTGGCCGATTGGGTGAGGTCGCCAACGGCCGTCTAGTGGCACTCCAGTTTGCAAAATCTGGATTTGGCTGACTGACCGGTTTGGAGAAACTTGTCTGACCGGAGTGGGTCGAGTCCCGACTTTCACACTTCATGCGCCCTTTGGTCTAGTCCGGCCAGCGGAAAATCGCATCCAGCGTCGCGGTCGCGCGGTCGGGGTGACTGGCGATCATCTCGTAGTCGGGGACGTTCTCGAACGAGCCGTACATGTGCAGCAGCGCGCGGCCATGCCACCCGGCAGAACGATCATCCGGACCGCCATACGGCTTCCGGTCCAGCACCTGACTATTCGGGTCGTTCAGGTTCAACCCCTCGACGTGGTGAGCCACGATGCGCAGCGTGCCGCCATCATCGCCCATCCCCTCGAAGTCCAAAATCTCAGTCTCGACACGCGTTTCCATCCTCACCCTCATTCAATTGGCGACTCGTACACCTCGGTCGCGCCGTTCGCGCGGCGCACCGTGTGACGAACCAGTTTCAAAATCTCGGCGCTTACCGGCGCGGGCTTCGACTCAACATCCTGCGCTTCTTTCGTGCCCTGAATGCCTAGCGACACGGTGGAAGGCCCGTCCCACTTCTTTTCGGGCCTCGCTGTCATCTCGGCTTCATGCGCCGGGTCGTAGTTCATGCTCGCGAGCGCATCCTTGTGCTGCGCGTCCAGTTGCGCCCGTTCAAGTGCCTGCTTGTCGATCAACAACTTCGCGGCCAGTTGGCATGTCTTCACCTGGATCAGGCCATCGGGATTCCCGGCCGCCGCCAGATCGAGCCCGGTCTGGACAGCCATATTCAATTTCGCCAGTTCCAGCGCGTGCCATTGGGTCAAGGCCCGCCCGCGTTCAGCCGTGTGCCAGTCGATACGCCTGCGTTGCTCGGCCACGGTCATGCGATGGTTGACGGTCGGGAATGGCGCGCTCATCGGATGCTTCGGAGCGTTGTCGTCCGCCGAAGAACCGCCATTGGCATCAGGGGGCGGGGCATTACGTCCATCGCCGCCAGACGCGCCACCGTCCATCGCAATCAGCTTCACCTCGGTCACCGGCAACGGCTTTTGCTGTACACGGTCAGAGTTTTTTCCGGACGCGCTTGCCTGCCCTGCGCGGGCATTTTTCTCAAACGCGGCAGCGGCTTGACCGAAAACCTCGGCAGCCTCGCCAACCACCTCACCGGGCCGTTTCCACCCCTCACGTCGAACACGTTCCGCGACCGCATTCTTCGCGCAGCCCAGCATCGCAGCCACTTTGCCAAGGGACGGGAGATTCCCGCTTTCGAATTCGCGCCTCGCGTATGCCCAGCGTTCTTCACTAATTTTGATGCGTCCACCGGCCATCGCGGCCACCTCCATTCAATCGGGTCGTACTGTGCGGCTGTACGGTCTAGCTGTACGCCGTACAGTACGGTTCCCATGCTCACATCACGAAGATTCGACGGCCTGCGCGAACGTGAAACGGATGTATTCCGCGCAGCCGTCCACGACGCCTTGCCCGTAGATTGCAGCCCCGGCACCCTGCGCATACGCCCGCTCGCGAGCGGCAATCACCGCGCGTTGCGGGTCCACCTCGGAGCCATCGCAAATGCGCTGGGCGGCCAGTTGCCACAGCGCGGCGCACAACTCGGCCGCAGCCCCTTCGAGATTGTCGTCGGCGTCGAAGTCGGGCATCCCCTTCATCAGCGCGGACATGGCAACTGTCTTCCTCATCACGCGCCTCCAATCAGGTCGAGCACCTGGCTAAACGTATCCTCGCGCCACCGTGCCGTGATCGTCCCGTGCTCGTCGGTCTCGTTCACGCCGTACGACAGACCGGCGGGCGTCAGCTTCAGGAAGCGGCGGCGTTCGGTCGGGTGCTTCGAACTGGGGCGGCCGTCTTCCGCCAGCAGACCGGAGGCCACGGCGGCCACGTTGAAAGCCTTCGCAGACATAGCGGAGCCGTGCGCCTTCAAGAGCACAGTAGGCGTGAACTTCTTCGAGTAGTTGCGTTCCATTAAGCCACCACCTCTTCAGGTTGCTTGCTATCGGCGCGATCACCGCCACAGTCATCGGGATCGTCACCGGTACGATTCGCCAGCACATCGCCATCCATCAAGCGCGTGACCCAAAATCCGGAAGTGTTCACGGCCATGCCCGCGTCAAGCATTTCACTCACGGTACGGCAGCGGCGGCCAGCGCCGATCTCGCCAGTCTTGTGCTTCGAGAATGCGGCTGTCGAGTTGAACGGCAGCAGGCACACCGGGCATTCATTGCGGTCACCGCGCAGCACCGGGCGTGGCGTGGAACGTGGCAGGCTCATGCTGCTTCCTTCGGTTCAATAAAGGTTTTTGCGGCTACGGCATTCAGGACTGCGAGCACCGCATCGTCACCGATCAGGGCCAGCGCCTTCGTCAGCTTGTCGGCGGAACGCTTCGACAACGGCGCGGCCTTGATCTCTTCCAGCAGTTCCACGGCGCGGCCAATGTCGTCGCGGTGCGGGCGCTCGGCTACTGCGTTGAATAGTTGGCGAGACGCCTTGCGGCAGGCGAGCGCGGGCAGGTGCAGCGACGCGCTGAATCCCGCAATCAGCACCACCGCGGCAGCGCGGTATCCAGCAGTTCCGTCCTCGGCCGCTACCTTCAGGCCGTGTTCGAGAACGTCTTGCAGCAGATCATCGAATTTCAATGCCGATCTCCCAAAGGCGGCCCCGGCATCAAGGGAGCGGGGCCGCGCGTCAAATCGCCTAGAACGGAGTGACCAGCCAGTCATCGGCCTGCGGAACCGGCTTCGGTGCCACCGGCTTCGACTTCTTCAGCATGCGCGCGAGCACCTTGTCAGCGCGAACCGGCGTGCAAAGATGGTTCCGGCACGCGGTCGTCAGGCGACGCTTCGCGAGATTGGCCTGGTGACGCGCCTCGACGTACGTGGCCCAAGTCCTTGCCGTGTAGCGGCGGAAGGAAGGATCGTTGTGATCGACGCGCTCGACGCCGACCTTTTCCTTGAACTGGTTGCACTTCTCGATAGCGCGGGCGTGGGCGTGCTCGGCGACGCGCTCGCAGGCGTACAAGTCAAGCGCACGCTCGGACACAACTTCCCTGGTCCACCGCGTCACGCGCGGGCGCGGCAGGCGCTTCGGTTTTGCTGCTACTTTCTTCACGGTAAAACTCCAATCAGTTGTATGTTTGCGGCGGCTCGATGCCATCGCGACTACAGCGCAGACGCTTGCCTACACACCTCGATGCGTCGCACGTCGGATGGCAACCGCGACGGCTTGCGAGCACCTCGGCGGTTATCACGTACACGCGCTCGGCGGCCAGTTCGCGAGCGATGATCTCGGTGTGAACACCGGCAACGCGCTCGCGGAAATATTCGAGATTCGGCATCAGGGAGGCGAGTGATCCAGCCATCGCGTCATCGAGAACGCCATCGAGAAGGGACGTGCTCCAGCGCTCCAACACGAACAACTCGGTAATCAGCCAGACAACCTCGGTGCGCAGCTTCTCGAACTCGCCCGCGCTCATGTGCTGAGCGTCGTCCGGCAGTTCGTCACCTGCCTCGCGCAAATACGCGACGATCACCGACTTGTGCTCGCGAATCTCGGGCAGCAGCACGTCACACGTTTCGCGTGGGCCGTTGATCTTCAAGCGGTCACCGTCCAGACGGATAGTGACGCCCGAAGAAGCCGCCCTTTCGATAAGAGCGGCCGCGCTCATACTTCGACCGAATAGTTTTCTTCAGCCGCACCCGAAGCGGCCGAACCACCGAAACATTCGCCGGAAACGCCCGTGCTATAAGGCTCTACGCGTTTAGGCTCAGATTCGTGTTTCGAAACGCCCGAAACATTGCCGGGGTGCTGCGAGTGTGTTTCGCTTGCATTCGAAACGCGAAGCGCGCCGGAAACGTCGGAAGCCCCGCCAGCATTGGGCTGTTTCGTTGTTTCGACTTTTTCGGCCTCGCCGCCGTGAACGTAGCGACGGAACGCGTCCTTGAACTGGTCAAGCTCAAAGCCCTTTTTGCCTTCATACCCAATGCGGACTTGCTTGCTGTGAATGCCGTACGGCTTCAGACGCTCGCGCAGTTGGTTTGCCGTCATCGGCTTGCCGCGATTGAGTGTTGCCCACGGCTTTTCCTCGTCTTCGCACAGCGCGTCGAGCAGTACAGACTGGAAGATGCCCCGTACCCTGTTTTTGTTGGTCGAGCCGTGACTGTCGAACGCATCCTCGATATCGGTGAGCAGTTCGACGCCCGCGCTCTTTCCGGCATCGGTCGGGGCGCACAGCTTCAGCGCCGCCTTCATCGCACGTTCAGGCCATTCGCCACCAGCCAGACCGGCAATCGCAAGCAGTGGCTCCCAGTTGTCTTGCTGGCGATCATCGAGCGCGTCCGGCAGGTCGGGGCGTGCGGCGCTAATGGCGCGCATGTTGTCCGCCGCCCAGCGCGCCAGCTTGGAGCGCATCACATCGAATGCGAGCGGGTCGGCGTGGCGCAGGCGTTCTGCGGCCTCGTGGGGCATCTTGCGACGCATTTGAACGATCACGCTGCGGCTTGTGACTGTCTCAGCAAGGCGGTCGGCCCCGATACCAGCAAACGACTTGAATCCGAATACACTGAACTTTGTCGGCACGAACCCGCCGTCACCGTCCGGCTCGCTGCGCCAAACGAACGCACTCTGCTTCGTGTGACCGGCATTCAGCAGGCCGCGCAGTTCCTCGTCACCCTTCAGGACGGTTTCGATCTCGTCAACCAGAACGGTCGGACGGTACATGTCGATCATGCGGAACAGGACGCTCGGACTGACTCCGGCGGCCTGCGCGGGGCGCGGCACGAGGAAGCCGACAACGGTCAGAAGCTGCGTCTTGCCGCACGCCTTCTCGGGCGCGCTAATCAGCAGAATCGGGCACACCTTCGCGACTTCGAGTGTCCACGACATTGCGCACCACAGCGCTGTAGCTGTGACGGTCTCGTCGTCGCAAATGATGAAGCGGCGGATCGTGTGAGCGATTTCGCTCAGAAGTTCGGCACCGTCAACCGGATCACCCCATGCTTCAGGATCGTCAAACGGCGCGGATTCGTCGCTACCGCGGCGCGACTTGGCATCCTTCACGGCGTCTTTGAGGGTCGCGACGGATACGCCCATGCGCTTCGCCTCGTCTTTGTAGCAGCGGTCGAAATCGAACGCGCTCAGCTTGGACAGGCGCGCGATTGCGTCCTCGTCACTTTCCGGCTCCGGCGCGGGCGCGGGATTGCCAGCGGCGGACGGGAGACCTTCGCCTTCATGCGCGTCCTTCAGTTCGCCATCGTCGCAACGGTCAGCCTCGGTGAGTGCAATGCCCTCCACATCCGCATCAAGGGGGCGGGCCTCAACACTGCCAGCGAAAAAATCGGGCGTTACACCATCAGAATCATCTTTCATCTACGAAAATCACCGTTTTTGTTCTAACGCCTTTTGAATGGCGGTTTGAACGGATTGAATTCCACACATCAGGTGCAAATCGTTGAAATCCATCTCCGCCAATTCGCACCCACCTTCGCCACCGGGGAGTCCAAGGAAAGTGTCAAATTCTTTCGAAACACGTACAGCTTCAGTGTGCGGCTCACCGGACTTGTCCAGATCGGCCAGCACGACAATCTTCGACGCCGGGTAGCGGGCCTGCATCAGCCTCACAACCCGTTCCAACTGCGACACGGACAACGTCGCAATCGCCGGATATCCCGAACACTGGCTCGCGGACAAGCACGTCGCAACGCCCTCGCCAACGAGCAGCACTTCGCGCGCGTCCGGCAGCTTCTGAGTCGCCCAAAAACCGCCGACTTTTTCGCCGCCGGCCAGCGCGGACTTGCGGCCATCTCCGTCGATCATTTCGATGCTGGTGAACGTGTCTCCGCACTTCACCGGCACAATCAGAACGTCGCCACGCAGCTTGTCGCCGTTGCGGTCCTTCGGGTGATACTGGATCACGCGCAGCAGCTTCAACAGCGGTATCTGGCGCAGCGTCGGCGTCGGTTGAACGCCTTTCTTCACCAGGTAGCCGTGCTCGGTGACGTGATCGGAAATCTTCAGGACGGTCTTCACGCGCGTCACGGCGCGAACCCTGTTGCGCTCGGCCTTCGCCTCTGACTCGCGACGCAGATCAGCCCGGCGCTTCATCTCGGCTTCGTCAACCTCGCGGGGCGTCGCCTCGGTCGATTGGATGCCCAGCTTCGAGCACAACCAGTCGTGAACATCGCGCCAATCGCAGCCGCCAAAACACTTGCAGACAGTGCCGCCGTCCGCTTTGCGCCAGATGCGCAGGGCTCTGTTATTGCCCTCGCCGTGCGTAGGGCACGTCGCCAGCGCCTTCCCGTTGGCATCCTTCGAGCCAAGCAGGTCGAGCGTCAATTCGTACAAGACGAACGTCGTGGCAGCCATTACGCAGCAGCCACTTCGCAGCGGTAGCCGGTCGGATCGGCCAGCCACTTCGCAATCTCGCCAGCGCGCCATGCGACGTGCTTCGGGCCAAGCTTGACGGTCGCTGGGAACGCGCCAACGCGCATCGAATCGTAAATTGCGGTGCGGCTAAGGGTCGTCATCGCCCTTACTTGGGGGAGGCGCAAAAGATGCATAGCGGGGTCAATCGTCGTATTCATAAAATCTGCACTCCGAACATAATTATCGTGAACCGTATCGCCGGTTTTACGCGCTCGCCGTCGCGATTGGTTGCGAGAACATCCGTAAAGCGACGTTGGACGAACTGTATCCACCTCCAAACTCCTTGTCCAATGCGGATCACGCAGAATTCTGCGTGTCAAGCAGATTCTGCGTGAGACGCAGAGGAAAAACGGACTAAAAACCTCGAAAAGCCTTACCGGCTGGCCTTCTGCCTATGAAGCAGAAGGCCAAACTTTATTTTTTTACCGA
The DNA here is from genome assembly GCF_002879865.1 of Paraburkholderia rhynchosiae. Lineage (GTDB taxonomy): Bacteria > Pseudomonadota > Gammaproteobacteria > Burkholderiales > Burkholderiaceae > Paraburkholderia > Paraburkholderia rhynchosiae. The sequence goes on from NZ_PNXY01000003.1 coordinate 32,145, forward strand.
ATGTTACGGACGAATGGGCGGTCAGACCTCGTACGCAGTCGCTGGCGCGGTCGGTCGGATCGGGTGAAGGTGCGGTGTAGGCGAGCCGCCGGGATCGGCTCTACGGCGGGTTTTCTACGCGGAAGTAGGAAACGACAGGAAGTGGTAGGGCGGCCAGAAGATCGGCCGCCTGAAGTGGTCAGGTCTTCGTCTTCGGAGCCGGCGCGCTCGCGACGCGAGCAGCCAAGTCGAGAGGCAGCGGACGGCCTAACGACAGGCAGGCGCATACCTTTGAGCAGTCGGACGGCATCAGATCACCGTCGAGCAACGCCTTTTCGAGCGCCTCCATGGTTGGATGCACCTCGGGCTTCGCCGCACCACTCCACTGCGGATCATTGAGCACATCCACGGTGCTTTCGCGCACGTACTTCGCCGGGTTTTTCGGTGCGGTCGTCGTGTTGGTCTTGACGTGCCGCATTACGTGCAGCCTGTGTACTTCTGCCATCTTGTCACTCCCTTTCAAGATAAATCGTTGGATGGTCGGCGCATGCCACCTCTGCCAGCGCCCAGCCCGGATGCAACCGGTCGAGAAACCGGCGCGCCTCGATCGTGTCTGCAAAGACTATTGGCTTCAGATCGACCAGCTTGGCGTCGCCCATGAGCACGAGCAGTCGCGTGGCGCGCAACGAGCGGTATTTCGTGCTCTGGCCTCCCTTGGAGTTGATCGCGCCGATGCCGCCGTTCTTCAGGCACTCGCGGGACCTCATGTCGCACGACGGACACCAGCACGACCATATCAGCCTGTGCGTGATCACGGTCTTCGAGTCGGCGGGTCCGCGCCCGCACCGAATACACGGAAACGCGTTCTTAGCCATAGACCGCACGTGCGCGTCGGCGTGCGGATCGCGGGCGATGTCGGCGGCGGTGCGGGGCTTCGCGCCAGCCCTCTCCGCGCCCTGCTTGCAGCCACGACAGCCTAGATACCGGGCGGCCAGAAAGTTGCCCACACAACAGGTTTTCGAAATGGTGGCTCGCAAATTCTCACAAGCCACCATAGCCACCACATCACCCATGGCAGGCTTCGCGCAGGGTCTGCATCAGGGCATCGGGCACTTGACTCAAGCTCACCGCGCTTGCGAGTTTCGCGGCAGTTTCGGCGTCGATACGTTGAGCCTTCAGCAGGGTCGAGCCGATATCGAGCAGCGCATCACCATTAAGAGGCAACCTAGTGCGCGGCGTCGTCATGGCCTTCACCAGTGCGGCGGCACGGCTCGGCGTCTTCGGCGCGGTCGGCTTCGGCGTCTTCGGATTGGTGGCGTTCAGGCGGTCGCGCAACTCGCGCTTCTCCGACCTATATCCCGCCTGAAGCGCCTTGCCCAGCAGCGGCTTCATGCCCTCGTACTTCACGCTCGCGACGTGCTGGGGCGGCGTCGGGTGATCGTCTAACAGGCGTTGCAGTTGACGGATTGATGCATTCATTTTCGGCCCTTGGTCTACCGATTGTCATTGCGCCGGTCGCGCAAATTCAGTGGACCGTCACGTCCAGATCGGACGCAATCGCGGAATGTGGTGACGGCGCGACATTGCCGCCACTTGCTACCAGATGCCGCCACTTGCCAAGTCGTGATTTCAGTCTTCAGGCATGCGTCAACAACCTGAGGGAGGAAGGATGGCAACTGAATGGCACGACCCAATGCTCGATGCAAGCGAAGTGGCCTCGATGTTCGGCATCGCGGAAAGAACGCTTCGCGAGTGGACCAAGACCGGCGCAATCGTCGCGCCGTACCGTTTCGGGCGCACGCCTAAATGGCGTCAATCGGAACTCAACCAGTGGGCGCAAACAAGGAACCAGAAGTGACCAAATCGACATCCAAGCGCCTCGCTGCGCAGACCGGCACGACGACCGCAGAACGCATTGTGAGCACGGAAGCAGCCATCGCGCACGCATTGATCGTCGGGGACGATACGCACGAACTGCGTGTGTTTCTGGCCGAACAGCGTGCAGCACTCTATGCCGAACAGAGTGCATCAGCTACGGCCACGGCCAGCGCTCAGGAAGCCGAGCAGCAGCGCATCAGGGAACGGGCCTCCCAACTCGACGCGGAATTCAACCAGCGCCTCGCGCGCATCAACTTCACAAAGGCTTAAAAGATGAACGCACAACACCAGGCTCTCGCGCAGATCGAGAGCGCACTCGAAGTCGCGAACCAGCAATACGCCACCGCACAGCGCGACCACACCGCCGTAATGGAGCGCCTCACGGCCACACGCGCGGACCTGATCGACCCGACCAGCAAGTGCCGCGCCGCAGACAAGCCCGGCAACGAGGCAGAATTCGCTGCGCTCGCGATGCGCGCGAAGTTTCTCGAACAGGACGTTGCAGAGCTTACGGTGATCGTCGCGACGGCCGCCAACGCCGTTATCGAAGCCGGGTCCACCATCGCCAAGCTGGAGCACCAGCTCCGTGTCGCAAAGGATGCCGCGACCGCATCCGGGGCGCAGGTGCTCGCCGACAAGATTGCCAGCCAGATCACGGAACTCGAAAGCACGCACGCTGCGGCGCGCGCTGCATACCGCGAACAACTCGCAGCACAGGGTGGTGACATTCTGGCTCGTCACCAGCGCGAACGTTGCGCCGAAGTCGAAGCCGAACTGCTGAAGGAAGTCGCCCGCACGTATGACGAATTTATCCGGATCGATCCGCCTGCATCGGCCCGCATCAAGTCCCGCCTGCAAAGCTGTCATGACTTTTTTAAGCCCTCGGCAGCCTTAAAAGACCTCATCCATAGCGGCGCGAAGCCCCGCATCTAATCGGCTGCATTAACCCCGTGAGGGGATCATCCGGCCTTCGGGCCTTCAGCGCCTCTCCGGTTCGCCGGGTGAGGTGTTTTTTCTTGGTGGACGGGTTTGGAATGAAAATCGAGCTATGTTAATGCCGACACGGTGAGTCGGAGTTCGCACGGATCACCGCAGGCGCAGACCATCACCACGGAGACGCCCGCCAATGCGACCTGCGCGGCGGGCGTTTTTACTTGCGCTGACCGGTCTAGATCACTCGTCCCGCTGGTCGCGAGCCATCTTCGCGCGGCGCTTGTCCAGATACTCGCGCAGCCACCTTCCGGCACCCAGCGACTTGAATGTGTCCAACTGCAAGCGTGTGAGGCGAAGACTGGTGGTGACGAGTTCGTCGTCTCCCGTTACTGGCGGCCGACCGCGACCTCGCTTTTGTTCCTCTGTCATTGGTGACTCCGGTGTTGTAGCGGAGCGAATTCTAGCACATTAAATGCAATGCAATAATTTGCTTGACTGCGGAATAAATGCAATGCAAAAATTCGTCCCGTCGCAGCCATATCACTCCCCGACGAGGCCCAAATGAAACACCCGCTCGAACACATTCGCCCGGTAGAACAAGGGATTCCTCTGCTTCGCCCGTACCCGCTCGCGTTCCGCGTGGACAACGTACGTTGCACGACCTATCACGCTTCCGAAGACCGCAGGATTGACGCAGCCGCTTCCCTGATGCAATCCGGCGTCCGTTCATGCGTGATGCTGCCGCGTCTGCGTACAGCCTAACCGGAAGCGGCGGCAATGGGTAAATCGACAGGCAAGAAGGGCAAGGCTGGTGACAGCAGCCGCGTCGCCGGTAACTTTGCCGCCGTTCCTCACGTCGTCTTGCAGTGCCCCGCGTACCTGCACCTATCGCATACCGCCCGCTCTCTGTTGCTGGAATTCGCCTTGCAGCGCAACACCGCCAACAACAACAACGGGCGATTGCTCTGCACGGCAAAGGTCATGGAGCCGCGCGGATGGAAGTCAGCCGACACGCTCAACCGCGCGAAGAAAGAGTTGCTCGAAGGCGGGTTCCTGTTCGAGACCGCGAAGGGTCGGCGTCCGAACAAGGCCGGTTGGTACGCGATCACATGGCACGACCTTGCAGACATCCCCGGATACGACGAGGGCGCGAAGAAGGGTTTCGTGAAGTGCGCCTTCATGAAGGACTGGTTGCCGCCGGGAGCCAAGCCGAAGCTGCCGTACAAGCAAAGCGCCGAGTACATGGCGAGCGTTTCGACCGCGCCAGCAGCCGACGACAAGCCCGGTACGCGGCTAAAAATGAAATTGCAGCCCTTACTCCGTGTGGCGTAGCAATGAGTCGGTTTTTTGCTCCGTCCCACGGAGTAGTAGGCGCTCGCACTGCTCCGTCTAACGGAGTAGTAGAGGGTGTTTTTGGCGAGGTCTCTACTCCGTCAGACGGAAACCCATCTAGATATAACCATCTGCCTGCGGGTTTTGAACGGGGATGGTCGGCAGTGCAGCAGCAGCGCGCACCCGCACTACTAGAGCGCGAGCGGTTGGGTTTGACGTTGCCGTACCTGTTATTGGGGCAAGCGAAGCGCGTCAGGTTCGAGTGTGGGTAACCGGCGAATCGCGTAGCGACCGTGCACAGCCTCGTGCTGTGTGCGGGCCGGTTATCCAGCACGGGGATGATCGACAAGCGTAGTGCATCAGGGGTGAGGGCTTTCCAGTACCTCGCCCATAACCAGCCTTTCGCAGTACTAAGCGCGGAAGGTATTTTGAAGGAAATGAAATGTGGATTTTTCTCAGCGATAGCTTCCTGTCCATAGTGGACGCCAGCACCGAACCCGGCACGCTTCTCGTGCGCGCGCGCCGTGAGGGCGACATCGAGCAGGTGTTTCCGGGCGCGAACGTCGTCAGTGTCGTCGGTCGCGACTACCTTTTCCGTGCGGCCGTACCGCGCCAGTCCGTAGCCCAAGCGCTCGTGGATCAGGTCATGAATCTGACCTATCCGAACTTCAAGTCGTCATGTTCAGACCCGCACCTTCACCGCGCCTATGCTGCAGTGTGGTCGGTTATGGCGACCCTCCAGCCCTATGAGCCGTACGCACGCACGCCGCGCCCGAACTTCCGCAAGCACCCGCGCCGTTGATTGTCACCGGGCCGCTCGACACGCGGCCCCCCGCGCCTTCGAGTAAGCCGCCGCTAACCCGCACCACAGTACAATCCGCCCACCTGACAGATTAAACCACGGAGCCGCACAGACGGCCGCACACAGGGGAAAGCAACACCATGAAGAAGACCAGCATCGCCGCCATGATCGCGCTGGCATCCGTTGGAGTGCACGCTCAGACCGCAGCCCCGACGTATCAGACGAGCTTCGACTGCTCGAAGGCCGTGTCTTACTCGGAGCACGCGATTTGCGAGGACGCAGACCTTGCTGCTCGCGACTTGGCGTACTGGGGTGAATTCCAGTCTGCGCGCAAGGCGGTCGCCGACAAGAAGGCGTTCCACGATCACGCAATTGCGGCGTTCAAAGAGCGCCAGAAGTGCACGGATACCATGTGCGTCGTGTCGTGGTTCGATGAGAACGAAAACTACATTCGCTCGCTGTCAGAGGATCACGGTGTGGCGAGCGATGCTGCTGAAAGAAAGCGGGCCGACGACCTTACCGCGCTCGCGAAGAAAATGGATTCGGAGTGGCAGATTTACACGCGCGTCGGCGGCTGTCAGACACTCTCTGTTTTTGAAATTAAGGCCGGTATTACCCCGGACGCGACAACGCCAGAGCAGTTCTCCGCAAAGCACTGGCATAACGCGCCAATCCAGTACGGCCACGGTGGCGAGGCAGCGGAAATCAAGACCGACGAAGGGACGCTCTTTCTTGCGCACGGCTCGAAGGTGTGCAACGAGATGGCAGCGACCATTCAAGCGGGCGGCAACTAACCTGGCACGAGAAAACCATGAAAAAGACCATCGTAACACTGGCACTGTCCGTACTCGCGACGGCGGCGCACGCCGATGGTGACGCGGCGAACTTCTTTGGAAACGGCGGTACCTGCGCCGACATGCAGGCTGCGCTGGATACCCCCGCTACTGGGCTTATGGCCACTGAGAAATTGCTCGGATTCTTCGATGGCTGGGCTCTTGCGTCGGGGAGTGGCAGGGATATGAGGAGCCTTCCCCTGTCGAACGGCGGCGTCATAGAGGAAATCCGATACGCGTGTAGGCAGACACCAACCGAGCACTGGCGACTTGTCGAGGCCATCTATCTTCACGATCATACCCACGCGAAAGGGGACGCGAAGTGAGCGATCAGGTCGAAGTGTTGACGGAGCCGCAGAAGCCGAATAAGCCGCGCGTGTCGGCTGGAAATAAATTTCTGGTCGGAATACCGGTCGCGTACCTTCTCGGCGATTTCCTCGGCAGTTACCTGCTTGCGGCAGTCGCGCCGCGCACGAACACCGAGGTGGGCGCGTCAATCGCCATTCTGTGGCGCACCGTGTGTCCTCATGATCCAGTCGTCGGGCTCATGTTCTGGTGCGTGGTGGCGTGGTGTGTGGGTGGCGCGCTGCTTGGGGGCCGCTTCGGCCTGTCGTCGCGCACGCGGATCGGCGCGCTCCTAGCCGGCGCGTTTTGCGTGTATACAATCTTTCAGCCATAGGACGCGATGACTAGCACGAAGTCAGCATGAAGGGCGGGGGCTATCGGGCGTTTGCTGAAAACCACTCGCGCCCGAACACCCCGCCCCTTCATGCGGTCTTCGCCTTCAGTTCGTCCAGATAATTCGACCATGCCGTCATCATCTCGACGCGTTTTATAATGAACTTCGTTCGGTTGTAGGCGGTCCCTAAATTGTCAGATACCGTGTGCGCCAACTGGTGTTCAATCACTTCGGGCGGGAAATCCAGTTGCTCGTGCAAGATCGTTCGGGCCATCGCCCGGAAGCCGTGACCGGTAATCTCGGTGCGCGTGTCGTACCCAAGGCGACGCAGCGCCGCGTTCACGGCGGCATCGCTCATCGGCCGGTTTTTGTCGCGAGCGCCGGGAAAGACGTACTTTCCGCCGCCGGTCAGCGCCTTCAACGTCTTCAAAATCTCGACAGCCTGACTCGACAGCGGCACGAGGTGATCGGTCTTCGTCTTGCTCACCAGGTAGCGCCATTCGGCTTTTTCCAGATCGAACTGGGTCCACTCGGCTTTGCGTAGCTCGCCGGGACGCACGAACAGCATCGGGGCCAGCTTCAGCGCGCACTGCACCGGCAGCGTGCCAGTGAAGCCGTCGAACGCGCGCAGCATCTCGCCAACCTGCTTCGGATCCACGATAGATGCGAAGTGCTCTGTCTGCGCCGGAGGAATGGCGCCAACCAAGTCGCGAGCCGGGTCCGACTTGCACAATCCGAGCACGACACCGCGACGGAACACGCGACTAATCTCAGAGCGCAGACGGTGCGCCGTGAAGCGTGCGCCGCGCTCGTCCACGCGCTTGATGACCGCCAGAATCTCGGGCGCTTCAATCTCAGCTATAGGGCGCTTGCCCAGCCAAGGGAACACGTCGGCCTCGAACCGGGCAAGCGTCTTCGCATTCTGCGCCGCTTCGACAGTCTCTCCACGGTGCGTCATCCACTCCCGCGCCGCCGCCTCGAACGTGCTCAGTGCGGCCAGCTTCGCTTCGCGCTTGCCTTCTTTCTTCGCCTCGCTCGGATCGGTTCCGGCGGCCAGTAACGCCTTCGCCTCGGCACGACGGTCGCGAGCATCCTTCAGCGACACGTCAGGGAACCGTCCCAGCGCCAGCGTCTTCTGCTTGCCATTGAACCGATAGGCCAGACGCCACAGCTTGCCGGTCGGCGTCAGCATCAGAAACAGGCCGCCCGCGTCCGACAGCTTATTGCCCTTGCCATCCGGGTTGAACTTCGCGGCGGTCACTTGCAACTGGGTGAGCATGTTGGTATTCGTTCCGTCTTTTTGATGGTATCGAGAAGATACCGACGAATATACCAACAGAAATTGCGGCTTGATAGGGAGGGGCCAGGATGTTTGCGGAAGGATGAACCCAGCGTACACTAGGGTTTGAGGGGATTCTTTCCGTCCTCAAAAATCCGCAAAAGATTTGTTTGGTGCCCAGGGCCGGAATCGAACCGGCACGCCTTGCGGCGGGGGATTTTGAGTCCCCTGCGTCTACCAATTTCACCACCTGGGCAGATCTTGCGGCACACGCGTTAGAAGCTGGCGCGCGGCGAAGACGCAGATTATGGCCGAAAATTCGACGACGGGCAAGCCGGTCGCAGCCAGCGCGCCGCGCAGCCGTCAAACGGTGCGGGAAAACCGTTCGAGCGTCTGCTGGCCAAGATAGCGGTCGAACACCATCGCGATGTTGCGTACCAGCATGCGCCCGGCCATTTGCACTTCGAGCTTGCGGTGGCTCAGCGACACAAGACCGTCCTGCTCGAAGCCACGCAAGCGCTCAAGCTCGGGTTTGAACGTATCGGGGAAGCGGATACCGTACATGGCTTCGAATTCGTCGAAGCGCAGTTCCAGATTGCACATCAACTGCGTGATGACGTCGCGGCGCAGACGGTCGTCGGCGGTGAGGCGCACGCCGCGCGTGATCGCGAGCTGGCCGGCGTCGATGGCGGCGCCATACGCCGGCAGCTCTTTTGCGTTCTGCGCGTACACGTCGCCGACCTTGCCGATGGACGATGCGCCGAAGGCAATCAGATCGCATTCAGGCCGCGTGCTGTAGCCCTGAAAGTTGCGATGCAAGCTTCGCCGCGCCTGCGCGCGTGCCAGTTCGTCGGTGGGTAGCGCGAAGTGGTCCATGCCGATATAGACATAGCCCGCGCTCGTCAGACGCTCCGCCACCCGTTGCAGGATCGCCAGGCGCACTGCCGGTGAGGGCAGCGTGGCCGCGTCCATCTGTCGTTGCATCTTGAAGAGCTGCGGCATATGCGCATACGCGAACACCGAGAGGCGATCGGGCGCGAGAGCGATCATCGTATCGAGCGTGCGGCTGAAGCTCTCGACCGTTTGATGCGGCAGCCCGTAAATCAGATCGACGCCGATTGAATGAAAGCCCGAGTGCCGCGCGGCCTGCATGACCGAGGCGGTCATTTCCAGCGGCTGAATGCGGTTGATGGCTTGCTGCACGAGCGGATCGAAATCCTGCACGCCGAGGCTCAGCCGATTGAAACCCAGCTTGCGCAGATGCGCGATGGTATCCGGCGACGCTTCGCGCGGATCGACTTCGATTGAATACTCGGCTTCGTCGTCGGACAACAAGGTGAAGTGCTCGCGTACCGCGCTCATCAGCTCGGCCATTTCGTCCTGCGACATGAACGTGGGCGTGCCGCCGCCCAGATGCAATTGCGACACCGGGCGCCGCGTGTCGAAACATGCTGCCTGCAAGGCCATTTCGCGCTTCAACTGTTCGAGATACGGCCGCGCACGCGCGCGATTTTTTGTCGCGATCTTGTTGCAGCCACAGTAGAAGCACACCGTGTCGCAGAACGGAATATGGAAGTACAGCGAAAGCTCCGTGGCCGAAGCGCCGGGATCGGCGGCGGCGCGAAGATAGTCGGCGGGATTGAAGTCGTCACGGAACTGAAGGGCCGTTGGATAGGACGTATACCGTGGGCCGTTCGCGCTGTACTTGGCGAGCAGGTCGGGGCGAAACAGCGAGTTAGCGGTGGTCATGAGAGGCTCGTATCGGACGGCCACCGTGAAAGAGACGGGAGCCCGCGAGCTTTGCAACATGGGATGACAGCGCGGACGCCTCTCGAGCGTGACCTTGAGGTTCGGCCGAGTGTAAGTGAGCCGCCCTCGGGCCGGATAGTGTAAAAAGGTCGCACGCCAGGCAGTGGCACAATGCGGGTCTGGCGCTGCGGCGCCTCGCTCCGATCTCAGGAAAATTTGCCGTGAGTAATGTGCTGAATCGCGTTGCGAAACGCGACTCTCCGTTTCATGTCGCCGGTCATGCGTGCCGCCCCGATTGCGGCGCGTGTTGTATCGCGCCGTCGATTTCGAGTCCGATTCCTGGCATGCCGAACGGCAAGCCGGCAGGCGTGCGCTGCGTGCAACTCGGCGACGACCTGCGCTGCGCAATTTTCGGGAGGCCCGAGCGACCGGCCTGTTGTTCGGGACTGCAACCGCAGATGGAAATGTGCGGGCCGAATCCAGAGCAAGCAATCGCGTGGCTCACACAGCTTGAAACGCAGACTCGGCCGGAAGCGGCGGCGCGCTGATGAGGTGCGCTGATTGCGGCGTTATCCGGGAAAATGCCAACGCTGTTCAAATACACGGCGAGCGCAATTGGATGCTCGAAAAAGCTTTCGCAACGACTGGCGCTGGCCGACCGCAATAATTTGCATGAGACCAGAGTGCGTGCTTTGCATGAGACCGGAGTAACGCGCTGGAGCACGAACTCCGGTCGACATTGGAGATTTGTATGACTCGACTCGCAGCGCCCGCACGGCGCCGCTTCCTGCTCGCCGCGCTGACAAGCTGTGGCGCGCTCGGCATCGTCTCGCTCACCGCGTGCGCCACGCCGATCTTTCCGTTCATTCCGTCGCACTATACGTTCTCGCAGCAGCAGGTGCAGGAGGCCGTGCAGCGCAAATTTCCGTATCAGCGGACGGTCTCGCAAGTGTTCGATGTCGCGCTGACTCATCCGGTGGTCGGCTTCCTGCCGGATGCCAACCGCGTCTCCGTGAAACTCGACGCGCGTCTCGTGAGCCCTTTCATGCCGCAACCGGTCGACGGCGTCTTTACGCTCTCGAGCGAACTCGCGTACGATGCCGCCACCAAGTCTGTCGTGCTGAAATCGCCGAACGTGGACAACGTCAGTGTGAGCGGGCAGGCGCAGGCCTACACGCAACAGATCAACGCCGCAGCGGCACTGCTGGCCACGCAGTTGCTGACGAATTACCCGATCTACACGTTCAAACCTGAGCAACTGCAATTTGCCGGCGTGAATTACGAACCCGGTACAATCACCATCCTTACAAACGGTATACGCGTGCAAATCGTCGAGAAATGACGTTGCGCGTGGCCGGCGGGGCCGCGCTCATCGTGCAGGCCCTGTTCGTTCCGACAATCACAATCTATAGCGATGAGGGGCACGGATGGACTGGTTATTGGCTTGCAAGGCAGTGTTTCTGGGTATCGTCGAAGGCTTGACGGAATTCTTGCCGGTGTCGAGCACGGGGCATCTGATCGTTGCGGGCAGTCTGCTCAATTTCACCGACGCACACGCGAAGACCTTCGACGTCGTGATTCAACTCGGTGCGATCCTGGCCGTGTGTTGGGAGTTTCGCCGCCGCATTGGCAGCGTCGTGAGCGGTCTGCCGAGCCGGCCCGATGCACGCCGTTTTACGCTTAACGTGATCATCGCGACCATTCCCGCGGTCGTGCTCGGACTGCTGCTCGAAAAGGCCATCAAGGCAGCGCTATTTTCGCCGGTGCCTGTGGCGTTCGCGCTGGTGGCGGGCGGCGTCGTGATCTTATGGGCCGAAGCGCGCCAGCGTGGCCAAAGCGGGCAAGCCAAAAAGGTCGCGCGCGTTCATAGCGTGGACGACATCACCCCGCTCGACGCGCTGAAGGTCGGTCTCGCTCAATGTTTCGCGCTGATTCCGGGCACGTCGCGCTCGGGCTCGACGATCATCGGCGGGATGCTGTTCGGCCTTGACCGGCGCGTGGCCACGGAGTTTTCCTTCTTCCTCGCGATCCCGATCATGTTCGGCGCGACCGGCTACGAGTTGTACAAGGACTGGCACCTGCTGTCCGCCGACGCGCTCGGCATCTTCGCGCTGGGCTTCCTGGCGGCGTTTGTCAGCGCCTTTATCTGCGTGCGCTGGCTGCTTCGCTATATCGCCGCGCATGATTTCACGGCGTTCGCGTGGTATCGCATCGGCTTCGGATTATTGATTCTGCTGGTCGGTTATAGCGGCGCGTTGAGTTGGGCTGATTAAGTTTCTCGCGCTGTTTATGCCGCCATAAAAAAGGTCCGCCATTTATTTGGCAGACCTTTTTGCTTTCTGCCGGCAATGTTCTTCTGGCAGCGCGCGCTTTTACGCGACGTCGCGTTTGCGGAACACCAGATCCCACACACCGTGTCCGAGCCGCAGGCCGCGTCGCTCGAACTTCGTCACCGGACGATATTCAGGCCGCGGCGCATAGCCGTCGACTGTGTTATGCAACGCCGGCTCCGCGCTCAGCACTTCGAGCATTTGCTCGGCGTAGTTCTGCCAGTCGGTTGCGCAATGCAGATAGGCGCCGGGCTTCAGACGCGACGCGAGCAGCGCGACGAACTTCGGCTGAATCAGGCGGCGCTTGTGATGACGCGCCTTGTGCCACGGGTCGGGAAAAAAGATGTGCACGCCGTCGAGGCTGTCCGGCGCGACCATCTGCTCAAGCACTTCAACGGCGTCGTGCTGGATGATGCGGATATTCGTCAACGACTGTTCGCCCATCAGCTTGAGCAATGCACCGACGCCGGGCTCATGGACTTCGACGCCGAGAAAGTCGTCGCCGGGACGGTGCGCGGCGATCTCCGCGGTGCTCGCGCCCATACCGAAGCCGATTTCCAGCACCCGCGGCGCTTCACGGCCGAACACGCTGTTCCAGTCGGGTTGCTGCGGCGAGAACGGCACGACGAAGCGCGGACCGAGTTCGTCCATGGCGCGCCGCTGGCCGGTCGAGACGCGCCCGGCGCGTGTGACGAAGCTGCGGATGCGGCGCAGGCGCAGGGCTTCGTCCTGTGGCGCGGCATCGGCGGCGGGGAGGGCGTTGGCTTCGCTGGAGGGCGTCGGAAGTTCGTCGGGCAAGCCGGCGTCGTTTGGATCGTGGATCATGGTCGATACTGCTACAAGGGTGAAGGCTTCGCGGCTCGGGCGACGTGCGGCGCGTGTCAGCGCCGGCTCGCAACGACGCGGCGCAGGCCGCGCTTTACACGCGTCGTTGACTGGCAAGCGCGTCGCCGAGAGTTGCCGCGCCGGTCAGCCGTCCAGATAAAAAAGCCGCCTTCGTGGAGGCGGCTCGTACTTGGATTTCTGCTGAGGCTCAGCAGGAAGGTGGAGCGGGCGTTGCAAGTGCGCGTAAGGTAGCACAACGGAAAAGGGCGCGTCCAGACTCAGCGCGATTGGCGGGCACAGGAACCTGAGCCGAGATTACGTTTTAATAACGCGGAATTGCCCTTCCTATGATTTAATCGTTCTGCAAGCCAATTCTTTCCACGATTAATTCACGCGAATATCCGTTATGAGTAAGTACGCACACAATCACCGCGAAACAAAAGCAGCAAAAGCCGGCTGGACCGCAATTGAGCCGGCTAGGGTTCCGACCACATCCAGCAATGCCCTTCGTGAAGCGATGTCGATTGAAGGCGTGCCGCTGACTCAATTCAACGATTTACTGTGGCTGATGGCGCAGGAGTCGGGCGGTGCGGCGAATCTGCGCAATCCGAAATCCGGCGCGCGTGGGTTGTACCAATTGCTGCCGCCGCAATTTGAATTGAATCTGGACGGAGTCAAGTCGTTCGGTGATGCGATCGAAGAATGCCGCGGCGGTATTCGATATATTCTGGGCCGCTATCACAATGCGGCGTCCGCGCGCGTGGCGTGGCAAGCGAATCAGTGGATTTGAGGCGCTACGCAACGTTTTTTTCGCGCGTGACTGAAGCGCGGAGGCGAGGAGCGGAAGCAGCGTGGAGCAGAACAAGTGAACCGCAGTGTGACAGATACTTTTGCCAGGGCAGATTGCAAGCCGGAAAGTATCTGGAGCGGGCGATGGGAATCGAACCCACGGCTCTAGCTTGGGAAGCTAGGGTATTACCATTATACGACGCCCGCAGAGCGCGCTATTTTACTCGCGAAAGGCCAGCGAGCGCAAATTGCACCGCTGCCCTTGGTTATGCCACATCAAGCGAGGCCATGCCCAGCGGCGTCAGATCACGAAGTACGTGAGTTGAACGGCCGCACGCGTGACCACCATCAGCAACACCTGCACGATCACGAACAGCAGAATCGGCGAGAGATCGATGCCGCCGAGATTCGGCACCACGCGCCGCAGCGGATTGAGAAACGGCGCGGTCAGTTGATACAGGATGGGCATGGCTGGCGAACGCGGATTGAGCCACGACAGCAGCGCCATCAGGATCGTCATCCAGATGATGAGATTAAGCGCCCACTTGACCACCGTCAGCACGGCGACGATCAACAGCGTCGGCAGCAGCGTGAGCGGGTCGGCGCCCGTCAGCACCACCATCAGCACGACATAAACGATCGCCGCGATCAGCGACGCGACAAGGCTCGCCCAGTCGATGCTGCGCGTGCTCGGCATGATGTGCCGCAGCGGCAGCACGATCCAGTTGGTAGCCTGCAACACGGCGTTCGTAACCGGGTTGTACGGCGGCATGCGCACGACTTGCAGCCACGCGCGCAGCAGCAACGCGGCGCCGAACAACGTGAAGATAGTGTTGAGCAGAAAACGGGCGATATCGCCAAACATCTCGTGTCCTTATGCTTCTGGTGACGGCCGTTGAACGGCCTGGGCGTCGGCGCTTTCCGTTGAGCGCGCCGGCGGTTTTTTGGGTTGCATGCGCCGTTTCCGCGGCCGCAAGCATTGCACAGTTGCTAAGGCTGACGACGTCGAGCCGTTGGTTCGACGTGGAACGCGGACTGCCAGCACAATGCGCCGCGAAAGCCCGCCTCAGCCGCGCGTGGTCACACGGAAATTCTGATCTCGCTGATCAGAATCGCGCCGTTGCCGCCGTCGGTGTAATTCGGAATGTCGGCAAGAAGGCGCTCGGACGCCGGTTTGAAGACCTTGTAGAAATCGTCCGTGCTATCGAACAGGAAGTGGCCTGCGGCCACATACGGCGGCGGCGTGCCCGGCGGCCCCGCGTTGATGCCCACGTCCACGGACCAGCCCTTCAGCGACGGCCCGAACAGCTGCGCCGCGAGCGGCATGTGCGTGGTGCAGTAATAGTCCACGTCGAAGTGGCCGTTTTCCCGGTACGGATAGAGGATGCTGACCTTGATCATTGTGCGTTCTCGTCTGTTGGTCCCGAAGCGAGGCGCCGGCGGATTGCGCGCGGCGCCGGACGTCACATTATCACGGCTTACTTGACGCTTGCACCTGCTGCCGCCTGATTCAGCGACCGGTTCAGCGATTCTTCGACCGCGTCGGCGATCGCAGCGATCGCGGCGGGCGGCGTGGCGCGGCGTTGTGCGAGCGCGACCGCGCGCCGTGACAACAAGCCGTACAGCGCGGCATGGTCGCCGCCCAGGCCTTCGAACAGCGCCAGCTGCTTCTGCACGACGCTGATGTCGCCGCGTGACACAGGGCCGGCGAGCGCGTTCGGCAGACCCTTGTCGCGAGCGGTCTGGATAGTCCCGGCGAGCATCGGCAGAAGCGCGCGCAGCGCGTCGTCCTCGGAAAAACCGAGGGTGCGCCATAGCGCAACGCATTCGGCAAGACTGCACAGCGCGAAGCTCGCCGCATAGTGCGCGGCACCGTGATACAGCATGCGGCCGCCCGCCGGGATCGACAGCGGATGGCAGCGCAGCGCCACGGCGAGCGCCGTCAGCGTGTCCTTCAGCGCGCCATCGGCCTCGATGGTCACCGAGCAGCCGGCGATACGTTCGAGGTCCGCAAACTCGCCGCTGAAGAGATACAGTGGGTGAAAGCCGCCGACCGCCGCACCCTGGTCGCGAGCCGGCGCCAGCAGTTCTACCGGCGACGCGCCGCTGCAGTGCACGAGCGCCTTGCCGTGCGCGCTGTCCGGGGCGAACCGCAGTGTGTGCGCTGACGTACCGATGCTGTCGTCGGGAACGGCTAAAAAGACAACATCCGCGGCGTCGACGACCTGTTGCGGATCGTCCAGCGCCACGCATCCGGGGATTTGACCGGCGAGCTGGCTGGCGGACGCTGACGTTCGGCTCGTCACCGCCGTCACCGGGTAGCCAGCGCGGGAAAAGCCTGGCGCGACGCATCGCGCGAGCCGCCCGGCGCCAATGAAGCCCAGGCGCGGCAGAGAGGATTCAGACATGTTTGCGGGCTCCAGGCGGGACGTGGACGGGAAAGCAGCAGTATCGCGCATTGGCCAGCGCGCGGCGCGATCCGTCGCGGCGGTTGTCAGATGAGTTTGCCGACGATATGTCGCCCGCTGTTCGTCATTGCGTCGCGCCCGCCCCGCGGGCTTGAAAACTGCGCACAATTTGCGCATGACCGGTTGGGCAGTGGCTGTTTATTGGGTACTCGCTTTGCAATTTCGCAATCGGATTCGGGGAGGTTACGATGAGCATTTTTTCTTACCGGAAGCACTTGCGGTTTCTAACGCACGCGCAACGCCGTCGCTGGTGGGATCAGAAAAAACGTCTGAAGCCACGTGTGCGGATAAGCGGCGCTTATGTGCCGCCTAACGTGTCGCGCGAATTTGCGTATGTGAAAGTCGGCTGACTCCCCGCCGCGTCGAAATCAGAAGATGCCCGGCCTTTGCGCCGGGCATTTTTATTAGCTGTTGCTTTACGCCGTCAGCATTGAAGCTAATTTGTAATCAAAGATTACCGGGGCGGCGTCCGATGAACCGGCATCGGCCGTCGAGCACTGCTGGGCGCGTGCGAAAACCGGCGCAACGGCTTGATTCTCCACGACATTGGCAGTCTCCTGCACACCCCGCGCGCGGGTCAGCGCCGCGAAACCTTCCTGCCAATTGCAATTTGCAACAAATGTGCACAGCGTCGCGTGGCCTTTTTAGATAGATTGATTTCGTAGCATGTAACGCATGCGAAGTCGGCGACCTTCAATGGGCCGCGCCAGGAGAACAAAGTGAAAAAGATAGTTCCGTTTGTCGTTGCCGCCGCACTAGGCGTGGGGCTTGCCTCCGCCGCGCAGGCGCATGTTTCTGTCGGTATCGGTATTGGGGTACCGGTCGCGCCGGCTTATCCGGTTTATGCCGCGCCGCCGCCGGTGTACTATCCGCCGCCTCCGCCGGTCGTCTATGCGCCGCCGGTTTACTATCAACCGCCGCCAGTCGTGGTGGGCGGCTACTACGGTTATGGCCGCCCTTACTATCGCCATGGTTACTATCGCGGCGGTTATGGCCATGGCTACTATCGGCGCTAATCGCGTTAGCCGGTAGTGGCTAGTTTTCCGCAAATACCCGGCAGAAAGGATGTGTGAACGGCGTAATGCCGGCTTGATCGCCGGTTACGCCGTTTTTGTTTTGCACAGCGCCGGGTGAAGTCCGTCGACGTTCCAAAGCATTGGCGAAGCTGGGACAATGGCTGCCTCGCTACCGCTTTGGAGAATCCCGCCCATGCCGCCGATGCAGCCACTCCCCGCTCCCACATTCGACGACGTACTTGACGCCGCCGCGCGTCTCGAAGGCATCGCGCATCACACGCCTGTGTTGACCTCCAGCACGTTCAACGAGCGTACCGGAGCGTCGGTGTTTTTTAAGTGCGAGAACTTTCAGCGGATGGGCGCCTTCAAGTTTCGCGGCGCATACAACGCCATCTCGCACTTCGACGCGGAGCAGCGCAATGCCGGCGTACTGACCTATTCGTCCGGCAACCATGCACAGGCCATCGCGCTGTCGGCGCGCCTCGCCGGCATCCGTGCGACGATCATCATGCCGCACGACGCGCCAGCGGCCAAAGTCGCCGCGACCAAAGGCTATGGCGGCGAAGTCATCACCTACGACCGCTATAAGGAGAACCGCGAACAGATCGGCCGGCGGCTCGCCGAGGAACGCGGCATGACGCTGATCCCGCCGTACGATCATCCGCATGTGATCGCGGGGCAGGGCACCGCTGTGAAGGAGTTGATCGATGAAACCGGGCCGCTCGACATGTTGTTCGTGTGCCTCGGCGGCGGCGGACTGACTGGTGGCAGCGCGTTGTCCGCGGCGGCATTGAGCCCGGCGTGCACGGTGGTCGGCGTTGAGCCGGAAGCCGGCAATGACGCTCAGCAATCGCTGGCGCGCGGCGAGATCGTGCATATCGACACGCCGCGCACCATCGCCGATGGCGCCGCCTCCACCCATCTCGGCGACTACACGTTTGCGATCATCCGCAAACTGGTTGCGCGAATCGAAACGGTCACCGACGAGCAGTTGATCGAAACGATGCGCTTTTTCGCGCAGCGCATGAAGATCGTGGTCGAGCCGACCGGTTGCCTCGCGGCGGCGGCCGTGCTGAACGGCGTGGTGCCGGTGAAGGGCAAGCGCGTCGGCGTGGTGGTGAGCGGCGGTAATGTCGACCTCCCGAAGCTCGCACAGTATCTGGCCTGATCGCGCTTTGCGGGCGTTCTGCCTGCCTGATTTGATCGACGCCGGCCCGCGACGCGGGCGGTTTTTGTCAGCCCGCCGTTTGCGCAACTGGCGCCTGTTGAGCGGTTTGCAAGATCAGGTCGCGATAACCGTTCATGATCACGCTATATGAGAAGTAGGCGAACAGCAGCGCGGACAGCACATGGCAGGCGCGCAACAAACCGGTGCCGGCACGTTTGCGGCCGTGACTGCCGAGCCCGCAGATAAAGATCGTCCAGCACAGGCCGCCGAGAAAAAAGCCGCCGAGGAACACCGGCGCCGTGGCGACGCTCGTCGCGCCGGCCTTGGCGATCAACGCGCCGCCCACCGCCGCGAACCACAGGATCGCCGACGGAGACGATACCGCCAGCAACACGCCGCGTAAAAAGCCACGCCATGCCGGGAGATGCGGTGCATCCGCGTTCGCCTCGCCGGCGACAGGTGGCGCCGAGGCTGGAAACATCGCTTCACGCGCCATCTTCCACGTGAGAAAGAGCAGGACGGCCGCACCGCCGATCCACACGACCCAGCGCACCGATTCGAATCGCAGCAGCGCAGCCATGCCGGCAAGCGCGAGCGCTGCATAAATCAGATCGCCGACGCACGAGCCAAGGCCGAGCCAGAAGCCCGGTTTGAATCCGTGCGACAACGCGAGCGAAATCATCGCGACGTTCACGAGCCCGATGTCCAGACACAAGGACAAAGACAGGAAAAACCCGTCCGACATCATCGAAAAGGCGTGCATCCGCGCAACGGCTCCATCAGTTTTGTTATTCGGCTATGCGGTATCCGGTTATGCGGTCGGCGCGCTCACAGGCCCAGCTCGTTCCACAAACTGTCGATTCGCTGTTTCACTGCCGCGTCCATCTCGATTGGGCGACCCCATTCGCGATCGGTCTCGCCGGGCCATTTGTTGGTCGCGTCGAGCCCCATCTTCGAGCCCAGTCCCGCGACCGGCGAGGCGAAGTCGAGGTAGTCGATCGGCGTGCGGTCCACGAGCACCGTATCGCGCGTCGGGTCGACTCGCGTGGTAATCGCCCAGATCACTTCTTTCCAGTCGCGGATATTCACGTCCTCGTCCACCACGACGATGAACTTCGTATACATGAACTGCCGCAGGAAACTCCAGACGCCGAACATCACGCGCTTCGCGTGACCCGGATAGCTCTTCTTCATCTGTACGATGGCCATGCGGTAGCTGCAGCCTTCGGGCGGCAGATAGAAGTCGGTGATTTCGGCGAACTGCTTCTGCAGCAGCGGCACGAATACTTCGTTGAGCGCGACGCCGAGCACGGCCGGTTCGTCGGGCGGTTTGCCGGTGTACGTGGAGTGGTAGATCGCATCGCGGCGCATGGTGATGCGCTCGACTGTGAAGACGGGGAACCACTCCTGTTCGTTGTAGTAGCCGGTATGGTCGCCGTACGGGCCTTCGAGCGCGTGCTCGTAGGCAGCCGACGCACCCTTGGCGGGCCGCGGGGGAGCGCCCGCCGGAGCAGGCGCGGGTGCGCCTTCCTGCGGATAAATGAAGCCTTCGAGCACGATTTCCGCGCGCGCGGGCACCTGCAAGCCGTCGACGCCGGGCGTAAGGCATCTGGCGAGTTCCGTCCGGCCGCCGCGAAGCAAACCGGCGAACTGGTATTCCGAGAGCGTATCGGGCACCGGCGTGACCGCGCCGAGAATCGTTGCCGGATCCGCGCCCAACACAACGGCGACCGGATATGGCTGGCCCGGATTCTTTAGCGCGAACTCGCGGAAGTCGAGCGCGCCACCGCGGTGCGCGAGCCAACGCATGATCAACTTGTTTCGTCCAATCACTTGCTGGCGGTAAATGCCGAGGTTTTGTCGGCTCTTGTTCGGGCCTTTTGTGACGGTCAGGCCCCACGTGATCAGCGGGCCCGCGTCGCCCGGCCAGCAGGTCTGAATGGGCAGCTTTTCGAGGTCGACGTCATTGCCTTCCCAGACGATTTCCTGGCAGGGCGGCGCGCTCACAGTCTTGGGCGCCATGTCCCACACGGCCTTGGCGAGCGAGAAGAGCTTGCCCGCGTCCTTCAGGCCTTTTGGCGGCTCGGGCTCTTTCAATGCGGACAGCAGCCGGCCGACGTCGCGCAGCGACTCGAGCGCGGCGCCGTCGCCTTCCCCGGCCTGTGCGTCGATGCCCATGCCGAGCGCCACGCGGCGCGGCGTGCCGAACAGGTTGCCGAGAACAGGGAACGGATGCCGTTCCCTGTTCTCAAACAGCAAAGCCGGACCGCCGGCGCGCAGCACCCGGTCGCACACTTCGGTCATTTCCAGGATCGGCGAGACCTTTTGCGGGATACGGCGCAGCTCTCCGATCGTCTCGAGACGGCCGATGAAGTCACGCAAGTCTTTGTATTTCATCTGATGCGGGTTCAATGCCGGCGAGCGGCGGAAAGGGTGTGGCGCAACGGGGTTGGAGGCGCCAGAACGATTGTCGATTTTACCTGCGTTGGGTAGCGCACGTAGATCGGCCGAACGGCCCAGGACGGAAGGACGAGGTGAAATTGCCGAAGACGCGCTTGCCACGGTCTTTTGGACGGTCCAGACGCGGGTCTTTATTACAATTAGTTATACTTTTGCCTATTTATAGTGTTGACGATCTATAAAACCCTGCATAGAATCCGTCCACATTGGTTGCAGGGCGTGAACCTTTTTACCACTGCCCCCGGTCCCATCAGACGCAACGCGTCACCGTATACCGAAGCCTGCACGATATACGACGGTCTTATTGATGTCCTCGCCAGCGTTAACTGACGCTGGTTTTTCGCGTGGGAGCCACCGCCCGCATGTTTTCGACATGCCGCGGACTGCTTTTCAGGATGGCTCCCCACAAACGGTATTTGCCGTTTTCCCGACGTCGCTGCTGCCCTAACCAGACAGAGCGCGCGATGTCTTGACTCTGCGAACGTGTGTTACCGCCTGTTTGTCCGGCGGAGTTCGCGGATCATGCAACATGGGAGATCTGAATGAACGCCTGGTTATCGTGGCGTCCCGATGAACGTATCGCGCAAGTCGTGCGCGGTGCCGTGCGTCGCGGGACGCAAATGAGTCATCACCTGTTCAGCATTGTCGGCGGCATCGCCGTCGTGCTGGCAATCGCGCTGTGGCTGATGCCGACGTGGCGGGGCGCCCTCGCGGCCAAGCTGATGCCGGTCCTTTCCGCCGCCGTGCAAGCCGGCCCCGCGCGCCTGCTGCAAGGCAACCCGCTGCCGGCTTTCGGACCGCCGGGCCGTACTTCCCCGGACGAAACGCTGTCCTCCAATTCGAACCGCACAGACGCTCAGAGCCGCGCGAACAACGGCGCGACCGTCAGCAATACTAGCTACGACGGCGCGTTCGATGGCACCGGCTCGACTGGCATGGGCATCGCCGCGCTCAACGGTCTCGATCCGCGCACCATGCAAAGCGTTGCCGCGCTGGCCCGGCTGATCCCGGCGCAGCGCGTTACCGCCGACGCGCGCGACGATCGCGTGCTCGTTTCGTCGCGCGAGCAGAATCTGGTCGCGTCCTACCTGGCGCGCCGCTACCGCGTGGCGCAGGAGCCCGTCAGCGAACTCGTGAAAGCTGCTTTCGATACCGGCCGCGAAGTCGGTCTCGACCCGCTGCTGCTGCTGTCGGTGATGGCAATCGAATCCGGCTTTAACCCCTACGCCGAGAGCGGCGTGGGCGCCCAAGGGCTGATGCAGGTGATGTCCAAGGTGCATTCGGACAAGTTCCAGTATTTCGGCGGCGAGAGCGCGGCGCTCGAACCGGTCGCGAACATCAAGGTGGGCGCGCTGGTTCTGAAGGATTGCATCGCGCGCGGCGGTTCGCTGCCGGGCGGCTTGCGCCTGTATGTCGGCTCGACGTCGCCGGACGACGGCGGCTATGGCGCCAAGGTGATGGCCGAGCGTACCCGTCTGCGTGACGTGGCGCGTGGCCGCAAGGTGCCCATCAATGCACCGCAGGCCCCGGTTCTCACCGCATCGAACAATGCGTCTTCTTCGGCTTCGGCGAATGGCAACAACGGCAAGCGTGTGCAGGTGACGCTCGAAGGAAGCCATCCGTTGAGCGCGGCGGGGCAGGGCAAGACGCCGGTTTCGGAACAGGACGATGCCAGCGCCAATACTCCCAAACACGCGGCGTCGGCCTCGGAACTGGGCGCCTGAAGCGCTTCCTGCCCGACGTAATGCTGATGACTTGACGCGACAGCGGACGGCAACAAAAAAGGACACCTGGCGGGTGTCCTTTTTTGCGGCTGGTGCCGTATGTTAATGCAGCGGCCGAGAGGTCGGTGGGCGGAGGCGCCTGGCGGATGGCCCGCGCCTCGTGCACTTCACTGCCCGCTGAAAAGCCTGGCCAGGCGTTCGACCGCTTCTTCGAGCTTCGGATAGGCGGTCGCGTACGACAGCCGGATGTATTGCTTCGGCGCGTGAGTGCCGAAGTCCATGCCCGGTACGAGCACGACGCCCGCGTCATGCAACATCGCTTTCGTGAGAGCCGCGCTGTCGCCGGCAGCCGGATGGGCGACGGTGCGGCAGTCGGCATAGACGTAGAACGCGCCGTCTGGCGTGACGGGCACCGTAAAGCCCAACGATTCCAACGCCGGCGCGATGAAGTCCCGGCGACGCTTAAATTCAAGGCGACGTGCTTCGTACGTGGCGATTGTTTCCGGTTCGAAGCAGGCGAGCGCGGCATGTTGCGCGAGCGCCGACGCGCAGATGAACAGGTTCTGCGCCAGTTTCTCGAATGCGCCGACCATGCCGGGCGGCACCACGAGCCAGCCGAGCCGCCAACCGGTCATGTTGAAGTACTTCGAGAAACTGTTGACGGTGATCACGTCCTCGCCGTACGAGAGCGCCGACACGGGCTTCGCGTCGTAGCTCAAGCCCTGGTAGATTTCGTCGACGATCGTGAAGCCGCCACGCGCCCGCACCGCGTTGACAATGCGCTCGAGTTCCGCCGGCTCGATCGACGTGCCGGTCGGGTTGGACGGCGACGCGAGCAGCACGCCACGGGTGCGCTCGTTCCAGAGCCGTTCGACGTCCGCGGCGGTCAACTGGAAGCGTTCTGCGGGGCCGCTTGGGACCATAACCGGCCTGCCCTCGGCGGCGATGACGAAATGGCGGTTGCACGGATAGCACGGGTCGGGCATCAACACTTCGTCGTCGCGATCGACCAATGCCGCGCAGGCGAGCAGCAACGCCGCCGACGCGCCCGCGGTCACGACGATTCGCGCCGGATCCACCTTGACGCCGTACACATCCGCGTAATGCGCCGAAATCGCTTCGCGCAGTGCGTGCAGGCCGAGCGCGCTGGTGTATTGCGTGACGCCGCGTCGCAGCGCATTCCCGGCTGCCTCGATGACCGGTTCCGGCGCGGTGAAGTCGGGCTCGCCGATCCCCATGTGAATGATGTCGCGTCCGTCGCGCTCGAGGAGCGCGGCCTCCTTGGCCAGTTCCATCACGTAGAAAGGCTGGATGGAGTCGACGCGCGCGGCGAGCCGCATAAGAGGTTCGGTCACGGAGTTCATACGGTCATCAAATCCAGTTCAGAAGCAGGACGGCGCCTTGCGCGTTGATTCATGCGCAGAGCGGCGTCCTTAAAAGCGGTGCATCCTGTTGCGGCCAGCGTTGCACGTGCGCCTCGCAAGCGCTCGAGGCTTAGCGCTTGCGAGCCGCTTCCGTTTCAGCGACGCGCAGTT
This sequence comes from Paraburkholderia rhynchosiae, assembly GCF_002879865.1. Lineage (GTDB taxonomy): Bacteria > Pseudomonadota > Gammaproteobacteria > Burkholderiales > Burkholderiaceae > Paraburkholderia > Paraburkholderia rhynchosiae. Next base: position 55,924 of record NZ_PNXY01000003.1, read on the forward strand.
TTGCCGCCAGCTTGTCCAGCACGCCGTTCACATACTTGTAGCCGTCGGCGCCGCCGAAAGTCTTGGCGAGTTCGACCGCTTCGTTGATCACCACGCGATACGGAATATCGACGTGATTCTTCAGTTCAAACGCGGCGACCAGCAGCACCGCGCGTTCGACCGGCGAAAGCTGCTCGATCGGGCGGTCGAGGCACGGTGCGATATCGGCGGACAGCGCCTCCGAATCGCGGATCACGCCGTGCAGAATCGCGTCCAGATGCTCGAGGTCCGCTTTGTCAAAGCCTTGGGCGCCGCGCAGTTGTGCGTCGATCTCACTACCGGGCGAACCCGACAGCAGCCACTGATAAAGCCCCTGCGTGGCCAGTTCGCGGGAGCGTCGGCGTGCGCTCTTCATGCCTGTTCCTCTTCTTCATCTTCTTCTTCGTCGCCGCCGAGCTGTTCGAGCGCTACGGCGAGGTTCGCCATTTCGACCGCAACGCGCGCCGCGTCACGACCCTTTTCGGTCATGCGCGCCACAGCTTGCTCGTCGTTCTCAGTGGTCAGCACGGCGTTCGCAACGGGGATACCGAAGTCGAGGCCGATCCGCGTGATGCCCGCGCCGCTTTCGTTCGAGACCAGCTCGAAGTGGTATGTCTCGCCGCGAATTACCGCGCCGAGTGCGATCAGCGCGTCGAACTGCGCGCTTTCGGCGAGCTTCTGAAGCGCCAGCGGGATTTCCAGCGCGCCAGGGACGGTGACGAGCAGCACGTCTTCGCCCGTCACGCCGAGGCGTTCGAGTTCTTCGATGCACGAGTCCGCGAGGCCGTTGCAGACGGGCTCGTTAAAACGCGCCTGAACGATGCCGATGCGCAGTCCGTCGCCGTCGAGGTTCGGTTGGTATTGTCCGATTTCCATGTGAATTCCGTAGTGTTTTGAGTGAGCGCGAGGCGCGTGAATGGTCGGATCAGCCTTGTTGCGGAGCCTGCGCGGCGCTGCCCGGCATGGGTATGAAGCCCGTGACTTCGAGACCGTAGCCCGACATGCTGCCAAGTTTGCGCGGGTTCGACAGCACCTGCATTTTGCCGACGCCGAGCTCCCGCAGAATCTGCGCGCCAATGCCGTAGGTCTTGAAGTCGACGGGCCGGCGCTTGAGCGCTTCCGCTCTTTCCTTCGAGTCGAACGCCTTGAAAACGTCGATCAGATGCTCTTTGGAGTCGCCGCAATTGAGCAGCACGACCACGCCGAGTTCGCGTGACGCGATCTCTTTGATGGCTGCGTCGAGCGTCCATGAATGAGTGGATTCGCCGACTTCGAGCAAATCCAGCACCGACAGCGGCTCGTGCACGCGCACGGGCGTGTCCTGGTCAGGGCTCGGCGTACCGCGCACCAAGGCGATGTGCGGCTGACCGCTCGGCTGGTCCAGGTACATGACCGCGCGGAACGCGCCGTGCGCCGTCTGCATGGTGCGCTCGCAAATGCGCTCGACGATCGATTCCGTGCGGCTGCGATAGTGGATCAGGTCCGCGATCGTGCCGATCTTCAGGCCGTGCTCTTTTGCGAACTCCATCAGGTCGGGCAGGCGCGCCATGGTGCCGTCGTCGTTGATGACTTCGCAGATGACCGCGGCCGGCGTGAGTCCTGCCAGCGCGGTGAAGTCGCAGCCGGCTTCCGTGTGGCCGGCGCGCACCAGCACGCCGCCCGGCTGCGCCATGATCGGAAACACGTGGCCCGGCTGCACGATGTGCTCGGCCTTCGCGTCGGGCGCGACCGCCGCGGCGATCGTGCGGGCGCGGTCGGCGGCCGAAATGCCGGTGGTCACGCCCTCCGCCGCTTCAATGCTGACGGTGAACGCGGTTCCATACTGGGTGCCGTTGCGGTACGTCATGAGCGGCAGGTTGAGCAGCTTGCAGCGCTCCTGCGTCAGCGTGAGGCAAACCAGGCCGCGGCCATAGCGGGCCATAAAATTGATCGCTTCCGGCGTAACGAATTCGGCGGCGATCACGAGGTCGCCCTCGTTTTCGCGGTCTTCTTCGTCGACGAGAATCACCATCCGGCCGGCTTTGAGTTCGGCGATGATCTCTGGAGTGGAGGCGAGCGTCATGTTGGCGAGATTTTCGGGAAAGCGCGTATTTTACGCCACGCGCGGTCCCAAGTCGCCTCTGCCGGATGGCATAGGCCGTTTGGCCGACTGGCGATGAGCCGTCCGCCGTTGCTATGCTCGGGAAAACGATAGACGCATGAACCGGCTGAAGGCGGCAAGGCGCCGCCGCCAGCCCATGGGTGGCCGGCCAGCGCCCGTTGTTGGCTGTTACTTCGGCGCGTTCAGCATGCGCTCGACGTATCGCGCAATGAGATCAATTTCCAGGTTTACCGGCGTGCCTTCACGCAGATGCTTGAGCGCGGTCACTTCGACCGTGTGTGGAATCAGATTGATCGAGAACTCGCAGCCGTCGTCACGATCTTTAACCGAGTTGACGGTCAGACTCACGCCGTTGACAGTGATAGAACCTTTGTACGCCAGATAGCGGCCGATCTCGCGCGGCGCCAGCACGCGCAGTTCGTGCGATTCGCCGACCGGCGCGAAATGGCTGACCGTGCCTAAGCCGTCCACGTGACCGGAGACGATATGGCCGCCCAGCCGGTCGTGCGCGCGCAGAGCCTTCTCCAGGTTGACTTCGCCCACTTCGCCGAGACCCGCCGTACAGTTCAGGCTTTCGCGTGATACGTCGACTTCGAACGAATGGTCGGTCTTCGCGACCACGGTCATGCAGGCGCCCTGAATGGTAATGCTGTCGCCGAGTTCGACGTCGGCGAGATCGAGGCCGCCGGCTTCTACGTTCAGGCGCACGCCCGCGTCGCCGTTCGTGCCGAGAGGCTTGACTGACTCGATGCGGCCCACAGCCGCTACGATTCCTGTGAACATCGTGCTAATCCTTGATCAAAGCTAAACGGGTTGGGCCGTGGCATCTGTGCCGCCTGCTGCAGTGCCGGCCGGCAGCAGGCGCGCGAGAATCCGCAAATCTTCGCCGATCCGTTCGACGTTGTGAAAAGTCAGTTTGACGCAGCCATCCAGAGTTTCGGGCGCGCCCAGATTGAACATGCTCATCGAGTCGATGCCGAGCAGGCTAGGCGCGACATAAACGAGCAGTTCGTCCGCACAGCCTTCGCGCAGCAGCGAGCCGTTCAGCTTGTAGCCGGCCTCGACATGCAGTTCGTTCACCTGGCGCTCGCCGAGCACTTTCAGCATCGCCGGAAGATCCACCTTGCCGGCCGCGTTCGGCAGTTGCACGATCTCGGCGCCGCGTTCGCGCAGCGCCTGTGCACGGTCGCTATGCCGTTGCTCGAGATTGCCGCAGAAAATCAGTGTGGGCGCGCCGGCCAGGATCTGCGCCTGCGGTGACACCTCAAGCTGGCTGTCGATCAGCACGCGTTGTGGCTGGCGCGGCGTGTCGACGGCGCGCACTGTCATGCGCGGATCGTCTTCCCTGACGGTGCCGATGCCCGTCAGAATCGCCGACGCGCGGGCGCGCCAGGCATGGCCGTCGGCGCGCGCGGCCTCGCCGGTGATCCACTGGCTGATACCCGAGGGCAAGCCAGTGCGGCCGTCGAGGGAGGCCGCCACTTTCATGCGCACCCACGGCCGGCCGCGCGTCATGCGCGACACGAAGCCGATGTTCAGCTCGTGCGCTTCGTTAGCGAGCAGGCCGCAGCGCACTTCGATGCCGGCGTCGCGCAGCACCGCGAGACCGCGTCCGGACACTTGCGGATTCGGGTCTTCCATTGCAGCGACCACGCGCGCGACTTGTGCTTCGATCAGCGCGTTCGAGCACGGCGGTGTGCGGCCGAAGTGGCTGCACGGTTCGAGCGTCACGTAAGCGGTGGCCCCGCGCAGATCATGCCCACGCGAGCGAGCGTCTTTCATCGCGCGGATTTCGGCATGGTCCTGACCGGCCGGTTGCGTAAAGCCTTCACCGATCACTTCGCCGTTTTTGACGAGTACGCAACCCACGCGCGGATTCGGGTCGGTCGTGTACATGCCGCGCTTGGCCAGTGCAAGCGCGCGTTCCATATGGACGAAGTCGGTTTGCGAAAACATCGGTGTCCGGTCGGGTGCGGTGGCTGGGCGGTTGCGGGTTTCGGTTAGCGCGTTCGTTCCGTGTCGCCGGCGTCAGGCCGCAAGCGACGCGAATGCGCCACGGGCGGCGTCGATCGTCGCGTCGACGATGGCGTCGTCGTGAGCAATCGAAACGAAGCCCGCCTCGTATGCCGACGGCGCGAAGTAGACGCCCGCGTCGAGCATCTGGTGAAAAAACGCGTTAAAGCGCGGCACCTCGCTTTTCGTGACTTCGGCAAAGCTCGTCGGAATCGACTCGGTGAAGTACAGGCCGAACATGCCGCCGAGCGAATCGGCCGCGAACGGCACATTAGCTTCGCGAGCGACAAGAGCGAGCCCTTGGACGAGACGTTTGGTGCGCGCGGCGAGCGTGTCGTAGAAGCCCGGCGCCTGGATCAGTTGCAGCGTTTTCAGTCCTGCGGCAACCGCGATCGGATTACCGGAGAGCGTGCCCGCCTGGTACACGCCGCCAAGCGGCGCCAGGTGAGCCATGATGTCGCGCCGTCCGCCAAAAGCCGCCGCCGGCATGCCGCCGCCGATCACCTTGCCGAGGCAGGTCAGATCCGGCGTGATGCCGTAGACCTCCTGCGCGCCGCCTAGCGCGACGCGGAAGCCGCACATCACTTCGTCGAAGATCAGCACGGAGCCGTATTCGGTGCACAGGCGCCGCAATGCTTGCAGGAAGTCCGGCGTGGCGCGCACGAGGTTCATGTTGCCTGCGACCGGCTCGACGATCACCGACGCGATTTCGTTGCCGAACGCTTTGAACGCTTCTTCGAGTGCCGCGACGTTGTTGTATTCCAGAACCGTGGTGTGCCTGGCGATGTCGACCGGCACGCCCGCCGACGTCGGATTGCCGAAAGTCAGCAAGCCAGAGCCGGCTTTCACCAGCAGGCTGTCTGCGTGGCCGTGATAGCAGCCTTCAAATTTGACGATGCGGCTGCGGTTCGTGAAGCCACGGGCGAGACGCAGCGCGCTCATGGTCGCTTCAGTGCCGCTCGATACCATGCGCACCTGTTCGATGGACGGCACCAGCTTGCAGATTTCCTCGGCGATTTCGATTTCCGACTCGGTCGGTGCGCCGAACGAGAAACCGTTGGCCAGCACGCGCTGCACCGCTTCGAGCACTTCCGGGTGCACGTGGCCGAGGATCATGGGTCCCCAGGAGCCGATGTAGTCGATATAGCGCTGGCCGTCGGCGTCCCAGAAGTAGGGGCCTTGCGCGCGTTCAATGAAACGCGGCGTGCCGCCGACCGAACGGAACGCACGGACCGGCGAATTAACGCCGCCTGGAATGGTGCGTTGCGCGCGATCGAAAAGGGTCTGGTTTTTGGACATGGCGATGACTGGAATGGGGTTGCGCAGCGGCGCGAGTCGCCTGCGGACGGTTCGCGCGGCGCCGGGGTAGGTGAGGGAAATTGTACCGGAGTCGGTGAGACCAGGTCTTGCGCACGGGCCGGACCTCCAACGCATTGTCAGCGCGGTGGCGGGCGCTTCCTGGCGGAGGTCTTTGCCGGCGGGCTGTTTATGAGTGTTGCCGCCGCATGCGCCGTCGCTTTGCTCGAGCGCGCCGGTCCCGCCGGCGCGTCGAGTTCGGGTGGCTTGCGTTTGCCCGTGAGTTCGGCCCAGCGCTTTTCAAGCGCGCCTTCCGCAATCGGCTTGATCACCGTGCCGGAACTCTGCGCATCCCAGGTCTGCACCGAGAATGGATGCATGCGCAACATGTCCCGCGGAATCACCACGGCGTCATGAGCGTCGACGAGCCAGTCGTAGACGAAGTCGATGCACAGGCGGTAGCCTCGCTTCGTGGCCGGATCGGGGACTTCGTAGGGCGCGCGAGTCACATAGCCTGAGCCGAAAATGCCTTTTGGTTCCATGGCGACGCGATGCAGGAATACGCGATCGCCGGGCAGGATGCCGCGTGCGAATCCGCAGCCCCAGACATCGGCTACCGCGACGCCCGCCGCAATGCGTTTGGCCACGTCGGGCAGTTCGGGCCACGGCCATTTCTTGGGGCTCCAGATCAGCAGGAAGGCAGTCATCGCAGCGTTGCACACAAATAATGGAGAAGCGCGCCGCGGATATGTCCGCGTCACGCCGAATCGTTCACGCGGCAGCTTAACCGATCGCCGGCGCGCTGGCCGCAAGTCTTGAGCGGTCGCACGCGCCTGCCGCTGCCGCGTTTGTCGAGCGCGGCAAACGCGTTAACCGTCGCGTACAATCGATGCGGTCATTTGACCTTTTTCGTGTCACCGTGCGCCGCTTCGTGAACCCGCGCGCTTCACCTGGATTCCCATGTCTCATGTCACCGGACGCCGGCCAGATGGCCGGCTGATTCTGTTGCTCGGTGCGCTTGCCGCATGCGGGCCGATTTCCATCGACATGTATCTGCCGAGCTTGCCGACCATCGCGCAGGCATTCGGGATCGGCACAGGCGCGGCTCAAACGACGCTCACCAGCTTCATGTTCGGCTTTTCGATCGGCATGCTGGTCTATGGGCCCCTCTCGGACACCTATGGCCGCCGGCCGGTGCTGCTTGGCGGCATCATCATGTATGCGCTGGCGAGCATTGCGTGCACGCTGTCGTTTTCAATTGGAGCGCTGGTCACGTTCCGCTTCGTGCAGGCGCTCGGCGCGGGCGCGGCCTCGGTGCTCGCCCGCGCCATTGCGCGCGACGCGCATGGGCCGACCGATGCTGCACGCGTACTGTCGATGCTCGCCATCGTCACGTCGATCGGGCCATTACTTGCGCCGCTGATCGGTGGACAGTTGCTGCTGCTCGGCGGCTGGCGCGTCGTATTCATCGCGCTGACGCTGTTCGGCACCGTGTGCGCGATAACCGCGTTTCTCAAGGTGCCGGAAACCTGGCCGCGCGAGAAGCGTGCGCACTCGGCGCTGCTGAAATCGTTCGCCGCCTACGGTCGATTGCTGCGCGACCCGGTGGCGTGGGGGCATATGCTGTGCGGCGGTATGGCGTTCGCGTCGATGTTCGCATACATCACGGCGACGCCGTTCGTCTACATCGAGCATTTTCATGTGTCGGCGCAGCACTATGGCTTTCTGTTCGCGCTGAATATCGTCGGCATCATGTTCGGCAACTTCATGAACACGCGGCTCGTCGGCCAACTCGGGTCCTTGCCGATCATTTCTTTCGCGGCGAGCGTGAGCTGCATTGCTTCGCTGTTCGTCTGCGTCGTTTCCCTGACCGGTTGGGGCGGCTTGTGGTCGATCGTATTCGGTTTGTTCTTCGTCGTCGGCGTGGTGGGTTTGCTGTCCGCCAATTGCACGACCGATCTGATGCATCGCTATCCGATGAATGCGGGAGCGGCGGCCGCCCTGTTCGGCGCGATGCAGCTGGCGCTCGGCGCGTTGTCGAGCCTCGCGGTCGGACTGTGGCAGGACGGCTCGCCGAAGGGCATGGGCATTGTGGTGGGCGTGGCGGGATCGCTGTGCTACGTCGGCCGGATTCTGGTCGTCAGATGGCATGGAATGAAGGCGCCTGTCGCCGCTGTTTAGAACGGCGCAATGAAGACCGCGATGAACAAGACCTAATAAAGACACGCAATGAAGAAGACGCCATAAAGACAGCGCGATGAGCCCGATGCCAGCTAGCCCGTCCGGCCCCTTTGCGCACCCACGGTGCACGAGGCGCTTCTAGCGGAAAACACCAGGTGTTGCGCGCACGCGACCTTGCATTTGGATTTGCATTGCTATGATGGGATCACTGTTCCTCGGAGCGGCAATCATGGCGATCAGAGATTTGATGAACGGCGAACGGCAACATGCTGCTTTCGCCGAAGCGCAGAAGCTGGCCGACAGCGGCGCCTATCACGATTACACCGACATCGAATACGTTTTGCGCTTTGATTTCGGCTTGACCGATGTATCGGCGCTGCTCGACAGCCAGTTGATGCATCGCGACCTGAACCGGCGTTGCGCCGACGCGCGCGAGAAGCTCGACGCGCTCAGCGTGTGACGCAGGCAGCCGCGTGCCGGCGGGGCGTCATTCATTCTGGAGTGGTATTCATGGCTGCCAGCCGGCACGATGCGTATTTGCCGCATACCGACAATCCCACCACGCTTGCCAAGCCTGGTGGCCACTACAGTCACGTGGCGGTTGCGAACGGCTTTGTTTTCGTGTCGGGGCAACTGCCGATCGACGCGCGAGGCGAGAAGCTATCCGGCGCTTCTTTCGAGGCGCAAGCCGAGCAGGTACTGGCGAATGTGCAAGCGGCCCTCGAGTGCGTGGGCAGCAGCGTTGCGCAACTCGTGCAGGTGCGCGTTTATATCGTCGATATCGAGCACTGGGCGAGCTTCAATCAGATCTACGCGCGTTGGGCAGGTGAGGCGCGGCCGGCGCGTGCTGTTGTGCCAGTTCCGCAGTTGCATTACGGGTTCGAGATTGAGGTTGAGGCGACGGCGGTGGTGTAGCGGGGGTGATGACGACAAACAACAAACGGGCCTCGCGGCCCGTGTCTTCGTAGAGATGATTTGGCGGAGGCGGTGAGATTCGAACTCACGGAAGGATCACTCCTTCGCCGGTTTTCAAGACCGGTGCCTTAAACCACTCGGCCACACCTCCAAGCCGCAAATTGTAACCTGAAAAAACTTCTCTGCGGCGCTCTCTATGTCTGCATTCACTGCGGGTCTTTCAGAAACAACGCCTGCAGATCGTTCAGGAACGCTTGCCCAAGCTGCGTCGGTGCAATTTTCTGGTGGTCGCGCGTAATCAGCTTGCGGCGCTCGGCTTCCTGCAAAGCCGGCTCGATTGAGGTCATCGACAGACCCGTGCGTTCGATAAACCGATGCACCGGAAACCCTTCCACGAGCCGCAGCGCATTCAGCATGAACTCGAACGGCAGATCGCGCGGCCCGACTTCATGTTCTTCCTGCACCGCCGTGCCCGCTTTCGCCTGTTCGATGAACGTGGCCGGATGCTTATAGCGCGCCTGACGCAACACGCGGTTCGGAAACGACAGCTTCGTATGCGCGCCGGCGCCAATGCCGAGATAGTCGCCAAAGCGCCAGTAGTTCAGATTGTGCTTGCTCTGCCGATGCGGCTTCGCATACGCCGAGACTTCATAGTGCTCATATCCCGCGGCCGCCGTGCGTTCATGGATCCAGTCGTGCATGTCGGCGGAGGCGTCGTCGTCAGGCAGCGCGGGGGGAAACTTCGCGAACAGCGTGTTCGGTTCAAGCGTCAGGTGATACAGCGAAAGATGCGGCGGCGCGAACGACAACGCGGTCTCGATATCAGCCTGGCATTCGGCGAGCGTCTGCTGCGGAAGCGCGAACATCAGGTCGAGATTGAAATTGTCGAAGGTGCTGGCGGCCACTTCCACCGCATGGCGCGCTTGCGTCGAATCGTGAATCCGGCCGAGCGCCTTCAGATGCGCCTCATTGAAACTCTGGATGCCCACCGACAACCGGTTCACGCCGCTCGCGCGAAACTGCGCGAATTTCGCCGCTTCGAACGTGCCGGGATTGGCTTCGAGCGTGATCTCCGCGTCGGCGTCGAGCGGCAGTAGCGCGCGCACGTCCGACAGCATGCGGTCGAGTCCCGCTGCCGACAGCAAGCTCGGCGTGCCTCCGCCGATGAACACCGTATGCACCTGCCGACCCCAGACAAGCGGCAGCGCCATCTCGAGATCGGCGCGTAGCGCGTCGAGATATTCGTTCTCGGGGAACGTGTCGCCCTTCCACTCATGCGAGTTGAAATCGCAGTACGGACACTTGCGCACGCACCACGGAAAATGCACGTACAAGGACAGCGGCGGCAGCGACGTCAGACGGATGCCGCCTGGCGACGTGAATGCCTTGATGACGCCGTTGCCGACATCGGCGGGCGTCGGCTTGATCGGAATCATGCTTCCTCCGTCAGGCGCGCGAGCAGTTGGCGCAACGCAATCGCGCGATGGCTGCTGGCGTTTTTCACCGCCGGTTCCAGTTCCGCGGCGCTCGCGTTCAGCGACGGCAAGAAGAAGTAGGGATCGTAGCCGAAACCATGCGAGCCGCGCGGCGCATCGAGGATCTCGCCATGCCAGCGGCCTTCGGCGATCAGCGGCTCGGGATCGTCCGCGTGACGCACCAGTGCGAGCACGCAGTAATAGTACGCGCGGCGATCGCTTTCGCCTTGCAATGCGGACACCAGCCGCGCGTTGTTCGCCGCGTCGCTCTTTTCGCCGCCGGCGAGCTGCGCGTAGCGCGCCGAATAAACGCCCGGTGCGCCGCGCAACACGCGCACGCAGAGGCCGGAGTCGTCGGCGAGGGCGGGCAGGCCGGTGAGCTTCGCAGCATGACGCGCCTTCGTCAGCGCGTTTTCGACGAACGTGGGATGCGGCTCTTCCGCTTCGGGCACGCCAAGGTCGCCTTGCGCAATCAGCTCGATGCCGGCCGCGCCGACGAGCGCCGCGAACTCGCGCAGCTTGCCCGCGTTGTTCGACGCGAGCACGACCTTGTTCAATGGCGATGCCGATCGAGCGGCGCCATTGCCTTCACGAACTTCACTCACCTCGGAACTCCAGCGCTTCTTTCTGTTTCGCGATCAATGTGGCGATGCCGTCGCTCGCGAGATCCATCAGCGCGTTCATTTCGTCGCGCGAGAAAGGCACGCCCTCGGCGGTGCCCTGAATTTCGACGAAACCGCCCGCGCCCGTCATCACCACGTTCATGTCGGTGTCGCATTGCGAATCTTCGTCGTAGTCGAGGTCGAGCACAGGCACGCCGTCGTACGCGCCGACCGAAATCGCCGCGACGTAATCACTGATGGGCGAGCTTTCGATGCGGCCCGCGGCCAGCAGCTTGCTGATTGCGTCATGCGCGGCGACGAAGGCGCCAGTGATGCTCGCCGTGCGCGTGCCGCCGTCGGCCTGGATCACGTCGCAATCGATATGCAGCGTGCGCGCGCCGAGCTTCTCGAGATCGAACACGGAACGCAGCGCACGGCCAATCAGCCGCTGGATTTCCTGTGTGCGCCCGGTCTGTTTGCCGCGCGCCGCTTCACGGTCGCTGCGCGTATGCGTGGCCCTCGGCAGCATGCCGTATTCGGCGGTGAGCCAGCCCTGGCCGCGATCGCGAAGGAACGACGGCACGCTCTCGGCAATGCTCGCCGTGCAGATCACTTTCGTGTCGCCGAATGCGACCAGCACCGAGCCCTCCGCGTGCTTCGTGTAGTGGCGCGTGATGCGCACGTCGCGCAGCTGATTGGCCAGGCGGCCGCTGGGGCGTTGAGTGATGTCGGTCATGTTCGATTCGGTAGGAGGAAAGCAGCAGGGAAAGCGAGATTTTACAGCCGATCGGGGCGGCCATGCGCAGGGCGGCTGGCCGCGTCGGCCGCGGCTCTCCAAGGGGTCTCATCGCCAAAAATGGGATAATGCCGATTCTCCGCCTCGCGTCTCGTACACGCCGGGCGATTCGACTCTTCGGCCAGCGTCTCACGCATGGCCACAATCACGAGACATACGATGATCTACAGCATGACTGGCTATGCGAGCGCGACACGCGAACTCGTCGCGGCGTCGGGCACGGGCGGCGTCAGCGTGTCGGTCGAACTGCGCACAGTGAACTCGCGCTTTCTCGACCTCAACTTCCGTATGCCGGAAGACGTGCGCGTCTGCGAACCCACGCTGCGCGAAATGCTGATGAACAAGCTGTCGCGCGGCAAGGTGGATATCCGTATCAATCTGCAGCGCAGCGAACAGACGGCGAATGCCGGTTCGGTCAATCGTGACGCGTTGACGCAACTGGCGTTGCTCGAACGCACGGTGCTCGCGACATTCCCGGAAGCGGGCCGTCTGCGTGCCGGCGAAATTCTGCGCTGGCCGGGCGTGCTCGCCGAGACAGGCGTGGCGCCGGAGGTACTGCGCGACGCGGTGCTCGCATGCGGCAAGCAGGCCATTACGGATCTGATCGACGTGCGTGCCCGCGAAGGCGCGCAACTCGCGACGATGCTGCTCGCCAACGTCACGGAGATGGAAGCGATCGTCACGAAGATCACGCCGCTCGTGCCGGAGTTGATCACGAAGCATCAGCAGAAGATCGTCGAACGCCTGCAGGAAGCGCTCGGCATTGCCGCGCCCGATACGGCCGCGACCATCGTGTCGCGCGAAGAGATCAACGAGCGGATTCGCCAGGAAGTGACGATGTACGGCATCCGTATCGACATCGCGGAAGAACTGTCGCGCCTTACTGCTCACCTGAACGAAACGCGTCACGTGATCGAGAAGGGCGGCAAGGTTGGCAAGCGGCTCGACTTCATGATGCAGGAACTCAATCGCGAAGCGAACACGCTCGGCTCGAAGGCGGCCGCGAAGGAACTGGCGGATTCGTCGATGACCCTGAAGCTGCTCATCGAACAGATGCGCGAGCAGGTACAGAATCTGGAATAAGGCTGGAGCATCACAACATGACCGATCATCACACACGCGAAAGCGGCGCACCGCGCAACCCGTATGCCGGCGCCTATCCCGGCAACCTGTTCATGGTCGTCGCGCCTTCGGGCGCGGGCAAGTCGACGCTCGTGAACGCGCTGCTCGCCGGCGACGACGCCATCCGTCTGTCGATCTCGTACACGACGCGCCCGCCGCGTCCGCAGGAGCAGGACGGCGAGCACTACCACTTCACGACCGTCGACGATTTCATGAAGCGTCACGACTCCGGCGAGTTTCTGGAAAGCGCGGAAGTGCACGGCAACTACTACGGCACGTCGCGCGTGTGGATCGAGGAGCAGATGAAAAGCGGCCATGACGTGCTGCTCGAAATCGACTGGCAGGGCGCTCAACAGGTGAAGAAGCAGTTTCACAACGCGGTCGAAATTTTCATTTTGCCGCCGTCGCTCGAAGCGCTCGAAGAGCGTCTGAAAAAGCGCGGCCAGGACGAGCCGAATGTGATCACGCGACGGCTACTCGCCGCAGGCAGCGAGATGGCGCACGCGGCCGAAGCGGAGTATGTGGTGATCAACGAGAAGTTCGATCGCGCGCTCGGCGAACTGCAGTGTCTCGTGGCCGCGACGCGTTCGCGCTTCGCCTCGCAATACGCGCGTCATACGAAGCTTTTCGTGCAGCTCGGCATTCACCTTCCGCACCCCTGAACGCGGTGGCGATTCGAGCACATAAGGTAGAATAAGCAACATACTGAGAAGGAACCCAACATGGCCCGCATTACCGTCGAAGACTGCCTCAAACAGATCCCGAACCGTTTCGAACTCGCGCTTGCCGCGACCTATCGCGCGCGTCAGCTCGCTCAAGGTCACACGCCGAAGATCGAAAGCCGCGACAAGCCCACGGTCGTCGCGCTGCGCGAAATCGCGGCCGGTCAGGTCGGCGTCGAAATGCTGAAGAAGGTGCCAGTTTAAGGCGCGCTGTTTCCGTTTTCGATTGGCAAGTATTTGCTACACCGATTTGCTACACCGCTTGCTACACCGCTTGCTACACCGCTTGCTACACCGCTTGCTACACGTTTGCCACAGCTTTTTTGCCATACCTGATTGCATCAACGCGCAGACCGGCGTCAACCCTGAACCGCTACGGAGGCGAACATGAGTACCACCCCGCCCACCGCTACGGAAGCGGAGCATGACGCCGACTCGCCCTCATCTGCACGCAAGTACATCGACGCGGTCCTCGAACAGTCGTTTCGCCATCTGTTCGGGCCGACCGCCACGCCCGAGCAACCGCGCCGGCATGACGTCGTCTCCATTGCCAGGCTGACGTCCGCCTTGTCCGGCTATCTGCAGCCGGAAGAGATCAAGGAAGTCAAGGCGGCCTTCCATTTCAGCGACGAAGCCCACCTCGGCCAGTATCGCCAGAGCGGCGAGCCCTACATCACGCATCCGGTTGCCGTCGCGGAAATCTGCGCCGGCTGGAATCTCGACGGCCAGGCGATCATGGCGGCTCTGCTGCATGACGTAATGGAAGACCAGGGCGTGACCAAGGCCGAGCTCGCCGAGCGATTCGGCGCGAAGGTCGCGGAACTGGTCGACGGTTTGTCGAAACTGGACAAAATGGAGTTCCGCAATCGCGAGGAAGCGCAAGCGGAAAACTTCCGCAAGATGCTGCTGGCCATGGCGCGCGACGTCCGCGTGATTCTGGTGAAGCTCGCCGACCGGCTGCACAACATGCGCACGCTCGGCGCCGTGCCGCACGAAAAGCGCCGTCGCGTGGCGCGCGAAACGCTGGACATCTACGCGCCCATCGCGCACCGGCTCGGATTGAACAATACGTATCGCGAGCTGCAGGACCTGAGCTTCGCGAACTTCAATCCGCATCGGTACGCCACGCTCGAAAAAGCCGTTAAGGCCGCGCGCGGCAACCGGCGCGAAGTAGTCGGCAAGATTCTCGAAGCGGTGCAGCGCGCAATCGCCGACGCGAAGATCGACGCCGAAGTCACCGGCCGCGAGAAAACTATCTTCAGCATCTACAAGAAGATGCGCGACAAGCAGTTGTCGTTCTCGCAGGTGCTCGACGTGTACGGTTTCCGTGTGGTGGTCGACAGCGCGCTGGAGTGCTACACGTGCATCGGCGCATTGCATGCTCTGTACAAGCCCGTGCCGGGCAAGTTCAAGGACTACATCGCGATCCCTAAGGTGAACGGCTATCAGTCGTTGCATACCACGCTCGTCGGTCCGTTTGGCGCGCCGATCGAGTTTCAGGTGCGCACGCGCAAGATGCACGAAATCGCTGAAGCGGGCGTGGCCGCGCACTGGCTGTACAAGAACGGCAGCGCGGACCTGAACGATGTGCAAAAGCGCGCGCATCAGTGGCTGAAGTCGCTGCTCGACATTCAGAGCGAAGCAGGCGACTCGAGCGAATTCCTCGAGCACGTGAAGATCGATCTGTTCCCGGATGCGGTCTACGTATTCACGCCGAAGTCGAAGATCATGGCGTTGCCGCGCGGCGCCACGGCGCTCGACTTCGCGTATTCGATCCACAGCGACCTGGGCAACCAGTGCGTCGCGGTGAAGATCAACAACGAACTGCTGCCGCTGCGCACCGAGCTGAAGAGCGGTGACATTGTCGAAGTGATTACGGCGCCGTATTCGAAGCCGAACCCGGCGTGGCTCGGTTTCGTCCGCACAGGCAAGGCGCGTTCCGCGATCCGCCATTATCTGAAGACCATGCGGCTGAACGAGTCCGTGCAACTCGGCGAGCGTCTTGTCGATCAGGCGTTGAAAGGCTACGGTCTGGCGCTGTCGGACGTGACCCCGGAAGCGTGGGAAAAGCTCGTGCAATGGACGGGCAACAAGAACGGCCAGGAAATCTTCGCGGACATCGGTCTCGGCCGGCGTGTCGCGGCGGTCATGGCCAAGCGCATCGAAGTGCTGATGAGCGGCCGCGACGCCGACGATGACGGCTCGCGCTCAGAATCCGGCTCGGCGCCTCATGCGCCGCCGGTGGTCATCACCGGCACCGAGGGCATGTCGGTGCAATTGTCCGCGTGCTGCCGTCCGATTCCGGGCGACGACATCATGGGCTATATCGGCATCGGCCTCGGCATGGCCATTCACACCACCGACTGCCGCGTCGCCCAGCGCATCCACCGGCGCGATCCGGGCCGCTGGATCGACGTGGCGTGGGCGCCGCAACCAGGGCGTCTGTTCGACGTCGCGGTCAAGGTGCTGGTCAAGAACAACAAGGGCGTGTTTGCCCGCGTGGCTGCGGACATTACCTCGGCGGATGCGAACATCGTGCATATTGCGATGGACGAGGACTTGTCGCAGGAATCCACGGTACTGCGCTTCGTGATCCAGGTCAGTGACCGCGTCCATCTGGCCAACGTCATGCGCCGCGTGCGCACGAACCTCGACGTGATGCGCATCGCGCGTGAACGACCGAGCGACGACGGCCATCACCGGCACGACGGCGGCATGCGAATCGACCGCGAGCGGGCCGACTACTGAGCTTCTGAGCTTCGGCGCTCGCTTTCCAAAACGTCGTTTGTTCTGTTGGAACGCGCCGGCCACCCGGGAGTCAGACCTGAAAACTCAGGGAGAACGCTCATGAAAGTAGCTGACCTCGAAGGCCTCGCGCTCGATTACTGGGTGGCCCGCAGCCTGCACGACTTCGTACGCGAAATCCAGTTCACAGAAAGCGGCGAAACTGTCGCGATTCGCGGTAACGACCGTGGCCGCCCCTGGGACGGCCGTTTCACACCTTCCATCTCATGGGATGCCGCCGCGGCCGTGCTGGAACGCGCGCGACGGCTCGAAATGCGCGAGCGCACTGAAGATGGCCCGGCACAGTGTGTCGCGGAGTTCGAAGGCGGTCGGGGAGCGGTGGAAGGACGTGCGGACTCGCTGCGGGTGGCGCTGCTGCGGGCGTTCGTCGAAAGCCGGTTTGGCGATAGCGTGGACGAGATGCTGCGCGAGCCGCAGATGTTGGTCGGCGTTACGGCGCGACGCATTGGTGAGGCCACCGCGGGCGACGTCTTTGAAGACCTGCCGAGCCCGGACGGACGGATCGGCGATATTCAGTCGCCGCCACGATAACGGGGTGCGCGATGCGGTTGTCTTGCCAATAACGACTGAACAGAGGCAAAGGGCAAAGACAAAGGGCCTTCCGATTGGAAGGCCCTCAAGATGTGGTGCGGCTGGCAGGATTCGAACCCACGACCCCTTGGTTCGTAGCCAAGTACTCTATCCAACTGAGCTACAGCCGCACGCGAAACAGATAATGCAATACTGCACGGAAACTGGGTAAAACGTAAGGGCCTTCCCGGAGGAAGGCCCTCGAATAAGTGGTGCGGCTGGCAGGATTCGAACCCACGACCCCTTGGTTCGTAGCCAAGTACTCTATCCAACTGAGCTACAGCCGCACGCAGAAACGAGATTATAGCAAAGGTTTCAAAAAAGGGAAGGGTGTAACTGCGATTTGTCTCGTTGCCATGATCGTGTAACCTAGTGACGCAGTCGTTTGCTGCAGCTTATGGATCATCATGAACAAGGCCTTTGTCAAAGAGTCGAGCGAAGAGAACGACGACGATCTCGACGTCGTCCAGCCGGACATTCCCGCGGGTACGAAAAACTACATCACGCCCGCGGGCTACCGCCGCATGCGCGATGAACTGCTCCATCTGATCGATGCCGAGCGGCCGGAGGTCGTCAAGCTGGTGTCGTGGGCGGCGTCGAATGGGGACCGTTCCGAGAATGGAGATTACATCTATGGCAAGCGCCGCCTGCGCGAAATCGACCGGCGCATCCGCTTTCTGACCAAGCGTCTGGATCTCGCGGAGATTGTCGACAGCAGCAAACAGGAGAATGTCGATCAGGTGTTCTTCGGCGCGACCGTCGAATATGCGACGGAAGACGGCGAAGAGCACAGCGTGACGATCGTCGGCATCGACGAGGTCGATCTGGACATCGGGCACGTGAGCTGGATTTCGCCAATCGCGCGGGCGCTGCTCAAGGCAAAGGTTGGCGATACCGTCACGTTGTACACGCCGGCCGGACCGCAACCGATCGATATACTCGACGTCAAATATCCACCGCCCGATACCGGCGGCTAGCCTCACGGCGCTTCAGCCTTCGGTCTACCGGCGGCACGCGTTGGCAGCGGACAATAAAAAAGGCGCCGCGAACGGCGCCTTCCATGCTGCGAGCCCCGCGCGCCGCTTTAGAAGCGGTGACGCAGACCTGCCGTGACAGCAACCTGCTTGTTGTTGCTCGAAGCAGCCAGACCATTGATGTCCGCACCGACGATGGCGCTCTCGTTGACCTGCTGGTATTCGCCTTGCAGGTACACGTCCGTGCGCTTGGACAGCGCGTATGCCGTCTGCAAGTTGAACTGATTCCAGTGCGGACGCGTGCCAGCGAGGCTCGCGCGCGTGTACGTGTACGAACCGGCGATGCTGACAGCCGGCGTCAGAGCGTAGCGAGCGTTTGCTTCGAAGTTCTGGAAATGCGCGCTGCTGCTCGGGAAGCCGATACCGCCCGTCTGGCCGGATGCGCCAGCGCCGATTCCGGCGAGGCCGGCCAGGTTCGTTTGCGAGTACACGAGGCCGACGGTTGCCGGGCCGAACGCGTAGTTCGCGCCTGCGCCCCACGTCTGCTGACGGCGGGCAAAGAAGGTGTTGTCGCTCGATACCGCACCGCCCGAGTTGAACGCTGCAGCAGCGCCGGTCGCGCCGTTGCTGTTCAATTGCAGGTAAGCCGCAGCGACGTTCAGGCCGCCCCAGTTATACGACGCGCCGGCGCTGTAAGCGCGGTTGTTGGCGAAGCCGTCCGCCTGGTTCGAAAAGCCGTACATGCCGCCGAACTTGAAGCCGCCATAGTTCGCGCTCGTGTACTTGACCGAGTTGTTGACGCGGAACGAGTTGTTCAGGTTGTCGTTGTCGAACGGATGGGCGAACTGCGTGCCGCCATACTGGGTTCCCGTCAGCGCGAGCGGGCCGACGTAATCAACCATGCTGTCGTATTGACGGCCGAGCGTCACGGCGCCGAACTGGTTGCTGGCGAGACCGACGAACGCCTGACGGCCGAACTCGCGGCCGCCTTGCTTCAGCGAGCCGTCGTTGATGCCGAAGCCGTTTTCCAACGTGAAGATCGCCTTCAGACCGCCGCCCAGATCTTCAGCGCCACGCAGGCCCCAGCGGCTGCCGTTCACCGAGCCGCTCGTTTGTTGCCAGTTGCTGTGACCGTGCTGATTGTTGGTGTAGGTGATTCCGGCGTCGATCAGGCCGTACAGAGTGACGCTGCTTTGAGCGTGCGCCGCAGTTGCAAATACGCCCGTAAGGGCCGCGACCATGAGAGTCTTTTTCATCTTGTTACTCCGAGAGCGAGAGTGGGTATTGAATCCAGCTTCGGCAAACCCTTCACGCGAGCGCTGCGAGAGGCGTAATCCGTGTGAAGTGCGCGTCTGAAAAACGGTGCGCTGGTTTCCGGTTACGCAAAGTGTAGAGAGACGTTTTACTCAGCGGGCGTTTCGATTCTTGCAATAAAGTATTACGTCTTTAGAAACGATATGCGAATGCCGCTGAAGCCCGGCTGCTCAAGGGTTTCCGCCAGGCCAGAAAGATGCGCAATGGGACTGAGCCGATTGCGTTGCTAATTTGCGACGCGAGTTCGATGCAAAAAAACAACGTGCGCGAATTGCGCGGTGGATTGTTGTTGTCGCTGCAACAGACGATTGCTATTTGTGTGAATAATTCCCGTGGGAATTAAAGGCTATACTGTGAGTTCTGCTTTCCGAAGCGGACTTTTTCGTTGACGGAAAAGATCTCCAAACCTTTGTCGGCGCGACTTCTCAGTCGCGCTTTTTTTGTCTGCTGATTCGGCGCGAGGGCGGCTGCGGGCGTTCGTGGGACTAGTGCGCCGACCCCGCAGGGTCCACGTTCCGCCACTCGTTTGCCGTGGGGGCGTTCCAGTCCTCCATGATGTAGCGGCGCGCGTCCATTGGCGACGACAATAGGTTCTGCCAATGGTCCCCATGCCACACCGGATCGAACGTCAGCGCGGAGGATGCAATGGCGTCCGGCTCGACCCCGCGCGCGCGAGTGTCCGGCGTCGGTGATTGGCCTAATTGGGGAATGAGCTTGGAGAGGAGGCGGCGGATTTCACAGAACTGCATGGCGAATCTCCTGATGCGCATTACTGCAAATGCTGACTTTATGATGCAGTTCGGTGTACTCGTCGAACAACCCGGAGAAACACTTACTAAAATGACAAATCGTTACGAAGCGGGCGTGCATCAGAAATATTGTTGCTCATGGTCTGGCCATTCGCCATTTCAGGAATATGACGACTGAACAAGTATCAAACCGCCTACCCATCCCACCATGTGGCCTAAATTACGATCTGACAGTGGCTTAACGAATACCTGGATTTTCTTGACGACGCTTCTCCAGTCCCCGTATAGCGGCAAGGCTGGAAGTCAGTGGCCGCTCTTGCGCCCGTGCATTACGGATTATCCTGCATGGATAAAGCGGCAATGAATTGAGGCAGTGAGGCAATGCCCGATTTGATAAATCATCAAGGGAAACTGGAAAATGCGAACGGGTATCGTCAAATGGTTTAACGATGCTTAGGGCCTTGGCTTCATTACGCCGGATTCAGGTGACGGCGATCTCCTTGCGCATTTCTCGGAAATCCGCACCGAAGGCTTCAAATCACTGAACGAAAATCAGCGCGTGTCTTTCGAAGTCAAGACGGGCCCGAAGGGCAAACAAGCGGCGAATATCCAGCCGCTGTAAGCCGCGGGCTGCGGCGCACACTCGCGGCTAAGGAGCTCGCGTGGGTTGCGAGGCCTTTTTTATTTCGGTCGAACACCCGGATCTCTCTCGCAGCCGCGGCAACGGCAACGCTCTGCGGCTCAGCGGGCGCCAACTAGTGCATACTTGCCGCAAAGTCACGAGCCCAAGCATCCCTTTCATGTCTGAACAGTTTTTGGCCGAACCGGCCTTTGAAGATCCAATCGTCTTCGTCGATCTCGAAACCACTGGCGGCTCGACCGCCGAGCACCGCATCACTGAAGTGGGTGTCGTCGAAGTAGGGCCGGCCGGCGTCACGCGCTGGAGCAGCCTTGTCGATCCTCAGCAACCCATCCCGTCGTTCATCCAGCAGCTCACGGGCATCACGAACGCCATGGTGCGCGGGGCGCCGACGTTCGACGCCATCGCGCCCGAGCTGTTCAAGCGGCTTCACGGCAAATTGTTCGTCGCGCATAACGCCAGCTTCGACCGGGGTTTTCTGCGCGGTGAGTTTCGGCGTGTCGGGCTCGCATTCGATCCGGACGTGCTGTGCACAGTGCGCCTGTCGCGTGCGTTGTTTCCGTCCGAGAAGCGTCACGGGCTCGACGCACTGGTCGAACGTCACGCGCTCGTGCCTTCCGACCGCCATCGCGCGCTCGCCGACGCCGATCTGATCTGGCAGTTCTGGCAGCGTCTGCATGGCCTTGTGCCGCTGGACGTTTTGCGCGCGCAGATCGAACGCACCACGCGGCGTTATCGGCTGGCCGGCGACATCACGGAAGACTTGCTTGAGACCGCGCCTGCGGGATGTGGTGTCTATGCGTTCTATGGAGACGCCGATTTGCCACTGTACGTCGGGCGAAGCGTGCGTGTCCGTCAGCGGCTTCGCGCGCATCTGACAGGCGAGCGGCGTTCGTCGAAGGATATGCGGCTCGCCCAGCAGGTGAGGCGCGTCGAATGGCGCGCGACGGGCGGCGAATTGGGTGCGATGCTGGCCGAGGCGCAGTGGATTGCGACGCTACGGCCCGGACATAACCGCGTGCCGCGCGTCACCAAGAGCGATCCGGCTGACGCGCCGTGGCCCTTCCAGGGTCCCGTCGTTTTCGAGGAGCGGGAAGAAGCGTCACAGGCGCGTGCTTTTCATGTGGTCGACCGTTGGTGCTACGTCGGCCATGCGCCGTCGTTGGCGCAAGCCGCCGAATTGCACGCATCGAGCATGACAGGTGAATTCGAACTGTCGACGTACCGCATTTTGCAGAGCCACCTCGCGCGTGGTTTGCAGATGATGCCGCTAGGCGTGCCGAACGACGCGCCTGTGATTGGCGTCGTTTGACGGCGCTCGCCTGATCGCGCAATGGTGGCGAGCATTAGTTGTGCTTCAGCGCGCGGATTTATCTCCAGACGTCCGTGCGGCGCGCCTTCCATGGGTTCATGTCCGTTAACCGGTTGCGCCGACGCCGCCGGTTTCACATACATGTCCGAGAGCGCGAGTCAATGCACTGGAGCGCGCCGAATCGTAGCGAGTCAGGGACTTCCAGTTGGCCAGCGATTGGGCGACGCGCGACGGACAATCCGGCGCCGCGCGCAGCGGTTGCACGCGAGCAAGCCCGGCGACGAGCGATTGCGTCAAGCGGTCCAGTTGCGGCCTCGTGCTGGTTGCTAGGTCGGGCGCCGGCTCTTGCGGCGGTTGAGTAGCACGCCAGTTCGCGAACAGCGCGTTCTGCACGTCTTTGCTGGCGTCGATCTGGTCCTGGAAGAAGGCGCGCGCGAATGCGGGATCGACATTGGCCGCCTCCGCGCGTTTTTCGACATCGGCGAGCAAGGCTTTTTCGCGCGGCGTGTCGGTAATCGCTTGATGATTGGCCCATTTCCAGCGTGCGACGGGCTCTGCGAGCGCGAGGCGCTGCGAGGCCAGCGCGATCAGGTTCGTGAGCGCGGTGTCGTCGCCATCGGCGAGGACAGGGGCGGGCGCGAAAGCAAGGCAGGCGAACAGCGCGAGCACGCACGGCGCGGCAAAGCGAAACAAACGATTCATGTGAGGGGCGTAGGCCTGGCGGCCGCGAAAGAAAACCAGAAGAATAGACGATGCGTGACGGCGCGGGCGTCTTCGCCGCCCGGTAAGCCGCTGCTGTGAGCGTGGGCAGCACAACTTGCGGACGTGCCAGGACTGACTATCTCAGACGGACGAGCGCCAGCGCTAGGCCGTCGTACTCGGTCAAGTCGAACTGTGTGAGCTAAGGAAATGGTGAAGCGCGCGAGGAAACCCACCTCGTGCGCCAGGCACAAGGAACGCTACCGCATTGCGCCACTGCACACTTACTTCGCGTCGCACGACTTGCGTTGTTCGTCGAAAAAGGCGCGCACGTGCTCCGGCAGTTCGGCCCCCAAAAACTCGACGCCAACAGGTTCCGGATCCGGGCTAAAGACTTTATCCGGGGTCGGAATCTTCGGTGGTTTGGCATCCATGATCTTTCTCCTTTACAAGCCGATTATCTTCCGCCGGCCCCGTTTAGCACCAGTGTCCGATCTACATGAAACGCTCTTTGTTGCTTTAACGGCACAGCGCACCATTCCAACAGAGCGTCTTGTTCAAATTTATAGATTCGCCGCGGTTCTTCTTCTGTGGTCCTGCGTACGCTTCAAGCCTCGATTCTTCGGTGTATTCGCTGCAAAGCTTGGCGGGCGGGCGTCTGGCGTGAATCAGTTAGCGTTAGGATAGTGAATCGCTCATTCATCCCGGGTATTCCCCAATTTAAACGGACCTTGTGCGCTGCCGCATCGGAATGATTTTCCTAAGTAAAAGGCGAACGTTCGTTTATTACCGGCCTCCCGTTGTTTTATGAGCGCAGACGTCTATATCTGGTAAACGAGTGGTTGGCGGCCTCGTTGACGACCGACGATAATTTTTGAAAGGGCGACTCAAAAAAGAGCTAGTCGAGGCCGATGCCACGTTGAGATTCTCCCCGCGCCGTAAAACGTTGTGCACTTTATGCCAAAACCTCATCGCTCTATGACAGGCGCGGCAGCGCGTACCCCGGCTCCTATCATTGGAACTGGTATCCGCAGGCGACAGTGCGGTGGACAACGGACGCGTCGCCGCCGACGCGGAAGATGATCGTATTCGCCCTCAGAGAGTTCGCCATGGAAAACGCCGTGTACTGGAATGGACGCCAGGTCGGGATCGAATGCGACGGTCGCATCTTGTGGTTTTCGTCGGCGCCCGAGGAGGCAGTCGCTGCTTACAGCGGTGGGCAGCGAACGGAGCAGGCACGAGAGAGCGTAATGAAAGACCCCGTCGTGATCCGCAACCTTGTGACGGTCGCGCACTCCGACGGACCAAACTTTGGCAGGTACTAAGTCAATCTCAAGACGCGCGCGGCGT
This sequence comes from Paraburkholderia rhynchosiae, assembly GCF_002879865.1. Classification (GTDB taxonomy): domain Bacteria; phylum Pseudomonadota; class Gammaproteobacteria; order Burkholderiales; family Burkholderiaceae; genus Paraburkholderia; species Paraburkholderia rhynchosiae. The sequence continues at coordinate 79,578 of NZ_PNXY01000003.1, forward strand.
CGATGAAAAGCAAAAAGCCCAGTCGCAGGGACTGGGCTTTTGCTTGAATCTTGTTGGTGCCGGAAAGAGGAATCGAACCCCCGACCTTCGCATTACGAATGCGCTGCTCTACCGTCTGAGCTATTCCGGCATCAGGAGAAACGAGATTATAGGGACTTCTTTATTGGCTTGGCAAGTCCAGGAATCACTTTTTTGTTTCGAGATGGTAGCGGGTCACCCGGTCGACTTCGTTCTTCGAGCCGAGGAACACAGCGACGCGCTCATGCAGGCTTTTCGGCTGAACGTCCAGAATGCGTTTCTCGCCGTTGGTGGCCGCGCCGCCTGCCTGTTCGACGATGAACGCCATTGGATTCGCTTCGTACATAAGACGCAGCTTGCCGGGCTTTTCAGGTGTGCGCTTGTCAGCCGGATACATGAAGATGCCGCCGCGATTCAGGATACGGTGCACGTCCGCCACCATCGAGGCGATCCATCGCATGTTGAAGTCGCTCTGACGCGGGCCGTCCTTGCCCTGCTTCAATTCGCCGATGTACTGCTCCACCGGCGCATACCAGTGCCGCTCGTTCGATGCATTGATCGCATACTCGCGCGTCTCGACAGGAATGCGCATATCGCTTTGCGTGAGCACCCACGAGCCGAGTTCACGGTCGAGCGTGAAGCAGTTCACGCCGTTGCCCGTGGTCAGCACGAGTACGGTTTGCGGTCCATATACCGCGTAACCAGCGGCAACCTGTTGCGTGCCGGGTTGCAGGAACGACTGCTCGGTAGGCTGTTGGCCGTCCGGGCAACGCAGCACCGAAAAGATCGTGCCGATCGACACATTCACGTCGATGTTCGACGAGCCGTCGAGCGGATCGAACACGAGCAGATATTCGCCCTTCGGGTAGTTGGCGGGGATCGGGAAGAACTGCTCCATTTCCTCGGATGCCATGCCTGCCAGGTTGCCGCCCCATTCGTTCGCTTCGAGCAGAATCTCGTTCGACAGAATGTCGAGCTTCTTCTGCACTTCGCCCTGGACATTTTCGCTGCCCGCCGTGCCGAGCGCATCACCCAGCGCGCCCTTGCTGACGTGATAGCTGATCGCCTTGCACGCGCGCGCGACAACTTCGATCAAAAGGCGCAGATCGGCCGGCAGGTTATTCGTTTCGCGCTGCTGCTCGATCAGGTACTTCGTGAGAGTGGTACGACGTTGCAAGGACATTGCTGTACTCCAGGGGCTTGAGGAATATCCCGATTTTAACCGCTCGGTGTGTCGGCTCCGTGCTTTTGACATCTATACAGACATCGAAGCGCATACGTTGGCGTCGTCAATAAGTGCAATGAGCGAGCCAGTCAGGCTTTGCGCCGGGCCTTGCCGGTCGTGGCGCTGCCGCTTACGCTCGCCGCGAGCGCCGCTGCCCGCGCATGTTCCGCCGATACCTTCGGCATTTTCGGGCGGTCCGCCTTGGGCATGGGTTCGATCTCGCGTTCGATCTGCTCGCCCGCGGCCGCGGTGGCCACGCGCAGGTCGTAGGCAATTTGCAGGTTGAGCCTAAGCCACTGCGTTTACTCTCTCCCCAGGCGGCACGCGCCGACAGTCAGTCAGATGGCTAACGTCAACGTGAGCAGCCGCGATAGACCATCTAAAAAGTAGATCGAAAAAAAGCCGGCAACGCGTGCCGGCATTTTCAATGCAGAGAACCTCGTTCAGGCGTGCGTCATGCGAGCGCCTTCTCGACGATCTCGCGTACGTCGCGCGATTTCACTTGCGACGCCACTTTCTCCAGCGCCGCGCGCATGCCTTCACGCAGCGTCGGCGTATAGCGACGCCACAGTTCGAGTGAGCGGGCGAGGCGGGCAGCCACTTGCGGATTGATCGCGTCGAGCGCGATCACCTGATCGGCCCAGAACGCATAGCCCGAGCCGTCTTCGGCGTGGAATTGCGACGGATTCGCCGCGCAGAAGCTGAAAATCAGCGAGCGCGCGCGGTTCGGATTTTTCAGATTGAACGCCGGATGCGTCATCAGCTTGCGCACGATCTCAATCACCGGACGTCGCGCGCTGCCACGCTGCGTGGCCTGCAAAGCGAACCACTTGTCGATCACGAGCGGCTCCTTCTCGAAGCGCCGATAGAAGTCGTCGAGCGCGTACTGCGCCTCGCTGCTGCCGCCATCGGCCGCCGATGCATTGAGCAGCGCAGACAACGCAGCGGCGCGGTCGGTCATGTTGTTCGCGGCGTCGTATTGCGCCGACGCAAGACGCACGGTCTCAGCCGGATCGTCAAGTTCGGCGAGATACGACAGCGCGAGATTCTTCAGCGCGCGACGACCGGCCGCCTTCGGCGTGGCTTCATATGGGCCCGGCGTGCGGTGCTGCTCATAAATCTTCAGCCACTCGCTTTTGAGTGCATTGGCGAGACGCTTGCGCACGAATTGCCGTGCCGCGTGCACGGCGGCCGGATTCGATTCGGCCATCTGCTCGGCCAGATACGCTTCGGACGGCAGCATCAACGCGAGTTCGCGGAACGCCGGCGACAGCGATTCGTCCGTGAGTACGCGCGCGAACGCGGAGACCGCCGAGTCGTCGATCTCCAGGTCGGCGCCGGTTGCGGCCCGTCCGGCGAGCGCCAGCAATTCGCGCGTGGCGAGACGTTGGCCGGCTTCCCAGCGGTTGAACGGATCGCTGTCGTACGCGAGCAGGAACGCCAATTGTTCCGCCGAGTAATCGTATTCGACGATCACCGGCGCTGAGAAATTGCGCAGCAGCGACGGCAGCGGTTCACGCGCGACGTTGACGAACGTGAAGGTCTGTTCGGTCTGGGTGAATTCGAGCACCCGCGTGGTGGAATCCGACGCTTTCGCCTCGCCTTCCAGTTGCAGCTGCAGGTCTTTGCCGTCTTTGTCGATCAGCCCGATCGCGAATGGAATCAGGAGCGGACCTTTTTGCGTTTCGCGCGCGGCCAGCGCCGCGTCGCCGTAACCTTGCATGAGCGTCACGCTGTAGCGCTGCTGCGCGGCGTCGTAACGCGTGCGCACGGATACGCGCGGCGTGCCCGCCTGGCTGTACCAGCGCTCGAACTGCGAGAGATCGCGGCCGTTCGCGTCAGCAAGCGCGTGGCGGAAATCGTCGCATGTCACCGCCTGGCCGTCGTGACGCTTGAAATACAGGTCCATGCCCTTGCGAAAACCCTCGCGGCCGAACAGCGTCTGATACATCCGCACGACTTCGGAGCCCTTTTCGTAGACCGTCATCGTGTAGAAGTTGTTGATCTCGACGTAGCTTTCAGGGCGCACCGGGTGAGCCATCGGGCCGGCGTCTTCGGCGAACTGCATCTGGCGCAGCACGCGCACGTCTTCTATGCGCTTGGTAGCCCGCGCGGCCTCGTCGCTGCCGGCGGTCTGACCGCCTGCCATGTCGGCCGAAAACTCCTGATCGCGGAATACCGTCAGGCCTTCTTTCAGGCTCAACTGGAACCAGTCGCGGCACGTTACGCGGTTGCCGGTCCAGTTGTGAAAATACTCGTGACCGACCACCGCCTCGATGTTCGCGAAGTCGGTATCGGTCGCCGTTTCAGGGTTCGCCAGCACATACTTCGTGTTGAAAATGTTGAGCCCCTTGTTCTCCATCGCGCCCATGTTGAAGTCGCTCACGGCGACGATCATGAAGCGGTCGAGATCAAGTTCGAGCCCGAAGCGCTCTTCGTCCCAACGGATCGAGTTGAACAGCGAATCCATTGCGTGACGCGTCTTGTCGAGATCGTGCGGCTCGACCCAGACCTGCAGCAGTTTTTCCTTGCCCGAGCCGGTCCTCACGCGCTCTTCGAGCGCAACCAGCTTGCCGGCCACGAGCGCGAACAGATAGCTTGGCTTCCTGAACGGATCTTCCCAGCGCGCGAAATGGCGGCCGTCGGGCAGATCGCCTTCCTCGAGTAGATTGCCGTTGGACAGCAGCACCGGATAATCGGCCTTACTGGCTCGCAGCGTGACCGTGTAGGTCGCCATCACGTCCGGACGGTCGAGGAAGTAGGTGATGCGGCGAAAGCCCTCGGCCTCGCACTGCGTAAAGAAGTTCCCGCTCGACACATAAAGGCCCGACAGCGTGGTGTTCGCCGCCGGATTGCAGATGCTCGTGAGCGTCAGCTCGAAGTTGTCCGGCACGTTGTCGAGCACCAGGCCGTGCTCGTAAGCATGCGTGTTGGCGAACGGCTGACCGTCGATCGCAGCGCTGACGAACTCCAGTTGTTCGCCCATCAGCTCCAGATGCGCGGCGCGCGATGCGTCCGGATTGCGGCGCACCCGCATGGTGTTCCTGACGACCGTGCGTTCTGGCAGAAGATCGAAATCGAGCGCGACGGTGTCGATCAGGAAAGCGGGCGGCGCATAATCGGCGCGGCGGATCACATTGGGCGTTGCGGTATCGGCCATGGCGTTCTGTGGTGATGGGACTCGAGCGGCCGGCGCACGAAGGCACGCGAGCCGGGCTTGTCGAGCCATTGTACAAAGCCTCGGCCAATCGTGCGGAGCGAACTTTTTACGGACGCCCGGGGCAGCGTATCATCGGGCGCGCGTGCAAAAGCCAGCCGCGCCAACGCAGCGGAACGGCGGGGCATGGCTCACGGTCTACGTAGAATATAAACACGAGCAGGACAAACGCTTCACGAGGTAGGCCATGAATATGAACCCATGGACGCGCCACGCCATGCTTGTGCTGGCAGCGCTGACAATGCTGCTGTCCGGCTGCACGACTTACGTGACCACGCAGGTCACCGCGTTCTCGGAGTGGACCGGCAGCGACGCGACCCGCACTTACGCATTCACGCGCGAGCCGGATCAGCGGAACAATCTCGAACTCACCACGTACGAGCGCATCGTCGCGAACGAACTGGCCACGCATGCGTTCCGCCAGGTCGACAGCGCGCAGGCGCGCTATCTGGTTGGACTCTCTTACGGAATCCGCTCGGACATGGTGACGGTCGCTGAGCCGGTCTACTACAACCCGTGGCCGGCGCCTTACTGGGGTCGTCCATTTGATCCCTGGGGCCCATGGGGACCGTTCCCCACCGCGTACGTGAACCAGAGCTATCCGATCTTCACGCATCTGCTTGGCGTGCGGATCACCGAGCGCGCGACGGGCAAGGAGGTCTATCACGTGACGGCGCGCAACTCGGGCGCCGAGTCGTCGCTGGTTCGGGCGATGCCGTATCTGGCGCGCAGCGCGCTCGCCGATTTCCCGCTCGGCAATGGCGTGGTGCGTACAGTCAAGATTCCGCTCGACAAGAACGCTGGCGCTTCCAACGAAACGGCCGTTCCCGCCGCGGCGGCATCGGGACCGGCGGCGGCGTCAAGCGCGAAAGTCGCGCAGTGAGAGAACGCAGCGGAGCGGTGAGGGCGGAAAACGCAGCGGCGCACGACGCGGCAAGCGGTCCGTTCGCGCGTCCCGCTCAGTCCCGCTTAGTCCCGCTTAGTCCCGTTCAAACTCCCGTGCCGAACAACGCCATCGTCCCGAGAACCACGAACAGCACCGCGGCGATGCCGTGCACGAGTCCGGTCGGCAGACGGTGCGCGAAGCGGTCGCCGAGCAGGATCGCCGGCACGTTCGCGAGCATCATGCCGAGCGTTGTGCCGGCCACCACGCCGAAGAAATCGTGAAAGCGCGCAGCCAGCGCAACGGTCGCAATCTGCGTCTTGTCGCCCATTTCCGCCAGAAAGAAAGCCACCACAGTCGCGCCGAACACGCCCAGATGCGTGCGGTTGGCGTTGGCTTCTTCGTCGCCGAGCTTGTCCGGCACGAGAATCCACAAACCCATTCCGACAAACGAAATGGCCAGCGCCCAGCGCATGACGGTTGGCGTGAGCAGCGAGCCGAGCCACGCGCCGAGTGCGCCCGCGCACGCATGATTGACGAGCGTAGCCGCCAGCACGCCAAGAATGATGGGCAGCGGCTTGCGATAACGGGCGGCAAGGACGAGCGAGAGCAGTTGCGTTTTGTCGCCGATCTCGGCGAGCGCCACCGCTCCAGTCGAAATGATAAAAGCGTGAATCACCTTGTTTTGAATCCCCGGGCCGAGATGTGAACGAGCGACGACCCACGACACGCCGGGCCCAATTGCGACGGGGTGTGGGTCATCGGTCTCGCCAGGCCAGAGGCTGCGGCTGCCATGGCCGTGACGGCCAAGTCTGTTGACAGGCGCCCCCGCGAGTCCACGTTCTGCGCGCCCGGCCTGACTGCCGGTTGAACGTGCCGCGGGGCGGCTACTCCCCAATGAGGGGCGGATTATAACAGGCGCCGGGACACGGTAACGTCGGCAACGCTGGGAGCGCTGGAATGCGGGACGGAACCGGTGACTCCGCGGACTCAGCCTCGCAGGCACTGGTAGCGGGAAAATCGAATGTGTTGAACTGCAACAGCATTCGCAGAAAGTTAAATGAAAGTATTCGAAGATTTTCTCCGGTTAACGCTATGCGATGGATCCAAACCCCGGCCCAAAACCCGCGGCAACAGGCATTTTCCGAACGTCTTGGACGAAATCTCCCAAAAAGCGGAATAGGCTCACAGACCACCGTGGCAACGGCGAGACGGATACAGATGGATACGTCTTTTGTGGCTGATTTAATTCAGAATATTCAGTATGATTCCGGCGACTATAGGAACCCGAGCCAAACCACAAGGCCAATTTCTCGAAGGCGTCTAAATAATCGGGCCAAAGTGCCGTTAATTCGCTGAACCCAACAAAAGAAGACTGGATTGACCCCGGCCGGAGATTGCCGGTCCGCGCGGCGCCTATACGCTGTAACGGCTGCATATTCCGTCAGGCGCTTCAGCCTCTCCTTGCTTCTACGCGCGAACACCGATATGCCCGATCTGCACTGGACCATTCCGGTCGCTCGCTGGTCTACCTGGCCTGCTGCCGCATCTGCGGCACCCGACATTGGCTTTATTGAGCCGATCGTGCGGCGTCGTCTGAGCACCGTGTCCCGAGTCGCGCTGAAGGTTGCGCACGATTGTGTCGGAACCGACGATGTCCGCGTCGTGTTCGCGTCGCGGCACGGGGAACTGCGGCGCACCACGGACATTCTCCGCGCCATCAGCGCGGGCGAGCCGGTGTCGCCCACCGGGTTCAGCCTGTCGGTGTTGAATGCAATGACGGGCGTGTTCGGCATTGCGCGCGGCGACCGCTCGGCGGCCAGCGCGATTTCGGCCGGCCCGGAAACGCTCGGCTACGCGCTGCTCGAAGCGCACGCGCAGTACGCCACACAGCCCGGCTCGCCGGTGCTGCTGGTCTACGCGGACGAACCGGCCGATCCCGCGTATGGAACGATCGAAGACGAAGTGCAGGGCGGCGCGATTGCGATCCTCCTCAGCGGCGAGGGCGCGGTGGGCGATCTGGTGTGCACGCAATCAGTGTCGTCGGACGGACAGCCCGCGCACGCCATCGAGCCGAGCCCGGCAAGCCATACAGGCGCGACGACCGACACAGCCAACCAGTCTTGCAAATCCGTGGAACCCGCCAAGCCCGAAACGCGCTTCGCGACGCAGAGCCACGCACTGCAGCACTGTCTCGAAACCGGCACACGCGCTGCCTGGCAAGGCGCCAGCGTCATCTGGCATTGGAGTTGGCATGACCGCGCGGCTTGACTACGCCTGGCGATTGTTCGCCACGGGCATGGCTTTCGTCGTATTCGGCGTCTGCGGCGTGCTGTTTTCGGTGCTGGTGTTTCCGCTAGCGTGGCTGTGGCCGCATCGGGCGTCGCGCCAGTTTGCGGTGACAGGCGTGATCCACTGGTTTTTCCGCGCGCTCGTCGCCGCGTTGCAGCGGATCGGCGTGATGGAACTCGACGTGTCGGGCGTGGACGCATTGCGCACGCGCAAGCCGTCGATCGTGGTGGCGAATCATCCCACCTATCTCGACGTGATGGTGTTGCTCTCGCTCACGCCGCATGCGTGCTGCGTCGTGAAAAACGCGCATTGGAGCAATCCGTGTTTCTGGGGCATCGTGCGGTCGGCGGAATACGTCAGCAATGCCGATCCCTTCGAACTCGTCGAAGCCGGCGCGAGACAGCTTGCGGCAGGCTATACGATGATCATTTTTCCGGAAGGCACGCGCAGTCCCGCGCCGAACCGGCTGCATGCGTTTTCGCGCGGTTTCGCGCACATGGCGTTGAAGGCCGGCGCGCCGATCGTGCCGGTGCTGATGGATTGCGATCCGCCGGCATTCACGAAGCAGATGCGCTGGTACGACGTGCCCGCGCGGGCGTTCCGCATGCGCGTGAACGTGCTTGCGCCGCTCGTCGTCGAGCGGCTCTCGGCAGACGACACTACACCGGCTCTCGCTGCGCGCAGCGTGACGAGCGCCGTCGAAGCACACATTACTCAGCACCTGTTCGATTATGGATTCTTTAAAACTGGAAATTAAACAGCTCCTGATCGAAGCTCTCGATCTGGAAGACCTGAGCCCTGCCGATATCGACGACGACGCACCGTTGTTCGATACCGACGGCATCGGTCTCGATTCGATCGACGCGCTCGAAATCGGCATCGTGCTGCGCAAACAATACCAATTGACCATTGCGGCGAACGACGATCGCACGCGCGAACACTTCCGCTCGATCAGCTCGCTGGCCGCGCTGGTTGCGAGTCAGCGCGAAGCGGCGCACGCTGCGAACGAAACCAACAGAAAAGGGGAATAAATCGTGTCCGAGGCAGAGATTCTTGAACGCATCCGCGCGATCTTCAAAGAGAACTTCGCAATCGAGCCCGAGCGCGTGACGCCCGACGCGCATCTGTTCGAAGACCTCGATCTGGACAGCATCGACGCCGTCGATCTCGCGATCAAACTCCAGGAAATGACCGGCCGCCGCATCAAGCCGGAAGAGTTCAAGTCGGTGCGCACGGTCGGCGACGTGATCGGTGCGGTCGAATCGCTGCTGGCGGCCCAAGGCTGATGCCGGCAGTGCGCTCGCGAACGCCGGCGACCGGGACCGGGGCGTCCGCATCCGGCGCTTCGTCCGTCGTTGAGCGCCATTGGGTCAAGACAGTCGTGCAAGTGCTGGTGAAGCTCGCGTATCCGGCGTTGATCCTGTGCGCATGGCGTTGGGACACGCCGCGTTATGTCGGCTGCATGCTGTTCGCGATCCTGTGGTTGCAGCGCTGGGCCGGTAGCGGTCCGGTAGCGACTTCGCTGCGCCGCCTTTCCGCGATCGACTGGACCGTGGTCGGTTTGCTGAGCTGCGCGTCGGCGGCCATCGTGTTCACTAACAGCGAGCTGCTGTTGCGCCTCTATCCGTCGCTCGTGAATCTGGGTCTGCTGATCGCGTTCGGTGCCACGCTCGTGCGCGGGCCGTCGATGATCGAAAAATTCGCGCGGCTCGGCAATTCGAATTTGCCGCCAGGCGCAGTGCGCCACACGCGGCGCGTTACTCGGGTGTGGTGTGGGTTCTTCTTGCTGAACGGCGCGTTTTCCGCCTACACGGCGCTCTATTGGAGCCGCGCGAGCTGGTCGCTCTATAACGGCGCGATTGCTTATGTTCTGATCGGCGTGCTGCTGATCGCCGAAGTCATCTGGCGTTATCTCGTCGTGCTGCCGCGAGCCGCGCGTTCGGAGGCGGCATGATCGCGCTGCACGATCTGTTATTGCCGGTGCATGATGCGCATGTGCTCCATGCTCCGGTATGCCGCGACCGCGGCACAGTGCTCGATCGCGCCGCGTTTCGCGCGCGCGTTTCCGCGCTGCTCGCGCTGGTGCAATCGAAGCCGGCGCAACGCTACGCATTGTGTATCGACGATCCGTTCGACTTCGCCTGCGCGTTATTCGCACTGTTCGCATGCGGCAAGGAGCCGGTGATTCCCGCGAATGCGACGCCCGGCTATCTCGCCGATCTCGCCGACGCCTACGATGTCGTATTGACCGACGCCGCGCTGCCGCCGTATGCACAAGCCGATGCCGCCATGCATGCGCTGAACGCACGCATCGATCCGCAAGCGCCGCTCACGCTCTACACGTCGGGCAGCAGTGGACGTCCGAAGCCGATCCGCAAAACACTCGCACAGTTCAACGCCGAAGTGCACACGCTCGAGAAGCAGTGGGGCCCGCTCGTCGGCAACGCGACCCTGCTCGCGAGCGTGCCGCATCATCACATCTACGGTTTGCTGTTTCGCGTGATGTGGCCGCTTGCGGCTGGCCGCGCATTCGATCGCGAGATCAGCATCGAACCGTTGCATCTGCAAACGCAGCTCGCGCGATGCGGCGCGGCCGTGATCGTGTCGACGCCCGCGCAACTGTCGCGCTGGCCCGCGTTGCCAGGCTTCGCCGCATTGACGCCTGCGCCGCGCGCGTTCTTTTCGTCGGGCGGCCCGCTCGCGCTCGAAGCCGCGCAGGACTATGCCGCGGCTTACGGCGCCGCGCCGCTCGAAATCTACGGCAGCACGGAGACGGGCGGCATTGCGTGGCGCCGCCAGGACCAGACCGATGCATGGCAACCGGTGACCGGCATCGAAGTGCGCCGCGACGAGGACGGCGCGCTGAACGTGCGCTCGCCGCATCTCGACCACGACGGCTGGCATCGCACCGACGACAAAATCGCATTCGACGCGCAAGGCCGCTTCCGTTTGCAAGGCCGTCTCGACCGCGTGATGAAGCTGGACGGCAAACGCGTGTCGCTGCCCGAACTCGAAGCGCGTCTCGCGCTGCATCCCTATGTCGCTCAGGCGGCGATCGTGCCGCTCGAAGGCGGCGCGCGCGAACGCGTCGGCGCAGTGGTGGCGTTGACCGAAGCCGGCAACGAGGCATTGCGCGACGAAGGCCGCGTGCTGCTCGCGAAAGCTTTGCGGCGCCATCTCGCCGATTATTTCGATGTTGTCGTGCTGCCGCGTCATTGGCGCTTTCGGCTCGCGCTGCCGTTCGACGAACGCGGCAAGCTGCCGGTGTCCGCCGTTGCTGCGGCCTTCGAGCCGCGTGCGGAAGGTGTCGAAGTGCTCGCCGAAGCGCGCAGCGCCCGCAGCGGCGGCAGTGGTGAGACGCTGCATTACGAGTTACGCGTGCCGCCCGCGCTCGCGCATTTCGCCGGCCACTTTCCCGGCCTGCCGATTCTGCCAGGCGTGGTGCAGGTCGATTGGGCTATGCGTCTCGCCGCCGAGCAACTGCCGTGCGTGCGCGGCCTTACGTCGATCGATCGTCTGAAGTTCATGGCGCCGGTTTCGCCGGGCGCGGTGCTCAAGCTGACGCTCGCGCACGACGCCGCGCGTCAACGTGTGCAGTTCGCATACCGGTTGGATGAGCGCGAGTGCGCGTCGGGCGTGATCGTCTATCGGGAGGGCGCGTGATGAGCTTCGCTCCGTGCATCGTCATTCCGATCTACAACCACAAGGACGCGATCGGCGCGACCGTCGCGCATCTCGCGGTACATGGCTTGCCGATTTTCGTCGTCGATGACGGCAGTGACGAGGCGACCCAGCAGGTACTCGCCGCGCTCGCACAGCAATACGCGGGACAACTCACGTTGCTGCGCCTGCCGGTCAACGGCGGCAAGGGCGCGGCTGTGATGGCGGGTCTGCGCGCCGCGCGCGACGCCAATTACACGCACGCGTTGCAGATCGACGCCGATGGCCAGCACGACGCGAACGACGTGCCGCGCTTCATCGAAGCGGCGCGCGTCGAACCGGGCGCCGTGATTCTCGGCCGCCCGGTCTACGACGAGAGCGTGCCGAAAGCGCGCCTCTACGGCCGTTATCTGACGCATGTGTGGGTGTGGATCGAGACGCTTTCGTTGACCATTCGCGATTCGATGTGCGGCTTTCGTTTGTATCCGCTCGCGCTGGCTTGCGATCTGATCGACAGCGTGCAACTGCCCACGCGCATGGACTTCGACATCGAAATCCTCGTTCGCCTTTACTGGCGGCGCGCCGCATTTCGCTCGATTGCCACGCGCGTCACTTATGCCAGCGACGGCGTGTCGCATTTCCATGTGCTGTGGGACAACGTGCGCATCAGCCGCAGTCATACGCGGCTCGTGTGCGGCATGCTGCTCCGTCTGCCGATGCTGCTCGCGCACAAGTTCATGCCGCGGCGTGCCGTCCTCGCAGACCCAGATAGTGCACAAAGCGCGCAAAACGGGCCGAACGCCCAGGAATGGTGGCGTATCGCCGAACGCGGCAGTCATCTCGGCATGTCATTGCTCGCGCTCAGTTGCAAGCTGTTCGGCCGCCGCTTCACCGCGCTGTGGCTGCATCCCATCGTCGCGTATTTTCTGCTGACGGGCCGCGCCGCGCGCGAGGCGTCGGGCAATTACTTCAGGCGTCTTCGCGAGGCTGCGCCGCAGGCCGATACGCCTCGCCCTGGCTGGTTGTCCGCGTATCGTCATATGCTGGCGTTCGCGCAATCGGGTTTTGACAAGCTCGCCGCATGGTCAGGGCGCGTCAACAACGGGGACGTCGCGTTCGAAGATCCTTCGGCGTTCGAAGCATTGGTCGCCAGCGGCAAGGGCGCGCTCGTGATCGGCGCGCATCTCGGCAATCTGGAGATGACGCGTGCGCTGGCCGCGCAGGGCGCATATGCGAAAGTGAAGGCGGTCGTCTACACCGAACACGCGCGCCGCTTTAACAGCGTGCTCGCGTCCGCGAATAGCGAGTTCGCGCGGCATCTGCTCGAGGTCAGCGACTTCGGCCCCGAAACCGCGATGATGATGCAGGAGCGCGTCGACGCGGGCGAGTTGCTGGTGATCGTCGGCGACCGCGTGCCCGCGCACGAAACGGGCCGCACTACCGAGGCGCGTTTTCTCGGCGCGAAGGCGCCGTTCGCGCAGGGCCCGTATGTGCTCGCGCATGCGCTCGGCTGTCCCGTCTATCTGTTCTTCTGCCTGAAAGAGCGCGACGGTTATCGTCTTTACTTCGAGCCGTTCGCCGAGCGCATCGAGTTGCCGCGCCGCGAACGCGCGCAGCATCTCGCGGCCTGGGCGCAGCGTTATGCGGTGCGTCTCGAACACTATTGCCGCAAGGCACCTTATCAATGGTTCAACTTCTTCGATTTCTGGGCCAGCCCCAAGCGAGGCGCGAATGGCCGAACATGATCTGATCGACACGCCGGATGCCGGCGAACATGCGGCATCGAACGACAGCACGAGCACGTCCGCGGTCGTGATCGGCGGGCGCAAGCTGAGCATCGAGGAAGTCGTCGCGATTGCACAGCATCGCGCGCCGGTCGCGCTGAACGCAGACCCCGCGTGGCGCGCTCGCATCCAACGCGGCGCGGACTTTCTGCGCCGGCATCTCGCGGCGGGCGCGACGGTCTACGGCGTCAACACCGGTTACGGCGACGCCTGCGTGGTCGACGTGCCGATGGAACTCGTCGAAGCCTTGCCGCTGCAACTCACGCGTTATCACGGCTGCGGCATGGGCCACTATCTCAACGACGCGCAGACGCTCGCGGTCATCGCAGCACGTCTGAACTCGCTCGCGTATGGTTTTTCCGGCGTGCGCCCGGTGTTGCTCGAACGCCTCGCCGACCTGGTCAATCACCGCGTGTTGCCGCGCATTCCCGCCGAGGGTTCGGTTGGTGCAAGTGGCGATCTGACGCCGCTCTCGTATGTCGCGGCGGCACTCGCGGGCGAACGCGACGTCATGTTCGAGGGACGTCTGTGCGACGTTCGGGACGTGTGGAGCGAACTCGGACAAACCCCGCTCACGCTCGCGCCGAAAGAAGGCCTGGCGCTGATGAACGGCACGGCGGTCATGACCGGCCTCGCTTGCCTTGCGTTTGCTCGTGCCGATCATCTGACGCGGCTCACCGCACGCCTGACCGCGCTCTGCACCGTCGCGCTCGACGGCCGCGCCGCGCATTTCGACGCGACGCTTTTCGAAGTGAAGCCGCACGCCGGCCAGGCCGAAGCAGCCGCATGGATTCGCGACGATCTGAAAGGACGCGACGATACGCCAGGCCACCGCTTGCAGGACCGCTATTCGATTCGCTGCGCGCCGCATGTGATCGGCGTCGTGCGCGATGCGCTGAGCTGGGTGCGCCGCGACATCGAAAACGAATTGAACAGCGCGAACGACAACCCGCTGATCGACCCGGACAACGAGCGTGTACTGCACGGCGGCAACTTCTACGGCGGGCATATTGCGTTCGCGATGGACTCGCTGAAGGTCGCCGTGGCCAATCTCGCCGATCTGATGGACCGGCAACTGGCGCTGCTCGTCGACGTCAATTTCAACAATGGCTTGCCGCGCAATCTCACTGGCGCCGCGCCCGCGCGCGCCGCGATCAATCATGGCTTCAAGGCCGTGCAGATTTCGTCGTCCGCGTGGACGGCTGAAGCGCTGAAGAACACCATGCCAGCAAGCGTGTTCTCGCGCTCGACCGAGGCTCACAATCAGGACAAGGTCAGCATGGGCACCATCGCCGCGCGCGACTGTTTGCGCGTGCTGGAGTTGACCGAACAGGTGGCCGCCGCGCATACGCTGGCCACCGTGCAGGCGGCGCGGCTGCGCTTGAGAATCGACAACTCGACGCCGGTTCCCGCGCCGTTGCAGACGTTCATGGAAAGCGTGAGCGCGCAATCGCCTTTCGTCGACGAAGATCGCGCGCTCGAGCATGACTTGCGCGCACTGACCGCGCGCATCGCCGCCTGCGAGTTGCTGCAAGACTATCGCGGAGGGCCGCAAGCATGAGCACGAGCGGAGTCCGTCAAGTGCTGAGCGTGAGTGCGACGGTCGAAGTGCCGTTCCACGATGTCGACGCGATGAACGTGTGCTGGCACGGTCATTATCTGAAGTACTTCGAGATCGGGCGTGCGGCGCTGTTGCGCGCATTCGATTACGACTACCGCGAAATGCAGGCGTCGGGTTATCTGTGGCCGATCGTCGAGGCGCACCTGAAGTACGTTCGCCCGGCCACATATGGTCAGAAGCTCGACGTGCGCACGCAACTGCTCGAACACGAAAATCGCTTGAAAATAGGCTACGAAATCGTCGATTGCGCATCGGGCACGCGGCTTACGAAGGGCTACACGATCCAGGTCGCGGTGGATGCCGCCACCCAGGAGTTGCAGTTCGTGTCGCCGCCGGTTGTCTTCGAGAAACTGGAGCGGGTATGGGAGTGATGAACTCGGGTGCGCGTCTGTCGAGCGTGCTGTGTGCATTTGCGGTCGCGACCGCGCTGAACGTCGCGGCAGGGCCGGCGTGCGCGGCATCCACAATGGCAACGACCCAACCGGCGCAAACATCACAGTCAGCGCAAACAAAAAAAGCAGCAGAAGCAGGACCAACAGACGGCAACCCCGCGCTCGTCTCGCAGATCGCGTCGCACTTGGCCCAGGCCAAAGGCATCCGCGCGCAATTCACGCAAACGCAGACGCTCGCCGCGATGAAGCAGCCGCTCGTCAGCACCGGTTCCTTGCTGTTCTTGCGTGAGCGCGGCGTGATCTGGCACATCGACACGCCGTACAAAGCCACTTACGTCATCACCGATGCGGGCGTCGCCGAAGTCAACGCGAACGGTCAGCGTGTCACGGCGCACAGCGCGCAAGGCACGCGCGGCGTCGCGCAAGTCTCGAAGATGATGCGCGCGATGCTCGGCGGCGATCTGTCCGCGCTGTATTCACAATTCGACGTGCAGGCCGAAGGCAGCGCCGCGCATTGGCGCATGCAACTCACACCGAACCAGCCGCAGATCGCGCAGTCGATCAAAGGCTTGCAGATGAACGGCGGCGATTATCTGCAGAGCTTGCGCATCGCGCTCGCCAACGGCGATACGACGCAACTCGAGTTCAGCAAAAGCGAGGCGGTGAGCGAACCGGCCGCGGCCGAACGCAGCCTGCTCGGGGCGCCCTGATGGATCTGCTGCAACACAGGTCCGCGAAAAAGACGTGGGGCATGCGCGCCGCGTGGCTGCTGCTCGCGCTCGTCGCATCGCTGTATTGCGGCTGGCGCTTCGCGGGACCGTCTCCGTTGCAGACGAATCTGCTCGCGCTGCTGCCCGCGACAGAAGCGGACCCGGTCGCCGAAAAAGCAGTTGACACGCTCGCGAGCGCTCTAGGGGACCGCACGGTCTTTCTCGTCACCAGTCAAGACGATGCACACGCGAAAGCGGCGGCGAAGCAGCTCGGCGCGTCGCTGCGAAAGAGCGGCGCGTTCGCTTCGGTGACGGCAGAGTTGCCGCCGTTCGATCTGTCGCAGATCGCGGCGCTCTATATGCCGTATCGCTTCGGCTTGCTGACGCCGGCTGACCGCGCTGCCATTGCGGACAGTAAGGCGTCGGATTCTGCGTTGCATGACGCGCTCGCTCAGCGCATCTACAGCCCGTTGCGCGGCGGACTCACCACATCGCTCTCCGACGATCCATTCGGCTGGCTCGAACATTGGCTCGGCAACCTGCCGCTTGCGACATCGAATCTCGAACTCGAAGACGGACTTCTCGTATCGCATCAAGATGGACATCAGGGCAACGCGACAAGCGTACTGATCGTCGCGACCTTGCCAGGCTCCGCATACGAAACGAAGACGCAGCGAGCGGTCCTCGCGGCGCTCGCTCAAGGCGAAAGCGCGTTGAAGCAGGCATTCCCCGACGTGTCGGTGGCGCGAACCGGCGCCGTGTTTTACGCGGAATCGGCGCGCAGCGCATCAGAACGTGAAGTGCATCTGATCGGCGTCGCCTCGCTCGTCGGCATCGCGCTGTTGATGATGTGGGTGTTCCGTTCGCCGCGTCTGCTATTGCTCGGATTCGTCTCGACGGCGCTCGGCATTGTTTGCGCGCTCGCCGTCACGCTGCTCGTATTCGGCAAGCTGCATCTGCTGACGCTCGTGTTCGGCGCGAGTCTGATCGGGGAAGCGGTCGATTATTCGATTCAGTACTTCGTTGTCTATCTCGGCGCCGGGCGCGATTGGGATGCACGGCGCGGCGCGCGTGCGGTGCGTCCCGCGTTGACGGTCGCGCTCGCCACGAGCCTGCTCGGCTACGCGATCCTTACGTGGGTGCCTTTCCCCGCGCTCAAGCAGATCGCATGTTTTGCGATGGCGGGCATCGTGACGGCGTTCGCCTCGGTGATGTGGCTGTTGCCCGCGTTGCTGCCACACGCGCCCAGGCGCAGCCCGCGGCGACTCTTCGAGCGCGCGGCGCGTTTGCTGAGCGCATGGCATCGCGCGATCGGCGGCAAGCGTGCGTGGTTCGTCGCGGCGCTGTTGCTGATAGCCGCGATTCCCGGCTGGTTGCGTCTCACGAGCGACGACGATATTCATCTGCTGATCCAGCGCGATCCGTCGCTCGTCGCGCAAGAGGACAAGGTGCGCGAGGCGGTCGGCGTGGATAACAGCGCGCAGTTTTTTGTCGTGCGCGGCGAGACGCCCGAGGTGGTGTTGCAGCGTGCCGAAGCGCTGGGCGCAAAGCTCGACGCGCTGAACGGCACGCCGAATAAGGTGGGCGGTTATCAATCGACCGCGCAATTCGTGCCGTCTGCGAAGCAGCAGAATGAAGACCGCGCATTGCTTGCGCATCATGTGTTCAACGATTCGGCGGCATTGCGCAGCACGCTGCTGCAAGCGGGCTTCAAGGACGAAGTCGCCGACGCGTGGCTCGCCGCGCAAGCCAAACCGCAGCCGCTCCTCACCGTCGATCAATGGCTCGCCGCGCCGTGGTCGCAACCGTACCGGCATCTGTGGCTCGGCCAGGTCGATGCAGCGACGAAAGCCTATGCCGCCGTCGTGATTCCGCAAGGCGTGACGCCGCGCAACGAACCCGCACTGATCGCGACTGCGCGCGCATTGCCCGGCGTTATTTTCGTCGACAAGGCCGCGAGCGTCTCCAAGCTGTTCGGCGCGTATCGCGTGGATAGCGGCTGGTGGCTCGGCGGCGCGCTGACACTCGTGCTCGCGTTGTTGATAGCGCGATACGCTGCGCAGCAAGCGCCCTTGGGCGATGCTGCAAAGAAAGAGCCCTTGCAATACCGCGTGCGAGGCGGCATCGCCGTCACCTTGCCCGTGCTGCTCGCCGTGGGCGTCACGCTCGCGGTATTCGGCTACGCACGCGTGCCGCTCAATCTGTTCAACTGGCTCGCGCTGATGCTGGTGCTCGGCGTCGGCGCCAACTATGCCGTGTTTCTGCGTGAAGGGTGCCTCCGCGCGGACGCGGATCTCGGCGCGGTGTGGACGGGCGTGCTGCTGTCGGCGGCCACCACGCTGTTGTCGTTCGGCATGCTCGGTATGAGCGCGATGCCCGCGCTGAAGAGTTTTGGCGCCACGCTCGCGCTCGGCATCGCCGTGTCGGTGCTGCTCGCGCCGATCGGCATGCCATCGAAATCCAGGAGGGTCGCATGAAAGCCCCATCAGTTTATTTGCACGCGCTCGGTATGATCAACGCGCTCGGCGGCGACCTCGAAAGCATCGTGCCGGCGCTCGCCGCCAGCAACTCGCGAGGCATGGTGACCGTGCATACGGGTATCGGCGACGCGTTTGTCGGTAGCGTATTGGCGCCGCTCGATCGCGCGCCGTCTGCCGATCTCGCGCGTTACGACTGCCGCAATAACCGCCTGCTGCTGGCCGCGCTCGCGCAGATCGCGCCTGCCGTCGATGCGGCGCGCGAACGTTACGGCGCGCATCGGATCGGCGTGGTGCTCGGCACCAGCACGTCGGGCATCGAAGCAGCGGAAGCCGCGTTCGTCTATCAGGCGCAAGCGGGCGACCTGCCCGCCAACTTCAACTACCGGCAGATGGAGATCGGCACGGCGGCACCGTTTGCGGCGGCCGCACTCGGCTTGCACGGCCCCGCGTTCACGATCTCGACGGCGTGCACGTCGAGCGCGAAAGCGTTCGCGTCGGCGCGTCGTCTGCTGCAATTGCAACTGTGCGATGCGGTGGTCGTGGGCGGTGTCGATTCATTATGCGAGCTGACCGTGCAAGGCTTTGCTTCGCTCGAGTCGACCAGCGGCGTGCGCACCAATCCGATGAGCCGCAATCGTTGCGGCATCAACGTCGGCGAAGGCGCGGCTGTGTTTCTGATGAGCCGCGACGAAGCCGCAGTGCGCCTTGCAGGCGTCGGCGAATCGAGCGACGCGCATCATATTTCGTCGCCGGACCCGCAAGGCGTGGGCGGCGAAGTGGCGTTGCGCGACGCGATCGCGGATGCGGGCATCGCGCCGTCATCGATTGCTTACGTGAATCTGCATGCCACCGCCACGCGCAAGAACGACGAGATGGAAGCGAGCCTGATGTCGCGCGTGTTTCCTGACGGCGTGGCGACGAGCGGCACGAAACCGTTGACGGGTCATCAACTGGGTGCGGCGGGCGCGACTGAGCTCGGCTTCGCGTGGCTCACGCTCGCGCGCGACGATGTTGCGCTGCCACGTCATGTGTGGGACGGCGAGGCGGACCCCGCGCTGCCCGCGCTCGATCTCGTCGAAAGTGAACGGTTTCTGCCGCGCGCTGCTGGCACGCAATACGTGATGAGCAATTCGTTTGCATTCGGCGGCAGCAACGTCAGTCTGATTCTTGCCCGGTGAGGCACGCGATGAGTTCAACGCGAAGCATCGAAGAACTGCTGCAGCAACCTATCGAAGCAATCATCCCGCATCGCGGCACCATGCTGCTGATCGACGCGGTCAACACGTTCAGCGAACAAGCGCTGAGCGCGCGCGCCACCGTGCGTGCCGACGCGTGGTACGCCAACGCCGACGGCGCGATGCCCGCGTGGATCGGCATTGAACTGATGGCGCAGGCCATCGCCGCGCACGTCGCGATGCTGGCCATGCGTGGTGGCGGTCGTGCGCGTCCTGGCGTGCTGCTCGGCTCGCGCAGCTACAAGGCGTTGCAGCCGTCGTTCGCGGGCGGCGCGCAATTGCTGATCCATGCAACGGAATTGCTGCGCAGCGAGGAAGGCCACGGCGCATACGAATGCACGATTCACCATGGTGACGTGTGTTGTGCGGAGGCGGTCATCAAGGTTTTTCAACCGCCCGATTTTCAGTCATTCATTGAAGGGAGTGTCAGTTCATGAGCCGGCGTGTTCTCGTTACCGGCGCAAGCCGCGGCATTGGCCGCGCGATTGCGTACAAGTTGGCCGCCGACGGCTTCGCGGTATCCGTGCATTGCCGCACCGGACGCGCCGAAGCCGAAGCGGTCGCGACGGGCATCGCCGCGCAAGGCGGCACGGCGCGGGTGTTGCAATTCGACGTGCGCGAGCGCGCCGTATGCCGCGAGGTGCTCGAAGTGGATGTCGCGGCCAACGGTCCGTATTACGGCATTGTGTGCAGCGCCGGCGTGACGCGCGACGCCGCATTCCCCGCGCTCACAGACGAAGACTGGGACATCGTGATCGAAACGGGTCTCGACTCTTTCTATAACGTGGTGCATCCGCTGACCATGCCGATGGTGCGTGCGCGCAAGGGCGGGCGCATCGTGACTATTGCGTCAGTGTCCGGCGTGATGGGCAATCGCGGCCAGGTGAACTACAGCGCGGCGAAAGCCGGCCTCATCGGCGCGACCAAGGCGCTCGCCGTCGAACTGGCGACGCGCAACATCACTGTCAATTGCGTGGCGCCCGGTTTGATCGAAACCGGCATGCTCGAAGAGATGCCGCTCGAACAGGCATTGAAGACGGTGCCCATGAACCGCGTCGGCCAGCCTGCCGAAGTGGCGTCCGTGGTCAGCTTCCTGATGTCGGATGCGGCCTCGTATGTCACGCGCCAGGTGATCGGCGTCAACGGCGGGATGGTGTGATGAAGCGAGTCGTCATTACCGGCATGGGCGGGGTCACCGCCCTCGGCGATAGCTGGGACGCCATCGAAGCGCGCCTGAAAAGCGGCGTGAACGCGGTGCGGCGCATGTCCGAGTGGGACTACTTCGAATCGCTGCATACGCGGCTCGCGTGTCCGCTGCCTGAGTTCGTCGCGCCCGCGCACTATCCGCGCAAGAAGACGCGCTCGATGGGGCCCGTGTCGATGTATTCGGTACGCGCAAGCGAACTGGCGCTCGCCGACGCGGGCCTCGCCGATGACGCCAGCATCAAGGACGGCTGCATGGGCGTCGCGTACGGATCGTCGTCGGGTTCGGTGCAGCCGATCCGCGCGTTCGGCACGATGCTAGAAACCGGCTCGATGAGCGACGTCACGTCTAACAGCTACGTGCAGATGATGCCGCACACGGCGGCCGTCAACGTCAGCCTGTTCTGGGATTTGAAAGGGCGAATCATTCCGACCTCGTGCGCGTGCGCCTCGGGCAGCCAGGCGATCGGCTACGCGTATGAAGCGATCCAGACCGGCAAGCAGACGTTGATGCTGGCAGGCGGCGCGGAAGAACTGTCCGGCCCGGCGGTCGCCGTGTTCGACACGCTCTATGCGACGAGCACGCGCAACGACGAGCCGCATCTGACGCCGCGTCCATTCGATGCCGCGCGCGACGGCCTGGTGGTCGGCGAAGGCGCGGCCACGCTGGTGCTCGAAGAATACGAACATGCGGTGGCGCGCGGCGCACGCATTCACGCGGAGATTGTCGGCTTCGGCTGCAATTCGGACGGCGCGCATATGACGCAGCCCACAGCCGAAACGATGGCGCTCGCGATGCAGCTCGCGTTGAACGACGCGCAGCTTCCGCCCGAAGCGATCGAATACGTGAACGCGCATGGCACCTCGACGGACCGCGGCGATATCGCGGAGAGCCACGCGACCGCGCAGACGTTCGGCGCGCGCATGCCGATCAGTTCGCTGAAGAGCTACGTGGGCCATACGCTCGGCGCGTGCGGCGCCCTCGAAGCGTGGTGGACCATCGAGATGATGAAGCGCAACTGGTACGCGCCCACCTTGAATCTGCATGACGTGGACCCGGCTTGCGCGCCGCTCGATTACATCGTCGGCTCCGGACGCGAGATCGACGCTGAACTGGTGATGAGCAACAACTTCGCGTTCGGCGGGATCAATACGTCGCTGATTTTCAGGCGCGTTCGGTGAGCGTGGCGTTGCAACGCGTGGTCGTCACCGGCATGGGCATCGTGTCGTGCCTCGGCAATACGCTCGACGAAGTGTCGGCCGCGTTGCGCGCGGGTACATCGCGCATCGAGCGGATCGACGCATGGCGTGAGCGCGGTTTCGCGTCGCAAGTCGCGGGCGTTGCTTCCGTCGCGAACGAGGCGCCGTTCGAGCGCAAGCTGGAGCGCTTCATGGGCGATACCGCACGCTTCGCTTGCCATGCCGCGCGCAAGGCAATCGACGATGCCGGGCTCGATGCCGTCACGTTGCGCTCGCCGCGCGTGGGCACGGTGATCGGCTCGGGCGTCGGCACGATGTCGAGTTACGACGCGGCAATGACCATTGCGAATATGCGCGGCGTCGATAAAGTGCCGCCTTATACGGTGCCGCATGCAATGAGCAGCACCGCTTCGGCGAACGTGGCGCAGGTGTTCGCGCTCGAAGGCGTCAGCTATTCGCCGTCGTCGGCATGCACGACCTCGGCGCTCGCGATCGGCCAGGCGATGCAACTGATTCAGACCGGCCGCCAGCAGATCGTGCTGGCCGGCGGCAGCGAATCGTTGCACGACAACATGACGCTGATGTTCGACGCGATGGGCGCGTTATCGCGCCGCTTCAACGACACGCCGCAGCGCGCTTCGCGTCCTTACGACACGGAGCGTGACGGTTTCGTGATCGCGTCGGGCGGCGGCGTGCTCGTGCTCGAAGCACTGGACCACGCGTTGGCGCGCGGCGCACGCATCCATGCGGAGCTGACGGGTTTCGGCGATTGCACCGACACCGGCATGGTCACGCCGCGCGCGGCAGGCATCGCGCGGGCCATGCGTGGCGCGCTGGACGAAGCGGGCAGGCGCCCCGATTACATCAATACGCATGCGCCTTCCACGCCGCTTGGCGACGTCGAGGAACTGCGCGCGTTGACGCAAGTGTTCGGGGTTGGAACGGAGCAAAGCATGCCGGCGTTTTCGTCGACGAAGGGCATGACCGGGCATCCGCTCGGCGCATGTGGCGTGCACGAAGCGATCTACACGTTGCTGATGATGCGCGACGGGTTCATCGCGGGCACGGCGGGCATAGAAACAACGGAGCCGGAGATCGACGGCATGCCGCTCGTTCGTGAGACGCGCGAGGCACGCATCGACACGGCGATGTCGGTCTCATTCGGCTTTGGCGGAAGTTGCGCGAGTTTGATGTTCGAAGCGTGGCAGGGCGGCTGAAACGGCCGCGATTTTAAAAAACGAGGGCAACAAGAATGAAAAGAACGTTGGTACTGGGCACATTGACGATCGCCGCGGCGATGCTGACGGGCTGCGCGACGCAGGTGAAGTCGCTGCCGCTCGCGGCCGTGGGTGGCGGTGCGGGCAGTGAAGCGCGCGGTGGCGTGCCGGTGTATTTCGGCCAGCAGAACCATCCGGCGGTGAAGAGCCAACTGGGCGACGTGTCGTACTCGGTGCGTATCGCGCGCAAGGTCGCGGGCGCCGACGACGCATGCCGCGAGGCGCTTGCCGAAGCGATCGGCAAGCTGCGCGCGGCGGCAAGCGCGCGCAGCGCGAATGCGGTGATCGATGTGACGACGCGCTTTCATAGCAGCGAAAGCAATTCGTCCGGCGACTTCACGTGCGGCGTGAGTCCGAGCGCCGCCGCGATTGCGATCAGCGGCAAGCTGGTCGTGCTCGAAGCGAACTGAGTTGCAAGGCAGTGGATATGGAAATCGTAAAACTAATAACAACCACGAAGGAGCATCAATGAAACGTCATCTGATGTTTGTCACACTCGCTGTCTCGTTTGCGGTACTGAGCGCCGCGCCGGCTTTTGCCCGCGACTCGGTGAGCAACTATCCGATCAGCGAAGCGTTGCAAAGCGAGCCGGGCAAAGTCGGCGACGATATCGCGCTGTATTTCGCGGGCCAGCGGCATCCGGCCGTCGCGAAGACGATCGGCGAATTCG
This sequence comes from Paraburkholderia rhynchosiae, assembly GCF_002879865.1. Lineage (GTDB taxonomy): Bacteria > Pseudomonadota > Gammaproteobacteria > Burkholderiales > Burkholderiaceae > Paraburkholderia > Paraburkholderia rhynchosiae. The sequence goes on from NZ_PNXY01000003.1 coordinate 103,445, forward strand.
CGACGAACAAGAAGACCAATGCATTCGGCAAGAGCGATGCAGCGGCATGCCAGCATGTGTTCCTGTCGGCGGTGATCGAGTTACAGGACCGCGCGCGCAAGGAAGGCGGCAACGCGGTGATCAACATCAGGAGCAACTACAAGAACGAAGTGCGCGAGAGCGCGACCGAGTTCACCTGTGGCGCGGGCGCTGTGATTGCCGGCGTCGCGCTGAAGGGCGATGTGGTCACGCTGCGCAAGTAACGCGATCTAAGCCAACTTAGGCGGCCTTCACCGCCGCGACATTGACGAGCGTCTCGCGGCGCTTGCCGGGTTGCGGACGGTAAAGGCCGAGCCGTTCGAGCAGACCGAAGTCTTTTGCGCGGCTCCACCAGAGATACGGCAGCGAGACGTTGCGTTCGGTGAAACTGAAGCCGGCGCGGCGAATCATGTCGAGATAGCCGTCCGCGCTTTTTTGCACATGCATCGGATGGCGAAACAGCAGCCGGATCACCCACGACTTGATGTACGCGTCGGTGGATTCGGCGAACAGCAGCACGCCGCCAGGCTTCAACACGCGGCGGAACTCGGCGAGCGCGCGGTCCTGCTCGACGAGATGATGGAAAGTCTGATGGCAGAACACAATGTCGGCGCTTGCATCGGGCAGCGGCAGCGCCGCGCAATCGCCGTGCAACAGCTCGATGTCGGCAAGCCGGTCGCGACACGCAGCGGCCGCGTGGGCCGCGAGTTTGAGCGACAGCTCGTGATAGTCGATGCCGACAATGCGGCGCGGCTTGAACGCATCGGCGAGCAGGCGAAACGAAATGCCTTGTCCGCAGCCCACATCGACGATAACGGGCGCTGCGGGCAACGGCGTATCGAGCAGGCGTTTGAGGTCGTTGATCGCGACCCGCAACACATGATGTTCCCACGTGTGAGTGCGCAGGAACCAGATCCCAAATGCCGTTTCCGGCACGAAAGGCACGTTGGATGTTTGAGACGGCGACACGCTGGGCTCCCCGGCGAAATGGTTATTGCTGTTAGAGATGCAATGTAACAAGACGTAAGGATGCAGCGTAATGCTGCGCCGGGCAAGCAAACGATTGAGGCACACTTGAGTACACATGACATGAAGCACACGACGGAGCACACCGCGGTCGACGTCGCGATCATCGGCGCGGGTCCGGCCGGCGCGGTTGCGGCCGCGTTGCTGCGCAAGGCGGGCCGTTCGGTGCTCGTGCTGGAGCGCCAGCACTTTCCGCGCTTTTCGATTGGCGAGAGCCTGTTGCCGCAAAGCATGGCTTACCTCGAAGAAGCGGGCATGCTGCAAGCGGTGGTCGAAGCGGGCTTCCAGTACAAGAACGGCGCGCAGTTCGTGTATCGCGGCCAGTCGTCGTCATTCGATTTTCGCGACAAGCATTCGGCGGGATGGGGCACGACCTATCAGGTCGAGCGCGCTGCGTTCGACGACATCCTGATTCGCTGCGCGGCGGAGCAGGGTGCGGGCGTACGCTTCGGGCATACCGTACAGGCTGTTCATACCGGCACAGGCACGGGCGACGGCACGGACACTGCGCCGCGCGTCGACGTGATGGACGAGGCCGGTCATGCATATCAGGTTCAAGCGCGCTTCATCTTCGATGCAAGCGGTTTTGGCCGTATGCTGCCGCGTTTGCTGAACCTCGAGGCGCCCACGCGCATGCCGACGCGCGCCGCGCTCTTCTCACATGTGTACGACGGTCTGCCGGCGGGCGCGCACGACCGCAACAAGATCTGCGTGGCAACGCATCCCGAGCGCCGCGACGTGTGGTTCTGGATGATTCCGCTTGCGGGCGGCCGCTCGTCGGTGGGTTGCGTCGCGGAGTCGAGTTTTCTCGACGTGCCCGAAACGGAGCGCGAGGCGAAGCTGCGTGCGCTGATCCAGAAAGAGCCGACCTTTAACCGGCTGATCGGCGACGCGCCGTTCATGATGCCGGTGCGTCACATCGGCGGTTATTCGGCGAACGTCGAGCGTTTGCACGGACCCGGTTATGCGCTGCTCGGCAACGCGGGCGAGTTCCTCGATCCGGTGTTCTCGTCGGGCGTCACGATCGCGCTGCGCTCGGCGCATCTGGCGGTGCAGACCTTGAACCGTCAACTGGATGGCGAGCAGGTCGACTGGTCCGCGGATTACGACGTGCCCTTGCGCAAAGGCATCGACACGTTCCGCGCGTTTGTCGAGCGCTGGTACACGGGCGCGTTGCAGGACATCATTTTCTATCCGGACCAGACGCCGTCGATCCGCCGCATGATCAGCGCCGTGCTCGCGGGCTATGCATGGGACGAATCGAACCCGTATGTGGCCGACCCGGTGCGCAGGCTCAATGCATTGCATGAGGTGTGCACGCAGCGTTAAAGACGCTGCTGCACATCTTCTTCAGGCCGCGACCCGTGCGACGCGCGGCGCATGCTGCCGCACAGCGTCGCGGCGATGCACGCGCTTGCCGGCCGCATACGTCTCGTAGACCGCGCGGTCGTCGCCGAGCAGTGCGAACGCGAACAGCAGTTCTTCGAGCGATTCCGTCCGAGCGGTGCGGCGCGCGAGCAGCGGCGTTGCTTGCGGATCCAGCACGACAAAATCCGCTTCCGACTTCGGCTTCAGCGTGCCGACCTTGTCCGCGAGATCGAGCGCTTCGGCCGCGCCGGCAGTCGCGAGATAAAACATGCGCGTGGCCGTCAGATGATGACCCGTTAAACGCGCGACCTTGTGCGCTTCGTTCATCGTTTGCAGCATCGAGAACGAGGTGCCGCCGCCGACATCCGTTGCGAGCGCAACCGGCATGCCGGCTTCATCGGCTTTGTCGAAATCGAACAGGCCGCTGCCGAGAAACAGGTTCGAAGTCGGGCAATGCGATGCGACCGTGCCGGTTTGCGCCATGCGTTGGCGGTCTTGCTCGTCGAAGTGAATGCAATGGCCGTACACCGCGCGGCGGCGCAGCAGGCCGTAGTGATCGTAGACGTCCAGATAGCTGCGGTGACCAGGAAACAGGCTGCTGACCCACTTCACTTCGTCGGTGTTCTCCGCGACGTGGCTCTGGATGAACACATCCGCATGCTTGCCCGCCAGCACGCCGCACGCTTCGAGTTGAGCCTCGCTCGATGTCGGCGCAAAACGCGGCGTGAGCGCGTACATCTGGCGGCCGCGATTATGCCAGCGGCCGATCAGCTCAGCGCTGTCGTCGTAACCCGATTGCGCCGTGTCGCGCAGGAACTCGGGACAGTTGCGGTCCATCAAGACTTTGCCCGCCACCATGCGCAGATTGCGCGCCTCGCTTTCGGCAAAGAGTGCGTCCGCCGATTCCTTATGCACCGTGCAATAGACGAGCGCCGTGGTCGTGCCGCAAGACAGCAGTTCTTCGAGGAAGAAGCTCGCCGTATCGCGCGCATACGCCTCGTCGGTGAAACGGCGCTCGGTCGGGAACGTGTATGTGTCGAGCCAGGGCAACAGACCCGGCGCGGGCGACGCGATCATGTCCGTCTGCGGATAGTGAATGTGCGTGTCGATGAAACCCGGCACGATCAGCTTGTCGCGCATGTCCTGCACCGCAGTGCTCGGCGCGAGTTGCGATGCGAGCGCGGCATACGCGCCCGCCGCGACGACATGGCCGTCTTCGACGATCAGCAAGCCATCCTCATTGAAGAGCGCCGCATTGGGCGAGCGCGACGGATCGCCGTTGAAAGTCAGCAATTGCGCGCGGAATGCCGATTGGGCCGGGTTAGCCGTTTTAGCCGGGTGAGTCATGGGAAAACCGTCTCCGAATGTTAAAAGCTGGGCAACGGGGGAGGCGGTCTTGTGGCGCCGGATTCGTGAAAGAATCCACGCCGCCCACGCTGCGATACATCGGCCCGTTAATGCGGGCCGCTTTGATTCCAATGTGCGTCGAGCTTCGCGATCAGTTCGCCGCGTTGCTCGGGCGTCACGAACGACGCTTCGAAACCGTTGCGAATAATCGTGTAGACCTCGGCGTCGTTGAGCTTCAATCCGTCGATGGTGGCCGCATAGTTCGCATTCACGTAACCGCCGAAATACGCGGGATCGTCCGAATTCACCGTCACCGCGACACCGTGATCGAGCAGATCCTTCAGCGTGTGTTTCGTCATGTCGTCGAATACGCAGAGCTTGAGGTTCGACAGCGGACACACCGTCAACGCAACGCGCGTGTCGGCGAGACGCGTGACGAGCGCCGGGTCTTCAATGCTGCGCACGCCGTGATCGACGCGGTCCACTTTGAGCAGATCGAGCGCTTCATAGATATACGACGGCGGTCCTTCCTCGCCCGCATGCGCGACGAGCTTCAGGCCGAGTGCACGCGCCTGCGCGAAGACCCGTTCGAACTTCGAAGGCGGATGGCCGCGCTCCGACGAATCGAGTCCCACGCCGATCAGGCGATGCTTGTACTGCTCGAATAAAGGCCGCGCTTCTTCGAACGTGGCAAGCGCATCTTCTTCCGACAGATGGCGCAAGAAGCACAGAATCAGCTTGCTCGACATGCCGCGCTTTTCGGCGTCGGCGAGCGCGCGCTCGATGCCGGCGACGACCGTCGCGATCGGCACGCCGCGTTCGGTGTGCGTCTGCGGATCGAAGAAGATCTCGCTGTGAATCACGTTGTCGGCGAGGCAGCGCTCGACATACGCCATCGTCATGTCGTAGAAGTCCTGCTCTTGCAGCAGCACGCTCGCGCCGGCGTAATAGATGTCGAGGAACGATTGCAGATCGGTGAACGCATAGGCGGCGCGCAATGCTTCGATCGAGTCGTAGGCGAGCTTCACGCCGTTGCGTTCGGCGAGCGCGAAAATCAGTTCGGGTTCGAGCGAACCTTCAATGTGAATATGCAGCTCGGCCTTCGGCGCGAGCATGGCCTTTTCGACGAGGGACGTAGCGGTTGTTGTATTCATGGTCGGTCAGGAGTTCGTTGATGTCGTTGTGCGCCGGATGTGAGCGGGATGTCGACTTGCCGTTGTTCAAACTGGCGCCGCCGCGCGAGGCTGGCTTGCGTTGGCTGCGACCGCTTGCAGCAGTTGCGCGGCCGCCGAGATCGCAATGATCTCCGGCGACTTGTCGACGATGCCGTCGACGCCGAGCGGACACTTCATCCGCGCAATCCGCGAAGGATCGATGCCGCGCGCGGCGAGCCGGTGTTCGAACTGCTTGCGCTTGCTGTGCGAGCCGATCATGCCGAAGAACGCGAAGTCGCCGCGCCGGAGAATGCGCTCGGCCAGTTCGAGATCGCGCGTATGGTTGTGCGTCATCACGATGAAGTACGTGTTCGGCGCGGCCTGGTCGACGGCTTCGTCGGGCGCGTCGTTCGCGTCGATCTTCACGTTGTGCGCATGCAGCGATTCCACGGGCGGGAACTGCGCGTCGCGTTCGTCGACCCAGCGTACCGTGCAGGGCAGCGTGGCCAGCACGCGGACGAGCGCGGCGCCCACGTGGCCCGCGCCGAACAGCACGACCGCGAAGTCGCCTGGCGCGATGGTTTCGGTGAGCAGCGCACTGCTGTCGTCGAAACCGGCGCCGTCCCACAGCAGGCAGTCCGCGGCATCCACGCCCGGCTCGGGGTCGGACAGCATGACCGCATCCGGCGCGGGGCCGAATGATACGCTTCGCACCGTCGATTGACCGGCGGCCACGCGCTTCGCAAGCGACGTGATCCAGCCCAGGTCGCCGATGTCGAGCCGCTCGAACGCGAGTATCACCGCGCCGCCGCAGCATTGGCCGAGGCTCGGGCCGAGCGCAAAACGCTCGAGCCGGCGCATGTGCGGCGAGCGCATGCCGTCGCGCAGCACCTGGCGCGCGGTCTCGATCGCTTTCCATTCCAGATGTCCGCCGCCGATTGTATGTTTCGCCGAATCCCGCGTGACGATCATCTTGGTGCCGGCCTCGCGCGGCGCCGAACCTTCGACGCGCGCGACCGTCACCAGCACGGCGGCGTCGCCGTGCGCGAGCAGTTGTTGCAGGTCAGGAAGCCAGGCTTGCATCCGGCGATTCTCCGTACAGTGCCGCGCGGGGTGTCCATGCGGCCGGTTGAGCGTGGCGCGTTGCGTTCGTGTCGCTTCGGGCGTTGAGGTTGATCACTTTCTTGTTCGCTTGTGTTTCTTGTTCGGTGCCTTGTTCCGGTTCTTTGCTTCGGGTATGTCTCAGGCAGTCGTGTCGGTGATCGTCGCTTCTTTTGTCGTTCCTTGCGCGGATGACGGATCGCGCGCGCTCTGTTCGTGCAACGCGTCCAATGCATCGAGAATCGCTTCGGGCGTGGCGGGCGCGCGCAACATTGGCGCATGTCGCGCGGCCGGCACCGCGGCCGCAATTGCATCCCGAATCGCAAGGAACACGGAGAACGGCAGCAACAGCGGCGGCTCGCCGACAGCCTTCGAGCGGAACACGGTCGGTTCCGCATTCGGGTTCTCATAGAGCCGCACGTGGAACGCGGCGGGCGTGTCGCTCACGGCGGGAATCTTGTACGTTGACGGCGCATGCGTCATCAGACGGCCATCGCGATTCCACCACAACTCTTCGGTGGTGAGCCAGCCCATGCCCTGAATGAAGCCGCCTTCCACCTGACCGAGATCGATCGCCGGATTGATCGACTGACCGGCGTCGTGCAGCACGTCGGCGCGCAGCAGCCTCCATTCGCCAGTCAACGTGTCGATCACGACTTCCGACACGGCCGCACCGTACGCAAAGTAATAAAACGGATGACCGGTCAGCGTTTTCGCGTCCCAATGCACTTTCGGCGTCGCGTAGAAACCGTCCGACCACAACTGCACGCGTGCCAGATATGCTGCGCCGACGAGTTGATCGAAAGGCATCGCGCCGCCGTTCACGGATACCTCGCTGTTCACGAACTGCACATCGTCCGCATTGCCGCCAAGCTGTTTCGCCGCGAGTTCAGCGAGCCTCGCGCGGATGGTTCGCGCGGCGGCTTCCGCAGCCTTGCCGTTCAGATCGCTGCCGGTAGAAGCAGCGGTCGCCGACGTGTTGGCGATCTTCGACGTATCCGTTGCGCTAACGCGCACGCGTGAAAGCGGCAAGCCGAACTCGTTGGCGACGACTTGCGCGACCTTCGTATTGAGTCCCTGGCCCATCTCGGTGCCGCCGTGATTGACCAGCACCGAGCCGTCCTTGTACACGTGCACCAGCGCGCCGGCCTGGTTCAGAAACGGCACGTTGAACGAGATGCCGAACTTGACCGGCGAAAACGCGAGGCCGCGCTTCAGTACGGGACTCTTTGCGTTGAACGCGGCGATCGCTTCGCGGCGTGCGTGATAGTCGCTCGAGTCGAGCAGATCGTCGGTCAACGGCGCGATGATGTTGTCTTCGACGCGCTGTCCATACGGAGTCGTATCGCGTTCGCCTATGCCGTAATAGTTGGCGAGACGTACATCGAGCGGATCGCGCTTCAATTGGCGCGCGATACTGTCGAGCATCACTTCCATCACGAGCGCGCCTTGCGGTCCACCGAAGCCGCGGAACGCGGTGTTCGATTGCGTGTTGGTCTTGCAGCACAGCGCGACGATGTCGACGTCGGACAGGTAGTACGCATTGTCGAAGTGACAGACGGCGCGCGTCGCGACGGCGCCGGAGAGATCGGCGGAATAGCCGGCGCGTAATGCAATTTCGACGCGCACGCCGAGAATGCGGCCGCTGTCGTCGAAGCCCGCTTCGTATTCGTAGATCGCGTCGTGCCGTTTGCCGGTGATCATGAAGTCGTCGTCGCGATCGGCGCGCAGTTTCACCGGACGACGTAGCAGCTTCGCTGCGAGTGACGCCACGCAGGCGAACAGCGCCGATTGCGATTCCTTGCCGCCGAAGCCGCCGCCCATCCGGCGGCATTCGCACACCACGTTATGAGCGGGCCAGCCGAGCATATGTGCGACGACCTGCTGCATTTCGCTCGGATGCTGCGTCGAGCTATAGACGAGCATGCCGTCCATCTCTTTAGGCACCGCGTACGCGATCTGGCCTTCGAGATAAAACTGTTCCTGGCCGCCGACTTCGAACGTACTGCGGATTTTATGGGGCGCGGCGGCAATCTTCGCGTCAGGATCGCCGCGCTTCAGATGCAGCGGCGGCAGCACGAACTGTCTGGCGGCCTTTGCGTCGGCCGGCGTCAGGATCGCTTCGAGCGGTTCGTAGCGAACCACGTCGTCGCTTTTCGCGAGCGCCGCGGCGCGGCGCGCGAGGTCGTGGCTCTCGGCGATTACGGCGAATACGGGCTGGCCGAGGTATAGCACTTCATCGACGGCGAGAATGGGGTCGTCGTGCAGGACCGGGCCGCAATTGTTTTCTCCCGGGATGTCTTCGGCGGTCAGCACGGCTATCACGCCGGGCGCTTTCCTGACCGCGTCGAGATCCATCGACAGGATGCGTGCGTGCGCATGGCGCGACAAGCCAAGCGCCGCGTGCAGGGTGCCTTGAAGCTCGGCGATGTCGTCGGTGTACGTGGCTTCGCCGCTCACATGCAGCGAAGCGGATTCATGCGGCAGCGCGACGCCGATTGCGGCTTCGTTTTGCTGGGAAGCGGCGTGCTTATTGGCTGCATTTCCGGCAGGATTGGCAGCCTGTTTTGCAGCGCGTTCGACAAAAGCATCGGTCCGGTTCATCACGACGGCTCCTTCACGATGACGGCGTCCGGCGTGCCGGCTTCGAACGCGAACGCATTCACGTCGAAGAGGGCGAACGGCGCGTCGTCGCGCGTTTCGAGGTGGAAACGCCACAGCAGGTTGCGCGCGACCTTCAGCCGGTAGGCGCTCGATGCGCGCATGTCGGTGAGCGGCTGGTAATCGGCGACGAGCGCGTTCATCGCCTGCCGTGCGGTGCCTTCGTTCCACGTTTCGCCGTTCAGTACGGCTTCGGTTTGCACGGCCCGCTTCAGCGTCGCTGCCATGCCACCGAATGCGACGCGGGCCTGGCTGATCGTGCCGGCTTCGTCGATATGGAAAGCGAACGCGGCGCAGACCGCCGAGATGTCCTGATCGTAGCGCTTCGACACCTTGTACGTGCGAAAGCGCAGACTGCCCGCCGGCCGCGGTACGCGCAGCGCGGCGACGAATTCGCCCGCCGCGAGCGCAGTTTTCTGATAGCCGAGATAGAACGCGTCGAGCGGCAGCGTGCGCGTTTTCGCGCCGTGACGCAGCACGACTTCGGCGTCGAGCGCGAGCAGCGCGGGCATCGAATCGCCGATTGGCGAGCCGTTCGCGACGTTGCCGCCGAGCGTACCGGCATTGCGGATCGGCAGCGACGCGAAGCGCGTCCACAGCTCGGCGAGTTCCGGATAGTCGACGGCGAGGGCCGCGTACGCATCCTCTAGCGTGACGGCGGCGCCGATGGTCAGCGCCTGCGCATCGCGCTCGATCGTCTTCAATTCGCGGACATTGCCGATGTACAGAATGTCGCCGAGGTCGCGAAACTGCTTCGTGACCCACAGACCGACGTCGGTGCTGCCGGCGAGGAGCCGTGCTTGCGGATGCTCGGCGCGAAGACGCGCGAATGCGTCGAGCGTGACGGGCGCGTGGAACGTCGGCGAGCCGAATGCGGCGCCGCGCGTGTCGGGCGCGCAGTACTCGAAGGTGTCATTGCGTTGCAGTGTGCGCAACGTGTCCGCCACGGCTTTGCGGTCGAGCGTCACGCGCGGGTACTGCGCATAGTCGAACATTTTCTGCGATGCGTCGACGATCGGCCGATAGCCGGTGCAGCGGCACAGGTTGCCGGACAGCGCGGTGTTGATTTCATCGCGAGTGGGCAGGCCGGCGGCGGCCGGCTGGTTTTCGTACAGCGCCCACATCGACATGACGAAGCCGGGCGTGCAGAAGCCGCACTGCGAGCCATGGCAATCGACCATTGCCTGTTGCACGGGATGCAGCGTCCCGTCGGCGGCGCGCAGGTCTTCAACCGTGAACAGCGCTTTGCCGTCGAGCGTTGGCAGAAACTGGATGCACGCGTTGACCGCTTTCAGCGCCAACTCGCCTTGCGCGTCCAGTTCGCCGACCACCACGGTGCAGGCGCCGCAGTCGCCTTCAGCGCAACCTTCCTTGGTGCCGGTGCAATGCAGATCTTCGCGCAGATGCTGGAGCACGGTGCGCGACGCCGGGACGTCCTTGACCTCGTGGACGGACCCTTGGTGATAAAAGCGGATGGTTTGCGTTGTCATGGCGAATCCAGAAGACAGTGCGGACCGGGCGCGCGTTACGCATGGGGTCGCGCCAAAGCCGGCCTCGCGCACGTAGATCGCCATCCATATTGGAAGATAGCATTAGCGCGGCCTAAAAATATTTCCGATATCGCATGAAGCTTATTCGGAAGAAGCAATGAGATAAGTCCGATTCATGAGATGCGCGGAAGTTGCCTTGGGCGGGACGGATGGTGCGGGGGCGGGCGCGGCGAGTTGAGGTGAGAGGCTACAAGCAGGTCTGGGGCGCAGGAAGTGGGGCTTGAGGTGGCGCTTGCGGCTTGCAGAGCAAGAGGCCGGTGATGTCGGGACGGTAAAACGGGAAACCAGCGTGGCAACCACGGCGGTAAAGCCGTAGCGGCGAAGGCATACCAGGGAAGCAAGGTGGTGCACTGAGACGGCCAAAGAGAGCCGGCGAAACTAAGGCGGTCAACCAAGGTGGCGGTGAACCAAGGCGGCGAACCGAGGTGGTGAAACCGCCGCCGCCAAACGGCTGTGACAAAAACATACGCGGAAACCGCCGCCGGCCGCCCCGGCCGCGCGCCGCGCAAACCGCGGCACAGACGTCAGCGCCGCCTAAAACCGGCGAAACTCTCTCACGAAATCCGTCCGCGATTGCGCATGAGGCTCAGCGCCAGCGGAATAAACGCCAGCACGAAGCCGACCAGCGCCCACATCGGCAGCGTCAGGCCGAAAATCGGCGGATACGCTGTTTCGCATAGCCCGGCGACCTTGAACACGCCCGGCAGCCAATGCGCGGGCGGCAAGCTGTCGACCACCGGTTGCAGCGCGTCAAAGCCGCAGCTAAAGCCCGGATTCGCCTGCACATAGACATGCCGTGCGGCGGTCACGACGCCCGCCAACGCCGACAATGCCGCCAGCACTTCGAGCAGACGCACGCCGCGCCAACTGTTGAAACGCGCGCCGAGAAACGCGAAGATCGCGATCAGCAGAAAGAAATAGCGCTGGATGATGCACAACGGGCACGGATCTTCGTGCTTGATGTACTGAAGATACAACGCGCCGGCCACGAGGCCGACGCAGACGAGGCCAAGCAGGACCAGCAGGGAGCGCTCGCGGCGCAGCATCGCATTGTCGTTGTTCATGGATCGTGTAGCTGTGTTGGCTGTGTGTGCCTGTTTCAAGCGAAAAGGGCAGGTGCCCGCGATTCTAGCGCGAACCCCCGCCCCCGAGACGCCGCGCGCGCACACAAACCCCGACGCCGCTCAGCGAATCGCGTTGAGCACCGCTTGCGCGCCGCGGCCGATGGCGAGCAACGCGTCGTCGGCGTGCGGCGCGCCTGCCAGCATCAGGCCGACCGGCGCGTCGCCGCGCAGATGGCAAGGCAGCGACAGCGCGCAGGCGTCGAGGAAGTTGAACGCGCCCGGATTGCGCAGCATCAGCGCATTGGTGCGGCCGAAAAGTTCGTCGTCGGCGACCAGTTCGGCAACGCGCGGCGGCACCATCGGCACGGTCGGCGCAACGACCGCATCAAAGCGCTGCCACAGCGTGCGGGCGGCTTCGGCCAGCATCGCCTCGCGCTCGGCGAGCAGGTCCAGATAGTCGGCGGCGCTCGCGGGCTGACCCTTGAGAATGCGCACCAGCACGCGTGGATCGTATTGCTCGCGGTGTTTTTCGAGCAACGGACGATGCCATGCATACGCCTCGATCGGCGCAAAGCCCAAGCGGTTGATCTGCGGCAGACGGTCGAGCGGCGCGAAACGCACTTCGCTGACAATCGCACCGGCCGCTTCGAGATGCTTGAGCGCCGTGTCGATGGCCGCGGCGACTGCGGGCTCGACGTCGTCGGTAACGTAGTGGGTCAGCACGCCAAGGCGCACCCCTTCCAGCGGCCGGGCTGCGGGAACGCGCGGCTCGAGGCCGGCCAGCATCCGGTCCACCAGCGCGCAGCACGCCACCGAAACGCCAATCGGGCCGAACGAATCGAGTGTCGACGACAGTGGCACGCCGCCTTGCTTCGGGATGCGTGCGGCCGTCGGCTTGAAGCCGGTCAAGCCGCACAGCGCGGACGGAATGCGAATGGAGCCGCCCGTGTCGGTGCCGAGCGCGACGGCGGCCATGCCGTCCGCGACGGAAGCCGCCGCGCCCGACGACGAGCCGCCCGAAACGCGCTCGTCGCCCTTGACGTCGCGCCGATACGGCGACAGCGGGTTGCCGTAGTGCGGGTTCAGGCCGAGGCCGGAAAACGCGAACTCGCTCATATTGGTTCGTCCGACGATCACCGCGCCTGCCCGCTTCAGGCGCGCGACCGCGACGGCGTCAGCCTTCGCGGCGGGCGCGTCGGCAAGCACGGTCGAGCCGGCGCGGGTCGGTTGGCCTTCGATGTCGAACAGGTCCTTCACCGACACGGGAATCCCGGCAAGCGGCGACAGCACGGTGCCGGCGGCGCGCAGACGGTCGTGCGCGTCGGCGGCCTGGCGCGCGCCGTCGGCGTCGACGTGCATAAAGGCGACCGCGCCCTGGCCGGCCGGATCGGCGATCCGTTCGAGCGCGGTTTCGACGAGCGCGCGGCTCGTGGTGCGTCCGGCCGCGAGGTCGGCGGCAAGCTGGGCCAGCGGCGGAAAAGGCGTGAATTCGGTGGCCATGATGTCGTTCGATCCGGTTGGACGGCGTGAAGCCGCTTACGTTACGGTTTTAGATGCGATTGAAGAGCGTCGCGCGGAACGCCTCGATATGTTTCTGCACCGAGCGGCGCGCGCCTTCGGCGTCGCGCTCGCGCAGCAGACGGAACAGTTCCAGATGTTCTTCGTGGACGTCTTCCAGATGATGCGGCTCGGACAGCGAGATGAACCAGAAGCGCAGCGAGCGCTCATGCAGTCCGCGCAGGATGTCCGCGAGCACGGCATTGCGCGAGGCGGCCGAAATGGCCAGATGAAACTCGCGGTCGATATCCATCATGCCTTCGATATCGTGCGCGGCGACGCATACGGCCGAGCGCTCGAGCAACGCCTGCATCGCGTCGTAGTCGTGCTGCTGCGCGTGACGCGCGGCGAGCTCGACGCAGTAGCTCTCGTTGACGAGACGCACGTCGATGATCGCGAGCACGTCGTCGAGCGAAACGGGGCGCACCATGATGCCCTTGCGCGGCAGGATAGTCAGCATGCCTTCGTGCACGAGCCGGTGCAGCGCCTGGTGCACGGGCGTCCTGCCGATGCCGGTCAGCGCCATGAGCTCCGCTTCGTTGAGCACTTCGCTCGGCCGCAAACGCATCGTGATGATCTCGCGCTTGACGAACGCATAGGCCTGTTCGGCGAGACTCGCGTTGGCGGTCGCTCGGGTGGGCCTCGAAGGGAGGACGGTCTGCAAAAGCGTCATGTGAGGAGGAGCGGGCGATGTCGTCCGCGCATTGTAGAGCAAGGTTTTGCGCGGGCGGGGCGCGCGCGTTTCAGCGCAGCGCCCGCCGCGCGGGTCGAGCCAGATAAGCCCGATAAGCGCGTCACACGCCGCCCGGCACCGCTGCCGCAGCGTGCTGCACCTTCACTCGCGGCATCATCAGCGTAACGAGGCCGCCCACGATCAGCGCGCCCGCGATCAGCACCAGCCCGAACGTCACGCTGTGCGTCGCGTCCTTCACGATGCCGAGCACGTAGGGACTGACATAACCGGCGAGGTTCGCAATCGAATTGATCACGGCGATGCCGGCGACGGCGGCCGTGCCTTGCAGGAAGCTCGTCGACATCGACCAGAAGATGCCGAAGCCCGCGAGGATGCCGATATACGCAATCGACAAACCGGTGACCGCAAGCGGAATCGAGTTCGTGACCGAAGCGCTGCCGAGCAGCCCGGCCGCGCCGATGAAGCAGCACACGGCGTAGTGCCAGCGACGCTCGCCGGTCACATCCGACGAACGGCCGATCAGGATCATGCCGATACCCGCCGCCAGATACGGAATCGCGGTCACGAAGCCATTGCTGACGAGGTTCGTCACGCCCAGATCCTTGACGATCTGCGGCAGCCAGAACGAGAAGCCTGCATTGCCCGTGACGAGGCAGAAATAGATCAGCGTCAGCAGCCAGAAGCGGCCCGAGCGCAACGCGACCGCGAGGCTGTGCTCGGCGCCTTCTGCCGCAGCCGCGGCGTTTTCGCGCGAGAGGCGGGCCTGGATCACGCGCTTTTCGTCGTCGGTGAGCCAGGCGGCTTCGGCGGGCGTGTTGCGCAACACGGCGAGCGCCCAGAAGCCGGCGAGAATCGACGGAATGCCTTCGATCAGGAACATCCACTGCCAGCCGCGCAAGCCGTGCGCTTCATGCAGCGCCGACATCAGGAAACCCGACAATGGCGCGCCGATGATGCCCGCCACAGGAATCGCCGCCATGAACACGGCGACCATGCGGGCGCGGCGGTCGGACGGAAACCAGAAGGTCAGATAGAGCACGACGCCGGGCACCAGTCCCGCCTCGGCGACGCCGAGGAAAAAGCGCAGCACGTAGAACGTGGTTTCGCTGCGCACGAACATCATCAGACACGACAGCAGACCCCACAGCATCGTGATGCGGGCGATCGTGGCGCGCGCGCCGAACTTCTTCAATAGCAGATTGCTCGGCACCTCGAAAACGAAATAGCCGAAGAAGAAGATCCCTGCACCGAGTCCATACGCTGCGTTCGAGAGGCCCAGGTCGCCAGTGAACTGCAGCTTCGCATAGCCGATGTTCACGCGATCCAGGTACGACAGCACGTAGACGAGAAACAGGAACGGCATGATGCGCCACGTGATCTTGCGGATGGCGGCGGCTTCGAGCCAGGCGTCGGAGGACGCGTCGGCGGCGGATGGCGAAGGGATGCTCATGAATGCCTCAATCGACAATGGGTAGTGCGCGCACGCGATAGGCGTGGCGCAGCGTGCGGTTCAGGACGGGGTCGTGCAATTCGAGTTCGAGCGCGTCGCCGTCGGCCATGCCGACGATGCCGCCTTGCACCGCGAGCGTGCCGCAAAACATGGCCGCGCACGGTTCAAGCGGGGCGCGCGCGAGCAGATCGGCGGCGGCCAGCAGCGAGGCGACGCTGCCTTGCTGATAGACGCGCCGCTCGCCGTTCGTCACGGCATAGGCGCGCAATTCCAGCTGGTCCCAGTGAGCGGACACGTCGTCGAAACGCCAGGCGTCACGCGCGATAGGTTTCGGACAGACCTGCTTCGACACGGTCACGCCGTAGGCCTCGACTTCGCGGTCGGTGTGGTCCGAGCCCACGGTCACGAGCAAGCCTGCATTCGACTGCACAAGCACGCATTCCGCTTCGCCGCTCGACTTCAGGCCGACTACGTCGATTTGCTCGGCTTGCGTCAGCAGTTCCGCGCCGAGGCGGTAGAAACACGGCGTGGTCGACGGGCGCTTCACGCCCAGCTCGGCCAGTTCGGCAATGTGATGCTCGATCGCTGCCTGGTCGCGCCCGGCCCAGCCGGCAATGGTCAGACGGTTGACTTCTATGGAAGCGGCGCGCGCGGCGCCCGAACGTTCTACAACCTGGAAAGACACCTGCTGCATCAGTCGACTCCGGGAGAAATATGCAGCAAATATTATTGTGATATTTCACTGGCGTCCAGCGTGTCAAAAATATGCGCTTCCATCGAGCCGTCCGGAAAGAGGCGGCGCGCAGGCGGCGTGCGGCGGTTTGCTACACTGCGCTTCTCGTGACATTACTTTTTGTAAGGAAGACGCGGATGCACCATGGCATTGGCTTCATTCAGGATCTGGCGGTCGTGATGGCGCTCGCCGGCGTCGTCACCGTGCTGTTCCATCGCCTGAAGCAGCCGGTGGTGCTCGGCTATATCGCGGCGGGCGTGATCATCGGACCGTACACGCCGCCGTTCCAACTGATCCACGACGAGCAGACGATTCAGACGCTGGGCGAACTCGGCGTCGTGTTCCTGATGTTCTCGCTCGGTCTCGAATTCAGCCTGCGCAAGCTCTTTAAGGTGGGTGCGACCGCGATCGTCGCGGCGCTCTCGGAAATCGTGCTGATGTTGTGGCTCGGCTATGAGATCGGCAGCGCGTTTGGCTGGAGCCCGATGGATTCGCTGTTCCTCGGCGCAATACTCGCCATTTCGTCGACGACGATCATCGTCAAGGCGTTGTCCGAGTTGGGCCTTAAGCGCGAGAGTTTTGCGCAGCTCGTGTTCGGCATTCTGATCGTCGAAGACATTCTGGCCATCGCGATGCTCGTCCTGCTGTCCGGCATTGCGCAGACGGGGCAGTTGAGCGCGGGCGTCGCGGTCGTCACACTCGGCAAGCTGTTGCTGTTCATGACTGTGTCGCTGGTGGTCGGCATTCTGGTCGTGCCGCGCGCGTTGAATTACGTGGCGCGTGCGCGCAGCGACGAGATGCTGCTCGTCGCCGTGCTCGGCTTCTGCTTCGGCTTCTGTCTGCTGGTCGTCAAGCTCGATTACAGTATTGCGCTCGGCGCGTTTCTGATCGGCGCGATCATGGCGGAGTCGCGCCATCTGCATCGAATCGAGCATCTGATCGCGCCGCTGCGCGACGCTTTTTCGGCGATCTTCTTCGTGACCATTGGCCTGATGCTGAACCCCGCGGTGCTCGTCGATTACGCGTGGCCGATTGCGGTGATCACGGTCGCGGTGATCGCCGGCAAGATCGTTTCGTGCGGGCTCGGCACTTTTCTCGCGGGCAAGGACGGCCGCACCGCAATGCGCGTCGGCATGACGGTCTCGCAGATCGGCGAGTTCTCGTTCATCATCGCGTCGCTCGGTTTGACGCTCAAGGTGACGAGCGCCTTTCTCTATCCGATTGCGGTCGCGGTGTCGGCGCTGACGACGCTCTTCACGCCGTATCTGATCCGCGCCGCCGATCCGCTGACGCGACGCGTCGCCGGTGCCATGCCGCGCACGCTCGTCAACGTATTCGGCATGTATAGCCAGTGGCTCGGCAGCCTCAGCACAGGCACCGGCGAGCCGACGCTTTTCAGCATGACACGGCGGATCATTCTGCAAATTGCGGTGAATCTGGCGCTGGTCGCGGCGATCTTTCTCATCGTGTCGTACGGCGCGCCTTATATCAGTATGCTGCTCACGCATTGGGTCAGTTCAGAGCCGATGCAGCGCGTGGTGCTATGGAGCGTCGCGTTGATCGTGTCGATGCCCTTTCTGGTGGCGGTTTATCGCAAGACCAAATCTCTCGCGCTGCTGCTCGCCGAGGTCAGCGTGCAGCCGGCGACAGCGGGGCGCTTCACGAGCGCGCTGCGTTACGCGATCTCCGATCTCGTGCCGGTGGTCTGCATGGTCGGCGTGTTCCTGCTGGTCGCGGCGCTCTCGAGCGGCATCCTGCCGCCGGCCGGGCTGCTTGCCGCCGTGCTCATCTGCGCGGCGCTGCTGCTCGCGCTCGTATGGCGCTGGTGCGTGAAAATTCACGCGGCAATGCAGATCGCGCTGCGCGAAACTTTCGACGAACAGCCGGATCCTTAAGTCAGACGGGACTGCGCCGGACGGCCGGACAATGTGAGCAATTGTGTGCACGTTTGCCGGGCCCGGCACGCTGGCGGATAATCAGGGCATATTCATTCGTTCGCGTGAAAGGCGCCTGTCCAACAGTCATGAGCGAAAACAAACCTGAAAACGCCGGCCAACCCGGCAGTCCAACGCCGCCTTCGGCATCGCCGGCAACGTCCCCAACGTCCGGCAATGCCCCGGTTGAACCGGCGGCTGCGTTACCTCTCTCACATGAAGATGCCGTTCAGTCGCCCGTCAAGGACCCGCTGACTTCAGCCGCTGCGTCGTCTGGGTCGACGTCTGCCTCGCCTGTGCCTTCGGAATCCGTCTCGGCATCGGTCTCGGCGCCGTCCGGTTCTTTAGAGGCGGCCGCGAGATCGTCGACTGACGCTCCTGCGAGCGCGTCCACGGTCACGCCCGCCGATAAGCGTACGGCGCAGCAACGCGACGCCGCGCAAGCGCGCAGTTCGGCTGCGGCCTCGACCGCGAAGCAGGAGGCGGCGGTTCATGAACGCGACGCCCGGACCGCCGGCACGCGTGAAACACCGTCCGCGCCGCCCCATACCGCGACGCCGCTGACCAGCGAACCGCTCGCGGGCGAACTGATCACCTCGACCGACGACGCCGTCGCTGCGGAGGAAGCCGCGGCATCCACCGCGCGTCCCGCGGGCTCGCCACCGCCCGGTTTCGGCGCGGCACCCGACTTCAGCGCGGCGAACCCGCCGCCGCCCAACGCGTTGCCGCCGTCGCCGCCACGCTATCTGAAGCAGACGGATTCCGCCTGGTCGGTGTTCGGCCGCATCATCGCGGCGCGTGCGCGTCAACTGTTCGATCGCGCGGGTCAGCGGATCACGCAGCGCACGCTGCGCATCGGTGTATCGGCGCGAATCTTTCACCCGGAGCCGGGCGCCAAAGGGCTGCGTGGCAAAACGCTGCAATACCTGGAGGAATCGATTGCGCACTGGGTGATGTCGCGCGACGTGCTCGTGTTCATGATTCCGACGGTCGGTCATCAGGGCATGCTGCATCCGAGCAATATCCGCTTGCGCGACTATGCGAAGCATCTCGATGGCCTGCTGCTGCAAGGCGGCGCGGACGTGTCGCCGCAGTCGTATGCGGAAGCGGCGACCCGTCCCGAATGGCCGGGCGACCGGGTGCGCGACATGTACGAGCTGGAACTGCTGCATGAATTCGTCGAGTCGGGCAAGCCGGTGCTCGGCGTGTGCCGCGGATGCCAGCTCATCAATGTGGCGTTCGGCGGCACCTTGTATCAGGACATCGCCACCGATGTGCCGACCGCGGGCGCGCACGTCAACGAAGATTACGACCAGCATCGGCACGCCATCCATTTCCCGGACGGCTCGACACTGGCCAACATGTTCCCCAGCCGGCGGGATGCGATCGTCAACTCGATTCACCATCAGGCGGTTAAGACGCTCGGCCGCGATCTGAATATCGAGGCGGTGTCGGCGTCGGACGGCATCATCGAAGCCGTCCGCTACCGGCGTGCGCCTTTCGTAATGGGCGTACAGTGGCATCCGGAATTTCATCGCGCGGGCGGGCCGGAATTGCTTGATTGCACGCCGTTGCTCGATACGTTCTTGCGAGTGGCGCGCGAGACGCGCTTTTAGTGCGGTGACTGCGGTCTGGGTTCGCGAGTCGACGGCGCGGCTCCTGCGCTGAAGCTCGATTTCTTTCGAGGCGCCGCTGTGCAGGTGGCGCCTCCTTTCTTTTGTGCTTCAGCTCTCTGTCATGGGTTGTTGGGTTGCAGACCGGCGTCGGCCCGATTCACTACCGATTCACCGCATTTCCGCCTTGTCCTCCAGTCTTTTATTTTGCGATGGGCGGGCGTCTCGGGTAATTCGCATAACGTAGTTTTATCTCAATTTAAAGTCCGTCGGTGCGACGCTTGAATGCTTCGCTTCAACGCTAATCCGCGCGATAATCCAAGGCTGTTTTCCGGATCCGCATGGAGCATGCACGTATGAAGTACCCCTTAATTGTACGGCGCGCCGTGCTGGTCGCGACTTCGTGTGCGCTATTGCAGCATGCCGGGTTTGTGCTGGCTGCACAAAGCGACGAGGCAGCGCCGATGGTCGGCACCCGGCCGGCTATGAACAGCTTGACGCCGCAGCCTGTCGTCGCCGCGCTGCGCGATGCGGCGTCGGGCTCGTCAGTTTCGTCGGGTTCGTCGGCCCCTGCGGGCGAAGCGCAAGGCAACGTGGCCGAGTTGATGCAAATGATTCAGGACACGAAGCTGAGCGAACTGCGCACCACGTACAACGGCAGTTACGGCGCAAGTCTGTTCTTCTATCCGCGCGAGATGACGTACTACGTCGCGCTATTTCAGGACAAGCATTTCTGGCGGGTGATCAAGTCGGCGGATGCTAGCCGGGCTGAAGCGATCTACGCGGGCTTCGTGCAGCAAACCGCGCAACTGGCTGAGGTCGAGATTCATCGAACGCAGTTACAGGCGCAGAAGGCGTACATCGAAGACGTTATTGCGTTGTCCGAAGATCGTGCGAAGCGCTTGCAAGCCGACCTCGAAGTCGCGCGTATGCAGCAGGCGAAGGTCAACGACTATCAGCGGCAAACGCACAGCGAAGCGGCCGCGTTGCGCGAGGAGAAGGAGCGGGCACAGGCGCAATTGCGGCAGGTGCAGGGTGAGGTGATTCAGTTGCAACGGCAGGCGGAAATGGGCTTGCCGGGCCAGAAGTGAAAGTGCTTTGGGATGTTGAGCCCGGCCGGTTGTGGCCGGGCTTTTTGTGTCGCTTGTTGGCGATGCGGTGCGATGGCGGGCGCGGTTTGCGCGTTTAGTTGGCGCCGTGGTTCGTGGTCACGATTGACGCCGCCATTTGCACGGCTATCTGGCGAACTGATCTGGGACTTCGGTCACGCGGCGATGGACTAACCGATTCATCCACTGCGGCCCGTTGTTCGCCGATGAATTCGCCGATGAATTCGCCGACGAGTTCGCCGACGAGTTCGCCGACGAGTTCGCCGATGAAGCCGGCTGAGTTTGCCGCGCCGTATCAGGGCGGCGAGTGCTCGCGATTACGTCGACAGATGCGTAATCATCGATGCCGAGCTGCGACGGCGCGAACGGCGAGTACGAGCCCGCAGTCGACGGCTTTATGAATGTCTGCGGCGCGCGGCTCGGAGTTGCGATGGGCGGCGCGTCGTCGGCTGCGTATAACCGGTGGTTTCTGGCAGCAGCTTTTGCAAGATTGCGTTGGAGAGTCCGCTGATGGTCGTCGGTTTTTGCCACAAGCGGTTTGCGCGCGCGGACGAGCGAGCGGGCTCTTGACGGGCGGAGTTGAGTGATGCTCGTTGCCTGTGCCGGCGCCGCAATGCGAGCTGAAGACGAAGCAGGATTTGAAACCGGAGCTGAAAGCCGACCCGAAGCTAACGCGTTGGCGCCCCGCGGCGCGGATGCTGCACTGACCTCCTGCAGGCTTGCGGCATCGCCGATCGTTTTCGAACTGCCAATGGCATCGCGTAACCGATCCTGCACGACGGTCCCTTCGCGCTTGGCAACTGCAACGTCGGCGGATTTCATGTCGGTGCCCGGATGCCGGGCACCGGCACCGAACGTCATCCACGCGAGCAGTGCAGCGCTGCCCACTGCACAGGCGCCGCCCGCGAGCCCGTACCACGGCACAACAGATGCGCGACGCGGCGCTTTGGACGGAGGGACCTTCATTGGGGCAAAAGCTCCCGGCAAAGCAGAAGCTCCCGGCAACGGAAAAGCGTTAGGCAAAGCAGAAGCACCGGGCATCGCAGAAGCTTGCGCCAAAGCGGAGGCTTGGGCCAAAGCCGGATCTCCGGCCAAAACGGAAGTCTCCGACAAGCCCCGATCCCTCGAAGCCGCACCGCTCGCAAACCCAAATGCCTCCGTCGCCCGCTCGCCGCCCGTCCCCCTCGTCGCCGCTCCGATTGCCGAACGAGTACCAACCGTAGCCGCCGTTACACCGACATGCCGTGAGTCGGGAGCCACCCATCGACAGAACGAGCGGATAGGCTGGTCGCTGAGACTGAACGTTTTCAGCGCCGCTCCATAAAGCCCGTGCAGACCCTTTTCAAAGCAGTGGGTCGGCGCAAGCAGCTTCCATCCGCGGCCGAAGGGTGCCGGCATATCATTGAACGGGCGCAAGCGCGGCAACGCCATCGCGCCTTCGATCACGGTTAAAGGGGGAGTGGACATCGGTCTCTTCCAGCGGCTCTGCGAGGGGGCGGCAACGGGCATCCCGTGGGTCGATGGGACGAAGGCCTCGGAGCAGTACTCGCGAAACGCCTCACGCGCGCACCACACAAGCGCACGGCGCGCGTCTGGCGCATGAGCGCCTTACTGAGAGAGCCTTCATCGGAAAGAGAAGATGATGCGCGGAAGCAAACGATGTAGCACTCGGACAATTCGCAAAATGACGGCCGATTGATTCTCCTGGATCGCGGCATCCAGGACATAGATCAAACGCTCGACCGGTCCAATCGATAAACATAGCGCAACGCAGTAATATCCGCGCCGCCCATCTGATCCGGTTCGGCGCCCACAAACTGCCAGCCTTGCCGTTCGTAGAAGCCAATCGCCGGCACATTGCCTTCGAGCACGTACAAATATAACTGCGCCTCGCCTTGCGCGCGTGCCCAGTCTTCGGCGGCGCGCATCAGCAGTTTGCCGACGCCCATGCCCTGATACGCCGGCAATGCATGCAGGTTGTCGAGCAGCACGCCCCATGCGGACTCCGGCTGACGTTCAACGCAGACGAAGCCGATCGGCTCCCCGTCGAGCTCGGCAATCAGCACCATGCGGCGCTCGCCGCCCGGTGCGCTCATGCGCGCCGCCCAATAGGCGGCGCGTTCCAGCGTGACTTCGCCGTCCAGAAATGCGTCCGGCAGCAGGCCGCGATAAGTGGCGCGCCAACTCGTGCTATGGATCGAGGCGATAAGCGCGGCATCTTCGACGGTTGCGGGGCGCAGCGAAAGAGCGGGGGCGGTTTGCATCGGGACGGTCATCAACGGAAATTGCATGGCGCAATTTTAACGGCCGCGAGCGACGGCGCCGGCCGTAATGAAAATGTAGGGCATACGCAACAGTGCCATCGACGGTAACATTACGCGGCGCGGGCTCCGGCGGACTTACAACGTTTACCCTGATACCGCGCGAGTGTCTTTTGCCTCAGAATTCGGCGCCCCCGGCGCGGCTCATTCCTCATTCATTTGCCTGTGGCATCCGCCCGCTCAACGCGGTGGATCGTTTCAACTGCCAGATCGCCGCCGGTTTGTGCGGCGCCGGCTTATCAGAGAACGTCATGTCTACAGCGTCACACGCTATCTCCTCGTCGCAAGAATCCAAGGTCAAGACAGTCTTCCGCGTGGTCAGCGGCAACTTTCTCGAGATGTACGATTTCATGGTCTACGGCTACTACGCGTCCGCGATCGCCAAGACCTATTTCCCGAGCGGCAGCGAATTCGCATCGTTGATGCTCTCGCTGTCGGTGTTCGGCGCCGGCTTCCTGATGCGTCCGCTCGGCGCAATCGTCCTCGGTGCCTATATCGACCATTACGGACGGCGCAAGGGCCTCATCCTCACGCTAGGGCTGATGGCGCTCGGCACGCTCACGGTGGCGTCCATTCCCGGCTACGCGACGATCGGCCTGCTCGCACCGGTGCTCGTGCTGCTCGGCCGCCTGTTGCAAGGCTTCTCCG
Source organism: Paraburkholderia rhynchosiae (assembly GCF_002879865.1). Lineage (GTDB taxonomy): Bacteria > Pseudomonadota > Gammaproteobacteria > Burkholderiales > Burkholderiaceae > Paraburkholderia > Paraburkholderia rhynchosiae. The sequence continues at coordinate 126,793 of NZ_PNXY01000003.1, forward strand.
CCGGCGTGGAGCTGGGCGGCGTCTCGGTGTATCTGTCGGAGATCGCGACGAAGGGGCACAAGGGTTTCTACTGCGCGTGGCAGTCCGGCAGCCAGCAGGTCGCGGTGGTGTTCGCCGCGCTGCTCGGCGTCATGCTCAACAAGATGCTGCCTGCCGACCAGATGGGTGCGTGGGGCTGGCGCGTGCCGTTCCTGATCGGCTGCCTGATCGTGCCGTTCCTGTTCATCATTCGCCGCTCGTTGAAGGAAACCGAAGAGTTTTCGGCGCGCAAGCATCGTCCGGGCATGGGCGAGATCATGAAGAGCATGGCCGCGAACTGGGTCACTGTGCTCGGCGGTATGGGCATGGTCATCATGACCACCGTGTCGTTCTACATGATCACGGCTTACACACCGACCTTCGGCAAGGAAGTGCTGAAACTGTCGTCGATCGACACGCTCGTCGTCACCGTCTGTATTGGCCTGTCGAACCTGATCTGGCTGCCGCTCGCGGGTGCGCTGTCGGACCGTATCGGCCGTCGTCCGGTGCTGCTGGCTTTCACGGCGCTTACCATCGTCACCGCTTATCCGGCGCTGCAATGGCTCGTCGCCGAGCCGTCGTTCGCGCGTCTGCTCGCCGTCGAGTTGTGGTTGTCGTTCCTGTACGGCAGCTATAACGGCGCGATGGTCGTGGCGCTCACCGAAGTCATGCCGGTCGAAGTGCGCACTGCGGGCTTCTCGCTCGCCTACAGCCTTGCGACGACGATCGGCGGCTTCACGCCCGCTATCTCGACGCTGCTGATTCACTCCACCGGCAACAAGGCCGCGCCGGGCCTGTTTCTCGGCGCGGCGGCGATCTGCGGTCTGATTGCGACGCTCGTGTTGTACCGCACGCCCGAATCGCGCGATCAATTCAGAGCGGCCTGAGTTCGCGCCGTGTATTGACGCATCGCGCGGTCAGGGCAAACAAAAACCCCGCGCTCTTCGAGAGAACGCGGGGTTTTTTTCTGAATGCCGCAACAACGCCAGCGAGCCGTTAGCCGCGGCGCAATTCCTTCGCCACCGCCTCGACCACCTCACGCCATGCACCGGGCCGCGGCTGACGCAGCAGGGTCGCGCTGGCATACCACGGGCTGCGCGTGTCGCCGGCACACCAGCGCCAATCGGGCGCGAACGGCAGCATCAGCCACAGCGGCTTGCGCAACGCGCCGGCGAGGTGAGCAATCGACGTATCGATCGAAACCACCGCGTCGAGCCGCTCGATGATCGCCGCGGTGTCGGCGAAATTGCCAATCCGTTTATCGAACCGATGAATCGACGCGGCACGCGGATGCGCGTCCAGCGCGGCGCATTCGTCGGCGCTGAGATCGGGCTGCAGCACGATCCAGTCGATGCCTTCGATCGCGAAGAGCGGGTCGAGCGCGGCGAGCGGCATCGAACGCGTTTCGTTCTGCTGGATGCGTCCCGACCACGCGAGCCCGATCTTGCGCTTCGCCTGGCCGCCGAGCGAGCCGCGCCATTTGCGCCGATACGCGGGCGGCGCGCTGAGGTAGGGTGTGCGCTCAGGAATGGTGTCGAGCGTCGTGCCGAGCGCGAGCGGCAAGCTCAAGAGAGGGCATTGCAGATCGGCGGCAGGGCGCGGCGCGCCTCTCGGAATCAATGTCACGCGCCACGCCTGCGCGGCCGGTTCGAGCAGCGGCAGCAATTGCGGCTGCACTTCGAGTACCACGCGCGCCGCACGTTGCGCGGCCAGCGGGACAAAGCGCGCGAACTGCAAGGTATCGCCGAAACCCTGCTCGGCATGGATCAGCAGCGTGCGCTGTTCGACCGGCTCGCCATGCCAGCGCGGCAACGTTTCGATTGCCGCTTCAGCGACGGTCTGAAAGCGCCATTCGTATTCCGGCAGCCCGCGCGCGAAATCGCCCAGCGCTAGCCACGCGAGCGCGCGGTTCATGTGCGCGGACGCGAGATCGGGCTGCACGCGCAGCGCCTGATCGAATGCGCGCACGGCGGTGGCATGCGCGCCCAGCGCCTGATGTGCGGTGCCGAGGCTCAGCCAGGCGAGCGCGAATTGCGGATCGAGCCCAACGGAACGTTCGAGATACGGGATGGCCTGCGTATGACGCCCGAGCGCGGTCAGTGCGTTGCCCATGCCGAAGATGGCCGGCGGCAGGTTCGGTTGCAGCGCGAGCGCCGCTTCGAACGACGCAACGGCTTCCGCGTGACGGCCGGTGGCATCGAACGTATTGGCGAGATTGAAATGTGCGGCGACAAAGCGCGGCTCCGCGGCGAGCGCCGCCTGGAAGCAGGGGATGGCTTCGTCCGCGCGGTGCAGCGCATTCAACGACATACCCATGTTGTTGAGCGCGCCGGCGTGGCCGGGACGCAGTTCCAGCGTGCGCCGGAACGATGCAATGGCTTGCTCGTGACGCCCGAGCGCGTGCAACGCGTTGCCGAGATTGTTGTGCGACGACGCGTCTTCAGGTTGCAGGCGCAACGATCGGCGGAACGCGTCCGCGGCGTCTTCGTGACGGCCCGCCGCCGCATACGCGTTGCCCAGGTTGTAGTGGGCCATCGGAAAAGACGGCGCGAGCGTGAGCGCGTTGCGGAACTGGTCGATGGCCTCGTCGATCTGGCCGAGCGCCTTCAGCGCGTTGCCGAGGTTCAGTTGCAGCGCGGCGTCTTGCGGGCGCAGGTTGACCGCGCGCCGCACCAGCTCGGCGGCTTCGGCGTGCTGGCCCTGCTGATGGCGCAGCACGCCCAGCAGGTGCAACGCATCGACGTGCGCGGGATCGCCGTCGAGCGTCGCGCGGTAACCGCGTTCGGCGTCGTCGAGGCGGCCGTCACGATGCGCCGCGAAAGCGCGGTCAAATACAGGTTGCATGACGGGGATGGCATTCGGGTGAGGCAGAGGCCGCATTTTCCCACACTCGCCGGACCTCGCCCGGTTTGTCCCGTCGTGCGGGTGTCGCCTGGCTCGTGAACACCTGCGCACATGTATGCCAGGAATGAGCGCTGCTAGGGCTTCTTCCTCACTTCTGCCACCACGGCGAGCGAGTGCTTCCACCGGACTTCGGCCACTTGTTCGGGGAGTCGACTTATTCCCTGCAATACTGGCGGTTAGGTTCAACAGAAACGTTGATTTCGGACGAGGCCGAACCGGCCCGCCATGACGCATTGGATTTGCCATGAAAAAAATTGAACAACGGGAAGATGAACACGCGCGTTCGTGGCGTGACGCGTCCGACCACAGCCACGACGGCGGCCACGGTCGCGACCACGGTCACGGCCACGACCACGACCACGGCGACGGCCACGCCGGACATCACGATCACGCCGGCCATCACCATCACCACGCACCCGTCGCAGGCCACGGCTTCGCGTTCGCGCTGGCCGTTGCGCTGAACGTCGTCATCGTCGTGATTCAGGCTCTGTATGGCGTGCTCGCGCATTCCACGGCGCTGCTCGCCGACGCGGGCCACAATCTCTCCGACGTCCTCGGCCTGCTGCTCGCATGGGGCGCGGCCTGGCTCGCGACGCGCCGTCCTTCGGCGCGCTATACATTCGGCTTCGGCAGCTCGTCGATTCTCGCGTCGCTGGCGAACGCGGCGCTGCTGCTGTTCGCGTGCGGCGTGATCGTCGCCGAAGCGATCGGCCGCCTGATGAACCCGGCGCCCGTGGCGGGGCTGGCGGTGTTCGTGGTCGCGGCAGTGGGCATGGTGGTCAACGGGATTTCTGCGTGGCTCTTCATGCGTGGCCAGAAGGAAGACCTGAACATTCGCGGCGCGTTTCTGCACATGGCAGCCGATGCCGGCGTCTCCGCGGCGGTCGCGATAAGCGGCCTCGTGATTCTCTACACCAGCTGGACGTGGCTCGACCCGCTGATGAGCCTGCTCGTGGTCGCTGTCGTCGTGTATGGGACGTGGAGCCTGCTGCGCGATTCGGTGCGCCTCGCGCTCAATGCCGTGCCTTCAGGCGTCGATCTGCAACGCATCCACGACTATCTCGCCGATCAGCCGGGCGTCGAGGACGTGCACGATCTCCACGTATGGGCGCTGTCGACGACCGGCAACGCACTCAGCGTGCATCTGGTGATGCCGGCGGGGCATCCCGGCGACGAACGGCTCGATGGCATCGTGCTCGCGCTGCGCGAACGCTTTTCGATGCAACACGCAACACTGCAAGTCGACCTCGGTACGACCGATCACCGTTGCGCGATGGATCATTCGCCGCACGCGCACTGACGCGTGCACGCGAACGTCCGAAGCGGGCGCTCGGGAAGGCCCCCAAACCGTATGCGCAGTAAGCCGCGCAATTGATGCAGCGCGCCGTTCGGCGCGCGGGCGCGCGGCGTACACTAGAGCGCACTGAGGTCTGCGGAGTTTCGCATGGACGCTGCTGCAAACAATGCGTCGCCGGTCTTGATCGTCGGGGCAGGTCCGACGGGGTTGGCCGCCGCAATGAGTCTCGCACGCGCTCACATTCCCGTGCGTCTGATCGACCGCGCGATGCAGCCGAACCCCTATTCGCGGGCAATCGGCATTCAGGCGCGCACGCTCGAACTGCTCGAACAGCATCGGCTCGTTGAGCGGTTTCTCGAATTGGGCCATCGCGCTCGCGTCGCCAATCTTTTTTCCAACGGCATGCGCCTCGCGCAGCTCGACTTCGATCCGCTGCACACGCGCTATCCGTATCTGCTGTTTCTCGATCAGTCGGTGACTGAGCGTCTGCTGACCGAGCATCTCGCGACGCTCGGCGTGACGATCGAGCGGGGCGTCGAACTCACGATGTTTTCACAGGGCTCCGTCGGCATTCAGGCGACGCTGCGGCGCGCCGACGGCCATACGGAGACGCTGCGCCCGTCGTACATGATCGCCGCCGATGGCGCGCACAGCATGATTCGTCACGGGCTGGGCTTGAGCTTCGCGGGCAAGACGCTCGAGCAGACTTTCCTGCTCGCCGATCTGCACGCCGAAACCGACTGGCCCGACGACGAGTTCCATATCTTCGCTTCCGGCGAGGGTCTCGTCGCGCTGTTTCCAATGGGCCACGGACGGCATCGGCTGATCGCCGATCATGCGGTGGAGCCGGTCGCTGCCGCTGCGCCGCTTTCGCCGGTCGTGCTCGGCGAACCTCCGCTGAACCGCGTAAGCGCGCCGTCACTCGAAGAATGCAAGGCGCTGCTCGCGAGGCGCGTGCATGAACGCGTCGATGTATCGGAGTTGGCGTGGTCGTCGTATTTCCACCTGAACAGCCGGATGGTGGAGCGGCTGCGTGTCGGCCGCATTTTCCTCGCCGGCGACGCCGCGCATGTGCACAGCCCGGCCGGCGCGCAGGGGATGAACACGGGCATTCAGGAAGCGTTCAATCTCGGCTGGAAGCTCGCGCGCGTATTGAAGGGTGCGGCGCCGGATCGGCTGCTCGACACGTACCATCTCGAACGGCATCCCATTGAACGCGATGTGCTGCGCCAAACCGGCTTTATTACGCAGATGGCCGAGGCCGATCATGGACCGCTCAAGCTGCTGCGCGAACGCGTGATGCCGGTTCTCGCCGCGCTCGGTCCGTTGCGCGACGCCGCGCGCTCGACCATCAGCGAATTATCGATCCAGTACCGGCGCAGTCCGCTCACACTTGAGCGGGTGCTCGACGGCGGGCCGCGCGCGGGCGAGCGCGCGCCGGATGCGGTGGTGCATGTGGTCGACGGTCCGCTTGGACGCGCGCCCGGCATCGGCTGCATTTACGATCTGCACGACCCTGCGTTTTTCTCGCTGTTTCTGCTCGTGCCGCCATTGCCGGTCGACGAAACGCCGCTCGATCCCGCAGCGAAACACGCGCCGCCGCCCGACGCGGAAGTCGAGCGTCTCGCTGCTGAAGTGGAAAGATTGTTGCCTGGCGCCGTGCGCATCTGGCGCGTGACGGACACGACCGGCGACGGCGGTCCGTCGCTAGCGGAATCGTATGGACGGACGCGGCCGTCGTTCTATCTGGTGCGGCCCGATGGCTACATCAGCGCCCGCGGGCGCAACGGCTCGGATCTGAACGGCCTGTTGCGGCATTGCGAAACCTGGTTCACGCCGGGTGGGCAAATACCCGAGCCGACGGCTTTATAAAGCCGCCGGCCGCCGCCGTTTCATGCGATGGAAGGCTCCGCAGGCGTCAGGCGCTCGCGATGTTTGACGAGCGCTTCCTTGACGATATCCGACATCGCGATGCCGCCCGGGTCCGGCGCATCGAGCGACGCCAGCAACGCGCGCCGCATGCGCGGCTCCCAGAAGCGGCGGATATGATCGGCGACGCCGGTCACAGCTTCTTCGCGATCCGGCATCGAATCGAAAAAATCGCCGATGCGGTTTGCCATGTCGATCAGATTCTGAGTGTCCATGGCTCGCCTCACTTACCCGATGTCACGTTGGCCAGCTCGCGCTGCTTCAGCAGATCGAGCTGCTCCGCGTTAAAGCGCGAATACTCCTTCTGCCATTGGGACGGCTGTTCGACCGGCATCACCTGCACCGCGGTCACCTTGTATTCCGGACAGTTGGTCGCCCAGTCCGAGCTATCGGTGGTGATCACGTTGGCGCCCGATTCAGGGAAGTGGAACGTCGTATAGACGACGCCCGGCTGCATCCGCTCGGTGACCTTCGCGCGCAACACGGTTTGTCCCGCGCGCGACTCGATGCCGACCCAGTCGCCCGTCTTGATGCCGCGTTCTTCTGCGTCGTGCGGATGCAGTTCGAGCCGGTCTTCGTCGTGCCAGCGCGAGTTCTCGGTGCGGCGCGTTTGCGCGCCCACGTTGTACTGCGACAGGATGCGCCCGGTCGTGAGCAGCAGCGGGAATTTGCGCGTGACTTTTTCCGGCGACGCGATGAACTTCGTAATCACGAACTTGCCCTTGCCACGCACGAATGTGTCGATGTGCATGGTCGGCGTGCCGTCCGGCGCGTTCTCGTTGCAAGGCCACTGGATGCTGCCCAGTTCGTCGATCTTCTTGTACGACACACCGTGAAAGGTCGGCGTGAGACGCGCGATCTCGTCCATGATTTCGGACGGATGCGCGTAGTCCATTTCATAGCCGAGCGCGCGCGAGAGCAACACCGTGACTTCCCAGTCGGCGTAACCCGGCACCGGCGGCATGACCTTGCGAACGCGCGAGATGCGGCGTTCGGCGTTGGTGAACGTGCCGTCTTTTTCGAGGAACGTCGAGCCGGGCAGCAGCACGTGCGCGTACTTCGCGGTCTCGTTCAGGAAAATATCCTGTACGACAATGCATTCCATCGACGACAAAGCCGCGGACACATGGTGCGTGTTCGGGTCCGACTGCACGATGTCTTCGCCCTGGCAGTAGAGGCCCTTGAAACTGCCGTCGAGCGCGGCGTCGAACATGTTCGGAATGCGCAGACCCGGTTCCGTTTGCAGCGTGACATTCCACGCTTCCTCGAACTGCGAGCGCACGATCGTATCGCTGATGTGGCGATAGCCCGGCAGTTCGTGCGGGAACGAGCCCATGTCGCACGAACCCTGCACGTTGTTCTGGCCTCGCAGCGGATTCACGCCGACGCCTTCGCGGCCAATGTTGCCGGTGGCCATCGCGAGATTGGCGATGCCCATCACCATCGTCGAGCCTTGCGCGTGTTCGGTGACGCCGAGGCCGTAGTAAATCGCGGCGTTGCCGCCGGTCGCATAGATGCGCGCGGCTTCGCGCACGTCCTGAGCCGGTACGCCGGTTACGGCTTCCGTCGCTTCCGGCGCATTCTCCGGCAGCGCGACGAAATCGCGCCATTGCTCGAACGCGCGCCCTTCGCAGCGCTCGGCAATGAACGCTTCGTTCAGCAGGCCTTCGGTCACGATCACGTGAGCAAGCGCGTTGACGATCGCCACGTTGGTGCCCGGACGCAACTGCAGATGATGCGACGCCTTCACGTGCGGCGTATCCACGATGTCGATGCGCCGCGGGTCGACGACGATCAGCTTCGCGCCTTCGCGCACCCGGCGCTTCAGGCGCGAGCCGAACACCGGATGGCCGTCGGTCGGATTTGCGCCGATCACCATGATGACGTCGGCTTTATCGACGGAGGCGAACGTCTGCGTGCCCGCCGATTCGCCGAGCGTGGTCTTCAGGCCGTAGCCGGTCGGCGAGTGGCACACGCGCGCGCAGGTGTCGACGTTGTTATTGCCGAATGCGGCGCGCACGAGCTTCTGCACGAGATACGTTTCTTCGTTCGTGCAACGCGACGACGTAATGCCGCCGATCGAATCGCGGCCGTGTTTCGCCTGAATGCGGCGGAATTCCGAAGCCGCGTAATTGATCGCTTCTTCCCAGCTCACTTCGCGCCACGGGTCGGTGATCTTCGCGCGGATCATCGGCTTCGTGATGCGGTCCTTGTGCGTCGCGTAGCCCCACGCAAAGCGGCCCTTCACGCAGGCGTGGCCTTCGTTCGCCTGGCCATTCTTGTGCGGCACCATGCGCACAACCTCGTTGCCTTTCATCTCGGCCTTGAACGAGCAGCCGACGCCGCAGTACGCGCACGTCGTGACGACCGAATGCTCAGACTGACCGAGCATGATGACGGTCTTTTCCTGCAACGTCGCGGTCGGGCATGCGGCGACGCACGCGCCGCACGACACGCACTCGGACTCCATGAACGGCTGGTTTTCGCTGGCCGCCACGCGTGATTCGAAACCGCGCCCCGCGATGGTCAGTGCGAACGTACCTTGGGTTTCCTCGCACGCCCGCACGCAGCGATTGCAGACAATGCATTTCGCCGGATCGTAGGTGAAGTACGGGTTCGATTCGTCCTTCTGGTCCTTCAGGTGGTTTGCGCCGTCGAAACCGTAGCGCACTTCGCGCAGACCGGTGACGCCCGCCATGTCCTGCAACTCGCAGTCGCCGTTCGCGGGACAGGTGAGGCAATCGAGCGGGTGATCGGAGATATACAACTCCATCACGTTGCGGCGCAGCGATTGCAAACGATCGGTTTGCGTGCGCACCTTCATGCCGGCTTCGACCGGCGTCGTGCACGAGGCCGGATAGCCGCGCTTGCCTTCGATCTCGACGAGACACAAACGGCATGAGCCGAACGGTTCCAGCGAATCGGTTGCGCAGAGCTTCGGCACATTCACACCGGCTTCGGCCGCGGCGCGCATCACTGAAGTGCCGGCCGGCACGGTCACCGCCTGGCCGTCGATTTCCAGCGTGACGTCGATGTCGGCATGACGCTCGGGCGTGCCGTAATCGGTTTCGTCGAAGGGCGAACGGGTCGCGCGCGCTTGCGCTTGCGATTTGCACGCGCAGTTGCCGGAGCCGCAGCCGCCGGCAGGTGAGTTGAGCATGTCTGACATGGTTGGGCTCCTCGTTCAGGCCGCAGCTTTCGGTGCGTCGGTGGAAACGTCGGCGAGACCGAAGTCTTCAGGAAAATGGTCGAGCGCGGACAGCACCGGATACGGTGTCATTCCGCCCATCGCGCACAACGAGCCGGACACCATCGTGTCGCACAGATCGCGCAGCAACTGCACTTGTCGCGTGGACGTATCGCCGTTGCGGATCCGCGCGATCACCTCGACGCCGCGCGTCGAACCGATGCGACACGGCGTGCACTTGCCGCACGATTCGATCGCGCAAAAGTGCATCGCGTATTGCGCGAGCTCGGCGAGGTTCGACGTGTCGTCGTGCACGACGAGACCGCCGTGACCGACTACGGCGCCGACCGCCGCGTACGCTTCGTAATCCATGGGAATGTCCCACTGGCTTTCCGGCAGATAGGTGCCGAGCGGGCCGCCCACTTGCACCGCGCGCGCCGGCCGGCCGCTTGCCGTGCCGCCGCCGTAGTCGTAGACCAGTTCGCGCAGCGTCACGCCGAACGCGAGTTCGACCAGACCGCCTTGCTTGATGTTGCCGGCGAGCTGGAAGGGCAGCGTGCCGCGCGAACGGCCCATGCCGAAGTCTTTATAGAACGCCGCGCCGCGCGCGAAGATGATCGGCACCGTAGCCAGCGTGATGACGTTGTTGATCACCGTCGGCTGACCGTAGAGGCCGACGAGGGCGGGCACCGGCGGCTTCGCCCGGACGATGCCGCGCTTGCCTTCGAGCGATTCGAGCAGCGCGGTTTCCTCGCCGCATACATATGACCCGGCGCCCTTGGCGACGAACAGCTCGAAGCGATGCGCGGAGCCGAGCACGCTGTCGCCGAGCCATCCGGCGGCGCGGGCTTTGGCGATCGCCGTTTCGAGCGTGGCGATCGAATGCGGATATTCGCTGCGTACGTAGATGTAGCCGGCCGTCGCGCCGGTCACGACGCCCGCGATGATCATTCCTTCAATCAACACGTACGGATCGCTTTCCATCACGAGGCGATCGGAGAACGTGCCGGAGTCGCCTTCGTCCGCATTGCAGACGATGTATTTCTGGGGAGCCCTGGCAGCGCGCACCGTGCGCCATTTGATACCGGCCGGGAAGGCCGCTCCGCCGCGTCCGCGCAGGCCCGATTCGATCAACGCTTCGCAGGCGGCGTCGCCGTCGGTTTGCAAAGCCTGGCGCAGACCTTCGAGGCCTCCGTGGGCGACGTAGTCGTCGGTGCAAAGCGGGTCGGTGATGCCGATGCGCGCGAACGTCAGGCGCTGCTGCTTCTTCAGATACGGAATCTCGTCCACCACGCCGACGCGGCGAGCATGCTCGCCTCCGTCGATAAAGCCGGCATCGAACAGCGCGGCGACGTCACTTTCTTCGACGTTCGCGTAACCGACGCGGCCTTCAGCCGTTTGCACTTCGACGAGCGGTTCGAGCCAGAGCAAGCCGCGCGAGCCGTTGCGGACCAACTCTATCGCGATGCTGCGGCGCGCGGCTTCAGCTTTGATCGCGTCGGCCAGCGCATCGGCGCCGAGCGCAAGCGCCGAGGAATCGCGGGGAACATAGATGCGGGTCATGCCGTCACCTCCACGCATTTGCTGGCGGCCGCGAAAATCGCGTCGAATTTTTGCGGCGTGACTCTGGCGTGCAGCGTGCCGTTCACCATCATTGCGGGCGACAGCGCGCATTGGCCAAGGCAATACACCGACTCCAGTTCCACCGCGGCGCCCGCCTCATGCGCGGCGTCGAAACGGCAACCCGTATGCGACTCGATATGCTGCGCGAGCGCTTCGGTGCCCATGCTGCGGCAGGCTTCCGCGCGGCACAGTTGCACCGTAACGGGCGCAGTCGGCTGCGTGCGGAAATGGTGGTAATAGGTGATGACGCCGTGCACTTCCGCGCGCGACAGGTTCATCACGCGAGCGAGCGGCGCGACTGCGGCAGGCGGCACGTAGCCGAGTTCGTCCTGAATCGCGTGCAGCACGGCTAGCAGCGACATGCCGGGCTTCGCGTGACGCTCTACGAGCTGATCCGGCGCGATGGCGATGAGATCGTCCAAGTGGGGGCTCCTCCAAAGTCATATATGCACTTGTTATTCATAATGTGTGCACTTATGCTTCGTTTATTCGATATGGGATAGCCGAACGATAGGCGGGCGAAACAGTCGATGCAATAGGAAAGACCTGTACATATATGATCAGAATCGAGTGCCATGCGCAACTGGTGTTGAAGGGTCCGGACGGCCGGGAGGCCAGCCTGTCGGACGTCGTGCCGCTGCTGGCTCTGGTGAACGAGTCCGGCAGCATCGCGCAGGCGGCAACGCTTAAGGGTTTGTCCTACCGCCACGCGTGGGGTTTGTTGCGCGGAATCGAGGAGCGCCTGGGCGGTCCGCTGATCGCGAAGGAGCGCGGCCGCGGTTCGGTGCTGTCGGAACTCGGGCAAGCGGTGCTGCGCGCACAGCGTCTGTGCGGCGAGCGGCTCGACGGCAACATGCAGGCGCTTGCAAGCGAAGTGGCGAGCGACCTGAACCGCTGGCTCGCTCCGCCCGTCGATCATGTGCGCATTCACGCGTCGCACGGTTATGCGGTGGCGGCGCTCGTCACCGCGCTGGTTGCGAATGAGCATCCGGTCGACATCAAGTATCGCGACGGCGCGGACGCCGTGAGTGCGCTTTCGCGTGGCGAGTGCGAGCTGGCCGGGTTCCACCTGCCGCTCGGCGAATTTCGCGCGGCATGCGCCGATACGTACCGGCGCTGGCTCGATCCGCAACGCCATGTGCTCGTGCATCTGACGCGGCGTAGGCAGGGGCTTTTTCTCGGCAAGGGCAATCCGAAGAGCATCAGCGGCTTGAGCGACCTCGCGCGCGACGACATTCGCTTCGTCAATCGCCAGCATGGCTCAGGTACGCGCATGCTGCTCGATCTGGCGCTTCGCAAAGTGGGCGTCGATCCGGATCGCGTGAACGGCTATGCGTCGGCCGAACTTACGCATTCGGCGATTGCGGCGTTCGTAGCAAGCGGCATGGCGGACGTGGGCTTCGGCGTGGAACCCGCGGCGCATCATTTCGGGCTCGACTTCATTCCGATCGTCGACGAAGACTATTACTTCGCGTGCGACCGCGCGCGCCTCGAGCGCGCGCCGCTGTCCGGGGTGATCGAACTGCTGCGCGGCAGCCCGTTTCACGAGAGTGTCGATCAACTGCAAGGCTACGATCCGACCGAGTGCGGCAAGCTCGTAGATCTGGAGGCGGGACTGAGCAGCGCGGGCGCGTAAGCGGCGGTAAACATAACGTGGCCTTCGCCGCTGCGTATGGCGTTCGTTTGGGATACTCTCTAAGCTTCCGCTTTTGCTCAACCGCGCGCCCCGCCGCGCTCCGAATCGATATGAAAGTTCTTCTACATGCATGGGCCGCCGCCGCGTCGGCCGGCTTGCTCCTCGCGACCCTACCCGTCGCTTTCGCGCAGAACTCGCCGGGCGTGCCGGGCGGTATCCTGCAGGAGCAGTTCCGTCTGGCCGAACATCCGCAAATGCCGTTCGCCGCGTCGGCGCCGTCGGACAAATATCAATCGAACAAGAAGTCGGCCATGCGCAAGCGCGGCGACCTGGGCGATCCGAACGGCTGCAATCTGCGGTGTCCGAAGGACGAGTAGCGCACTGCTTCGAAAGCTCGTTGAGTCATGCGAGCTTTGTGAGTTTGTGAAGCGGAACGCCGGCGATTAGCCGGCGTTTTTTATTGGCTTTCGAGTCGCGCGCCGGTTAAGGCTTCGCCGTGTGCCACACGTCCTTGAAGCCGTCTCCTTTCATGTCTCCCGCCTGCTTGTCCGCCGAGTAGCGATATAGCGGATGGCCTTTGTATGCCCATTGCTGCTTGCCGTCCGCCGACGGGATCAGCGTCCAGTCGCCCGAGGGTTTGTCGGACGCGCTTGCGACGGCAGCCGGCCAGTAGGTCGTGCAGCCACCGGTGCAGGCGCTTACGCCGGGTGTGGTGTCTTTGTCGAAGGTGTAGAGCGTCATGCCGTCGGCGCTGACAAAGCGGCCATCGACCACTTTCGGCGTTTCGGCAAAGGCGGTCTGTTGCAAGGCGAGCAGGGCGAGGCAGAAGAGGGTCTTGCGCATGATGTCGGCTCCTATTGTTGGTGTGATCGTGTGAGTTAGCGCGCGAGGCGGCTCGCGTCCGCGCGTGAGGCATCAACGAACGAGCCGGTGGGTTTATTCCACGTTTTGTGCTCTGCGCCTGGCCAACTCGTACCGGGTATGCATGCCACTTGCACTGTCAGAGTAGGCGACCGATTCGCGTTTAGCAACGCGCTCCTGAAGGCGCAAAACGCGAGGGCGTGGGTCGATTGCCGCTGCATCGAATTGAGTTAATTCCCATTCGGCCTTAGGAATATTTCTCGTTGCATGTAGTATTGGTAAATTATCCAGGCGGAGGATTTGCAGATAAATCCCTCTGTGAATGAGGAATGATTGAATAGCCTTTGTTGATGATGTGTGCACATGCCCGGTGCGTAAACCTGGGAGCCAATTGATAACGCCGATTGCCCGGCGTTAATTAGTGCAGGCAGGCTGCCCGTGTGCGTTGCCAGGCAAACGTTATTCGGAACTTTCGGGATTTAAGAAAGAAAAATCCGGCGAATTAAGATAAATGAAAAATTGCGTCAAGATTATGTTTGGATAAAATCTCGGGTGCTAGAATCGCCGCGGCTTGATGAGTAGAAATTCACTCGCGAGCTATTCATTGATTCAGTTAACCGAGGTAAATAAAAATGCAAAAGATCAATCGTAATGAACTGGCCAAATCCGCTGTTGCTGGCGGTTGCTGCAAGAGCAGCTGCGCAAAGACGACGCAGCCGACGCTGAAGAGCGCTGCTCCGGTCAAGCCGCGCGCCTAATGTTCGACCGTGCCGGGACCACGCCCGCTGGCGCGGTCCCGGCACACGAACGAACTTCAACATGAAGCCGTGGGTCGTCGCGTGGGGCTTGCTGACTTTCCTGCGCAAAAGGTTGGCGCATGCGAAGCGTGGCGTACAGGTTGTGTTGATCGCGCGCATGCCGCGTTCTGCAATCGAGCCACTGGCTGCCGTTTTATGGCGAATCTGCGGGCTCGTCGATGCACGTACGGGTTGGGAAGGCGTCTGCCGTTGCGAGATTGGCCGCGAGGTACTGGAGCTGGCGCTGTCCAACCCGGGCCGCGTCGCCGCCGGCCGCTTCCGGGAGCGCCTGATCGACCAGCGGATCTATTTCGGCCGGCTGTCGCGGGGCAGCGAAACATGGTCCGACCTGCAGCAGGTCGCGAGTGCGCTCGCCAGGAAGATTGCGCAATTGCAGGCGGATGAACCCGGGCGTCCGGTCATCGTGTCGCCGTTTCACTATGTGTCACAGTACGCGAACATTTACGTCATCGACGAATTGCGGGCGCTGCTCGGACTCGAGTCCATCGCGGTGGTGTCCGGCGTGCCGCGAGATCTGTACGGCGATGATCATTCGCTCATACCAGGCGTGAACGTGCTGTACACCTACGGGGACGACGATCGTAACGGCCTCGGCCTGCGTGTCGCGCGGGCGTTGAGGCGCAATGGCGTCGCCGTGTTGTTTGCCGACGTGCCTCCATTCGCGCTGCACCGTTATCCGATGGAGACGGTGAGCGTCTCCATGTTCGGGCGCAACGCACGCATTCATAACGGCGTGTTTCGGCTGGGCGCGCAGTTCAACGCGATATTGTTGCCGTTCTATCTGCGCTTCGAGCGCGGCCGCTTCGGCGCTGAAATATTCAATCCATTGCCGCTTGCGGGGACGGGCGCTGTTCAGCAAGTCGCAAGGTATATCGAACA
Organism: Paraburkholderia rhynchosiae; assembly: GCF_002879865.1. Classification (GTDB taxonomy): domain Bacteria; phylum Pseudomonadota; class Gammaproteobacteria; order Burkholderiales; family Burkholderiaceae; genus Paraburkholderia; species Paraburkholderia rhynchosiae. The sequence continues at coordinate 141,945 of NZ_PNXY01000003.1, forward strand.
GGCGGCCGCGGACAACTATTCAGATTGGCTGGTTGCCGGACATCCCTCGATGTACTCGTTCGCGCCCGTTCGCTAAAGGTTTTCCCGCCGGTACTAGCGTCGCGGCATCGGGTTCGTCCGAAAAGCGCACAGGACAGAAATGCGCACAGAAATGCGCACAGACACAGCACCGGCTGGCATCCGGCAGCAACGAGGCTATGGAACCGATCTATCTCCCACAATTCAGGGACGTCTCGTGGCGTTGGCTCGCCTATGCGGCGTCCACGCTCGTTATCGTCGCGGTCGTTTTCGCATTTGTTCACGACGTCGAGCTGAAACAGGACGTGCGCGCGGAAATTGTGTCGCCGTCCGAAATCAAGATTCAGGGGCTGAGCGGCCTCGTCTCCGACATTTATGTGAGCACCTCTGCGCGCGTCGGGCAGGGAGCACCGCTCTTCAGGCTGGAGCGCGATCTTTCGCTTGCGAGCGACGGTCGGCCGCGTCCCGCTTTTGACGCGCATGACCGGGACGAGCAGATTCGCACGAGCGATGCGCAATACACGCAGCGCAAGGCCGACCTGAGCGCGCAACTGGACGCCGCGCGTCTTGCCGGGCAAAGCCGTCGGGCGGAAATTCTGGCGCTTGATGAGCAATTGAGCCAGAACCAGCAGTTGGCCAACGAAGCGCAACGCACGGTGGCGCGGCTCGAATCGGTGTCGGACTATGTCACCGCGGACCGCATTGAACAGGCGAGGGCGGTGACGCATCAGTCGAAGGTAGCGGTCGCGCAAAGCGCCGCGCGCCGTCAACAGTTGAACGCCGAACTCGGCGCGGCACTCGGCACGCAAACGGGCCTCGGCGCGCAGCTAGCCGAACTTGAAGCGCGCCATGCACGCGAGCTCCAGGACATTCGTATGCGGTTCGAGCAGATCCGCCAGGACGCGACCATTTCCGCGCCGAAGGCAGGCGTCGTTACCTTTTCGGGCCTTGTTCCTGGTCGCACGCTCGCCGCGGACGACGTGGCGCTCGTGATATCGACGGGCGAAAAGGGGCCGTTGCGCGCTGCATTGCGTATTCCTTCGCGCCGGCGTGGCTTTATCCGCGAAGGACAAGTCGTGCGGCTCAAGTTCGACGCGTTTCCTTATGCAAAATTCGGCAGCTACGCGGCGCGCATCGATTCGATTTCCCGCACCACCGTGCGATCCGGGATGTCGCCGGTGGGCGCTTCGGAGCCGCGCAGTTCGCAAGGCGACTACATGGCGTGGGCCACGTTAAGCGACGACCAGTTCAAGTTCGAACGGCAACGCTTCGACATTCTGCCCGGTATGGCCGCGACGGCGAGCATCGTGATCGAACGCCGTACCATCGCCGAATGGGTGCTGGCGCCATTTTTCCGCATGCTGAGAGCTTGACGATGCGCGCGATCTATCAAAATGAAGTTGCCGAGTGCGGCTACGCGTGTCTCGCGATGGTCCTGTCGCACTTCGGTCGAGCCATCGAAGTGCGCGAGTTGCAGGCATCAGGCCGATCTCTGCCAACGGCTTGACGCTGATGGACCTGTACGACGTCGCGGTCGAATTCGGTCTCGCCGTCCAGGCGTACCGCTTTGACGCCGGCGATCTGCCGAGCATCAAGCGCGGTTCGATCCTGCATTTCGGCGGCGCGCATTTTGTGGTCTTCGAGAATTGCGGGCGCGGCTATGTGCAAGTGATCGATCCGGCGAGCGGCCGGCGGCGCATTTCCATGGACACTTTTGTCGCGAATGTGTCCGGCTACCTGCTCGAATGTGCGCCGACGCCAGCCATGCCGCGTGTGCGCAACAAGTCGCGTGTGCCAGGAGCGCTGGCCCGCGTGCGTGCGCTCAATCCGCAACTCACCCCGCAAATCGCCAAGGTGATGTTCGTCGCGCTTGGCAGCCAGTTCGCGATTCTCGCCATGCCATACCTCGGCAATCTGTTGCTCGACGACGTCGTCGCCGCTGACAACCTCAACCTGCTCAACGTGCTGATGCTGACATTTGCCGGCGTTTTTATCGTCGGCGCGTTGAGTCAGTACGTTCAGACATACCTTGTCGAACTTGTGCACGGTTTGGTGCAGATGAGCATGACCGAGGGAATCGTGGCGCAACTGTTGCGCAACCCGATACCGTACTTCGAGAAGCGTCACGTTGGCGATCTGTTTGCGCGCGTGAAGGCGCAGGACGAAATCAGCGCCTTCACCACGCGGACTACGATCTCAGCCGGCATCGACGTCGCCGTCGGCACCCTCGCGCTCGCATTGATGCTGGTGCAAAGCAGGCAACTGACGGTGATCGCGGTGCTGATTTTCATGGTCTACGTGGCCGTTTCGTTTGCGCTCTTTTCGCGCATGCGCGACACGCATGCACTGGTGCTCGAAGAGTCCGCGCGCTGCGACGACACGCTAATCGAAACGATCCGCGCTGCTTCGTTGATCAAGCTGTCGCAGGGCGAGATGCGGCGCACGGCGATGTTCATGGCGAAATATCGCGCGTACATCGCGGCGTTGGTGCAGAACAGCCGCCTGGCGAGCGCACGCGACGCGATCCTCAAACTTGTCGACTACGCGGACATGATCGCGGTGAGCTGGTTCGCCGCGGGTCTGATGCTAAGCGGCACGATTTCGGTGGGCGTGTTCTATTCGTTTCTGATCTACAAGTCGCTGCTGTCCGATCGCTTTGCGCGAGCCGTCAACGCGGCCTTCGAGTATTTCATGCTGAGTGTTCCAGTCGCGCGCGTGGGCGATATCGTCGATGGCGAAGCGGAACGGTACACGCCGCCCGGCGAGATGCATAAGGCCGTCGAGGTGCGCATTTTCGAGTGCATCGATGTGCGCGGCGTCACATTCCGCTACGGCGTTTCCGATCAACCGGTGCTCAAGGACGCGAACATCGTCATCCGTCGGGGCGACAAGATCGTGATTACCGGCGCGTCGGGAAGCGGCAAGTCGACGCTCTTCAAGCTGCTTGCGGCAGCCGAGCCGCTGCAGGAAGGCGAGATCACGTTAAACGGAATTGCCTGGCCAAATCTCAGCGTCGATGAAATCCGCCGACATGCTGTTCATATGCGGCAGGGCGATCTGATCCTGCACGGCTCGATTGCCGAGAACGTCTCGCTTTTCGCGGGCAATCCAGACGAGGCGCGAATTCACGCATTGCTTGACGACGTCGGTTTGCTGCCCGACGTCATGCGCTTGCCGATGCGCACGCGAACCGTGATTAGCGACACGATCGCGAATATTTCGGCGGGCCAGCGGCAACGTTTGCTGCTCGCGCGGGCGTTGTATCAGCAACGAGAGCTGCTGCTGCTCGATGAGCCGACTTCGAATCTCGACCCGACATCCGTGCGGCATGTCGTCGACTTGTTGCGGCGTCTCGAACGCACGGTGGTGGTGATTACGCATGACATGTCGCTGGCTGCGGCGTTCGACACGCGCTATCGATTGGTCGATGGTGAACTGGTATGCGAGGCTCGCGAGGGAGTGATGGTGGATGAATAAGCGCACGATGGCGGGCGCACTGCTTGTGTTCACCGGTGTGGCTTATGCGGGCGCCGCGGCGGCGGTCGATTTGCTCACCGTAGTTGAGCAGAGCACCGATCATGACGCGGACCTGGCGGCCTTTCGCGCGGGCTCGAGAGCCGCGGGCGAGGCCGTGCCGAAGGCCCGCGCGGCGCTACTGCCGCAACTGGCGGGAGGTTGGGGGCGCGCGTACAACAGTACGGTCACGGAAGGTATTCCGAACACCCACTACTGGCAGAACGGATGGACTGTCGCGCTGACGCAGCCGGTTTTCGACTGGAACAGATGGACCACCTATAAGCAGGCGGACTTTGTTCAGGCGCGGGGCGCGGTGGATCTCGCGCGTGCGCAGCAAACGACCATTCTGCGAGCCGTGCAAACGTACTTCGACGAACTGGCTGCCGAGGACGAACTGACACGCGCTGACGACTACACGGCGGCGCTAGATGGGCACCTGGACGAGTTGCGCCGTCGACGACGGGCCGGCGAGGCCACGGTGATCGATGTGCAGGAAGCCGAGGCCGCGCGCGAACAGGCGCGGTCGCAACAACTGGATGCCCGCGACGACTTGCAATTGAAACGGCTCGCGCTGGAACACATCACGGGCCAGCGGTTTGCGGGGTTGTCGCGCTTGTCGCACGCCGCGGGCATGCCGGCACTTCACCCGGACGACATGGAAAGCTGGACCTCGCAAGCCGAGGCGCACGACTACCCGGTGCAATTGAAGCAGATCGACCGGCGCATTGCCGAACTCGAAGTCGAGAAGGCTCGCGCAGCGCGGTTGCCGGTCGTGAATCTGACGGCGAGCCATACGCCGGCTGGCGCAGCGTCCGGCTACATTCGTCCGACGACGACAACGACGGCGATGCTATCGGTAACCATTCCGATTTTCGAAGGCGGCGCAACGAGCGCGAACATCGACGAAAAGTTGGCACTCGAGGACAAGGCGCAGGACGAACTGGTTGCAGCGACACGGTTGGCGGGGGCGAGTGCGCGGGAATACTGGTCGCGCTTTCGTGCCGGCGTCGCTCGGGTCGAAGCGCTATCGCGATTGGTGCAGAGTTCTCTCGCCGCGCTCAACGCGACGAAGGTCGGCTACCGCGTGGGCAGTCGCGCGAGCACGGATGTGCTGCGGGCATCGGACGCGTTTTTCGCGAATCGCCGAGATCTCATCCGGGCACGGTATGCAACAGTCGTTGCGCTTCTCCAGCTCAAGGCGGCAGCGGCAAGCCTGAATCTCGACGAGGTGGCGCGTGTTAATGAACTGGTGCTGAACGTCGCGGACGGTCAGGCGGTGCGTCGGATGGATGTGCGACACGCGGCGGTTGATGCGAAGGTGGAGCGGGCGGTAGTTGGGGCGGAGGTGCCGCGGGCCGCGGTCGAAGCCAAGGCGGAACGCGCGGCAGTGGAAGCGGAGGTGGAGCGGGCGGTGGTTGGTGCGGGGGTGCAACGCGCGGCAGTGGGTGCCGGAATCGAGCGGGCGGTAGCCGGTTCGGACATACCACTGGCGGTAGTCGGCGGGGACGCGCAGCCCGCGGCGATCGACGCGGCCGTGCAACGCGCGCTGGCCTCCATCCGCCAGCAATAAGCGCCTATGCAGACCCGCGCCGCATAAGTCGCGATGGGTCGGGAACGCCACGCAGCAGCATCGGCGACCTAAAGACAAAAAACCCCGAGCGGCTGACGCCGTCGGGGTATTCGTTGAGGCATTGCCATTTGCCTGCAAGGTGTCTGGTGGAGGCGGCGGGAATCGAACCCGCGTCCAGAAGCACTCTACGACCAGTTCTACATGTTTAGTTCTGTCATTTGATTTAACCATAATGACGCGGACGAACACGCTGCACTACGGCGATTCACTAAGTTTTCGACCCGGACGTCGTGACTCCGTCAAGGCTTAACTGACGTATATGACCTCTGTCGGTATTGCTACCGGTCTTGCGACTCTAGCCCGTCAGTGAACTAGGCAGAGGACGGCGGCCCTTAGGCTGCCAGTGCGAACGTATCGTCGTTTGCAGTTACGTTTTTCCCATTGATTAACGAGGTGACGGGTCCTCGACATGCCCTAGCCGCTTTGCAACCCCTGTCGAAACCAGGTCGCCCCCGCGGTTCGTTGCTCTAACTTCGAGCCAAAGTAGATTTTACAATAAATTGACGGCCGTGTCCTGGCGCATATAAGTCAGGCCGTTGCGAGGCCCTGGGTGCCGGCGCGCGGACGGCGTTAGCCGATGTCCCGCAGCAGTCTCTGCAGTTCGGCTGGCGACTGAACGACATGCTGCGCATGCCACTGCGTCGGCGGGATGTCGTCGCCGCAGTAGCCGTAGGCCGCGGCCACCGTCTTCATGCCGGCGGCGAAACCGGCTTGCACGTCGCGCAGGTCGTCGCCGACGTAGACGATGCGTTCCGGCACCACGTCCAGTTCGCGCGCCGCGTGGAGCAACGGCGCGGGGTGGGGCTTCGAATGCGCTGTGGTGTCGCCGCTCACAACGCAGCCCGCGCGCTCTTCCAGCCCGAGCTGCGCGACCAGCGGTTCCGTGAGCCGCGCGACCTTGTTCGTGACGATGCCCCAACGCACGCCGCGTGCGTCGAGTTGATCGAGCAATTCGGGGATGCCGGGGAACAGCGTAGTCTCGATGCACAGGTCCGCTTCGTAGTTGGCGAGGAACTCCTCGCGCATCGACGCGAACTCGTGGTCCTCCGGTCTGATGCCGAACGCTCCACAGATCAGCCCTCGCGCGCCTGCGGACGCAAGCGGCCGCAGCTTTTCGAGCGGAACCATGTCCAGCCCACGATCATGACGCATCTTGTTGACGGCGGCGGCGAGATCGGGCGCCGTGTCGGCTAGCGTGCCGTCCAGGTCGAACAGCACGGCTTGGCAAAGACCGAGTGCATCTTCGTTGTCTTGATGTTGAGGCAGGGGCGTGGGATCGCTCATTGATTCAATGTGTCGGCGGGTAGGGCGGCTCAGGCGTCACGGCGGCAGGCGAGCATGTAGTTCACGCTCGTGTCGGCGGACAGCGCGAAGTGCTTGCTGAGCGGGTGATAGACGATACCTTTGATGTCGGCTGTGCGCAGGCCGGCGGCACGGACAAAGCCCGCGAGTTCCGACGGGAGGATGAAGCGCGCGTAGTCGTGCGTACCCTTGGGCAGCATCCGGGCGATGTATTCGGCACCGATCACCGCGAACAGGTAGGACTTCACGTTGCGGTTGAGGGTGGAAAAGAATACCCATCCGCCCGGTTTGACCAGAGTCTTGCACGCCTCGACGATCGCGGCCGGCTGCGGCACGTGCTCGAGCATTTCCATGCACGTGACGACGTCGTAAGTGGCCGGCTCCCGCGCGGCTAAAGCCTCAGCGGCGATTTCTTCGTAATTAACGGTTACACCGCTTTCAAGGCTATGAAGATCCGCGACCCCGAGCGCCTCGCTCGACAGGTCAATGCCCTTGACGTGCGCGCCCAAGCCTGCCATGGACTCAGACAGAATGCCGCCACCGCAGCCGATGTCCAGCACGTGCTTGCCCGCCAGATGCGCGTGGGCGTCTATCCAGCTGAGGCGAACCGGGTTCAGTTCGTGCAGCGGTTTGAATTCGGCATTCGGGTCCCACCAGCGATGCGCGAGGTCGCTGAATTTCTGCAGTTCGTGGGGATCGGCGTTGGTCATGGCAAAGCTGCCTCGATGAGAGCGGTGAGCGGGCGCTCGAGGATAAACCCGGAGTATATAGGCGAGGGGCCGGGGCGGCAAAATGACAGTTGCGGACAGAGCCAGCGTGGCCGGGCGGACCGCAGATCGAATCGCCATCAGCCGGTCGGCGCATAAAAAAAGCCCCGCAAAAGCGGGGCTTTGATACTGCGGTATTTTGTAGCTTACTGCTTCGAAGTACCCACAACTTCGACTTCCACGCGACGATCCGGTGCGAGGCAGCCAATGAGTTGCTTGCGGTTCTTCTGGTTGCAGCCGGTCGTGACCGGGTTGCGCTTGCCTTTGCCTTCCGTATAGATACGGTTGGATTCGATGCCCTTGCTGACCAGGTAGGACTTCACAGCTTGAGCGCGACGCAGCGACAGACGGTCGTTGTACTTGTCCGAACCGATGCGGTCGGTGTAACCCGTTGCCACGACGACTTCCAGGTTCAGGCCTTGGATCTTCGATGCGAGATCGTCCAGCTTTTCCTTGCCAGCCGGCTTGAGGATAGCCTTGTCGAAGTCGAACAGCGTGTCAGCTTGATACGTGATCTTCTGGCTGGTGATAGCCGGTGCCGGTGCGACCGGAGCCGGCGGCGTCGGAGCCTGGGCAACCAGTGCGCCGTCGCACTTTGCGTTGGCCGTTGCCGGCGTCCAGAATGCATCGCGCCAGCAAAGCTCGTTCGTGCCGTTCATCCACACGTATTCGCCAGTACCATTCACCCAGTTGTCATTGGTAGCTTGTCGCGACGCCGGCACCGACTGTGCCATTGCGGATGCAGCCATAACTGCGGTAGCTGCAATGAACGCGAGCTTTGAAAGTTTATTCATATTTCTCCTCTCGAATTTGAGATTACCGCAGGTTTACTGCGAGCCTGTTGACGAAGACAAGTCATACATTGCTCGAAGTATAACATCGGTGCCAAACAAAAAACGTTGTGTGTAGACTTCGAGCAGTGTCTGACTCTTTGTGCGTTGGCATTTTGCCATATCGTTCCCTTCCGACGATAAAAAAATCCGCCCCCGATCAAATCACCCCCCAATTGTGGTGCATGCGCAACAGAAGCAATCGCCCGGAGCGTCCCGCCAGTCATGGCTGAGCGGCGAATTGCCCTACGCACGAATCGAGCCTGCCGGGCTCAAATCCAGCGCGCCGCCGCGCCGTTTCCGCGCGCGTACTAATAGGTATACGTCACCCCGCCAGGCCCGGATTCCCGGCATGTTAGAATCGCGTGATGCGTTGCGCCTGCAATGCTTACGCGAGGCGCCGTTTTCCGGTCGCCTTCGCACGTAAAAGATACGGATAATGGATCAATTCGCCAAAGAGACTCTGCCAATCTCCCTTGAGGAGGAAATGCGCCGTTCGTATCTCGATTACGCGATGAGCGTGATCGTAGGGCGTGCGCTTCCCGACGTTCGCGATGGCCTGAAGCCGGTGCACCGGCGCGTGCTATACGCGATGCACGAACTGAACAATGACTGGAACCGCGCGTATAAGAAGTCGGCGCGTATCGTCGGCGACGTCATCGGTAAGTACCACCCGCACGGCGACACGGCTGTTTATGACACCATCGTCCGGATGGCGCAGAATTTCTCGCTGCGCTACATGCTGGTGGACGGTCAGGGCAACTTCGGTTCGGTCGACGGCGACAACGCCGCGGCCATGCGTTACACCGAAATCCGCATGGCGAAGATCGGCCACGAGCTGCTTGCCGACATCGACAAGGAAACCGTCGACTTCACGCCGAACTACGACGGCAGCGAAAACGAGCCGGCCATCCTGCCGGCGCGCATTCCCAATCTGCTGATCAATGGCTCGTCCGGCATCGCGGTCGGTATGGCGACCAACATTCCGCCGCACAATCTGAACGAGGTTGTCGACGCATGCCAGCACCTGCTCAAGAATCCTGAAGCCACGATCGACGAGCTGATCGAGATCGTTCCGGCGCCCGATTTCCCGACCGCCGGCATCATCTACGGCGTCGCCGGCGTGCGCGACGGTTATCGCACCGGCCGCGGCCGCGTGGTGATGCGCGCGCTCACGCACTTCGAGGAAATCGACCGCGGCCAGCGCATGTCGATCATCGTCGACGAACTGCCGTACCAGGTGAACAAGCGCTCGCTTCTCGAGCGTATCGCCGAACTGGTCAACGAGAAGAAGCTGGAAGGCATTTCGGATATTCGCGACGAGTCCGACAAGAGCGGCATGCGCGTCGTGATCGAACTGAAGCGCGGCGAGGTGCCGGAAGTCGTTCTCAACAATCTGTATAAGGCGACCCAGCTTCAGGACACCTTCGGCATGAACATGGTCGCGCTCGTCGACGGCCAGCCGAAGCTGCTGAATTTGAAGGAGATGCTGTCGTGCTTCCTGTCGCATCGGCGGGAAGTGCTGACGCGGCGCACTGTATACGAACTGCGCAAGGCCCGCGAACGTGGGCATGTGCTCGAAGGCCTGGCGGTCGCGCTCGCCAACATCGACGAGTTCATCGCAATCATCAAGGCCGCGCCGACTCCGCCGATTGCGAAGCAGGAATTGATGGCGCGTCCGTGGGATTCGTCGCTGGTGCGGGAAATGTTGTCGCGCGCCGAGACGGAAAACGCATCGGCCGGTGGCCGCGAAGCCTATCGTCCTGACGGACTGAATCCGTCCTTCGGTATGCAGGCCGACGGCCTCTACCGTTTGTCCGACACCCAGGCTCAGGAAATTCTGCAGATGCGTCTGCAACGCCTGACCGGCCTGGAACAGGACAAAATCATCGGCGAATACCGCGACGTCATGGCGCAGATCGCTGACCTGCTGGACATCCTGGCTCGTCCCGAGCGCATTACGGCGATCATCGTCGACGAACTCACGTCGATCAAAGCCGAATTCGGCGACGCGCGCCGCTCGAAGATCGAGCTGAACGCCACGGAACTGAACACCGAAGACCTGATTACGCCGCAAGAGATGGTCGTGACCATGTCGCACGCCGGCTATGTGAAATCGCAGCCGTTGTCCGAATATCGCGCCCAGAAGCGCGGCGGTCGCGGCAAACAGGCGACTTCCATGAAGGAAGACGACTGGATCGACACGCTCTTCATTGCGAACACGCACGACCATATTCTGTGCTTCTCCAACCGCGGCCGCGTGTATTGGGTCAAGGTCTATGAAGTGCCGCAAGGCTCGCGTAACTCGCGCGGCCGCCCAATCGTCAACATGTTCCCGCTGCTGGAAGGCGAGAAGATCACGGTTGTGCTGCCGGTCAAGGAATTTTCGGCAGACAAGTTCGTGTTCATGGCAACCGCGTTAGGAACGGTAAAGAAGACGCCGCTCGAAGCCTTTAGCCGACCGTTGCGCAAGGGTATTATTGCGGTCGGTCTGGATGACGGCGACTACCTGATCGGCGCGGCCATCACAGACGGTCAGCACGACGTGATGCTGTTCTCGGATTCGGGCAAGGCGGTTCGCTTCGACGAGAACGACGTGCGGCCAATGGGCCGTGAGGCGCGCGGCGTGCGCGGCATGCAGCTCGAAGACGGCCAGAACGTGATTGCGTTGCTGGTGGCGGGCGACGAGCAGCAGTCGGTGCTCACCGCAACGGAAAACGGCTTCGGCAAGCGCACCCCGATCACCGAGTACACGCGGCACGGCCGGGGCACGAAGGGCATGATCGCGATCCAGACGTCGGAGCGTAACGGCAAGGTCGTCGCCGCTACGCTGGTGGATCAGGAAGCGCAGATCATGCTGATTACCAATACGGGCGTTCTGATTCGTACGCGCGTGTCGGAAATTCGAGAAATGGGCCGTGCAACCCAAGGTGTTACACTCATCAGCCTTGACGAAGGGACCAAGCTTTCAGGTCTGCAACAGGTTGCCGAAGCGGAAGCGGATGTCGATGTGGAAGGCGACGCCGAAGGTCCCGCAGAGGGTGGCAACGGCGGTGAAGACGGCGGTGTGGCCTGATCCGCGTCGCGGCTCCGCTTTCGGTGACCGGTTGAAAGCTGCGCAGGAAATAACGGTGTGTCGGGCCGACATACTTTCCGCGCAGCTAGCAGTTCAAGTTAATTTCTATTAGGGAGTAATGATGCAGAAACGATTCAAACAACTGGCGTTGCTGGCTGCCCTCGTGCCGACGTTTGCCATGGCTCAAGCGCTTCAGAGCCAGGCTCCGTCGGCTCCGGCTGCTGCCGCGGCACCGGTTGATCCGGCCAAGCAGGCTGCAATCAAGGACCTGCTGGACGCAATCGACGCACAGAAGCTCGTCGGCGCAATCGGCAACAGCGCGCAAATGCAAGCCAAACAACTGGTTCCGGCGATCCTGTCGGACGCGCTGAGCGAAAACAAGTCGATGACGGACAAGCAGAAGCAGGCTTCCGTCCCGTCGCTGCAAAAGAACGCAGTGCCGAAGCTGGTTGACGGCGCAGGCCAGGTCTTCGCGACGGACGGCTTCCGCCAGGACGCAATGCAAGCTCAGTACGACGCGTACGCGAAGTACTACAGCACTTCGGAAATCAAGGATCTGACTACGTTCTACAAGAGCCCGACCGGCCGCAAGTTCATCCAGGTGCAAGACCAGGTTGGCCGCGACGTCGTCAACGGCTTGATGCAAAAGTACATGCCGCAATCGATCAAGGCAACGCGTGACCAGGCCGACAAGGAAGTCGCTTCGGTGAAGCCGGCTAAGTAAGCCCTGAAGCGAAAGGTTGCGCTGACACTGCGCTAGCGCGCCATCCGGCAGGCCTGGTTCCAGGGCTGCCGCGTTTGGCGGGTTGGCGGTGACAATGCGATAATGGCCGTTTGCGCACATGCGCAAACGGCCATTATTTTTTTCGGTGTGAAATTGTCGATGCGACTGCGGTTTTATCAGTCAGCAGCCAGTCACGCTGGTCAATTTCCGTCGGCTAAATGGGGTAGTCAGTTTCCGGTAGGTTGCTTTCGCGGCGGTCACTTCGCCGATTTTTGCGCGATCTTTCATTGTCGCGCGGCTTTCAGGATCTCACGATGCGCGTGTTTAATTTCTCCGCCGGCCCAGCGGCCATGCCCGAAGAAGTGCTGCGTCAGGCAGCCGACGAAATGCTCAATTGGCAAGGCAGCGGCATGAGCGTGATGGAAATGAGCCATCGCGGGAAAGAGTTCATGTCGATCCACGAGGAAGCGCTCCTGGATTTGCGCGAACTGCTGGCCGTACCCGCGAGCCATCGCATCCTGTTCCTGCAAGGCGGCGGTCTCGGCGAAAACGCAATCGTGCCGATGAACCTGCTCGGCGCCAAGCCGCGTGCCGATTTCGTGATTACGGGATCGTGGTCGCAAAAGTCGTTTAAGGAAGCGCAAAAGTACGGCGCGGTGCATCTTGCGGCAAGCGGCCAGACCGCCGACGGTTTCACGCGCGCGCCCGTATTTTCCGAATGGCAACTGTCGGACGACCCGGCTTACGTGCATCTCTGCACGAACGAGACGATTCACGGCGTCGAGACGTTCGAAATTCCCGACCTCGGCGACATTCCGCTGGTGGCGGACGCGTCGTCGCACATCCTGTCGCGGCCCATGGACATCGCCAAATACGGCGTGCTGTTCGGCGGCGCCCAGAAGAACATCGGCATGGCGGGGGTGACAGTGGTAATCGTTCGCGAGGACATGCTGGATCGCGCGCTGGCTATTTGCCCGTCGGCGTTCGAATGGAAGACCGTCGCCGAGAACAATTCCATGTACAACACGCCGCCCACGTACGCGATCTACATCGCGGGGCTGGTGTTCAAGTGGCTCAAGAAGCAGGGCGGCCTGGCTGCAATGGAAGCGCGTAATCTCGAGAAGTCGAAGCTGTTGTACGACACAATCGACTCGAGCAGCTTCTATCTGAACAAGGTCGAGCTTGGCTCGCGCTCGCGGATGAACGTACCGTTCTTCCTCGCCCACGAGTCGCGCAACGAAGAATTCCTGGCCGGCGCGAAGGCACGGGGAATGGTACAGCTCAAGGGCCACAAGTCTGTCGGCGGCATGCGGGCGTCGCTTTATAACGCCGTCCCGCTCGAAGGCGTCAAAGCGCTTGTCGAATACATGAAGGAATTCGAACAGCGCAGCGCCTGAGTGCTTCGGCATTCGGCGCGCGCATCCTTTCCAGCGCGCATTTTTCCAGCAGCTACCGGCAGGACCGTTTTCACGCATGGACGACGAACTCAATAATCGACTCAAACCTCTTCGCGAACGCATCGACGCGCTCGACGCGCAGTTGATCGCGCTCCTCAATCAGCGCGCTGCGGTGGCGCTCGAAGTCGGTGAAGTCAAGAAGCATTTCAACGCGCCGGTGTTTCGCCCCGAGCGCGAACAGCAGGTGATCGCGCGTCTCCAGGACATGAGCGAAGGGCCGCTCGCGAGCGAGCATATCAGCGCGATCTGGCGCGAGATCATGGCGGCAAGCCGCGCGCTCGAGAAGACCATCAAGGCGGCGTACCTCGGGCCGGTTGGCACCTACAGCGAACAGGCCATGCACGAGTACTTCGGTCAGTCGATCGAAGGTCTGCCGTGTCCGTCGATCGACGAAGTGTTCCGCTCGGTCGAAGCGGGCGCCGCCGAATTCGGCGTCGTGCCGGTCGAGAATTCGACGGAAGGCGCGGTGTCGCGCACGCTGGATCTGCTGCTGCAAACGCAGCTGACAATCGGCGGCGAACTGGCCTTGCCGATTCATCACAACCTGTTGACCCTGAACGGCGGCCTCACCGGCGTGACGCGCGTTTGCGCGCATGCACAAGCGCTCGCTCAATGCCAGCGCTGGCTTGCGACGAACGCGCCGCATCTGGAGCGCCAGGCAGTGTCGAGCAACGCCGAAGCGGCGCGCATGGCGGCGGACGATCCGAGCGTCGCGGCTATCGCAGGTGATCGCGCCGCGACTCACTACGGTTTGCAAGTGGCCTACGCGTTGATTCAGGACGACCCGCACAACCGCACCCGCTTCGTGATGATCGGCAAGGAACGCACGGGCGCAAGCGGTCATGACCAGACGTCGCTGATCGTGTCGGTGGCGAATGAGCCGGGAGCGGTGTTCAAGCTGCTGGAGCCGCTCGCACGCCACAGCGTCTCCATGACCCGCTTTGAATCGCGTCCCGCGCGCGTGGGCACGTGGGAGTATTACTTCTATATTGACGTCGAAGGACACCGCGACGATCCGGCAGTCGCCGCCGCGCTTACCGAACTCGGCGCGAAGGCTGCATTCCTGAAAATTCTGGGCTCGTATCCGCGTGCCCGTTAAGCATCATCAGGCGGCGGTCAGACGTCAATTTGGCAGTACGCCCGCAGCACTATGCGCGCACATCAGCCGCGACTTTTCTAATAATTGTTCGGAGATTTCATGACAACGTCCTTCGGTCCTTCTTACGTGCGCGCTATTGCGCCCTACATCGCGGGCAAGCCGATTTCGGAAGTGGCGCGCGAGTTTGGGCTGGACGAAGCGAACATCGTGAAGCTCGCATCGAACGAAAATCCGCTCGGCATGCCCGAGTCGGCCAAGCGCGCGATGGCGCAAGCGGCGAGCGAGTTGGGCCGCTATCCCGATGCGAACGCGTTCGAATTGAAGGCCGCGTTGAGCGAGCACTACGGCGTGCCGTCGGAGTGGATCACGCTCGGCAACGGCAGCAATGACATTCTCGAAATCGCCGCGCACGCGTTCGTCGAGAAAGGACAGTCGATCATCTATGCGCAGTATTCGTTCGCGGTTTATGCGCTAGCCACACAAGGCCTCGGCGCGCGCGCGATCGTCGTGCCGGCTGTGAAGTACGGCCATGATCTCGACGCGATGCTTGCCGCGATCACCGACGACACACGGCTGATCTTCGTCGCCAACCCGAACAATCCGACTGGCACGTTCATCGAAGGTCCGAAGCTCGAAGCGTTTCTCGACAAAGTGCCGCGCAACGTCGCAGTTGTATTGGACGAGGCCTACACGGAATATCTGCCGGCAGAAAAGCGCTACGACTCTATTGAGTGGGTTCGCCGTTACCCGAATCTGCTGGTGTCGCGCACGTTCTCGAAGGCGTTCGGCCTTGCGGGCTTGCGCGTCGGCTTTGCAATTGCACAGCCGGAGTTGACCGATCTTCTTAACCGTCTGCGTCAGCCGTTCAATGTCAACACGCTCGCGCAAGCCGCGGCGGTCGCTGCGCTCAACGACAAGGCGTTTCTGGAGAAGAGCGCGGCGCTGAACGCGCAGGGGTATCGCCGCGTGACCGAAGCGTTCGACAAGCTGGGCCTCGAATACGTGCCGTCGGACGGCAATTTCGTGTTGGTCCGCGTCGGCAACGACGACGCGGCGGGCAATCGCGTGAATCTGGAATTGCTGAAGCAGGGCGTGATCGTGCGTCCGGTGGGCAACTACGGATTGCCGCAGTGGCTGCGCGTGACAATCGGCCTTCCGGAAGAAAACGAAGCGTTCATCGCGGCGCTTGAAAAAACTCTCGCCGCCGTATAGGCGGCGAATTTTGACCCGCGCGCCTCGTCGGCATGAAAGGCGCGCTTTTTCTGTGACCGACGTGGCCGCGTTCTCATTTAACAAGCTGGTGATTTTCGGTGTCGGCCTGATCGGCGGATCGCTTGCGCGCGCGCTGCGTGAGCGCGGGGAAGCGGATGGGGCGCGTACGGTGATCGCTGTAGCCCGCTCGGCTACATCGAGTGCGCGCGCGCTGGAACTCGGCGTGATCGACAGTGCGGCGGCGTTGAATGACGACGCTGCGCTGCGCGAAGCGCTTGCCGGCGCGGATGTCGTGCTGCTCGCCGCGCCCGTCGCTCAGACGGGACCGTTGCTCGAACGCATCGCACCGTTTCTGGACGCGAAGACGATCATTACCGATGCCGGCAGCACCAAGTCCGACGCGGTCGCGGCCGCTCGTGCCGCGCTCGGCGCGCGCATCGGCCAGTTCGTGCCGGGCCATCCGATTGCCGGCCGCGAGGCAAGCGGCGTCGACGCGGCGTTGGCCGACCTGTATGTCGGCCGCAACGTGGTGTTGTGTCCGTTGCAGGAGAATGCGCCGGAGACAGTGGAGCGCGTCGCGGCAATGTGGCGCGCGACCGGCGCTCTGGTGCGCAACATGGCGCCCGAGCAGCACGACCGCGTATTTGCGTCGGTCAGCCATTTGCCGCACGTGTTGTCGTTCGCGCTCGTCGAGCAGATTCTCAATTCGCCCGATGCTGCGCTGAAATTTTCCTTTGCCGCGGGCGGTTTCCGCGACTTCACGCGCATTGCTGCGTCGAGCCCGGAAATGTGGCGCGACGTGTGCGTCGCGAACCGCGCGGCGCTGCTCGACGAACTCGACGCCTACACGGCGGTGCTCGCGCGCCTGCGCACGGCCATTGAAGCCGCAGACGGCGCCGCGCTCGAAGCCGTGTTCGCGCGCTCGCGTGTGGCGCGCACCGAATGGCAGGAGCAGCGCGCTGGCGGCGTTGCGTCAAGCGACGCGTCCAAATAACCGGAAACTGGACTCAATCATGGAATTCCTCGATCTCGGACCATTTTGTCGTGCGTCCGGCACGATTCGTCTGCCCGGCTCCAAGAGCATCTCGAACAGGGTGCTGCTGTTGGCAGCGCTCGCCGAAGGCGAAACGACGATCACGAATCTGCTCGATTCCGACGACACTCGCGTGATGCTCGATGCGCTCGAAAAGCTCGGCGTGCGGGTCAAGCGCGACGGCGACACGTGCGTCGTGACCGGCACGCGCGGCGCTTTCACGGCGCGCACGGCTGACCTGTTTCTCGGCAACGCGGGCACGGCGGTTCGTCCATTGACCGCGGCGCTCGCGGTGAATGGCGGTGACTACCGCATCCACGGCGTGCCGCGCATGCATGAGCGGCCGATCGGCGATCTCGTCGACGGATTGCGGCAAATCGGCGCGAGAATCGACTACGAAGGAAGTGACGGCTATCCGCCGCTGCGGATTCGCCCGGCGCAGATTTCCGCCGAGGCGCCGATTCGTGTGCGCGGCGACGTATCTAGCCAGTTCCTCACTTCGCTGCTGATGACGCTGCCGCTGCTGCGCACCGGGAGCGGTGTGAGCACCGTGCAGGTGGACGGCGAACTGATCTCGAAGCCTTATATCGAGATCACGATCAAGCTGATGGCGCGCTTTGGCATCAACGTCGAGCGCAATGGCTGGCATCAGTTCGTCGTGCCGGCGGGGCAGCGCTATCAGTCGCCGGGCACGATCATGGTGGAAGGCGATGCGTCGTCGGCGTCTTATTTTCTCGCCGCGGGCGCGCTCGGCGGCGGGCCGCTGAAGGTGGAGGGCGTCGGCCGGGCCAGCATTCAGGGCGATGTCGGTTTTGCGGATGCGCTGATCAAGATGGGCGCAAACCTGCAAATGGGCGAGGACTGGATCGAAGTGCGCGGCGTCGGTCACGACAACGGCAAGCTCGACCCCATCGACATGGACTTCAATCTGATCCCCGACGCCGCGATGACGATTGCCGTCGCCGCGTTGTTCGCGGACGGCACGACCACGCTGCGTAACATCGCGAGCTGGCGCGTGAAGGAAACCGACCGCATCGCGGCGATGGCGGCGGAACTCCGCAAGGTCGGCGCGAAGGTGCAGGAGGGCGACGACTTCCTCGTCGTCACGCCGCCTGAAAAACTGATTCCGAACGCCTCGATCGACACGTACGACGACCACCGCATGGCGATGTGCTTTTCGCTCGTGAGCCTCGGTGGCGTGCCGGTCCGGATCAACGACCCGAAGTGTGTCGGCAAGACATTTCCCGATTATTTCGAGCGCTTCACGGCGCTCGCTCAACCCTGATTCGTGTACGAATCGCCCGACGTGCGACTTTTTCGATGAAACCGATCCGTCCCTTTCACCAGACGCCCGTCATTACGATCGACGGCCCCAGTGCCTCCGGCAAAGGCACCGTGGCCGCGCTGGTTGCCGCAAGCCTCGGCTTCCATCTGCTGGACAGCGGCGCGCTGTACCGGCTTGCCGCGCTCGCCAGCCTTCGCTACAACGTGCCCGCGGACGACGTCGAAGCGCTTGTACAACTGATCGACGATCTGCATATCACGTTTCGTGAAAGCCTGGCGCAACTCGACGGCGTGGATGTTTCGGCGGAAATTCGCGCCGAGGAAGTCGGCAGCCGCGCCTCGGCGATCGCAGTGCATGCGCCCGTGCGCGCCGCGCTGGTGGCGCGCCAACGGGCTTTCCGCAAGGAGCCTGGACTGGTCGCGGACGGTCGCGACATGGGCACGGTCATCTTCCAGGATGCCGTGCTGAAAGTGTTCATGACGGCCAGCGTGGAGGCCCGCGCGACGCGGCGGCATAAGCAATTGATACAAAAAGGATTTTCTGCTAATATAGATGACTTGCTCCGGGATTTGCGTGAGCGCGACGAGCGTGACAGTCAGCGCGCAGCCGCGCCGCTTAAGCCCGCAGCGGATGCAAAGCTGCTCGATACCTCCGCCTTGTCGGTCGATCAGGCGGTCGAGCAGGTGGTGCAATGGTATGAAGCTCTGGTCCCGCAGGCGTAACTGGAAGATGCGTGAATTATGCGCGAAGTATGCGTCGCGCATAAGTTGGCGGCCGTAGTCGTAGTTCCATTGTGTGTTGGTGCTTCGCGATGGTCGCGGAGCGTTGAATTAACCCTTTAACCCCGCGTGGCATTCGCATTCTTGCCGTAGTTGCTGACCGTCCGGCCAGCCGGGCAGCGCGAGAACCATGCAAATTTCGATTTTTATGTCCGACCTGCAAACCTCTACCCCGAATACCGAATCTTTTGCGGCTCTGTTCGAAGAGTCGCTGACCAAGCAAGACATGCGCGCCGGCGAAGTGATCTCCGCCGAAGTCGTGCGTGTTGACCACAACTTTGTGGTCGTCAACGCTGGTCTCAAGTCCGAAGCCTACATCCCGCTCGAAGAGTTCCTGAATGACGCGGGCGAGGTAGAAGTGCAGGCGGGCGACTTCGTTTCCGTCGCGATCGACGCGCTGGAAAACGGCTATGGCGACACGATCCTGTCGCGCGACAAGGCGAAGCGTCTGGCTTCGTGGCTGTCGCTGGAAAAGGCTCTCGACAACAACGAACTCGTGACCGGCACGATCACGGGCAAGGTCAAGGGCGGCATGACCGTGATGGTCAACGGCATCCGCGCGTTCCTGCCGGGTTCGCTGGTCGACACGCGTCCGGTCAAGGACACGACCCCGTACGAAGGTAAGACGCTCGAATTCCGCGTCATCAAGCTTGACCGCAAGCGTAACAACGTCGTGCTGTCGCGCCGCGCCGTGATCGAAGCAACCCAGGGCGAAGAGCGCGCAAAGCTGCTCGAAACGCTGAAGGAAGGCGCGATCGTGGAAGGCGTGGTGAAGAACATCACCGACTACGGCGCGTTCGTGGACCTGGGCGGTATCGACGGCCTGCTGCACATCACCGACATCGCATGGCGTCGTGTGCGTCACCCGAGCGAAGTTCTGTCGGTTGGCCAGGAAGTCACCGCGAAGATCCTCAAGTTCGATCAAGAGAAGAACCGCGTTTCGCTGGGCATCAAGCAACTCGGCGACGATCCGTGGGAAGGCATTTCCCGCCGTTACCCGTCGGGCACGCGCCTGTTCGGTAAGGTTACGAACATCACCGACTACGGCGCATTCGTCGAAGTGGAATCGGGCATCGAAGGCCTCGTCCACGTGTCGGAAATGGACTGGACGAACAAGAACGTTGCACCGTCGAAAGTTGTGCAGCTGGGCGACGAAGTCGAAGTCATGGTTCTCGAAATCGACGAAGACCGCCGCCGTATCAGCCTCGGCATGAAGCAGTGCAAGCCGAACCCGTGGGACGACTTCAGCCGCAACTTCAAGAAGGGCGACAAGCTGCAAGGCGCGATCAAGTCGATCACCGACTTCGGCGTCTTCATCGGTCTGCCGGGCGGCATCGACGGTCTGGTCCATCTGTCGGACTTGTCGTGGTCGGAAACGGGCGAAGAAGCAGTTCGCAAGTACAAGAAGGGCGACGAAGTGGAAGCGATCGTTCTCGGCATCGACGTCGAGAAGGAGCGCATTTCGCTGGGTATCAAGCAGCTCGAAGGCGACCCGTTCAGCAACTTCGTTGCAATGAACGACAAGGGTTCGATCGTCGACGGCGTGGTCAAGACGGTGGACGCGAAGGGCGCAGTGGTTCAGCTGTCGGCTGAAGTCGAAGGCTACCTGCGCGCTTCCGAAATCGCACAAGACCGCGTGGAAGACGCTCGCAACGTGCTGAAGGAAGGCGACAAGGTCAACGCGATGATCATCAACATCGATCGCAAGTCGCGCGGCATCAACCTGTCGATCAAGGCCAAGGATTCGGCTGAGCAACAGGAAGCGATTCGCGGTCTGGCTTCGTCCGATTCCAGCGCGGCTGCTACCGGCACGACCAACCTCGGCGCGCTGTTGAAGGCCAAGCTCGACGGTCAGAACCAGTAATAGAGGATCGCCCCGAAAGCTGTCGCTTCGCGGCGGGGCCCCTGATGGGGCAATCCCCCACAAGGGGACTTCCTGCGAGCGAAAAATTTGGGGCGGCCCGGCGTTTTCTTGAGAGGTCTGCTGCAGTATGACCAAATCGGAATTGGTCGCCCAACTGGCTACGCGTTTTCCGCAGCTCGTATTAAAAGACGCGGATTTTGCGGTAAAGACGATGCTTGATGCGATGTCGGAGGCGCTCGCCAAAGGCCATCGCATCGAAATTCGCGGCTTTGGCAGCTTCGGCCTGAACCGCCGTCCTTCCCGGGTCGGACGCAACCCGAAGTCAGGCGAAAAGGTGTTGGTACCTGAGAAGTATGTGCCGCACTTCAAGCCGGGCAAGGAATTGCGCGAGCGGGTAGATCGTCGCGCGGGTGAGCCGTTGAAGGCCGAAGAGCCGGATGACGATCTCTAAGTGCTCCGCTGTGCGCGCTGTACATCTCGCAGCGTGGCATTGGTAGTGTCAGCGGCCAATGCCAGTCGGCAAAAGACCAGAAAAAGCGCCTTCGGGCGCTTTTTTTTGCCCGCATTTTGCCGGGTACTGTTCCGTAAGTCCGCAATCCGCCAGTTCCTGCCCAGCCGCAAGGGCTTCAATTACAATACGGGTCACTTCGGCGCGGGCAACACCGTGGCGCGACGCGTCATCAGGCCGGCGTCACCTCGCAATTGCCGTCAAGAGATCTATTCATGAAATTTATCGTCTGGCTGATCCGTGTATTGGTGTTCGTGCTGCTGCTGGTGCTCGCACTCTCCAATACACAACCCGCTACGCTGAATTTCCTCGCTGGCTATGCCTGGTCGGCGCCGCTCATCCTGATTGGCCTCGCGTTCTTCGTGGTGGGGCTGCTCGCCGGACTGGTTTCGTCGATGCCGGCGGTGGTCCGCCTGCGCATGGAGAACGGCCGGCTCAAGCGCGAGTTGCGTGTGGCGCGCGAGGTGCCGGTCGTCGTTGAACAGCCGCCTATGCCGCCGCTGATCTGATGTTCTCGCTCGCCGCGCGCAGCGGGCGCGGCATTCCGTTTCTGCCTTTCGGCTCATTTGCATTCATCGCATGGATCTAGATTTCTGGTGGCTGCTCGTCATACCCGTCGCGTTTGCGTTCGGCTGGATGGCTGCGCGCTACGACCTTAAGACGCTGCTGTCAGAAAGCGCCAACCTGCCGCGTTCATATTTCCGCGGCCTGAACTTCCTCCTTAATGAGCAGCCAGACCAGGCGATCGACGCGTTCATCGAAGTCGTCAAGCTCGATCCTGAAACGGTCGAACTGCACTTCGCGCTGGGCAACCTGTTCCGCCGCCGCGGTGAGACGGACCGCGCGATTCGCGTGCATCAAAATCTCCTGAGCCGCGCCGATCTGCCGGTCAGTGAGCGCGATCACGCGCTGTTCGAACTCGGGCAGGACTTCCTGAAAGCCGGCCTGCTGGACCGCGCGGAGGAAACCTTCGGTTCGCTAGAAACGGGCGACTACGCATTGGGCGCGCAGCGCGCGCTGCTTACCATCTACGAAATCGAGAAGGACTGGATCAAGTCGATCGACACCGCGCGCCATCTGGAAACGATGGGCGCCGAATCGCTCGACAAGGAAATTGCCCAGTTCCATTGCGAGCTTGCGCAGGAAGCGCTGCAACAGAAAAATGCGGACGAAGCGCGCCGGCAGCTCGGTTTTGCGCTGAAGGCGAATCCCACCAACGTGCGCGCTACGATTCTGTTCGGCGATGTCGACGCAACCGCCGGCGCACACGAAGCAGCGATTGCACAATGGCGGCGCGTCGAGGAGCAGAACCCGGCCTATTTGCCGCTCGTCGCCGAAAAGCTGATGAAGGCTTATGAAGCGCTCGGCCGTGCGCAGGATGGCGCCGATCTGCTCACTACCTGGGTGGACCGCTATCCGACCAACGATCTGCTCGACGTCGCGTACCAGCACGTCGCGTCGCTGCGCGGGGCCGACGCGGCTCACGCGCTGGCGCGCTCGCAGATGCAGAAGTCGCCGAATCTCGCGGGCATGACGCGGCTGCTCGAAGCGCAGCAGGCCGTCGCCGAAGAGCCACGGCGCAGCGAACTCGAACTGATGCGCACGCTGATTCGCCAGCGCACCAAAAATCTGCCGCGCTATACGTGCCAGAATTGCGGCTTCAGGGCGCGGCTTTTCTACTGGCAGTGCCCCGGTTGCAGCGGTTGGGAAACCTACGCGCCGCGCCGGGTAGAACCGATTACCGCGTCGAACTGACGCCGCGGGCGGATTTCGCATTGTGTTCATGACCGGCTTGATCGCCGGGGATCATTACCGGAACCCTCTACCGGAAAGCGTATGAAAATCACCATTATCGGCACCGGCTATGTCGGCCTCGTCACTGGCGCGTGCCTCGCTGAAATCGGCAACGACGTCTTCTGTCTCGACGTCGATCCGCGCAAGATCGAAATCCTCAATAACGGCGGCGTGCCGATTCACGAGCCGGGCTTGCAGGAAATCATTGCCCGCACGCGCGCGGCCGGCCGCATCACGTTTTCGACGGATATCGAAGCGGGCGTGGCGCATGGCGACGTGCAATTCATCGCCGTCGGCACGCCGCCTGACGAAGACGGCTCGGCGGATCTGCAATACGTGCTCGAAGCGGCGCGCAACATCGGCCGCACCATGAAGGGTTTCAAGGTAATCGTCGACAAGTCGACGGTGCCGGTCGGCACCGCACAACGCGTGCGCGCCGTGGTCGAAGAAGAGCTGGCGAAGCGTGGGCTCGCGGGTAGCGAACAGCACCGCTTCTCGGTGGTTTCGAATCCGGAGTTCCTGAAGGAAGGGGCGGCGGTCGACGACTTCATGCGCCCCGACCGCATCGTGCTCGGCATCGACGAAGACGAAGCCGGCCTGCGCGCGCGCGAACTGATGAAGCGCCTGTACGCGCCGTTCAACCGCAACCACGAACGCACGCTGTATATGGACGTGCGCTCGGCTGAGTTCACGAAATACGCAGCCAACGCGATGCTGGCCACGCGCATCTCGTTCATGAACGAAATGTCGAATCTCGCGGACCGCGTCGGCGCCGACATTGAGGCGGTACGTCGCGGTATCGGTTCGGATCCGCGCATCGGCTATCACTTCCTGTATGCCGGCTGCGGCTACGGCGGTTCGTGCTTTCCGAAGGACGTCCAGGCGCTGATCCGCGCGGCCAGTGAGAGCGGCCACAATCTGCGTATTCTCGAAGCGGTCGAGGAAGTGAACTACAAGCAGAAAGACGTGCTGGTGCAGAAGATCACGCACAAGCTCGGCGACGATCTGACTGGCCGCACGTTCGCTGTTTGGGGCCTCGCGTTCAAGCCGAATACCGACGACATGCGCGAAGCGCCGAGCCGCCGCGTGATCGGGGAGCTGCTGGCTCGCGGCGCTCAGGTGCGCGCGTACGATCCGGTCGCCGTGTCCGAAGCGCGCCGCGTCTTAGCGATGGATCTGCACGATGCACCGGGACAACTGGCGCGTCTTACGTTCACCAGCACGCAGGACGAAACGCTCACCGGTGCCGACGCGCTTGTGATCGTCACCGAATGGAAGGAGTTCAAAAGCCCGGACTTCGTGCATCTGAAGTCGGTGCTCAAATCGCCGATCATTTTCGACGGCCGCAATCTGTACGAGCCGGATGCAATGACCGAACTCGGCATCGACTATCACTCGATCGGACGCCCTTATGCCCAACCCTCTGAACTTGCGGCCGATGCCTGAAACCATGCCAGGTCCCGCTTCGCCCGCGCCGGCGCCGAAACTCACCGTCGTGCCGCGGGAGCAGCTCGCCGCCGCGCGCGTCCTCGTAGTCGGCGACGTGATGCTCGACCGCTACTGGTTCGGCGACGTCAATCGCATCTCGCCCGAAGCGCCGGTGCCGGTCGTGCACGTGCAGCGTCAGGAAGACCGGCTTGGCGGCGCGGCCAACGTCGCGCGCAATGCAGCGGCGCTCGGTGCCCAAGCGGGCCTGCTGTGCGTCGTCGGACATGACGAGCCTGGCGAGCGCATCGTGCAGTTGCTCGGAGAGAGCGGCGTGAATCCGCATCTCGAACGCGATCCGGCGCTTCTCACCACCATCAAGCTGCGGGTGCTGTCGCGTCAGCAACAGTTGCTGCGGGTCGACTTCGAGAATTTGCCGGCGCATGAAGTGCTGCTCGCCAGCCTGGCGCGTTTCGACGAATTGCTGCCCTCGCACGACGTTATCCTGATGTCCGATTACGCGAAGGGCGGCCTGACCCACGTCACGCAGATGATCGCGAGAGCGCATGCCGCGGGCAAGCCCGTGCTCGTCGATCCGAAGGGCGACGACTGGGAGCGTTACCGTGGCGCGACGTTGATCACGCCGAATCGCGTAGAGTTGCGCGAAGTGATCGGCCAGTGGAAGTCGGAAGATGACCTCATCGACCGCGTGAACACACTGCGCGCCGATCTGCAGTTCAAGGCGTTGCTGCTCACGCGTTCGGAAGAGGGCATGACGCTCTTCTCCGACGACGGCATCCTGCACGCTTCGGCCGTGGCGCGCGAAGTGTATGATGTTTCGGGCGCGGGCGACACCGTGATCGCCACGCTCGCGACCATGCTGGGCGCGGGTCTCACGCTGGTCGAGGCGGTCGGTCTCGCCAATCGCGCGGCCGGCATCGTGGTGGGCAAACTCGGCACGGCCACCGTCGACTACGACGAACTCTTTCATTGATGCGGCCCGCCCGGTCCTTCGCGGTAAGCCCACGGGCGGCGCGCAGAAAGGATCGGCGGGGCGTCAACTGAACCTGTCGATTGGAGTGGCGCTTGAGCACCTACTCCAGTCCCATGCAGGCTCATTACCGCGGGACCATCATGACCCTCATCGTCACCGGCGCGGCCGGCTTTATCGGCAGCAACCTCGTGAAAGCGCTCAACGAGCGCGGCGAACAACGCATCATCGCTGTCGACAATCTCACACGCGCGGACAAGTTCAAGAATCTCGTCGACTGCGAAATCGACGACTACCTGGACAAGAGCGAATTTCTCGAACGCTTCAGGCGTGGCGACTTTGGCAAAGTGCGGGCGATTTTCCACGAAGGCGCCTGTTCGGACACGATGGAAACCGACGGCCGCTACATGATGGACAATAACTTCCGCTACAGCCGCGACGTGCTCGATGTCTGCCTCGCGCAGAACATCCAGTTCCTGTACGCGTCTTCGGCGGCAACGTATGGCGGCTCAAGTCGCTTCGTCGAAGAGCGCGAAGTCGAGCAGCCGTTGAACGTGTACGGCTATTCGAAATTCCTGTTCGATCAGGTCATTCGCCGCGTGCTGCCCGCCGCGAAAAGCCAGATCGCCGGCTTTCGCTACTTCAACGTCTACGGCCCGCGCGAAACGCATAAGGCGCGCATGGCGTCCGTGGCGTTTCACAACTTCAACCAGTTCCGCGCCGAGGGCAAGGTCAAGCTGTTCGGCGAGTACAACGGCTATGCCGCAGGCGAACAGACGCGCGATTTTGTCTCCGTCGAAGATGTGGTGAAGGTCAACCTGTTCTTCTTCGACAACCCTGACAAGTCGGGCATCTTCAATCTGGGCAGCGGCCGCGCGCAGCCGTTCAACGACATCGCGAGCACGGTGGTCAACACGCTGCGCTCGCTGAGCAACGAGCCGCCGCTTTCGCTCGCCGACCAGGTGCAACGCGGGTTGATCGAATACATTCCGTTCCCTGACGCATTGCGCGGCAAGTATCAGTGCTTCACGCAAGCCGATCCGACGAAGCTGCGCGCGGCCGGCTATGACGCGCCGTTTCTCAGCGTGCAGGAAGGTGTCGATCGTTACGTACGTTGGCTGTTCGGCCAGGTGTGAATAATTCGGATACCTCTTTAAACTGGAATCTCCCGGTTGGTGATGTCGCCAACCGGTTGTACGAGGGAGATTCCATATGTTTCGAAAAATTCTGGTTACCGCGGCAATGCTTGCCGCTTTCGGTCACGCGTATGCGTCGGTCGACGTCAACACGGCTAACGAGGACGCACTGCGCGGCATCAAGGGCATCGGTCCTGCCAAAGCGAAAGCCATTCTCGAAGAGCGTACCGCGCATGGTCCGTTCAAGGACCCGACCGATCTCGGCAAGCGTGTCAAAGGCATGGGCGGGCATACCGTCGAGCGCCTGCAGACGGAGGGTCTCGCTGTCGGTCCGGCTGGCGCGGCTGCTGGCCCGCAGGTTGCGGCGTCTTCACAGACCAAAGGCGCGGCCGTTCCGGCCAATACGCCGAAAGGCGGCGGCACGGTGGCAGTGAAGAAATAGTCTGACGCGGCTCACGCGCGCGGCGCCGCTCACGCCGCGCGCGTGATTCGCCATTGTGGTCCTTCATGGTCGGAGCCGGCAACAGCGCTCCTTAAGCTGTCATTCGCATGACTGGCTCCCGCGGTACTCAGCCGCGGGCTTTTTGCGCGGTGAGAGGGCTGCATCCATGCGGGCAGAAGGGCCGTGCGGCAGCCGCGGGCACGGTGGTTTAGAATCGATGGATTGAAGACTCCGCGCATCGACAGCAATAAAACCGATATGGCTTACAAAACGATTGAAGACACGATCGGCAATACGCCGCTCGTGCAACTCGTCCGGCTCCCCGACGACGAGATCCGCAGCCGGAATAATGTGGTCCTCGCCAAGCTCGAGGGCAACAATCCTGCCGGTTCGGTGAAGGATCGCCCGGCATTGTCGATGATCAAGAAAGCGGAAGCGCGCGGCCGTATCAAACCGGGCGACACGCTGATCGAATCGACGAGCGGCAATACCGGCATCGCGCTCGCCATGGCGGCCGCGATCCGCGGCTACAAGATGGTTTTGATCATGCCGGAAGATTTGTCGGTGGAACGCCGTCAAAGCATGGCCGCCTACGGCGCGCAGATCATCCTGACGCCGGTCACGGGCGGCATGGAATACGCGCGCGATCTGGCCGAACAGATGCAGCGCGACGGCAAAGGTATCATCCTCGATCAGTTCGGGAATCCGGACAATCCGGCGTCGCACATCGAAGGCACCGGCCCGGAAATCTGGCGCGATACGGAAGGGCGCATCACGCACTTCGTGTCGTCGATGGGTACGACGGGCACGATCATGGGTGTGTCCACTTATCTGAAGCAGCAGAATCAGGCGATTGAAATCATCGGCGCGCAGCCGGAAGAGGGTTCGCGCATTCCGGGCATCCGCAAATGGCCCGAGGCGTATATGCCGAAGATTTTCGATCGCAGCCGCGTGGACCGTGTCGAGAACGTGAGCCAGGCCGCAGCCGAAGCGATGGCGCGCCGTTTGGCCTCGGTCGAAGGCATTTTCGCCGGAATCTCGTCGGGCGGCGCATGCGAGGTGGCGCTGCGCGTCGCGCGCCAGGTTGAGAACGCGACCATCGTATTTATCGTCTGCGATCGCGGCGATCGGTATCTGTCCACCGGCGTGTTTCCCGCGTAAGCGGACGCAGCCCGCGCCTGCTCGCGAGCAATTTACTGCGAAGCCGCATCCGGCGGCGCCGCGTTGTTCACGGCGTTGGTGGCGTCGCTCGCTTGCATCTGCGCCTTGACGCGCTCCCCCAACTGATAAACCGCGAGCGCATAAAAGAAGCTGCGGTTATAGCGTGTGAGCACATAGAAGTTCTTCAGGCCCAGCATATATTCAGTGCCGCGTCCCGGTGACGGCAGGTCGACCACCGTGACTGGCGTTCCCAGTTCCGACGCGATATTTACATCCGGCTCATTAAGCAGCAGCCCCGCGCGCAACAACTGGGCGAGCGGCCAATGCGGCTCCGGCGCACCGTCGGCGGCGGCTTGCGCGACGCCCAGGCTGCCTGCGTCCGCACCGATTTTCCACACGACCGGCCGGCCGTTTTCCCAACCGTTCTGACGCAGATAATTCGCCACGCTGCCGATCGCATCGGCCTGGCTCGTGCGCAGGTCGATTTCCTTGTTGCCGTCGTAGCTCACCGCATACTGCATGATGCTGCTCGGCAGGAACTGCGGAATGCCGATTGCACCGGTATACGAACCGAGGACCGTGGTCGGATCGATCTGCGAATCGCGCGTCCAAACCAGGTAGTCTTCGAGATTCTTGCGGAAGGTCGCCTGGCGGTCCGCGCGATTGGGCGTGTTCGGATAGTCGAAACTGAGCGTGGTCAGCGCATCCAGCACGCGGAAGTTGCCCATGAAACGGCCGTAAATCGTTTCAACGCCGAGAATGCCGACGATCACCTCCGGCGGCACGCCGAATTGTTCATACGCGCGTTGCAGCGTGGCCTGATTGGCGCGCCAGAAGCGGATGCCCGCGTTGATGCGGACCTGATCGAGAAACCGCGACTGATACACGCGCCAGTTCTTCACCGACGGCGAAGGCGACGGCGTCACCAGCTTCACCGCGGTCGCCGAATAACTCACGCCGGCAAAGAGCGAATGCAGCGAGGATGCGTCGAAGTCGTAGCGCGCAACGAGGTCGTTGATGAACGCGTCGACATTCGCGTTGTTCGCATAGCGCTGCGGAATGATCTCTTCTTCGAAAGTCTGCCCTTGCGGGACCGCTGTTTGCGGCTGGCTTTGAGCGAGCAGCGCCGGCGGTTTTTTGCCGACGCTCTGTGCGAGAGCCGGAGTCGTTGCCATGAACATGCACGATGCGACGGAGAGTGCGGCGGCGATGGTTCGAATGCTGAGCCGGTTTCGTGCAGACAGAGCAAGCTTGACGGTCATAGTGAGTTAGGGGCGCGGTGCTAAAGGACGAAGACGGGACGAAAATGGATCGGGGCAGTATACCCGAGGCTTCCCGCAAAACTGTGCTGGACGCGTCACAGCCGCATCGTGTGGTAACTTGATGAATGTTGGCGCGCCGTGGGCGCGCGCCCTTGGATGGAGACACGCCGCGTACGCTTCAAGGCGCGCGCCGCAGAAGAGAATCATGGCAACAGGCTTTTATTCCCACGCCGACTGTCTGCTGCACGACATGGGGCAATGGCATCCCGAATGCCCCGCACGGCTTCAGGCAATCGAAGATCAATTGATCGCGAGCCGCATCGATGCATTGATCGAGCGCGAGTCGCCGCCGCTTGCCGACGAAGCGGCGCTGTTGCGCGTGCATACGCAAGCGCACGTCGATTACATTCGCAGCCGTTCGCCCGTCGAGGGCATGGCTGAAATCGACCCGGACACGTCGATGAATCCGCATACGCTGCAGGCCGCGTTGCGTGCAGCCGGCGCCGCGGTGGCCGCGACCGACGCAGTGATCGAAGGCCGGTTCGACAACGCGTTCTGCAGCGTGCGCCCGCCCGGTCATCATGCGGAGCCAGCGCGCGCGATGGGCTTCTGCTTCTTCAACAACGTCGCGATCGCCGCGCGTCATGCGCTCGAAGTGCATGGCTTGCAGCGCGTGGCGATCATCGATTTCGACGTGCATCACGGCAACGGCACAGAGGCGGCTTTTTCCGGAGACTCGCGCGTGCTGATGTGCAGCATCTTCCAGCATCCTTTCTATCCGTTCACCGGCGCGGACAACCAGGCGCCCAACATGTGCAACGTGCCGATGCCGGCGCGCTCGAAAGGCATGGCCGTGCGCGAGGCGGTGGACATGGTGTGGCTGCCGCGTCTGAATGAATTCAAGCCCGAGATGCTGTTCATCTCCGCGGGCTTTGACGCGCATCGCGAGGACGATCTGGGCAATATGGGCCTCGTTGAGGACGACTACATCTGGATCACCGAGCAGATGCGCGACGTCGCGAAACGCTACGCGGGCGGGCGCATTGTGAGCTGCCTCGAAGGCGGCTACAACCTGTCCGCGCTCGGACGCAGCGTGGTGGCTCACGTGCGGGCGCTAGCCGGAATCTGAGCGGCCGCGTCGCACGCTGCGGTCACGCAATGAGGAGCGAGCCATGAATGCCGACGAGCGCAGCGTTTCACTGATCGAGATCGACAACGACGCGTATGGCGTGCCGGGCGTAGTCCGTCTGACGATGAACCGGCCCGGCGCGTTCAATGCGCTTTCCGAGGCCTTGCTCGATGCGTTGCAGGAAGCGTTGAGCCGGATCGCTGGGTCCGACGCACGCGTGGTCGTAATAGCCGGCGCGGGCCGCGCGTTCTGTGCGGGACACGATCTGAAGGAAATGCGCGCGGCGCCGTCGCTCGCGTATTACCAGGCGCTGTTCGCCCGGTGCACGAAACTGATGATGACGATCCAGCGCTTGCCGCAGCCGGTGATCGCGCGCGTGCACGGCATCGCGACGGCGGCCGGCTGCCAACTGGTCGCCATGTGCGATCTGGCAGTGGCCGCGGATACCGCGCGGTTCGCCGTGTCGGGCGTCAATCTGGGGCTGTTCTGCGCGACGCCGTCGGTGCCGCTGTCGCGCAATCTGTCACGCAAGGCGGCGCTCGAAATGCTGCTGACCGGCGATTTCATCGATGCCGCCGAGGCGAAGCAGCAGGGCCTCGTCAATCGTGTGGTGCCGACTGACTCGCTCGACGCCGAAGTGGCCAGGCTTGCTACCAGCATCTGCGCGAAACCGGTCGAAGCAGTGATCGCCGGCAAGGGCCTCTTCTACCGGCAGCTCGAAATGGGCATCGAGGCCGCGTACCAGCTCGCGGGCCAGACCATGGCCTGCAATATGATGGACGACTCCGCGCTCGAAGGCGTGCAGGCGTTCATCGACAAACGCCCGCCCGACTGGAAGCGCTAGCGCGCTCGCTCATCGATCCACGCGATCAGTTCGCCGATAACCCTGTCGCGGTCGGAATCGTTCATCGTCTCGTGATAGCTGCCTTCGTGCAGTCTGACCGTCTTGTCGGACGAACCGGCGTGCTGGCCGAAGTCGCGACTGCCTTCCGGTTCGGTGAGCTTGTCGGCGGTGCCGTGGTACACGAAGAGCGGCATGCGCAGCCCCGAGCGGCCGCGTTCGATGCGCGCCATCGCCAGCAACAACTCGGCGCCGGTGCGCGCGGGAATCGGGCCGTGATGCACGAGCGGATCGTTGCGATTGGCGTCCACCACGGACTCAAGCCGCGACAGCAGCGACGCGTCGATTTTCATCGCAGGGAAGCCTGGCCAGGTGCGGCTGATTACCTGGCTCAACTTGAGCATCCAGCGAGGCACGTCGAGGCCCGGCGCAAGCGCGGGGCTCGATAGGATCAGGCCGCTCACCAGGCCGCTCGCGTGACGGGGCATCTGGCTGTCCGTGTGGCTGTCCAGGTGGCCACTCAGCTGCTCGCGGCTGGCGCCGAGACGCTCGATAGCGTACAGCGCGGCCACCGCGCCGCCCATGCTGTGGCCCATCAGAAATAGCGGAGCATGAGTTTGCGCGGCGGCATCAAGTAGAGCTTGCGCGTCGAGCAGGTAATCGTCGAATCGTTCGACATACGCCCGTTTGCCCGGCGCCCGGCCGTGGCCGCGTAAATCGATTGCCAGCAGTTCGATGCCTGCAGCGTTGAGCCGCGCGGCCAGCGCCGCATAGCGGCCGGCGTGTTCGGCGAGTCCGTGGATCAGCGCGACGGTGGCTCGCAGCGTGCCTGTCGCGGGCCAGCGGTACAGCGGCAGTTCCAGGCCGTCCGCTGTGGCGACTGATGCGCGCAGTGGCTCCGCGTCGTCTGTACCGCGCTCATCAGCGAGGGTCATTCTGTCTTGCGGGGTCTCCATCGCGGTATGTCCGTAGTTTTCATTCCGCCAGATCATAGACTGCAACCTCACATGCGCCCACACAGCGCTTGTAGGTCAACCTCTAATTCCCTGCGGTTATGAAAAGATCGTAATTGATTATTAAAGCGAATGACGCCCGCTGCGGTAGAATCGCGGGCTCAAATCCTAATAAAAAGCAACGGCGGCCGCTTGTCGGGAGCGCACCGCGCTCGCCGGCAGACTCCGCCGTTTCGTTTTTTCCATGATCGAAATACGCAATATTTCCCAGCGGTTCGCCGGACCCCGGGGCTGGGTCGAAGCGCTGCACAACGTCAATCTGTCGATTCCGGCGGGCCAAGTGTTCGGCATCATCGGCCGCAGCGGCGCGGGCAAGAGCACGCTCGTGCGCACCATCAACCTGCTGACGCGTCCGACCGAAGGCAATATCGTCGTCGACGGCCGCGATCTGACCACGCTGCCCGCCGCGCAATTGCGCGAGGCGCGCCGCGAGATCGGCATGATCTTCCAGCACTTCAACCTGCTGTCGTCGCGCACGGTGTTCGAGAACGTCGCGTTGCCGCTCGAACTCGCCGGAATGAAGCGCGACGAAATCGAAGCCAACGTGGTGCCGCTGCTGGACCTGGTCGGCTTGTCGGCCCAGAAAGATCGCTATCCGGCGCAGATCAGCGGCGGCCAGAAGCAGCGCGTCGGCATCGCGCGAGCTTTGGCCAGCAAGCCGAAGGTGCTGCTCTCCGACGAAGCGACTTCCGCCCTCGACCCAGAAACCACGCGAGCGATCCTCGAACTGCTCAAGCGCATCAATCGCGAACTGAACCTGACCATCGTACTCATCACGCATCAGATGGACGTGATCAAACAGGTCTGCGACCGCGTCGCGGTGCTCGACGCGGGCCGCGTGGTCGAGGAGGGCAAGGTGATCGACGTGTTCCTGCAACCGCATCACGAAGTCACGCGCGCGCTGATCGGCGACGTGATCGCGCAGGAACTGCCGCCCGCGATGAAGGCGCGCGTCGCCGAGCGTCTGAAAACCGGCAGCGGTCATTTGCTGCGCCTTGCGTTCACCGGTTCTGGCGTCGATCAGCCGATTCTCTCGGAGACGATTCGCCGCTACGAACTCGACTTCAACATCCTGCACGGCCAGATCGACGAGATTCAAGGGCAGGCGTTCGGCTCC
Organism: Paraburkholderia rhynchosiae; assembly: GCF_002879865.1. Taxonomy (GTDB): domain Bacteria; phylum Pseudomonadota; class Gammaproteobacteria; order Burkholderiales; family Burkholderiaceae; genus Paraburkholderia; species Paraburkholderia rhynchosiae. Next base: position 175,356 of record NZ_PNXY01000003.1, read on the forward strand.
CTCGCGGTGCTCGCGGGCGGCGAACCGGCCAAGGTGGCGCAGGCGCTCGCCTATTTCCGCGAACAGGGTGTGGTGGTGGAGGAGCTCTCGTATGTTGAGTGAAATGTTGGACATGTTCGTCCAGTCGTTCTGGGAAACGCTCGTCATGGTAGGCATTTCCGGACTGGTCGGTGCGTTGGTGGGCTTGCCGCTCGGCGTCCTGCTGTATCTGACTGACCGTCAGGGCGTATTGCAGAACGTCGCGGTGAATCGTGCGATGGGTGGGGTCGTGAATGCCGTGCGCTCGACGCCGTTCATCATCCTGCTCGTGGCGGTGATTCCGTTCACGCGCCTCGTGGTGGGCTCGTCGATCGGCACGGCTGCGGCCGTGGTGCCGCTGACAATCGCGGCCGCGCCGTTCATCGCGCGTCTGGTCGAAACCGCGCTGCGCGAGGTCGATCGCGGTCTGATCGAAGCGGCGCAGGCGATGGGTGCGACCACCAGCCAGATCGTGTTCAAGGTGTTGTTGCCGGAATCGCTGCCGGGCGTGGTCGCCGGATTGACGATCACATTCGTCTCGCTGGTCGGCTATTCGGCGATGGCCGGCGCAATCGGCGGCGGCGGTCTCGGCGACCTGGGCATTCGCTATGGGTATCAGCGTTTCCTGCCGGAAGTGATGTTGACGGTCGTCGTGATTCTGATCGTCTTCGTGCAGTTGGTGCAGTCGTTCGGGGATTGGCTCGTGCGTCGTCTGAGCCATAAATAAATCAAAAGGTCCATCATGCAACGTCGTTTCATTCTCAAGCTGGCCGCGGCACTCGGGGCCGCGTCGCTGTTCGCCGTCAACGCGGCTCACGCTGAAGACACGATCAAGGTCGGCGTCACCGGCGGTCCGCACGCACAGATCATGGAAGTCGTGAAGACGGTCGCGGCAAAGAACGGTCTGAACATCAAGATCGTCGAATTCTCCGATTACGTGCAGCCGAACGCGGCGCTCGCGGGCGGCGATCTGGACGCGAACAGCTATCAGCACGAGCCGTACTTGCAAGCTCAGGTCAAGGACCGCGGCTACAAGCTGATCCGTGTCGCCGAGACGGTCACCTATCCGATGGGCATCTATTCGAAGAAAGTTAAGGCGCTGGCCGAACTGCAGCCGGGCGCGAAGATCGCCGTGCCGAACGATCCGACCAACGGTGGCCGCGCGCTGTTGCTGCTGCAAAAGCAAGGGCTCTTGAAGCTGCGCGCCGACGCCGGTCTGAAGGCGACGCCGCTCGACATCATCGACAACCCGAAGAAGCTGAAGGTCGTCGAACTCGACGCCGCCCAAATTCCGCGCTCGCTGAACGATGTGGACGCTGCCGCGATCAACACGAACTTCGCGATGGAAGCCGGTCTGAAGCCGAAGCAGGACGCGATTGCGATCGAAGACCCGAAGGGTCCGTATGTGAACATCATCGCGATCCGCGAGGCCGATAAGAACAAGCCGTGGGTCGCGAAGCTGGTGGCGGCCTACCACTCGCCAGAAGTGAAGCAGTTTGTCGAGAGCAAGTTCGGCGGCTCGGTGATCACAGCCTGGTGATTTCGCCGGCTTCAGATACAGCAAGACACGTCGGCGATATGAAAATTAGAGTCGTGAGTCGGGACCCGGGGTTGTCGCCCGGGTTTTTTCGAGATTAAAATAGAACGACCGTTCGATATTGCCGTCACGCCGCTGGGGAGCGATATCCTCCTGCTAAGCGCCCGCGACAAGGCTGCCATGAGGCAGTCGCTATAATGTCCGTTGGGTTGACGTATTCGTAACTTTGGAGCGTGTGCATGAAAATCCTGGTGCCAGTCAAGAGAGTGGTCGATTACAACGTGAAGGTCCGGGTCAAGTCGGACGGCACGGGCGTGGACATCGCGAACGTGAAGATGTCGATGAACCCGTTCGACGAAATCGCGGTTGAAGAGGCGGTGCGTCTAAGGGAAGCGGGCGTGGCGACGGAGGTGATCGCGGTGTCGGCGGGCGTGACGCAGGCGCAGGAAACGCTGCGCACGGCGCTCGCGATCGGCGCGGATCGCGCGATCCTGATCGAATCGAATGAAGAGCTGCAGCCGCTGGCGGTTGCGAAGCTCTTGAAAGCGCTGGTCGACAAGGAACAGCCGCAACTGGTGATTCTCGGCAAGCAGGCCATCGACGACGATTCGAACCAGACCGGCCAGATGCTCGCCGCTTTGGCTGGCCTGCCGCAGGCAACGTTCGCGTCGAAGGTGGTGGTGGCCGACGGCAAGGCGACCGTGTCGCGCGAAGTGGACGGCGGCGCTGAAACGCTGTCGCTGACACTGCCCGCCGTGGTGACGACCGATCTGCGCCTGAACGAGCCGCGTTACGTCACGCTGCCGAACATCATGAAGGCGAAGAAAAAGCCGATGGAAACGATCAGGCCCGAAGACCTCGGCGTTGATGTCACGCCGCGTCTGAAGACGCTGAAAGTTGCCGAGCCGCCGAAGCGCTCCGCCGGCGTGATGGTGCCGGATGTGAAGACGCTGGTCGAGAAGCTGAAGACCGAAGCCAAGGTGCTTTAAGTAAAACGCGGAGACAGGGCAAATGACGAATCTGGTAATAGCAGAACACGACAACGCGTCGATCAAGGCCGCGACGCTGAACACGATTGCAGCGGCGCAGAAAATTGGCGGTGATGTTCACGTGCTGGTGGCCGGTCACAACGCACACGCTGCGGCGGATGCCGCGGCGAAGATCGCGGGTGTATCGAAAGTGCTGCTGGCTGATGCGCCGCAACTCGAAGCAGGTCTCGCGGAGAATGTCGAAGCGACGGTGCTGAACATTGCGAAGGACTACTCGCACATCCTCGCGCCTGCGACCGCTTACGGCAAGAACATCGCGCCGCGCATCGCTGCGAAGCTGGATGTGGCGCAGATCAGCGATATCACCGCAGTCGATTCCCCGGACACGTTCGAGCGTCCGATTTACGCGGGCAATGCGATCGCAACGGTGCAATCGGCTGATCCGATCAAGGTTATCACGGTGCGCACGACCGGTTTTGATGCCGTTGCAGCGGAAGGCGGCAGCGCATCGGTGGAGAAGATCGAAGCTGCCGCGGACTCAGGCATCTCGCAGTTTGTGAACCGTGAAGTGACGAAGCTCGACCGTCCGGAACTGACGTCGGCGAAGATCATCGTCTCGGGCGGCCGGGGTCTCGGCAATGGCGAAAACTACACCAAAATTCTCGAACCGCTGGCCGACAAGCTGAACGCGGCGCTGGGCGCATCGCGCGCCGCCGTCGATGCAGGCTTTGTGCCGAATGACTACCAGGTCGGCCAGACCGGCAAGATCGTCGCGCCGCAACTGTATGTCGCGGTCGGTATCTCGGGCGCGATCCAGCATCTCGCGGGCATGAAGGACAGCAAGGTCATCGTCGCGATTAACAAGGATCCCGAAGCGCCGATTTTCAGCGTGGCCGATTACGGTCTCGTGGGCGATCTGTTCACGCTCGTGCCGGAACTGGTGAGTGAACTCGGCTAAGCGTGTGAGCGCCACATAAAAGCCACTAAAGGCGTTTGGCAGCATACGAAGGGCGCGGGACCCAACAAGTCCTGCGCCCTTTTTCCATCAAGGCAGGAGGAGAACTGAAATGAGCTATACGGCGCCCATCAAGGACATGCTGTTCGTGATGAAGGAACTGGCGGATCTGGAGCAGATCGCGACGCTGCCGGGCTTCGAGGACGCGAATCTCGAGACCGCTCAAGCCGTGCTGGAAGAGTCGGCGAAACTGTGCGGCGAAGTGCTGGCTCCGCTGAACGTCGAAGGCGATCGCAGTCCGAGTAGCTGGAAAGACGGTGTCGTTACCGCGACGCCGGGCTTCAGGGAAGCGTTCCGCCAGTTCTCCGAGGGCGGCTGGCAAGGCGTGCAGCATCCCGTCGACTACGAAGGCCAGGGGCTGCCCAAGCTGATCGCGACCGGATGCATCGAAATGCTGAACGCGTCGAATCTGTCGTTTGCGCTCTGTCCGTTGCTCACCGACGGCGCAATTGAAGCGCTGTTGACCGCCGGCACCGACGCGCAAAAACAGACCTATGTGCCCAAGCTGATCGCGGGCGAATGGACCGGCACGATGAACCTCACCGAGCCGCAGGCCGGCTCCGATCTGGCGCTCGTGCGCACGCGCGCCGAGCCGCAAGGCGATGGTTCGTTCAAGCTGTTCGGCACGAAAATTTTCATCACGTGGGGCGAGCACGACATGGCGAAGAACATCGTCCATCTCGTACTGGCGCGCACGCCGAACGCGCCCGAAGGCGTGAAGGGCATCTCGCTCTTTATCGTGCCGAAGTTTCTTGTCAATGAAGACGGTTCGCTTGGCGCGCGTAACGACGTGCATTGTGTGTCGATCGAACACAAGCTTGGCATCAAGGCGAGCCCGACCGCGGTGCTTCAATTCGGCGACCACGGCGGCGCGATCGGTCAGCTGATCGGCGAAGAAAATCGCGGCCTCGAGTACATGTTCATCATGATGAACGCCGCGCGTTTTGCCGTGGGCATGCAGGGCGTCGGCGTATCGGATCGCGCGTATCAGAAGGCGGCCGCCTATGCGAAGGAGCGCGTGCAAAGCCGTCCCGTCGACGGCTCCGCGAAACAGCCGGTCGCAATCATCGAGCACCCGGACGTGCGCCGCATGCTGTCGACGATGCGCGGCCTCACCGAAGCGTCGCGCGCGCTCGCTTATGTCGCGGCCGGGCACTGCGCCATCGCGCATCGTCATCCGGACGAGGCGAAGCGTGCCAGGCATCAGGCGATCTACGAATTCCTGGTGCCGATCGTGAAGGGCTGGAGCACCGAGCTGTCGATCGACGTGACGAGCCTTGGCGTGCAGGTGCACGGCGGCATGGGCTTCATCGAAGAAACGGGTGCCGCGCAGTATTACCGCGATGCCCGCATCCTGCCGATCTACGAAGGCACGACCGCGATTCAGGCGAACGACCTGATCGGCCGCAAAACCGTGCGCGATGGCGGCAAGGTCGCGAAGTCGCTGCTCGCGGAAGTCGCTGAAACGGTCGAGGCACTTGGTGTGCCGCAAGGCCCGGCGTTCGACTCGATGAAGAAGTATCTGGCCCAGGGCGAACGCTCATTGAGCGCGGCGGTCGACTTTGTGGTGGCGAACGCGAAGGGCGATCCGAATGCGGTGTTTGTCGGCAGCGTGCCGTATCTGAAGCTCGCAGGCATCGTGCTCGGCGGCTGGCAAATGGCGCGTGCACTGCTCGTGGCCGCTCAGAAGCGAGACGAAGACCCTGCGTTCTACGGCGCCAAGATCGCGACTGCGCAATTCTATGCGGAACATGTGTTGCCCATGGCGTCGGCGCTCGAAGCGTCGATTGTCAGCGCGAAGGGCGGTGAGAGTGTGCTGGCTTTGTCGGCGGATCAATTCTGACGCGGCCCGAGGCTGCGGTCTGAATGCAAACGGCGCCTTGTAGCAAGGCGCCGTTTGTTTTTGCGAACCGGTTCGTGCAATCGCAAACCGGCTAGTGATGCGCTAGGCGTCAGCTTCACGCATAAGCCGGACGATGTGCGCCGCCGGTCTCGCCGAGATAGCGATGCACCGACAGATCGTCCGCCTTGATGGCGGGCTGCTTGCCGGACATCACGTCGGCCAGCAATTGCCCCGAACCGCACGACATCGTCCAGCCGAGTGTGCCGTGGCCCGTGTTCAGGAACAGATTCGCCACCGGCGTGCGGCCGACGATAGGCGTGCCGTCCGGCGTCATAGGCCGCAGACCGGTCCAGAAAGTCGCCTTCGACGTGTCGCCGCCGCCCGGGAACAGGTCGTTCACGCACAGTTCCAGCGTTTCGCGGCGAGCCTGGCGCAACGATTTGTCGAAGCCGACGATCTCGGCCATGCCGCCGACCCGAATCCGGTTGTCGAAGCGGGTGATCGCGATCTTGTAGGTTTCGTCGAGCACGGTGGAAACGGGCGCTGCGGCCTCGTTGACGATTGGCGCAGTGATCGAGTAGCCCTTCAGCGGGTACACGGGAATTTTCACCAGGCCGGACAGGAATCCGGTCGAGTAAGAGCCGAGCGCGACGACGAACGAGTCCGCACGCACAAGCTCATTGCCGCATTGAACGCCGGCAACGCGGTCGCCGGCCATGGCGAGGGCGTCGATCGGCGTGTTGTAGCGGAATTTGACGCCCAACTGCTCGGCCAGCGCGGCTAGGCGCGTGGTGAACATCTGACAGTCGCCGGTTTCGTCGCCGGGCAGGCGCAGGCCGCCCGTCAGCTTGTGAGAAACAGCGGCGAGCGCCGGTTCTGCTTGAGCCAGCTCGGCCGCCGACAGCAGTTCATACGGCACGTTGGCTTCGCGCAGCACGGCGATGTCTTTCGCCGCGCCGTCGAATTGCTGCTGCGTGCGGAATACCTGCAGCGTGCCGCCGGTGCGGCCTTCGTAGTGGATGCCGGTCTCCGCGCGCAGCGCTTGCAGACAATCGCGGCTGTATTCGGCGAGCCGGACCATGCGGCCTTTGTTCACTGCGTAACGCGAAGCCGTGCAGTTCTGCAGCATCTGCCACATCCATTGCAGCTGGAACTGCGTGCCGTCGAGGCGGATGGCGAGCGGCGCGTGCTTCTGGAACATCCACTTGACGGCTTTCAACGGCACGCCGGGCGCGGCCCACGGCGATGCATAGCCCGGTGAAATCTGGCCGGCATTGGCGAAACTGGTTGCGAGCGCCGGGCCGGCTTCCCGGTCGATAACGGTTACTTCATGACCCGCGCGCGCCAAGTAATACGCGCTTGTCACGCCGACCACGCCACTGCCCAAAACGACGACTCGCATAGCTGCTCCAGAAAATTCGGCAAGATTCGAGGGCGATGCGCTCGTCAATTCGCTTGAATACATTCGATTAACGAGGTGTAACGCGAGACGCCCAGTGTTAACGGCTATACTATTGGCACTCATGTAGGTTTTGTTATTGTATTTTCCCGATTTTCAGAAGAAACACCATGCGTACGCAGCGCCAGCCGGTCCGATCGCTGGACAAGCTCGATCACAAGATTCTTCGTCTACTGCAACAGGACGGCCGAATGGCCATGAAAGACCTTGCCGAACAGGTCGGGCTGTCCGTGACACCGTGCATCGAGCGCGTCAAGCGAATGGAGCGCGACGGCGTGATCACGGGCTACCACGCGCGCGTCAATCCGGCCGAACTGGGCGCGGCGCTGCTGGTTTTCGTCGAAATCACACTCGATCACAAAAGCGGCAACATGTTTGACCAGTTCCGCCGTGAAGTGCAAAAAATCCCCGAGGTGCTTGAATGCCACCTCGTGTCGGGCGACTTCGATTACCTGATCAAGGCGCGTATCGGCGAAATGGCCGATTACCGCAAGCTGCTCGGCGACATCCTGCTTCAGTTGCCCGGCGCGGTGCAGTCGAAAAGCTATGTGGTGATGGAAGAAATCAAGGAAACGCTGACGATTCCAGTAGGCGATGAGGCCATGCGCTAGACGCTCAGGGGGCTCGACAAACGGCGTAAACACTGTATATTTATACAGGTGTTACGCCGTTTCTGTTTGTTTCGTCTTGCCTGTCGTTTGTTCTCTTTAGCCGTGACCGAACCCGATATCCACTCCGCCGCCGAGTTTCCCATCGCACCGCCAGCGCCTCGCAAGGGGCGCGGGGCGGTGACGAACTTGCAAGGCCGCTACGAAGTGGACCAGCGTGAAGCGGTGGACGACGGCTGGCTTGCGGTCCCGGATGAAGACGAAGCCCCGAAGGTTTTGCGCACGCAGGTATTCGAGGAACGGGCAAAGACCATTCTGACGCGCAATACGTCGCCGGATATTCCGTTCGGCGTGTCCCTGAATCCATATCGCGGTTGCGAACACGGCTGTATCTATTGCTTCGCGCGGCCCACGCATAGTTATCTCGGGCTCTCGCCGGGGCTCGACTTCGAAAGCCGGATCTACGCGAAGGTCAATGCGCCCGAATTGCTGGAGCGCGAGCTCTCGAAGAAGTCTTACGAGCCGGAGCCGATTGCACTGGGCGTCAATACCGACGCCTGGCAGCCTGTCGAGCGGGACTGGCGGCTCACGCGGCGCGTCGTCGAGGTGCTCAGCGAGCGCAACCATCCGTTCGCGGCAATCACGAAGTCGTCGCTGATCGAGCGCGATCTGGACCTGCTCGCGCCCATGGCGGCTCGTGGTCAATTCATGGCGGCCATCACCATCACCACACTAGACGCCGATATCGCCCGCACCCTCGAACCGCGCGCGGCCACGCCATCGCGTCGGCTGCGCACAATTCGCACATTGAGCGAGGCGGGCATTCCGGTCGGCGTGAGCATCGCGCCGGTTATTCCGTTTGTCACTGAGCCGGACATGGAGCGTCTGCTGGAGGCATGCGCGGAGGCCGGTGCATGTAATGCGAGCTATATCGTGCTGCGTCTGCCGTGGGAGGTTGCGCCGCTGTTCAAAGACTGGCTCGCGGCGCACTTTCCGGATCGTGCTGAACGCGTCATGGCGCGCGTGCGCGATATGCGAGGCGGCAAAGTCTACGACTCCTCTTTTTCCGCCCGAATGAAGGGAGAGGGGCTATGGGCCGACCTGCTCAAGCAGCGATTCGACAAAGCCGTGCGCCGTTTAGGACTTAACCAGCGCGACCGCGGCATTCTCGATATGTCCCATTTTCAGCGTAACGAGGCGCCGCGATCCGTGGCCGCGCCCCGCGACAATCCGCAACTCGATCTTTTTTAGCGCAGTCGCGCGGCGCGTTGTTGCTGCTGTTGCTATTGCTATTGCTATTGCTATTGCTATTGCTATTGCTATTGCTATTGCGAAAGCGCCTTGGCCGCCTGCACTTGCCCTTCGAAGTAAGTCTGGAAGGAAATGGCGAGACCAGTCATCAACAGGAACGCACCGATCAGCAGCGAAAAGATCACCACGAAGATGACCGTCCAACCCGAGCGGCTTTTGCGCCGGACTTGCGCGTTGAATTGTCTGTCCCACTTGTCGTCGAGGCGCAGGCCGTAGACGATCGCGGCGAGAAACGCGGCCAGAAGGGAAACGGCGCCGGGGAACGCGAGCAACCAGCCGAGCATCGAAGACCGTTCGCTGGCCACCAGCAACATCGCGCCCGGAATGCCGAGCAGCGTGCCGATCAGATGCGCCCAACCGTAAATATCGCGCAGGCCATAGAGGTAAAAGCGGTGGGCGCCGAGGCTGCCCAGGAACAAAGCCAGCGCGGCGGTAATCGTTTTGGATCGGAAGTACGTCGAGGTCGAAACGGGTGTAGACATGTAGGCGAGAGCAGAGTAACCGGCGGTCGAAGGGAGCGGCGCACCGTTGGGCGCGGACCGTCGCGCATTCTACGCCGCCCGCTTGCGGCCGGTCATGTGGCGAACGGCCTAAGGCAAAAGCGGAAGAGCCCGCATCGTGCGTTCTAGCGCTTCTTCTGGCGGCGTCCGCGTGCCGGCACGGTCAGTCCCCGGTTCGTCGCAACGCTGTTCAATCGTCCGGTAACGGGCTAATCAAGGTGCTGAGTACGTGACGCGATAGATGGCGCCGGCGTAGTCGTCGCTGATCAGCAGCGATCCGTCCGGCAGCGGCAGCACATCGGCCGGCCGGCCCCAGGTTGTCTCTCCTGACTGGAGCCATCCCGCGGCAAACACTTCCTGCCGTGCATGACTGCCGTCAGGTTCCGCAATCACCCGCACGACCCGATAGCCGGCCTTCCTGCTGCGATTCCACGAACCGTGCTCGGCAATGAAGATGTTGTTCCGGTAGTCGGGCGGAAACATCGAGCCGTTATAAAAGCGCATACCGAGTGCGGCGACGTGCGCGCTTAGTTTGGCGACCGGCGGCGTAAATGCGCTGCATGGGTGACCCGCGCCGAATTCCGGATCGGGCGTGTCGCCGCCGTGGCAGTACGGAAAGCCGAAATCCATGCCGACGCGCGGGGCGCGGTTGAGCTCGTCGTCCGGCACGTCGTCGCCCATCAGGTCGCGGCCGTTGTCGGTGAACCACAGCTCATGCGTCACGGGATGCCATGCAAAGCCGACCGTGTTGCGTACGCCGCGCGCCACGACTTCGTAATGGCTGCCGTCCGGATCCATGCGGCCGATCATCGCGTAACGGTCGCGGTCTTTCTGGCAGACGTTGCAGGGCGCGCCTTGCGGCACATACAGCTTGCCGTCGGGTCCGAAAGCAATGAATTTGGCGCCGTGGTGGGTTTCGCTGGGCAATTTGTCGATGACCACGGCGGGCTTGGGCGGCGCGTTCAGGCGGGTGTCGATTGAATCGAAGCGTAGGATCTTCGACACTGCGGACACGTAAAGCGCGCCGTCGTGCCAGGCCACGCCTATCGGCGTGTCGAGGCCCGAAGCGACGACATGGCGCGCGGCGGCCCGTCCGTTTTGCAATTCGAGCGCGTAGACGTGGCCGTCGAGGCTACCTATATAGAGAATGCCTTTAGGCGACAGCGTCATGGCGCGCGCACTCGGCACGGCGTCCGACAGAACCTCGATGTGAAAGCCAGGCGGCAGCTTGATTCGCTCAACGGGCGGTGCCGCCAAGGCGGGCCAGGCAATGCCGGTCAGCATCAGCGCTAGCGCGATTGCCGTCGCGGCTTGCACGCCGCCGCGGCAATGGCGTTGACCGGCGGACCCTTTGCGGCGGGCGAAAAAAAGGAGCAGAAGAGCGATTCTCGGCAGACATTTCACAGGCGCTCCGTCAGGTTCTTCAGGCGTTTCGGCAAGCTTTCGGGCCCGCACCGTGCGGCCGGCGCAGCCCGGCTGCCGAGTTTATCCCGGTAAGTGTTTGTTATGGCGTCAGTTTCCCGCTATAATCGCGTGTTTCAGTCGTTCCGAACCCCGGTTTTCAAGGATTCTAGTATGGTCATCATCCGCTTGGCTCGTGGCGGCTCCAAGAAGCGCCCGTTCTACAACATCGTCGCAACCGACTCGCGTAACCGTCGTGACGGCCGCTTTATTGAGCGCGTTGGCTTCTACAACCCGGTCGCAACGAAGGGTGAAGCACTGCGTATCGCTCAAGACCGCCTGACGTACTGGCAAGGCGTTGGCGCACAACTGTCGCCGACCGTCGAGCGTCTCGTGAAAGAAGCGCAAAAGGCGCAGCCGGCTGCTTAATGGTAGCTCGCATGCGTATCGTCGTCGGTTCGGCCGGCGGCTCGCGCAGCTTGCGTGAGCAGCCCGATGCGCAAGAAGTGTTGCCCAAGCAGGCGTCGAAGTTCGTAGCGAGGTTCAATTATGTCCGAGCGTGATTCCGGCAGTTCAGGTCGCGCGAAGGCAGGTCCGCGCGCAAAGACGTCTGATCAGGCGCCATTCGGTGCATTCGTCCGCAAGCCGGTCGAGCGAGCCGAAGGCAAGGCGAAAGCCAATGTTCCAAACGCCGGTTCCGAAGCAGCAGCAATGCGCGCGGAAACGGCGGAAAGCTGGCCGGCCGATGCAGTCGAGGTCGGCGCAATCGTCGACGCCTACGGCCTCAAAGGCTGGGTCAAGGTGGCCGCTCATGCGGATGCCGGGCACGGCGGCGACGCTTTGCTAAGCGCGAAGCGCTGGTGGCTGATGAAAGGCCACGAGCGGAAGTCGGCGCCGTCATTGCAGGCAAAAACGCATAGCGACAGCGTGGTGGCCCAACTGGGCGGCGTCACTGACCGCGATGTGGCGCTGGCACTGCGCGGCTCTCGCGTCTATATCAGCCGCAGCGAATTTCCGGCCCTCGAAGCCGACGAATTCTACTGGGTCGACCTGCTCGGCCTGGATGTGGTGAACCTTGCCGGCGTCAATCTGGGCAAGGTTGCAGACATGATCGACAACGGTGCGCACTCGGTGTTGCGTATCGAATATCCGGCCGCCGACAAAACCGGCAAGCCGGTCACTGCCGAGCGTTTGATCCCGTTCGTCGGTGTGTTTGTCAAAACGGTGGACCAGGCGGCGAGGCAGATCATCGTCGACTGGGAAGCTGATTATTGATAGTTCAGCAAATCGAGTTCGCTACAACGGAGAGAGCGATGCAGTTCGATGTCGTCACGCTCTTTCCCGAAATGTTTCGTGCGCTGACCGACTGGGGCATCACCAGCCGGGCGGCGAAGCAGGAGCGCTATGGGTTGCGTACGTGGAATCCTCGCGATTTCACGACAGACAACTACCGCACAATCGACGATCGCCCGTACGGCGGCGGCCCCGGCATGGTCATGCTGGCGAGGCCGCTTGAAGACGCGATCGGCGCGGCGAAAGCTGCGCAGGCGGAACAGGGCATCGGCCCGTCGCGCGTCGTGATGATGTCGCCGCAAGGCGCAACGTTGAATCACGAGCGTGTCATGAAGTTCGCCGCGGAGCCCGGCCTGATTCTGCTGTGCGGGCGCTATGAAGCGATCGACCAGCGCCTGCTCGATCGTGTTGTCGACGAAGAAGTCAGTCTTGGCGACTTCGTACTGTCGGGTGGTGAGTTGCCCGCAATGGCTTTGATGGATGCAGTCGTGCGCCAGTTGCCCGGCGTGCTCAACGATTCCCAGTCGGCGGTACAGGACAGTTTTGTCGACGTGCTGCTCGATTGTCCGCATTACACGCGGCCCGAGGAATATCATGGCGTGCGCGTGCCCGACGTGCTGCTCGGCGGCCATCATGCAGAGATTGAAGCGTGGCGTCGGCGCGAGGCGTTGCGCAATACGTTGAACAAGCGGCCCGACCTGATCGTCAAGGCCAGAAAGAACAAGATGTTGAGCCGTGCCGACGAGGCATGGCTTGCAAGTCTCGCAAAGGAAGAGCCGAAGGCGTAAAGCTCCGGTCTTTCGAGCGGACACCAGGCGGCGCCGGACATGCGTGTACGGCGCCTGATGTGAACCCATCCTCTATCGGGGCCGTAGCCAGACGCAAGGGAAATCCAGCGCGAGGCAGGTACGAACGCCGACAAGATGGACTTAGGAGTCAGTGATGAATCTGATTGCAAAACTCGAGCAGGAAGAAATCGCGCGCGCCCTCGGCGAAAAGACCATCCCCGAATTCGCTCCCGGCGACACGGTGATTGTCAGCGTGAACGTGGTTGAAGGTACGCGTAAGCGTGTTCAGGCTTACGAAGGCGTCGTGATCGCCAAGCGTAACCGTGGTCTGAATTCGTCGTTCATCGTCCGCAAGATTTCGTCGGGCGAAGGCGTCGAGCGTACGTTCCAGACGTACTCGCCGCTGCTGGCAAGCATCGTCGTGAAGCGTCGTGGCGATGTGCGTCGTGCGAAGCTGTACTACCTGCGCGACCGTTCGGGCAAGTCGGCTCGGATCAAGGAAAAGCTGGTCTCGAAAGACCGCGCTGCTTCCAAGGCGTAAATGCTGTAAGAAAAAGCACCCCTCGCGGGTGCTTTTTTGTTGGCCAGGTCAAAATAGCGGCATCTCCTCTATCCGCTTATTCGAGAGACCCGTTGATCCGCCCCGTCTTTGAGCCTGAAGTTCTGCCCGTCGAAGCGACGGGCGCCCATCTGCCGCCAGTGGCCGCGGAGCGTCTTACGCCCGATGGCCTGCGCGGCCGTTTCAAGCAGCGTCTCTCGTGGACTCCCGAACCGATCATCGAAGCCCCGTGGCGCGATATACACGCCGATCCGCGTGTGGCCTCGGTACTGGTGCCGCTCGTGATTCGCGCGAATGGCCTGACCGTGCTGCTGACCCAGCGCGCGGATCACCTTAACGACCACGCCGGCCAGGTCAGTTTCCCGGGCGGCCGTCAAGAACCGTTCGATGCCGATGCCACCGCCACTGCGTTGCGTGAAGCGCATGAGGAAGTCGGCCTCGCGCCGTCGCGCGTCGAAGTGCTAGGTGCTTTGCCTGACTATCTGACGGGCACCGGCTTTCGCGTGACGCCGGTGATCGGCCTCGTGCATCCGCCGTTCGCATTGAAGGCCGACGCGCTGGAAGTGGCAGAAGTCTTCGAAGTGCCACTCGCTTTCCTGATGAACCCGGCGCATCACGAAGAGCGCGTGTTCCGCTACGAAGGCGGCGAGCGCCGCTTTTTCGCGATGCCGTATCCACGAGGTGCATCGCTCGAAGCGGCCGGGAAAGGCGTGCGCGGCACGGGCAGCCACTATTTCATCTGGGGTGCGACGGCGGCGATGCTGCGCAATTTTTATCGTTTCCTCGCGGCTTAGGCGAGTTCTTGCGTGCAGTCCCCGGATGTTTGGCCGCGTCCTCGCTCAGCGGCATCCGACCCTGTGCTATCGTTATGAACCAATCGTAAAACTCAAAAAGCACGGCGCATCGCATGACTTTTTTTTCCGTATTGCTGGCTCTGATCATTGAACAGGTGCGCGCGCTGTCGCCGAATAATCCGGTATCCGCGCTGCTTCAATACCATGCGGAGTCGGCGGCGCACGGATTCGATGCGGGCAAGCCCAAGCATGGCCTGCTTGCATGGCTCGTGGTGGTGCTACCGTGGACTCTGGCCGTCGCGCTCGTCTACTACGTCCTCTACAACATTCACTTCGCGCTGGCGTTCCTGTGGAACGTCGCGGTGCTGTACTTCACGCTCGGCTTTCGCCAGTTCAGCCATTACTTCACGGACATCCATCTCGCGCTCAATAACGACGACGTGCCGCGCGCGCGAGAAATCCTGAACGAATGGACCGGGCTCGACACGATCGACATGCCCGTTAGCGAGATCGTGCGCCATACGCTGATTCACGCGGTGGTCGCGTCGCATCGTCATGTGTTCGGCGTGTTCTTCTGGTTTCTGATTCCGGTCGGGCCGGCGGGCGCGGTGTTGTATCGCATCGCCGAATATCTGTCGCGCACGTGGGCACGCCCGGTCGACGACAGAACCATCGCGTTTTCGAGTTTTGCGCAGCGCGCGTTCTTCGTGATCGACTGGGTGCCGGCGCGGCTGACGTCGCTGGGCTTTGCGATCGTCGGTAATTTCGAAGATGCGATTTATGCATGGCGCAATCATTCGCGTCAGTGGCCGGACGCGAATGACGGCGTGTTGCTCGCCGCCGGCAGTGGGGCGCTCGGCGCGCGACTGAGCGGGCCGCTTGCGGAGCCATCGAGTCTCGACGCACTTGCCACGGGCGACGGCGGTCCGATGCAGGTCGGCGACGACTGCACGCCGCGCACGCTGCAATCAGCGGTCGGGCTGGTATGGCGCGCGGTTGTGCTCTGGATGATCCTCTTGCTCATGCTGACCATCGCCGTGTGGCTGGCCTGACGTCACTCGCACCCAGCGCACAGAGCG
This sequence comes from Paraburkholderia rhynchosiae, assembly GCF_002879865.1. Lineage (GTDB taxonomy): Bacteria > Pseudomonadota > Gammaproteobacteria > Burkholderiales > Burkholderiaceae > Paraburkholderia > Paraburkholderia rhynchosiae. Next base: position 190,550 of record NZ_PNXY01000003.1, read on the forward strand.
CCAAAAAACGGGCAGTGCTTGTGAGGCACCGCCCGTTTTTTCTTTTGGACGCTCTCGGCAGAGTTGCAGTAGGAAGCCGCTTCACCCATCCAAAGGATCGCGCGCCGTGCCGCATTGCCAGCACACGGTGAACTGCGCTTCCAGCGTCTCCCCGCAGTGGCTGCATCGCCAGCAAGGCGAACCCGCCGCCGGACCTTGCGAAGCCGCATCAATCAGACGCCGCGCCATCGCCTCGTCGCGGTCATCCACGAGCCACAACTCGGGTGCGCACTGATCCGCCGGGATATCGCCGAGCGCACCGTTCAGATACCGGTTGTGCAACTCGCAGGCAATGCCCGCCGCCGCCAGCACATTGACCCAGTGCTGTCCAATAATCACATTCGGGGCGCGCATCAGTTTCATGTCAGCGCACGATCTGGCTGGCTTCGTGCACGAGTTGCGCGTACAGCGCATGGCGTTCGCGACGAATGCGGCCGTCGGCGACCGCTTCGAGGATCGCGCAGCCGGGCTCGTGCAGGTGATGGCAATTGTAGAAGCGGCAGTTCGGCAGCAGCGGGCGGAACTCCGGAAACGCGCGTTCAAGCCGGCCTTCGGTCAAATGATGCAAGCCGAATTCCTGGAAGCCGGGCGAGTCGATCAGCGCGCCGCTTGCGCCGTCTGCGCTGCGCGTGTCGCTATATGTGTCGCTGCATATGTCACTATGTATGCCACTGTGTCTGCCACTCGGCAGCGGATAGAGACGCGTGAACGTCGTGGTATGGCGTCCGCTATTCAACGCGGTTGATATCTCGCGCGTGGCGACTTCGGCATCCGGAATCAGCAGGTTCACCAGCGTCGATTTGCCCATGCCGGACTGGCCGAGCAGGAGCGTCGAGTGACCGCGCAAGTGCTCGGTCAACGCCGGGCGGGCGGCTTCGGGTTGCGCTTTGATCGACACTTCCACGACGGTATAGCCGAGCTCACGATATGGCTCGAGCCGTTTGCGCGCGCCTTCGAGCGAATCGGTCACGTCGATCTTGTTCAGCACGATCAACGGTTTCAGCTCGTTGGCTTCGGCGGCGACGAGCGCGCGTCCGAGCAGGTCTTCGCTGAAGTGCGGTTCGGTCGCGAGCACGATCAGCAATTGGTCGAGATTCGCGGCGAACAGCTTCGACTTGTACTGATCCGAGCGATAGAGCAGATTGCGCCGCTCGCCAATCTCGACGATCACGCCCTGGTCAGCGGAAGTGGGTTCGTAAATCACGCGATCTCCGACCGCCACTTCGCTGCGCTTGCCGCGCGGGAAGCATTGCAGCATCGGGCCGCCGTCTTCCGGTGCGACCAGATAGTGGCGGCCATGCGCCGCTACCACGAGGCCGCCTACGCGCGTGCTGGACGTCGCGCGCGGTGCTTTGGGGGGGCGGCCGCTCATGCGTGCCGCAACAGTCGGTCGATCCGCTGCGACGCTGGCGGATGCGAGTAGTAAAACGCCGTGTAGAGCGGATCGGGCGTCAGCGTGGACGCATTGTCTTCGTACAGTTTGACGAGCGCGTTGACGAGGTCTTGCGCGTCGGTTTGCGTGGCGGCGAACGCGTCGGCCTCGAACTCATGCTTGCGCGAGCTGAGGCTGCCGAGCGGCGTCACAAAAAATATGAACACCGGCATCGCGAGGAAGAACAGCACAAGCGCAAGCCCGCTGTTCCCACCGACGAGCGACGGCCTGACGCCCAGCCCTTCGTAGAACCACACGCGCTGCGAGAGCCAGCCGAGCAGCGCGAGCATCGCGAGGCTGATCGCGAAGGTGACGAGCATCCGCTTGATCACGTGCCGCCGCTTGAAGTGGCCGAGTTCGTGCGCGAGCACGGCTTCGATCTCACTGCCCGACAGGCGCGCGAGCAGCGTGTCGAAGAACACGATGCGCTTGGCCGCGCCGAAGCCGGTGAAGTACGCGTTGCCATGCGCCGAACGGCGGCTGCCGTCCATCACGAAGAGGCCCTTGGCCGCGAAGCCGCAGCGCTTCATCAGCGCCTCGATGCGGTTTTTTAGCGCTTCATCCTTGAGCGGTTCGAACTTGTTGAAAAGCGGCGCGATAAACGACGGATAGAGCACCAGCACCAGCATCTGGAAGACGACCCAGACGATCCACGTCCACAACCACCAGAAGCTGCCGGCCTGGTTCATCAGCCACAGCACGACGAACAGCAGCGGCAGGCCGAACGCGGCGCCGAGCAGCACGCCCTTCAGCCGGTCGACGATGAAAATACGCTTGCTCATCCGGTTAAAGCCGAAGCGCTGCTCGATCACGAATTGTCGGTAGTAGTCGAACGGCAGATCGATTGCGCTGGTAATCGCGATCACGGCGGCGACGAGTGCGATCTGCCCGACGTAGCCGCGGCCAAGCCAGTCCGAGATCGCAAGGTCCAGCGCCTGTACGCCGCCGAGCAGCGTCAGGCCGATCAGCACTGCTGCGCCGACGACGATCTCAATCATGGTGAGACGGGTGCGCTCGACGGTGTAGTCGGCAGCGCGCTGGTGCGCGGTGAGCGCGATGGTGCCGGCAAACTGGCTCGGCACCTGCTCGCGATGGCCGGCGACAAAGCGGATCTGCCGCGACGCGAGCCACAGTTTGGTGCCGACCATCGCCAGGACGGCGACGACGAACAGAACGGTGAAGTACAGGGTAGGCATCCGTGGATTCCGTGGTATCTATGCGAGAATTATATGTTTCTTCCCGCCTCGCAGCGGGGACATGCTCAAACCATCTTTAACGAACAATCGCCGCAGCAACGGTGCTTTTAAAGACGCCTCCTGCGCGGCTATCAGGGCTGCCTTCATGACTGACATCCTCGAATCCGCCGAACAACTGCCGCTCGTGCGCAGCGACATGAATCTCGTCTGGCTGGACATGGAAATGACCGGGCTCGACCCCGATTCCGACCGCATCATTGAAATCGCGGTCGTGGTGACGAACTCCACGCTCGACAGAATGGTCGAAGGCCCGGTTCTGGCCATTCACCAGAGCGACGAAACGCTCGCAAAAATGGACCAGTGGAATCAGAACACACACGGCCGGTCGGGACTGATCGACCGCGTGAAGGCTTCCACGGTAAGCGAAGCCGATGCCACCGGGCAGATTCGCGAATTTCTCGCGCAGTACGTGCCGCCGGGCAAATCGCCGATGTGCGGCAACTCCATCTGCCAGGACCGCCGCTTCATGGCGCGCTGGATGCCGGAGCTCGAAAGCTTCTTCCATTACCGCAACCTCGACGTCAGCACGCTCAAGGAGCTTTGCCGACGCTGGCAACCGGTCATCTATAGGGGCTTTCACAAGCGCGCGCTGCACACGGCGCTTGCCGACATCCACGAGTCGATCGACGAGCTGAAGTACTACCGCGAGCACTTCCTGATTCCGCCGGCGCCGGACGCCTCCCTCAACGCGGAATAAGCTAGGCCTGCCGGGGGGCGCGCACCGCGTTCTTCGGCCGGAACGCCTTCACGACTTCGGCGTTGGTCTCCACGTACGGCCCGCCGATCAGATCGATGCAGTACGGCACCGCGGCGAAGATGCCCGGCACTTTCACCGCGCCGCCAGCTTCGGCATCGCGCAAGCCTTCGAGTGTTTCCCTGATCGACTTCGGCTGACCCGGCAGATTGATGATCAGCGCGGCGTGATCCGCTGTCTCACGAATCACCGCGACCTGGCGCGACAGAATCGCGGTCGGCACGAAATTCAGGCTGATCTGCCGCATCTGTTCGCCGAACCCCGGCATTTCCTTCGTGGCGACCGCGAGCGTAGCTTCGGGTGTCACGTCGCGCCGCGACGGGCCGGTGCCGCCCGTGGTCAGCACGAGGTCACAACCGACTTCATCGACGAGTTCCGTAAGCGTTGCCGAGATGGTGGCCGCGTCGTCCTGGATCAGGCGCGTGACCACTTGCCACGGCGAACTCAAAGCCGCGCGGAGCCACTCCTGCAAGGCCGGAATGCCTTTGTCCTCGTAGACGCCAGTGGATGCGCGGTCGCTGATCGACACGAGGCCGATCAGGATCTCGTCCGCGTCATTGCGCTTGAGCTTGAGCGCGGAGTCAGGCGTCGCGGTCGTCATCGTCGTCTTCCTGGGCGTCGTCGGCATCGGAATCGGTCGCGGCTGCGGGTCCGTCCGCGTTTTTGATCCACTGGAACAACTCGCGGAAGTAACGCGGCGGCTTGTTCTGCTCCGCTTCCTTGCGGGCGTTGCGGATCAGCGTGCGGCCTTGCTGCGGATCGGCGTTCGGATGCTGGCGGATGAAATCGGTCAGCGCGGCGTCGTCGGCAAGCAGTTTTTCGCGAGTGCGCTCGATCCAGTGCAGCTTGGCCGTTTCCGCCTTGTTCACGCCGTTATAGGTGTCGAGCGCGGTGCGCAGCGCGGCGGTTTCGTCGTCCAGCAGCGAGCGCATCACGCGGCCGACGTATTGCACCTGACGGCGCTTGCCTTCATGGTCGGTGATGCGGCGCGCTTCGCGCACGGCGTCGTCGAGCTTTTCGGGCATCGGCATGCGCTTGAGGGCGTCCTTGGGCAGCGCGATCAGCGCCGAGCCCAGTTCCTGCAACTCGTGCATTTCGCGCTTGAGCTGGGACTTGCTGGGACGGTCGTAACCGTTCTCGTCGACTTCCGGTTCGGCGGATTCGATGGGTTGAATGCGGGTTTTGCGTGTCATGCCGATATTGTAGCGTGCCGGGCCCGCTGCGCCGCCGCGCACACGAGCGGACGTGACGCAAAGCGGGCAGCGAATGCCAGGTACGGCAGCGCTTAGCTTGCTATGATCGCGGGATGCGTTAATGACACGCCAACGCACACTCAAACGTACACTCAAGCGCATACCGAAGCGCGGAGGAGGCGCAGAGGAGCCGCATACCAGGCGCACGCAGTCGCGCGGCATGTGCGAACACCCAAGGGCCGCTCGGCCCCGAACAGGACGGCAACGACAATGGCAGCAGACATGGACGTCAAGCAGCGCTTTTTTCCGCATACCCAGGATGAACTGAAGGAAATCGCCTCGGACATCCTTCGTCACGCGAAGTCGCTCGGCGGCACCGACGCGGCGACCGAAATTTCCGAAGGCGACGGCCTGTCCGTCTCCGTGCGGCGCGGCGAAGTCGAGACGATCGAGCACAACCGCGACAAGATGGTCGGCGTGACGGTGTTCATCGGCAACAAGCGCGGCAACGCGAGCACCTCCGACTTTTCGCCGCAAGCGCTGAAGGACACGGTCGCGGCGGCGTACAACATCGCCCGCTTCACGGCGGAAGACGATTGCGCGGGCCTCGCCGAAGCCGAATTGCTCGAAACCGAGCCGCGCGATCTCGATCTCTATCATCCGTGGAATCTGTCCGCGGACGAAGCGGTGGAAATCGCCCGTCGTGCGGAAGACGCCGCGTTCGCAACCGATCCGCAGATCAAGAACTCCGAAGGCGCGAGCGTGTCGGCGCAGCACTCGCAGTTCGTGCTTGCCACGTCGCGCGGTTTTCTGGCGGGCTATCCGTATTCGCGCCACTACGTCGCGTGTGCGCCGATTGCCGGCAGCGGCCGCAATATGCAGCGCGACGACTGGTACACGTCCACCCGCAGCGCCGAGCAACTGGCCGACCCCGAAGCAGTGGGCCGTTACGCGGCGCAGCGGGCGCTCGCGCGCATCGGTGCGCGCGGCCTCGATACGCGAAAGGTGCCGGTTCTGTTCGAAGCGCCGCTCGCCGCCGGGATACTCGGCGCCTTCGTGCAGGCCACGAGCGGCGGCGCGCTGTATCGCAAGACGTCGTTTCTCGTCGACAGTCTCGGCAAGCCGGTGTTCGCGCCGCACGTGCAGATCGTCGAAGATCCGCATGTGCCGCGCGCAATGGGCAGCGCGCCGTTCGACGAAGAAGGCGTGCGCACGCGGCAGCGTTCGGTCGTGAAGGACGGCGTCGTGGAAGGCTATTTTCTGTCCACCTATTCGGCGCGCAAGCTCGGCATGCAGACCACCGGTAACGCGGGCGGCTCGCACAACCTGTCGCTGCGCAGTTCGACCACCCGTGCCGGCGACGACTTCGAAGAAATGCTGAGGAAGCTCGGCACTGGCCTGTTGCTGACCGAACTGATGGGGCAGGGCGTGAACTACGTGACGGGCGACTATTCGCGCGGCGCGTCGGGCTTCTGGGTGGAGAACGGCAAGATCCAGTACCCGGTCGAGGAGATCACTGTCGCGAGTACGTTGCAGGAGATGTTCCGCCACATCGTTGCAATCGGCGCGGATACGATCACGCGAGGCACCAAAGAGACCGGCTCGGTGCTGATCGAACGGATGACGATCGCCGGGCAGTAACGGTTGCTCAGCGCCGCAAGCGGTATTGCAGACGAAAACGCCACGCAAGCTTGTGTGGCGTTTTCCATTTGACGGCGCCGAGCGTCAGCGGCTTTTGCGTTGGTAGGTGACGAACGCGTAGTCGAAATCGTTCGGCGCATCCGCGCGATGCGTTTCGTGCGCGACTTCTTCCCACTCGTTCGGATCGACTGCCGGGAAGGTCGCGTCGCCTTCGAAATCGGCGGAAATTTCGGTGACGATCAGCTTGTCCGCCAGACGCAGCCCTTCCACATATAACTGCGCGCCGCCGATCAGAAACGCTTCGGGCGCCTGATCGCGCGCCGCGAGCTTGAGCGCTTCATGGAGCGTAGTGGCCACGTCGCAGCCCTGGATGCGCCGTGTTGCCTCCCGAGTCACGACGATGTTGCGGCGTCCCGGCAACGGCCGGCCGATCGATTCGTGCGTTTTGCGGCCCATGATGATGGGCGCGCCCATGGTGGTGCGCTTGAAGAACGCGAGGTCTTCGGGAAGTCGCCAGGGCAACTGGTTGTCGCGGCCGATCACGCCATTGTTGGCGCGAGCGACGATCAGGGTGAGCGTCGTCATCGAATGGAAGGGGGAACGTAACCAGATCGATTCTACCTGACGCGCGCGCCCGAACCGCCGCGTCGACCGGAGCCGCCGCTGTCAATACGGCGCCGGTTGCGGCTCGCGTGGCCGCTTTGTCGCCCCTGCCCGCACCAGTTGTTCCGCGCACGCCTGTTCGTCTCTTTCCTGGCGGTCGGGCTATTTGTACCTATAACTGACGACGCCACCTTGCATGGCATGAGCAGCGTCGACCGGAGCCGGCAATGGCAACGGCGGCGCAATTTCGTCCCACAACGTCACAGTGGCGGTTCTGGCACGCGTCAGTCGTGGCGGCGTGGCCATCATCACGAGCCCGAATGCGCTTCCGCCTCGCCGCGCGATCGCCTGATCGCAGAGCGAAAAATCCTTGGCTGAGATGGCGCGCGGCGACCTATGCGGCGACGCGGCCCCGGCCGGCGCGGCGATTCGCGTCTGCGTTGCGTCAGCCCCGCTTGCCAGCGCGTTGGATGCCGCGGTCAAGGTCGCCTGGGCGTGAAGCGCGCCGGGGAGTGAAATTAAAGCACACGCGCAAAAAAGCGCGGCGCATGACGCAATGCCGTCCTGATCGACGCGAAATAAAGCTGGCCGCATGATGAGTCTCCGTGGTGCATGGCAATTAGCGAAAGCTGTGCCATCGGTCGCAATCCATTGATGCATCTGGAGGCAACTCATGCGTCGCGAATTCGGATTAAAGAAAGCGGAGCAGAACGTTTCAGGTCTGAAACGATAGGCAGAAAATACCTAATATTTGTTAATTGCGGCGGTACGAACTACCTCGCGCTCCATGTATGAGAGAAGCGCTTCCACGAATGCGTTATTCGTAAGCTGATTACTTGTTTATCGCCCCTCCAGCCTTGCTGGACAAGGGTGAACGGATTAAATTCGCATAATTGTTTTCCAAGCGGCGCGCGTATAGTAAGCTCTCGGAAAGAGGTTCGATTTTTAAAAAAGCCCGCTAACGGGCCGTCTCAAACACACACGCCGCTTTCTGGGGATCAGCTGTCCGCACGGAATGGAATGGCCGTTCGGTTTTTGCTATTTGCGAATCCCGAATGTGTCAGCGTGTCTGAATTGCGGTTCAGGTGCGTGCATCATCCTTAACGTTCGTTGACGAGAGGATCTGAATAATGGAACCCGCAACGCGGCAACTGATTTACGTTTCGCGAGAGCCGAGCGCGGAACTGAACACCCGCTTCCACCAGCGCGGCTGGCACGTGGAAGTGGTGGCATCGGCGCGCGACGCGCGCCGGGCTGTACGCGCCGGTTCGGCAGCGGGTGGCCTGCTCGATCTCTCCAGCCATTTCCAGCCACACGAAATTGCCGCCTTCGAATCGTGTCTGACCATGCCGAACGTCGGCTGGGTCGCCGCGACGATGCCTGGGCAGCTTCAGGATGCGGCTTTGCGCCGCCTCGTGCGCGACTATTGTTTCGACTATGTGACCGTCCCTTATTCCGGCGACCGGATCGTCGATTCCGTCGGCCATGCGTACGGAATGATTTCGCTTGGCGAACCCGCTTCGAACGACGCATCGCAAGGCGCTGAAGGCGAAATGGTCGGCTCGTGCGACGCGATGCTCGCGCTGTTCCGTTCGATCCGCAAAGTCGCGATGACCGACGCGCCGGTCTTCATCTCCGGCGAATCCGGCACCGGCAAGGAACTGACGGCGATCGCGATTCATGAACGCTCTTCACGGCGCAACGCGCCATTCGTGCCGATCAACTGCGGCGCGATTCCGCCGCATTTGCTGCAGTCTGAGCTATTCGGCTACGAACGCGGCGCCTTCACCGGCGCGAACCAGCGCAAGATCGGCCGCGTGGAAGCGGCCAACGGCGGCACGCTATTCCTCGACGAGATCGGCGATCTGCCGCTCGAAAGCCAGGCGAGCCTGCTGCGCTTCCTGCAGGAGCGCAAGGTCGAGCGGCTGGGCGGCCACGGTGCGATCGACGTCGACGTGCGGATCATTTCCGCGACGCACGTTGATATGACGGCCGCAATGATCGAAGGACGTTTCCGCTCCGACCTCTATCACCGTCTTTGCGTACTGCAAATCGACGAACCGCCGCTGCGTGCGCGGGGCAAGGACATCGAACTGCTCGCGCGCCACATGCTGGAACGTTTCAAAAAAGATGCAAGCCGGCGGCTGCGGGGGTTCGCGCCCGACGCGATCGCCGCGCTGCACAACTACGGCTGGCCGGGCAACGTCCGGGAACTGATCAACCGCGTGCGCAGAGCCATCGTGATGTCCGAAGGACGGGCGATCACGGCGCGCGATCTGGAACTGGCCGAGTACGTCGAAATCGTGCCGGTATCGCTCGCGCAGGCCCGCGAAGCGGCCGAACGTCAGGCGATCGAACTCGCGCTGTTGCGTCATCGCGGGCGTCTCGGTGACGCGGCGCAGGAACTCGGCATCTCGCGAGTCACGCTGTACCGGCTGCTGTGTTCGCACGGCATGCGTCACATGGAAAGCGAGCCATTGTCGGCGCCGCATGGGGTGTTGCCGGCGTCGGTCCCGCATCTCTGACTGGCGGCGCGTCTCGCGGCGGTTCGGAGCGCCGGCACATCCTGAGCGCCGGGGTGGCCCGCGTCGGGCGCTGCGGTGCGCGTTGGCTCCGTCGCGATTTCCTCTTTGATATTTCTCCGCGCGCGCGGTGTCGGCGTCAGCTGTCCGCGCTTGGTAAAATCGGGTTTTCCGCTCATTTTCGTCGCGCACCGTTCCGGGCTCGCGCTTCGTCGAAGGAACCCGCATGAAACAATACCTGGACCTCGTCCGCACGATTCTCGACACGGGCACGTGGCAGGAAAACCGCACCGGCATTCGCACGATCAGCATGCCGGGCGCCATGTTGCGCTTCGATCTCCAGCAGGGTTTTCCCGCGGTCACGACGAAAAAGCTGGCGTTCAAATCGGCCGTGGGCGAACTGGTCGGCTTTCTGCGCGCCTCACGCAGCGCGGCGGATTTTCGCGATCTCGGCTGCAAGGTGTGGGACGCCAACGCCAACGAGAATCCGCAATGGCTCGCGAATCCGTATCGAGAAGGCCCGGACGATCTCGGCGATGTCTATGGCGTGCAGTGGCGCCAGTGGCCCGCCTACAAGGTTCTCGATGCGCACGCGAGCGCCCAGCTCGCCGACGCGACGGCGCGCGGTTTCCGGGTGGTGACGGAATTCGACGAAAACGGCAGCCGCAAGGTGCTGCTGTATAAGGCAATCGATCAGTTGCGCCAGTGTCTCGACACGATTATGGAGAATCCATCGGACCGCCGCATTCTGTTTCATGCATGGAACCCTGCGGTGCTGGATCAGATCGCGCTACCGGCTTGTCATCTGCTTTACCAGTTCCTGCCAAATGTCGCGCGTCGCGAAATCTCCCTGTGCCTCTATATTCGCAGCAACGACGTCGGGCTTGGCACGCCGTTCAATCTGACTGAGGGCGCGGCCTTGCTGCACCTCGTTGGTCGCTTGACGGGCTACACGCCGCGCTGGTTTACCTACTTTATCGGCGACGCGCACATCTACGAAAATCAGCTCGACATGCTGCAACGGCAGCTAACGCGTGAGCCGTACGAGAGCCCGGCGTTCGCCATTTCCGAGCGCGTACCGGACTATGCGAAAACCGGCGTGTATGAACCGGAGTGGCTCGAGAAGATCGAGCCGTCGGATTTCTCGCTCGTGGGCTACCGGCATCACGAGCCGCTGACGGCGCCCATGGCCGTTTGACGCGTCTGGTAAACCCCCCGCGATGAGAATCCCGGGGGGTTTTTGTTTATGCTCGTCAGGAAGCGCCGGTGAGAAACGGAAGGGTGCTCAGCCCTTGTGATGCTCGTCGCGGCCACCGCCCGAATGCTGCTCGCCGTGCTGCGGCTGAGGCTGCGCGTGCGGCTGTTGCGCCTGGGGGCGCGGTTCCGGGCGCGGCGGCGGTGCGGGCTGCGGATGAAACTCCTGGCGCGGCGGCTGTTGGGCCTGCGGTTGCGGACGCGGTTCGGGACGCGGCTGCGGCGCGGGCTGAGGATGAAACTCCTGACGCGGCGCCTGTTGGGCCTGCGGTTGCGGACGCGGTTCGGGACGCGGCTGCGGCGCGGGCTGAGGATGAAACTCCTGACGCGGCGCCTGTTGGGCCTGTGGTTGCGGGCGCGGTTCGGGACGCGGCTGCGGCGCGGGCTGCGCCTGAAGCTCCTGGCGCGGCTGCTGCAGGGCCTGCAGCGGTTGCTGACCCTGCTGCGGCCGATACTCCTGACGACCTTGCAGTTGCGCCTGAACTCCCGCTTCACGCGGCTGCTGCGGCTGACCTTCCTGTTGACGCACCTGTTGCTGCGTCATCGCCGGATTCTCCGCAGGACGCGGCACGCCGCGTTGTTGCATCGCTGCATCCGGCTGACCGCCTGGTTGCTGCGCCGCCCCGGGCCGTGGCGCCTGCGGCGCTTCAACTCCGCGCTGTGGGCTGTGCGGCGCTTGCTGGGCCATCGGAGTATGCGGTTGCGTCCATGCCGGCTCGTGGCGCCCATTCATGGCGGCTTGCTGGCCTTGATCCGCGCCCGGCTGCTGCCCTGGCTGCTGGGCCATGCCGCGCTGTTGCACGAACGCCGCGTTGCCGCCATTCGCCAGCGGCGGACGAGGCACACCGTTTGACGGACGGCCTGCCGCACCGGGTTGCTGCTGAGCGTGCGCCATCTGCGGCGGCATGCCGGGTCGCGCCTGAGGTTCGCCCCCGCGCTGCGCTTGACCGGTAATCGGCGCTTCATTCAGACGACGCCCCGCCTGCTGCCCACCGTTCGGAGCACCATTCGGACCCCCCAGCGCGGTCTGGCCGCCGGGCCCCGTCTGCAGAACCGGCGCTCCCGCCGCCGCCCCCGGCATCCGCCCCGGTAGATGAGACTGCACGACGCGCACGTTCTGCACTGGCAACGCGCCCGGTCCCCCCGCCATGCGCGCCGGGACGGACGTCCTCACGATAGGCTGACCCGCGCCCGGCACCCGTCCGCCGTTTTGCGCAAAACGCTGCGCGAGGTTGTCGCGGTAAGCGGGCGGCATCGACGGACTGCGCGTCGCGACCACCGGACGCGTCATCACGCCCGCCGGCGGCCGGTAATTCGCGTTGCGCTGACCCGGTCCGAAGCTCTCACGCACCGGTGCGATACCCGGACCGCCCGGATTGATCCGCGCGTTGCGCCACTGCGCCGGATCAACCTTCTGCGCGAAACGCCCGACCGGCTGGCCGTGCACGAACGCCGTCGCCGGCACTGCGGTCAGGGCGCGCGGCGCGCGATAGTTCACGTACGTGTTGTGAATGTTGGTGACGTTGCGGTTGTAGTTGTTGATCACCGTCGTCTGGTTGACGCGTTCGTAGTAGCGCGGGCTCCAGTGATCGCGGCCGCCCCAGTGCGGTTGCCACCGCTCGCCGGGGCCGAGCGGGAACCATGCGACTCCCGCCGCCACCGCGCCCCCGATCGCAAGGTTCACGCCCCAGTCGACTCCGCCGCCCCCACCGCCGACGAAAGCCACCAGCGCCGGTGCATAAACCGGCGGTGCGCTGACCACCACCGGGCCGGGCACCCACGCCCACGAATCGTCGACGTAAGCCCAGCGGCCATAGTGGTAAGGCGCGAAGCCCCACGGCGCGTCGTCGACCCAGGTCCAGCCCCACGGCGCCTGCCATACCCAATGGCCGTCGTGATAGGGCGCCCAGCCTGCGGGCGTCGCGCGCGGCACCCACACTTCGCCATATTGCGGACTGCTGCGCCACGTACCGTTGGCGTCGAGGTCCTGATAGCCAGGAATTTCGCGTGACACATACCGCGCCGACACCGAGCGGTCTTCCGCGGCGTCGCGGCTCGCGGCCCATTGATCGAAGCCGTCGAGGCCCGGCGCGCCATCGTCCGCGAGTGCTTGCAGGTTGGTCCCGGCAAAGCGCATCTGCTGACCGGCCGCGACCGGCACCTGGCCGCCGTCGCCATACGCTGTCGCGCTGCCGCTGCGCACGGTGACGGTAGTGCTGCTGCCGTCCGGCGCGACGTCGACGCGGTAGTCGCCTGGACCGTTCAGGCCGAGCGCGAGATTCGGCGTATCGATTTCATACGACGAGCCCGGCGGCAGTTCGCGCACGTGCGCCGACAAGGTGCCCTGCGCGACCTTCAACTGCGCGCTGTTGTCGTCGAGATTGAGAAGGTCCAGGCTTGTGGACTGCCCGAGACGCACGGCCGTCGAGCCGATATGCAACTCCGAGCGCGCGTTCTGATCGGTCCACAACTGGTCGCCCGTGGTGAGCGGCCGGTTGATCTGCGCGTATGACCAGTCGCTAGCGCCGGCGGGCTCGGTGGTTACGGTTCCGGCCATGTAGTTCAGGCGCGCGACGCGCCCGGGCGGATCGGTATTCTGTGTGGCGAGGCCTTGGGGCGCGGGGGCGGCTTGCTGTGCGAGCGCGGCTTGCGTTGCGAACAGAAAAGCCGCCGTGGCGATCAGCGTGTAGCCGATGGTGCGATGTCTTGACGGTAGGTGTGGCGTCATGGTTTTCATGATTCATTCTCCGACGGACGATGCACGTGCAGCATCCGTGAACCACTGTACCTGTACCGTTTGTTTCAAGGCCCTCACTTTTGTAAGGCCGGCTCACGACCGGTAACAAAAGGTCTCGACCAGGTTTCTCGTGAGCTGGCGACAGGTTGCGCCGTGGCTGAAACCGGCCGTTGCACGCGGCTTTCGCCGTCGTTCACCCGGCGAGAAACGCGTCGAAATGCTGATGGCCGGCCGGCGTGATGCGCAAGATCCGCGGGCGCTCAGTGCGTTCGATCCAGCCGTGGGTCGTCCACGAATCCAGCAAGGCCGCGCCGAGCGCCCCGCCAAGATGCGGGCGCCGCTCGCTCCAGTCCGGACATGTGCAAGCAAAGCGGCGCCGGCGCGTGCGCTGCGCGGACAGGTCGATGCCCCAGTCGGCAAAGCGGGCGGCGCCGTCGGACGTGGCTTCGAGCGACGCGCCTTGCAGCGTCAGCAGCCCGCGCTGGACGAGCCGCTCGAAGACCCGCACCGACAGTTCGCCGGCCATATGGTCATAACAGGTGCGCGCGTAGCGCATCTCCGTCGGCACCGTGCGCACCGGGCGCGGCACTGGACGCTGCGGCGCACTGACTTGCGCGACGTTGGCGAGCGCTTCGATCGACGCCGCAATATCCGCCGACGCAATCCGGAAATAGCGATGCCGGCCGCGCACTTCGAGCGCGAGCAGGCCGCCGTCGGTGAGACGCGCGAGATGAGCGCTGGCTGCGGACGGCGAGAGCCCCGCGATCATCGTCAACTCGCCGGCGGGGCGGGCGCTACCGTCCATCAGCGCCCACAGCATGGCGGCGCGGCCCGGATCGGCGAGCAGCGCCCCGATCCGGCTCAAGCCGGGGAAATGATTGTGTTCGTCTGCGAGGATGGCGGGCATCGGGCGTCTCCCAAGGTTCTGATCGTCCCCGATGCGCGAGCCGCGCACCGAGTCATGTATTCCACTGTACGTGGCAGATGCATTCGATGTTTCAGCTTAGCGTGAACAGTCGATTGCAGCAGCTACGAAAGTCCGGCGAAGGCGGCGCCAACCGGCGCGCAGGCCCGGGGCGTCGGTTCTGTGTGCGCTTGCGACGCCAGGCTAGAATCGACGCCTGTCTTCGCAGGAAACGCAGTCATGAAAACTGTTTTTGCCGTCCTTGCATCTGTCCTGTTATTCGGCGCTTGCGCACAGGGCGGTGCCGGCTCCGCGTCGGGCGCCGGCAGCATCACCATGTACGGCACGATCGACGAAGGGGTCACGTTCCACAAGTAAGCGCGTCGACTCGACGGTCGAGCGGTTCACAAGAAGAGTGGCAACTGGCAGAAAGCGATGCATCATTGGCATTGCTGCCACGCGCACCCATGTGACGATAAAGCCGTCGCCACTTTCGCCGCCCGGAACATTGCATGCCGCCTGCCGCTTTCTCCACCGCTATCTCCAGCGTTTCTACCGGCGCTGCGCCTTCCGTTCCCGCCGCTGCTTCCACGCTCTCAGCTCGTCCGTCAGACCTGCACGGCTCCGATCCTCACAGCCGCCGCGCCGCGCGGGTGCTCGCCGTATGCCAGGCGCTGTATACGTCGTCGGTGTCGATCGATCTCACGCTGACTGGTCTGGTCGGCTACACGCTCGCCGACGACAAGGCGCTCGCGACGCTGCCCTTCTCGCTGATCACAGTGGCCGCCGCGCTGACGACGATCTTCGCGTCGTTCCTGATGGCGCGCATCGGCCGTCGCGCGGGTTTCATGCTCGGCGCGGGCGTCGGCGCGCTGGGCGGCGCGGTTTCCGTGTGGGCGATCTTCCATCACGACTTCTGGGCGTTTTGTGCGGGCACATCGACGGTCGGGGTGTTTCAGGCATTCGCCCAGTACTACCGGCTCGCCGCGGCGGACGCCGTTGGCCTCGAAGGCAAAAGCCGCGCTATTTCGACGGTGCTCACGGGCGGCGTGGTCGCGGCCGTGTGCGGCCCGCTTCTCGCCGCATGGAGCAAGGACTGGCTCGCGCCAGTGGCCTTTGCCGGGTCGTACGCGCTCGTCACCGGACTCGGACTCGCGTCGATTGTTCTGTTGATGCTGCTCTATCGCCACGTGACGCCCGCCGTGGCTGCGGCCAGACCGCACGAAGCCGCCCGGCCGCTCGGCGAAATCGTCCGGCAGCCGATCTTCGCGGCGGCGCTTGCCAATAACGCGCTCGGCTATGCCGTGATGACGTTCGTGATGACGGCGACGCCGATCGCGGCCGTCGCTTGCGGGCACAGCATCGGCGACGGCGCGGCGATCATCCAGTGGCACCTGGTCGGCATGTTCGCGCCGTCGCTGTTTTCCGCGCGGCTCATCAAACGCTTCGGCGTGCTGCCGGTGATCGGCGCGGGGATCGTTCTGTCGGCGCTGTGCGGCGTATTCGCGTTGCGTTCGACCGATCTGCCGCATTTCTACGCGGCGCTTGCGTGCCTGGGCGTCGGCTGGAATTTCATGTTCGTCGGCGGCTCGACGCTGCTCGCGCAGTCGTACAGGCCGTCCGAGCGGGCCAAGACACAAGCCACCAGCGAATTCACGACGTTTGCCTGTTCCGCACTCGGTTCCCTGTTCGCCGGGCAATTGTTGACCCGCTTCGGCTGGGCGACGATCAATGCGGCGATTTTCCCGCTGCTGGGCGCGGCGGCGCTCGCCACGCTGGCCTACGCGTGGTCGTTGAAGCGGCGCGCGGCCGGAGGGCTTGTGTGATGAGCGTGCGTCATGTCGTGTTTGCCGTCGCGCCCGGTCTTGTATTGCTCGACGCGTGCGGCCCGCTCGAAGCGTTCTGGCGCGCCGAACTGACGATGGCCGCGAGCGATTCTGCTGCGGCCACGCCTTCGTCTACTCCTACGTCTACGCGGCCGGTGGCCTACCGCACGACGGTTGCCTCGATCGAAGGTGGTGTCTTGCAGACCTTTCCGGGCCTGCCGGTCGTGACAGAACGGCTCGACTCGCTGGACGCCGAGCCGATCGACACGCTCATCGTGCCCGGCATTCCGGTCGATGAGAATTGCACGCTGCAGCCGGAGCTGGTCGCGTGGATCAGGCGCAATGCGCCGCGCGCACGCCGCGTGTGCTCGGTTTGCACGGGCGCGTTCTATCTGGCCGCGGCGGGGCTCCTGGACGGCCGCCGCGCGACCACGCACTGGCGCGACGCGCCGCATCTCGCGCGCCGTTTCCCCAACGTCCAGGTGGATGCCGATCCGATCTTCATCCGCGATGCGAGCCTTGACAGAGCGAGAAGCGAGGGCGAAGGCGAAGGCGTGGTCTGGACTTCAGCAGGCGTGACGGCGGGCATCGACCTCGCACTGGCGCTGATCGAAGAAGACCTCGGTCATGCCGTCGCGATGCAGGCCGCGCGGCGCCTCGTCGTCTTCATGAAGCGGCCGGGCGGCCAGTCGCAGTTCAGCGCGGCGTTGGCGGCGCAGGCGTCGGCGGGCGGGCCGTTCGAGGCCTTGCATAGCTGGATGGCCGCACATTTACGCGACGACCTTTCGGTCGAGCGTCTCGCCGAGCGCGCGCGGATGACGCCGCGGACCTTCGCGCGCCGTTATGTCGACGAAGTGGGCCGCACGCCGGCCAGGACCGTGTCGGCGCTGCGGCTCGAAGCGGCTTCGCGGGCGCTGGCCGAATCGCGCCGGCCGCTCAAGCGGATCGCGCTCGAGTGCGGTTTCGGCAGCGAGCAGAACTTGCGGCGGGCGTTTGTGCGGCGCTTCGGCGTGCTGCCGCTCGACTATCGCGAGCGGTTCATGTCGGCGGTCGCGCCGCCGTCCGCGAGCGGGGCCCATGCGATGGTGGACGCCGGCTACCAGGCCCGCTGAACGGGAGCGCGTGGGAGAATCGCCGCGGTGAGCAATGCTGGCACGCCACCGTGACGGGACGAGATTTGCTACGCCGTCCACTTCCCTCGCCGAACGACAGCGCCGCCCGAGAATCACTCCATTCCGACAAATCATTCCGCGCTGCCATGCCGGACAATTGCCGACGCCGTCAATATTGCGCTCGTATAATTGCCTCCTTTCAATGCATCCGATTGACCGGAGTCAAGATGAGCACCCATCCCTCAGCGCCGCTGGACCGTTCCGAAACCACCTTCCGTTTTCTAGCGGAACCCAGCTCGGTCAACTTCGGCGGCAAGGTGCACGGCGGCGCGCTGATGAAGTGGATCGACGAAACCGCCTATGCTTGCGCGGCGGTGTGGTCGGGGCGCTATTGCGTGACGGTCAGCGTCGGCAATATCCGTTTCCGTCGACCGATTCTGGTCGGCAATCTCGTCGAATTGCGTGCGCGCGTCGTGACGACGGGCCGCACCAGCATGCACATTCATGTGTCGGTGCAGGCCGGCGATCCGAAGGGCGGCGAGTTGCTGCAAACCACCGATTGTCTCGTGGTGATGGTCGCGGTCAACGAGAACGGGCACCCGGTGCCGGTGCCCGCGTTCGTTCCGGAAACCGACGAACAGAAACGCCTCGCGAAGTACGCGATGGACGTCAAGGAAGCGCTCGACGCGATCGTCGAACTGAAGCCCGAAGAAGTGGCGCAGGGCAAGGTCTGAGCGGCGCTTGCCGGCGTTGACCTGGGCGCGGTGAACGGAGGCGGCGAATCATAGCCGGCGAATCGGTGGCCGCGAAGCAGAGCGCAGAAAGCAGTCGCCGCGAAGCACTGGCCGATGAGGGCATTCTCCCGGCTGCCGATATCGGATCAAACCGGGCGACTCACCGCGAGTCGCCCAAAGTCGCGAAGCGTCCGAGCGGCTAAGCGCCGTTCACGGCGTCGAGTGTCCGACCATGTCGTTCGGCCGCACCCATTCGTCGAACTGCTGCTCGGTCACATAGCCGAGCGCAAGCGCCGCGGCCTTCAATGTGGTGCCTTCCTTGTGCGCCTTCTTTGCGATCTGCGCGGCCTTGTCATAGCCGATGTGCGGATTGAGCGCCGTCACGAGCATGAGCGATTCGTTGAGCAGCGTGTCGATGCGCTCGCGATTCGGCTCGATGCCGACCGCACAGTTCTCGTTGAAACTATGAACGCCGTCGGTGAGCAGGCGGATCGATTGCAGCACGTTGTGCGCGATCATCGGCCGGAATACGTTGAGCTCGAAGTTACCGCTCGCGCCGCCGATATTCACCGCGACGTCGTTGCCGAACACTTGCGAACACAACATCGTCAAGGCTTCGGACTGCGTGGGATTGACCTTGCCCGGCATGATCGAGCTGCCCGGTTCGTTCTCCGGAATCGACAGCTCGCCGAGGCCGCAGCGCGGGCCGCTCGCGAGCCAGCGGATGTCGTTGGCGATCTTGTTCAGGCTCGCAGCCACCGTCTTCAGCGCGCCATGGGCGAACACCAGCGCATCGGCCGCGGCCATTACTTCGAATTTGTTGGGTGCGGAAACGAACGGCACGCCGCTCAGCTTGGCGATCGCGGCCGCGACCTTCTCCGCGAACTGCGGATGCGCGTTCAAACCGGTGCCGACCGCCGTGCCGCCCTGCGCGAGTTCATACAGATGCGGTAGTGTCGACTCCACATGGCGAACGCCATGATCGAGTTGCGCGACGTAGCCTGAAAACTCCTGGCCGAGCGTGAGCGGCGTTGCATCCTGCAAGTGTGTGCGGCCGATCTTGACGATATCGACGAAGGCTTTGGCCTTGCCGTCGAGCGTGTCGCGCAGCGTCTTCAGCGCGGGCAGCAGATGCTTGACGATGCCGTACGCGGCGGCCACATGCATGGCCGTGGGAAACACGTCGTTCGACGACTGGCCGCGATTCACGTCGTCGTTCGGATGCACTTTGCGCGCTTCGCCGCGCTCGCCGCCGAGCAGTTCGCTGGCGCGATTCGCGATCACCTCGTTCAGGTTCATGTTGGTCTGCGTGCCGGAGCCGGTTTGCCAGACCGCAAGCGGAAATTCTTCGGAATGCTTGCCGTCGATGATCTCGTCGGCTGCCTGCATGATCGCGCGGGCTTTCGTTTCGTCCAGCACGCCGAGACCCAGGTTCACCTCGGCCGCGGCGCGCTTGATCACGGCGAGCGCGGTGATCAGTTCCGGCGATTGCTTCTCGGTGGAAATGCGGAAATTCTGCAGCGAGCGCTGCGTCTGCGCGCCCCATAGGCGAGCGTTCGGCACGGCGATTTCACCGAACGTGTCGCGCTCCATTCGTACGTCTTCAGTCATGGTTCAACTCCGCTTTAAAGTTGTGCGTTGACCGGCAACAGGGAGAATAGCGCCGTTAGGGCGTTCCGGTATAACCCTGCCTGCGGATCGAAAATATAGGTGCGGCGCGTGCCGTCTTCGACATCGGTCCACACGAGCGGCGACAGCGGCGCACCGATCGAACGAAGATAGGCCAGCTGCGCCGCGTCCGCGAGCGTGACGCGATAGCTTTCCTGCGGCGCCGTGGCGCGATCGAAAATGTCCGCGACCTGCGCCGCGAGCTGCGGACTGTGAATCACGAGCGCGAGTTCGGTATTCAGATGCGTCGAGCGCGGATCAAGGTTCATCGAGCCGATCACCAGGATGCGCCGGTCGATCACATAGGTCTTGGCATGCAGGCTCGCGCGCGAACGCGATCCTGCGAAACCCGCCGGCGGCGTCTCCTGCCGCGGCCTGAACTCATATAACTCGACGCCCTGTTGCAGCAGCGGCACGCGAAACGGGCTATAGCCCGCTTGCACGGCGACCGCGTCGGTGGCGGCAAGCGAATTCGTGAGGATAGCTACGCGCACGCCTCGGTGCGTGAGCGCGCCGAGCGCCTTGACGCCCGTATCGTGCGGAACGAAGTAGGGCGAAACGACCAGTAGATCCTTGTGCGCATCTTTCATCAGTTCGCCGAGCCGCTTCATCGGCGGACTTACGTAATCCGGCGACGGATTTTCTATCTTCTCCGGCTCGTCCACCTTGAACTCCGCGTGCGCCCACGTCAGGCCGAGTTGCCTCGCCGCGATCTGCGCGGCGAGTGGTGTCGCGTTCAGCGGCCTGGCATTGTACGGATCGGCGTTCGTGCGCCAGTGCTGACGCAAATCGTCGCGAGTCTGGTCGAGTTCCTTCGCGTCGAACTTCTGGGTGTTCAGCGCGCGCAGCGGATAGGCGACCTTGCTGTTCCAGAACTCGTCGAAGCTTGCGGAGATGTCGGCGGTGATCGGGCCGGCGGCCAGCACGTCGATGTCGCGGAATTGCAGCACTTCGCTCGCGCTGAAGTATTCGTCGCCGAGATTGCGGCCGCCGATAATCGCCACCTGGTTGTCCGCGATCATCGCCTTGTTATGCATGCGGCGCGTGAAGTGGCCGATCTGCGTGAAAAGGTTCGTGGTGCGCTCGAACACGTCTTCGTGCGCGCTGCCGAACGGATTGAAAACGCGAATCTCGATGTTCTTGTGTGAATTGAGGCCCGCCATGATGCTGTCGATGTCCTTGAAATTCAGGTCGTCGACCAGCATGCGCACGCGCACGCCATGATCCGCCGCATAGAGCGCGGCGCCGAGCAGCAGTTTGCCGGTGGTGTCCTCGTTGGCGATGTAGTACTGCATGTCGAGCGTTTTCGTCGCCGCACGGGCGAGCGCAATGCGCATCTGCAATGCGTCGGTGCCGCTCGAGAGCACGCGAAAGCCGGACTCGCCGGGATGCGCGGCCTGAAGAGGTTCAAGGGCCGCGCGAAGCGGCGTGTTTTCCGTGGCGGGCAGCGCGTGAGTGACCGGGCGGTCGAACGCGGTAGCGGGCGGTTTGTCCGCGCAGGCGGTCATAAGTGCTGAGGCGCAGCACAGCAGGAAGAATTGTCTCGCGAAGCGGATTGCCCGCGTTCGCTGCGTCGCGGTCTGCTGATGTTTACTATGCCACTGCACGCTCTTTCCCCTTATTGTTCAGGCTTCTTCCCGGCAGCGCGGATGCTTTCGCGCGCGCGCTGCCGAGAAATCCATTCTAAGGGGAATCGGGCCGCTGGGCTCTCCCTCGCGGCATGAGGGCGGCGTCGCTGGTTTTACGGCTCGCTTGGCTCTCGTGCGATGAATCGTCAAGCGGGTACGTCGGCTATGGAACAGGTGCTGCTGCCGTTCCGGCACCGTGGCAATCACCGCAGCGTGACGCCGTTGGGAGCGGTCGAAAGCCGTCAGACGCGCTCAGTGTTCAGCACAAGTTCGCTGTCGGCATGGGTCGAGCCGTTCGGCGGGCGTCCGGCCCAGAATCCGGCGAGCAGCGAACCCGACAGGTTGTGCCAGACCGAAAAAGGCGCCCGGCAACGCGGCGATCGGCGTGAAGTCAACCTTGCCGAGCGTCGCGGCGAGCCCAGAGTTCTGCATGTCGACTTCGATGGCGAGCGTGCGGCACACGGCTTCGTCGAAACCGAGCAGACGGCCGCCCCAATAGCCACCGACGAGGCCGATGCCTGTATGCAGCACCACGCCGAGCATCACCACAAGACCAACGGACGCGATGCTCTTTTGCGTGCCGCCCACCACCGCGCCGATGATCAGCACAATAGCGACCATCGAAACGAGCGGCAGCGCCGGTTCGATCTTGCGTACTACCTTGCCGAACACATGATTGACCACGAGGCCGACGACGATCGGTAGCGCGACGATCTGCAGGATGCTCATCAACATGCCGTGGACGTCGACGGCAATCGACGCGTCAACGTAAAGACGCGTGAGCAGCGGCGTCGCGAACACGCCAACGAGCGTGGACAACGCACTGATCGTCACCGACAACGCGACGTCGCCGCGCGCCAGATAGATCATCACGTTCGACGCCGTGCCGCTTGCGACGCTGCCGACCAGCACCATGCCGGCAGTCAGATCGGGCGGCATGCGCAACGCCTTCGCGATCACCCAGGCGGCGAGCGGCATCACGAGGTAATGCAGCACGATGCCCGCAATCACGGGCGCGGGTCGCGTGAAGACGCGCTGAAAGTCAGCGACGGACGGCGTGACCCCCATCGCCAGCATGATGATGGTGAGTAGCGTCGTGACGTGTGGAGCGATGCCGGCAAACGAAGCCGGCAAGAAGTATGCGGCGACCGAAACGAACACGGCCCAGAATGGGAACAGACGGGCGATGCGGGCAAGCATGAGGCAACGTCCCTGGTTGTGTTTATGGTGAGAAACGAGGGTCGAGTTTCGCTCGGGAGCGAGTGCCGGACAGGTGAGCGGCGGCGGTCAAACCGACGCCGCAGGCGGCGCGTCCGCCGTCGCCGGCACGCGCCGCAAGCTCAGCTTGTGAAAGCGCAGCGTCATCAGCAGCGCGACACTCGCGAGGCCAGCCGCGAGTCCCCACCACAACCCGCGAGCGCCGAGCCCGAAATGAAACGCGAGCGTATAGCCGGTCGGAAAGCCGATCACCCAGTAGCCGAACGCGGCGGCGATCATCGGTATGCGGGTGTCTTTCAGGCCTCGCAGGCAGCCTGAGCCGACCGTCTGCATGCCGTCGACGATCTGGAAAATCGCGGCCACGCCGAGCAGCGAACTGGCGAGCGCCACGGTTGCCGCGTTGGCCGGGTCGTCGAGATGCAAGTACAGGCCGACGATCCAATGCGGCGCGGCAATCAGCACGATCCCCGACAGCGTCATGAAGCCCACGCCGAGCGCGAGCGCGACGAAGCCCGCGTGGCGCGCGGCGAGCGGCTGACCCGCGCCGGACCAGAAGCTGACTCTCACATTCGCCGCCTGGCCGATCGCGAGCGGCACCATGAACGCCACCGACGCGACATTCAGCGCGATCTGATGCGCAGCCAGTTGCGACTCGCCGAGCAGGCCGACCATCAGGCCGGTCGCGAGAAAGAGCGTGGACTCGACGCCGTAGGTGATCGCGACCGGCCAGCCGATGCCGAACAGTTCGCCCATCAACGGCACATTGGGGCGCGTGGCGACAACGAAGTGGCGATAGCGCGGCCGCAGGTGCAAAAGCGCCATCAGCACGAGCGCGGTGAGCCAAACGGTGATGGAAGTCGCGGCCGCGGAGCCCAGAAAGCCGAGCCGCGGCAGGCCGTAGGCGCCGTGAATCAGTCCGTAGTTCAGAAAGCCGTTCACGCCGACGCTTGCAAGCGACACGCCGAGGAGCCGCCGCGCCGCGCCGATCGCTGGCAGAAACGAACGCATCAGGCCCACGCCGATCAGGCTGCCGAGCGCGCCCCAGCGCAGCACCGCCGCGTATTCGCCGACGTTGTGCGCGAGCAGCGCGGGTTCGCCGAACGCAAGCAGGATCGGCGTCGCGAACGACAGCAGCGCGAACGCCGGCACCGACAGCAGCACCGAGAGCACAAAGCCCGTCCAGTAAATGTGCGGCACGCGGCTTTCGTCCTGCGCGCCGCGCGCATGCGAGACGCTCACGCTGACGGACGTCAGCACGCCCTGAAGCAGCGTTACGACGACGAAGAACAGATTGGCGCCCAGACCACCAGCCGCGAGCGCGTCGGGGCCGAGGGAGCCGAGCAGGATCGTGTCGGTGACGCCCATCGCCATTTGCGACAGTTGCGCGATGGCGAGCGGCGCCGCGAGCCGGGCGGTGTCGGCGGCGTGGCGGGATAAAGTCGGCGGACGGGTGGCCACCCGGGTGAAGCCGGATTGAGTCATGGAGCGCGTGCTAGTTGACGGAATGGCGACATCGTGACGGCCGCTGCGACAGGCGCGAGAGGCATGCCAGGCGCGACAGACGCGGGCGCGGCCCGATGCGGCGGCTCGCGGGCCTCACGATGGCGCGAGGTAGCGCGCTTAGCGCGAATTTCTCGCCGAGCCGGCAGCCGGCGATGTCAGCCAATGGTTTGTCAGGGAGAACTGACAGCTTATTGCGTGACCGCGGCAATGTCGATGGCAGAAGCACGTTTTTGGTGCGCGCTCCTGCTGCGGATTCTCGTGGTTCGGAGAGCGGCGCGGGTCAGGCTTCGTGGACGGCAATCCGTGTATCGCCGAGCAGCACCACCTGCCCCGCGCGGATCTTGCACGTCTTACGCGTTTCGACGCGGCCATCCACGGTCACCGCGCCGTCGGCCACCATCATTTTTGCCGAGCCACCACTGTCCGCGAGCCCCGTTATCTTCAGGAGATTGTGGAGTTCGACATAGTCGCCGGTGAGCGTGAAATCGAGGTTTGGCATGGGGTTTGCGCCTTCAGGCAAAGGGTTCGCATCATAAGCCACAAGCTTGCTCCGAAGAAGGCGCGGCGTCTCACTCCGGTATTCGCGGACGCCTCGCAAGCGAATGCAAGCAGTTGTTATGTGCTTGTCAGAAAGTGAAATGTCGCGTAACACCGGTCGCCACGCAAGGACTTCACTCGTAAAGTCCGTCTCTGTAGGAAAGCTTGCCGGATCATGTTCAGCTGTGAGCAGACCGGATAGGCGTCCACCATGCGCCGCAGCGCGATGCCGGACGACCCGACCGCGTCACAACAACTTTAGAGAGAGGTATTTGCCATGACCCATATTCGTACGCTCCTGATCGGTACCGCCTTGACCGCATTTGCCACCACCGCGGCTGTGGCGCAAACCACGCAGATGCCGCAGACGGCCCAGCCGGCTGTCGGCGCCGGCACGCAAGCACAGGTCCAGACGCAAATTCAAACGCCGGGCGCCGACGTCGCGCCGGCAGCTCCCGCCGCGCAGGGCGTGCAGCCTGTGACACCGGCGCCGGCCCGTCTGACGGCTTCCGGCTCCACCGATCCGCTGGTGCAAAAGCGTGAAGCCAATGCGAAGGCCAACGCCGAGTATCGCGCGTCGAAGAAGGCATCCAAGGCTGAACTGAAGGCGCAGCAGAAGGCCGCCAGGTCCGAATACAAGGAGGAGGTGCGCGACGCCAGCATCAACAGGAAGGCGGATAAGCAGGCCGCCAACAATGAAATGAAGATGAATATGCAGGGCCAGGCCGGCGAACAAGCCGACGGCGAGGTCAAGCATTAATCGTCGGTTCGAGCCCGGGCTTTGAAGCCCGGGCCATCGGGCTGACGGTTCGATTTGGCCTTACGTAAGGAGGTATCGCATGACTGTCACTCGTATCACTCGATCTACGAAGTCCATGATGGCGACTACCACGGGCCGGGTTTGCGCGGCGCTGATCGCGGGTTGCCTGTCGTCGGCCGCGTTCGCGCAGGCAACCGATCCCGCCGCTGCGCCTGTTACGCACGCCGACAAGAAGGCAGCGAAGGAACAGGCGAACGCGGACAAGAAAGCAGCTGTGGCGCAAGCCAAGGCCGACAAGAAAAAACCGAGGCCCAGGCCGAAGCCGACAAGGCGAACGCCGAGGCCAATCTGAAGGACGCGAAGAAGCAGTAGCCTCAGGCTTCTGGCGCAAAGCAAGCGAGTCTTGTTCGACAACAACGGCCCGTTCGCAAATGCGCACGGGCCGTTGTTTTTGACGGGCTGAGTATGGCCACCGAGTGGCTACCGAACTGGTGGCAGGTCTGGGTACCGAGCGACGCGACCGATGCTGTCGTTAAAAGGGTCGCTTGTGCGCTCGGGTTGTATGGATATACAGTATGCGTCGCCGTTCCCGATCCATCCAACGCCCTGAACAACGACCGTGCTTTCCGTCGCCGAATCCCCGCCGCCGTCCGATGCCGCCGCCTGGCTCGCGAAGCTCAATGACGCTCAGCGCGAGGCCGTCGAATATGGTGCCGACACGCCTCATGCGCCGCCCGGCGCGTTGCTGGTCATCGCGGGCGCGGGCTCCGGCAAGACGAACACGCTCGCGCACCGGGTCGCCAACCTGGTAGTGAAGGGCGCCGATCCACGCCGGATTCTCCTGCTGACGTTTTCGCGCCGCGCGGCACTGGAGATGACCCGTCGCGTCACACGCATCGCGAGCGCGGCGCTCGGCGCGCGCGCCGCGCTCGCGCAAGGACTGACGTGGTCGGGCACTTTCCATAGCGTCGGCGCGCGGCTGTTGCGCGAATACGCCGAGCTTATCGGCCTCGCGCCCGCCTTCACGATCAACGACCGCGAAGATTCCGCCGACCTGATGAATCTGGTGCGCCACGAACTCGGCTTGTCCGCGAAAGAGCGGCGCTTTCCGGCAAAAGGCACATGCTTTGCGACCTACTCGCGCGTCGTGAACACCGGCGCGTCGCTCGGCCAGGTGCTCGATAGCGCGTTCCCGTGGTGCCGCGAGTGGGAGGCCGATCTGCGGATGCTGTTCGCCGCGTACGTCGACGCCAAGCAGAAGCAGAGCGTGCTCGATTACGACGACCTGCTGCTTTACTGGTCGCATATGGGCGCCGAGCCGGCTATCGCGGCCGATCTGTCGGGGCGCTTCGATCACGTACTGGTCGACGAATATCAGGACACCAACCGCTTGCAGGCGTCGATCCTGCTCGCGCTGAAGCCGGATGGCCGCGGCCTGACCGTGGTCGGCGACGACGCGCAGTCCATCTATTCGTTTCGCGGCGCGACCGTGCGCAACATTCTCGACTTTCCCGCGCAATTCGATCCGCCGGCCACCCAGGTCACGCTGGAACGCAATTACCGCTCGACTGAACCGATCCTGGCTGCGTCGAACGCGGTGATCGAACTGGCCAGCGAGCGCTACACGAAGAATCTGTGGACCGACAAAGCGTCGGCGCAACGGCCGCGTCTCGTGACGGTCGCCGACGAGGCCGACCAGGCGCGGTACGTCGTCGAGCAGGTGCTCGAAGCGCGCGAGCAGGGCATGAAGCTGAAGTCCCAGGCGGTGCTGTTTCGCGCCGCGCACCACAGCGCCGCGCTCGAAATCGAACTCACGCGGCGCAACATTCCGTTCGTGAAGTTCGGCGGCCTGAAGTTTCTCGATTCTGTCCACGTAAAAGACGTGCTCGCTGTGCTGCGCTGGGCCGAGAATCCGCGCGACCGCGTGGCCGGTTTTCGCGTCGTGCAGCTGCTGCCCGGCGTCGGTCCGGCTACTGCCGCGAAAGTCCTCGACGACATCGTGGCGCGCGCGGGCGCCGGCAATCCCGCCGATACCGCAGGCGGCGCGCTCGCCGCCTTTGCGCCGCCGGCTCGCGCGCAGGAGGACTGGCATCCGTTCGTCAAGCTGATGTCGAGCGTGTATGGGCGGCAGACGCCGTGGCCCGCCGAGTTCGAGATGGTGCGGCGCTGGTACGAGCCGCACCTGGAGCGCAATCATGAAGACGCCGCCGTCCGTCACGCCGACGTGCTGCAGATGGAAAGCATCGCGGGTACGTATGCGTCGCGCGAGCGCTTTTTGACCGAGCTGACGCTCGATCCGCCCGACGCCACTAGCGACGAATCCGGCGTCCCGCTCATCGACGAGGACTATCTGATCCTGTCCACCATCCATTCGGCGAAGGGACAGGAGTGGCGCAACGTGTTCGTGCTGAATGGCGTCGACGGCTGCATCCCGTCGGATCTGGGCACGGGCAGCGAAGAGGAAATCGACGAGGAGCGCCGCCTGCTCTACGTGGCGATGACGCGCGCGAAGGAAGACCTGCATATCGTCGTGCCGCAGCGCTTCTACGTGCATAACCAGGCGCATATGGGCGACCGTCACGTGTGGGCGTCGCGCACGCGCTTTATCCCCGCGCATCTGATGCCGCTGTTCGACGCCTATGCGTGGCCGCGCGTGCCGGTGCCGAGTGCGCCGACGGCGGCGGGGCTAGCCGCGGCAGCGCAGGCGAAGATTGAAATCGGAGCGCGGCTCAGGAAGATGTGGGATTGAGCGGGCCGCTCGCGGCCCGCTCAGAAGGCGACCGGCCGCGCGCTGTGAAGCGGCTAGCGCGACTGCCGTTGCTGCTGTTGCGGGGCCGGGCGCGGCGGCACGAAGAAATTGCGCAGCCATGCCGCCATCCGCGAGAACACATCGTATGGTTCTTCGACGAAAATTTCCGGCTTGAGCAGGCGCAGATATTCCATGATCTGTTGCGCTTCCTGCTTCTGGAACGAGCCGTGTGAAATGCCCAGGCGCAACAGCCCGCGCAGTTCGCCGAGCTTTTCGCGCGCAATGCTGCCGACGTTCGTTTCGCACGCCACCTTTGCCTCATACACGCGCTGACGCAGCGATTCGACGAGCCGCCATGCCGGCGTCTGCATGATTTCCTCGAGCGCCTGAATGTCTTGCACCGCGCCCTTGATCTGCGCCGCGAGCGGGTCGACCAGCACGGCGTCGCCTTCCGCTTCCTTGACGATCGCCGCCGCCCAGTCGCGGCATTGCTTGGCCAGCTCTTCCGGCGTCCATTCCGAGCGGGCCGCGAAGCCGAAGCCGAACTCGCCCGCCTGCTGCATCAGAATCGCGACGACGTCCGGGAACTCCTTGTCCAGTGTGCGTTTCGCCCATGCGTACTGGCCGCCTTGCAACATCCGCTGAACCGCGTGTTCGGTCAACGGTACCATGTTGTCGAGCAGCTTGGCGCGCAAAAAGTCCTCGAAAGACGGCGTTGCGAACTGCGGATCGAGCTTCAGCGATACCCGCAGAAAAGCGTCGAAGTCCTTGCGCAGCGTCGCAATGGTCTCGTCCTTGAGCGTGAGGGTGATT
This sequence comes from Paraburkholderia rhynchosiae, assembly GCF_002879865.1. Taxonomy (GTDB): domain Bacteria; phylum Pseudomonadota; class Gammaproteobacteria; order Burkholderiales; family Burkholderiaceae; genus Paraburkholderia; species Paraburkholderia rhynchosiae. The sequence goes on from NZ_PNXY01000003.1 coordinate 219,433, forward strand.
TGACCCATGTGATATCCCGTTTGGTCCTGCCGCGCGGCCTCGTCGTGTTCTCCGGCCGCTAGTTGACCTGGGAAGACTCAACGCCTGCTGGCTGCGCGTCTGATTCCAGCCTGTTGCCGCGTCATTGGCGGGACGTATCCCGATGAGCGGACCTCGACTGCATATCGGCGGATTGACGGGAAACTTAAGGGTTTTCTCGGCCTGGACGCGGCTTTAGAGCTGTGCCTCGCCGGGCTCGCGGATGTACGCCGCAGCTGCCGAACCTTCGCGGATGCAGCCGCTGCGGCGGTGGAGCGCGTGAGTGAGTCCTTACGTGAGCATCTGCCTGAGCCCTTATCTGAGCACCACGCATTGCCAGACGAAAAACACGGTCAGGCCGACCCCGATGGTGACGAGCGGCCGTCGCGTCAGCGCGCTGGTCACGACGGCGGCCAGCGCGCCGACCAGTTGCGGGTTGCGCCAGCTCAACTCGGCGCCGACGTCCGCGCCATGCGGCGAGACGGTCATCGGCACGATGATCGCCGTCAGCACGGTGACCGGCACGAAGCCGAGGGCGGTGCGCACGAGCGGCGGAAACACCAGCCGGTCGCCGAGCACGAAGACGGCGGCGCGGATCACCCACGTGATGAGCGCCATGCCGAGTATCAGAACGACGTAGTTCATCGCGATCCCTCCGCCGACTGGCGGGCCCGCCGCAAGCCGAGCCCGGACGTGGAAAGCAGGACACCCACGGCGACGCCCACGAACACTGCGCCGAGCAAGCCCAGCTTGTACGGCCAGGCCTGCCAGAAAAAGGCCAGCGCGCCGGCGGTCGCGGCCGCCGCGATGTAGCGCAAGGCCACGAGTTGCGGCACGACGATCGCAATGAAGGTGGCGACCATCGCGAAATCGAGTCCGAGCGATTGCAGCCCCGGAAAGGCCGCGCCGAACAGCAAGCCGGCGACGGTCCAGAGCTGCCAGTTCATGTACATCGCCAAACCGGCGCCGAAGAAGTAATGCGGGCCGACGGTGCCTGGCTCACGGTTCCGATAGTGCTCCCAGGCAACCGCGAACACTTCGTCGGTGAGCAGCGCGCCGAGCGCCCAGCGCCAGCGCGCCGGCAGATGCGCGACGTGCGGCGCGAGCGTCGCGCTGTACAAAACGTGGCGCAGATTGACGACGAGCGTCGTGGCCCATATCACGGCGAAACTCGCGTGACCGGCGATCAGCCCGAGCGCGATGAACTGCGCCGAGCCGGCGAACACGACCAGCGACATCAACTGGCCATGCCACAAGTGCAACGGGCCCGACGCGACGAGCGTTCCGAAGATGACACCGAAGGGCGCTGAGCCGACCATCATCGAGATGATGTCGCGGGCGCCCGCGGTGAATTCCTTTAAATGGCCTGTCTGGGCGGATTGGCCGGTGCGTGAGTGGGTCAAAACTTGCCTCCTTGAGCGGGGAAGCATAGCGGGCGAAGCTGGGCGCGGCTTGTACGTTCTTGCGGACCGTCAAGGTCCCTGCCAGCGTCCCGGCGGAACGCCGAACATGCGTCGGAAATGCCGCGTGAAATGACTCTGATCCGTGAAGCCGCTGGCGGCCGCGACGTCCGTTACCGGGACACCTGCGCGCAACGGCGCGAGCGCGCGTTGCAGGCGCACCTGATTGCGCCATGCATGAGGCGGCAGTCCCGTCGCGCGGTTGAAAAGGCGCGCTGCGTGAAACGGGGAAAGTCCTGCCGCCCGCGCCACTTCGGCGAGCGTAACTGGCTCGAGCAGATTGCCCGTCAGACGTTCTTTCATGACGTCGACGCGGGCGTCGTCGGGTACCAGGCGAAAAGGCTCCGGCTGTGTCTGTGCGTAGCGCACGAGCAGCGTGGACAGCGCGTCGAGCATGGCGGCTTCGGCGGCGAGCGCGTTGCCGCCGGCTTCGAGCAGACGATGTGCGTTAGCGAGCCGAGCGGCCAGATCGGGATCGCGAATCACGCCGGGCGCGAACCACGGTGAGCCTTGGCGCTTGCCGGCGACCTCATCGGCGAGTTCGTGGATGAATTGCACGGGCGCGTACATCACGCGATACCGCCAGCCGGCCTCGACCGCCTTCGAACCCGTGTGCAACTCGCCGGGGTTGATGATCGGCACGCTGCCGGCTTCCGCGACATAGTCCGAACCGCGATACCGATAACCCTCCGCGCCCGCGACGATCACCGGAATCGTGTAGGCGTCGTGCCAATGCGGCGCGAACTCGTGATCGTGATATTCGGCCGTGAGCAGATCCGCGCCGGGCAAAAGCGGCGTGCGCCAATAACGGGCGGAGTCGTGGAAACGGTGGGCGGCGGTCATGGAATCGCTCTGACACAGCCACTCAGTTTAGCGCGGCTTGGCGGCTGCGGGCGCATCGGCGCGCCTCGTCCGCGCATTGTTCAATACCTTGCTCAATGCGCTTTTTCGTAGGACGCGGCTCACTTGACCGGGATGGTCGTGCCGGCCGGCATCGGTACGGCACTAACGCTGTTTTTCGCGCTGCCGCTGACGACCCGGTCGCTGTAGGTGAGATACACGAGCGCATTGCGCTTGGTATCGACCACGCGCACCACGTGTAACGCCTTGAAGATCAACGACATGCTCACCGAGAACACATCGGCTTGCTGCTTCAGCGGACCCGTGAAATGAATCGCGCCGACCTGACGGCACGCGATCGACGCCTCGGTGGGATCTTCGGCGATTCCCAGCGTGCCCTTCACGCCACCGGTCCGCGCACGCGACACGTAGCATGTCACGCCTTGCACAAGAGGATCGTCATAGGCCTCGACGACAACCCGGTCGGAACCCGTGATATGAAAGTTCGTATTGACGCTGCCGACTTCTTCGCTGTGCGCACACGGTACGAGGAGAGCGGCGCAGACTGCAAGCGCGAGGCGCAATGAGGTGGGTTTCATAAGATTGCCCGATTGAGCAGGGTGCGTTGGGCGCGCGGTGCGCGCGCCGGAAAGCCGTCATCGTATACCGGCGAAGGATTCGGGAGATGATCGACAATGCCGCTGGCAGATGAGCGCCGCGAAAACTGCCGTAAACGAGCCAAAACAAAAAGGCCCGCACGAATGCGGGCCTTTCAAAATTTTGGCTCCTCGACCTGGGCTCGAACCAGGGACCTACGGATTAACAGTCCGGCGCTCTACCGACTGAGCTATCGAGGAACAGCAGTACAACTTGATCTACATAAAAAAGCCCGTCTTGGTTAACGGGCTTTTGCAATTCTTGGCTCCTCGACCTGGGCTCGAACCAGGGACCTACGGATTAACAGTCCGGCGCTCTACCGACTGAGCTATCGAGGAACAGAACAACAACAGCAGAGAAACGAAATTGTAGAATCAGCTCACGCGCCTGTCAATACCTCATGCTCATCTCGATTTGATTCGAGCGGGCGGGGCACAAGACAGGCTGGCAACACTCAGCGCGCGAGCAGCTCGAGCTTTTCCTTCACGTCCTTGAACTCTTCGGCTTCCGGCAGCGGCGCCTTGGTCTTGGTGATGCTCGGCCAGTTCTTTGCCAGATCGGCATTCAGCTCGATGAAGTTCTGCTGGTCGCCCGGCACGTCTTCCTCAGCGTAAATGGCGTTCACCGGGCACTCGGCCACGCACACTGCGCAGTCGATGCATTCATCGGGGTCGATCGCGAGGAAGTTGGGACCTTCGCGAAAGCAGTCCACCGGGCACACATCGACGCAGTCGGTATAGCGGCACTTGATGCAGCTTTCGGTCACAACGTGAGTCATTCAGGCAGCTCCTGCATGCGTAATCAGAGAAGGCGCAAACGCCAAAAGCGCTATTGTAACGTAACGTCAAGAGGCGCATGCAGCATCGCGCAACGCCCTTTTATATGTTTTCGTGATTAGTTTATTGCGTGCTGAAGGGGGACTTCCTTCGACGCACGCGGCACGGGCGCCGGCCGCGCTTAAGCCGGGCGCATTCGGGTAACATGCGTCAAGCCGGTGCGCACGGGGCGCGCCGGATGCATGGGTTGAGTCAGGCCTTCCGTACTTGCTGCCGTCCAGTTCGCACCATCATGATTATTACTTCGCTGCTCGACACCGATCTGTACAAGTTCACGATGATGCAAGTGGTTCTGCATCATTTTCCTGCGGCCAACGTCGAGTACCGCTTCCGTTGCCGCACGCCGAACGTGGACCTCGTGCCGTACATCGGCGAAATACGCGCCGAAGTGCGCAAGCTCTGCAAGCTGCGCTTCACCGAGGACGAACTCGACTACTTGCGGCGCATGCGCTTCATCAAGGGCGATTTCATCGAGTTTCTGGCGCTCTTTCATCTCAACGAAAAGTACATTTCGATCGAGCCGTCGCCGAAGAACAATGGCGAAATCGACATCGAGATCAAAGGTCCGTGGCTGCATACGATCCTGTTCGAGATCCCGATGCTCGCGATCGTCAACGAAGTGTATTTCCGCAATACGCAGCAGGAACCGGACTACAGCGAAGGGCGCGGACGCCTCGTCGAAAAGATGAAACTTCTGGGCGCGCGACCGGAATTCGCCGACTGCAAGATCGCCGACTACGGTACGCGGCGCCGCTTCTCGAAGCAATGGCATGAAGAAGTGATCCTCACGCTGAAGGACGGTCTGGGCGAGCAGTTCGCCGGCACCAGCAACGTCTTTTACGCGATGAAGCACAGCCTCACGCCCCTCGGCACCATGGCGCACGAGTATCTGCAGGCCTGCCAGGCGCTCGGTCCGCGGCTGCGCGATTCGCAGACTTTCGGCTTCGAAATGTGGGCGAAGGAATATCGCGGCGACCTGGGTATCGCACTCTCTGATGTCTACGGCATGCAGGCGTTTTTGCGCGACTTCGATATGTATTTCTGCAAGCTGTTCGACGGCGCGCGTCACGACTCTGGCGATCCGTTTGACTGGGGCGAGCGTCTGCTCAGCCACTACGAGGCGAACCGTTGCGATGCGCGCACGAAGATACTTGTGTTCTCCGATGCGCTCGACATTCCCAAGGTGCTGCAACTGTATGAGCGATTCCGCGGCCGCTGCAAGCTGGCGTTCGGCGTGGGCACCAATCTGACCAACGACCTCGGCTATAACCCGCTGCAGATCGTGATCAAGATGGTCCGCTGCAACGGTCAACCTGTGGCGAAGCTGTCGGATTCGCCAGGCAAGAACATGTGCGAGGACAAGGCGTATCTCGCATATCTGCGTCAGGTCTTCGGCATCGCACAGCCCGAGGAAGAGGCCGCGAAGTAACGGTGTTTTCGTGCGTTTTTTCGCGCGTCTTATGTGTTCCTATGCCGTTCGGCCAGGGTGTTCGCGCGAAGGGTGGCCGGTATAATCCCGGCATATCGCACGGCTGTCGACACGAGGACTTTTGCATATGGACACATCGATTGCCCGCCGCAACATTCTGGCGCGCATCCGCGCGGCGCAAGGCCGTGAGCCTGAGCCGTCCGCATCCGAGCGCGAAGCCGTAGCGGACTATCTGGCGCGCCATCCGCAGGGTCCGCGCCCAGATATGCCCGCGGACCTGACCGCGCGTTTCATCGAAGAAGCGCAGAAAATGTCGACCACGGTCGACACGGTCCAGGCACTGGGCGACGTGCCGGCTGCGGCCCATCGCTATCTCGCGCAAAACGCTTTGCCGTTGCAGGCGATTGCCTGGCAAACGCTGCAGGATCTGCGCTGGAACGACGCGGGCCTCACTGTGGAATTTCGTAAGCCGAAAGACGGCGACGTGGTGGGTCTCACCGGCTGTTTCTGCGCGACTGCCGAGACGGGCACGCTCGTGTTGCTCTCCGGTCCGCAGACTTATGCGTCAGCCGGCCTGCTTCCGGAAACGCACATTGCTATCGTGCCGGCTTCGCGCATCGTCGCGGGACATGAAGAAGCATTCGCATTGATCCGCAGCGAGCGAGGCGAGTTTCCGCGCGCGGTCAACTTCGTTTCGGGGCCTTCGCGCACCGGCGATATCGAACAGACCATCGTGCTTGGCGCGCATGGGCCGTACCGCGTTCACGTGATCGTCGTACTCGGCGCCTGAGTAGAAGGGCCGCTGTTTCTCACTGCGCACGCGGCTGGCCGCCGCCCGCTGCCATTTTCAAAAACCAGGGACTTTGAGGATATGAATAGACGTGCCGTGTCGACGAGCATGGTGCTCGGCGCTGCATTGACGCTGACGTGCTGGCCTCAACTCGCGTCTGCCGCTACGCTCGACGGCGCATCGCTCTCCGCGCTATGGGGGCTGCCGTTCGCCGGTGTGCTGCTGTCGATCGCCGCATTTCCGCTCGTCGCGCCAGCGTTCTGGCATCACCATTTCGGCAAGATCGCGGCGGCGTGGGCGCTGGTTTTTCTGGTTCCATTCGCATTTGTTTTCGGCGCGGGCGTCGCGTTCGGCACGCTCATCCATGCGTTGCTGGAAGAGTACATTCCGTTCATCGTATTGCTGACTGCGCTCTATACGGTCGCGGGCGGCATCTGTGTCCGCGGCAATCTGCACGGCACGCCGCGGTTGAACACGACGATTCTTGCGCTCGGCACGGTGCTGGCGAGCGTCATGGGCACGACCGGCGCGGCCATGCTGCTCATCCGCCCATTGCTGCGCGCGAACGACAATCGGCGACATGTCGTCCATGTGGTCGTGTTCTTCATCTTTCTCGTCGCGAACGCCGGCGGTTCGTTGTCGCCGTTGGGCGACCCGCCGCTTTTCCTGGGCTTCCTCGCGGGTGTCGATTTCTTCTGGACTACCACGCATCTCGCGCTGCCCATGTTGTTTGTTTGCGCCGTGCTGCTCACTGCGTTCTATTTCCTGGACTCGTATTATTTTCATCGGCGTGAGGAAGAGCGCTCGCGTTTTCTGGATCCCACGCCTGACTCGCCGCAACTGGGCATCGACGGTAAGGTCAATTTCCTGTTGCTCGCCGCGGTCGTCGGGCTCGTGCTGATGAGCGGACTGTGGAAACCGGGCGTAAGCTTCGACCTGCTCGGTACGCATGTGGCTTTGCAGAATGCCGTGCGCGATGTCGCGCTCCTCGGCGTCGCGTTGCTGTCGCTGGCGTTGACGCCGCGCGCCGCTCGCGCGGGCAATGACTTCAACTGGGCGCCGATCGAAGAAGTGGCCAAACTATTCGCCGGCATCTTCGTGACGATCGCGCCGGTCATCACGATCCTGCGCGCGGGCGAGGCCGGCGCGTTTGCCGGCATTGTCCATCTGGTCAACGACCCGGCGGGCCGTCCGCATGACACCATGTACTTCTGGGCGACCGGCCTGCTATCTTCGTTTCTCGACAACGCGCCCACGTACCTCGTGTTCTTCAACCTGGCCGGCGGCGATGCCGGTTCGCTCATGACCACGGGCGCGACCACGCTCGCCGCAATTTCGGCGGGCGCGGTGTTCATGGGCGCGAACAGCTATATCGGCAACGCCCCGAACTTCATGGTGAAGGCCATCGCGGAGTCGCGCGGCGTTCGCATGCCAGGCTTTTTCGCGTATCTGGGCTGGTCTGGCGCGGTGCTGCTGCCGCTTTTTCTCGTCACCGGCTGGCTGTTTTTCTGACACTGAGCTTGACGCCGAGGCAATCGAACTCGACTCGCTACACGGAGAATGCAATGCAGAAGATCCTGGTCGCCCGTCCGATTTTTCCCGATGTGATCGAACGGCTCCAACAGTATTTCGACGTCGACTGGAATCAGGGCGACGTGTTGTCCGCTGAAGAGTTGAAGCGCCGTCTCGCGGACAAAGATGGCGCGCTGACCGCGGGCGATCCGATTGGCGCGGACCTTCTCGCGGCCGCGCCGCGTCTTCGCGTGGTGTCGAATATGGCGGTGGGCTACAACAATTTCGACATGGCCGCGTTCAACGCAGCCAGCGTGCTCGGCACCAATACGCCGGACGTACTGAACGAATCGACCGCGGACTTCGGCTGGGCGTTGATGATGGCCGCGGCCCGGCGCATCGCCGAGTCCGAGCACTGGCTGCGCGCGGGCAAATGGCAGAAATGGGCATACGACGGCTTTCTCGGCGGCGATGTCCACGGCTCCACGCTCGGCGTGATCGGCATGGGCCGGATCGGTCAGGCGCTCGCGCGCCGCGCGCGAGGCTTCAACATGCAGGTCATCTATCACAACCGTTCGCGCGTCGCGCCCGAGATTGAAGCCGACCTGAATGCCGCATATGTGTCGAAGCAGGACCTGTTGCGGCGCGCCGATCATGTCGTGCTGGTGTTGCCCTACACGAAAGAGAGCCATCACACGATCGGCGCCGCTGAACTCGCGCTGATGAAGCCGACTGCCACGCTGACCAACATTGCGCGTGGAGGCATTGTCGACGACGCGGCGCTCGTCGAGGCGCTGCGCGCGAAGCAGATCGCGGCCGCCGGTCTCGACGTCTTCGAAGGCGAGCCGAATCTGAACCCGGATCTGTTGAGCGTGCCGAACGTCGTGTTGACGCCGCACATTGCGAGCGCAACCGAAGCGACGCGCCGCGCGATGGCGAACCTCGCCGCGGACAATCTGACCGCCGGTCTCGGTGAAGGTCCACGCGCGGGCCGGCCGCCGAATCCAATCAACGCCGAGGTCATCGGCAAGGCGCGTTCATGACGATGATTCTGGTAGCGGCCGTCGCAGTGCTGGCGGTCGCCCTCGTGCTCGCTTTGACGTTACTGATGCGCGGGCATGGCCGCGCTAATGAGCATGAGCAGTTCGATCTGATCAACGAACGCATCGATGCCGCAGCCGATGCGCAGGCGCACGCTTACGAGCGCCTCGAGAGGCAACTGCGCAATGACATCACTGAGACGGCGCGCGTATCGCGTACCGAGCAGAGCAGTGGCTTTGCGCATTTTCAACAAACGCTGGCGTCGCAATTCAGCAGCATGACGACCGTGCAGGGCGGCAAGATCGACGGGTTCGCGCAACAACTGGACGCCGTGCGTCACAGTCTGCAGCAGCAGGCGCAGCAGGCGCGCGACGAACAGGGCCGCTCGCTCAAGCAGTTCGGCGATACGCTTAGCCTGCAGCTCGGGCAACTCACGGAGGCGAATGATCGCCGCTTCGCCGAAGTCCGCGCGACCATCGAGCAGCGGCTGAAGGACATCGAGGCGAACAACGCGAGCAAGCTGGAGGAAATGCGCCGCACCGTCGACGAAAAACTGCACGCCACGCTCGAGCAACGCCTCGGCGAATCGTTCAAGCTCGTGTCGGACCGGCTCGAACAGGTGCATCGCGGCTTGGGGGAAATGCAGACGCTGGCGGCCGGCGTCGGCGATCTGAAGAAGGTGCTGACCAACGTCAAGACGCGCGGCACGTGGGGCGAAGTGCAACTGGAAGCGTTGCTCGAGCAACTGCTCACCGCGGATCAATACGCGAAGAACGTGGCGACGGTACCGAAAAGTACGGATCGCGTCGAGTTCGCGATCCGCTTGCCGGGGCGGGCGGAGGCGGGCGGCGCGGCTGCGCCCGTGTGGCTGCCTATCGACGCCAAGTTTCCGCGCGAAGACTACGAGCGCCTGATCGACGCGCAGGAGCGAGCCGATCCGGTTGCCGTCGAAGAAGCGTCGCGCGCGCTCGAAGCGCGGATTCGAGCGGAGGCGCGCACCATCGCCGAAAAATACGTGTCGCCGCCGCATACGACCGATTTCGCGCTGTTGTTCCTGCCGACCGAAGGCCTGTACGCCGAAGTGCTGCGTAGGCCAGGTCTATCGGATCTGCTGCAACGCGATTACCGCGTGACGATTGCAGGCCCCACCACGCTCACCGCGCTGCTCAACAGTTTGCAGATGGGTTTCAGGACGCTCGCCATCGAAAGACGTTCGAGCGAGGTGTGGCAGGTGCTCGGCGCGATCAAGACCGAGTTCGGCAAATTCGGCGACGTGCTGGCGAAGACTAAGGCTCAGCTCGAAACGGTGACGCGGTCGATTGAGGCGGCGGAGACGCGCACTCGCGCCATGAACCGCAAGCTGCGCGATGTGGAGGCGCTGCCCGGCGAGGAGGCGAATGGTCTGATAGGCGATGCGTTGTCGGGCGTGGAACCCGACGAGCAATAAGGCAGTGCGGCTGGCGCCTCGTGTGCGTCAGCAGTCCGCGCCTGCCGGGTCCGCGAGTGCGGCGGCAGTGGCGGCGGCGGTGGCGCGGATCATGACGGATGTCACGCTTCTTCCGGCGCGTCCGTCAACTGGATTTCAATGCCGCCAAAACGCGACGCAACCCAGTTATATGCGTGGCACGCGATCCACAGCAGGATGAAACCGAGAATCGCATTCAGCAGCAGCGCGCTGAACACGGTGCTCAATTCGACCGAACCGTAGCGCACGAACGCGACGAGCACGCCCAGCAGCACGATCGGTACCGAGAACGTCAGATAGACGAGGATAAGTGCTTTGGCGGTCTGTCCCGGTGCGATGAACGAGATCTGTTTTTTCATGTAAGTCAAACCCGTATGTCGTAGTGGTAGTGGGTAAAGCTGAATGTGACCCGTGGATGAAAACGTCGCGTCGGATAAGCGTTGGAAGCGTTAGATCAGGCCGTTGAACAGCATGATACTGACCCGTTCGCCTTCGGCAATATCGCCTTCTTCATGGCCGAGCACGATAAAGCAATTGGCCTCGCTCATCGAACTCAATACGCCGGAGCTTTGCGAGCCTGTGGGCGTGACGTGCCACTGGCCGTTTGCGTCCTGGCCGGCTATGCCGCGTTGGAACTCGGTGCGCCCGGCGCGTTTGCGGATCGCCCGCAGGCTTGCGGCGTGGATCACCGGCAGCGGCTGCGGCGTGGCACCGGACATGAGCAGCAGGACCTCGCGCACGATCTGATAGAACGTCACCATGACGGCAACCGGATTGCCCGGCAGACCGAAGAATAACGCGGGCAGCCCGACACCCGGCCGCTCGCCGGACCAGACGCGGCCAAACGCGAGAGGCCGGCCTGGCCGCATCGCGAGACTCCAGAACGCGACATCGCCGAAGGTCTGCAGCAACTGCCTCGTGAAATCCGCTTCGCCGACCGAGACGCCGCCGGACGTCAGCACCACGTCCGCGCTCGCGGCGGCGCTGCGCAAGGCGGCTTCGAGTGCCGCGGGTTCGTCGCGGATCACGCCGAGATCGAGCGTGTCCACGTTCATGCGACGCAACATGGCAAAGAGCGTATAGCGATTGCTGTCGTACACCGAGCCCGGGTCGAGCGGCTCGCCGAGCGAGCGCAATTCGTCGCCGGTGGAAAAGAACGCGACGCGCAAACGCCGCCGAACATTGATTTCGCCGATGCCGAGGGAAGCTAGCAAGCCGAGGTCGGACGCACAGATCACGCGGCCCGCGCGCAGCGCCGCATGGCCACGGGCGAGGTCTTCGCCGGCGAGTCGCTGGTTTGCGCCGGCGGCCACGGCGTCGGCCGGGAACTGAATCGACGCCGAGTCGGCGCTGCGCTCCACCAGTTCCTGTGGCACGACGGTATCGCAGCCTTCCGGGATACAGGCGCCGGTCATCACGCGCACGCACTGTGCCCCTTCGACGCGGCCCGCGAACGGATGTCCCGCCAACGCCTTGCCGACGACCGCCAGCTCGACGGCCGGCGCGCCGCTCGTCAATGCCGCGCGATTGAACGCGTAGCCGTCCATCGCGGAATTGTCGTGCGAAGGCACGTCGATAGGCGACATGATGTCGGCGGCGAGCACGCGGTCGAGTGCGTCGCGCAAAGCCACGCGTTCGACGGCCGCAACCGGCGCGGCCCATTCGCGGACGATCGCCTGAGCGGCCGAAACGGGTAGCGCATGAGGATCGTACTGCGCGACGCAGCTGGAAAATTGGTTATGCCTGGTCATGAAGAGCTGGACGTCGCGGCCGGCGGCGGGAGCGGCGCTTGCCGTGCGGCGGAGCGGGATTTCAGCCGGGGCCTCGATAATGTTCGAGGTCGGCGAGTTCTTGTAACGAATTGATATTGTAAAACGCGCGCTCGTCGGTAAAGGCGACTTCCACCGTCTTGTGGCGCGCGTACCACGCGCGAACCTTACGCCCGCCGGCTTGCAGAAAGGCCGCGAGGTCGTCGGCGAGACCGGTGCGCAACAGCGCGAACACCGGATGAAGCGACACGTTGCCGTCAGCGTCCGAGGTCGTGACGGTGGCGATGTCGGCCCCGTTCGACTCGAGCGCCTGCGCGAGGCGCGCGGCCAGATCGGCGGGCAGCCACGGCGTATCGCACGGCGCGCTGAGCACGTATTCGCCCGGGGACGCGCGCAGACCGGCGAACAAACCCGCCAGCGGTCCGGGAAAATCAGGCAGGGTATCGGCGATCACTAGTGCGCCAAACGGCGCGCCGAGCGCCGCGTAGGTCTCAGGGTGACGATTGGCGCTGATCAGCAGCCCGCCGGTTTGCGGCGCGAGGCGCTTCAGCACATGCACGGCGAGCGGTTCGCCGTGCAGCGTTTGCAACCCCTTGTCGGCACCGCCCATGCGCATGCCGCGGCCGCCCGCGAGCAGCAGGCCCGTGATCTGTTCGCGTGTTGGCTCCATACCCGCCGATCAGCCGCCGATGTACGACATTTCAACGCGGCGGGCGTCCTGTGCGCGTGAGTCGGCTGCATTGCTGCCGCGCAGTTGCGAGTAGCGGTCACCGCGGCCTTGCCAGATTTCGGCGACGGCGGTCGCAATGTCGGCGTCGCTTGCGCCGCCGCGCAGCAAGGCGCGCAAGTCATGACCCGCCGACGCGAACAGGCACAGGTACAGCTTGCCTTCGGTCGACAGACGGGCCCGCGTGCAGCTTCCGCAGAACGCGCGCGTCACGCTCGAAATCACGCCGATCTCGCCGCTGCCGTCCGCGTAGCCCCAGCGCTGCGCGGTTTCGGCCGCGCTATGTGCTTCGAGCGGCGCAAGCGGGAAATGCCCGGCGATGCGCGCGATCACGTCGGCGGACGGCAACACTTCGGTCATATTCCAGCCGTTCGATGTCCCGACGTCCATGTATTCGATAAAGCGCAGTACCGCACCCGAGCCTTTGAAATGGCGTGCCATCGGCACGATTTCGCTGTCGTTCGTGCCGCGCTTGACAACCATGTTGACTTTGACGGGCGCGAGGCCCACCCCGTGGGCAGCGGCAATTCCATCGAGCACATCGGCCACCGCGAAGTCGGCGTCGTTCATACGGCGAAACAGCGTGTCGTCGAGCGCGTCGAGGCTCACGGTGACGCGCGTGAGGCCGGCGTCCTTGAGGCTGCGCGCCTTGCGTTCGAGCAGCGAGCCGTTGGTGGTTAGTGTCAGATCCAGTGGGCGGCCCGCAGGCGTGGTCAGTTGCGCGAGCCGCTCGATCAGGAATTCCAGGTTCTTGCGCAACAGCGGCTCGCCGCCCGTCAGACGAATCTTCTCCACACCATGCGCGACGAAGAGCCGCGCCAGCCGTTCAATTTCCTCGAAGCTCAGCAAAGCGCTGTGCGGCAGGAACGCATAGTCCTTATCGAATACAGCGCGCGGCATGCAGTAGACGCAACGGAAATTGCAACGGTCCGTCACCGAAATACGCAAATCGCGCAGCGGGCGCGCGAGCGTATCGTGCAGCGCGCCGCTAGGCGTCTGCACCGGGCCGGAAATGACCGGCGCCGCGCTGAAATCGGCAACAGGGATGACGCGTCGGGACATGGGATATTTGCGTTGCTTGAGTTGCGCCGAACTGGAAAAGCGAGTTCTTCATTCTATCGGAAATGCTTGTGACGGCAGGGCGATGGCAAGCGCTGTCGGGGTTTACGGGGAGGGCAAGCGCAGCACGGGCGGTCAGTTTTCGCGCGCGCGCAGAAAAAAAGCCCGCCGGTGAGGGCGGGCTTTTTGAAGCGGCGGGGCAAACTTACTGCGGATGCTTGCCTGTTTCCACTTGCTGCATTGGCGCGGTGTCGGCCGGCGGCAACGGCTTGCGCTCGCGAACGGCGCGAGGCGGCCTGACCGTTTGTGCGGCGGCTTCCTGTGCGGCGCGCAGTTTCTCGGCGTCGGTATTCACCCAGACGAGACCGGCCTGTTCCAGCACCGGCTTCAGGGCTTCCGCCGAAACGCCGCCATTGAACGATGCCTGCGTTGCTTGCGTTGCTTGCGTTGCTTGCGTTGCTTGCGTGGGCTGCGCGGCGTGCGGCGCGACGGCGACGGGCGCCGGTTCTACGGCTGCCGATTCCACCGCCGGCGCAACCGCCGCCACGACAGGCTTCGGTTCGACGATCTCTGCTTGCGGCTCCGGTTCAGCGGCCGGGGCTGCGATGACCTCAGCCGGAGCCGCGGTCTCGAACGGAGCCGGCGCGGCTTGCGCTTCGGCGGCCGGCGCAACAGCCGCCGTCTCTTCACGAACGACCGGTTCCACCAACGAAACCGTCTCCGCAGCCGCAGGTGCAGCTTGCGCCGGTTCGACCGGCGCCGCGGCTTGCGCGGCAGGCGTTTCCACGACCGGCTCGACGGCAGCCGGAGCAGCCGGCACTTCAGCGACCGGTACGACCGTTTCCGTCTTCGCTGCCTTCTCGGCGGCGAGAGCCGGCGTTTCCGTTGCAGCGTGCAATTCCGAGACGACAGCCTTCTCCGTAGCGACAGCGGCCACGACGACTTCGACCGGCGCCACTTCCTTCGCTTGCTCGACTTCGGCCTTGCGTTCCGCCGGCTGATGCGCCGTGCGCACCGGTGCTTCATCGCCCACGTTGACGTTGTCGCCTTCAGCTTCCGCGACGTCCGCTGCCAGGTTGCCGTTCACGTCTTCCTCGCGCTCACGACGACCGCCGCGACGGCCGCGACGGCGGCGACGGCGCTCTTCACCTTCGCGCGCCACCGCTTCCTGATCGGCCGGCGCTGCGTTTTCGCCCACGGTGACCTGGTGTTGCGCCAGTTCCTCCGCGGTTGGCGCGTCGGCTTGCGTCAACGCATCCGCGGTTTCGGTCTGCTGCTTGCGACGCTCGCCGCGCTCAGCGCGCTCGCCACGTTCACGGCGCTCACCGCGTTCCTGGCGTTCGCCGCGCGGTGCGCTTTCCACCGTTTCTGCACGCTCGCTGCCGCGATTGTCGCGGTCGCGGCTTTCACGGCCTTCCCGTGCTTCACGCGGTTCGCGGCCTTCACGTGCTTCGCGGTTGCCACGCGGTTCGCGGCCCTCACGCGCCTCGCGCGGTTCACGGCCTTCGCGTGGTTCGCGTACCTCGCGGCCTTCACGCGGTTCGCGTTCCTCGCGACGCTGCGACGGCTGCTGGCCTTGACGGCCGCCGTTCGCACCCTCGCCACGGCCGGCTGCATCGCGGCCGCCCGCGCCAGTACGGCGGTTGCGGTTGCGGTCGCCGCCGCGTTCGCCGGTGCGCTCACCACGCTCTGGGCGCTCGCCGCGTTGCGGACGCGCCTGCTTTTCGGTCGCAGCCGGTGCGACAGGCGCCGGCGCCGCCGGCTGCACGCCGAACAGATTCTTCAACCAGCCGATGAAGCCGCCGCTTGCCTGCGTCACCATGGCCGGAGCCGGCGCTGCGACCGGGCGAACCGGCGCGCTCGGCGCCGGCTTCTCGGGCGTGATGCCCTTGACCGCCGCTTCCTGCTTCGGCTTCACTTCTTCCGTGCGCTTGCTGTAGCCAGTTTCCGACTCGAGTTCGCGAGCCGCTTCTTCTGCCATCTTCCAGGAAGAGCGCGGTTCGTCGAGGCGAGCGTCGTCGTGGCGCAGACGTTCGAGCTTGTAATGCGGAGTATCGAGGTGCTTGTTCGGCACCAGCACGACGTTGACCTTGAAGCGCGATTCGATCTTGTTGATTTCCGAGCGCTTTTCGTTGAGCAGGAAGGCCGTCACTTCGACAGGCACCTGGCAATGGATCGCCGCGGTGTTTTCCTTCATCGCTTCTTCCTGAATGATCCGCAGCACTTGCAGCGCGGACGATTCGGTATCGCGGATGTGTCCCGTGCCGTTGCAGCGCGGGCAGGTCACGTGGCTGCCTTCCGACAGCGCCGGGCGCAGACGCTGACGTGACAGTTCCATCAGGCCGAAGCGCGAGATCTTGCCCATCTGGACGCGCGCACGGTCGTGCTTGAGCGCGTCTTTCAGGCGTTGTTCGACTTCGCGCTGGCTCTTGGCCGACTCCATGTCGATGAAGTCGATCACGATCAGGCCGCCCAGGTCGCGCAGACGCAACTGGCGCGCGACTTCGTCCGCGGCTTCGAGGTTGGTGCGCGCGGCCGTTTCCTCGATGTCGGCGCCTTTCGTGGCGCGAGCCGAGTTCACGTCGATCGCCACCAGTGCTTCGGTGTGGTCGATCACGATGGCGCCGCCCGAGGGCAGCGGTACCGTGCGCGAGTACGCCGTTTCGATCTGGTGTTCTATCTGGAAACGCGAGAAAAGCGGCACATCGTCGTGATAGCGCTTCACCTTGCTGACATTGTCCGGCATCACGATATCCATGAAGGCGCGCGCCTGGTCATGAATTTCAGTGGTATCGATCAGGATTTCGCCGATATCCGGCTGGAAATAGTCGCGAATCGCGCGAATCACGAGGCTTGATTCGAGATAAATCAGCATCGGCTGGCCGGCCGAACCGCTTTGCGACGCGGCTTCGATCGCGCGCCACAACTGCATCAGGTAGTTCAGGTCCCACTGCAGCTCTTCGGCGCTGCGGCCAATACCGGCCGTGCGCGCGATGATGCTCATGCCTTCCGGCAATTGCAGCTGCGCCATGGTTTCGCGCAGTTCCTGACGATCGTCGCCTTCGATCCGGCGCGACACACCACCGCCGCGCGGGTTGTTCGGCATCAGGACCAGATAGCGGCCGGCGAGCGAAATGAACGTGGTGAGGGCGGCGCCCTTGTTGCCGCGCTCTTCCTTTTCGACCTGAACGATCAGTTCCTGGCCTTCCTTCAGCGCGTCCTGAATGCGCGCGGAGCGCATGTCGACGCCGTCGCGGAAATACTGGCGGGCGACTTCCTTGAACGGCAGAAAGCCGTGGCGGTCTTCGCCGTAGTTGACGAAACAGGCTTCGAGCGACGGCTCGATGCGGGTAATGATGCCCTTGTAAATATTGCCTTTGCGCTGTTCGCGCCCGGCGGTTTCGATGTCGATGTCGATGAGTTTTTGCCCATCGACGATGGCGACGCGCAGTTCTTCCTGCTGCGTCGCATTAAACAACATGCGTTTCATTGAACGGCTCCAGAGCGGCCTGGCCGGCCCGTCGCTTACGCGGTTGTCAGTCGCGAAAGCGAAGCGGGCAGCGGCAGCCGCGCCTTATTGTGTTTTCACAAGCACGCTGGAGCGGGAAGAATGGCGGGAGAATTGCCTGAGAGGGCCCCGCCCCAGGAAAAAGGGGCGCGGTGCCGCAGGGCACATGCGAACACGGCTTCAAATAACGACCCGACACGCCGCGGGTTCTGCCAGCAGACCTTCATAAGCCTCCGTCCCCTCTCGCCGGTGCGCCAACTGGGCGCGTGACCGGAGGGTCGAAGGCTGCGGTCGTGCCGCAACGGGAAGTTCGCGCAGGCGGCGCGTCTTTTCCTGCTGGGGGTGTCTCGCCTCATTTTGACGTCGCCAAGTCTTGTACTTTCTACAAGACGCCATGGGCGCACGCCGTATTTTCGCAACCTGCAGCTTCGTACAGCAGGGCGTGAGACCGCCCGATACCGAAGCTGGAAGTTAAATTCTTTTTTACCAAAATTCCGTTACCGTCGAGGCCGACCTTGACCGAACGCGCCTGTGGGCGCCGTCCCTGCCGGGGACCGACCTCGTGCGTGCAACTTGTTGCATCTCATTTAAAGGGTGAGCAACCAGACCCCGGCGCAAGTAAAATAACGGTTTATCGCTTGCGCCTGCGCAATCCGCCCGAATTCCGGACACTGCGCCGGCCGCCGCAGACTGCTGGGCAAATTATATTCAGAATGAAAGAGTTAGGCAAAATATCCCAGAAATCGGTCGCAAGCGACCAGGTCTCGATGATCGAGATCGACGATAGTGCGGCCGGACAGCGCATCGACAATTTTCTCTTGCGCGTCTGTAAAGGCGTCCCGAAAAGCCATATTTACCGCATCTTGCGCAGCGGGGAAGTGCGCGTGAATAAGGGGCGGATAGACGCGCAGTACCGTTTGGAACTGGGCGATCTGGTGCGCGTGCCGCCCATTCGTGTCGCGCAGCCCAACGAGGCGGCCGCTCGGACGGCCGTGCCGAGCGCGGAGTTCAGGATCATCTTCGAAGACGACCATCTGCTGGTGATCGACAAACCGGCTGGCGTGGCTGTCCATGGCGGCAGCGGCGTCGCGTTCGGCGTGATCGAGCAGATGCGCGAGGCGCGCCCGCAGGCGAAGTTCCTCGAACTCGTGCATCGGCTGGACCGCGAAACGTCCGGCATTCTGATGCTCGCAAAGAAGCGCTCGGCGCTCGTGCATCTGCACGACCAGATTCGCGAGAACAAGATGGATAAGCGCTACTATGCTTGCGTTCACGGCGATTGGGCGAGCGACTGGGGCCGCCGCCGGGCCGTCAAGGAGCCGCTGCACAAATATCTGACCGCGGACGGCGAGCGGCGCGTTCGTGTCCAGGCCGACGGCCTGGCGTCGCACACGGTCTTCAATCTGATCGACCGCTGGCCGGAGTACGCGCTGCTGGAGGCGGAACTGAAGACGGGCCGCACGCATCAGATTCGCGTCCATTTGCAGCATCTGGAACTGCCAATCGTTGGAGACGCTAAATACGGGGACTTCGCGCTGAACAAGGCGCTGGCTCGCGCGAATGCGAAGCCCGGCCTGAAGCGCATGTTCCTGCACGCTTACCGGCTCAAGCTGACGCACCCGGCAACCGGCGCGCCGCTGCAGTTCGAGGCGCCGTTGCCGGCGGAATGCCGCAGCTTCATCGCGCAGCTCAACGAATTACGAAATGGGTCACACCCGGAGACGGCACCGCATGGCTAGAGAGCAATTTGACCTGATTGTCTTCGACTGGGACGGGACGCTGATGGATTCGACCGCGCACATCACGCGCAGCATCCAGGCGGCGTGCCGCGATCTCGGTCTGCCGGTTCCAGCGGACGAAGCGGCGAGCTATGTCATCGGCCTCGGCCTGCGCGACGCGCTGCAAATCGCCGCGCCCACGCTCGATCCGAGCGACTATCCGCGCCTCGCCGAGCGCTACCGTTTTCACTATCTGGTAAAAGACCAGACTACGGAATTGTTCGTCGGCGTGCGCGAGATGCTGCAGGAACTGCGCGATCAGGGCTATCTGCTGGCCGTGGCGACGGGCAAAAGCCGCGTGGGGCTGAATCGCGCGCTCGACCAGGTGCGGCTTACCAGCCTGTTCGACGGCACGCGTTGCGCGGACGAGACGTTTTCCAAGCCGCATCCCGCCATGTTGCACGAATTGACGCGCGAGCTCGGGCAGGACCCGGTGCGCACGGTGATGGTCGGCGACACGACGCATGATTTGCAGATGGCGATCAACGCCGGAGTCGCGGGCATCGGTGTGACCTACGGCGCGCATCCGGCCGGATCGTTGAGCGCGCTCTCGCCGAAATACGTTGCGTCGAGCGTCAATGCACTGTCGGGCTGGTTGAGAGAAAACGCATGAGTGCGGATGCGAACAGGGCGGCAACCGAAGCGGCGGTGCACGCCGTGCGCATCTGCGCGTCGGAGGAACTGGTCGACGGCGGCGCCGGCGTTCGGCGTGCCGCCAGGGTTGGCGCTGAAGGAGTGGTGGTATTTTTCGTCCGCTACGACGGCCGCGCGTACGGTTACCTGAACCGCTGCGCCCACGTGCCCATGGAGCTGGATTGGGCCGAGGGCCAGTTCTTCGAATCGTCCGGTTTATACTTGATGTGCGCCACCCATGGGGCGATTTACGCGCCGGATACCGGCAAATGCGTCGGCGGTCCGTGTCGTGGCGGCCGGCTGCGAGCGCTTCACGTGGACGAGCGTGATACGCCCGAAGGCCGCGCGGTTTTCTGGCTGCCCGACGGCGAACTCCTCCCGGCCGAGTCCTGATTTGTCTTCCTGAAATATTCCACTGCCCGCATGTCCGACAATTTGACTCCTGAGACAAAGGACCCGTCTATGACCGGTCGGTCCCGCATTCCCGCCGATGAACCCGGCTGGGAGCGCGCCGCGCTCGAACGCATTGCGCTCGCCGCCATTGACGAACAGCGGGCTGCGCGCCGGTGGAAGATTTTTTTCCGCTTCCTTGCCTTGGCGATACTCGGGCTGCTGATCTGGGGCGCGCTCGATTTTTCCGGCGACAAGCTTGCGGCCACGGGCCGTCATACGGCGTTGATCGCGCTCGATGGGGAAATTTCCGCAGGTTCCAACGCGAACGCTGAAGATATCAACACGGCGCTGGAAAGCGCGTTCGACGATGCCGGTACGGCGGGCGTCATCCTGCGCTGCAATAGTCCAGGCGGAAGTCCGGTTCAGGCGGGCATCATTTACGACGGAATCCGGCGATTGCGCGCGAAACATCCGTCAATTCCGCTCTACGTGGTGGTTGGGGATATGTGCGCGTCAGGCGGATATTACGCGGCGGCTGCCGGCGACAAGATTTACGTCGACAAGGCGAGCATCGTGGGCTCGATCGGTGTGCTGATGGACAGTTTCGGCTTCACCGGCTTGATGGACAAGCTGGGCATCCAGCGTCGACTGCACACATCGGGCGAGAACAAGGGTTTTTTTGACCCGTTCTCCCCCGAAACACCGAAGATGGACCAGCACGCGCAAGACATGCTCGATCAGATTCACGCGCAGTTTATCGAGGCGGTGCGCCAGGGCCGCGGTAAGCGCCTCCACGAAACGCCGGACATGTTCTCCGGGCTTTTCTGGACCGGCGAGAAGAGCATCGAACTTGGTCTCGCGGACGGTCTGGGCGATGCGAACTACGTGGCGCGCGAGATTATCAAGGCGCCGGACATCGTCGACTACACGGTCAAGGAGAGCATTACGGATCGCGTCGCGCGTAAATTTGGCGCGGCGGTGGGCAGCGGCGCCGTGCATGCGATGGCACTTGGCGGGAAGCTGAATTTGCGTTGAGCCTGAAGCTTTCCCGAATACCTTAAAGCCCCGCGCGGTCCGTCAGATCGCGCGGGGCTTTTTGCAAGCGAACACGGCCAGGCTCGCTCAAACGGCCAATATCAGAAAAATGGCCGGCCGCTTGTGCAGGTCGATCGCCGGTTTCTTTTTCCAGTCGGTCACCGTGTGACTGCGGATGGTTTCGCTCTCCAGCGTCAAATCCACCGCGACGCAAACGAGTGTGGACGGCGCGCAGCTCGCCAGCAACGTGTCGAGCAGCGCGCGGTTGCGGTAAGGCGTCTCAATAAAGATCTGCGTCTGCTTGCCCTTGCGCGACTGCGTTTCGAGATCGCGCAGGCGCTTGGCCCGCTCGGCTGCGTCGACCGGCAGATAGCCGTGGAACGCGAAGCTTTGGCCGTTGAGCCCGGAAGCCATCAAGGCCAGCAGAATCGAGCTTGGTCCCACAAACGGCACGACCTTCACGCCACGCTCGTGCGCCCGGCGCACCAGCAGCGCGCCCGGATCGGCGACCGCCGGGCAACCGGCTTCGGATACGAGACCGGCGTCCGTGCCGGCCAGAACCGGCGCGAGCAGCTTGTCGATCTCGCCGGCCGGCGTATTGACGTTCAGTTCGCGAATCTGGATTTCCTGAATCGGCCGATCGGTGCCGACTTTCTTCAGGAATGCGCGCGTGGTCTTCGCGTTTTCGCCGATGTAGTAGTGAAGCGCCGCGGCGCGGGCGCGCACCGGGGCGGGCAGGACGGCGTCGAGCGCGTCAGCGTCGCCTTCGCCAAGCGTATTCGGGATCAAATAGAGCGTGCCGCTCATTGCGCCCCCAATAGCGGATAACCCGCCGTCAGCAGCATGCGCGACAGCGCGATCAGCGGCAGGCCGACGAGGGCAGTCGGATCGTCGGAATGGATCGCTTCGAGCAGCGCGATGCCGAGCCCCTCGGATTTCGCGCTACCCGCGACGTCGTAAGGCGTTTCGGCGAGCAGATAGGATTGGAGCGCGGCATCCGGCAGATTACGGAATTGCACGCGGGTAATGACATCGACGGTTTGCGCCGCGCCCGAGCGGCTGTCGAACAGGCACAGCGCGCTATGAAACAGCACTTCGCGGCCTCGCATAGCCTGTAACTGCGCTAGCGCCTTGTCGTGAGTGCCCGGTTTGCCGATTTGCAGGCCGTCGTAAGTGGCGACTTGGTCCGAACCGATGACGAGAGCGGCTTCGTCGGCGGGCAGTCCGTCGGCCACCGCGCGTGCCTTTGCTTCGGCGAGCCGCAACGCGGTGGCGTCGGGCGTTTCGCCGGCGCGCGGAGTTTCGTCGATCGCGGGCACGGCCACGTCGAACGGAATGCGCAGGCGTTCAAGCAGCTCGCGGCGATACGGCGAGCTCGACGCCAGAATCAGGCGTGGCGGGCGTTTGGGGGAATCTGGCATGGTCGATCAACGGCTAAAAGGGCGGGGCGTACCAGGTTGCGCGCGAATCGCGCTTGTACGGGCTTAAGTGTTTGACTCGAAAAGACAAAACGGATATGATTTCGGGCTTTTCATCGGTATGCTTGCGTCAAGCGGGCCTCGGTGCGTGCCAGAGTCGCGCGGTTTGCTGCGGTTGCAAATACAGCGCGGCGACAATGCTTAATGGCGCGGCGCTGAAGTTTCGCGGGCTGCCTTGCAAACTGGTTTAACCCGTGATTTACCCGGCGAAATCCTTGCCGACGCAGGAGCGCACATGACTCAACATCCTGGCAAACCTGCTGGTCTGTCCGACCCGCATGAGCTTGATCTTTTCGAATTTGCGCGGAGTGGGCGGCAGGCCGCGGGTGTCGTGCGCGTCTCGCAACTGCCGCGCATGTTAAACGAAGTCCCGGCAGAAGCGCCAGACCGCGACACAGCGTTCACCTGGCAAGCGGAAGGGGCGACGCAGCCGGAATTGCAGGACGACGGCACCGAGGGCCCCCAGCCGTATTTGAGGTTGGCGATTCACGGCGCTGCATGGCTCGAATGTCAGCGGTGCATGACACCGTATTCGCAGGCGTTCAACGTCGACGCAACCTATAGGATCGTCAGCACTGAGGCGGAAGCCGAAGAGTTTCCGCTCGATGAGGACGAAGTCGAAGTGATCGTGGGCTCGCGCCAGTTCGATCTCGTCGACTTGATCGAAGAAGAGTTGCTGCTTTCCTTGCCGCTCGTGCCCAAGCACGAGGTTTGTCCCGAGGTGCACGAGAGTCTTGTCTCTGGTGTGGCCGGTGCAGAAGGCGAGGGCGACGAAGCTGCGGTGGACGAAGCCGGTGAGGGCAGCGAGCCCGAGCGGCCGAATCCGTTTGCGGCGCTCGAAAGTCTCAAGCGCGGTGAGCCGGACGACAAGAAGCACTGAACAGTTGCATGGAAGCGCGATGCGGGCGCATTGGCCATTCGGCCAGTGGCGGAGACCGGATCGGGCTGTGTTAGAATTCGGAAAATTTTTAGGAGTTAGTCATGGCAGTTCAGCAAAATAAGAAGTCGCCGTCGAAGCGCGGCATGCACCGTTCGCACGATTTCCTGACGGCGGCGCCGCTGGCCGTGGAACCGAGCACGGGCGAAGTGCATCTGCGTCACCACGTCAGCCCGAACGGCTACTATCGCGGTAAGAAAGTCGTCAAGACGAAGAACGACTAATCGTTTCACTGCGTTGCGCCCACCGGCGTTTCGCGTGGCGATCAGCTCGCTTGACATTTTCCCGGCTCGGCAAAAAGGCGGCATTCAACTGCCGCTTTTTTGTGTCGATCGCAGTTTGAGCTTCAACGCTGACTGCAATCCCATGCAGAGCGTCTGAAATTCGCCGCACTCCATGACAGTAAAGCTCACGATAGATTGCATGGGAGGCGACCACGGCCCGTCCGTGACCGTTCCCGCTGCCGTCAACTTCGTTCGCTCGCATCCCGACGCGCAGCTGCTGCTCGTCGGCATTGAAAGTGCGATTCGTGCGCAGCTGAAGAAGTTGAAGGCTCAGGACCTGCCGGCGCTGACAGTCGTATCCGCTTCCGAGATCGTCGCCATGGACGATTCGGTCGAAGTCGCGCTGCGCAAGAAAAAAGACTCATCCATGCGCGTCGCGCTGAATCGCGTCAAGGAAGGCGAGGCGCAAGCCTGCATTTCCGCCGGCAACACCGGCGCGCTGATGGCGGTCTCGCGTTATGTGCTGAAAACGCTGTCGGGCATCGAGCGCCCGGCAATTGCGTCCGCCTTGCCGAACCCCAATGGCTACACGATGATGCTCGACCTGGGCGCCAACGTCGACTGCGAACCGCAGCATTTGCTGCAGTTCGCGGAAATGGGGCACGCGCTCGTGTCTGCGCTTGAAGGCCGCGAGCGGCCCACCATCGGGCTCCTGAATATCGGCGAAGAAGTCATCAAGGGCAACGACACCATCAAACGTGCCGGCGAGCTGCTGCGCGCCAGCACGCTGAACTTTCACGGCAACGTTGAAGGCAACGACATCTTCAAGGGCACGGTCGACGTGATCGTGTGCGACGGTTTCGTCGGCAACGTGGCGCTGAAGACGTCAGAAGGCCTCGCGCAGATGCTGTCGAACATCATCAAGGAAGAGTTCGGCCGTTCATGGCTCACCAAAGTGATGGCGGTCCTCGCGTTGCCCGTATTGATGCGCTTCAAGAAGCGCGTCGATCATCGGCAATACAATGGTGCCGCGTTGCTTGGGCTGCGCGGACTGGTGATCAAAAGCCACGGTTCCGCGGATGCCTACGCGTTTGAGTGGGCTATCAAACGCGGGTATGATGCCGTCAAAAACGGCGTGCTGGAGCGCCTTGCGCAAGCGATGGAAGAGAACGCCGGTTCTCTTGAACCGGCAGCGCGCGACGCGAGCGGTGCGGGCCACGCAAGCCCCATTGCAGGCCAGCCGGCCGAGCCCTACGCTGCGCAATCCTCGAAGGCATAATGGCTCAATCGACAATTTATTCCCGCGTCCTCGGAACCGGCAGCTATCTGCCGCCCGCGCGCGTCACCAATCAGGACCTCGCTGAGCGTCTGGCGAAGCAAGGCGTCGAGACGAGCGACGAATGGATCGTGGCCCGCACGGGCATCCATGCACGTCACTTCGCGGATCCTGACGTCACCACGAGCGACCTCGCACTGTTCGCGTCGCAGCGGGCGATCGAAGCGGCGGACATCGACCCGCAAGCCATCGATCTGATCATCGTTGCTACCTCCACGCCTGACTTCGTGTTCCCGAGCACGGCTTGCCTGTTGCAAAACAAGCTCGGCATCAAGAATCACGGCGCTGCTTTCGACGTGCAGGCCGTCTGCTCCGGTTTCGCCTATGCCGTAGCCATGGCGGACAGCCTGATTCGCGGCGGCCAGCATCGCACGGCGCTCGTCATCGGTGCGGAAACGTTCTCGCGCATTCTGGATTTCAATGACCGCACCACGTGCGTGCTGTTCGGCGACGGCGCTGGCGCGGTTATTCTGCAGGCGTCCGAAGAGCCGGGCGTGCTCGCGAGCGCATTGCACGCGGACGGCAGCCATTCGAGCATTCTCTGCACGCCGGGCAACGTGAACGGGGGCATCGTGGCCGGCAGCGCGTTCCTGCACATGGACGGGCAAGCGGTATTCAAGCTGGCCGTCAACGTGCTCGAAAAGGTCGCGGTCGAGGCGCTCGAGAAAGCGAATCTTTCGGCCGACCAGATCGACTGGCTAATTCCGCACCAGGCCAACATCCGCATCATGCAAAGCACTTGCCGCAAACTCGGCTTGCCGCAGGAACGCATGGTTGTCACGGTGGGCGAGCACGGCAATACGTCGGCTGCGTCCATTCCGCTCGCATTCGACGTCGCGGTGCGCGACGGCCGCATCAAGCGCGGCCAGAACGTGCTGATCGAAGGCGTCGGCGGCGGCTTCACGTGGGGCGCATCGGTCATCCGCTACTGATAGCGCGGCTGAGTTCGGGCGCCGTTCAGGGCGCCCCGCGCCGCGTGCCTTTGAGCCGCGCGCAACTCACATCTGACTAAATCGATTTTGGGGACGATATGAAATTTGCGTTCGTTTTTCCCGGACAGGGTTCGCAATCGGTCGGCATGCTCAACGCTTTCGCCGATCAGGCGATTGTGCGCGAGACGGTTCAGGAAGCGTCCGACGCGCTTAATCAGGACCTTCGCAAGCTGATCGCCGAAGGCCCCGCCGAAGATCTGAATCTCACTACAAATACACAGCCGGTCATGCTGACGGCCGCCTACGCGATCTACCGCGCGTGGCAGCAGGCGGGCGGCCCCGTGCCGGCGATCGTCGCCGGTCATAGTCTCGGCGAATACACGGCGCTCGTCGCGGCCGGTGCACTCGCATTTCGCGATGCCGTGCCGCTGGTGCGCTTTCGCGCGCAGGCCATGCAAACGGCTGTGCCGGTCGGCGAAGGCGGCATGGCGGCGATTCTCGGTCTCGACGACGACACGGTGCGCGCGGTGTGCGCTGAAGCGTCGGCGACGGGCGTCGTCGAAGCGGTCAATTTCAATGCACCGGCGCAGGTCGTGATCGCGGGCCACAAGGCGGCCGTCGAGAAGGCCTGCGAAGTAGCGAAGGCGAAGGGCGCGAAGCGTGCGTTGCCACTGCCGGTTTCCGCGCCGTTCCACTCATCGCTGCTAAAGCCCGCGTCTGACCAGTTGCGCGAGTATCTGGCAAGCGTGAATGTTCAGGTGCCGTCGATCCCCGTCATCAACAATGTCGACGTCGCCATCGTGAACGAGCCCGCGCAGATCAAAGACGCACTGGTGCGCCAGGCGGCCGGCGCGGTGCGCTGGGTTGAGAGCGTGCAGGCCATGGCGGCTCAAGGCGCCACACACGTCGTCGAATGCGGGCCTGGCAAGGTCCTTGCGGGCCTGACGAAGCGTATCGACGGCAATCTGATTGGCGCTTCCGTGTCCGATCCTGCCTCTCTCGAAGAAACGCTCAAGCTCGTGACGGCAGGCTGAGCACGGCATCGCAAAGACGCAGCAACAGGCATCAGCAATCAATCAGCCCTCCGAAGGGCATCCGGACCGACAGATGGAAAAGACTCTCGATAAGCAGATCGCAATCGTAACGGGCGCCTCGCGCGGCATTGGCCGCGCCATCGCTATGGAACTCGCGCGCCAGGGCGCAACGGTGATCGGCACGGCGACCAGCGAAAGCGGCGCGGCAGCGATCAGCGAAGCGTTTAACGCGGCCGGCGTGAGCGGCCGCGGCGCCGTGCTCGACGTGAACGATGCGGCTGCTGCGGAAGCGCTGATCGACGGCACGGTGAAGGAATTCGGCGCGCTGCACGTGCTCGTGAACAACGCCGGCATCACCCAGGACCAACTCGCCATGCGCATGAAGGACGACGACTGGGACGCGGTGGTCGACACCAATCTCAAGTCGGTGTTCCGTCTGTCGCGCGCGGTGCTGCGTCCGATGATGAAGGCGAAGGGCGGCCGCATCATCAACATTACGTCGGTGGTCGGTTCGGCGGGCAACCCCGGGCAGATCAACTACGCCGCGGCGAAAGCGGGCGTGGCCGGCATGACGCGCGCGCTTGCACGCGAGATCGGCAGTCGAGGCATCACGGTCAATTGCGTCGCGCCTGGCTTCATCGACACCGACATGACGCGCACGTTGCCGGAAGAGCAGCAAACCGCGCTGAAAACGCAGATTCCGCTGGGCCGCCTCGGCAGCCCTGAAGATATCGCACACGCTGTCGCATTCCTCGCGTCGCCGCAAGCGGGTTATATCACCGGCACGACGATGCATGTGAACGGCGGAATGTACATGTCGTAACCAAATTCGGTTACTATCCGCGCCTTGATGCGTTTGCAAATGCGTAAGGCGCATGCCTTGACAGCAACCTGATGCGCCGCTTTTTTGCCGGGTCAAACCTGATAAAATGCGCGCACCTGTATTTTTGAACTTCTTTCCCTTGGAGGGGTAATGGACAATATCGAACAGCGCGTCAAGAAGATCGTCGCAGAACAACTGGGCGTGGCCGAAGCGGAAATCAAGAACGAAGCTTCGTTCGTGAACGACCTCGGCGCCGACTCGCTGGACACGGTTGAACTCGTGATGGCCCTCGAAGACGAATTCGGCATGGAAATTCCGGATGAAGAAGCCGAGAAGATCACCACTGTTCAGCAAGCGATCGACTACGCTCGCGCGAACGTCAAGGCCTAAAGTCATTCGCGCCTGCGTTTCTGCGTGTGCGGCGTATGACGCCCTGCCGTGTCGGTTGCCGACGCCTGCGGGGCTGGCATTTTTTGGCGCGCCGTCTGCCGTGCAGGAGCCTGCGATGTTGACAGCGCAACTTTCCGCGCGATTACCGACTTAACAGCCACAGGGTGCACAGGGCAGGTTCCTGTGGCCGCTGTGGCTTTTGCTTTTGTCATCTATGAAAAAGGGGTTACCGTGAGCCGCCGTCGTGTTGTTGTTACAGGCCTGGGGCTGATTTCGCCTGTTGGCAATAATGTTGCCGACGGCTGGGCCAATCTGGTCGCCGGCAAGTCGGGTATTGCCAATATCACGAAGTTCGACGCGTCGAACTTTTCGACTCGTTTCGCCGGCGAGGTGAAGGGCTTCAATATCGAGGACTACATCCCCGGTAAGGAAGCGCGCCACATGGATACGTTCATCCATTACGGCGTGGCTGCAGGCATCCAGGCGATGCAGGACAGCGGCCTTGAAGTCACCGACGAGAATTCGGAGCGCATCGGCGTCGTGGTCGGTTCGGGCATCGGCGGTCTGCCGATGATCGAGGTCACGCAAACCGAACTGCTCAATCGCGGCCCGCGCCGCATCTCGCCGTTCTTCGTGCCGGCGTCGATCATCAACATGATCTCGGGCCATCTGTCGATCAAGTTCGGCATCAAGGGTCCGAATCTCGCTATCGTCACCGCGTGCACCACGGGTCTGCACTGTATCGGCGAGGCTTCGCGCCTGATCGAATACGGCGACGCCGACGTGATGATCGCGGGCGGTGCGGAATCGACGGTGTCGCCGCTCGGGATCGGCGGCTTTGCGGCGGCGCGTGCGCTGTCGCAACGCAACGACGACCCGGCGACGGCGAGCCGTCCGTGGGACAAGGATCGCGACGGTTTCGTGCTCGGCGAAGGCGCCGGCGTGATGGTGCTCGAAGAGTATGAGCACGCGAAGGCTCGCGGCGCGAAGATTTACGCCGAAGTCGGCGGCTATGGGATGAGCGGCGACGCCTATCACATGACTGCACCGTTGGAAGACGGCGACGGCGCGCGCCGCTGCATGCTCGCGGCCATGAAGAACGCGGGCATCAACGCCGATCAGGTGAATTACCTGAACGCGCACGGCACGTCCACACCGCTCGGCGATCTGGCAGAGACGACCGGCATCAAGCGCGCTTTCGGCGACCACGCCAAAGACATCGTCGTGAATTCGACCAAGTCGATGACGGGTCACCTCCTCGGTGGCGCCGGCGGTCTCGAGTCCGTGTTCACGGTGCTTGCGGTGCATCATCAAGTGTCGCCGCCTACGATCAACATCTTCAACCAGGACCCGGAATGCGACCTGGACTACTGCGCTAACACCGCACGAGAGATGAAGATCGACGTCGCGCTGAAGAACTCGTTCGGGTTCGGCGGCACGAACGGCACGCTCGTCTTCAAGCGCACCTGATCCCTGCCGGCCGGATGACGCGCCAGCCGACGGCGCCGGCTATGCCGGCGCTTTCCCGTGAAACGGCTACGCCCGATGGAGCGCCGCAGCGAATCGCGCTGCGGCGCTCCATTGCCATGCGCGCTGCGTTGGCTGTTTTCGCGCTGACGGCGTCATGGGCCGTTTATAGCTGCGTAGCGTCGTGGCTTGGCGCGTGGCAGGCGGTTCCGTTGACGCTTGCCGCGCTTGCGCTCCTCGCGCTTTGTTCGGTGCGGCACGATCAGACACGACCTGTCGCACTGAAAATCGGACGCGAGGGCATCGCTGCCTGGGGACGAACCGGCGTTCTGTCTGTGCAAGGGCGCATTACCGGCTGCGCGCACTGGAGCGACCGTTTGCTGGTACTCACCGTGACACCGGATGAGGGCCGCCGGCAAGCGCTGCTCGTTCCCGCCGATGCGGTTCCGCCAGCCGTTTTCCGCGAATTGGCGGTGCGCGGCCGGCGCCGCGCCGGGGCCTGACTGTAACGGCTGTAACCGCTGTTACCGCGCGCCATTACCGCGGTAACGTGCCCCATTGAGCGGGACGCTACAATGGTGCCCCGTCATGCGCCCTATAGTTAACGGATTTATCAGGTGAGCGAAAAAGAAATTGATCAGGTGCTGGTCGAGCGCGTCCAGAAGGGCGACAAGGCCGCGTTCGAGCTTCTGGTCTCCAAATACCACCGCAAGATTCTCCGGCTGATCTCGCGCCTCGTGCGCGACCCGGCCGAAGTGGAAGACGTTGCGCAAGACGCTTTTATCAAGGCGTACCGCGCGTTGCCGCAATTTCGCGGGGAATCGGCTTTTTATACGTGGTTGTACCGGATTGCGGTCAACACGGCAAAGAACTACCTTGCGACCCAAGGCCGGCGCGCGCCGACTTCGACGGAAGCAGATGCTGAAGAAGCTGAAACTTTCTCGGACGCCGACCAACTAAGGGATATCAACACGCCTGAGTCGATGTTGATGAGCAAGCAGATCGCCGAGACGGTCAATGCTGCAATGGCGGTTTTACCGGAAGAGCTGCGTACCGCCATTACTCTTCGTGAAATTGAAGGTTTGAGCTACGAGGAAATCGCTGAGATGATGGGCTGCCCAATCGGCACCGTCAGATCGCGAATTTTCCGCGCTCGCGAAGCCATTGCGGCAAAATTGCGTCCGTTGCTTGACACACCTGAAGGCAAGCGCTGGTAAATCACCGGCGGGCCGAACGGGGCGCGGGTGCAATATCTGGATTAGTGGTGTCACTATGGGGTCTTTGTAAGATGGGGAGCATCATGGGGTCGGTCTCGATGCAATCGCAAGTCAGCTCGCGCGGCGAGCGTCTGTCCGCTTTTGTCGACGGGGAGTTGTTCCGCGAAGAGCATCTGAATCTGGATAAGTTTCTGTCCGGGCTGGACGGCGAAGATCGCGCCGCGTGGTCCAGCTATCACCTGATCGGCGACGCAATGCGCTCCGACGATCTCGCGGTCAGTTCCGCGGCGAGCGGCGCGTTCCTGAGCGGATTCGCGTCGCGCTTCGAAAGCGAGCCGCACTTGCTTGCGCCCGCCGCATTGCCGGTTGCACGGCGTCTGCTGGCGCTGCGTCGCCGGGTCGTGCCGGCCTTCGCGGTGGCTGCCGCGGCCGCCACCTTGACGTGGATCGTGGTACC
The DNA here is from genome assembly GCF_002879865.1 of Paraburkholderia rhynchosiae. Taxonomy (GTDB): domain Bacteria; phylum Pseudomonadota; class Gammaproteobacteria; order Burkholderiales; family Burkholderiaceae; genus Paraburkholderia; species Paraburkholderia rhynchosiae. The sequence continues at coordinate 250,678 of NZ_PNXY01000003.1, forward strand.
GCAACTGCAAGGCGTGCCCGGCGGTTCCGGCGTGACGCAGGTCGCTTCGGTGACCTCGCATGGCGACGCGCTGCGGAAGGTCGCCATGGCGTCCGTGCCTACGGCTACCGTGATGCCTGTCGCGCAAGACGCCAATATCATTCGCGACGCGAGTCTCGATCAGTATCTGGAAGCTCATCAGCAATTCGCGCAACAACCGGTCATGCCGGGTTCGATGCCGCTGATTCGCGCTGCCGCAGTCTCTACGCAAGGCCAATAGTTTGATGCAGACTCTGCGGTTGAATAAAACGACTATCTGGGGGCGGCTGCCGGCATTTCTGTTGTGTGCAGCCGTATTGTTGTCTGCGGCACCGCGGGCCTTTGCACAAACTGACGATCCGCTCATCGCTCGTCGTACGGCCGCCGATCTCCTCGATCGCATTCACCACGCCGCGCAGCAACAAAACTACGAGGGCGCGTTCGTCTATCAGCGGGGCAACTTCGTTCAAACGTCGCGGATCGCGCACTACGCAACCCGGACAGACGGTGAGTTCGAGCAACTCGAAAGCCTCGACGGCAAGCCGCGCAAAATGCTTCGTCATAACGACGAACTCTACACGTTCGTGCCCGAGCGGCGTTTGTGCGTGGTCGAGAAACGCCAGAATAAAGACTCGTTCCCGGCGCTGCTGGCTGTAAGCGGCGAACAGGTGCTGTCAGTGTATGAGCCCAAACTGCTCGGCGACGATCGGGTGGCGGGCATCGAAAGTCAGGTGATCGAACTTGATCCGAAAGACGCCTATCGCTTCGCTTATAAGCTTTGGGCTGACAAGAAGACCGGCCTGCTGCTGCGCGCCCAGACGCTCGATCCGAACGGCCAGGTGCTCGAGCAACTGTCGTTCTCGCAGATTCGCATCGGCGTGCCCACCGACAAGACAGGCATTGTCAACGGTATTCGCAACACCGCCGGGTGGACCGTGGTGCATCCGCCGGTCGAGCCGGTCGACATGGCCGCGCAAGGCTGGCAGTTCGCGCCCACGGTGCCGGGCTTTCGCAAGATCCGCGAATTGCGCCGTCCCATGGCAGCACGCGAAGCAGGCCAGCCGACCATTCCGGTGGATCAGGCCGTGTTCTCCGATGGTCTTGCCGCCGTTTCGGTGTTCGTTGAACCGGTCGAGAACAATACGCGCAAGGAAGGTGCGGGCAGCAGCGGCGCCACGCATGTGCTGGTCAAGCGGCGCGGCGACTTCTGGATTACCCTGCTCGGTGAAGTGCCCCAGACCACGTTGCAGCAATTTGCGTCTGCCATAGAATACAAGGCTCCGAAGTAATCCTTCGAATCCTGAATCCCTCGGCTTCCTACGATATGACGATTTTCTCGGTGCGCAAATTCCTCGCGGCCGCGGTGCTGGCGGCCTGTTTGCCGCTCATGCCGCATACGGCGTCGGCGGCTTCCGCAGCCAATCTGCCCGACTTCACTGACCTCGTCGACAAGGTCGGTCCGGCGGTCGTCAACATTCGCACGACCACGCGCGTATCGAGCGGCGGCGCGCGCGGCGGGTTGCCGCCCGGCATGGACGACGGTGACATGTCGGAGTTCTTCCGGCGCTTTTTTGGGATTCCGTTGCCGCAGTCGCCGCAATCGCCGGGTACGCCGCGCGGGGGCGATAACGGCGGAAGCGGTGGCAGCCAGGACGCACCGGACAGCAACGACCCCGAACAGAACAGCGGCGTCGGCTCGGGCTTCATTCTGTCGGCGGACGGCTACGTGATGACCAACGCGCACGTCATCGACGACGCGGAGACCATTTACGTCACGCTGACCGACAAGCGCGAATTCAAGGCGAAGCTTATCGGCGTGGACGATCGGACCGACGTTGCGGTCGTGAAGATCAGCGCCGGGAATCTGCCAACCATCACTATCGGCGATTCGAACAAGGTTCGCGTGGGCGAGTGGGTCGTCGCGATCGGCTCGCCGTTCGGCCTCGAAAATACAGTGACGGCCGGCATCGTCAGCGCGAAGGGGCGTGACACCGGCGACTATCTGCCGTTCATCCAGACAGATGTAGCCGTCAATCCGGGCAATTCCGGCGGACCGCTGATCAACATGCAGGGCGAGGTGATCGGCATCAACTCGCAGATCTACAGCCGCACGGGCGGTTTCATGGGCATTTCGTTCGCGATTCCGATCGATGAAGCGATGCGCGTGGCCGATCAGTTGAAGGCGTCGGGCAAGGTGGTGCGCGGCCGGATCGCGGTGGCGATTGGCGAAGTGACTAAAGACGTCGCCGATTCGCTCGGCCTGCCGAAGTCGCAGGGCGCGCTCGTCAGCAGCGTGGAGCCGGGCGGCCCGGCGGACAAGGCCGGCGTGCAGCCGGGCGATATCATCCTGAAGTTCAACGGCCATTCGGTCGATACGGCGACAGACCTGCCGCGCATGGTCGGCGACACCAAGCCGGGTACCAAGGCCACCATCACCGTCTGGCGCAAGGGCCAGACGCGCGATCTGCCAATCACGATCGCCGAAATGCAGCCGGACAAGACCGCGAAGGCCGATCAGAAAAAGCCGCAACCGCCGAAGCAGCGCGCCACCAATGTGCTGGGCCTCGCCGTCAGCGATATCCCCGCCGACCAGTTGAAGGCGCTGAAACTGCGCAACGGCGTGCAGATCGACGCGGTAGATGGTCCCGCAGCGCGCGTCGGTCTGCAAAAGGGCGACATCATTCTGCGGGTGGGCGACACCGACATCACGAGCGCGAAGCAGTTCGACGAGCTGACCTCGCATCTGGACTCGCAGAAAATGGTCGCGCTACTCGTTCGCCGCGGCGAGAACACGCAGTTCGTGCCGGTCCGTCCGCGCAGCGGTCAGAAATGACGAACGTGGCGCCGCTCACGCTCTACGGGCGCGCGTGGTGCCACCTTTGCGACGACATGCGTACCGCGCTTCAGCCATTGCTGGCCGAATTTGGTGCGCAGGTGGAAGTCGTCGACGTGGACAGCGATCCCTCGCTCGAAGCCCGATACAACGAAGTGGTGCCCGTTCTGCTGTGCGATGGCGTGGAGTTGTGTCACTACCGTCTCGATGAAGTGCGGGTGCGCCGCGCGCTGGCCGCCCGTGCCGCTGGTGCCGATGGTGCCATTGCGGCATCCTGAAACCGGCCAGGCTTTTTGGCGAGGCGCCAACGTGCATTTTCGAGGACGACCCAAAGGCCGAGGCAAAGCTCGAGTCACAAGTCCGTTGCGTACTGTCTAAGTCCCAAGGCCTCGCAAGATGCGCCGGGCGCCGGCCTTTTCGGCTAAAATAGATAAGTTTTTCACCTACTTACAAGGCGTGCTCCGCTATTGTCCGAGCGCGCCTTTTTTGCTTGATCGGTACTGAATGGATCATATTCGTAACTTCTCGATCATTGCGCACATCGACCATGGCAAGTCGACGCTTGCCGATCGCATCATCCAGATTTGCGGCGGCCTGTCCGACCGCGAGATGGAAGCTCAGGTGCTCGACTCGATGGATCTCGAGCGCGAGCGCGGCATTACCATCAAGGCGCAAACTGCTGCACTGACCTATCGCGCGCGCGACGGCAAGGTCTACAACCTGAACATGATCGACACGCCGGGCCACGTCGACTTCTCGTACGAAGTCAGTCGCTCGCTGTCCGCATGCGAAGGCGCACTGCTGGTTGTCGATGCAAGTCAGGGCGTGGAGGCGCAAACGGTCGCCAATTGCTACACCGCAATCGAACTCGGCGTCGATGTCGTCCCGGTGCTGAACAAGATCGATTTGCCGGCAGCCAACCCCGAAAGCGCGATCGCCGAGATCGAAGACGTGATCGGCATCGACGCAACGGACGCCACGCATTGCAGCGCGAAGACGGGCCTGGGCGTCGAAGACGTGCTCGAAGCACTGATCGCGAAAGTGCCGCCGCCGAAGGGCGATCCCGAAGCGCCGTTGCAGGCGCTGATCATCGACTCGTGGTTCGACAACTATGTCGGCGTCGTGATGCTGGTGCGCCTCGTCAACGGCACGCTGCGTCCGAAAGACAAGATCCGCATGATGGCCACCGGCGCGCAGTATCCGGTCGAGCACATCGGCGTCTTCACGCCTAAATCGAAGAATCTCGAATCATTGTCGGCTGGGCAGGTGGGCTTCATCATCGCGGGCATCAAGGAATTGGCCGCCGCAAAGGTGGGCGACACCGTCACGCTGGTGAATCGTCCGGCTGCCGAGCCGCTGCCGGGCTTCAAGGAAGTGAAGCCGCAGGTGTTCGCCGGCCTCTATCCCGTTGAAGCGAACCAGTACGACGCGTTGCGTGACTCGCTTGAAAAGCTGAAGCTGAACGACGCATCGCTGCAATACGAGCCGGAAGTTTCGCAGGCGCTCGGTTTCGGTTTCCGTTGCGGCTTCCTCGGTCTGCTGCATATGGAGATCGTCCAGGAACGTCTCGAACGCGAATTCGACATGGACCTGATCACCACGGCACCGACCGTGGTGTACGAAGTCCTGCAACGCGACGGCACAACCATCATGGTCGAAAATCCGGCCAAGATGCCGGAGCCTTCGAAGATCGAAGAAGTGCGCGAGCCGATCGTCACCGTGAATCTGTACATGCCGCAAGACTATGTCGGCTCGGTGATCACGCTGTGTACGCAAAAGCGCGGCAATCAGATCAACATGCAGTATCACGGCCGTCAGGTGCAGTTGACCTATGAGATCCCGATGGGCGAAGTCGTGCTCGATTTCTTCGATCGTCTGAAGTCGATCTCGCGCGGTTATGCGTCGATGGATTACGAATTCAAGGAATACAGGGCGTCCGACGTCGTGAAGGTCGACATGCTGATCAACGGCGACAAGGTCGACGCGCTGTCGGTCATCGTGCACCGTTCGCAAAGCCAGTATCGCGGCCGCGAAGTGGCGGCGAAAATGCGCGAACTGATTCCGCGCCAAATGTACGACGTTGCGATCCAGGCCACCATTGGCTCGAATATCATCGCGCGTGAAAACATTAAAGCCTTGCGTAAGAACGTGCTGGCAAAATGCTACGGCGGCGACATTTCACGTAAGAAAAAGCTGCTGGAAAAGCAGAAGGCAGGCAAGAAGCGAATGAAGCAAGTGGGGTCCGTCGAGATTCCGCAAGAGGCTTTCCTCGCCATCCTGCGTGTCGAAGACAAATAAGACGAACAACGGAACTCTATGAATTTTGCGCTGATTCTTTTTGTGCTCGTCGTTTTGACGGGCGTCGCATGGGTCGCAGACAAACTGGTGTTCATGCCGCAACGGCGGCGCGCGGCGGAAGCCGCGGTGGCCGAGTTCGACCGTCAGCAGGCACGCGTCGGCGAGCGTTTCGCGGACGAAAATGCGGCGCAAACGCGCGCCCGTCTGCGCGACGACAAACTGCGCCAACCGTGGTGGCTCGAGTATTCGGCGAGCTTTTTCCCGGTGATTCTGGTGGTTTTCGTGGTGCGCTCGTTTGTCGTCGAGCCGTTCAAGATTCCGTCGGGGTCAATGGTGCCGACGCTGCTGGTAGGCGACTTCATTCTCGTCAATAAATTCGATTACGGTATCCGTCTGCCGATCATCAATACGAAAATGACCGAGGGTCGTCCGCTCGAGCGCGGTGACGTGGTGGTGTTCCGCTATCCGAAAGACGAGTCCGTCGACTACATCAAGCGCGTGATCGGCTTGCCGGGCGACACGATCGCTTATCAGGACAAGCAACTGACGATCAACGGCAAGCCGGTGCCTGAAACGCCGTTGCCCGATTATCTCGACGAGGAACGTCTGGGCTACGCGAAGCAGTTCGAAGAGAATATCGACGGCCGCAAGAATGCGATCCTGAACAATCCCGCGGTGCCCCCGTTTATCGTCGGCGCGGAAGACTATCCGTTTCGCGATAACTGCACATACAACGCACGCGGCGTTGTCTGCAAAGTGCCGCCGGGCAACTACTTCATGATGGGCGACAACCGCGATAACAGCGCGGACAGCCGTTACTGGGGATTTGCGCCGGACAAGAATATCGTCGGCCGTGCGTTTTTTATCTGGATGAACTTCAGCAATCTCAAACGCATCGGCTCATTCCAGTGATCTGTGCGTTGACTGCATGACACGCCGCGTGTGGTCGTTTATCGATCGCCCAACGATCGCCTGAGCGACCCCGTGAGCCGCGGCGTGTTATCGCGACACTTTAAGAAACTCCGGTAACGTCGCTTCACCACGCTTTTTCCGCCGGCCGACCCGCGTTTTCGCCCGGTCCGGCGCCGCGTTATACTCTGCCCATGCCCCTATCTCCGTTGGAAAGCCGTCTGCGCTACGAATTTCGCAATGCGGAATTGCTGCGCCAGGCTTTAACGCACCGCAGTCACAGTGCCACGCATAACGAACGGCTCGAATTTCTCGGCGACTCCGTTCTGAATTGCGCGGTGGCTGCGCTTTTGTTCCAACGTTTCGGCAAGCTGGACGAAGGCGACCTGTCTCGTGTCCGCGCCAATCTGGTCAAACAGCAATCGCTGTATGAAATCGCTCAGGCCCTGAATATTTCGGAAGGGCTCCGGTTGGGGGAGGGCGAACTGCGCAGCGGCGGCTTCCGTCGGCCTTCAATCCTTGCCGACACGCTCGAAGCGGTGCTAGGTGCAGTATTCCTCGACGGTGGCTTCGAAGCGGCCCAAACGGTCATCAAGCGCCTTTATGTGCCGATCCTCGACCACATCGACCCGCGCACGCTTGGCAAGGATGCAAAGACGCTTCTGCAGGAGTATCTGCAGGGTCACAAGATCGCGTTGCCCACATACACGGTCGTTGCGACTCATGGTGCAGCGCACAATCAGCAGTTCGAAGTCGAGTGCACGGTTCCCAAGCTGGACGTGAAGGTGGCCGGCTCCGGCGCGAGCCGTCGCGCGGCTGAGCAAGCCGCAGCCAAAAAGGCGCTCGATGAAGTCATGGCCGCAGCGCCCGCCGTGGTGGGCAAGTCGAAGCGCTCGAAGGGTGCCCGCGCGGCGAAAAACGCCGAGCTCGAGATCGTGCCCGGCGTGACAGGCGTTCAGACCGCGCTCGATTTGCGCAGCAGCCCGGACCGCAAGAACGAACGCGGCGCAGCGCGGGTTGAGACGCGGGCGGCGTCAGCGACGGAGCCTGCAATCGAACGCGGGGCACTAGCAGCCGCGGTCGCGGCCGCAGTTGCGCCTCTCGCGGTAATTCGCGCCGCACACGTCGAGTACAGCGCTCCGGAAAAAGTCGAACGCGCGGACAAAGCCGAAAGGCCCGATAAAGCGGAGAAAGCCGCCGCACAAGCGGGCGAGAAATCCACGGAAAAAGTAGCAGGGGACAAGCCAGCGGAAAAGCCGGACGCGAAGCCGGCCGAACCGAAACCCGCAGAACCCAAGGCCGAATCCGCCGCGGTCCGCAACATGGACAAACCGCACCGCAGCCGCGAAGCAGCGGCCGGCGCAGCCGCGGTTTCGCCCGCGACGAACGCTGCGGCGCCCACCGAACACGAACCCGGCGTAGCCGACGCGGTGCAAACGCGCGTCGCCGATGCGGGCCATTGATTGCCATCGGCGCGCCCACTTCGCGCGTCGATCCGAACCTGCCGTAGCCCCAATATGAACGCTCCCACTCCCACTGGTTTTCGCTGCGGCATGGTCGCGATCGTCGGCCGTCCGAACGTCGGCAAATCCACGCTGATGAACGCGCTGGTCGGCCAGAAAGTCAGCATCACGTCGCGTAAGGCGCAGACCACGCGCCATCGCATCACCGGCATTCATACGCTAGAAGACGTGCAGTACATTTTCGTCGACACGCCCGGTTTTCAGACCAAACACAGCGGCGCGCTGAACCGTTCGCTAAACCGTGCGGTGACGTCGACACTCACTTCCGTCGATACGATTCTGTTCGTGATCGAAGCTGGCCGTTTCGGCCCGGACGACCAGAAGGTGCTCGACCTGATTCCGCCGTCGGTGCCTACGCTGCTGATTGCGAACAAGCTCGATCGCGTGTCGGATAAAGATTCGCTGTTCCCGTTTATGCAGCAAATCAGCGCGTTGCGCCAGTTCAGCGAAATCGTGCCGCTGTCGGCCAAGAATCCGGACGACATCAAGCGTCTGATGGCGACCGTCAAGCCATACCTGCCGGAAGGCGCGCCAATTTATGGCGAAGACGACCTCACCGATCGCAGCGAGCGCTTTCTCGCCGCAGAGATCCTGCGCGAAAAAGTGTTCCGCTGGACCGGCGACGAACTGCCCTACACGAGCACGGTGCTGATTGACAAGTTCGAAACGGAAGGACGCCTGCGCCGCATCTTCGCGACGATCCTGGTCGAACGCGACACGCACAAGGCAATGATCATCGGCCAGAAGGGTGCCAAGCTGAAGCAGATCAGCACCGAGGCGCGCCTCGACATGGAGAAGCTGTTCGACGGCCCCATCTATCTCGAAACCTTCATCAAGGTGAAGAGCGGCTGGGCCGACAACGAAGCGGGACTTCGTGCGTATGGGTACGAATGACGCGTGGGTAACGCTGAATTCCGACACCGACCCGGACGACGCCGAGCCGGCCGCGCCGGCGCGCGAGCCGTCAAAGCCGGCTCGCAGTAGCCGCAAATCTTCCACTAAAAGCACGTCCGACGCCCGCGCCGGTGACGAGCCGCGCAAGGCGCCGGCTCGCCGGCCCTCGCGCAGTTCCGCTTCCGAATACCGGATCGCCGAGCAACCGGCGTTCGTTCTGCACAGCTATCCATATCGCGAGACCAGCCTGATCATCGACGTGTTGTCGCGCGATCACGGCCGTCTCGCACTCGTCGCAAAGGGCGCGAAGCGCCCGCACTCTGCACTGCGCGGCGTGTTACAGACGTTCCAGCCGCTCGCGCTGTCGTGGTCGGGCAAGGGCGAAGTGCGCACGCTCACGGGCGCGGAATGGGTCGGCGGCATGTTGCCTTTGACTGGCGGCGCGCTGCTGTGCGGCTTCTACGTCAACGAACTTCTCGTGAAGTTCTGCGCACGTGAAGATCCGCATCCGCAACTGTTCCATCACTATGTCGTCACCATGACGCGCCTCGCGCACGATGAGCCGCCGGTGCAGGTGCTGCGTTCGTTCGAGCGGGTTCTGCTGCGCGAGACCGGTTACGCGATGGCGCTCGATCGCACGGTCGCGCGTAAGGCGGTCGAAGCTGGCAGCCGTTATGTGTTCGACCCGGAGCGCGGTGTGCGCGAAGCAACCGACGATCTGCCCGTGCAATGGCCAGTGGTTATGGGCCAGACCTTGCTCGATATGGAAAAGGACGATTACCATCGGGCGCAGACCGTGGCGCAAAGCAAAACGCTGATGCGCTTTCTGCTTAACACTTACCTTGGCGGCACGCCGCTCGCGACGCGCCAGATTCTGATCGACTTGCAGAACTTATGAGCTTCTTTCTAACGTCGCCTAATGTAATCGACCTGGGCGTGAACATCGATCACGTCGCCACGCTGCGCAACGCGCGCGGCACCTCGTACCCCGATCCGATCCGCGCCGCGTTGATGGCGGAAGAGGCCGGTGCCGATGCCATCACGTTGCATCTGCGCGAAGACCGCCGCCATATCGTCGACACCGACGTGCGCGCGCTGCGTCCGCTCCTGAAGACGCGGATGAACCTCGAATGCGCAGTCACGCACGAGATGCTCGACATCGCCTGCGAAGTCCAGCCGCACGACGTTTGCCTCGTGCCGGAAAAGCGCCAGGAATTGACGACAGAAGGTGGTCTCGATGTCGCCGGCCAGTTCGAGGCCGTGCGCGCCGCGTGCAAGCAGCTCGCCGACGCGAACTCGCGCGTGTCGCTTTTCATCGATCCCGTCGAGACGCAGATTCGCGCCGCGCATGAGGCGGGCGCGCCGGTGATCGAACTGCACACCGGACGTTACGCCGAGGCGCACGATCCCGCCGAGCAGCAGCGCGAATACGAGCGCGTGGTTCGCGCGGTCGAGTTTGGCGCGACGCTCGGTATCAAGGTGAATGCCGGCCACGGCCTCCATTACACGAACGTCCAGCAGATCGCGGCGATCGACGGCATTGTCGAACTGAATATCGGTCACGCGATCGTCGCGCATGCGATTTTCGCCGGCTGGGACAACGCGGTGCGCGAGATGAAGGCGATCATGGTCGCCGCGCGTCTTGGCGCGCGCGCGTGATGCGGCCTGAGGCACCGGCTTCACGTATGGCGATCTACGGCATCGGCACGGACATCGTGCAGGTCAGCCGCGTCGCGGCGGTCATGACGCGCACCAACGGCCGCTTCGCGGAGAAGGTGCTCGGTCCCGACGAACTGCGCGTCTACTACGCGCGCCATGCTCGCTCGGCGGCGCGCGGGCTCGCGTTTCTCGCCACGCGCTTCTCGGCGAAGGAAGCGTTTTCGAAGGCGATCGGCCTCGGCATGCGCTGGCCGATGACCTGGCGCGCGTTGCAAACGCTCAACAAGCCGAGCGGCGAACCGATGGTGGTGGCGTCCGGCGAGCTCGCCGAATGGCTCGACGCGCGTGGCATCACGGCACGCGTCACGATTAGCGACGAACGCGATTACGCGGTGTCGTTCGTGATCGCCGAAAGCGCGCAAGCCGAAGAGGCGAGCGGCTCGAGCCCGTCGACTTCTATCAAATAAGCCGTCAAACGAAATAATCGTGAACGCGGCCCACGCCGGCCGCGTGTCTCCTTGCTCCAGCATTCTTCAAGCGAAATTCGATGAAAACCAATCCCGGACCGGTGATGCTCGACGTTGTGGGCAAAACGCTGAACGACGACGACAAGCGCCGCCTTGCCCATCCGATGACCGGCGGCGTGATCCTGTTCGCGCGCCACTACGAGAGCCGCGCGCAGCTCATTGCGCTGACCGATTCGATCCGTGCGATTCGCGAGGATCTGCTGATCGCCGTCGATCACGAAGGCGGGCGCGTGCAGCGTTTTCGCACCGACGGCTTCACGGTGCTTCCGGCGATGAGCAAGCTCGGCGCGCTCTGGGACAGCGACGTTCTGCACGCCACCAAGGTCACGACCGCGGTGGGCTATATCCTCGCGTCGGAGTTGCGCGCTTGCGGCATCGACATGAGCTTTACGCCGGTGCTGGATCTGAACTACGGGCAGTCGCAGGTGATTGGCGACCGCGCGTTTCACCGCGATCCGCGCGTGGTGGCGATGCTCGCGAAGAGTCTTAACCACGGCCTCGCGCTCGCCGGCATGAGCAACTGCGGCAAGCATTTTCCGGGGCACGGATTCGCGCACGCCGATTCGCACGTTGCAATGCCGGTCGACAACCGCTCGCTCGACGAGATCCTGGGCGACGACGTGGCGCCGTATGACTGGCTGGGCTTGTCGCTGGGCTCGGTGATTCCAGCGCATGTGATCTATCCGAAAGTCGATCCGAAGCCGGCGGGCTTCTCGCGCGTGTGGCTGCAGGAGATTCTGCGCGGCAAGCTGCGCTTCGAAGGCACCATTTTTAGCGACGATCTTTCAATGGAAGCCGCGCGCCAGGGTGGCACGCTGACCGAAGGCGCGACCGCCGCGCTGCAGGCGGGCTGCGACATGGTGCTCATCTGCAATCAGCCAGAGGAGGCCGGGAAGGTGCTGGACGCACTGCGCTTCACGCCGTCGAAGGAATCGCAGCAGCGGCTCAAGCGCATGCGTCCGCGCGGCAAGGCGCTGAAGTGGAGCAAGCTGGTGGCCGAGCCGCAATACCTGCAAGCGCAGTCTTTGCTGCGCAGTGTGTTCGCCTGAGGGGCGCGCAAAGGCAGTGGCAGCAGGCAGTAGGCAGCAGGCGGTAGGCGGTAGGCAAAAAAACGGCGCCTTCAAACGAAAGGCGCCGTTTTTTGTTGGATAGACACGCGCCTTTTCCGGCGCGCGAGACCAGCGTCAGTTCAGCCGCATCCGTTGCAGCTTGTTGTACAGCGTCTTAGGACTAATGCCGAGCAGCGATGCGGCCCGATGGCGCGTGCCGCCCACTGCATCGAGCGTCGCGCGAATCAGCATTTCTTCGACATCCGCGAGCGGCGTGCCGACCGTGACCTGAACGCGGCTGCCATTGAGATCGCGACCGTTGACGGAGCCGGCCTCGTCGGCACGCAACGACTCCAGCACATCTCCCGACGCGTGATACGCGCGCCGCACGCGGTCCTGCAATTCGCGCACATTGCCCGGCCATTCGTAGCCGAGGCATTCGCGCAGGAAGTTCGGCCCGATCTGCTTGGCGACGTCCGACGTGCCGCGCGTCGCGGCGTCGTGATTCAACTCGTCGACGATCGCCTGCGCGATCAGCGCCGGATCTTCGCCGCGCTCGCGCAACGGCGGCAGCGTCACGGCGGCGGCCTCCAGGCGCAGCGCGAGGTCTTCATGCAGGCTGCCGTCGGCGACGGCGGCGCGCGGCGCCTTGCGCGTGGACGCGATCAGCCGGAAGTCCGTGACGACCTGGCTCGTACCGCCCACTCGCATGAACGTCTGCGAATCGAGCGCGCGTAGCAGTGCTTCCTGCTGAGCGCGCGGCAATTCCGCGATTTCGTCGATGAAAAGCGTCCCGCCGCTCGCCTGTTCGAACAGGCCCGGCTCGCGCTGCTCCGTTCCGCCGAACGCACCGCGTTCGTGACCGAACAACATGCCATCCAGCGAACGAAGCCCCGCCCCGCCGGCCGCGCTCCGGCAATCGAGTGTGACGAACGGACCTTTGCGGCGCCGGCTCATGTCATGCGTCGTGCGGGCCGCCACCTGCTTGCCAGTGCCGGCTTCGCCCGAAATCAGCACGGCTGCTTCCGTCGGCGCGATATGTTCGACCGTGTCGTAGACGTGCTGCATCGCCCCGCTGCGGCCGAGCATCGAGCCGAACCGGCCGAGTTGACGCAAAGACGCGCGAAGCGTCTGCACTTCCTCAGTTAGCTCGTACGGACGCGGAATCCGCGCGAGCAGACTGCGAAGGCGCGGAATGTTGACGGGCTTTAGCAGATAGTCCCAGATGCCGTGCCGCAAGCCCTCGATTGCGCTTTCGACGGTCGCGTTGCCTGTCATGACGATGACGGGTAATGCCCCGCCTGGCGGATGCGCGGGCAGATGCTGCAACAGATCGAGCCCGCTGCCGTCCGGCAGATTCAGGTCGACGAGCACGACATCGGGGATGAAGCGCGTCAGCGCGGACCGCGCTTCTGCAATGGTCGTCGCCGTGTCGACGGAAAAGCCGTCCGCGGCAAGAATGGCGGACAGGCCTGACAGGCTATTGGGGTCGTCTTCAACAATCAGGGCGTGTGGCATGGCGAGCGCAACTTGTAAATGGATGGAATGCCCGCCTCGCCGCGCCCGGATTGCGGCGCGCGGTGCAGGCACGATGGCCGGCCGGTACTGTCGGTCGACGGCGGCGCCACGCGGGCAGCGTCAGCCGAGGCGGCGCAAAAGCGGCCGTCCAGTCGGCATGAGCATGGTGCCCGGCGTCCATGACACCGGGCGAAGCGGGCGGCGAGTCGACTCACGTTGTTCTGGTCCTATGCTATGTCTGGCGGGCAGTTCGCGACTTTGCTAATTCCGTCACAATCCGCCCGGTTCTATCCGCAGGCCCTGTGACGGCCGCGATGCGACCGGCAAGGGCGCCTGTACTTCCTTCATTTCTTCCGTCAAAAATCTCGATTGCTGTCGAAAAAGCGCCGCACTTCGAGTTCCGCGTCTTCGCGGCTCTTGCCATAGCGTTCCTGGATCAGGCCCGCGAGCCGGTCGGCGCGGCCTTCGGCCTGGGTCAGCTCGTCGTCTGTCAATTCGCCCCACGCCGCCTTTGCTTTGCCAACCAGCTGCTTCCACTTGCCTTCGGCGATGTCGTTGTTCATATCGCATCTCCTTGTCGAGACAGATAAGGTATGTGGGGATAAGCAGGACCTGTGCCAAAAACATTTGATGCGATATATCAAAGGTTTATCGTCGTGAGGGCGGCAAGAACGGGCGCTTCGGCTGGCAAATTGGAGAAAATTGCCGGTAAAGTTTTCCTCAACGATACTCGGCGGCACAAAAAAGAAAAAGCGCCCAATTGGGCGCTTTCGGATTTTTTCTCAGCGCGAGTCGCGTCGCGCCGGAAAGGGCTTGCCGGCGCTTAGGCGCGGCTGCGGTACTCGTGCGTACGCGTGTCGATTTCGATCTTGTCGCCGATGCTGCAGAAGAGCGGCACTTGCAGTTCGAAGCCGGTGTTCAGCTTGGCGTTCTTCAGCACCTTGCCCGACGACGTGTCACCCTTGACAGCCGGTTCCGTGTAGATGATCTCGCGGACCAGCGTGGTCGGCAGTTCGACCGAGATGGCCTTCTCGTTGTAGAACACGACTTCGCAAGTCATGCCGTCTTCGAGGTAGTGCATCGCGTCGCCCATCATTTCGGCTTCGACTTCATACTGGTTGTAGTCGGCGTCCATGAACACGTACATCGGGTCGGCGAAGTACGAGTACGTCACTTCCTTGCGCTCGAGCACGACGACGTCGAACTTGTCGTCTGCCTTGTAGACGCTTTCCATGCCTGCGCCGGTCAGCAGGTTCTTGAACTTCATCTTGACGACGGCCGAGTTGCGGCCCGATTTGTTGTATTCGGCCTTTTGCACGACCATTGCGTCTGCGCCGATCATCACGACGTTGCCGGTGCGGAGTTCTTGTGCGGTCTTCATAAAACTGTCCTGTACGAAATAAGTAGCTTCAACTTTTGCTCAACGGCATACGGCGCAAGCGGCTTCGACGTTTCCTGCGCCTTGCGCCGCGCCGCGGCAAGGCGGTCCGGCGAGAAGCGGTGAATGAAGCGTGGTTGGCTTGCTGCGGGGTTCACGGTGGCACTGCCGATGAAGTTGCCGGTGCAGCGCGTTCCGCAATTCCCGCAATCCGTTACCTGCTTTTACCCGATGCGGGCGTGTACACGAGTGGCGCCGATCGGCAACCTGCGTCCTGACGTGCGTCTTTTCGACCTTTCCACCTTTTCCGGATGCCCCCGTTACGTAGACTCAAGTAGCGATTCGGGGCGCCTGATGCCTCGTCGACATCTTTCGCATCTTCCGATGCCGGTAAGGCGGGAAAGCCAGACAAAGCCAGGATTTTTTGCTGCGATCGGGCCGCGCTTGCGTCGTCGGCCGTTGGATAACCGCTTATTTTAACTGAGTTTTTGTGAACAAGGCCAGATTTCCGGCGAGGTCGCCAACTTGCGCGAGTTCGCCGGCCCATTCGGCCGCGCGCCGCTGCAACGCCGGGTGGTGACGGCGCAATGCCGCCCAATCAGGCTCGCCCGCGCCATTCCACGCGTGCCAGAAGCCCGCAAGCGCGGCGCGGGCGTCGGCGGGAAGCGTACGGGCGTAGTGCGCGAGCGCGGCGTCGAGTTTCGGCAGATGGGCGTCGTCGGCTTGCGGGTAGATGTGCCAGACGAAGGGCTTGCCGGCCCACTGCGCGCGCACGAACGAATCTTCGCCGCGCACGAAATTGAGGTCGCTTGCCCACAGCAGCGCGTCGTAGCTGGATTGTTCAGTGAACGGGAGGCCGTGGGCCCTTAAGCCGCCGCACTCCGCATGGGCACCCGCAGAGAAGGACGGCATTCCAAAAAAACGCGCGAGCGCGCCGGAAATGCGGCCTTCCGGCACCAGTAGCACGACCGGCTCGGCGCGGTCGCGCCATTGTTCGAGAAGGCTGTCGACGGCGAGATTTTCGTAGGCAAAGAGCGAGACGACGGTCGCCGCGGCGGGCGGCGGCGCGCGGCCCACGGTTTTCAGCCACCACGCTTCGCGCGCGGCCGGCGACGCCTCGAACGCCGCACGTGCGGCATCCAGATGCCGTTCCTTCAGCACACCGCCGGTGCCCAGTCCGAGCCCTGGAAAAAAGAACGTCTTGACGAGCGGATAACGCGGATGCGGCGACGGTCGCAGATGGAAGTCCGCGACCCAATCCTCGGCGCTCAGATACTCGAGGTTGATCCAGACGGGCGCGCGCTCGCGTCGCGCCATCGCCGACACGTAGACGGGCGGCAGTTCGCAGGCGAACGCCTCGATCACGACGTCGGCGACTTCGAGCGTGTCACCTGCATGCGCCGGCGTGTGCCAATGTTCGACGACAATGCCGCCGACTGTCTGCCGCGCGCGATCCAGTGCGACCGACGGGCACAACTTCTGGAACGCATGCAGATCGTCGACGAATACGCGCACTTGCCAGCCGTGCTCGCTCGCAAGCTGGCGCGCAAGGCGCCAGCAGACGCCGATGTCGCCGAAATTGTCGATCACCGCGCAAAAGATATCGCAGGCAATCGCTGTTGGCGGCGCGGCCGATGGCGCGGCGGATGGGATGGTGGCGGGCGCAGTAGAGGGCATCGGCAAGGCTCGGACGAGCGCGGAATGTTCTAAACTGGCGATTCTAAAGCCCGTTCGACCTTCTCGCGCCGGACTCGTTCGGGCGCCCGACACACTGGGCGAGACCGGGCCAGACCGGGCCAGACGGGGCCAGACGGCGCAACCCGCCCGCGAGACCATTCCATCCAACCGACTCTGCATGACCGAACCCGAAGCAAGCATCGCATTCGAGCCCAAGAAAGTGCTCGTCCAGTTGCCGCATCTGCCCGGCGTCTATCGCTATTACGATACGCACGGCGCGGTGCTGTATGTCGGCAAGGCGCGCGATCTCAAGAAGCGCGTGTCCAGCTATTTCACGAAGACGCTGCTGTCGCCGCGCATCGCGATGATGGTGACGCGCATCGCGCGTATCGAGACGACCGTCACGCGTTCCGAGGCCGAAGCACTGCTGCTGGAAAACAATCTGATCAAGGCGCTCGCGCCGCGCTACAACATTCTGTTTCGCGACGACAAGTCGTATCCGTATCTGAAGCTGACCGGCCATAAGTTTCCGCGCATGGCGTATTACCGCGGCTCGGTGGATCGCAAGAACCAGTACTTTGGGCCGTTTCCGAGCGCTTGGGCGGTGCGCGAAAGCATCCAGATCCTGCAGCGCGTGTTCCAGTTGCGCACCTGTGAGGACTCCGTCTTCAACAACCGCACTCGGCCGTGTCTGTTGCATCAGATCGGCCGCTGCACGGCGCCGTGCGTCGCGAACATCAGCGAAGAGGACTACGCACGCGACGTCGCGAATGCCTCGCGCTTCCTGCTCGGCCGCCAAGGCGAAGTGATGAAGGAACTGGAGGAGAAGATGCACGCGTTCGCGAGCGAGCTGAAGTTCGAGCAGGCTGCCGCGGTGCGCAACCAGATGAGTTCGCTGTCGACGGTGCTGCATCAGCAGGCCATTGAAGTGGGCAGCGATAGCGACGTCGACATTCTTGCGGTCGTTGCGCTGGGCGGGCGCGTCTGCGTGAATCTCGCGATGGTGCGCGGCGGCCGGCATCTTGGCGACAAGGCGTATTTCCCCGCGCACGTGGAAAGCGCGTTGACGGCGGATGAGGGCGGTCTCGAGGACGAGGGCAGCGGTGACATATTGGGCGACATCGCCCCGCATGCGGGCTTGGCCGTCGAGGAAGACGTCAGCAACGATGTGAGCAAGCAGGCGCTATCGTCCGAGGCAGCGGACGCGCTTGCAATCGCGCAAGACTTGCCGCCAGAAGAAGACGGCGAATCCGCCGATGACACCAGCGATGCAACCGAGCCCAACGCGGATTCCGATTCCGATCCGGAGCCGTCGAAGCGGCGCAAAGGCCGCGCGTCGGGCGGCATCGAAGCGGAGGTGCTCGAAGCGTTTATCGCCCAGCATTATCTCGGCAATCGCGTGCCGCCCGTGCTGGTGGTCAGCCACGCGCCGGCCACGCGCGAACTCGTCGACGTGCTGATCGAGCAGGCCGGCCACAAGGTCACCGTGCTGCGCCAGCCGCAAGGCCAACGGCGCGCGTGGCTCGCGATGGCCGAACAGAACGCGCGGCTAGCGCTCGCGCGGCTGCTCTCCGAACAGGGCTCGCAGCAGGCCCGCACGCGCGCGCTCACCGACACGCTCGGCATGGAATGCGACGACCTGGCGCACGTGCGGATCGAATGTTTCGACATCAGCCACACGATGGGCGAGGCGACGCAGGCGTCGTGCGTCGTGTATCACCATCACAAGATGCAGTCGTCGGAATATCGCCGCTACAACATCACCGGCATTACACCCGGCGACGACTACGCGGCGATGCGCCAGGTACTCACGCGCCGCTACGAGAAGATGGTCGCGCAGGCCGCCGCGAACGCCACCGACGAAGCCGCCGAATTGCAAAGCGACGCGGCCGCCGATCCGTCGTTGGCGTCCGAAGCCGCGGAACCTGTCGCGTCGGGCGGCATCTTGCCCACCATCGTGCTGATCGACGGCGGCAAGGGCCAGGTCGAAATCGCGCGGCAGGTGTTCACGGAACTGGGGCTGGACACCAGCATGCTGGTCGGCGTCGCGAAGGGCGAGGGGCGCAAGGTCGGCCTCGAAACCCTGATTTTCGCCGACGGCCGCGCGCCGCTGGAACTCGGCAAGGAAAGCGCCGCGCTGATGCTGGTCGCGCAGATTCGCGACGAAGCGCACCGTTTCGCCATCACCGGCATGCGCGCGAAACGCGGCAAGACGCGTCAGACGTCGCGGCTCGAAGAGCTCGAAGGCGTGGGCGCGAAGCGGCGTCAGCGGCTGCTCGCGCGCTTCGGCGGACTGCGCGGCGTGGTCGCGGCGAGCGTCGAGGATCTAGCGAGCGTCGAAGGCATTTCGCAGGCGCTCGCGGAACAGATCTACCGGCAATTGCACTGATTCGCGGCGCGCGGGTTAGGCCCGTAGCTGGACGCAGCCGCTAAGGTCTTGCCGCAGCACCTTGCACTACGAGCCGGATCCGCTGGCGGACATGCGCACCTGGCCCGGCTTCGCACGCTGGCCCCGCGCGAAGTGACTCGCGCAAGCGGCGCGCGCCTCGCTCCTGCAGCCGCTTTGCTTGTGGCAGGCACTATGACACGGCACAATTGCATCTCTCCCGTCAGACGCTGCGCCTGCCCATGCCGTTTAATTTCCCGATTTTCCTGACCTGGCTGCGGATCGTTCTGATCCCGCTGGTCGTCGGCGTGTTTTATTTGCCCGACATGATGATGAGCCCCGCGCACCGCAATCTCGCGGCGGCCACGATCTTCGTGCTTGCCGCGCTGACCGACTGGTTCGACGGCTACCTTGCCCGCAAGTGGAATCAGACCTCGGCGTTCGGCGCGTTTCTCGATCCGGTCGCGGACAAGCTGATGGTGACCGCCGCCTTGCTCGTGCTCGTGCAGCTCGCGCGAATCGATTCGGCAATCGCGCTCGTGATTGTGGGACGCGAGATCGCGATCTCGGCGCTGCGCGAATGGATGGCGCAGATCGGCGCGTCGAAGAGCGTTGCCGTGAATTCGCTCGGCAAGTTCAAGACCGCTTGCCAGATGGTGGCGATTCCCATGCTGCTGTTCCACGGTCCGCTGTCGTTCGGCGGCGGCGTGGTGATCGACACGCGGACATGGGGCTTGTGGTTGATCTACCTCGCGGCATTCCTGACCATCTGGTCGATGCTCTATTACATGAAGCTCGCGTGGCCGCAAATTCGCGAGCGGGGCGGCGCGGTTTGACCGCCGCGTGCGATTGTGGGAAGCGCTTTGATTGCGATGAAATGTGGCGAACTCGTGAGTGAAATCTGTTCAGTTAAAGAGATTCGCAAAAGGGGTTGACACGTTTCTGTCGTTTCTCCATAATCTCGTTTCTCCGATGCGAGCGGTTCGAAACATCGGTTGCGGTAGAAGCAGGTAGAAGCAAAAAGGCAGCAATAAGCCGGTAAAGCAGTAGATAAGCGGCGGTACATAAGCAGCACTATGCGGGAGTAGCTCAGTTGGTAGAGCGCAACCTTGCCAAGGTTGAGGTCGCGAGTTCGAGCCTCGTCTCCCGCTCCAGATTTTGAAGCAGCGCGTTGTCTAGTGAAGTGGTTTGGCGAAGTAAAACTGCAAGGCGTTGCGAAGCAGTGCAATGCGGGAGTAGCTCAGTTGGTAGAGCGCAACCTTGCCAAGGTTGAGGTCGCGAGTTCGAGCCTCGTCTCCCGCTCCATACATCAGGGGAAGCAGCGCTTCCCTTTTTGTTTGGTGGGCCGATGGTTGGCCATCAAACAAGTCAGCGAATCTGCAGCTAGATTCCGATCCGCTTGCGGCGCGATAGCAAAGCGGTTATGCAGCGGCCTGCAAAGCCGTTTAGGCCGGTTCGACTCCGGCTCGCGCCTCCAGTAGTTGCTGTACAGAAAAGCCCCGACATGTCGGGGCTTTTCTTTTTGCGCTTTCGCAATCAGTTGTGCGCGCGCGCCGGCTCTGCGCCGCACGTCAACGTGAGACGGCGTCGACATGGCGCACAATGCGTGTTTGTTCCTCGCTCCCAAACGTGCATGTACCTACAACTGACCGGCACGAATGTGCGCTTGCTCGGCTCGATGCATCTCTTTCCCGCATCGAGTCGCAGAACGCCGCCCTGGATCGCGCAAGCGTATGACTGGGCTGACATGCTGGTGTTCGAGTCTGACCCGCCGACGATTCTGCCTTTCCTGAAGGCCGATCCTCGCGCTGGCGCGCAACGCCTGCAGCCTCTGCTTTCCGCCGATGCCTGGACTCGCCTGCAAGCGGCATGGCCGAAGGAAGGCCCGTTGGCGCCGTTCGTCGATCTGCGTCCGTGGGCCGCGCTGATCGTTGCGCCCACGCTGTTCCAGCAGGTCGTTGAAGGCGTCGAGCCGCGCATGCTTCGCTCGGCGATTGCGCAGGGCAAACCGTACGGTTACATCGAGACAGCGGGGGAAGTCGCCGCCGCGCTCGAATCGATTCCGCTCGATGCTGTCGGTGCTGCGCTCGCTGTGCTGATGGCCGACCTCGACGAACCGCGACGTACGCTCGAGCGCATGCATGCGGCCTGGCTCGAAGGCGATCTGTCCGCCGTGCATCGCATTGCCGTCGAATCGCCCATGTTCAATCTGCCGGAAATCCGGCGAGCAATACTCGATGCGCGCAATGGCATCTG
The DNA here is from genome assembly GCF_002879865.1 of Paraburkholderia rhynchosiae. GTDB lineage: Bacteria > Pseudomonadota > Gammaproteobacteria > Burkholderiales > Burkholderiaceae > Paraburkholderia > Paraburkholderia rhynchosiae. The sequence continues at coordinate 271,603 of NZ_PNXY01000003.1, forward strand.
GGCTGCGCGCCTGAGCGCGTTGCTCGCGCGGCCCGAGCGAACGCTGGTGGTGGTCGGCGCGCTGCATCTATGCGGACCGGGCAACCTGATCGAACGTCTCGCGCAACCTGTCCAACCGGTCGTCACAAGCGAATAGGGAGGCGACGCGCGCGGAACTTACCGAGGCGGGCAAAATTGCACAGGTTAGATGCCGCGAATCGCCACATCACCATCTGCCGTTGCATGAGATGGTTTCAGAGGACGCCATGCATGTGCCACCCACACACGCAGCGATGAAGGCCCGCGTCTGAACACTTAAGTGCGCTGCATATCCTCGATACGTCGCCTGAAGAGCGCTTTGATCGCCTGACACCGCTCGCGAAGCGCCTGTTCAGTGTGCCGACCGCGCTCGTGAGCCTCGTGGACCACGAACAGCAAATGTCGACAAGCCGGCGTCGCTGCTGTTTTTCGATCGGACGATTTCAAGCAGATCAACGACACGCTCGGTGACGCTGAAGGCGATCACGCGCTGAAGACTTTCGCCGACGCGCTGCGCACCGCACCGCACCGCGTGAAAGCGACGTGATCGGACGGCTCGGCGGCGACGAGTTCGTTGCGTTGCTAAGCGACGCGGACTCGGTCGCCAAGCAGGAAGTGACGCAGCGTCTCATGCAGTTGCTTGAAGAGCGCAACGACGAGGCGCAACGCGGCTATGGGATCCGCTATGGCGTCGGCCAGATTCAATACGATGCCGAACGGTACGGTTCCCATTGCCGAGTTGCTTTCCGCAGCCGACGCCGCGATGTACAGCCACGAGCAGGCGTCAAAAGCGCGTGATGGGTTCAACACCGCGGCGCACGGCATAATTGCGTATTCGCCGTCGTCCGTGACGGCGTGCCTCTTTCTGAAAGCCTCTCATGACTGAAACGCAAACCACCGCCGCCTCCAGGCTTGCAGAACTCGAATGGCGTTGGAAGGCATTCGATGACCTTACCAGCGCCGAGGTCTACGCGATGCTCGCCGCGCGCAGCGCCGTCTTCGTGATCGAGCAAAACTGTTTGTACGGCGATATCGACGGCCTCGATCTCGACGCCTGGCATCTGCTTGCATTCGGCGCGGCTCGGGGCGCAACTATAAGCGCAACTACAAGCGTAGCGCGGCCGCCACTAGCCGGCTATCTGCGCGTACTACTACCCGGCGCCGACGACAGCGACATCCGTATCGGACGAGTGCTGACGACCGCGGAATTTCGCGGCATCGGTCTTGGCAATGCGATGCTGGATCGCGCGATCGCGCATATCAGGAAACAGTGGCCTGGTACGCCGATTCGTTTGCATGCGCAGGCGCATCTGCAAGGCTTCTACGGCGCGTTCGGTTTTACGCCGGTGTCCGAGATTCACGAAGAGGACGGCATCCCCCACGTGTGGATGCGTTCGGCCTAAATATCAACAGGCATCAGCGATGGCCTGCCGCAGTCGACGAAGCAGATTTCGCGGCAGCCGCATTGGTTGCGTTGGCAATCTTCGCGCGCTGTTCGCCGCGCAGACGCCCGCGTGCCGAGAGCCGCATCCAGTGACGCAAGGCCACTAGCGCGCCGATCACGCTCATCATCGAACCAGGAATCCACAGCAGCAGCCCGCCGATCTGTTGATCGCGCATCGGGCTCAGCCATGTGAATGCGCGGCCGCAAATCGAATAGATCGGATACAACTCGTGCGGCGTGAAAAAGATGAATGCCCCGAGGATGATCTGCGGCGGAATCGCGGCGATCACCACGAGCACGCGCTTGCCTGGCGACAAACGCGCAGGCGACGCCGGACGCGGATCGAGCACGAGCCACCAGAACAGCAGGCCGTCGATCACCATGCTCCAGTTCATCACGCGATAAAGCCGCCAGTCGAGCATCGCGACGAAATGAACCGGCGACATCAGCCAGAAGTAAATCAGTCCAACGAACAATGTCACCGCGACGACCGGATGCATCACCACGTCGAGCAGCGTGCGAACAAGCGGCGTACGTAGCGCGGGCTGCACGAAACGCTGGCGCCAGCTAAGAGGAATGCCCGCGCGCAATGCCGCGCCCGGATACGACAGCGCGATAAAAAACGGTCCGAGATGATGCAGCACCAGATGCTGCGCGCGATGCATGAAGAACTCATGCTCGAAGAAATAGTCGAGCCGCGTATGCAACGCGACGTACAACGCCACGAGCCCGAACCAGAACGAAACGCGCCGCGCGAGCGACACGTTCGCTTTGCGCGCGCCGCGCACGAACAGGATCGCCGGCAGCAGCAGGGCGATCACGACGGTCGGCGAGAACTCCCAGGGATCGAGCCAGTAGAGCAGGTTCATTGCTGCGGGGTTGCCGGGTTACTTGGTCTGCGCGGGCGATTTGACCGCGAACGGTGTGTCGAGGGTTTCGCCGTCGGAGAACTTCAATCTTAGATGCACCGTGTCGCCCGGCGCGACTTTGTGCTTCGCGTCTTCGAGCATCACGTGATAACCGCCCGGCGCGATGGCGACCTGGCCGTGGGCGGGGACCGTCAGCTTGTCGACCATTACCATTTTCTGCGACGAACCGTTCGAGACCGTCTGATGCAACATCGCGTCGCCGTAATCGCTGCTCGAAATATCGACGAGATCGACTGGCTTGTCACTCGCATTGACGAGCGTCACGTAGCCGGCCGCGGGCAGGTTGTTCGGCAGCCAGCGCACCCATGCATTTTTTGCGGTGATGGTCTGCGCGCCGGCGGCCTGGGCCGAGCTGGCGAAAGCGAGCGAGAGAGTAAGGGCGCCGGCAAAGACAAACAGCGTTCTGCGGTTGGTCGTCATTTGGGTCATCGGTAAAGGTCAGGAGCGTTGATCGACGATACGGCGCAAGTCCTGCGCGATCGCATCGGGCGTGTCGTGATCGGTGGCGAGCAGGCGCGCGCGGCCTCGCGCGTCGAACACGTAGACGGCGGAACTATGGGTGACTTCATAACTACCGTTAGGGTCGCGCTTTTCCATCTGATACGCGACTCGGTAGCGTTTCGCGAGCGACTCGATCTGCCAGTCGGTGCCGGTCAGTCCTTCGGCATGTTGCGGATCGAACGCGCCGACGTAATCTCGCAAAGCCTGCGGCGTGTCGCGCGCGGGATCGACGGTAATGAAGAGGATGCGCACCTTTTGCGCGTCGGGGCCGAGCTTGTCCAGCACCTGCATCAGCCGCCCCATGGTTTCAGGGCAAACGTCCGGGCAATGCGTGTAGCCGAAATAGACGAGCGACGTGCGGCCCTTGAACGATTCGCCGTTGACGGGACGACCGTCGTCGCCGGTCAGCGTGAAATCGAGGTCGGGCAAGTGGCCGGTCACATTGGTCAGATGCCAGGGTTCCGCGCGACTCGTGCAGCCGGTAATCGCAATCAGCGCGATCATCGCGCTCGTTCGTAGCGTCGACGCAAAAAGGCGCGCGCGCCGGGCGCGACGCGATGGGGCAAGATTCGGTTGCAGCCGTCGCAGTGAGATGATCGGGAACAAAGCGGGTGTCAATGACTCGATTGAAGAGCGGCGCGACGCGTTGCGGTTGCTCGCGTCCGCGTGGCCTGCGCCGATTGGCGCCGATTGAGTGCCGTTTTACGTACGGGCTTGCGGTGGCGAGCGGTTCGCGATAGTGGACAAATATCGGCGTAACGCCAATGGCTCGTGTGGCTGCGACTGTATCGCAAAATGGCGGATGGCGTCGCCTGCAGCCCACGCGCGCGCGGTTGGCGAGGCAATTTGACGCACGCGGCTGAAAGCTGCCTGACGCCCGATTGTTCCCGTTTTGAACGTAATGGAGGTAAGCAGGCAGCGAGCGGGCAGCAAGCGCGCCGCCACCGGGCTTACGCGCTGCCCGGCCGCTCTTGTGGCCTGGCTTACTTTCTCGAAAAATCGACGGATGCGCGGTAAGATGCGCACACTTTTCCGGCTGCAAAAGGCCGAAAGGCAAATTACGCGATGCAAGCACTTCCGGGTTTCCTGTCTCCGAGCGAGACGGCATTTTTCTTCGATTTCGACGGTACGCTCGTTGAACTCGCGCCCACGCCGGACGGCGTGCTGGTGCAACCTCGCGTCATCGAACTGCTAGGCGAATTGCGGCGTTTGACGAATGGCGCGGTCGCGGTGGTATCGGGGCGTGGCATTGACAGTATCGATGCTTTTCTCGGCATGCCCGACCTGCCGATTGCGGGTCTCCATGGCGCCGAGCGACGCGACGCGAACGGCGACACGCAGCGCATCGGCTTTCATGACGAGCGGCTTCTGCGCATGGAGCAGGCGCTGGCTGACGTGGTCAATGCGAATCCCGGCCTGCTGCTTGAAATCAAGGGTGCAGCCGTCGCGCTGCACTACCGCAACGCGCCGGACCGCGAGCCGGTGGCGCGTGAGGCGACCCAGCGGCTGGTCGCAGACTACCCGAACTCGTACGTGCTGCAGCCGGGCAAGATGGTCTACGAAATCAAGCCGAAGGATGTCGACAAAGGCCGTGCGATGCGCGCGTTCCTCGACGAGCCGCCCTTCGTCGGTCGCATGCCGGTTTTTGCTGGCGACGACCTGACCGACGAGAAGGGCTTTGCCGTCGTCAACGAGCGCGACGGGCTGTCCATCAAAGTCGGCGTGGGCGAGTCCACGGCGCGCGCGCGTATCGAGTCGGTGTCCGCGCTGCTCGACTGGCTGGAGACGGTGGTTGCGGCGGCGCGTGCCGCATGACGGCCACAGCGTCGAATTCACAAAGTATTGCAACAACAACGTATTGCATCGGGGACCGCGTGTCATGAGCCGACTGATTATCGTTTCGAACCGGGTCGCGCCGATCTCGGAGGGCGGTCCGGCGGCGGGCGGTCTCGCGGTCGGCGTGTATGACGCGCTGAAGGAAACCGGCGGCATGTGGTTCGGCTGGAGCGGCGACGTGCTGAGTTCGGGCCAGCCGCAGATCAAGGTCGAAGAGCGCGGCCCCGTGACTTTCGCAACGATTGCGTTGATGCGCCGCGATTACGACCAGTACTATCGCGGCTTCTCGAATGCCACGCTGTGGCCGGCGTTTCATTACCGCGCGGATCTGCTGCACTACGACCGTCACGACTTCGAAGGCTACTGCCGCGTCAACGCGTGGCTCGCGCAGCAACTCGTGCCGCTGCTGCGCGAGGAGGACGTCATCTGGGTCCACGACTATCACCTGATTCCGTTCGCCCAGGCGTTGCGCGCGGCGGGCGTGAAGAATCGGATCGGCTTTTTCCTGCATATTCCGTTTCCGGCTTCGCAAGTGCTGCTGGCGGTGCCGCCGCATCGGGAACTGGTCGAAGCCTTGTGTTCATTCGATCTGCTGGGCTTCCAGACCGCGCCCGATCTGCGCGCGTTTTGCGATTACATCGTCAACGAGGCGAACGGCACGGTCGACGCATCGTCCGGCGGCCCGCTTGCCATCCATGCGTTTGGTCATACGTTGCATGCCGCGGCTTACCCGATCGGCGTCTATCCGGACGAGATCGCCGAACTCGCGAAAGCGGGCGAACGCGGCAAGCCGGTCCGCACGATGAAGGCGACGCTGCATTCGCGCAAGCTGATCATGAGCGTGGACCGGCTCGACTATTCGAAGGGACTGGTCGAGCGTTTCCGCGCGTTCGAACGTCTGCTCGAACATGCCACCGCGCAGCGCAACAAGGTGTCGTTCCTGCAGATCGCTCCGCCTACGCGCGCGGACCTGCACGCCTATCAGGACATCCGCTTGCAGCTGGAAGGCGAGTCGGGCCGCATCAACGGGCGTTTTGCAGAGCTCGACTGGACGCCGATTCTCTACATTCACAAGCAATACGAACGCTCGGTGCTCGCCGCGCTGTTTCGTACGGCGCACGTCGGCTATGTGACGCCGCTGCGCGACGGCATGAACCTCGTTGCGAAGGAATACGTGTCGGCGCAGGACCCGGAGAATCCGGGCGTGCTCGTGCTGTCGCGCTTCGCGGGCGCTGCCCAGGAACTGGATGGCGCGCTGATCGTGAATCCGGTCGACATTGATGGTATGGCCGATGCGCTCGCCCGCGCGCTCGACATGCCGCTCGCGGAGCGCCAGGCGCGTCATCGGGACATGATGGCGCAATTGCGCGAGAACAACGTGTCGGTGTGGCGCGATAACTTCATGCGCGATCTGCAGAGCGCCTCTGGTGCAACGCGCACCAGAGGCGGGCGTGCGCGTGCCGCATCGGGGAAGAAAACCGCGCGCGAGGTTCTCGTCAGCTAACCGTCGGCTAACCGCTTATGGGCGCTGCCGCATCAGACTGACCTGGAAAATGAAAAAGCCGCTCGAAGCGGCTTTTTTGTTGTTCAGTCCGCGCCGCGTCCCGTGCGCGGACTGGATCGCATCTCACATCACGTGCTGTTCGTCGACCTTCTTGCCGCCCACATGCAGCGTGGTGCCCTTGCCATATTGCTTGGAGAGCAGGTCGCGATAGAGGCCGGGGCGCTGACGCAGCTCTTCGGGGCTGCCGTCGTCGATGACCTTGCCCGCGCTCATCACGATGATCCGGTCGAAGTTGTTCAGCGTCGACAGCCGGTGCGCAATCGCGATCACCGTGCGGCCCACCATCAGCCGGTCGAGCGCTTTCTGGATCGCTTCTTCCGAGGCGCTGTCGAGCGCGGACGTGGCTTCGTCGAGCAGCAGAATCGGCGCGTTCTTCAGAATGGCGCGCGCAATGGCGATCCGCTGACGCTGGCCGCCCGACAGCTTCACGCCGCGATCGCCGACAATCGTATCGAAGCCTTCCGGCATCGCCTCGATGAAGTCGGTGCAACGTGCCTCGCGTGCCGCGGCCAGGACTTCCTCGCGGCTTGCTTCGGGACGTCCATAGGCAATGTTCTCGTACACCGTGCGATGGAACAGCGAAATGTCTTGCGGCACCAGCGCGATCGTATGGCGCAGGCTGTCTTGCGTGATTGTGGCGATGTCCTGGCCGTCGATCTTGATCGCGCCGCCTTGCGTTTCATAGAAACGCTGCAGCAAGGCGAGCACAGTCGACTTGCCCGCACCCGACTTGCCGATGAGCCCAACGCGCTGGCCCGGTTCGATATGCAGATCGAAATGATCGAGAATTGGCCGGCGGCGCGGGTACGCAAACGTCACGCCTTCGAAATCGACGCGCCCGCCTTGCGGCACCAGTTCGCTCGCGCCGTCGCGGTCGGGCATGCCATGCGGCTCGAGCAGCGTGCGCACGGCTTCCGCGAGACGCGCCACGTGCTGCGTGACATCCACCAGCGCAACGGCCAGGTCGCGCGTGCCGTGCAGAATGGTGAAGCCGAGCGAGCTGACGAGCACGATGTCGCCGGAGGTCGCTTTGCCTTGATCCCACAGTACGAGCGCCCAGCCAAGCAAACCCGCCGACAGCAGCGCGGTGATCACCGCATGCAGCAGGCGCAGCTTTTCCAGATACAGCAGGCTTTGCTGGCGCGCGTCCATCTCGGCCTTGACCGTCGCGCCGAAGCGCTGCTGCTCGCGAAACGTCATGCCGAACGCGCGCACGAGGCCCATATTGCTGATCACGTCGACCAGTTCGCCGTCCACCGAGGCCGCTTTGGTCGCGAAATGGTGATGACGCGCGGAACCGCGGCCGGCAAGCTTGTACAGCACAACCGACAGAATGGCCGAGCACAGCATCAGGCCGCCCGCCATCAGCGGATTGACCGCGATGATCATGACGATTGCGCCGAGCACCGCGATGCACGGCGGCAGCACGTTCCAGGCGGTGGTGTTCTCGGCGGTGTAGACGGCGTTCGAGGTCGCGGTAATCCGGCTCGCCAGCATGCCGGGCTGTTTCTCGGAGTAGTAGGTCGGCGAATGTCCGCTCAGATACTGGAAAAGGTCGCGCCGCAAGTCGCCCGTCACGGCGACGAACGTGTGCGCGGCGACCCAGCCGCCGACCCGCCATAGCAGGTTGTCCGCAGCGATCAGCCCGACGAGGATCGCAAATGCGCCCCACAGCGGACCGGGATGATGCCGGCCTGCGCCGAGCACGTCGATCAGGTGCTTGATCGCGTATTGCGAAGCGAGCGCACAGCCCACGGCCGCTATCACACTGCCGAGTACGATCGCGTGGGCGAGCGGATGGCGGCGGATAAAGCGAAAAAGAAACGCAAGCGGCCTATGCGCATAGCTCGCTAGCTTTGCGTTCTCGGCGTTACGCTGGGCAATGGTCAAATGTTCCAATTGATCGTGAGGTTGGTGTGGTTCGGGGGTGTGCATGCAAAGCCTGGGCCACGCGAAAAGTTCGCGGCGAAGCCAATGCTTCGCATTGTAAACATGCAAAAGCGATTGCGCCCTGTGTATCCGGGCCTTTGGCGCGATGATTTCGCGATGGACATCCGCGATGTACTCTTGCTCGACCCACCGCGCTGGCGGCGGTTCACGCGGATCGCGGATTATTTCGGGATATAATTACAAATTGCATTCAGCCGGGTGCTGGAGTCTCTTCAACGTATGCCGGCAAGGTTGACGCAGCCCACCTACCAGGGGCCACCGGGCGAGCCAGGGCCGGCCGCTGTCGTCAGCCAGTTGTCACTTTAGAACTGTCTTGCAAAACAAGGGTTTGCAAAGTGTATCCCCCTTGTAACAACGTAAAGACTTTGAAATGTTGTGGTGCAGCGAGAATGCCGGCATCGATAATGCATGCGCTCTATGTCCCGCCGAAATTTCTGACAGTTTGTCAACGTCGGTGACGTTTGTGCGTTTACCGCACAGGCGCGGACGGTGATCGTCGTCTGGGCTTTTAACCTGAAGCGATCCATCGCAGGATTTCTCGAAAGAATCAGGCCCGCGCCGGTATGTCCGGCCCGACTGCCCTGGCGAGCAAGCGAGTCGCTTTTACCAAACGCAGTACTTTTGCCGGTTTTTTACGAGGAGTTCTTCATTATGCGAATCGCTCAAATCGCTCCGTTGCACGAGGCGGTTCCTCCCAAGCTGTATGGTGGTACGGAACGGGTGGTGTCCTATCTGACCGAAGCGCTGGTCGAACAGGGCCACGACGTCACGCTCTTTGCGAGCGGCGATTCACAAACCTCGGCAAAGCTCGAAGCGTTCTGGCCGCAAGCGCTGCGCCTGGACCCGACCATCCGCGACGTGATGGCGCCGCACATGCTGCTGCTTGAAGAAGTGCGCCGCCGCGCGGACGAATTCGATGTACTGCATTTCCATATCGACTACTACCCGTTCTCGCTGTTCGCGCGCCAACCGGTGCCGTTCGTGACCACGTTGCACGGCCGTCTCGATCTGCCCGAACTGCAGCCGATCTTCAACACGTTCAACGACGTGCCGGTGGTGTCGATCTCGGACAACCAGCGCATTCCGCTGCCGCAGGCGCACTGGCTGCAAACCGTTTATCACGGCCTGCCGGAAAACCTGCTCACGCCGATCAAGGACGTCAAGCCGGGCTATCTCGCGTTCCTCGGCCGTATCTCGCCGGAAAAGCGTCTGGACACGGCAATCCGCATCGCCCAGCAAGCCGGCATGCCGATCAAGGTGGCCGCCAAGCTCGACAAAGCCGACCGCGCGTATTACGACGAAGTCATCAAGCCGCTCATGTCGCTGCCGCACGTCGAATACATCGGCGAAATCAGCGAAGCGGAAAAGACCGAGTTCCTCGGTAACGCGCACGCGCTGCTGTTCCCGATCGACTGGCCTGAGCCCTTCGGTCTCGTGATGATCGAGGCGATGGCTTGCGGTACGCCGGTGATCGCGTTCAACCGCGGTTCGGTGCCTGAAGTGATCGAAAACGGCGTGTCGGGTTTTGTCGTCGAAGACGAAATCAGCGCGGTCGCGGCGGTCAAGCGCCTGCATACGCTGCCGCGCGAAACGGTGCGCAAGGCATTCGAAGCGCGCTTCTCCTCGAAGGTGATGGCGCAGAACTACGTCGCCACGTACGAAGAGCTGCTGCGTCGGAAGCACCGTACCGTGCTGCGCGAAGTCAACGCGAACTAAGTGTGAGCCAGGCCGGAAAGTCCCGGTCCAGGCAGATAGCTGGCTGAACAAGGCCGCCTTAGGCGCTTCCGCAGCCACCAGCAACGCCCCGCGCGCAAGCCGCTCGCGGGGCGTTGTTGCATGCGCGCCGCGTTTTTCGCGTTCTGCGATGGAAAGTGGTGGTTTCGGGCCCGCCGGAGCGAGCCGCTCTTCGTAATATCCCTATAATGGCCGTGCCGCGAATTTGGCTGCGGCGCCGCCGACGACAGGAGGATGCCTTGCCGAGAACGAAAGAGACGCGTGCGAATGCCGCGCCTGGCGCCGGAACGATTTTCGCGTTGCGCGCTATCGGTCTCGTGCTTCTCGCCCGCTGGCTGTTTTCGATGTCCGACATGGATCTGGGCGCGTCGTTATCGGCCATGGCGTCCTCGCCCTGGGCGTGCGTCAACCTTGTCTTCCTGTTCCTGCTGATTTTTCTGCCGGGCGCGCGCGCGGTTGCCGAGCGTCCTTTTCATCCGCTGCCGCAATGGTTGCGGCAAACGCTGCGTCTCTTTGCGTTCCTCGGGTTTATCTTCGCGGTGTGGTCGGTCGGCGCGTTTGTGGCGAGCGCCGGCTGGCGCCGTGCCGCGCAAGCGGTGGCGGCGACCAACGGCTGGTTGCTAGCGGCGCCGGCGCTGTATGCGGCCGTTCTGTGGATCTGTCGTCCGCGTGCGCTTTGGCGCACCAACATCGCCGCGCGCCGCTTTGCGATTGGCCGTTATGCAGTCTCGCTCGATCCGCTCACGCGCACTGTGAGCGTGTGGGCAGAGCGTCGCAAGGTGGGGCAGTACGATGCACGGGAGCTGTCCGTGCGTTGGGCGGACGGTCCAGGCACGCGCCCTGCGCCGCCGCCCGCACCGGTGGTCGCGTTCGGCGCAGCCGGCGCGGCGGGTGATACGGCAGCTTCGGCTACGCCGTCACGCTCGCCTGGCGCTCCGTCGCTGGCTCGCGCCACATTCGGCCGGCGTCCGAAGATCGAATTGCTGTGGGACTCACCGGCTGCGGCGGGCCACAACCGGCAAACCGTATTTAGCACCGCGCTGACGACTGAAGGCGATCGCGTCGCCGCACGCGCGCTCGATACCACGCTGCGGCAAGTCTGAGCCAGGCGCTTTGTGTCGTCGGGCACATGCGGTGACCGACACGCACGTTGTAAAGTAAGCCGTAGTCGATAATGAAATAAAGATGCCGCCCGCGCTTGACGGCGGGCGAGTGAGACAACAATCGATGGTGCCGCGTCGTTCGCAGGAGTCGCTATGCTGGTTCGCTGGTTGCTTGCCGCCCTCCATTTGCTTGCTTATGGCTTTGCCCTTGCGTCGATTCTCCGACGCACCTGGGCGCTGCGCCGCGCGACGGTGCCTGCCGCGTTGCGCTCCGTATTCCGGGCGGATACGCGGTGGGGCCTCTCTGCGTTGGTGCTGATCGTCACCGGCTTGATGCGCGTGTTCGGTAGTTACGAAAAGGGCGCCGACTACTATCTCCACGAGCCGCTCTTTCACGTCAAGATGACGCTGCTCGTGCTAATTCTCGCGCTTGAAGTACCGTCGATGCTCGCATTGATGCGCTGGCGCGCGGCAGTGCGAAAAGGCGCCGTGCCGGAGTTGCGCAACGCGCGCCGGTATGCGCACTTGAGCGTGATTCAAACTGTCTTGCTCGTGTTGATGGTGTTCGCCGCGACCGGAATGGCGCGCGGTATCGGATTGCCCTCGGGCGTGGTTTGACCGCGCGGCGCGCCACCAGAAAGTGCCTTTAATAAAGGCCTATTCCGCGTGACGCGCCATATCTTCACCGTCCTTACTTCCCGACCAGCAAGCTTGAATCGTCCGTAACGTGGGTGCGCATGCGTGTTGCTCCGTGCATTGCCGGTGGCTCGCTCAAGCCCTTGATCAACTCCAGCGCCTGACGTTCGAACAGGCGCCGGTACAGTCCGTTCTCGAGGCCGATCAGCGTTTCGTGACTGCCTTCTTCGATGACCTTGCCTTTGTCGAGCACCAGTAATCTGTCGAGCGCGCGCACGGTCGAAAGTCGGTGCGCGACCACGAGCGTCGTGCGTCCCAACATCAGCCGCTCCATGGCCTGCTGGATGAGCACCTCGCTTTCGCTGTCTAGGCTCGACGTCGCTTCGTCGAGAATCAGGATCGGGGCGTCGGCGAGAAAGGCCCGCGCGATCGCCACGCGTTGACGTTCGCCGCCCGAGAGCTTGATGCCGCGCTCGCCGACCAGCGTCTCATAACCGTGGGGCAACGCGCTGATGAACTCATGCGCGTTCGCGAGCCGCGCGGCGCGCTCGATCTCGGCATGGCTTGCGCCCGGTCGCGCATACGCGATGTTCTCCGCCAGCGAGCGGTGAAACAGCACCGGCTCTTGCTGCACGATTGCAAGCTGGCTGCGCAACGACGCTTGCTTCACCTGCGCGATGTCCTGACCGTCGATCGTGATGCGGCCTTCGGACACATCATAGAGACGCTGGATCAGCTTGATGAATGTCGTCTTGCCGGACCCCGAATGGCCGACCAGTCCAACGCGTTCTCCAGGCGCGATGCGCACGGAGAAGTCGTGGTAGAGCGGTGTGGCGTTCGCACCGTAGTGAAACGTCACATGCTCAAAACGGATCTCGCCTTTGCCGATGGCGATCGGGCCGGCACCCGGACGATCCTCGATGCCGAGCGGCTGGCGCTCCAGGGAGACGAGCTCTTCCATGTCGTTGACGGAGCGCTGCAAGTTGCGGATGTGCATGCCGACCTCGCGCAGATAGCCTTGCAGCATGAAGAACATCGTCAACGCGAACGTGATATCGCCGACGCCCGCCTCGCCGCGCAGCCACAACACCAGTGCGGCGCCGAGAATGGCGGTCTGAATCGCGACCAGCATGGCGCCCTGCACGCCGCCGTTGATGGTGCCGCGAATCCACGTGCGCCGCGTGCGGTCCCGCCATTTGCCGATCACGCGCGCAAGCAGCAGTTCTTCGCGTTCTTCTGCGCCGAAGGCCTTCACCACGCCGTTACAGCTGACTGCGTCCGCGAGCGCACCGCCCATGCGCGTGTCCCACGCGTTGGCGAGGCGTGCGGCCGGCGCAACGAAGCCAAGCGATAGCGCCACGGTCACCGCGATATACAGCACGGAGCCGATCCCGACCACCGCGCCCATCATCGGCCAGCGCCAGCCGAGCAACAGCGTTGCGCCCACCAGCATGATTAGCGACGGAAACAACGCGATCAGCAGCGTGTCGTTGAGCAGGTCGAGCGCCCACATGCCGCGCGTGATCTTACGCACCGTGGAGCCGGCGAAGCTGTTGGCGTGCCAGTCGGTCGAAAAGCGTTGAACGCGGTGAAACGCGTTGGCGGCGATCTCGCTCATCATCTTCAGCGTCAGTTTGATGATGTTGAAGTACATGCATTGCCGCAGCAAAGTCGCGCTGAGTCCCAGCGCACCGAGCACGCAGAAGGCCGTAATGGCGGCATGCCATGCGCTTGCACGTGCGGTCGCGCCGGAGGCGATCGCATCGACGAGGCGGCCCGCGAACATCGGCGTGAGCACATCCGCTACCGCCGAGAGCATGACGAGCGTTGCAATGACGACGATGCGCCACGGCTGCTGCGCCCAGTGATGGAAGGTAAAGCCGAGGACGTCCTTGAAGGCTTGTCCGCGAAAGTCGAGTCTTTTTCTGGTCATTTGCGACAACCCGGTAGCGCAGATGCGCACCGGGGTTCCAGTCAGAGGCGAAAGGAACAGACAGTCGAAGCGCGCCATGAGACGGCGACAACACTTCGGGCGATAACGCTGCGAGGCTGAGCTGCGGACTGTCTGGAATTGCGCGGGACGCCTGTTCAGGCTGAACCGCGTGAGCGACGAGTCAACGTCGCGAGACCATGTGAGGGACGGCGATACGCATTGCGAACATGTGGCGCCTCCCTGTGGTCGATGAGGTAGAGAAAGTAGATAGGGCGAATGCCCGAGAACCGACTATATCAGCACTGTTTTGCAGTCGCAATCGACGAAGTTTCGGTGTTGACGGCGCCGCTGATCGCGCGAACGCGTGGTGAACACTGGCGGGGAAAGCGGCGTCGACTTCGAAAGGCCGCTTCGAACAACGATTTCCACAAAAGCGACTTCGAACGACCAAATGGAAAAGGGCTTACGCATTCCTGCGTAAGCCCTTTTGTCTTCGGTGATCGACACACCAAAATTCTGGTGGGTAGTACTGGGATCGAACCAGTGACCCCTGCCGTGTGAAGGCAGTGCTCTACCGCTGAGCTAACCACCCGAAGAGCTTCGAATTATGTCAGGGATTCTCCAGCTCGTCCAGCACTTTTTAAGCGGCTTGCTCATCCGAAACGGGCATGGGTTCAAGGCGCCAGACGCTCGTGCCTTTGATCGCCTTGTCCAGTCCGTCGAGGACCGCCTGATGCGCGGCGAGTTCGTCGTTGCTCGCCGCGATGACCACGAGTTCTAGCGAGTCGATGGCGACCCGCGGCGCATTTGCTTCCCCGCCACCGTGCGATTCTCCGAGCATGTCGATGACGAGGCTTTCCTGGCCGCGCGTCATCGCAAGATAGACCTCGGCGAGCAGTTCCGAGTCAAGCAACGCGCCGTGCAGCGTACGGTGTGCATTGCTGATGCCGAAGCGATCGCACAGTGCATCGAGTGAATTGCGCTTGCCGGGGAACATCTGCTTGGCGCGCGCGAGCGTGTCGATGATCTCGCCGCAACAGGCGTTGACCGGCGGCAGGCCGAGCAACGCGAATTCGGCATCGAGAAAGCCGATGTCGAACGGCGCGTTGTGGATGATCAGGTCCGCGCCCTGAATGAAGTCGCGCAACTGGTCGGCGATTTCGGCGAACTTCGGTTTGTCGCTGAGAAACTCGGTGGTCAGCCCGTGGACCGCCAATGCGCCCGGATCGCTGTCGCGTTCCGGGTTGATGTAGAAGTGCAGATTGTTGCCGGTGAGCCGCCGGTTCACCAGTTCGACGCAACCCAGTTCGAGGATGCGGTCGCCGGTGCGGGCATTCAGGCCGGTCGTTTCGGTATCGAGGATAAGTTGACGCATTCGGATTAGCTTGCCTCAGAAATTGCAGCCGGGAAAATAGCGGGAAACAGAACGGTATCTTGCACGCTGGCGCAGTGCGTGCGCCGGCGGCCACGTGTCACAGTTCCGCGAGCGACGCGACACCGCGATTGGCGAGTTGATCGGCGCGCTCGTTTTCGGGATGCCCGTTATGCCCGCGCACCCAGCGCCATTCGATCTCGTGTTGAGCGACCAGTGCGTCGAGCCGCTTCCACAAATCGGCGTTCTTCACCGGTTGTTTGGCGGCGGTGATCCAGCCTTTCTTTTTCCAGCCGTGAATCCACTCGCTGATGCCTTTCTGTACGTATTGCGAATCGGTGTGCACGACGGCTTTACATGGGCGCTTCAATGCTTCGAGCGCGGAGATGACGCCCATCAGTTCCATGCGATTGTTGGTGGTGTTCGCTTCGCCGCCGAACAGCTCTTTTTCCTGATCGCCGAAGCGCAGCAACGCGCCCCAGCCGCCAGGGCCGGGGTTGCCCTTGCAGGCGCCGTCGGTATAAATGTCGATGATGTTCGCTGTCATTGAGTGTGGTTGCGTGTGTTCGGTGTGGCGGCGGGCGCAAGGCCCGCGGCGAGGACGGGTTTTTTCACCTTCAACGGCCCGACGAGGCGCATGCCGCGCACGCGCTTGATCGCCTTGATCATGTAGGTCGCGCCGAAAATCGGCCACCAGCGGTCGCCGGCGGCTTCCATGAAACCGTAGCGGGACAGCCACTGATCGCTGTCGAGCGGCGGACGATAGCAGCCGAAGCGCCCGCGTTCAAGGTCGAATCCGAGCAGCTTGATCCAGTCTTTCAGGCGCGTGAAGGCGATCAGATCGACGGCAGCGGGTACGAACGGCCGCCCGGTCATCTTGCCGACCGATTGCCGCGCGCCCCACAGCGACAGCGAGTTAAAGCCGAGAATGATGAGCTGGCCCTCCGGCATCAGCACACGCTCGGCTTCACGCAGCAGGCGGTGCGGGTCGCTCGTGAATTCCAGCGTGTGGGGCATTACGATCAGGTCGACGCTTTGGGCCTCGAATGGCAAATCCAGCAGGTCGCACCAGACCGCGCTGCGTCCGGCGGGCGAGGGCAGCGGCGCAAATCCGCCGCGTGCGGGGCCGTTGCCAAAGTCGCGTCTCGCGCCATTGCCGGCATGCGCCTGAGCGCGTGGAAAACTGTAGGGCGCGCTCGCGCCGCTTGCGGCATCGAGCACGAGGCCGCGGCAGGGCATGCGGTTTTCGCGCAAGGCGTCGAGCTGCGGCAAGCCGAGTTGCAGCGCGTGGTAGCCGAATATGTCCGACACCACCCGGTCGAGCTGCGTCTGTTCCCACTCCAGCACGTAACGGCCCGGCGGCGAATCCGTCCAGGCGGGCCAGTCTATAATCGCTCGGTCAGTCATATCTAAGAATGCGTCGCCTATGAATGCGCTCGAGTACGTACCGGTCCCGGCGTTTGAAGACAATTACATCTGGGTCGTTTCCGACGGACGCCATGCGGTGGTCGTCGATCCGGGTGAGGCCGCCCCCGTTCGCGCGTATCTTGCGAAACGCGGTTGGCGGTTGAGCGCTATTTTACTCACGCACCATCATCAAGACCACGTCGGCGGGGTGACCGATCTGCTGAATGGCCAGGCCGTTCCCGTCTACGGGCCCGCCGGGGAAGCGATCCAGCATCTCACGCATCGTCTGAAAAATGGCGATCGCGTGACGATTGCGGCCCCCGCGCTCGAATTGAGCGTGCTCGACGTGCCGGGTCATACGAGCGGTCACATTGCCTATTTCCAGGCGGCGGACCCGAATGGCACGCCGCATGTGTTCTGCGGCGACACCTTGTTCGCCTGCGGATGCGGCCGGCTGTTCGAGGGCACGCCCGGTCAGATGCTCGCGTCGCTCGACTCGCTCGCCGCGCTGCCCGGCGCGACCGAGGTCCACTGCGCGCACGAATACACGCTTTCCAACATCCGCTTCGCGCTCGCCTGCGAGCCCGGTAATGCCGAGCTTCAGGCCTGGCGCGACAAGGCGAGCGAGTTGCGAGCCCGCAACGTGCCGACGCTGCCCACCACGATTGCCCACGAACGTGCCGTGAATCCGTTCCTTCGCGCGGACAATCCCGCCGTCCAGGCGACCCTGCAGGAGCAACTGCACGAAAGGGTATCCGACCGGCTGGCGGCGTTCACATTGATGCGCGAATGGAAGAACCGCTTCCGGTGACCGGGTTCGCGTTAGGGTCTTCCTCAGGCGAAGAATCGGAAGAATTCGCCAAGCCCTAGATTTGCTTGATCTTTTTGGTCACTTTTCGATTGACGTAGACGTTGCGGTTTCGTACTATCGGCTGCAAATTCCAGCCCTTGTGGAAGCCGAGACGTTCATGCGATTTATCTTCAGTGCGTTGCTGGTCCTGACGCTCGCCGCCTGCGCGAGCCAGGGACCAACGACGGTCAGCCCCACCACCGCAGCAAATCCCGCCAGCCAGCAAGCCGTAGCCGACGCCCTTCGCAAGACCGCCACCGCCAAGGAAACGATCAACGTCGACCAGGGTTCGGTCACTCAGTTGACGAGCGCGGACGCCGACTTGTGGGGCCGTATTCGCCGTGGTTTCCAGATGCCGGACTTGCAGACCGACCTCGTCGACATGCAGGTCAACTGGTACGCGCAGCGTCCGGACTACGTGCAGCGCATGACCGAGCGTTCGCAGAAATACCTGTATCACATCGTCGAAGAGCTCGAGGCGCGCCGTATGCCAACCGAGCTCGCGTTGCTGCCGTTCATCGAATCGGCGTATAGCCCGCAGGCGTTATCGGTGGCGAAGGCGGCCGGCATGTGGCAGTTCATGCCGGGCACCGGCCGCACTTACAACCTCAAGCAGAACATGTGGCAGGACGAGCGCCGCGACGTGCTGGCGTCGACCAGCGCCGCGCTCGACTACTTGTCGCGTCTGCACGATATGTTCGGCGACTGGCAACTCGCGCTGGCCGCATACAACTGGGGCGAGGGCAACGTGCAGCGCGCGATCGCGCGTAACGAAGCGGCGGGTTTGCCCACGGATTACCTAAGCCTGCGCATGCCGAACGAAACGCGCAACTACGTGCCGAAGCTGCAGGCGGTGAAGAACATCGTGACGAACCCGCAAATGTACGGGCTCGCACTGCCGTCGATTCCGAATCACCCGTACTTCGTGACCGTCACCACGTCGCACGATATCGACGTAGACACGGCCGCCAAACTGGCCAACCTGTCGCTCGACGAATTCCGTTCGCTGAACCCGTCGTTCAGGAAGCCCGTGATCCTTGGCGCGACGCAGCCGCAGATTTTGCTGCCGTTCGACAACGCCAGCGCATTCGAGCGCAATCTGAAAACGTATTCGGGTTCGCTGTCTTCGTGGACCACGTACACGGTCACCGAGCGTTCGGCGCCGGCGGCAATCGCGCAAAAAATCGGCGTCGACGCCGACACGCTGATGGAAGTGAACAAGATTCCAGTCGGCATGCGTCTGAAACCCGGTTCCACCATCGTTGTGCCGCGCGGTTCGGATGACGACGAGGACATCAGCGCGGACGTTGCCGAAAGCGCGGTCCTCGCCATGGAGCCCGACGTCCCCGACACACGTAAAATGCTGATCCGCGTGCGCCGCAATCAGTCGATGGCGGCGCTCGCGATGCGTTATGGCGTGTCCGTCGGTCAGTTGAAGGCGTGGAACCGCACGCACCGCGATAGCGTATCGCGCGGCCAGGTCGTCGTGCTGCACGTGCCGGTTGGCAGGGCTGTCCCGAGCGAACCGGGCCCCGAGCGCATCGCGACCGACGTCCAGGGCGGCGGCGTCCAGAAGATCGGTACTCGCGTCGGCGGCACGAAAAGCGAGTCGCGCTACGACAGGAAGAAGGGGCGCGGCCAGTCGGCGGTGGTGAAGGTGTCCGAGCCGGTGAGCAAGGCCGGCAAGTCGAAAGCATCTACCGCGAGCGCCGGCAAGGTGACTAAAGTATCGGCTTCCACGTCCAGCAAGGCGACGAAGACCGCGGCCAGCGCGAAGAAGGATAAGTAGCGCAATAAGCGGCTATGCGACAGCCGTCTGTGGGTCAGACCAACGCGTCCAGTCCGCTCCAGTCGCGCCGTGCATTTTTCAACGCCGTCACCTTCTGGTGACGGCGTTTTCCATTGTGCGGATCGTCGGCGAGGGACGCCGCGTTGAGCGCTGAGCGGTCGATCAGCGGTCGGCAGCGGTCGGCGAGTTCCGCGGAAATCCGATAATGTTCGTCCTTTGGCCAACGCCATCCGGATCAAAAGAGCGTATGTCGTCGACCCAGTTGCGCGTCTTTCTGCTGTTTTCCGCCGGTTATTTCGTGTCGTACGTGTTCCGCGGCGTCAATCTAGGTTTCGCGCCGTTCATCACGCGCGATCTCGGTTTGTCCGCAGCCGATCTCGGCGTGCTGACCAGTCTGTACTTTCTCGGCTTTGCGGGCGCGCAGATCCCGGCCGGCGTGCTGCTCGATCATTTCGGTGCCCGGCGCGTCACGGCTGTCACTTTGCTGTTCGCCGCCGCGGGAATCTGGATGTTCGGCGCGGCCCACAGCCTCGGCATGATGATGGCCGGGCGGCTGCTGATCGGCGTCGGTGTCTCCGTGTGTCTCGGTGCCGCATTCAAGGCGTTGGCGCAGCATTTCGCGTCGGCGCGTCTGCCGCTGATGAACGGGTTGGTAATGGCGATCGGCGGCTTTGGCGGAGTGATGGTCGGTTCTCCGCTCACCTGGATACTGACTTTTAGCAGTTGGCGTTCGGTGTGCATCGGTCTGGGTTTGCTGACGGTGGCGGTGGCGTTTGCACAGTGGACGCTCGCACCCGAGACGAAGGAGCCCCATCATCAGGCAAGTCTCGGCGCGCAGTTCCAAGGCACGCTGCATATAGTCCGCAGCCTGGCATTCTGGAAAATCGCTTCATTTTCAGTCGTCACGCAAGGCGTTTTTTACGCGATGCAGTCGCTGTGGGTCGGCGCGTGGCTGCGCGACGTGCAGGGCTTCGACGCGCGTGAAGCCGCCGGGCTGGTATCGATTCTTGGCTTCGCGATGATGGCCGGCTGCGTCGGTTTCGGCGCCGCGGCACGTAGTCTGGAGCGGCGCGGCGTATCGCTGCAGGCCTTTTGCGGCATCGGCATGGCGCTGTATGTCCTGACGCAACTGCTGATCGTGTTCAATGCGCCGCTTCCGGCGAGTTTGCTGTGGGCGGCGTACGGCATGTTCGGCGGCACGGGCATTCTCACCTACGCCGTGATGGCGCGCAGTTTCCCCGCGCAGATGATCGGCCGCGTGAATACCACGCTCACGCTCATCATCTTTCTACTGATCTTCGGCTTTCAGATCGGCGTCGGCGCGATTCTGTCGCATTGGCCGGCGAACGGCGGCCATTATCCGGCGGCTGCGCATCTGACCGCCTGGGGCATTCTGATTGCATTGCAGGCGTTGAGCGCGGTCTGGTACGTGTTGCCGGGGCGCACGCCAGTTCGGGCCACCGCGCGCCATGCGGAACAGGACGCCTGAGCTTTCGCGAGGCCATTTACACGACGCTGCTTGCCTGCGGGCCCATAGACTGAGGCTATCCGAAATGGGCGAGTGTAAACTTCGTCAAACGTTTTGAAGCCCCGACTGGTAAGGCTTTTAGCGGTCCGGTAGCGCGCGCCATCCAGCCGGTGAGCCATCTCGGATTTGGAGGGAAGGGCAGTTTCACGCTATAATTCCAAGGTTTGAGCTTATCAACCCGCACCCTAGCGCCTACCTCTCCCATACCGTTCATCCGCCGCGCGCCACTGGCGTAGCAAGAAGGGCCCGCACCCCAGCCGATCCGTCCGCACAATGGACACGCTGGAGAATCGCGCACCCCTTGCAGCGTCAACGGCAGCACGCGAGCGAGTCTGCGCGCGCATCCCGTCGATGCTTTTCGCTGCGGCTCGCAAACCGGATAGGCAGGTCGGCAACAGGGTGTTCCCCCAAGGAGTCTCCCGTGTTGCCGTCATTTTCTCCCGCTCTGCTCGCGCTCGCCGACGGCACGGTCTTTCGTGGTTATTCGATCGGCGCCCCCGGGCATACCATCGGCGAAGTCGTGTTCAACACCGCCATCACCGGCTATCAGGAAATTCTCACTGACCCGAGCTACGCGCGCCAGATCGTTACCCTCACGTATCCGCACATCGGCAACGTCGGCGTGAACGCCGAAGACGTCGAAGCAACGAAAGTCCATGCCGCCGGGCTGATCATCCGCGACCTGCCGGTTCTTGCGTCGAACTTCCGCATGGAGCGCACGCTCACGCAATACTTGCAGGACGAAGGCGTGGTCGCCATCGCCGGTCTCGATACGCGCATGCTGACCCGCGTTCTGCGCGACAAGGGTGCGCAGAACGGCGCCATCCTCGCCGGTTCGGACGACGAAGCGCGCGCAATCGAACTCGCCCGCTCGTTCCCGGGCCTCTCGGGCATGGACCTCGCAAAAGTCGTGTCGACGAAGGAAACGTACGAATGGACGCAGACCGAATGGCGTCTAGGCAGCGGCTACGGCAAGCTGAATGCGCCGAAGTACCGCGTCGTCGCATTCGACTACGGCGTCAAGTACAACATCCTGCGCATGCTCGCTGAGCGCGGCTGCCACGTCACCGTGCTGCCGGCACAAGCCTCCGCGGCCGAAGCGCTCGCGCTCAATCCGGACGGCATCTTCCTGTCAAACGGCCCGGGCGACCCCGAGCCGTGCGACTACGCGATCGCGGCTACCAAAGAACTGATCGAGCGCGGCATTCCGACCTTCGGCATCTGCCTCGGCCATCAGATCATGGGCCTCGCGCTCGGTGCCAAAACCGTGAAGATGAAGACGGGCCACCACGGCGCGAACCATCCGGTGAAAGATCTGGAAGACGGCCGCGTGGTCATCACGTCGCAGAACCACGGCTTTGCAGTGGATGCCGACACGCTGCCCGCCAACGCCCGCGTGACGCACGTGTCGCTGTTCGACGGCACGCTGCAAGGCTTCGCGCTCTCCGACAAGCCGGCATTCTGCTTTCAGGGCCATCCGGAAGCGTCGCCTGGCCCGCACGACATCGCCTATCTGTTCGACCGCTTCACCGCGTTGATGGACGCGAAGAAGGCCGGCAAGACCGCGGCGGCCTAAGAAGCCGGGCGGGAAGCACAGCAAAAAGCACAGCAAAAAGCGGCGAGAAGCAAAGCGCGCGCGACGCCCACGCGGCGCGCGCTGACGGAAAGAATTCAGGAATACATTAGCGAGAGCGTTATGCCCAAGCGGACAGACATCAAGAGCATTCTCATTATCGGCGCGGGTCCGATCATCATCGGCCAGGCGTGCGAGTTCGACTACTCGGGCGCGCAGGCATGCAAGGCGTTGCGTGAGGAAGGCTACAAAGTCATTCTCGTCAACAGCAATCCGGCGACGATCATGACCGACCCGAACACGGCCGACGTGACCTACATCGAGCCAATCACGTGGGAAGTGGTCGAGCGCATCATCGCAAAGGAGCGCCCGGACGCGATCCTCCCGACGATGGGCGGCCAGACCGCGCTGAACTGCGCACTCGATCTTCACGCGCACGGCGTGCTGGAAAAGTACAAGGTCGAGCTGATCGGCGCGTCCCCGGAAGCAATCGACAAGGCGGAAGACCGCCAGAAGTTCAAAGACGCGATGACGAAGATCGGCCTCGGTTCGGCCAAATCGGGCACCGCGCATTCCATGGAAGAAGCGCTGCAGGTGCAGGCCAGCATCGCAGCGGAAACCGGCAGCGGCGGCTACCCGGTCGTGATCCGTCCGTCGTTCACGCTCGGCGGCTCGGGTGGCGGGATCGCGTACAACCGCGACGAGTTCGAAGAAATCTGCAAGCGCGGTCTCGACCTGTCGCCCACGCGCGAGCTGCTGATCGAAGAATCGCTGCTCGGCTGGAAAGAGTATGAGATGGAAGTGGTCCGCGACAAGAAGGACAACTGCATTATCGTTTGCTCGATCGAAAACCTCGATCCGATGGGCATTCACACCGGCGACTCGATCACCGTCGCACCTGCGCAAACGCTCACCGACAAGGAATATCAGGTCCTGCGCAACGCGTCGCTTGCGGTGCTGCGCGAGATCGGCGTCGACACCGGCGGTTCGAATGTGCAGTTCTCGATTAATCCGGAAGACGGCCGGATGATCGTTATCGAAATGAACCCGCGCGTGTCGCGTTCGTCGGCATTGGCGTCGAAAGCAACCGGCTTCCCGATCGCCAAGGTCGCGGCGAAGCTCGCAGTCGGCTACACGCTGGATGAGCTGAAGAACGAAATCACCGGTGGCCAGACCCCGGCCTCTTTCGAACCGACTATCGACTACGTCGTCACGAAGATCCCGCGTTTCGCGTTCGAGAAATTCCGCGAAGCCGATTCGCGCCTGACCACGCAAATGAAGTCGGTCGGCGAAGTCATGGCGATCGGCCGCACGTTCCAGGAATCGTTCCAGAAAGCGCTGCGCGGTCTTGAAGTCGGCGTCGACGGTCTGGACGAAAAGACCGATAACCGCGACGAGATCATCCGCGAGATTGGCGAAGCCGGTCCGGACCGCATCTGGTACGTGGGCGACGCGTTCCGTATCGGCATGACGGCGCACGAGATTTTCGAAGAGACGTCGATCGACCCGTGGTTCCTCGCGCAGATCGAACAGATCGTCCTGAAGGAAAACGCGCTGGCCGGCCGTACGCTCGCGAGCCTCTCGAGGGAAGAACTGAAATACCTGAAGCAAAGCGGCTTCTCGGATCGGCGTCTGGCGAAGCTCGTCGGCGCTAAGCCGGCGCAAGTGCGTGCGCGCCGTATCGAGTTGAACGTACGCCCGGTGTACAAGCGCGTCGATACGTGCGCTGCGGAATTCGCCACGAAAACCGCCTACATGTACTCGACCTACGAGGAAGAGTGCGAGGCGAACCCGACGAACAACAAGAAGATCATGGTGCTGGGCGGCGGCCCGAACCGG
Organism: Paraburkholderia rhynchosiae; assembly: GCF_002879865.1. Classification (GTDB taxonomy): domain Bacteria; phylum Pseudomonadota; class Gammaproteobacteria; order Burkholderiales; family Burkholderiaceae; genus Paraburkholderia; species Paraburkholderia rhynchosiae. The sequence continues at coordinate 295,609 of NZ_PNXY01000003.1, forward strand.
ATCGGCCAGGGCATCGAGTTCGACTACTGCTGCGTGCACGCTGCGCTCGCCATGCGCGAGGACGGCTATGAAACCATCATGGTCAACTGCAACCCTGAAACCGTTTCGACCGACTACGACACGTCCGACCGTCTGTACTTCGAATCGCTCACGCTGGAAGATGTGCTGGAAATCGTCGACAAGGAAAAGCCGGTCGGCGTGATCGTGCAATATGGCGGCCAGACGCCGCTGAAGCTCGCACTCGACCTCGAAGCGAACGGTGTGCCGATCATCGGCACGTCGCCGGACATGATCGACGCGGCCGAAGACCGCGAGCGTTTCCAGAAACTGTTGCAGGACCTCGGCTTGCGTCAGCCGCCGAACCGCACCGCGCGAGCTGAAGACGAAGCGCTCAAGCTCGCGAATGAAATCGGTTATCCGCTGGTGGTGCGTCCGTCGTACGTGCTGGGCGGCCGCGCGATGGAAATCGTCCACGAGCCGCGCGATCTCGAACGCTACATGCGCGAGGCCGTGAAGGTGTCGAACGATTCGCCGGTGCTGCTTGACCGCTTCCTGAACGACGCGATCGAATGCGACGTGGATTGCATCTCGGATGGCGAAGCGGTGTTCATCGGCGGCGTGATGGAGCACATCGAGCAGGCGGGCGTGCACTCGGGCGACTCGGCTTGCTCGCTGCCGCCGTACTCGCTGTCGAAAGAAACCGTGGCTGAGCTGAAGCGTCAAACTGGCGCAATGGCGAAGGCGCTGAACGTGATCGGCCTGATGAACGTGCAGTTCGCGATTCAGCAGGTCCCGCAGGCGGACGGCTCGAAAGAAGACATCATCTACGTGCTGGAAGTGAATCCGCGCGCTTCGCGTACGGTCCCGTACGTGTCGAAGGCGACCAGCCTGCCGCTCGCGAAGATCGCGGCGCGCGCCATGGTCGGTCAGAAGCTCGCGCAGCAAGGGGTGACGAAGGAAATCGATCCGCCGTACTTCAGTGTGAAGGAAGCGGTGTTCCCGTTCGTCAAGTTCCCGGCGGTCGACCCGGTGCTCGGACCCGAAATGCGTTCGACCGGCGAAGTGATGGGCGTGGGCCAAACGTTCGGTGAGGCGCTGTTCAAGTCGCAGCTGGCGGCGGGTTCGCGTTTGCCGGAGTCGGGCACGGTGCTGTTGACCGTAATGGACGCCGACAAGCCGAAGGCAGTCGAAGTCGCGCGCATGCTGCACGAACTCGGTTATCCGATCGTTGCGACCAAGGGCACGGCTGCTGCAATCGAAGCGGCCGGCGTGCCGGTGAAAGTCGTCAACAAGGTGAAGGACGGCCGTCCGCACATCGTCGACATGATCAAGAACGGCGAAATCGCGCTGGTCTTTACGACTGTCGACGAAACGCGCGCCGCGATCGCCGATTCGCGCTCGATTCGCATGAGCGCGCAGGCGAACAAGGTCACGTACTACACGACCATGTCGGGCGCGCGCGCGGCCGTCGAGGGTTTGCGCTACCTGAAGGACCTCGAAGTCTACGATTTACAAGGCCTGCACGCTCGCCTAAACTAAGGCTTCGAATACCTGTCCAAGATGTAAGTGCCGCGGTTAAGCGGCGTTCCGCAGGTGCTGTGATCCGGGTTTCCCCCGGCTGCCGGCTCCCACGGAATGCACTTAACCGCGGTGATTTTTTTTACGGCCGTTTTTTGTCCCAGAGCGCCCCCGAACCTGTCGCTTTCGCGCCAGGGCCCCGAGGAGGCGAGAAAATTTTGGGGCGGCCCGGCGTTTTCTCGAGAGTTGTTTATGAGCACTATTCCATTGACTAAGCGCGGCGCGGACATGTTGCGCGACGAATTGCAGCGCCTGAAATCGGTTGAGCGTCCCGCCGTGATCAACTCCATCGCTGAAGCCCGTGCACAGGGCGATCTGTCGGAAAACGCGGAATACGACGCAGCGAAGGAAAAACAGGGCTTTATCGAAGGCCGCATCGCCGAAATCGAATCGAAACTGGCCGGCGCGCAGGTGATCGATCCGTCCAAGGTGGACGCGGATGGCCGCGTGGTCTTCGGCGCGACGCTCGAACTGGAAGACCTGGCATCGGGCGCATCGGTCAAATATCAGATTGTTGGCGACGACGAAGCGGACATCGACCACGGTCTGATCTCCATCAGCTCGCCGATTGCGCGCGCGCTGATCGGCAAGTCGGAAGGCGACGTGGCGTCGGTGCAGGCGCCGGGCGGCGTGCGCGAATATGAAATCATCGCGGTTAGCTACGTTTAAAGGCGGCTCCGGTGTCCTTGATGCCGCATCGAATTTTCCGTCTGTTGACGGTCGTATGGGTCGGTAGTCTGCTGACTATCGGCTATGCCGTCGCTCCTGTGCTGTTTACTTCGCTCGACCGGACGACGGCGGGCGCAGTGGCTGCGCAATTGTTTCGCATCGAGGGTGTGCTGGGCGCTGTATGCGGCATTTTGCTGCTCGGCCTCGCCAACGTGGTGATCCGGCGAGGCGGCAGTGCGTATCGTCGGTTGCGCTGGCTGGTGGCCGGTATGCTGATTTGCGTGCTGGTGGGTTACTTCGCGCTGCAGCCGTTCATGAATGCGATGCGTGTCGCGGCGCTCGAAGCGGGTACGGACGTCGGGCATTCCGCTTATGCGGCGCGCTTCGGCATGCTGCATGGCGTTTCGAGCGTGTTTTACCTGATCGAAAGCCTGCTGGGCATAGCGCTGGTGTGGAAACTGCCGGTGGGCGCGGGCACCGGGTCCGCGCAACAAGGTGCGCGCGGTACCTCCGGGAAGATGGCCGGCTGAAAGCGCTGACTGGCCTCCCGGTGCCTGCTTGCGCCGTCAGCGCCATGGCAGGCGCGGGTCGCCAAACCGCGAAGTTTTCGAGCCGCTCGCATGCCGGGTGCGGACTTGGCCGCACCCTCATCCGCTTGCTTATTTCGACTGATGCGAGCGCTTTGCGCTGGTTTGCCGCTTCTTTGCGCGCTTGATGTTGCCGCCTTGCGTGACGCGTTCATTGCCGCGCACCAGCACGGCTTTTGCCTTCGGCTTGCGCATGGGGACTTCGCTAGGCTTCACGACCTTGACCACGCGCGGCGCGCGGCCCTTGCCGGGCTTGGCTTCCACAGCCGCTTCCCGGGCGCTCGGCAGTGCACCGCGCTTGCTCTTCGCCGCCGGTTGTGCAGCGGCTTCCGGCTTCCAGATTACCAGCAGCTTGCCGATATGCTGGATCGGCGCGGCGTTCAGCGTGTCGCAAATCTGTTCGTAGATGGCGAGGCGTTCTTCGCGTTCGTCGCCGAACACACGGATTTTGATGAGCTGATGAGCGGCGAGGTGAACCTTGATCTCGGCGAGCACGGCGTCGGTCAAACCTTCGGCGCCGACGAGCACGACCGGTTTGAGCGCATGTGCCTGGGAGCGCAACTCGGCGCGTTGGTCGGAAGAGACTTTGAGGGCGGGCATGGAAAGTGGGAGACTCGACTAAAATGGCTGACCTGCGTTCCCCATCCCGTCTTTCGATTGGTTCGATTGGGGCGCAATTGGGACGATTCGGCAGGCGGCGCGTCAGAACAACAGAATCGCGGATAACTGCCGGTTTTTTGGCGGTGGCCGCGCGAATTAACCGCGTATTATCCCCTAAAGCGTGACATGACGCAGCAAGAGTTCAACGTTTAATGGCAAAAAACAAGTTCAACACGGCGTGGCTGCATGACCACATCAACGATCCGTACGTGAAAATGGCGCAGCGGGAGGGCTATCGCGCCCGCGCCGCCTACAAACTGAAGGAAATCGACGAGCAGGACAAGCTGATTCGCCCGGGGCAAGTCATCGTCGATCTGGGCTCCACGCCGGGCAGCTGGAGCCAGTACGCGCGCAACAAACTCGCCAAGGGCTCGCAGCGCGACGCCGAGCGCGAGGGCGGGATTGACGGCACGATCATCGCGCTGGATCTTCTGCCGATGGAGCCGGTCGCCGACGTGCACTTCATTCAGGGCGACTTCCGCGAAGACTCGGTGCTCACCCAACTGGAAGAATTAGTCGGAGAACGCCAGGTTGATCTTGTAATTTCGGACATGGCGCCCAACCTGTCGGGGGTGGCCTTGGCGGATGCCGCGCGAATCGAGCATCTATGCGATCTCGCGCTGGAATTCTCGCAAAATCACCTGAAGCGGGATGGAGCCCTTTTAGTCAAATGCTTTCACGGCAGCGGTTACAGCCAGATTGTCGAAAAGTTCAAGCGCCAGTTCAAGGTGGTGGCTGCCCGCAAGCCCAAAGCTTCGCGGGACAAGTCGTCAGAAACGTTTATTTTGGGTAAGCATCTGAAGCGGCCTGCGTAGGGCGCTATAGAACAGTTCCGCATCTGTCGATAAATGTGCTGATGGCGTCGAAATTGGCGCCGTAACAGCCCGCTATGCTATTTCTGTGGTAGCGAAACCTTATGGCAGGGGTCTGCGGACTGGATTAGAATGCTTTAGTGGTGCCGCAAGGCAAATGTAGGCGCCCGTCTAAGTGAAGGAGTGGTGCTTTGAACAACAATATGTTTTCGAAAGCAGCAGTGTGGCTGGTTATCGCACTGGTGCTATTTACGGTGTTCAAGCAGTTCGACAAGCCCCGTGTCCAGGAAGGCGTTTCCTATTCGCAGTTCATGGACGACGCGAAGAACGGCAAAGTCAAGAACGTCATTGTCCAGGGGCGGAACCTCACGGTCACTCCAGCAGACGGCCAGAAGTACCAGATCGTGTCGCCCGGCGACATCTGGATGGTCGGCGATCTGATGAAGTATGGCGTTCAGGTAAGCGGCAAGGCTGATGACGAACCCAATGCGCTGGTGTCCGCGCTGTATTACCTCGGGCCGACGATCCTGATCATCGGTTTCTGGTTCTACATGATGCGACAGATGCAGGGAGGCGGGAAAGGCGGCGCCTTCTCATTCGGTAAATCCCGCGCACGTCTGATCGACGAAAACAACAACGCAATCAATTTCACCGACGTCGCCGGTTGCGACGAAGCGAAGGAAGAAGTCTCCGAACTGGTCGATTTCCTGCGCGACCCGCAGAAGTTCCAGAAGCTGGGTGGGCGTATTCCGCGTGGCGTGCTGCTCGTCGGCCCGCCGGGAACGGGTAAGACGCTGCTCGCACGCGCCATTGCCGGTGAAGCGAAAGTGCCGTTCTTCAGCATTTCGGGTTCGGACTTCGTGGAAATGTTCGTAGGTGTCGGCGCGGCTCGTGTGCGCGATATGTTCGAGCAGGCGAAGAAGCACGCACCGTGCATCGTGTTCATCGACGAAATCGACGCGGTCGGCCGTCATCGCGGCGCCGGCATGGGCGGCGGCAACGACGAGCGCGAACAGACGTTGAATCAAATGCTGGTCGAGATGGACGGCTTCGAGGCGAACTCGGGCGTGATCGTGATCGCCGCAACCAACCGTTCGGACGTGCTCGACAAGGCGCTGCTGCGTCCCGGTCGTTTCGATCGCCAGGTATATGTCGGTCTGCCGGACATCCGCGGCCGCGAGCACATCATGAAGGTTCACCTGCGCAAGGTACCGATCTCGAACGACGTCGACGCCGCGGTTATCGCGCGTGGCACGCCGGGCTTCTCGGGCGCCGATCTGGCGAACCTCGTGAACGAAGCGGCATTGTTCGCGGCGCGCCGCGGCAAGCGCATCGTCGAAATGACGGACTTCGAAGACGCGAAGGACAAGATTTTCATGGGTCCCGAACGCAAGTCGGCGGTGATTCGCGAAGAATCGAAGCGTGCCACCGCGTATCACGAGTCGGGCCATGCGGTTATTGCTAAGCTGCTGCCGAAGGCCGATCCGGTGCATAAGGTCACGATCATTCCGCGTGGCCGTGCGTTGGGCGTCACGTGGCAGTTGCCGGAGCATGACAACGAAACGTATTCGAAAGACTACCTGTTGGATCGTCTCGCGATCCTGTTCGGTGGCCGCGTCGCGGAAGAGCTGTTCCTGAACCTGATCAGCACCGGCGCATCGGACGATTTCAACAAGGCGACGCAAACCGCGCGCGCCATGGTGGCTCGCTTCGGCATGACCGACGCGTTGGGACCGATGGTCTACGTGGACGACGAAAACGACGCCACACCGTTTGGTCGCGGCTTCACGCGCACCATTTCGGAAGCGACGCAGCAGAAGGTCGACGCGGAAATCCGTCGCGTCCTGGACGAGCAGTACAATCTCGCGAAGCGCCTGCTGGAAGAAAACCGCGACAAGGTCGAAGCAATGACCGCCGCGCTGATGGAGTGGGAAACGATCGACGCCGATCAGATCAACGACATCATGGCGGGTCGTCCGCCGCGCTCGCCGAAGAGCTCGCCGCCGTCGGCAAGCGACGCCTCGTCGGGCGGTAGCCCCGGCACCGAGGTCAAGCCGGGTAGCGCGACCGCGCCGGCCTGATCGGCTATCAGTAGAAAGTGCGGGCCGGTGTGATTCACACCGGCCCGTTTTGCATTTGTCCGTCTTATGTGATGTAACGCTACGTGCCCACAGTCGCTTTCCCTTCTCTACCCATCCCGGAACCGTTGCAATGCGGCCGGTTCAAGCTGACCTTTGAACGCCCGTTGATAATGGGCATCCTCAACGTCACGCCTGATTCATTCTCCGACGGCGGCCAGTACGCGATGCGCGGCGACGCGTTGCGCCAGGCGGAGCGCATGATGCTCGAAGGCGCGGACATCGTCGACATTGGCGGCGAATCGACGCGGCCCGGCGCGCCGCCGGTGCCGCTCGACGAAGAGCTTGAGCGCGTGATCCCGCTGATCGAGCAACTGCGCGGCGCCAATGTGCCGCTCTCCGTCGACACCTATAAGCCCGAAGTGATGCGGCGCGCGCTCGCCGCGGGCGCCGACCTGATCAACGACGTCTGGGGCTTCCGGATGCCCGGCGCCGTCGATGCGGTCCGCGAAAGCGACTGCGGCCTGTGCGTGATGCACATGCTCGGCGAGCCTCAGACCATGCAGCGGGGTGAGCCGGCTTACAACGACGTCGTGAGCGAAGTCCGGCAGTTTCTGGAAGAGCGGGTCACGGCGCTCAGGCAGGCAGGCATCGCTCGCGGCCGTATCAGCGTCGACCCCGGTTTCGGTTTCGGCAAGGCGGTGGTCGAGCATAATTACGCGCTGCTCGCGCGCCTGCCGGATACGGCGCCGCGCGCCGAGCCGCCGTATCCGATTCTCGCGGGCATGTCGCGCAAGTCGATGATCGGCGCCGTCATCGGGCGCCCGGCGCCCCAGCGCGTCGCCGGCAGCGTCGCCGCGGCGGTGTGCGCGGCCGAACGGGGCGCCGCTATCCTGCGCGTGCACGACGTCGCGCAAACAGTAGACGCATTGAAAGTATGGGCGGCCCTGCGCGACGCGGCGAAGCACGCCAGCGCGCTCGGTTGAACCCAAAGCCAAGGAGGAACATAAAAGATGGCACGTCGTTATTTCGGTACGGACGGAATTCGGGGCAAGGTCGGCGAAGGGCCTATTACGCCGGAATTTGTATTGCGGCTCGGCTACGCGGCCGGCAAGGTACTGGTCGGCGCGGACCGCTGGGCGCGCACAGGCACGCGGCCAACGGTACTGATCGGCAAGGACACGCGGGTGTCGGGCTATATGCTCGAGGCCGCGCTCGAAGCGGGTTTTTCCGCAGCCGGCGTCGACGTGATGCTGGCCGGCCCGATGCCCACGCCCGGCATCGCCTATCTGACGCGCGCGTTGCGGCTCGCCGCGGGCGTCGTCATCAGCGCGTCGCACAATCCGTATTACGACAACGGCATCAAATTCTTTTCCGCCGACGGCAATAAGCTGCCCGACGAAGTGGAATCGCAGATCGAGGAGCAACTGGAGCTGCCGCTCGCTTGCGCGGCGTCGGAGCAGCTCGGCAAGGCGCGGCGTCTGGACGACGCGGCGGGCCGCTACATCGAGTTCTGCAAGAGCACTTTTCCGGCCACGTTCGACCTGCGCGGGCTGAAGCTGGTGGTCGATTGCGCGCATGGTGCCGCGTATGACGTCGCGCCGCACGTGTTCCATGAACTTGGCGCTGAAATCATCCCGATCGGCGTCGCGCCGAACGGCTTCAACATCAACGACGGTGTCGGCGCGACCGCGCCGGATGCGCTCGTGCGCGCGGTGCGCGCGAATCATGCCGATCTCGGTATTGCGCTTGACGGCGACGCCGACCGTCTGCAGGTCGTCGACGCGGCCGGCCGCCTCTACAACGGCGACGAGCTGCTGTACGTGCTGGTCAAGGACCGTATCGCGACCGACGGCAAGGTCGAAGGCGCGGTCGGCACCTTGATGACCAATATGGCCGTCGAGGTCGCGTTGCAAGCGGCGGGCGTCAAGTTTGTGCGTGCGGCAGTGGGCGACCGCTACGTGCTCGAACAGTTGCGCGAGCACGGCTGGCAACTCGGGGCCGAGGGTTCGGGCCACATTCTTTCGCTTGACCGCCATTCCACTGGCGACGGCATCGTGTCAGCGCTGCTCGTGCTTGCTGCAATGAAGCGTAGCGACAAGGCGCTGGCCGAACTGCTCGATGGCGTCACACTGTTCCCGCAGAAGCTGATCAATGTGCGGATGAAACCGGACGCGGACTGGAAGGGCAGCGAGGCGATCCGGCGCGCCATCGGCAACGCCGAAGATGCACTCAATGGCCGCGGACGCGTGCTGATTCGCGCTTCGGGAACCGAGCCCGTGCTGCGCGTGATGGTGGAGGCCGAACATGTCGACGACGCGGTTCGCCACGCGGAGTCGATTGCGGCTGCCGTGAATCAGGCGACGGCTTAGGCGGCGTTTCACATGCGGCGGCGGGCCAGACTATAGTCGCCCCGCCGCGGGCGGCTGCAGGACGCTGTAAGCACGCCAGACCCACCGATTGCGCATCACCTCTCCCGTCCAACCTGCGCCGCGCGACCGAACGCGTCTGCGCCACACTCCGCCCAACCCGCACGCAAACGTTCGCGCCCCATCTTTTTCGCCTAATCTGTACAAGCACCGGCGAGAACACCGTCCTGGCGGCGATTTATCCCCCGGAACGCCTTTCACTTAGTAAACGCACTGTCACATGCGTTTCACGGTTAGTCACGTTACTGTCATAAAGAGACCCTAAGCTTCGCGGTGTTCGTGTTACTCGCTCACACCGCTCACACCTTGGAGGTCTCATGAAATTGATGCAAACCGTGTTCGCTGGCGTCGCTGGCGCGTTCTTCGCGATCGCAGCGCAAGCCGCAGACATCACCGGCGCGGGCAGCACCTTCGCAGCACCGATTTACACGAAGTGGGCCGACGCCTACCAGAAGTCCGGCGGCGGCAAGGTCAATTATCAAGGCATCGGTTCGTCGGGCGGCGTGAAGCAGATCGTCGCGAAGACGGTTGATTTCGCCGGCTCTGACGCTCCGCTGAAGGACGACGAACTCGCGAAGGACGGCCTGTTCCAGTTCCCCACGGTGGTCGGCGGCGTGGTGCCGGTCGTCAACGTGCCGGGCGTGAAGCCGGCTGAACTGGTTCTGTCGGGCGAAGTGCTCGGCGACATCTATCTGGGCAAGATCAAGAAGTGGAACGATCCGGCGATCGTTGCACTGAACCCGAAGGCGAAGCTGCCGGACACGGACATCGCCGTGGTTCGCCGCGCCGATGGTTCGGGCACCAGCTTCATCTGGACGAACTATCTGTCGAAGGTCAACACCGAGTGGAAGTCGAAGGTCGGTGAAGGCTCGACGGTCAACTGGCCGACGGGTACGGGCGGCAAGGGCAACGACGGCGTCGCCGCTTTCGTGCAACGTCTGCCGGGCGCGATCGGTTATGTGGAATGGGCCTACGCGAAGCAGAACCACATGACGTACGTGGCACTGAAGAATTCGACGGGCACAGTGGTCGAGCCGAAGACGGACACGTTCAAGGCAGCGGCAGCAGGCGCGGACTGGTCGAAGTCGTTCTACCAGATCCTGACGAACGAGCCGGGCAAGAACGCATGGCCGATCGTCGGCGCAACGTTCGTGCTGCTGCACACGGCGCAGGACAAGCCGGCGCAAGGCACCGAAACGCTGAAGTTCTTTGACTGGGCGTTCAAGAACGGCACGCAAGCCGCAAACGATCTGGACTACATCTCGCTGCCGGAATCGGTCGTTTCGGAAATCAAGACGCAGTGGAAGTCGAAGGTGAAGGACGCATCGGGCAAGCCGCTCGCAGAGTAAGCATTGCCCTTCCTGTAATCGGCAACAGCTTCACGTGACACATTGGCCGTCCTCATGTGAGGACGGCCAATGGCATTGACCGGCACTGCCCCGGCGGTGCCCCGCTATCAAGCAGCGTTAGTACGACATACATGCATCACCGCCGCGCGACATACGTCGTACGGCAACTGGAAAAGGTCCATCAGGCTCTTATGTCCGACATCCAACTCGCGTCAGGCGCTTCGAGGGCGACACCGCCCGGCGGCGCGTCGCAGCAAAGAGCGCCCAGCCGCGCCGGCGACCTGATCTTCGGCGGCCTCGCGCGCCTCGCCGCTATCGTCACGCTGTTGCTGCTCGGCGGCATCATCGTTTCGCTGATCGTCGCTTCCATGCCGTCGATCAAACAATTCGGCCTCGGCTTCCTGTGGAGCGCCGAATGGGATCCGCCGAGCAAGCAGTTCGGCGCGCTGGTGCCGATCTACGGCACGGTCGCCACGTCGATCATTGCACTCATCATCGCGGTGCCCGTCAGCTTCGGCATCGCGCTTTTCCTCACCGAACTCTCGCCCGCGTGGCTGCGCCGACCGCTCGGCATCGCGATCGAACTGCTCGCCGCCATTCCGTCGATCGTCTACGGCATGTGGGGGCTGCTCGTGTTCGCGCCGATCTTCGCAACGTGGTTCGAGAAGCCGCTCGGCGCGGTGCTCGGCGGCATTCCGGTGCTCGGCGCGCTGTTCCAGGGCGCGCCCATCGGCATCGGCATTCTGTGCGCGGGTGTGATTCTCGCGATCATGATCATCCCGTACATCGCTTCGGTGATGCGCGACGTGTTCGAAGTGACGCCGGTCCTGCTGAAGGAATCGGCTTATGGCATCGGCTGCACGACGTGGGAAGTGATGTGGAAGATCGTGCTGCCCTTCACGAAGAGCGGTGTGATCGGCGGCGTGATGCTGGGCCTCGGCCGCGCGCTCGGCGAGACCATGGCCGTGACCTTCGTGATCGGCAATACGAATCTGCTCGATAACGTCTCGCTGTTTTCGCCGGGCAACAGCATCACGTCGGCGCTCGCCAACGAATTCGCCGAAGCGGATCCGGGCTTGCATACGTCGGCGCTGATGGAACTCGGCCTCATCCTGTTCGTGATTACGTTCATCGTGCTGGCAATCTCGAAGGTCATGCTGCTTCGTCTCGAGAAAGGGGAGGGCGCGAAATGAGCCAGTCCACCATGACTATGCCGGGTTCGAACGACGCAGCCGCGCTCGAAAAAATGCGCGTGCGTCTGCAAGGGCGCCGCCGCATGAAAAACGCGATGGCGTTGACGCTGTCGCTCGCGGCGATGGCGTTCGGTCTCCTGTGGCTGATCTGGATTCTGTACACGACCCTGCGCCTCGGCATCGGCGGTTTATCCATCGAGCTGTTCACGCAGTCCACGCCTCCGCCGAACACCGATGGCGGCGGTCTTGCCAACGCGATTGTCGGCAGCTTGATGCTGGTCGCGCTCGCAACGTTTGTCGGTACGCCGATCGGCATTCTTGCCGGCGTCTACCTCGCCGAATACGGACAGAAGGGCTGGCTGGCGAGCGTCACGCGGTTCATCAACGACATTCTGTTGTCGGCGCCGTCGATCGTCGTGGGTCTGTTCGTCTACGCACTGGTCGTCGCGAAGATGGGGCACTTCAGCGGTTGGGCCGGCGTGTTCGCGCTCGCGCTGCTGCAGATTCCCATCGTGATCCGCACCACGGAAAACATGCTCAAACTCGTGCCTAATGCGCTGCGTGAAGCCGCATTCGCACTCGGCACGCCGAAGTGGAAGATGGTGCTGTCGATCACGCTGAAAGCTTCCATCGCGGGCATCGTCACCGGCGTGCTGCTTGCCGTTGCGCGCATTGCCGGCGAAACCGCGCCGCTGCTCTTCACCGCGTTGTCGAACCAGTTCTTCTCGGCGGACATGAACCAGCCGGTGGCGAACCTGCCGGTTACGATCTACAAGTTTGCGATGAGCCCGTTCGCGCAGTGGCAATCGCTCGCGTGGGCCGGCGTCTTCCTGATCACGCTCGCGGTGTTGGGATTGAACATCCTCGCGCGCACGATCTTCACGAACAAGTAAGGGCGGAGTGTAATCCGATGAACATGGCAGAAACTCAACTCAATCCGATCTCGCGTCCCACCGCGCCAGCCGGTTTCGATCCCGCGCAAAGCGGCCAGGAGCCTTCGCCGTCGCGTCCGAAGATCGAGGTCAACGACCTGAACTTCTTCTACGGCAAGTATCACGCGCTGAAGAACATCAACCTGCAGATTCCCGAAGGCAAGGTGACCGCGTTCATCGGTCCGTCGGGCTGCGGCAAGTCGACGTTGCTGCGTACCTTCAACAAGATGTACGCGCTCTATCCGGAGCAACGCGCCGAAGGCGAGATCCTGATGGACGGCGAAAACCTGCTGACCTCCAAGCGCGATATTTCGCTGCTGCGCGCGCGGATCGGCATGGTGTTCCAGAAGCCGACGCCGTTTCCCATGTCGATCTACGACAACATCGCGTTCGGCGTGAAGATGTTCGAAACGCTGCCGCGCTCGGAAATGGACGACCGCGTCGAATGGGCGCTGACCAAGGCTGCGTTGTGGAATGAAGTGAAGGACAAGCTCGGCCAGAGCGGCTACGGTTTGTCGGGCGGCCAGCAGCAGCGTTTGTGCATTGCGCGCGGCATCGCGATCCGTCCGGAAGTGCTGTTGCTGGACGAGCCGTGCTCGGCGCTGGACCCGATTTCGACGGGCCGTATCGAAGAGCTGATCGCCGAATTGAAGAGCGATTACACGGTGGTGATCGTCACCCACAACATGCAACAGGCGGCCCGCTGTTCGGACTACACTGCCTATATGTACCTTGGCGAACTGATCGAATTCGGCGACACCGAAAAGATCTTCATCAAGCCGGTCCGCAAGGAAACCGAGGACTACATTACTGGCCGCTTCGGCTAATCGCCGGGCAACACAACGGAGTACGACATGTCCGATAAACATCTGTCCAGCCAGTTCGACGCCGACCTGAACCTGGTTTCCTCGAAGGTGCTCGAAATGGGCGGCCTCGTCGAATCGCAGATCGTCAATGCGATGCAGGCGCTCAATGAATTCGACCTCGACATTGCCGAGCAGGTGATCGCCGCCGAAGATCGCCTGAACAAGATGGAAGTGGAAATCGACGAAGAGTGCAGCAACATCATCGCGCGCCGTCAGCCGGCCGCGCGCGATTTGCGCCTGTTGATCGCGATCTCGAAGACCATCACGAATCTCGAGCGAGCCGGCGACGAAGCCGAGAAAATCGCCAAGCGCACCAAGCGTCTGATGGAAGACGGCGCGTCGCGCACCATCAATATCGCCGAGATCAAATTGTCGGGCGAAATGGCGGTGTCGATTCTGCGCCGCGCGCTCGACGCGTTCGCGCGTCTGGACACGGTCGCCGCCGCGCAGATCGTGCGCGACGACAAAGCCATTGACGAAGAATTCCGCGCATTCGTGCGCAAGCTGATTTCGTACATGACGGAAGATCCGCGCTCCATTTCGGTGGGCCTCGATTTTCTGTTCATCGCGAAGGCGATCGAGCGGATCGGCGACCATGCGAAAAACATCGCCGAATTCATTATTTACATCGTGAAGGGTACGGACGTGCGGCACAAGTCGCGCGACGCGCTCGAACGCGAAGCACTCAGTTAATCCAGAGATAAGGACCAGAGGTGCCGATGCCCAGCAGCATTCTCGTCATTGAAGATGAGCCCGCGATCTCCGAACTTATTTCGGTGAATCTTCAACACGCCGGACACTGCCCGATTCGCGCGTACAACGCGGAGCAGGCGCAGAACCTGATCAGCGATGTATTGCCCGACCTCGTCCTGCTCGACTGGATGCTGCCGGGCAAATCGGGCATTGCGTTCGCGCGCGATCTGCGCAACAACGAGCGCACGAAGCACATCCCGATCATCATGCTGACCGCGCGCGGCGACGAGCAGGACAAGGTGCTCGGCCTCGAAATCGGTGCGGACGATTACGTCACCAAACCATTCTCGCCGAAGGAACTGATGGCGCGCATCAAGGCGGTGCTGCGCCGCCGCGCGCCGCAATTGACCGAGGACGTGGTCGCGATCAACGGCCTGAAGCTCGATCCGGCAACGCATCGTGTGGCGGCGCACGCTGAAGGCAGCGAGATCAAGCTCGATCTCGGCCCGACGGAATTCCGTCTGCTGCACTTCTTCATGACGCATCCCGAGCGCGTGCACAGCCGCACGCAACTGCTCGATCAGGTGTGGGGCGACCACGTATTCGTCGAAGAGCGCACGGTGGACGTGCACATCAAGCGTCTGCGCGCTGCGCTTAAGCCGGCCGGCTGCGATGCTATGATCGAAACGGTCCGCGGCAGCGGCTACCGCCTCGCCAAGAGCGCTTGATTCCGGGCGGCGGCGCGCACGCCGTTCTCTTCGATTGTTTAGACCATGAACATCATCTGGGCGCGCTCCATCGTTTCGATCGTGCTGCTCGCCATACTTTGCGTGGTGGTCGGCGCATTGGTGAACCTGAAGGCAGCACTGATCCTCGCGGTCGTCATGCTGCTTGTGCAGAGCTTCTTCGGCACATTCCATAAAGAGCGTTTGTGGCGTTTGCTCGACGCGCCGGTGTACGGTGAAGTGCCGAGCGCGCCTGGTATCTGGGGCGAAATCTACTACCGTTTGCATAAACTCGCGAAGCGCTGGCATGCGCAGGTGCGCCAGGTCGAGCAGCAGCATTCGCGTTTCATTCAGGCTATCCAGGCTTCGCCGAACGGCGTCGCGATGCTCGACGATCACGACCAGATCGAGTGGTGCAACGCCATCTCCGAAGTGCATTTCGGTCTCGATGCCAAGCGCGATTTGCGTCAGCACATCACGCATCTGGTGCGCCAGCCGGATTTCGTGCGTTACCTGAACTCGCACCGCTACGAAGAAATGCTGATCATGCGCGGCATGGGCGAGAAGCGGCAGAACGTGCTCTCGGTGGAAGTGTTTCCTTATGGCGAGAACCGCAAGCTGGTGCTGTCGCAAGACATTACTGAACTCGAGCGCACCGACGCGATGCGGCGCGACTTCGTCGCCAATGTGTCGCATGAACTGAAGACGCCGCTCACGGTGCTCTCCGGTTTTCTGGAGACCATGCGTGAGTTGCCGTTGGCCGAAACTGAACGCGCGCGTTATCTGGAGCTGATGGAGCAGCAGGCGTCACGCATGCGTCATATCGTGAACGATCTGCTCGTGCTTGCCAAACTCGAAGGCGACAACAAGCCGCCGAGCGATCAGATGATCGACATGCGCGCGGTGTTGCGGCATTTGCGCGACGACGCGGAAAGCCTGTCGAGCGACAATCACAATATCGTATTCGATGCGGACGAAGGGCTCACGGTGACGGGCGTCGAAACCGAAATTCTGAGCGCGTTGGGCAACCTCGTGACCAACGCGATCCGCTATACACCCGACGGCGGTGCGATCAAGGTGAACTGGCACGCGCAAAGCGGTGCTGCCGTGTTCTCCGTTACGGATAGCGGTCTAGGCATTCCCGCAGCGGACATTCCGCGGCTAACGGAACGCTTCTATCGCGTGGATCGCAGCCGTTCGCGCGACACGGGCGGCACGGGCCTCGGACTCGCCATCGTCAAGCATGTGCTGCAACGGCACGATGCGCAACTCGATGTGAAAAGCGAGGAAGGGCGCGGCAGTACTTTCACTGTGAGATTTCCGTCGTATCGTACTGCGCGGCGCCAACCGGCGCATGCATGACAACAGGCCCCGGCTCAACGAAACAAGAAAGCCCGCTAAAAAGCGGGCTTTTTTGTGCACATCACAACCTTCACGCGCTCGCCGCAGCGAGCCGGCCGCTCACGAACAGAACTTCGTCAACAGACTCATCTGCGCATTGCGCGACGATTTTCCGGGCCGCCGGCGACGATAATGACCGTCGCTTTGCATCAGCCACGCGGACTGATTGTCGCCGAGAAATGCCGACAAACCCTCCGCGATCACACGCCGTTTAAGCCGCCGGCTGTTGATGGGAAACGCGACTTCCACGCGGCGGAACAAGTTGCGATCCATCCAGTCCGCGCTCGACAGATAGACCTGTTCACGACCGTCGTCGTAGAAATAATAGATGCGATGATGTTCGAGAAAGCGCCCGACAATCGAGCGCACCGTGATGTTCTCCGATAGGCCCGGCACGCCCGGCTGCAATGAACACACGCCACGCACGATCAGATCGATCTTCACGCCTGCCTGCGATGCTTCGTATAACTCCGCGATCACCGTGGGTTCGAGCAGCGCGTTCATCTTCGCGACGATGCGCGCCTTCTTGCCCGCACGCGCATGCTCGGCCTCGGCGCGAATCGCGTCGACCAGTTTCGGATGTAGCGTGAACGGCGATTGCCACAACTCATGCAGCTTCAGTTCGCCGCCGATGCCGGTCAGTTGCTGGAAAACATGATGCACGTCTTCACAGATCTTCTGCTCTGCGGTCATCAGGCCGAAGTCGGTGTAAAGGCGTGCGGTGCGCGGATGATAATTGCCTGTGCCGAGGTGCACGTAGCGCTTGAGCGTCGTCTTACCGCCCACCGTCGTGCGCCGCACGATCAGCATCATCTTCGCGTGGCACTTGTGGCCGACCACGCCGTACACGACGTGCGCGCCGACCGCTTCGAGCTGCGAGGCCCAGTTGATGTTCGTCTCTTCGTCAAAGCGCGCGAGCAGTTCGAC
Source organism: Paraburkholderia rhynchosiae (assembly GCF_002879865.1). GTDB lineage: Bacteria > Pseudomonadota > Gammaproteobacteria > Burkholderiales > Burkholderiaceae > Paraburkholderia > Paraburkholderia rhynchosiae. Next base: position 312,508 of record NZ_PNXY01000003.1, read on the forward strand.
CACTACCGTGACTTCCTTGCCGTTGCGCGCGGCTTGCATCAGCGCGTCCATCAGCGGTGAGTCGGTGCCGGTCCGGTAAATGGTCTGTTTGATCGCCATCACATTTGGATCTTTTGCCGCTTGCAACAGCAGTTCGAGCACTGGCTGAAAGCTCTCGTACGGATGATGCAGCAGCACGTCGCCCTGATCGATTACGTCGAACATGCTGGCGCTGTTGGCGATCGGCGCGGGAATTGCCGGAATGTGCGGGACGAACTTCAGATCGGGCCGGTCCACCATCTCAGGCAATTGCATGAGACGCACGAGATTGACCGGGCCGTCCGCGTAATAGCAGTCCTTGTTGGTCAGATCGCTTTCGTCGAGCAGGCGCCGCACGACGTGCGCGGGCGTCTCCGCGGACACTTCGAGCCGCACCGCGTTGCCCAGATGCCGGGCTGGCAATTCGCCCTGCAGCGCAACGCGCAGATTGGTGATTTCGTCTTCGTCGACGAACAGCTCGCTATTGCGCGTGATGCGAAACTGATTGCAACTGCGCACCACGAGGTTAGGAAACAGTTCGCCGACAAAGCGTTGCAGCAGCGAGCTCAACAGCACGAAACCATGCGGATAGCCCGACAGTTCCTGCGGCATGCGTACGAGCCGCGGCAACGCGCGCGGAGCCTGCACGATGCCCATCATCGCCTGGCGGCCGAACGCGTCCTTACCCTCCAGTTCGACGACGAAGTTCAGGCTCTTGTTGAGCACGCGCGGAAACGGATGCGCCGGATCGAGACCGATTGGCGTGAGCACCGGCAGCAGTTCGTCGAAGAAATAGTTGCGCGCCCATTCGGTCTGCGCTTCGTTCCATGCTTCCGTGCCATGAAAATAGATGCCTTCCGCTTCGAGCGCGGTCAGCACCGTGTCATGCAGCATTGTGTATTGCCGATGCACGAGCTTCTGCGCACGCTCGACCACGAGGTCGTAGACGTGCTGAAGAGACATACCGTCGGGTGATAGCGCGCCGGGGTTGTCGCGCATCTGTTCCTGCAGTCCGGCCATGCGGACCTCGAAGAATTCGTCGAGATTGCTACTGGTGATGCAGATGAAGCGCAGGCGTTCGAGCAAAGGGACGGCGGGGTCGGCGGCTTGCGCCAACACACGCTCGTTGAAACCCAGAATGCCCAGCTCGCGATTCAATAAGGGGTAGCGGATGGACATCGGCAGCGAGAATGGAATGTCAGATAGGGAGGCGGAAAGACGCTCGGAAATTCTCACAGTATGATGACGTTGTTATGACATTCTCGATGTTATAAATTCTACGCTGTATTCCTCGCCTGTCGTCAATATGACGCAGTCTGTATGGGAGCATCGGGCACCCCCATTTCCGCGAGGTGACATCGTGAGCTCCGGTACGCTTAGAATGGCGTCTTTGAACCGCGCGGCCGGCCGCAAGGCGCCTGGGGCTTCGGGTGGAGGTCCGGCCTTGCTCGCATCCACCGCTGCCGCGCTCGCGCGCATGGAGTCCGCATACCCGATGGTCAATACCCCACAACTCCTTGCTGCCGTCGATCTTGGTTCGAACAGTTTCCGGCTGATCGTCGGCCGGGTCGAGGAAACCGACGCGGGCAGCCAGATTTATCAGGTCGATGCGTTGCGGGAGCCGGTGCGGCTTGCCGCCGGTCTGTCGCGCGACAAGATGCTCGATCGCGCGTCGCAGGTGCGCGGCTGGGACGCGCTGAAGCGTTTCGGCGAGCGGCTGCGCGACTTTCATCCCGACCACGTGCGCGCGGTCGCGACCAACACGCTGCGCATCGCAAAGAATGCCGGCGAATTTCTCGGCGAGGCACAAGCGGCGCTCGGGTTTCCGATTGAAGTGATTGCCGGGCGCGAGGAAGCCCGGCTTATCTACGCGGGGGCAGCACACTCTGTGCCCGCGAGTCCGGGCAAACGGCTCGTGGTCGACATCGGCGGGGGCTCGACGGAATTCATCATCGGTTCGCATTACACGCCGATCAAGATGGAGAGTCTCTATATCGGCTGCGTGAGCCATAGCCGCGCATTTTTCCCGGCGGGCAACGTCGACGAATACACGATGCGTCAGGCGGAACTCGCCGCGGGCCGCGAGATCCAGATCATTTCCGCCCAATACAAGAAGACGGGTTGGGAGCAGGCAATCGGTTCGTCGGGCACGGCGCGCGCGCTCGCCGAACTGGTCGAGGCAAACGGCTTCAACGATGCAGGCGTCACGCACGGTATTTCGCGCGGTGGGCTCGAGCGGCTGAAGCGCGCGTTGATCAAGGCGGAGAACGTCAATCGTTTGAAGCTGGTCGCGTTGAAGGCCGACCGGATTCCGGTGCTGGCGGGCGGTCTGTCGATCATGATCGCGGTGTTCGACGAACTCGGCGTCGATTACGTCGATACGACAGACGGCGCATTGCGTCTCGGCGTGCTCTACGATCTGCTCGGCCGTTCGCAGCATGAAGACATGCGCACCGTTACGGCCGAAGGCTTCATGCGCCGTTATGGCGTGGATCGCGCGCAGGCCGGGCGCATCGGCGAACTTGCCGTGCGCTTTTACAATCAATTCACCGAGCCCGACGAAGAACGGCGCGTCGAGAATCGCATGTTTCTCGGCTGGGCAGCGGCGCTGCATGAAATCGGCTTGTCGATCTCGCATAGCGCGTATCACAAGCATTCGGCGTATATCGCGAGCAACGCGGACATGCCGGGCTTTTCGCGCACCGACCAGGCGCGGCTCGCGGCGCTCGTGCTCGGTCATGCGGGCAAGCTTGGCAAACTGTCGCAAACGCGTGAAGTCGAGTGGCCGCTGCTGTTCTGTCTGCGGCTCGCAGCGCTGTTGTGCCGCCGGCGCGCGGATGTCGGCCTGCCCGGCATCACCGTCGCGCAGGTCAACGGCGGTTACGAGGTGCGCTTGCCTAATGAGTGGGTCGCCAATAATCCGCTGACTGACTACAGCCTGATTCAGGAAGCGGCGGAGTGGGAAAAGGTTGGCATTCCGTATCGAGTGGTCTATACGGACGAGTGACGCATGGCGGTTTTCGATCTGCTCGCGCCTGAGGAGAGTCGAGCGACACACGAAGAAAAGCCCTGTTTTACAGGGCTTTTCTTGTTTGCGGGGAGAGCGTTCGAGCTTGCTTAACGCGGCATGGCATCGCCAAGGAAGTGGCGCGCGTAGCGTGCGTTGATGTCGGACAGGCGGAACAACGTCAGGAAGTCGGCCGTATTGAAGTCGGGATCCCACGCCGGCGCGCCGCAAATCTTTGCGCCAAGACGCAGATACCCCTTGACGAGCGGCGGGGGGGCGACTTCGGCGCCGGTTTGCAATTCATCCACGGGCAGCGGCGTGTGCGCAAACGCGCGATATTCCGGCGCCGTCAGCGCGCTGTCGCGCAGCGAGCAGTACAGATTCGCCGCATAGTGGCCGCCGTCGGCCATCGCGACGCTCGCGCAGCCGAGCATCGTCTCGTAGCCGTTGTGCTTCATGTAAGCCGCGAGCCCGGCCCACAGCGACATGATGACCGAGCCGCTGCGATAGTCGGGATGCACGCACGAACGGCCCACTTCGACCATCTTCGCGCGCAGGTGAGTGAGACGCGAGACGTCGAATTCGCTTTCCGCATACAGGCGTCCGATGCGCGCGGCCTGGTGCGGCGGCAACGCGCGATATGTGCCCACCACCTTCAGCGTGTCGAGATCGCGCACGAGCAGGTGGTCGCAGTACGAATCGAACGAATCGACGTCGAGACCCGCGGGGCCTGTCAGGCGCGCGCCCATTTCATCGGCGAACACGCGGTAACGCAGACGCTGCGCCTCGCGCAGATCTTCGTCGGTGCGAGCCCACGTGACTCGCAGACGATGTTGCGCGGTGACCGTCTCTTCGGCGCGGGGCAGGCGACGCGACTCGAAGAGCGAAGCGAGGGGCAGGGTAGGCGTCGGCAGTTCTCGCATTGGGGGTCCTGGTCGAAAAAAGGATGAGTCTTTTTTCGCCAATGTAGTAACGCGCGATGACGCTCGCATGGCAAAGACGTGACGATTGGATGACTGCCTGTAAGCTGGACGCGCGCCGCCCGTTATGTCATGCGGCGAGCATGCTGAGGTTGGCGCGGCGTCGTGCGAGCGTTTGTGCGGATGTCGCGCGGATGTCGTGCCGGTGTTGTGCGGGCGCGACTCGTCAATCGGATCAGACGAGATCGGGCGTCATGGCCGCGCGCAGCACCGCCTGCTCGTCGCCGTTGCGCTCACGGCTCGCGATCCACCAGAGGCCGGCTTTCTTGAGCGGCCAGCTCGCGTCGCTGTCGCCGAGCAGCTTCGCGGCGACGTGGCCGAGCGTCGGTTGATGGCCGACGATCACCACCGTTTCGGCGATGCCATTGGGCCAGCCGGCGGCATCGAGCACGTCACGCGCGCTCGCGTTCGGCGCGAGTTCGCGCACGACGCGGTATTGATCGCTCAGCGTCTCCGCAGTCTGGATGGTGCGCACGGCCGGACTCGCGAGTATCACGGCATCGTCGGGTAGACGCGTGCGCAACCACTTCGCGACGTTTTGCGCCTGCTTGCGGCCGCGAGTGGTGAGTGCGCGGCCAAGATCCGTGGCGGCAACCTCTTCGGCTTCGGCGTGACGCCAGAGAATCAGATTCATGCGTGGCTCCTTGACTCTGGGTGCGGCGAGTAGTGGCGTAGTGGCGCGTTGTGGTGGACGGAGATTGGCGGTCAGTGTCCACGGCGCACTGTCGCATGTGGGCGCGTCGGGTTGCAAGTGGATGGACCTGGTTTGCCCGTTGGGTCCGTTGCTTCTATTGCCGCTTCTATTGCTGTTTTTATTGCTGTTTTTATTGCACTAGCAGATCGCGGTCCCGGGCGCCGGCCCCAAAAAGCAAAAACCCGCGAAGCCGAAGGCTACGCGGGTTTGTGATGCTTTTCGTTGGTCGGAGCGATAGGATTCGAACCTACGACCCTCTGATCCCAAATCAGATGCGCTACCAGGCTGCGCTACGCTCCGACGAATCCGAGATTCTACGTGGCAATAGGTGCCAGAGTCAATCACGAATTGCGCCGGGGCGAAAACAACCAGCGCTATATGCGTCCCATCACCAGCAATACGATCACGATGATCAGCACGACGCCGAGCACGCCGGTCGGGCGGTAGCCCCAACCGCTACTGTACGGCCAGGTTGGCAGCGCGCCGATCAGCAGGAGGATAAGCACGATGAGCAGGATGGTTCCGATCGTCATTTAAGTTCTCCCTGTCCGGCCCCGAAGGATGCTGGGCCGCATAGTCTGGTTGATCCGGCGCACATTGCTTGCCGCGACAAGCGACCCGAAATGTGCGCGCTCCTTGCAGCCACCGATTCAGCAACCCCCATGCCCAGCCGTGTCAGGAAGTGCCGGTGCGCCCTGAAAGCACAGTGGAACCAGAGTCCCGCCGAAGCACGCGGACAAACAGGAAGGAGCAAAGACGCGACCAGAACGTGACGCGCGCGACGCAACAGCCCCCGGGCCACCAGCCGCGGGAAAACGCGCAAGCGAACGAAGAACCCGCTCGTCGTGTCAGTGCCGGCGACGCATCCAGTGCGGCATATGCACGTGCTGATGAGTCATCCAGTGATGCAGCATGCCTTCACCGTGTTCACGTCGATAGGTCCTCGTTTCGAAGATCGAGAGTGCGAGCAACACGGCGAGACCTATTCCGAGTCCGACCAGACCCGCAATCGATTCAGCGTCCATGGCAGTCTCCTTTGACGTTCGGTTGTGACTTCATAGTAGGTCACGCATCACGAAATGGCAGGGCCGAGTGTGCGCCGCGGCGTCATGGAATGCGCGTTGCGAGTAGACTTCCGCGCGCCGGCGCTCCGCTGGCTGCATTCCCTTTTTGTTAGAGAGACTATCGTCTATGTTCCGCGTTTCAATGATTGCGTTGCTGTTGGCCGCCAGTGTCGCCGGTTGTGCGAACGATTCGTCCAGCGGCCGTGCCGGTCCGCCGCAAGATCCCGCTGATTATCACGGCGTGCCCACCGACAGCCGCCCGCCGGCCATGGTGCCCGCGCCGGTCGCGCGCTGAGCGTCAGCGGAGAAGCGAAGCGTCGGCGCGGGCACGCCGGCGCTCCTGACCCACGCAGACTGTTCGCGCGGAGTGCGAGGGCTGAAGGCATTCTAGAGCCGCGTTCATGCTCGATATGTATGCGCTTGTTTCAAGGCGTAGCGCCGAGCGGTGGACGATCAGCGCCTATGCGCTCACGCCGCCCCTGCTAGGCAGGCCGCGGATGAGTTCCGGCAGATAACGCCCAAGCGTCAGGCCGCGCGCGGCCATGAAAACGAGCATCGCGGCCCATAGGCCATGATTGCCGTACAGCGTGAGCAGCGCCCACGACGCGCCCACGAAGAGCGAGAACGAAACGACCATCGACGCCATCAGTTCGCGCGTGCGCGTCGCGCCGATGAACACGCCGTCGAGTACATAGCCGCCCACCGAAATCACCGGCGAAAGCGCTGCCCAAGGCAGATAGAGATCGGCGGTGGCGCGCACGGCGAGCTGATCCGTCAGACGTTCGACGATCCAGGAGCCCGCGCCCGCATACACGAGTGTGAAGCCGAGTGCGCCGAGCGCGGACCACAGCGCCGTCACCTTGATCGCCTGCACGAAGGCATGCCGGTCTCGCGCACCGATTGCGGCGCCGACCAGCGCCTCCGCGGCATGCGCGAAGCCGTCGAGACCGTAAGCCATGAAGGTCTGGAAGTTGAGCAGCAGCGCGTTCGCGGCGAGCGTGGCGTCGCCCTGTTTCGCGCCGAGATGTGCAAACCAGCCGAACGACAGCAGCAAGCACAGCGTGCGCACGAAGATGTCGCGATTGAGCGCGACCAGACGCCGGAGCGCCGTTGCGTCGAGGAGCGCATGGCGGTTCAGTGCCGGGAGGCCGCGCGGCCTGCCGTGCCAGAGCAGCGCCGCGCCGAGTACGAAGCCGAGCGCGTCGGCCGTCGCGGTGGCCGCACCGATCCCCGCGACGCCCCAATCGAACATGTACACGTAGAGGAACACGGCCAGGATGTTCACGCCGTTGATGAACACCTGCGACAGCAGCGCGAGCCGCACGCGTTGCGTGCCGAGCAGCCAGCCCAGCACCACGTAGTTGCCCAGCGCCAACGGCGCAGCCCAGATTCGCGCGTGGCAGTAAATGCGGGCATGGCGCTGCACGGCGTCGCTGCCGCCGATCATGTGCAGCGCGTAATCGATCAGCGGCATTTGCAGCGCGAGCACCGCGGCGCCGATCGCGGCCGCCAACAACAGCGCCCGCACGACGTTATCGCGCAGCCCGGCGTCATCGCCGGAACCATGCGCTTGGGCAACAAGGCCTGTCGTGCCCATGCGCAGAAAGCCGAAGCCCCAGAACACGAAGTTGAAGAAGAGCCCGCCGAGCGCCACGCCGCCGAGATACGACGCGCCTTCGAAATGCCCCGCGACGGCGGTGTCGACGGCGCCGAGAATCGGCTGCGTGAGATTGGCGAGGACGATTGGAAACGCGAGCGTGAGCACTCGACGGTGCCAGCGCACAGGGACGGCAAGCGCCGCGTCGCCGGCAGGCGTGGCGTGGCTCAATGACGTTCCTGCACGCACACCCAAGGAGAGACGACCACGGCCCAGAGGTCGGGATCGCGCGCGGCGAAATCCGCCGCGGTTTCCGCCTGCACGCGTTCGACGAGCCCGGCTGACAGCCATTGCGTGACCTGCGCGGTGTCGTCACTGGCGATGGCTTCCGCGACGCTCACGAGATCGAGGTCGCTTGCGACGCGCAGCAGCATGCCGCGCGCAAAGAAGCGTTCGAGTTCTGGCCAGCCGATTTTCGCGGTTTCCGCGAGGAGCTGGGCGTAGAGGGGGCTCTGGGTGGCGTCGTGGGAAGTCATCGTAAGCGGTTTCTGGGCGGGCCGTTACTATAAACCATCGGTGCGAGCCGCCCGCGCGGCGCGCCTTCCGGTACCCTTGGGTCCTTCACAATAGATCCGATTCATTCTGAACCTTCATGTCACTCGATTCAACGGCGCCGGCTCCGGGCGTGCAAGCTCACGAAGTGGCCGACGCCACACTCAACCGCGCCGACGTTGAGCGCCTGATCCTGGCGAGCGCGGCGAGCGCTGCTGCAAACGGCGCACCGCTCGTCTTCACCGATTGCGACTTCGAAGGCGCGGACCTGTCGCGGCTCGACTTGCGCGGCGCGGAATTTCATCGCTGCGCAATTGTCGAGGCTTCTTTTTTCGGGGCGACGCTCGCGCAAACGCGCTGGGTCCGTTGCCGTGGCCGGCAGGCCGACTTCGCGTCGGCGGATCTCGTCGATGCGGCGTTTCAGTCGAGTGATCTGAACAACACGGGCTGGCGGCGCGCCAAGCTCGCGTCGGCGTCGTTCCACGGCTGCAAGCTGACGGGCGCCAGCTTCGAGGGGTGTACAGCGCTCGGCTTGAGCTTCGTCGAAACCTTGCTGGTCGGCGCGCATTTGCGTGGCCTGTCGTTTCGCAAGGCGACGCTGGATCAGCTGGATTTCTCCGACGCCGATCTCGCAGGTGTCGATTTTCGCGAAGCGATTTTCGATGGTGGCAGCCTGAAGGACGCACATCTGAAGGGCGCGCGCTTCGACGGCGCGGATCTGCGCGAAGTCGATCTAAGCGGCGTGCGGCTCGTGGATGCGGCGCTTTTCAAGGGCGCGACAATTTCACATCAGCAGGCGGCGGTGCTCGTCACCGAATTGGGGTTGCGGGTGATGTAAAGCGGAATGCAAGTGGGCGGGGGAGTATGGCTTTCGTCGGACTTGTGCGTCACGGCACGAATGACTAACATCTGATTTAAGGCGCGGATAAAACGAACGGATTATAAGTGTGGTAATTCGTCGTCTCATTTGAAGCTGCTTCGTGATTCGCTATGCGCGAATTTCGGCCGACGAATAAACCCGGGCGTGCGAATGCAGCGAAAACGATTATCTGAGCGGAATAGTGCGGTGGCGCACAAAGCATTTTCGGCGTGTGAAAGGCCAGATTGGCGCTTAGTCCCGAGACTAAAATTGAGCCGGTTATTATTGTCAGCCTAATAGGTGGGATATTGGCGAGATCATTGCCCCGCTTGGGTTTGCCGGTGTATCAGGACGTCTGGAATTTCTGCAATGACAAGGCGCGGCGCGTGAATATGCAGCCGGTTCTGCCGTTTATTCATGAGGCTTTTAGTTCACCTAATGCGGAATCCGTACGCCGCATCACATTTACCTGAAAATTAATGCATTGCGCTTGTAAAGTCGCGTTGTTAAATTTCGTTCTGGCGCATGGTGAACCGGTCCTTTGCCGATATGCGCCGAACCCCCGTTAGCCCGGCCTCGCGCCGGGCTTTTTTTGCGTTGTTTTTTTAGCCGCGGTCACTGCGGATCACACGCCGCGCGGATCATAAAGTCTTACTTCGTCTTTGCGCCGTTATGATCTGGATAATCATTTTCGCCGTGCTGTGGCCAATTACATCCGGCGCGCTGCTTCCCTTCGCCGCGTGCATCGAACTGCGCTCGGGACGCCGGCTGCGCCGTCAGTCGAAACGGTGCCGATCTCACGGCGCGTGTACCGGTGGGTTACTGCTTGCAGCGAACCACCATCGACCGGTTCTTCACGTTCGCGCCGAAAATACCGGCGACCGTGCCGCCCGACGTGGCGCCGTTATCCACATCTTTCGATACGACGTCGTAGCCGTAGTTGCCGCAGACTTCGCCCGCGCGCTTGTAGCATTCAGCCCAACTCGTGCCGGCGTCGCTGCCGCTGCAGTTGATCGCAAAGCCGGTGTCGCCGCTCGGCAGATAGGTCATGGTCGTGGTCGTAGAGCAGCCGCCCAGGCTGCCGAGTGTCAGCAGGCCAACACCGATCGCCGCGGCCGTTGCGACGGACGCCAATGCGCTCTTCATTGCAGATTCCCTTACAGATGACTTGAAAGACGTGGCGCGGGGCCACGTGTGTCGAATTGAGCGTTTATAGCATGCCGGGTTCCCCGTCCTCCCGATGCGACGGCACGCGCACGGACTAACCGCAAGCGCCGACCGCCGCGCGAACCGCGAGCCGCAGACGCTCTAGCGAGCCGGCAGCGCACGTGACGGATCGATCGATCGCCCTTGATAGCGCAGTTCGAAATGCAGCATGACGCGATTGGTATCCGTATCGCCCATCTCCGCGATCTTCTGGCCCTGTGCGACGGATTCGCCTTCCTTCACCAGCAGCACGCGGTTGTGTGCATAGGCGGTCAGATATTCGGCGTTGTGCTTGAGGATCAGCAGGTTGCCGTAACCGCGCAGCCCGTTGCCCGCGTACACCACGGTGCCGCCCGCCGCCGCCACCACAGGCGTGCCCGCCGCAGCCGAAATGTCGATGCCCTTCGAGTTCGCGCCGTCGAAGGTGCGGATCACGTTGCCGTTCGTGGGCCACACGAGCGAAATCGACGAAGCCGGCGCGGACGAGGACGCGCTGTCGTCGGGCGCGGAACGCGGTGTTGCCGAAGCGCTCGCGCCTGGGTTGCCGTTACTGTTGCTGTTGCCGCTGCGCACGGCGCCGCTCGTCGACGCCGCGCCATTGGGCGGCGCGACGCGCAGCACTTGCCCGATCTCGAGGCTGTCCGGATTGTTCAGGTTGTTCCAGCGCGCGATGCTTTGCACCGATTGCCGATGACTACGCGCGATCTTGGATAGCGTGTCGCCCCGTTCGACCCGATAAAAGCCCGGCGCCACCGGCGCCGACCCGCACGCGGCGATGAGCGCCACCAACGACACGCAGACGAGTCGTTTGATCATTCTTGTTGTTTCCAGCATTGGACCTCGCAAAGCGCTGCCGCGCGCCGATCCCGATCACGCCGCAGGTAGATACAAAGCGTCAGATTCTAACGGTTTTGCGTTGCAGCATCGAAAAAACGGCAACGCGCCCGTTATGCAACGCGAGTCGGGGCGACGCGTGCGCGCCGCCTGACCGCACCTCTGCCAAGCCGCAATCAGGCTAGTTTGGCGACGTTGACGCGCAGCGCCGCCGTTTCGGTTTTGCCCGCATCGAGCCAGCGCAGGCCCATGCCATTATGGATTGCGTCGGGCAGGCCGAGCCACGGTTCGACGCAGTAGAAGTCCGACTCCGCCGCTTCGGTCCACGTCGTCACGGCGTACCAGGGCACCGAGCCGGGCCGTTGCAGGTCGATCGTGATGACGCGGTTAAGGCCCGGCGCGATCAGCCGAACGGGTTGCTGAGGCGTGCCGGTGAGGCAATTGAAACGGTCGTGAATGCGCGCTTCATCGAGCGTGTAACGCGCTTCGCCCGGCTCGGCGGCGCTGATCGAACCGTCCGCCTGCTGGAAGCGCCGCTCGGTGCGCGGCATTTCCAGCGTTGTCTCGCCTCGCTGCGTATGCGGCAGCGTGAAGTAAAAGTGATGGCCGGCGTAATAAGGCAGCGGTGTGTGCCCGGTGTTGGTGGTGGTCAGCGTGACTTCGAGCGTGTGCGCGTCGATGAGCGTGTAGGCCGCTTCAAAGCGGAAGCCGAACGGATAGCCGCCGCGCGTCGCCTCGCTATCGGTCAGCACGAGGCGCAGACCGGCGCCGTGCACATCGGCATGGGCGTCGAAGGGAAGGTCGCGTGCGAAGCCATGCATGGGCAGTTCACGGACCGTGCCTTTGGCGTCGCGCCAATAGCCGATGTTGCCGTCCACACGATGGCGCCCGAGAAACGGGAACAGTAGTGGATTGCCGCCGCGAATCCGCGCGGGCTGACTCCAGTCGGCGTGTTCGGGCCAATGGATCACCTCTTCGCCGTCGATGATCCACGAAAGCAGACGGCCGCCGGCTTGCGGCGCGAAGCGGAGCACGGAGGCGTCCTGGGCAATCTCGAGAATGTCCTGCTGCGGTGAAAGAGGCATGGTTGATGGCGTGATGAGAGAGTTGATGAACGCAATTAAGGCGGCTCGGCGGTGGACGTGCAGCGGTCTCGGGTGCGGCTCGTGCGCGGGCAAAACGGCCCGCGCGGCGCTAGCCGAAGCGACGATTTTGCTCTGCTTTACGCTACGGGGAAACCCTTCTCGGGAAATTGCGGGTGTCGGAAGAAGGCCGTTTTTGCCGATAATCCGTCTCACTGCCCGGTGAAATTGACCGCCGGGCGAGATCGCTCAGGAGGCGTTATGGATCTCGCAATGGCAATGGGTGTCGCTCTCTTCGGCATGTTCACGGCCAGCACGGTGTACTTCTTTTACAAACTCGACCGCTGATTCGGCGCGCTTGCCGCGCTGTGTGCAACGGGCGTCGTAACAGGCGCCGTGGCATGGGTGCGTGGCACATGCGCGATACGCCGCTGGCGGTTTCGTAAGCTTGGCGCCTTCTGAGCGCGCCAATCCCGCGCCTTGCCGTCAGACGATTGAAAGGGCTGCTGCTTCGGGAGCGGCCCATTTCATTTGCGCTCGCGTAACAAGCGTTTCCAGTTGTCACGCACCGCGTCAATATTTCCCCGATTGTGGCCCAAACGCTTGGCGCTGACTTGGCAGCCAGGCATAATCGGTGCGCTTTTTGACGCGCCGGATCGTTCGTTGTGCCGCGCGCTGTCCCCGACATCTTCCTTACAAGGACTGCCGCGTGAACCTGTCGTTTCTGATCTTCCTGAGCGTGCTGCAAGGCGTCACCGAACTCTTTCCGGTGAGCAGTCTCGGTCATACGCTGCTCGTGCCCGCGTTGTTCGGCATGCATATCGATAAACATGCGCCGCAGTTGCTGCCGTTTCTCGTCGCCTTGCATCTCGGTACGGCGTTCGCGTTGCTGTGGTATTTCCGCGAGCGCTGGTGTGCGCTCGTGCGCGGTTTCTTCGCTGCGGTCGGCGGCCGCCGCAATGACGACGCGCACATGATGTGGGCGCTGATCATCGGGACGATTCCGGCGGGGATCGTCGGCCTGTTGCTGGAGAAACGGCTCGAGCGGATTTTTCACGACCTGCGCATTGTGGCGATCGCGCTGATCGTAAACGGCGTGCTGTTGTGGGTGGGCGACCGCCTGCAACGCTCGCGCGCGCATCAGGCGCCGGAGAAGATGAGCTTCCGCCAGGCGTTTCTGGTTGGTCTCGCGCAAGTCGGCGCGCTGATTCCGGGCTTTTCGCGCAGCGGCCTGACGATGATCGCCGGCAATGCGGCGGGTCTCACCGCAGAGAAGGCCGCCGAGTTCTCGTTCCTGCTCGGCACGCCGATCATTTTCGCGGCTGGACTGCTCGAATTGCCGAAGCTGTTCCATGCACCGGGTCAGCTCGCGGATGCGCTGCTCGGCGGCGTCCTGACCGCCATCGCCGCCTATCTCAGCGTGCGTTTCCTGATGCGCTATTTCGAAGGCCGCGGGCGTCTGGCTTCGTTCGGCGTGTACTGTGTAATCGCGGGCGTAGTGTTCCTCGGCTGGTTCGCGCTTTACCCGCAACCGGTCTGACACCGAACGTGCCCGCCGCGTTCTGGCGGGCAGGAGACGATCGGTTATAATCCGGGCCCGGCCTATTGCGGCGGTAGCTCAATTGGATAGAGCACAGGTCTTCTAAACCTGAGGTTGTGAGTTCGATCCTCGCCCGCCGCGCCATTGCCTGCATACCAAGAATCCCATCTGCCAAAACAAACGGCGATGGGATTTTTTTATGGGCCCTGGCTGCCGCATTCGCAGGCGTTTTTGCACCGCCACGAACGGTCGACGCAGCGAGCCGCCGGCGCTCCATGGCTCGCGCACGAGTCGTTTTCAGTCGCTCAGCCCCATCACGCTTCCCCGTTTGCGCTTTTCCACCTGAACCGCGGTGCGAGCGGCAAAGGGGGCGCAGGTACTGCGTAAGAAGCCAGCCGCCGCCCGATCTGCGTACTCTCGGTAGTAAACCCAGTGCCTGCTTCCTAATCATCGTGGTCTACTCATCACACCAGCACGGCACATGTGTGATCTGTGCGAGTCACGTCGGAGGACGCAATGCGCACTGCAATGCCAGCCGCTCAGCCTGATCGGCCCAGCCAGCTCGAGCGCTCGACCATACGGAAGGTGTCGATGCGGCTCGTGCCGTTCGTCGCCCTGATGTTTTTCATCAACTTTCTGGATCGCACGGCCATCTCGTTCGCCGGACCCAACGGCATGACGAAGGATCTCGGACTCGGCGCGGCGCAGTTCGGCTTCGCCGCGGGCGTGTTCTTTATCGGCTACATCTTTCTCGAAGTGCCGAGCAACCTGGCGCTGCATAAATTCGGCGCACGCCGCTGGCTTGCGCGAATCATGGTGACGTGGGGCATCGTCGCGTTGCTGTTCACGTGGGTGAGCAGCGTGCCGGGCTTGTATGCGCTGCGCTTTCTGCTGGGCGTCGCCGAAGCGGGCTTCTTTCCCGGCGCAATCCTCTTTCTCAGCACGTGGGTGCCGCAGCGTCATCGCAGCCACATCCTCGCGCTGTTTTATCTCGCGCAACCGCTGACGATCGTCATCGGCGCGCCGTTTGCCGCGCTCCTGATCGACGCGCATGGGCTCTTCGGCCTCGCCGGCTGGCGCGTGATGTTCCTCGGCGTCGCGCTGCCGGCGATCGTCGTCGGCATCGTGGCCTGGTTCTATCTGAGCGACAGGCCGTCCGAAGCGCGCTGGCTCACGTCCGCCGAGCAGCAGTGGCTCACCGGCGAACTCGAAGCGGAGCAGCGGATGCGCGAGGCCAATGCGTCAGCGCATCGTCACCATGCGGGTGCGGCGCTTACGAGCGGTCGCGTGTGGATGTTCTCGCTGATGTACTTCGGACTCATCTACGGCCTGTATGCGCTCGCGTTTTTTCTGCCGAGCATCATCGGCGGTTTCGAAGGCAGATTTGGCACGCATTTCAACGTGTTCCAGAAAGGTCTGATCACGGCGATTCCATACCTGCCTGCAGCGATAGCGCTGTTCCTCTGGAGCCGCAGTGCGACAAAGCGCGGCGTGCGCAACTGGCACATCGGCATCCCGGCATTGATCGGCGCACTGAGCATTCCGCTCGCACTCTTCATGAAGTCGCCGTCGGCGAGTATCGCGGTGATTGCGGTGACGGCCTGCGCGATCTTCTCCGCGCTGCCGAACTTCTGGGCACTGCCGGCGCGCTTTCTGTCCGGCGCGGCTGCCGCAGCGGGCATCGCTTTGATCAACACGGTCGGCAACCTCGCGGGCTTCGTCGCGCCATATGTGACGGGCGCGATGAAGGATGCGACGGGCTCATATCAGGCGCCGATGTTCGTCGTCGGCGCATTCATGCTCTTGAGCGCGGTGCTGGCGTTTGCGTTCTGCGGCGAGCGGCGTCCACGAGCGGTCGATGAACATGCATCGGTCGCGCTCGACCCGCGCGCGGGCTGAGCGTCGCGCGAGACACGGAACCCTTCGAAGGAGATAGGACAATGAAAGAGAAAATCGCATTGATTGGCGCTGGCGGGAAAATGGGCTTCCGTCTGACGAGCAACCTGTTGAAGTCCGATTATCGCGTGGCGCACGTGGAGGTGAGCGAGGCGGGCCGCCAGCGGCTGAAGGACGAACTGGACGTGGATTGCGTATCGGTCGATGCCGCGATCGACGGCGCGCAGGTCGTGATTCTCGCCGTGCCCGACACGTTGATCGGCAAGCTGAGCCATGACATCGCGCCGAAGCTGCCGTCCGGCACGATGATGATGACGCTCGACGCCGCCGCGCCGTTCGCGGGCCATCTGCCGAATCGGCCTGACCTGACGTATTTCGTCGCGCACCCGTGCCATCCGCTGATCTTCAACGACGAGTCCGATCCGAAAGCGCGGCGCGATTTTTTCGGCGGCGCGTATGCGAAGCAGTCGATCACCAGCGCGTTGATGCAAGGCCCCGAATCGGCATTCGACCTCGGCGAGGACGTCGCCAAGACGATCTATCAGCCGATTCTGCGTTCGTATCGTTTGAGCGTGGATCAGATGGCGCTGCTCGAACCCGGTCTCTCGGAGACGATCTGCGCGACGCTGCTCTACGTGATGCGCGAAGCAATGGAGGAAACCGTAAAGCGCGGAGTGCCGAAAGAGGCCGCACGCGATTTCCTGCTCGGCCACATGAACATCCTGAGCGCGGTGATCTTCAACGAGATTCCCGGCGCGTTCTCCGATGCGTGCAACAAGGCAATCGAGTTCGGCAAGCCGCGACTGATGCGCGACGACTGGAAGGGCGTGTTCGAGCGCGAGGAGATCGCGGAGAGCATCCGCCGGATTACCTGATCCTGTCGTGACGTCTGTGACGTCTGTGACGTCTGTGGACTTCTGTGACTTCATTGAGGTCACTTCCAACAAGGATGGCATTGTGAGCGAGCGCATCTACGCGACTTACTGGCTCGAAACGGGCGATGACCCGCGACGAGCCGCCGATATCATCGCGGGCGAACAGTCGAGCGGCACCTTCGTCGCGCTGCCGACCGAGACGCCGCGACTGAAGGCGCGTTCGGGCGCGCGCGTCGAGCGGCTCGACATTCTCGAGACGGTGGAGCGTGCGAGTCTTACGGGCGGAATCGAGTCGAATCGCCATACGCGCTGCACGCTCGAACTGTCATGGCCCATCGAAAATTTCGGCCCATCGTTGCCGAATCTGATGTCGACTATCGCGGGCAATCTGTTCGAGCTGCGTCAGGTGTCGGGGCTGCGGCTCACTGGCTTGAAGTTGCCGCTGTCGTTCGCCGCGGCTTATCCGGGGCCGGCCTTCGGCATTGAAGGCACGCGCCGCTTGAGCGGCGTCACGCACGGTCCGCTGATCGGCACGATTATCAAACCGAGCGTGGGCCTGTCGCCCGACCAGACCGCGCAGCAGGTTCGCGAGCTCATCGATGGCGGCATCGATTTCATCAAGGACGACGAGCTTCAGGCCGACGGCTCCCACTGTCCATTCGACGAACGCGTGAAGGCGGTGATGCGCGTGGTCAATCAGCACGCGGATCGCACCGGCAAAAAGGTGATGGTGGCCTTCAACGTGACGGGCGACCTCGACCAGATGCGGCGGCGCCACGACCTCGTGCTCGCACAGGGCGGCACATGCGTGATGGCCGTGCTCAATTCTGTCGGGCTTGTCGGTCTGCATGAACTGCGGCGTCATGCACAGGTGCCGATTCATGCGCACCGCGCGGGCTGGGGTTATCTGACGCGCTGTCCCGAGCTGGGTTGGGACTATGCGCCGTGGCAAATGCTGTGGCGTCTCGCGGGCGCGGATCATATGCACGTGAACGGCTTGCGCAACAAGTTCAGCGAATCCGACGACAGCGTCATCACGTCCGCGCGCGCCGTGCTCGCGCCCGTCATGCCCGAAGCGCCGATGCCCGCGATGCCCGTGTTCAGCTCCGGCCAGACGGGCTTGCAGGCCGCCGATACCTACGCCGCGATTGGCTGCGCCGATCTGATCCACACGGCGGGCGGCGGCATCTTCGGGCATCCGCAGGGCGTCGCGGCGGGCGTCGACGCGTTGCGCGAAGCATGGGTCGCGGCGATTGAAGGCGTGCCGCTCGAACGCCATGCGCAACGTCATCCGTCGCTGCGCGCGGCGCTCGGCTTCTGGAAATGAGCGCCGCCATGACCGATCCAGCGAAACACGCATTGGGCGAGGGCTTGCTGCTCGCGTATTACGGCGACGACTTCACGGGCTCGACGGACGCGATGGAGGCGATGACCGCGGCCGGCGTGCCGACCGTCCTGTGCCTCGACACGCCGACGCCGGATCTGCTCACACGCTTTCCGGATGCGCGCTGCGTCGGCCTCGCGGGTTCGTCGCGCGGGCGCAGTCCTGAGTGGATGCGCGATGTGCTGCCCGCTGCGTTCGCGGGTCTCGCTGCACTTGGCGCGCCTGTTCTTCAGTACAAGGTCTGCTCGACGTTCGATTCGTCGCCGGAACTCGGCTCGATTGGCGCGGCCATCGACATCGGCGTGAAGGCGATGCCCGCACAGTGGTCGCCGATGGTGATCGGCGCGCCGCGACTAAAGCGCTATCAGATGTTCGGCAATCTGTTTGCCGCGGTCGACGGGATCGGTTACCGGCTCGACCGTCATCCGACCATGTCGCGCCATCCGGCCACGCCGATGCACGAGGCAGATCTGCGAGTGCATCTCGGCCGGCAGACCTCGCGGCGCATCGAGCTCATCGACATGCTGCAACTGCGTGCCGGCGAGGGCGCCGCACGCGTAGAGGCGTTGAGCGCGGCAGATACGCCCGTCGTGATGATCGACGTGCTCGACGACGACACGCTCATCGAAGCCGGGCGGCTTGTCTGGGAGCAGCGCGGCAAGGGTGTGTTCAGCGCGTCGTCGTCGGGGCTGCAATATGCGCTTGCCGCGTACTGGCGCACGCGCGGCTGGTTGCCGGCGACCCCTTCGCTGCCTGTCGCGCAGCCGGTCGAACAGATTGCCGCCGTGAGCGGAAGTTGCTCGCCCGTCACGGCAACGCAGATTGCGTGGGCGCGCGCTAACGGCTTTCACGTCGAACGGCTCGACCTGCCGCGCGCGCTCGATTCGCGCACGGCGAGCGCCGAAATTCAGCGTGCCGTCGACGTCGCCGCCGATGCGATTCGCCGCGGCTACAGCGTGATCGTGCACAGCGCGGAAGGCCCCGACGATCCGGCCGTGCAGGCATTCGACGCCATTGCGCACGATGCGGGCCTGTCGCGGCTGGAAGCGGCGCGCAAAGTCGGCGGCGCGCTGGCCGAAGTGATGCGTCAGTTGCTGGATCGGGTCGAACTGCGGCGCGTGGTCGTGGCCGGTGGCGACAGCTCCGGCGAGGTCGCGAGCACTCTGGGCATCGATGCGCTGAGCGTCGCGGCAGGGCTCGCGCCCGGCGCGCCGCTGTGTCGAGCGTGGTCTGGTTCGGCTCGCCGCGACGGTCTTGAAATCGTGCTGAAGGGCGGGCAGATCGGCGGCGCTGCGTTCTTCGGCACGGTAAGGGTGGGCCGGGAGACCGGCCGGTAATCGTCTGCTACAGCTCCGTGCTTTTTCACGCAAGGCGCGACCGGTGTATGGTACTGTCATCACACCAGAAGCTTTTGCAGAAACGTAATGGGCGAGATCATCCCGCGTCGCAAGTTGTATCAGGAAGTTGTGGACCGTTTGATGGAGCGAATTCGCTCGGGCGAAATCGCGCCCGGTGCGCAGTTGCCGTCAGAACGTGAGCTGATGGAAATCTACGGCGTCGGCCGGCCCGCCGTGCGCGAGGCGCTGCAAACGCTGGAGCGTTCGGGCATCGTCGAGATCGTGCATGGCGAACGGGCGCGCGTCGTCGTGCCGACAGCGGACCGGTTGATCGGGCAACTCGCGGGCGGGGCAATGCATCTGTTGCGCACGCATCCGGACATGCTCGAGCACCTGAAGCACGCACGCCTCTTTCTTGAGACCGGCACCGCGCGCATGGCCGCCGAACGCGCAACCGAAGAAGATGTCGCGCGACTGCAATTGAGCGTGGCGCAGCATCGCGCGTCGATGGTCAATCTCGAAGAGTTTATCGAGCGCGACATGGCATTTCACCGCGAGATCGCGAAGATCAGCGGCAATCCGATTTTTCCGTCGATCGTCGAATCGTTGTTTCGCTGGGCCGGTGAATATTATCGGCCGCTCGTGCGTGCGCCCGGTGCCGAGGAAGTGACGCTGGCCGAGCATCAGCGCATTGTCGACGCGATCGCGAAACACGACGGCGATGAGGCGTCCGAAGCGATGCGCGCGCATCTGACGCGCGCCAACGAGTTGTATCGGACCTTGAGCAAGTAACGCGGCTGGCGATGGCTTGCCGCGGCTTGCCACGGCTTGAGGTAGCAGCCTGGCCATGATCGGCGCGCGCCAATAAAAATGGGCAGCCGAAGCTGCCCGTCGAAAGCCGTGCCGCGAGGCCGGCTGTTGCTTACCGTTTGAGTCCGCTTGCGTCTACTGACTCGCGCTTATTGCCTGACGTTCAGCGCGGCCGTCAGATCGCCCATCGGCTTGCTGCCGTTGGCAACGAGCGCCGCGTCGCGCGCCGCGATGCCCGGCAGCGTCGGCAGCGAGAAACGGTGCGTGATGAAGCGCAGGATCGACGTCGTGTCGTATTGCGTGTGATCGACGAAACCCTTCTTCGCGAACGGCGAGATGATGAGCGCCGGAATGCGCGTGCCCGGACCCCAGCGGTCGGCCTTCGGCGGCGCGACGTGGTCCCAGAAGCCGCCGTTTTCATCGTACGTCACGACCACCAGCATGTTGTTCCACTGCGGGCTCTTCTGCAGATGCGAGATGACGTCCGCAATGTGCTGATCGCCCGATGCGACGTCCGTATAGCCGGGGTGCTCGTTCAGGTTGCCTTGCGGCTTGTAGAACGTCACTTGCGGCAGCGTGCCGCTGTCGATCGCCTTGATGAACTCCGAGCCGCCAAGGCCGCCGTCGCGCAGGTGCTGCGAGCGGTTCGACGTGCCCGGCGCAAGGTCGGCGAAATAGTTGAACGGCTGATGATGCGGCTGGAAGTTCGGCGCCGTGAGGTTCGCGCCGTAGATCACGTTGGACGTGCCGTTCTGCGCCGCCGACAACGCCGCGCCCCACGCGCCGCCGTACCATGCCCACGACACATTCGCGTTATTCAGCAGATCGCCGATGTGTTGCTGCGTCTGCGCCGGCAACGTGGTCGCCGCGCTCGGATCGGCGAAATTCGCGTCGCCGCCCGAAGCGGCCTTGTTGCCGCTCGGCTGATACGGCGGCTGCATCGTGTTGATCGCATAGAAGTCAGGCGTGAGGTTGCCCGACAGCACGAATTTCGGCGGGCCGCTCAGCGACGAAGCCGGCGAGTTCGACGCGAGCTTCAGCGTCACGCCGTCGCTTTCCACCGCTGAAATCGAGCCGGCCGCCGGGCTCTTGTCCGCGTTCGGATAGGTCGGCGTGCACGAGCATACGAGCCACTGGTGATTCAGGAACGAGCCGCCGAACGCGCCCATGAAGAAGTTGTCGGCGAGCGTGTATTGCTGCGCGATCTTCCACAGCGGCAGCTTGTCGGCATTGAGCGTGTAGTGACCCATCACGAGGCCGCCCGAATCCGCCCATGCGGCGAACTTGTCGTTCTTGCCGCCGTCGATCTGCATCTGGTTTTCATAGAAACGGTGATACAGATCGCGTGTCGTCGCGGTGATCGGCGTGTTGAAACCCTTGGGGTCGTCGATCGCGAAGGGGCTGTTCGGCAGGCTGGCGGTCATGGCCTGCGTCACGACCGGTGTCACGCCGGTTTGCGTGAGACCGTTCCAGACCTGCGGCAGCGTCGCGAGCGTCGTGCCGTCGCGGTCCAGTTGCCTGGCGCTCGTGGCGCTCACGTTCTGCAGGCCGTTAGCGCCCGGGAAGTTGCCGTAGAGGTTGTCGAAGCTGCGGTTTTCGGCGTAGATCACGACGACCGTCTTGATGGACGTAACGTCCGGTTGCGTGATCTCGTTGCCGCCGCATGCATATAGGCTTAACGCTGCTGCGATCGCCAGCGGCGCCGCGCAGATCAGTTTCTTGTTCATTTATGTGGGTTCTCTCTCTCGCGTTGGGGACCGGCCGCATGCACTCCATACCGCAATGGCCGCCCGCGAAAGTGTGGCGATGGAATTTGACAGAGAGATGTATCCATTACGGATCGCTTCGGGGCCGCGATTTCTGTCGGCTGAATGTCATTTAGACGACATATCCATGAAATACGCTCGCGGACTTCCATATCGCACATTCACACCACTCATATGCGGCTCGGTCTTTCGGGGATACGGAAAACGGTGGGGCGTGTGGCGGAGCGTCGCTGCCCGATGGCGCTTGCGTTGACGGCTGCAGTCTTGAGCCTGAGTCCCGCTGGTTGCGATTCCGGCGCATCCGCTGGTGTTGCGGATGCGGGGGCAAGTGCGAGTGCGACGGCGTCTGTCGTGCAGGTCGCCGCGCATGTGGACCCACCGAGCGGTGGTCAATCGCGTGCGCAAGTCTACGAATCCGTCCGGCAGATGACTGCGCTCGGCAAGCAACTGTTCTTCGATCCGTCGCTATCGGGCTCGGGCAAGCTCGCTTGCGCATCGTGCCATAGCCCCGATCATGCGTTTGCACCGGCCAACTCGTTGTCCGTGCAACTGGGCGGCAGCGATATGCATCGCACCGGTATGCGCGCGGCGCCGACGCTCAAGTATCTGCAATCGGTACCGGCGTTCGCGGAGCACTATCACGAGTCGGACGACGAAGGCGATGAAAGCGTCGATGCCGGCCCGACCGGCGGCCTGACCTGGGACGGCCGCGTGGATCGCGGTGGCGATCAGGCGCGCATTCCGCTGTTGTCGTCGTTTGAAATGGGCAGTTCGCCGGCGAAGGTCACCGCCGCGGTCAAGGCCGCGCCGTATGCCGACGCCTTCCGCGCGGCGTTCGGCGAACACATTTTCGACAGCGACGACGCGACCTTCAAAGCCGTGCTGCAAGCGCTAGAAACCTTCGAGCAGACGCCCGAACTGTTCTATCCGTACAGCAGCAAATACGACGCGTACCTGGCCGGCAAAGCGCAACTAACGAAAGCCGAACTTCGCGGCCTGCAACTGTTCAACAACGAGAAGAAGGGTAATTGCGCGAGCTGCCACATCAGCCAGCGCACGCTGGATGGAGCGCCGCCGCAGTTCAGCGACTTCGGCCTGATCGCGATCGGCGTGCCGCGCAATCGCGCGCTGCCCGTGAACCGTGATCCGCAGTTCCACGATCTCGGCGCATGCGGGCCGGAGCGTACCGATCTGAATGGGCGCGCCGAGTTCTGCGGCATCTTCCGTACACCGACGCTGCGCAACGTTGCGCTGAAGAAGAGCTTCTTCCACAACGGCATCTATCATTCGCTGGAACAGGTGCTGCATTTCTATGCCGAGCGCGACACGAATCCGGAGAAGTTCTATCCGGTGTCGAAAGGCAAGGTGCAGAAGTTCGACGATCTGCCGCAGCGTTACTGGACCAATCTGAATACCGATCCGCCGTTCGACCGCAAGCCGGGCGACAAACCCGCGCTTGACGCCGCCGAGATCAAGGACGTGGTGGCGTTTCTGAATACGCTCACCGATGGTTATAAGGCGGGGAACTGACGAAGCGGCCTCGTGAGAGGCGCGAGTGACTGGGGAATGCGTGGCCGGGTTGTGACGCGGGCTTGATGCGATTGAAGTGGATGTGACGCAATACGGCTTGACGCGGATCGGGCGCTTCAGATGCGTGCGCCGGCCAGGATGCAATAGCAATCGGTGAGCAGCAGCGCAAACGAGATAAGCAGGCAGGCGATACCAGCGCGCGTCACGAGATTCGGCCAACGAGGCCGGCGAAATCCGTCGATCCGTACGACGGGCCGCGCGAGACCGGGATCGCGTCGAATGGCGATCGGAACGAGCACCACGCAAATCAGAGCGAGCATGACGGCCAGGGTTTCGAGCGTGACAGAGAGGTCCATGATTGGGCGTTTGAAGTGGATCAGCGCGAAAGCGCAACACGGCCAATCTTAAGAAGACGTTGTGCCCGGCGATATGGGAGCCATCCTAAAAATAGCAACGGCACTCGTGGCGACCGCCTCTCGCATGCGAATGATCATCTACGGTGTTTTTTGCCCGGTCCCCTTGCGTCTGAGCGCCGCGGCGGCCTGGCTGTGTCGAATGGGCATGCTATGCTTTTGGGGTCCAGATCACGAGCGGCAATCAGCGCGCTCAAGACCGCCCGAAAACGTTTCAGGAGAACCCTTCATGTCGATGCGAACCCGTGCCATCTGTCACCTGACTGCAGCCGGTCTGCTGCTTGGCGCGGCGCTCGGTGCGCAAGCGGCGAATCTCGGTTTTCTGAGGGACACGCCGATCAGCTACATAAAGCAGCGCGACGTCGACTCCATCAAGAAAGCCGTGTCCACCGCACTGGACGAAAAGCAGGACGGCGAAAGCACGACCTGGGTCAATGAAGGCAGCGGCAATAGCGTGAAGATCGACGCGACCATCACGCTCGCGAGCACGTCGAAGGACGGCGAGCGCACCTGCCGCGATCTTGGCGTGGTGCTCAATGCAAAGGGGCAGTCCATGAGCCTGCGCCCGCAGTTTTGCAAGCAGGGCAACGGCGCGTGGCAATTGCAGAAAAAGCGCTGAGCATGCAAAGAGTCGTGAAGACGCGCACCGACGGGTCGCGCACGCGGCTCGAAGCCGTGCGTCCAGCGTGCCCGGTGCGGCGATGAGTACGCGAGTAGTGTCGTGCGGCATCGTGCTGCTGGACCCCGATGGCCGCGTGCTGCTCGCGCACGCGACCGAGACGTCGCACTGGGACATTCCGAAAGGCCATGGCGAGGAAGGCGAGGCGCCGCACGTCACGGCGTTGCGCGAGATGGTCGAGGAGACCGGAGTCGCGATCGGGCCTGAGCGGCTGAAAGACCTTGGCCTGTTCGTCTACCGGCGCGATAAAGATTTGCATCTGTTCGCGGCACGCGCCACTGCCGATGAACTCGATCTGAGTCACTGCACCTGCACGTCGCTGTTCCCGCGCCGCTCGGACGGCCAGCTGATTCCCGAGATGGACGCCTATCGCTGGACCGCACCCGACGAAGTGGAAAAGTACGCGAGCCGCAGTCTCACGCGGCTCTTCCAGACCACGCTTTCGCTCTCGGAATTGCATCGGTCGCTGTAGCGGTGTGAAGCGCCAGGAGTTGGCAGCGGCTCGCGCGGCTAGTCGAGCGCGTGATCGTTCGGATGGGCGAACAGCGCGCGGTTCTGCTCCGAGAGCGGAAAATTCAGATTGATGCCGTGCGGCGGAATCGGCCGCGTGAACCATTGCTTGTACAGGCGTTCGGCTTCACCGGAAAGCTGCCCGCGCGCGATCACACCGTTCACGAGCTGGCGAAACGGCTCATCGCCCTTGCGGAACATGCACGCGTAGACTTCGTAGCCGAGCGGCGTGCCGGTCACCACGAAGTCGTCGGGATGCGGATCGGTCGCCTTGAAACCATACATGATCGGCTCGTCCATCACGAAGGCGGCCGCGCGGTTTTCCTTGACGGCCGCGAAGGCTTCCGCGTGATCCCGCGCGCTGGTGATGCGCATGTTCAGATGTTTTTGCGAATTCAACTGGCGCAGCAGGCGCTCATCGGACGTGGCCGCAGTTGTCACGACCGCTTTGCCGGCGAGATCGGGAAAGTCTGTGATGCCGCTGTTCTTGCGCACGATCATTCGTACCGCGTACTGAAAAAAGCTGTTCGAGAACGCAGCCACATTTTCGCGCTCGATCGTGTGGGTTGTCGAACCGCATTCCAGATCGATCTGGTTATTGAGCAGCATCGGCGTGCGGTTCGCCGAGGTCACGGTGATCTCATGCACCTTCAATTGCGGAAGGCGCAGCGCTTTCCTCATTTCATCGACGATCTGCAGCGCGATAGTTTGCGAATAGCCCGCCGTGCGCGTGCCGTCGAAATACGAGAACGGAATCGACGCTTCGCGTACGCCGAGCACGACCACGCCGTCGTCGTGAACTTTCTTCAACGTCCCGGTGAGTTCATCCGCATGAGCAGGGCAGGCGAGCGATGCCGCGCCGAACGCAGCCAGCGCAGCGAGCGCACAACGCGTGCGCGTGACAAAGCGCGCGGCGCGCGTGGCCCCGGCGGTGTCATGTTTGGTGGTCGCTTTGGTGGTCGCTTTAGTTGTCGCGTTGCTTGCCGCGCCGGCGCCGCGGACTGCGTATGTCATGGGACCTCCCGAACCGGCGCGCATGACGCGCCGCTGCTCCTGCTGACTGAGCGTGATTCAACATGATGCAACGAAAAGGCGTGCATCCGATGAACCGGATACACGCCATGGTCAACCGCCCAATTGGGCCACGGATGCTGTTAAGCCGTAGCCGCTTACGCTGGCTTACCCCAACTGTCGCGCAAGCTGACGATCCGGTTGAACACCGGCTTGCCCGGCTGCGAATCCACTCGGTCCGCGACAAAGTAGCCGTGGCGCTCGAACTGATAGCGCTGTTCCGGCAGCGCGCCGTGCGCGCCCCGTTCCAGATAGGCGCTGACCACGCGCTTCGATTGAGGGTTCAGCGCATCGAGGAAATCGCGCCCGCCGGCGTCCGGTTGCGGCTCCTTGAAGAGGCGATCGTAGATGCGCACTTCGGCAGGACATGCGTCTGCCGCGCTGACCCAGTGGATGTTGCCCTTGACCTTGTAGTTGTTCGCGCCTTCGGTGCCCGATTTGCTGTCCGGGAAGTAGTTGCAATGCACCGCGACAATGTTGCCGTTTTCGTCCTTCTCAGCCCCCGTGCATTCGATCACATAGCCGTAGCGCAGGCGCACCTTGTTGCCGGGGAAGAGACGGAAATAGCCCTTCGGCGGCGCCTCGGTGAAGTCATCGCGCTCGATCCACAGCTCGCGCGAAATCGGGAACTCGCGCACGCCGTGCTCCGGATGATGCGGATGGACCGGCGCGCTGCACGGCTCGCTCAGGCCCTTCGGGAAGTTGTCGATGATCAGCTTCAGCGGATCGAGCACGGCGGCAATGCGCGGTGCCTTCTCATCGAGGTCGTCGCGCAGCGCGCCTTCGAACACGCTCATGTCGATCCACGAATCGACCTTCGTCACGCCGATGCGCTCGCAGAACAACTGGATCGCCTCGGGCGTGAAGCCGCGCCGGCGCAGGCCGACGATGGTCGGCATGCGCGGGTCGTCCCAGCCATCCACATGGCCTTCGTTCACGAGTTGCAGCAGCTTGCGCTTGCTGGTGATCGCGTATGTGAGGTTCAGGCGCGAAAACTCGATTTGCTGCGGCAGCGGGCGCGTGAAAATACCGGCTTCGGCGAGCTCGTTCAGAATCCAGTCGTACAACGGACGATGGTCTTCGAATTCGAGCGTGCACAGCGAATGCGTGATGTTCTCGAGCGCGTCCGAGATGCAATGCGTGTAGTCGTACATCGGGTACACGCACCATGTGTCGCCGGTGCGGTAGTGATGCGCGAAGCGGATCCGGTAGAGCACCGGATCGCGCATGTTGAAGTTGGGCGACGACATGTCGATCTTCGCGCGCAGCACATGCTCCCCTTCCTTGAACTCGCCGGCCTTCATGCGGCGGAACAGGTCGAGATTTTCCTGCACCGAACGTTCACGGAAAGCCGACGGCGTGCCGACTTCCGTGGCCGAGCCGCGGTTCGCGCGCATTTCTTCGGCCGACTGGCTATCGACGTACGCCTTGCCGCGCTCGATCAGCAGCTCGGCAAATTCGTACAGCTTGTCGTAGTAGTCGCTCGCGTAGTAGAGGTGCTCGTGGCCGTCTTTCTGCCACTCAAAGCCAAGCCAGCTCACCGCGTCGACGATCGAGTCGACGTATTCGACACTTTCCTTTTCCGGATTGGTATCGTCAAAGCGCAGATGACACACGCCGCCATAGCTGCGCGCCACGCCGAAGTTCAGACAGATGCTCTTGGCGTGACCGATGTGCAGATAGCCGTTCGGCTCGGGCGGAAAGCGCGTTTCGACGCGCTGCCCCCACTTGCCGGTGCGGTTGTCGTCGTCGATGATATTGCGGATGAAATTGGATGCCGCTGGCGCGTCGTTGCGTTCGGTATTCATGCGAGATGGTGAGAGTCTGTCGGGGGTGCGCAATGCGCCCACTTATCCGACAATTCTACCTGACGAGGCTGGATGCGGCAGACGAGTGCGGCGCGCAGCCAACGTTTGAGCGGGCTTGGCGGCGGTTCCCGGACCGTACGGGGGCGGTTCCGAGGCGAAGGGCGCCTGTAACAGGAGGTAAAACGGTTTGTTCGGGCGCTGCCCGGCGACTTAGCATCCGGGCGGCGCGGGTTCGGGCGGGTACACAACACGGGTACAAAAACCATCGTGTTCCTGTTTTAAAGCTGATCCACCGTTCGCCGCTTCACCGACCCGCCCTCGATCATCCACCGGGCAGTGCGCGTGCAGCGCATGCACTCGTCGCAGCCGTCGCGCGCAAGTCGCACCGCCCCTTGTCGCCTTGCATGAAAGCTCGCCGTTCGTGCAACATGGCGCCCTTAGTTGCTGGAGTTTCTCGGATGTCAGTCCCGACGCACGACGCGCCTCGCGCGCCTTTCGCCTTTAGCCCTTTCGCCTCTATCCGTTTCGCGCGGATTGTCACGGCCGCTGCGCTATTCGCCGCGTTTACAGCCGGCGCCCTCGCGCCGGTCCCGGCCCTCGCGAAAACGCCCCCACCCAAAGCCGTTTTCGATGCATCGGCGGTGGCCGCGCCCGATCGCTACAGCGCCGACGCCGCGCAGCAGATTTTTGCCGCTGGCGGCAACGCCGTCGATGCCGCCGTGGCCATCGCCTTCACGCTGGCCGTGACGCGCCCGGACGCGGGCAACCTCGGCGGCGGCGGCTTCATGACGCTGTTCGTGGACGGCAAGCCGTACTTCCTCGACTACCGCGAGCGCGCGCCGCAACAGGCGACCCGCGACATGTATCTCGACGACAAGGGCAATGTGGTGCCGGGCATGAGCGTCGTCGGCCATCGCGCGGTGGCCGTGCCGGGCACCGTCGACGGGATGTGGCAGGCGCAGCAGCGTTTCGGCAAGCTGAAGTGGAAACAGGTGCTTGCGCCCGCGATCCGTTACGCCACCGACGGTTTTCAGGTCGAGCCGTGGCTGCAGCAGCGCCGTGAAACGGTAGCAAAGACTTTCGCCGGCAAAACCAATTTCGACGCCTATTTTTCGGGCCTCAAAGCGGGCACGACGTACCGCCAGCCAGAGCTTGCGCAAACCCTCGCGCGCATGGCCGGCGACGGCGGCCGCGAGTTTTACGAAGGGCGCACCGCTGACCTGATCGCGCAGCAGATGTACGGGCATGGTCTCCTCACGAAGGCCGATCTGCAGCAATACAAGGCCGTGTGGCGCCAGCCGCTCGCCGCGACCTGGAACGGTTATCAGGTGCTCACCGCGCCGCCGCCGAGTTCGGGCGGCGTGGGGCTCATCCAGATGCTGAAGATGAAAGCCGATCTCAAGCAGGCGTTCGACGGACTCGAACTGAACTCCGCGCCGTACATCCATCTGATCGCGCAGATCGAGGACCGCGTGTTCGCCGACCGGCAGCAATACCTGGGCGACCCGGATTCCTACAAGGTGCCTGTCGACAAACTGCTCGACGACGCCTACCTCACGCAACGCGCGGCCGAAATCCAGGCCGACCAGGTACCGGGCGCGACGCCGGTCAAGCCGGGCCTCGGCGATGCGGCGGCGGAAAAAGCGCAGACCACGCACTTTTCGGTGGTGGACAAATGGGGCAACGCGGTGTCGAACACCACGACGCTCGATGGCGAATTCGGCTCGGGCGTCGTCGTCGACGGCGCCGGGTTTCTATTAAACGACGCAATGGACGATTTCGTGACTAAGCCCGCGGCCCCGACCCAGGCCGGCGGGAGTCAGTCCAGCGCGAACGGTGGCGAACTCAACACGGTGTTGCCCGGTCGCCGTCCGCTTTCGTCAATGACGCCGACCATCCTGCTGAAGGACAACAAGGTGTCGCTCGTGATCGGCACGCCCGGCGGTTCGCGTATTCTGACGTCGACCTTCCAGGTCATGACCGATCTGTACGACTTCAATATGGCGCCTGCCGACGCGCTCGCCGCGATGCGGTTTCATCACCAGTTGCTGCCGCAAAAGACGATTTACTTCGAGCCGTATCATCCGATTGCGGGCGAACTCGGTGAGCAATTGCAAACCATGGGCTACACGCTGGAAGGGCAGTCGTTCAGCGGCGACGTGCAGATGATCCGCATTGACGGCACGATGCCCGAGCCGGCAGCCGATCCACGCGGCAACGGTGTAGGGCGCGTGATACGTTAAAACGGGTACACCGCAAAAAACAAAAGCGACGGGGAACACAATGAACAGACCAAAACCGAACGTACTGGTATTGCCGGGCTACCAGAACTCCGGCGTGGGCCATTGGCAGACTCGCTGGGAGGCGCTCGATCCGACGTTCACGCGTGTGCGGATGCCCGACTGGGACCATCCTGTGCGCGATGCCTGGTGCCGCACGCTCGACGCCGCCGTGGCAGCCGCCGATGCGCCCATCGTCTTTGCCGCGCACAGTCTCGGCTGCCTGACCACCGCCTACTGGGCTTCGCGGTACGCGAGCGCCGCGCAACTCGCGAAGATCGCGGGCGCGCTGCTCGTAGCTGTGCCCGATCCCGCCGAATCGCACTTTCCACAGGACGCCAGCGGCTTCGCGCCCGTGCCCCTTGAGCGCTTGCCGTTCGCGAGCCTCGTCGTGGCGAGCACTGACGATCCGTACGGCGCCGTGCCGTTCTCGCAAAGCTGTGCGAACGCGTGGGGCAGCCGCTGGATCGACATCGGCCCGCGCGGACACATCAATGCGGATAGCGGACTCGGCGAGTGGGACGAGGCGCGCGACTGGCTGGCCTCGCTCGGCGCGCCCGCCAAGCGGTAACGGGAAGGCGAAGAGAAGGCGAAGAGGGAAGATGAAGGGGAAGGCGAAGGCGGTGCCTCACCGCACCCTCCGTCGCCATGCCATGCATCACCACATCGCTCGTGAGCGCGCGTTCATCGCTTCCCTCAAATCACCGATTGCCTGCGCAACGCCGCAATCTGCTCGTCGTCGTAACCGAGCACGTCGTGCAGGATGCTCTCGGTATGTTCACCGAGCGTCGGCGGATGTGTCAGCGCTTCGGGAGGCGTGCCCGTCATGTTGATCGGATTGCGCACCAGCTTGACCGTGCCGCCCGACGGATGCGGCAGATCCACCCGCATGCCGCGCGCGACCACCTGCTCGTTCTCGAACACTTCGCCGAGATCGTTGATCGGCCCGCACGGCACGCCCGCCGCTTCGAGCGCCGCGATCCATTGCTGCTTGCTCTGCAAACGGACCATTTCCGCGAGGATCGGCACGAGTAAATCGCGATGCCGCACGCGTGCGGGATTGGTCGCGAACCGTTCGTCTTCGGCGAGTTCGGGGCGGCCGCCTGCCTCGACGAACTTGCGGAACTGACCGTCGTTGCCGACCGCGACGATGATCCACCCGTCGCTCGTCTGGAAGGTCTGGTACGGCACGATGTTCGGATGCGCGTTGCCCCAGCGTACTGGTGGCTGACCGCTCGTGAGGTAATTCGAATTCATGTTGGCGAGCATGGCGACCTGCACGTCGAGCAGCGCCATGTCGATGTACTGGCCTTCGCCAGTGCGGTCGCGGTGCGTGAGCGCGGTGAGGACGGCGATGGTCGAATACATGCCGGTCATCAGGTCGGCTATTGCCACGCCGGCCTTCTGCGGACCGCCGCCCGGCTGGCCGTCGCGCTCGCCGGTAATGCTCATGAATCCGCCGATGCCTTGCACGATGAAGTCGTAGCCCGCGCGCTGCGCATACGGCCCGGTCTGCCCGAAGCCGGTCACCGAGCAATAGATCAGATCCGGCTTCACTTCCTTCAGCGACGCGTAATCGAGACCGTATTTCTTCAACTGCCCGACCTTGTAGTTCTCCAGCACCACGTCGCTTTGTGCGGCCAGCTCGCGAATGATCCGCTGGCCTTCAGGCGAGGCGATGTCGACGGTAAGCGAGCGCTTGTTGCGGTTCGCCGCAAGGTAGTACGCCGCCTCGCGCGTGTCCGCGCCTTCGGGCGTCTTGAGGTACGGCGGCCCCCAGTGACGTGTGTCGTCGCCCACTTCCGGGCGCTCGATCTTGATTACGTCGGCGCCGAAATCGGCAAGAGTTTGCGCGCACCAGGGGCCGGCGAGCACGCGGGTGAGATCCAGTACGCGGATATGACTGAGAGCGCCCATGTTTGTCAATGTCTCCAATGTCAGCGGAGGCGCGCGAGGCGCCGCGGATGTGAGCAATCTTAAGCGATTGGCGCGAGCCGGCGCAGTCGGCCAAACGTCATAAGACGGATCACGCGCAACTCCGACACAACGCAAACGCAACGGGTAGCGCAACCCAAACGCCTCGCGATGTCTCCCGCTACCCGGCGCAACCTGGCCGAACGGCTAACGACGCGGCAGCGCCCCGCGCGAGGGCGCCGATCCCGTATAATCAGTCGTTTAAGAAACAAACAGTTGGCGCATCCCACGATGCCGCCGGTAGAAGTCTGGAACAGTCATGACCGTCCCCCGCACGCTATGAAAGCCGCCGAAATCCGCGAGAAATTCCTCAAGTTCTTCGAATCGAAGGGCCATACGATCGTTCGCTCGTCGAGCCTTGTGCCCGGCAACGACCCGACACTGCTCTTCACCAATTCGGGAATGGTCCAGTTCAAAGATGTGTTCCTCGGCGCGGAATCGCGTCCGTATTCGCGCGCCACGACCGCGCAGCGCAGCGTGCGAGCGGGCGGCAAGCACAACGATCTGGAGAACGTCGGCTACACCGCGCGTCACCATACGTTCTTCGAAATGCTGGGCAACTTCTCGTTCGGCGACTACTTCAAGCGCGACGCGATCCACTACGCGTGGGAATTGCTGACGGGCGTCTACCAGTTGCCGAAAGACAAGCTCTGGGTCACGGTGTATCACGAGGACGACGAAGCGCACGACATCTGGGCGAAAGAAGTGGGCGTGCCGGTCGAGCGCATCATCCGCATTGGCGACAACAAGGGCGCGCGTTACGCGTCGGACAATTTCTGGCAAATGGCCGACACCGGCCCCTGCGGCCCGTGCTCGGAAATTTTCTACGACCACGGCCCGGACGTGTGGGGCGGCCCGCCGGGATCGCCGGAGGAAGACGGCGACCGCTACATCGAGATCTGGAATCTCGTGTTCATGCAGTTCAACCGCGACGCCCAGGGCAACATGACGCCGCTGCCCAAGCAGTGCGTCGACACCGGCATGGGTCTCGAGCGTATCGCCGCGGTGTTGCAGCATGTGCACAGCAACTATGAGATCGACCTGTTCCAGGCGCTCATTCAGGCTGCCGCGCGCGAAACCGGCGTGAGCGATCTGACGAACAACTCGCTGAAGGTGATTGCCGATCACATCCGCGCGTGCTCGTTCCTGATCGTCGACGGAGTGATTCCGGGCAACGAAGGACGCGGTTACGTGTTGCGCCGTATCGTGCGCCGCGCTATCCGTCACGGCTACAAGTTGGGCAAGAAGGGCTCGTTCTTCCACCGCATGGTGGCCGATCTGGTCGCGCAAATGGGCGGCGCGTATCCGGAACTGAAGGACGCGGAGCAACGCGTGACCGACGTGCTGCGCCAGGAAGAAGAGCGCTTCTTCGAGACCATCGAGCACGGCATGTCGATTCTCGAAAGCGCACTCGCCGATCTTGACGCGAAGGGCGGCAAGACGCTCGACGGCGAACTGGCGTTCAAGCTGCACGACACGTACGGGTTCCCGCTCGACCTGACGGCCGACGTGTGCCGTGAGCGCGAAGTCACCGTGGACGAAGCAGCGTTCGACGAAGCCATGGCGCGTCAGCGGGAACAGGCTCGTGCGGCCGGCAAGTTCAGAATGGCGCAAGGCCTCGAATACTGGGGCGCGAAGACCACGTTCCACGGCTACGAAGAAATCGTCTTCGACGACGCGAAGGTGACCGCGCTGTATGTGGATGGCGCATCGGTGCAGGAAGTCGCGCATGGCCAGCAGGCTGTCGTCGTGCTGGACCACACGCCGTTCTACGCGGAATCGGGCGGCCAGGTCGGCGACCAGGGCTTGCTTGCTAACGCGAGCGTGCGCTTTGCGGTGGCCGACACGCTGAAGGTGCAGGCCGACGTCGTCGGTCATCACGGCACGCTCGAACAAGGCACGCTGAAGGTAGGCGACGTCGTCAAGGCGGAAATCGACGCGGTGCGCCGCGCGCGCACGGCCCGCAACCATTCGGCTACGCACCTGATGCACAAGGCGCTGCGTGAAGTGCTCGGTTCGCATGTGCAGCAGAAGGGTTCGCTGGTCGATCCGGACAAGACGCGTTTCGACTTCGCGCACAACGCGCCCATGACGGATGATCAGATCCGCCGTGTCGAAGAAATCGTCAACGCCGAAGTGCTGGCGAACGCGCCGGGCATCGTGCGCGTCATGTCGTATGACGAAGCGGTGAAGGGCGGCGCGATGGCGCTATTCGGCGAAAAGTACGGCGACGAAGTGCGCGTGCTCGATCTGGGCTTCTCGCGCGAACTGTGCGGCGGCACGCATGTGCACCGCACCGGCGACATCGGCTTTTTCAAGATCGTGATGGAAGGCGGCGTGGCGGCGGGCATTCGTCGCGTGGAAGCGATCACGGGCGACAACGCAGTGCGCTTCGTGCAGGATCTGGACGCACGCATCAATGCTGCTGCGGCCGTGCTGAAGGCGCAGCCATCCGAGCTGACACAACGCATCACGCAAGTGCAGGATCAGGTGAAGCAGCTCGAAAAAGAACTGAGCGCGCTCAAATCAAAGATGGCGTCGAGCCAGGGCGACGAACTCGCCGGTCAGGCAATCGAAGTGGCCGGCGTGCAGGTTCTCGCCGCCACGCTCGACGGCGCGGACGTCAAGACGCTGCGCGAAACGGTCGACAAGCTCAAGGACAAGCTGAAGAGCGCGGCAATCGTGCTGGCTTCGGTCGAAGGCGGCAAGGTCAGCCTGATTGCCGGCGTGACGGCGGACGCAAGCAAGAAGGTCAAGGCGGGCGAACTGGTGAACTTCGTTGCGCAGCAGGTGGGCGGCAAGGGCGGCGGCCGGCCGGATATGGCTCAGGCCGGTGGCACCGAACCGGCGAATCTGCCTGCGGCGCTTGCCGGAGTGAAGGGCTGGGTCGAAGCGCAGCTTTGATCGGGGTTTGAGCCGGCGGCTGAAATTGGCCGGACTGGCTTGGAGCGGGCCGGAACCGCTCCGCGCAAGCTGCAGCGGACTGATAGGGCCACGCCAGGCGCCAGGTTGTAGGCGCGTCGCGTGGCTCTAAGTTTTTGCGCCCCCGTTTGGGCCGCCACTCGCGGGCCTCGTCCGAGCATTGCGCGTCGACCAGAGCTTCAGTTGTTCGTTCGAAACTGCCGCAAACCCCCAGCCTCGCAGCGAAGGTCAAGCGACGTCAGCGCCCACGCCCGCCCGAATTCTCGCATCTGCGTCCGCACCCAGGTTCACCGTCTCCGCCAGAGTCCCCGCATTCTCCTGCCCCACGAGCGTCTCCTTCAGCGCATTGAGCGCCGACGAGAAATGCCCGCGTCGCCAGATAAGCAGCGTTTCCACTGCGCCGATATCCGGCAACTCATGAACCGCGATGTTGCTCGCATCGGCTTGCAGTCCCAACACCGACCGGGGCGCCACCGCGACGCCCGCGCCTGCGGCCACACACGCCACAATCGCGTGATAGGAGCCCAGTTCCAGCACCCGCGCCGGTCTCACGCCATGCTCCAGATACCATTTCTCAATATAGGCCCGGTAAGCGCAGCCGCGTTCGAACGCAACCAGCGTAGACAGCGCGATGTCGCGCACTTCACGAATCGGCCGATGCCCGCGCGGCGTCAGCATCACCAGTTCTTCCCTGAAGACCGGCACCGTCTCGAACAATTCACCGAGCGTCGCCGGGTTCAGCGGCGTCGCCACTAGCGCGGCGTCCACTTCGAATTCGCGCACCCGCTCGATCAGCTTGCCGGTCGTTCCCGTCTCGAGTTCCAGCGCGACGTCAGGCCATTGCTGGTGATACCGCGCGAGCAATCCAGGCAGACGCGTTGCCGCGACGCTTTCCATGGTGCCCAACCGCAGGCGTCCACTCGGCCGATCGGCGCGCACCGCATGGCGAGCCTCGTCGGCGAGAGCCAGCAGCCGTTCGGCGTAGGGCAGAAGCGTCTCGCCGGCGGGCGTTAGCACGAGGCGCCGTCCGTCGCGGATAAAAAGGTCGGCGCCCAGTTGCTCTTCAAGCTGCTTGATGCGCGTCGTCACGTTCGATTGCACGCGGTTGAGCTTCGCAGCGGCGCGCGTCACGCCGTTTTCCCGCACGACAGCCCGAAAAATCGTCAAGGCGGCCAGATCCACGATTCTCTCCCGGCGATGGATGGTATCCAAATTATTCATTTTCCATGATTGGATCGTCAAGCTAATATGAACTGGACGCGGATCACGAACGGCCCGGCGGGCCGCATCGACCGCGGTTTCCAGCGCGCGGCATTCGCCCGCGCTTTCCTTTGAATGGCCGCTCATGAACGATCTCGCTTCCAAAGTTCAACGCATATCCGCTGAACCGCACGCCGCCTCGCGTGCAGCGCTAGCGTGCATGGTGACGCTGGCCGTCGCGCTCGGCGTCGGGCGTTTTGCCTTCACGCCGCTATTGCCACTGATGCTCCACGGCGGCGCGTTCGGTCAGCCGCCGATCGACATCCAGCATGGCGGCTGGCTCGCGTCGTTCAATTACGCGGGCTACTTTGTCGGCGCGCTCACCTGCGCGGCGCTGCGCATCGAGCCGGCGCGAATCGTGCGCATGGGGCTCGTGCTGACGGTTCTGTTGACGCTGGCAATGGGCGTCACGAGTCAATTCTGGGTGTGGGCGGCGGTGCGCTTCATCGCCGGGGCGGTCAGCGCGTGGACTTTCGTTTTCGCTTCGCAGTGGGGCTTGCGGCGACTCGCGGAGCTCGGTCAGCCCGCGTGGGGCGGCGTGATTTATACGGGGCCGGGCGTGGGCATCGTCGCGACGGGATTGCTGGTCAGCGCGGCGGGCGGTTACGGCGCGACGGCGGGATGGATCGGCTTCGGCCTGATCTCGGCAGTTCTGACTGTGGCGGTCTGGCCGGCGTTCGATACGGCGTCCCGTTCCCATTCTCATGCCATGAGCGCGGGCGTCGCCGCAAGCCGTTCCGTCGAAGCCAAAACCAGAGCAGATTCCATAAACGAGAACGCCGGGGGCAAATCGTTCGGAGTGGAACAACCTGGCGCCGGCCAACCGACCGACCGCCCACGCACCGCGACCGGCTTTTCCGCCTCGAGCCCAACGGCGCCAAACAGATCTTTCACCGCAATCCCAAACACCGCAACGCCAAACACAGCGACCGATGACCCCGTCCACCACCGCACCGACGCCTTCTGGCTGATCCTCCTCTACGGCATTCCCGGTTTCGGCTACATCATCACCGCGACGTTTCTGCCGGTGATCGCGCGCCATGCGCTGCCCGGCTCGCCGTGGCCCGATCTGTTCTGGCCGATGTTCGGCGCGGCGCTGGTCGTCGGTGCATTGCTGGCCGCGCGCCTGCCGCTGCATTGGGACAACCGCGTGCTGCTGGCCGGCTGCTACGTGCTGCAAGCGTGCGGCATCGCGCTTGGCATCGTCTGGCCGACGGCGGGCGGTTTCTCGCTCGGAAGCATTCTGATCGGCGTGCCGTTCACCGCGATCACGCTGTTCGCGATGCGTGAGGCGCGGCGTCTGCGCGGCGACGACGCGGCCGGTCTGATGGGTTACGCGACGGCCGCCTACGGCCTCGGTCAGATCGTCGGGCCGCTGGTCGCTGCGCCGATCGCCGCGCACACCGGCTCTTTTTCTCCGTCATTGTGGCTGGCGGCGGGCGCGCTGGTGGCCGGCGCGGCCGGCCTGATCGTGGTCGCGCGGATGCCTCGTGGCCGTGGCCGCATGCCGGATTGCGGCTGCGGTTGACCGTCCGCGAACGGTCCGCCGTGGCGGCGCCAAAGGCGCCTCGCCGCAATCGAAAAACAAATCACGCACGGGCGCACTAAAATGACCGCTTTCCGTCATCCCCCGCGCGTCTGTCGCCGGCCGCGCCGCCCGCCATGCAACATTTCGCGTCCGACAACTATGCCGGCATCTGTCCTGAAGCGCTTGACGCGCTGATCGCCGCCAATAACAGCGGCCACGAACCGGCCTATGGCGACGACTCGTGGACCAACCAGGTATGCGACCGTCTGCGCGAACTGTTTCAGACCGACTGCGAAGTGTTCTTCGTGTTCAACGGTACGGCGGCCAATTCGCTCGCGCTCGCGTCGCTGTGCCAGTCGTACCACTCGGTGATCTGCCATGAACTGGCGCACATCGAAACCGACGAATGCGGCGGCCCGGAATTCTTCTCCGGCGGCTCGAAGCTGCTGACGGCGCCGGGCATCGGCGGCAAGCTCACGCCGGATGCGATCGAAGCGGTCGTCACGCGGCGCGCCGACATCCACTACCCGAAGCCCAAGGTCGTGACGCTGACGCAGTCGACGGAAGTCGGCACCGTCTACAGCGTCGAGGAAGTGCGGGCGATTGCGGCAATCGCAAAGCGGCATCATCTGAAGGTGCATATGGACGGGGCGCGCTTTGCGAATGCGGTGGCCGCGCTGGACGTGCATCCGTCCGAGATCACATGGCGTGCGGGCGTCGATGTGCTGTGTTTCGGCGGCACCAAGAACGGCTTGCCGGTGGGCGAGGCGGTGGTGTTCTTCGACCGGGCGCTTGCCGACGACTTCGCCTACCGTCTGAAGCAGGCCGGCCAGCTCGCCTCCAAAATGCGCTTCATTTCCGCGCCGTGGCTCGGCCTGCTCCACAACGACGTCTGGCTGCGCAACGCGCGTCACGCGAACGCGATGGCGCAACTGCTGCAAACGCGGTTGCAGGAAATTCCCGGCGTGAGCATCATGTTTCCGCGCGAGTCGAACGCGGTCTTTGCGCAATTGCCCGCGCAAGCCGCAAAGGCGATGCGCACGCGCGGCTGGAAATTCTACGAGTTCATCGGCGCGGGCGGATGCCGGTTGATGTGCGCATGGGACACGCAGCCGGAAACGGTCGAGCGTTTCGCCGCCGAAGTGCGGGACTTGTGCGCAGCGTAACATTGCGTCCACCGTGCAAGCCCCGAGACCGCAAGACCGTGAGACCGTGACACCGCCAGCGCGCCGCGCCGACCGCCGATAAAGACAGAACCCACAAGCCACTCGCCATGACCGAATTCCGATTTTGTCCCCGCTGTTCGACGCCGTTGACCGAGCGCGCCGACGCCGAGCATGAAGGTGGGCGCATCCGCCAGACCTGTCCCGATGCGGAATGCGGCTACGTCCACTGGAACAATCCATTGCCGGTGGTCGCGGCGATCGTCGAGTACGAAGGCAAGATCTTGCTGGCGCGCAACGCCGCGTGGGCGGAAGGCGTGTTTGCGCTGATCACGGGCTTCCTCGAAAACGGCGAGACGCCGGAAGAGGGCATTGCCCGCGAGGTGTGGGAGGAGACGTCGCTGCATGCGGAGTCGGTCGAACTGATCGGCGTGTACGAGTTCATTCGCAACAATGAACTGATCGTCGCGTATCACGTGAAGGCACATGGCACCATTTCGCTGTCGCCCGAGTTGCTCGAATACCGGCTGGTCGAGCCGGCCAAGCTGCGGCCCTGGCGCGCGGGTACCGGTCAGGCGCTCGGCGAATGGATGCGGCGGCGCGGCTTGCCGTTCGAGTTCGTCGACAAGCCGGGGCAGTGAGCGGGTGGGAGCCGCGTTCGTCGATTGACAGGTCCGAGCCATGCCTATGACCTCGGCGAACGAAAAGCGCCGCAAAGTCACGCTATAACTCGCAAGCCCAACATTTACACCCGTTCGAGCCCACGCCTATGTCCAAACCCGCGCCCACTGCACGAAGCTCGTACCCGCACTTCCTCGCGATCACCACACGCTGGATGGATAACGACGTCTACGGTCACGTGAACAATGTCGTCTATTACAGCTACTTCGATACCGTGGTGAACGAGTATCTGATCCGCACGGGCGTGCTCGACTTCGAGCGCGGCGCGACCATCGGGCTCGTGGCCGAGACGCACTGCAACTACTTCGCGCCGCTGGTCTTCCCGGATCGAGTCGATGCGGGCTTGCGTGTATCGCGGCTCGGCACATCGAGCGTGCGCTACGAAGTCGGGCTTTTCAAGGAAGGCGACGAACACGCGGCCGCGCAAGGCCACTTCGTGCATGTGTACGTGGACCGCGTCACGCGCCGCCCGGTGAGCTTGCCCGACGGATTGCGCGCGGCGCTCGAGCCGCTTAACGTCGCAACGGACCAGGCGGCGGACTAGCCACGTGCAGTCGTTCGTCATCAATCTGCTCAACGGAATCAGCTACGGCCTGCTGCTGTTCATGCTGTCGGCCGGCTTGACGTTGATCTTCAGCATGCTCGGCGTGCTGAATTTTGCGCACGCGAGCTTCTACATGCTCGGCGCTTACGTCGGTTATTCGGTGGCCGCGCGCGCCGGGTTCTGGAGCGCGCTCGTGGTCGCACCGCTCGTCGTCGGTTTGATCGGCGCGGCGCTGGAGCGCTGGCTGTTGCGCCGCGTGCGAAGTCACGGGCATCTCGCCGAGTTGTTGCTGACCTTCGGCGCCGCCTACGTGCTCGGCGAACTCGTCAAGCTCGGCTGGGGCTTGAACCCGCTCGGCGCGAGCGTGCCGGCCGCGCTTGACGGCCCTCTCTTCACGCTTTACGGCGCGACGTTCGCGCGTTACCGCGCGTTCATGATGGCGGTGTCGCTCGTCATGCTCGCGGCGCTATACGCGGTGCTGCGCGTGTCGAAGGCGGGGCTCATCGTGCGCGCGGCGCTCACACATCCGAGCGCTGTCGAAGCGCTCGGCCACAATGTGCCGCGCGTCTTTACCGGCGTGTTTTCGGCGGGCACCGCGCTTGCCGCACTGGCCGGCGTGATCGGCGCGCCGCTCTCCGTAATCGAACCTGCAATGGCCGAATCGCTCGGCTCCATCGTGTTCGTGGTAGTCGTGATCGGCGGGCCAGGTTCGTTGGGGGGCGCGCTGGTTGCGTCGCTGCTGATCGGCTGCGTGCAGACGCTGGCGGTTGCAAGCGACGTCTCGCTCGGCGACGTGCTCGCCACCTTCGACGCTTCGCTGCCGCGCGAATGGGACACGCTGACGCTCGCGCAACTGGCGCCGCTGATTCCTTATCTGCTGCTCGTCGCGATGCTCGCGCTGCGCCCGCGCGGACTGTTCGGCCGGCGCGACGACCATGCGTGAACTGTTCAAACCGGCGGACTCACAAGTGTCGCCAGAGCCGAGCACGCGGCGCTCACGCGCGATGTGGCATGCGCTCGCGCCGTGGCTCGCGCTAATCTTGCTGCTCGCGGTGCCACCTTTTATCTGGCGCCAAAGCTGGCTGCTCGCCTATCTCGCACAGACCGCGACGATGATCGTCTTCGCGCTCTCCTACAACCTGCTGCTCGGTGAAGCGGGACTGCTGTCGTTCGGACACGCGGCTTATTCCGGCCTCGGCGCATTGATTGCCGCGCAGGTGTTCAATCATCGCGGCGTGCCGCTGGTATTGCTGCCGTTGATAGGCGGAACCGGCGCCGCGTTGTGCGGAGCGCTGCTCGGATTCATATCGACGCGCCGGGCCGGCACCGCCTTCGCGATGATCACACTCGGCATCGGCGAACTCGTGTCGGCAGCCGCGTGGACATTGCCCGACTGGTTCGGCGGCGAGGCGGGCGTCGCGATCGATCGTGCGAGTGGGCCCTTGCTCGGCAACTGGACTTTCAGCCCGGCCCGCGAGGCTTATACGCTCATCGCGCTGTGGTGCCTGCTCGCTTGCGCAGCGATGTTCGCGTTGTCGCGCACGCCGTTCATGCGCCTTGCCAATGCAGTGCGCGACAATCCGGCGCGCG
The DNA here is from genome assembly GCF_002879865.1 of Paraburkholderia rhynchosiae. GTDB lineage: Bacteria > Pseudomonadota > Gammaproteobacteria > Burkholderiales > Burkholderiaceae > Paraburkholderia > Paraburkholderia rhynchosiae. Next base: position 353,961 of record NZ_PNXY01000003.1, read on the forward strand.
CTGCGGCGATCGGCTGCTATCCGCGCCGCATTCGCTATTGCGCGGTGGTGATGTCGGCGTTTTTTGCGGGCGTTGCGGGCACGCTTGCGCTCATCAACGTCGAACTGGTGTCGACCGAAAGCGTGAGCATGGTGCGCTCCGGTTCGGTGCTGATTGCAGCGGTGATCGGCGGTGCGGGCGCATTTTTCGGGCCGGTCGTGGGCGCGGTCGTACTGACGTTTTTCAGCGTCGCGGTGGCCAGCGTCACGCGTGCCTGGCTCTTCTATCTGGGGCTGTTCTTTATCGTAATCGTGGTGGCCTCGCCGGATGGAATCGCCGGCTTCGTGCAGCGGCATACGGCACGCGTTGCGCGATACGGGTGGCGTCGGTGCCGCGTCGTCTATTTGAGCGGCACGGCCGCGACGTTGCTGTGGGCCGCCGCCGTGGTGCTCGCCGTGCAATGGACGTACGCCGTGCAATTCGGCGTGGACGAGGGCGCGGCGCTGCGTGTTGTCGGGGCGCGTGCGTTTGCGTCGGGTGCGTCGGTTATGTCGTTTGTAGTGTCGTCGCCGTTGCGGCTCGGCATCGTGCTATCGATGCTCGCCGTGTCCGGCACGCTGGCGGCGCTGTACACGTCGCGCGCGCAAAGACGCCTCGTGGCCCATGCTCGCGCGATTCCCAATGCCGGAGACACGCAATGATCCCGGCTCTCGCGCTCTACGGCGTCGAAAAGCGCTTCGGCTCGACGCAGATCCTGCGCGGCGTCCATCTCGCGATCCAACCGGGCGAGCGCCATGCGTTGATCGGCCCCAACGGCGCGGGTAAATCCACGCTCTTCAATCTGATCGCCGGCGGTGCGCGGCCTGACGCCGGACGCATCGACCTGTTCGGCGCGGAGATCACGCGGCTTGCGCCTGCGGCGATTACGCGCCGCGGCCTCGCGCGCAGCTTCCAGGGCACGAGCGTGTTCGCGCGGCTTAGCGTCTTCGACAATCTGCGCTGTGCCGCCATGCTTGCCGAGCGTGACCGCACGCGCTGGTGGCAACGTTTCAGCGGGTCATCCACGGTCGATGCGCGGGCGTCGCAAGTGCTCGAAGCAGTTGGCCTCGGCGCGCGCGCTCAAGTGCGGGCCGGCACGCTCAGCTATGCGGAGCAGCGCGCGCTCGATCTCGGCATCGCGCTCGCGGGCGGCGCGCACACCTTGTTGCTCGACGAGCCTACTGCCGGCATGAACCGCGCGGAAGCCGCGCGCGCCATCGAACTGATCCGCGAGAGCACAGCGGGCCGCACGCTGCTGATGGTCGAGCACGACATGGACGCGGTCTTCGCAATTGCCGATCGCATTTCGGTGCTGGTGCAAGGGCGCATCGTCGCGAGCGGCACGCCGGCGGCGATTCGCGCGGATGCCGCGGTGCGCGCCGCTTATCTCGGCGACGGGTTCGACGCATGACGGCGCGGCTCGACATTCGCGGACTGAACGCGTGGTACGGCGCGAGCCAGGCGTTGCACGGCGTGGACTTGCGAATCGACGCGGGGGAAGTGCTCGCGCTCGTCGGACGCAACGGTTCGGGACGCTCCACGCTTGCGCGCGCGATTATGGGCCTCGTGCAGAGTGAGGGCGAGTTGCGCTTCGCGGGCCGCTCGCTCGCGGGCCTGCGGACTTTCGAAATTGCGCGCCTCGGCGTCGGCTATGTGCCTGAGCATCGCGATGTGTTTCCCACGCTCAACGTCGACGAAAATCTTCAGCTTGGCGTCGCGCCGCGTAGCCGCGGCCGCACACCGCGCTTCACCATCGACGACGCGTACACGCTTTTCCCCGTGCTGCGCGAACGCAAGCGCACGCGTGCGGGCGCGCTGTCGGGCGGCGAGCAGCAGATGTTGACGCTCGCCCGCGCGCTGCTCGGCGATCCGGATCTGCTCGTGATCGACGAACCCGGCGAGGGCCTCGCAAGCCTCGTGATGCAGCAGGTCGCGCACTGTCTGCGCATGCTGCGCGATCGCGGCATGGCCATGCTGCTGATCGAACAGCGCCTCGTGATGGCGCAGGACCTGGCGAGCCGCGTCGCGGTGATGGGACATGGCGAGATCGTGTTCGACGGCGAACTTCACGCGTTTGTGCAGCGCACGGATGTGATGCGCGAATGGCTCGGCGTGGGTTGAGCCAGGCTCCAGGCTGTGTGGCTGCACGATGCTCAAAACAGCGGCTCGATTAGCGTTTGAATCTTCTTTCACACTACGCCGCGCATACCCGGCTCATGCGGCTTTGCGTCGAGCCGCTACAGCGATTCAAACGCTTGATCGTTTGGTGAGCGTCCTCCAGAAAACTTGTCGGCAGCGCGCGGACAAATAAAGACAATCAGGTTAAAGACGCACGACGTCGGCGTGCGGGTTGAGGACGCGTCGCGGCTTCAGGAGGAGACATCATGAGAAAGACTGGCGCTTTCGACGAAAGGCCCGCGAGTGAGCCGTGGACCGCATATTCGCCGCACTCGCACTCGCACTCGCACTCGCGCGAACGGAGATGGCTATCGCGGATCGGCGCAGGCGCCACGTTGCTAACCGCCACGCTACTCATATCCGCATGCGCCGATGCCAGTTCGAGCGTGAACGAAGCGTCATCCGCAGCGGCACAATCGTCAACCGCCGCCAACGCTGCGCAGGCCGCTTCGTCGCCGCGTCGCGCTATCGAAAGCTCAAAAGCCAAACAACTCGCCTTCGAGCAAAGCATCGCCGCGCGCGTGCCGGCGGCGAGCGGCATCAGCACAAAGCGCAGCCGCCCGCTTACGCTGCGCGATTCGGGCATCGACGGTTCGCTGATGTTCGCGCGCGACGTCGACTTTCGCGTGACCGGCGACATCGGCTTCATGATTCACGACATGGCGGCCACGCTGGTTCCCGCGCGTCCAGGTCAGCCGATCGTGTTCGACGACCCCACGAGTGTGACCATCGACGTTCATCGCGGCGAGGTCACGCTCGAAAGTGCGAAGCTCACCGCGATCTTCAACCGTTATCTGTTCCAGTACCGGGGCTCGCCACTGCGCAACATGCGCGTCGTGCCGCAGGACGGCGGCAGCTTGCGCATTACCGGCGACATGCATCGCGACACATGGGTGCCCATCGTGCTGTCCGGTTCGCTGTCGATGCGTGGCGCCGACCAACTCGTGTTCCATGCCGATCACGTGGAAGTCGCCGGCGTGGCCGCGGACAGGCTGATGCAGGCAGCGCACGTGAAGATGGACGATCTGCTGCCAGTCGACACGCCGATTGCGCGGCTCGACGGCGACGACGTCGTCATGCAGGTCGCGAAACTGACGCCGCCGCCCGCGCTGCGCATGACGATTACGCACATCGACACGAGCGCGTCGGGGGTGCGCTTCACGCTCGACGACGGCACCGTGCCAAAGATCGACTGGCCCGCAACCATGCCCGCGCGCGGCCTGCTGGTGCAAGGCGGCGACGTCAAATTCATGCGCTCGATGCCAATGAATATCGACATGGCGCTGACCCCGATCGACACGACCGCGCCGTTCGTGCTCGACTTGTATCACTACCGCGAGCAGATGGCCGCAGGTTATTTCACCTTCGACGAAGCGGGCGCATTGGATGTGCACTTGCCGTCGTATGCGGCGCTTGCGAGCGCGGCGAAAGAGCCGCCCACGCAGATCGGCAGTGCGAGCGCGCGATTTAACGACAGCTTCATTCACGCGCAACAGGCGTCGCTCGCGCAGGCGCGCGCCGTGTGGCAACGCGTGCCGCAGATGCTGCCAAGCGTGTCGACGGCGCGTGCGACTCCAGTCGGCACACGTGCGGCGTTTTCCGGCAGAAGCACAGAGACAGGCAGCCTCGCAGGCAGCCTGCTATCCAGCCTGCGATCCAGCCTGCCATCCAGCGACGAACGTCGTTCGCCCGGCCTCGCGCCGTTGATCCACGTCGAGAACGTCGACTTCTACATAGCCGGTCGCATCGGCTTTCACGTGCGTTCGCTCGACGCTCAGATGGTGCCGAAGACGCAAGGCCAACCTGTCGATCTCGACGATCCGAATGAGTACGACATACGCATCGTCGGCGGGGAAGTGGTCGAGCCGTGGCCCGCGATGGCCGCGCTCTTCAACGACTATCTGCTGGATTACGAACCGCGCTCGCTCAACGATCTGCAATTGAAGCCGGTAGATGGCAAGCTCGAAGTCACCGGCGGCATCAAGTTGTGGAATCACTTTCCCGGCGTATGGCTACCCACCACGATGAGCGGCACGATCGTTGGCAAAGACGAGCGGCATCTCGTGTATCAGCCGACATCGGTGAAGGTACTCGGTGTGCCGCAGGCCGGACTGCTGCGTGCGCTAGATATCCCGCTCGCCTCGTTGACGCCGTTCACGCGCAAAGGCGTCGCATTACAGGGCAACGAACTCGTCTTCGATCAACACACGGTATTTCCACCGCCGATTCTGCAAGGACGTCTTGCCAGCGCGACCGTGACCGACGAAGGACTGGTGCTGAAGTTCAAACGCAATATGAGCGTTTCGCCTGCAAGGCCGCCCGCCGGCGCCGCAAAAAGCTATGTATGGATCGAGTCCGGTGACGTGAAGATGTTCAACTCGCTGGTCACGAACGCGCGAACGTTTATCAAGGACAGTTCGAACCCCGGCGCGATGAAGTTCGATCTATACGGCTACCGCACGGACGTTTCGAAGGGAACGGTGAGAATGGGCACGGACGGCGGACTCGAGGTGGATCTTGCCGCGCGCAGCAGATGAGCGACGCTTGCCTCGCGTCTCGCGAGGCAAGCCACAGGACTCACTCGTCCTTGTTGATGATCCACTCGTGCGCCGGATCGTTCCGGAAATGCCAGACGCGTTGCGCGCCCGCCATCACGTTCAGATAGTACGAATCGTAGCCATAAGGCACGACCACGGGATGATAGCCGCGCGGCACCATCACGACGTCGTGATCCTCGACGGCCATGGATTCGTCGATGTCGCGCATGTCCGTGTACACGCGCTGAAACGCAAAACCTTGCGGCGGATTCAACCGATGGTAGTAAGTCTCTTCGAGCGAACTCTCGTGAGGCACGTTGTCGGTATCGTGCTTATGGGGCGGGTAGCTCGAAGCGTGTCCGCCAGGCGTCCTCACTTCAACAACCAGCAGCGACTCCGCCGCTTCCGTCTGCGGAAGAATATCGCATACGTATCGCGTATTCAGGCCCTTGCCGCGCGTCGAGCGCTTCATCGAAGAGGGCTCGATCAGGCGTGCGGGCAACGCTCCTTTTGCCGGCGCGCTGGCCACGCCGATTTCAGCATCGCGGCACGCGCGCACCGTGGCGCGCACGCCAGGCGGCAGATAGACCGCGTAAGGCGCGGCATCTTCGAATACGCTGTCGCGCGAACCGAGCGAACTCCACTTGTCGTCCGCTGTTTCGATATCCACCGCGCCCGTGAGCACGACAATGCACACTTCGCGCGACGGCTCCATTACGTGCACGACTTCGCTCGTGCCGAGACGATAAGCGGCAAAGCCGACATACCGCCAGCACGCCGACGCCGGTGTCACTCGCGCGATCGTCTGGCCTTCGCGCTGCGCCTTCACCAATAGACTCATGCTGCCTCCTGCGTGTTGCCCTGGATGTTGCCCTGCGGCGCGTCGAGCGGTGCATCGACCAGCGCCCGCAATGTCCTGAAGCCTTTTTCCGCATACTCGAACGACGGTGCGACGATCGGGTCCTGTTCCGCTTCGACAACGAGCCAGCCGCAATACCCATGCCGCTTCAGACGCGCGATGATCGCCGGGAAATCGACCGCGCCGTCGCCGGGCACGGTGAACGCGCCCGCGATCACCGCATCGAGAAAGCTCCAGTTGCGATTGCGTGCGAGTTTCATGACAGGGGGGCGCACGTCCTTGCAATGCACGTGGCATACGCGGCCGATGTGTTTGTCGAGCACGGTCAGCGGATCGCCGCCTGCAAAGGTGATGTGCCCGGCGTCGAACAGCAGGCCGACTGCGTCGCTCGTGCGCGACATCAACTGGTCGACGTCGGCCGGCGTTTCGACATAGGCGCCCATGTGATGATGATACGCAAGCCGCACGCCACGGCTGAGCGTGTAGCGCGCGAATTCATCGACGCGTGCCGCGTACGCGGCCCATTGCGCGTCGCTGAAAAAGCGCGGCCGTTGATACAGCGGTCGAGGCGCGCCCTGAATCGAATCGGCCACTTCGCCATACACCATGACGGTGGCGCCGTTCTGCGCGAGCAGTTCGAGATGCGGCCCGACCTCGGCGATTTCTTCTTCGACGCTGCGCCGCGCGAGACGTCCCGAGTACCATCCCGACACTAGCGCGAGATCATATTGCGCAAGCAGCGTTTTCAACGCCTGCGGTTCGCGCGGAAACTTGTTGCCCAGTTCGAAGCCTTGATAGCCGATCTGGCGACCCTCGGTCAGCGCGACGTCGAGCGGCGTCTCGCCGCCTAGCGAGGGCAGATCGTCGTTCATCCACGACAACGGGTTGATGCCGATACGTACGTTGAAAGTTGTCATGCGAGCGTCCTCACTCGTTGCCGTTGTTGTTATTGCCGTTGCCACTCTCATTGCCGCTGCTTCCAGCCGAGCCGGCCGGGTTGCCGCGTGCCGCGATCCGCTCGTCGTAACTGGCTCGCGCGTCGCGCACGCTCGCTCGCGTCGAGACCTCGGGCACGGCGACTTCCCACCACCAGCCGCCGTCGCTGGTTGTGCGGGCCGGGTCGGTGTCGATGCTGATCACGTACGTGCGATCCGCTGCGCGCGCACGTTGCAGCGCGGCTTCGAGCTCTGCAACATTCGCCACGTGCTCCGCCTGCGCGCCGAGCGAACGCGCGTGCGCGGCGAAGTCGATTTGCGGCGCGCCGAGCGGACCCTGCATGCAGTCTTCGAGCAGGTTGTTGAACGGTGCGCCGCCGCATGCCTGCTGCAGTCGATTGATGCAGCCGTAACCGCGATTGTCGAGCACCACGATAATCAGCTTCGCGCCGAGCATCACCGACGTGGCGATCTCGCTATTCATCATCAGATAGCTGCCGTCGCCGACCATGACGATCACTTCGCGCTCGGGCCGCGCGAGCTTCGCGCCGAGTCCGCCGGCGATTTCATAGCCCATGCACGAATAGCCATATTCGACGTGATAGGCGCCCGGTGTTCCCGCGCGCCACAGCTTGTGCAATTCGGCGGGCAAGGTTCCGGCCGCGCACACAACGATGTCGTTCGCCGGCGAATTCGCGCTCGAACGCTGCACGGCGCCGATCACGTCGCCCTCGTAAGGCAGCACCGATTCGCGTTGCGGCGCATGCGTGAGCGTCTGTACCGTGTCCCGCCAGTTCGCCGCGAGTTCATGCGCGCGCGTGGTCCAAGCGCGATCCGCATGCCAGTCTTGCAGACGCGCGGCGAGTGCATCGAGCGCGAGAAGGGCGTCCGCTTCAACCACTTGCGCGCGATGCTTGAGGCCGTCGAAGGCATTCGCATTGATGCCGATCACCTCGGCTTGCGTGAACAGCGTATTCGAGCCGGTCGTGAAGTCCTGCAAGCGCGTGCCGATTGCGAGCACACAATCGGCGTCGTGGGCGAGAGCGTTTGCGGCAGGCGAACCTGTTACTCCGAGCGCACCCACGTTCAATGGATCGTCCCATGCAAGCGAGCCCTTGCCGGCTTGCGTCTCCGCAACAGGAATGCCGTGCGTGGCGGCAAAGCGTTGCAGCGCATCCGTCGCGCGGCCATACAACACACCGCCGCCCGCGACGATCAACGGACGCTTCGCGCGCTGCAAACGTTCGATGGCGGCGTCGATCTCGTCGGCGCGCGGCGCCGGCGAATAAAACGTCACCACGCGCGGCGCGAAGAAATCGGCAGGGAAGTCCCACGCTTGCGCCTGCACGTCTTGCGGCAGAGCGAGCGTGACGGGGCCGCACGACGCGGCATCGGTGAGCACGCGCAATGCGCGCGGCAACGCATTCAGCAATTGCGCCGGATGCACGATGCGATCGAAGTAACGCGACACGGGCTTGAACGCGTCGTTCGCGGAGACGCCGCCATCGTGGAAGTCCTCGACCTGTTGCAGAACGGGATCGGGCGCGCGCGACACGAAGATGTCGCCCGGCAGCAGCAGCACCGGCAGACGGTTCACGTGCGCGAGCGCCGCAGCGGTCAGCAGATTAGTGGCGCCCGGCCCGATCGAAGTCGTGACGGCCATCATGCGGCGGCGGAAATGCGCCTTCGCATACGCAATCGCGCTATGCGCCATCGCCTGTTCGTTATGCGCGCGCAGCGTGGGCAGTTCGTCGCGATGCTGATACAAGGCCTCGCCCATGCCGGCGACGTTGCCATGACCGAAGATGGCGAACACGCCACCGAAGAGCGGCTCGGTGCCGCGGCCGTCTTCGCTTGCGACACGTTGCGCGGCGAGATAGCGCACGAGTGCTTGTGCGGTCGTCAGGCGGATCGTGGTCCCTGCGGTCACGCCACCCGGGGATGCCGCTCCATCGCGCCCTCGACGCTCATGATGTAACACGCGCTGATTCATGCCGCCTGCTCCTGATGAACACGATTGTTCGCGCCGTGTTTCGTGGCGACGCTGCCACGCGTGGCACGCCACGACGCGATCAGCGTTTCGAACGTGCGGCGCACGCGTGCGATCAATTCGTCATTGCCGATTTCACCGGCGAGCCACGCATGGCTTGCCTCGTGGAAGATCGTGCGGCCCACGGTAAAGCCGCGGCACGTCGACGATTGCGCCGCCGCCCGAAAACCTTCATTCAACTGCTCGACGCCTGCCGACAAACCGAGCAGCACCACGCCTCGGCAATACGGATCGCGTTCAGCGATCAGCGCGTCGATGTTGCGCCATTGCGCGGCGTCCATCGGTTCGAGCTTCCACCACTCGGGATAGATGCCGATGTTGTAAAGCCGCTTCAACGCGCGATACACGATGTCCGGCCCCTGCGGCAAGTTCGCATGCTTCGGCGGAATGACTTCGAGCAGCAACTCATGGCCGCTCGCTTGCGTTGCGTCGTAGAGCGCACGCAATTGGGCTTCCTGTTCGAGACGCTGTTCGATCGGTTCGTCCGGATGGAATTGCACCAGGCACTTCGCGATATGTTCCTGCGGCCACGGCACGAGCGTCGTACCGATCGAGCGGCCATGATCGAACACGAGCGGCACCGAGCCCGGCAGTTCAACGGGGCGGCCGATCCACCAGCCGCGTCCAGTGGCTGCATTCAGGGCGTCCTGGCCATAACGGTCGTCGATCAGCACGCCGATACGGCCTTGCAGGTTCAGTGCGCTTTCAGTCTGTGCCACGGCGTCGACAAACAGGCCTTTGAGCTGGGCGATGCGCGCTTCGCTTGCGCCGGTCTGTTGCGCGAGTTCGAAGAACTGATTGCGGTGGTCGAACGCGAAGCCAAGCACTTCGTCCCACTGCTTGCGTGCCGGCGTCACGCGATGCAGCCGCGCCAGCGTTGCATCGCGATCGGGGCGGCGCATACGTTGCGGATCGGCCTTCGCTTCGCGCAGGAAGTAGTCGAGTTCGGCCGGCGTCGGCATGGCCGGCGCGCAACCGTGACGCGAGACGACCAGCGCGCCGCTGGCATTCGCGGCGCGCGCGCAGGCGTCGAGCGGTTGATCGCGCAGCCATCCAGAAAGAAAGCCCGACGCGAACGCGTCGCCCGCGCCGAGGACGTTCAGCACCTCCACTTCGACGCCGCCTTGAACCGGCAAGTCGTCGAGCGAGGCGGGCACCTCGCCCTCGATAATCTGACAGCCCATCGGCCCGCGTTTGAGCACGAGCGTGGCCGGCGTGACCGCGCGCACCATCGCGAGTGCGTCGACGAGCTCGCTCTTGCCGCCTGCAATGCGGAATTCTTCTTCAGTGCCGATCACGAGATCGAACAACGGCAGAATGCGCTGCAAGTGCGCGGTGACGCCTTCGCTCGCGACAAAGCGCGTTTCACCGTCCGCTTTGCCCGTGAGGCCCCACAACACCGGGCGATAGTCGATGTCGAGAACGGTGCGAACCTGGTTGCGCCGCGCGTAATCGAGCGCGCGACGGCTCGCGCGGTTCACCTGTTCGGTGGAGAAGTGTGTGCCGGTAATCAATAGCGCCTTTGACGACGCGATGAATGCCTCGTCGAAATCCGCTTCGTCGACGGCCATGTCCGCACAGTTCTCGCGATAGAAGATCAGCGGGAACGTATCGCGATCCTTCAGGCCGAGCAGAACCAGCGCGGTCAGGCGTTCCTGATCGACGCGCACATGGCTCACGTCGCAGCCTTCCTTCGTCAACGTCTCGGTGAGAAAGCGGCCCATATGATCGTTGCCGACACGCGCGAGCATCGCCGATGCAAGCCCGAGCCGCGCGCAGCCGAATGCAATGTTCGCGGACGAACCGCCGAGATACTTCGCGAAACTGGACACGTCTTCGAGCCGCGCGCCGACCTGCTGCGCGTACAGATCGACGGCGAGGCGGCCGAGACACACGATGTCGCGGCTGCGGCCCGGCGCGAAGCGGCCGCCGGCGTTCGAACCGGACGCGCCGGCGGTCTCACCTGGAATCTCGCCTGAAGTCCCGCTGAATGTACTGGAATGAGCCATGAATGTTCCTGAATGACGGAGCGCGGCGGTACGGCGGCACCTGCCGCCGCGCGAATGAATCAGATCGTTGCGCCTTCGAGTTCGCCAATCATCTTCTGCATCTCGGCGCCACCGGCCATCATGTCGAGCACTTCGTCCTTGCTGATGGTCTCCTTGGTGAACGTACCGAGCGATTTGCCGCGATTGAGCAGCGTGAATGAATCGCCAATCGGATAGGCGTGGTGCACGTTGTGCGTGATGAAAATCACCGAGATGCCTTTCGCGCGCGCCTTGTGAATGAGCTTCAGCACGTTGAAGCTCTGCTTGACGCCGAGCGCGGCGGTCGGCTCGTCGAGAATCAGCACGCGTGCGCCGAAGTGGATCGCGCGTGCAATCGCGAGGCACTGTTTTTCGCCACCAGACATCGTGCCGATCGGTTGATGCGGATCGCGCACATTGATGCCCATTTCGGCGAGCTTGTCGCGGGCCGTGACAGCGCTCGTTTCGAGATCCATCACGTTAAGGAAACCGAACATTTTCTTTTGCGGCTCGCGTCCCATGAAGAAGTTGCGCGCGACGGAGAGCAGCGGCACCAGCGCGAGATCCTGATAGACGGTGGCGATGCCGAGATCGAGCGCGTCTTTCGGCGATTCGAACAGCACCGGTTTGCCGTCCACGAGATATTGACCTGACGACGGCTGATGTACGCCGGCCAGCGTCTTGATGAGCGTCGACTTGCCCGCGCCGTTGTCGCCAAGCAGGCAGTGCACTTCACCGCGCTTCAGGCGCAACGTCACGCCGCTCAGCGCGATCACTTTCCCAAAGTATTTGTTGACGTTTTCGAGCGCGAGAATCACGTCGTCCTGCGGCGCGGCGGCGTGTGACACATTCACTTCGTTCGTCACGTGGTTCGTATCGGACATGTTCATCTCCTCGTTACGATTGCGCGACGCGACGGCGCACATAGTGATTGAACAGCACGGCGATCAGCAGCATTACGCCGAGGAACACTCGGAACCAGTCGGAACTCACGTTCGTATAGGTAATGCCGATCTGCACGACGCCGAAGATCAACGCGCCGAAACATGCGCCGATCACCGAGCCGTAACCACCGGTCAACAACGTGCCGCCAATCACCGCCGCGATAATCGCTTCGAATTCCTTCTGCAAGCCGCGGTCTGCTGCGGCAGAGCCGATGTCGCACACTTGCAGCACCGCGAAAAGGCACGAGCAGAACGCGGTCAACACAAACAGCAGAATCTTCACGCGACGCACCGGAATGCCGACATTCTTTGCCGCGTTCGCGTCACCACCTACTGCGAGAATCCAGTTGCCGGCGCGCGTCTTTGCGAGCACGAATGCGCAAATTGCTGCGAGAGCGAGCCACCACAGAATCACCTTCGGAATGCCCGGCACGAGCGCGTGGCCGTTATCGAGCAAGGTGCCGATGCCGTGATGCGCGAGCATCGTGAAGAGGCCCTGCAGCGCGACGCCATGAAACAGCGTGTTGGCGAGCCAGTCCTGCTGCGCGAGATCGCCCACGCCGGAGACGATGGTGCGGTCCGCAAACATGATCGACAGCGCGAGCGTGAGACCGCGCAGAATGAACAGGAACGCCAGCGTGACGATGAACGACGGCAGGCGCGTACGCATGACCAGATAGCCGTTCAGCGCGCCGAGCAGCATCGAGCCGGCAAACGCGAACAGGATCGCAAGCGAGATCGGCCAGTGAAAATAGACGGTGGGAATCGCGACCATCATGCCGGCGAAGCCGATCATGGAGCCGATGGACAAGTCGAATTCGCCGGCGATCATCAGCAGACACGCGCCTACGGACAGGATGCCGAGATACGCGGATACCTGCGACCAGTTCATCACGCCGTCGAGATTGAACATGCCAGAGCCGCCGGCGGTCAATGCAAAGACGAGGAACACCAGCACCGCGCCGGAAATCGCGGCGAATTCGGGGCGGTTCAGCAAATGACCGAACCAGGATTCCTTGCGCACGCGCTCGTCCGCCTCGGGCCGCGGCGAAGCGGCGTCAGCCTGAGCGGCGCTGTTCGCGTCGGCGTGCGGTGGAAAGTGTTTGCCGGCTACACCCATGATGTCTCCTTGGAACCGGCTGTGTGTCTGGCGACGCGGGAATGCATTGCGAGAACGACAGCCGGTGAAATGCGCGCTGGCGGCGGGGGCCGCCCGGCGAGAACGAGTGCCCGCCGCGCGCGTGACTAGCTAGAGAAAGGAATCAGCGGTACTGCCCTGCGTACTTGATGACCTTGTCGATGTTGTCCTTCGTGATGAAGCCGGGGCCCGAACGGATGTTCTTCGGCCCATATGACGGCGCGAGGCCGTAAGTGGAAAGCCGCGCCTTGAACTTCGGATTCGCTTCGAGAATCTGGCGGATTTTCGCGGGGTCGGTGGTGTGCTCTTTCTTCACGATGGCCAATACGGCGACCGGAATATAGCCCTGCAAATACGGCTGCTGGTCGATCGCGAACTGGATCGAGCCGTTCTGGATCGCCTTCGCGATGTCGTCGGAGAAATCGAACGTGCAGAAGTAGATCTTGCCCGCGAGGCCCATCTGCTGAACGGCTTTCAGCGTGGCCGAAGCCGGCGTCGGTCCGAGCGTGAGAATCGCGCCGGTGTTCGGATGGTTGCGCAAATAGGCGCTGACCTTAGATTGAATCTCGGTCGGATCCTGCCCGGAATCGATGGTGGACGCTTTATAGTCGACGCCCAGCGCTTCGGCGAAACCGCGGCAACGGTCGAACGAAACGGTGTTGGTCGCGATGTGATTCACGCACAGGAACGATTTCACGCCGGCCGCTTTCGCCTTCTCGCCCGCCGCTTTGCCAGCCACATATTCGGGCTGCCCGACATGCATGATCGCGCCGAGTTGCGAACTCTGCTCCTCGGTGCCCGAGTTGATCGTGACGAGCGGAATCTTCTTCGCGGTCACCTTGCTGATCGAACTCTTCAGTACGTCGTAGTCGGCAATCGTGACGATTACGCCGTCGTAATTGCGCGCGGCGGCCTGCTCGACCAGACGCGCCATATCGGCAATGTCGCCGTTCGGCGGATTGCGATAGTCGGTCTCGACGTTGAAGTCCTCGTCGGCCTGTTTGATGGCGTTCTTGATGGTGTTCCACCACGAATCGGAATCCGGCGCGTGGCTGATCAGCACGAAATGAGCGTCAGCCGCGCGGGCGGCCGAGGCCGCTCCGAATCCCGTCGCCAACGTCAATGCCGTCACCAGAATCCTGAGCGTACCCTTGCCCTTGCAAAGTCTCATGTCTCCACCTTTCTCGGTCTGTCGTTATTGAAGGGAGCGTGTGGCGGACGATTACACGACGTAAGGCCCAAGGCATTGCGCACGGTTGCCGAAGCGCCATCGCTCACGACCAAGATTAGGTCATCTTCGAAGGCGTTGCAATAGAAATTTCACCGTGAATAAAAATGGAAAATACGTTCCATTTATGCGACGCGCTGCCTATAATCGGCAGCGTCAGCATGCTCTGCAGCGCGCGTCGAAAGCGCGTGCCGCAGTGCGGCAAAGCACCGAAGAGAGAGCCATGGCGGAAGAGAGCACCGAAGAATTGCCGAGCGTCGAAGAATTGATGCAGCGCATCGCGGAGAACTACGAGGCGTTGCCGCGTCAGTTGAAGAATGTCGCGACATATATCGAGCAGCACCGATCGAGCGTGATGGTGGATCGCACGAGCGACATCGCCGCGAGTTGCGGCGTGCATCCGTCGGCGGTGGTGCGCTTTGCGCAGCGCTTCGGTTTTTCCGGCTTCTCCGATTTGCAGGCGGTGTTTCGTCAGGCGTACACGGGGCAGGGCGCGTCGTCGCCGAGTTATCAGCAGCGCATTCGCAAGCTGATCGACGATAAGCCCGGCGCATTGTCGGGCGGCGCGGTGGCGCGCGAATTCATCGCGGCCTCGCGCGGCGGTTTGGAAGAACTCGAAGCGGGGCTCGACGACAAGCAGTTCGACGCCGCCGTGAAGATGCTGCAGCAGGCCGAGAACATCTATGTGATCGGCGTGCGGCGCTCGTTCCCGGTGGCGAGCTACATTGTCTATGCGTTGCAACACACGCCCAAGCGCGTGCATCTGGTATCCGGTTTCGGCGGCATGTACCGCGAACAGATTCGCAGCGTGAAAAAGGGCGATGTCGTGATCGCAATCAGCTTCGCGCCTTATGCGAAGGAAACGCAGTATTGCCTGCGCGTCGCGCATCATCATCAGGCGAAGACGCTGGTTATTACGGACAGCCAACTATCTCCGCTCGCGCGCTATGCGAGCACTCAACTGTATGTGAAAGAGGGCAGCGCGTTCGCGTTCCGCTCGCTGACCAGCACGATCTGCCTGTGCCAGGCGCTCTTCATTGCGCTCGCGTACAAGCTCGAACTAAACGTAGAAGAATCGAAAGACACTGGAGGATACGATGACTGACGCAGCAAAACCGATCGACGTCGCGGTGTTCGGCGCGGGCCGCATTGGCAAGATTCACGCGGCGAACCTCGCCCGGCAACCGGGCGTGCGGCTCAAGTATGTAGTCGATGTGAACCGCGAGGCGGCCGCGGCACTCGCTGCCGCGCATGGCGCGCAAGTGGCCGATATCGACGGCGCAATGGGGGACGCGTCGGTGGGTGCCACGGTGATCTGCTCGAGTACCGACACGCATGCCGATCTGATCATGATGTCGGCTGCGCAGAGAAAACATGTGTTCTGCGAGAAGCCCGTCGACCTCACGCTCGAACGCGCGCGAGCTTGCGCCGATGCGGTTGAGCGCGCGGGCGTGGTGTGCATGATCGGCTTCCAGCGCCGCTTCGATCCGACGTTCTCCGCGTTGAAAGCGCGCCTCGATGCAGGCGAGATCGGCACGCCGGAAATGCTCGTCGTGACGAGCCGCGATCCGGGCGCGCCGCCGGTCGAATACATCCGCCATTCGGGCGGCATCTTCAAGGACATGCTGATTCACGACTTCGACATCTTCCGCTGGATTCTCGACGATGAAGCCGACACGCTGCACGCCACAGGCAGTTGCCTGAGCGACCCGGCGATTGCGGACGCGGGCGATATCGATTCGACCGCGGTGACGATCCGCACCAGGCGCGGCCGCCTGTGCCAGATCAACACGGCGCGCCGGGCCGCCTACGGTTACGACCAGCGTTTCGAAGTGCTCGGCAGCATGGGCATGCTACAGGCGGGCAACGTGCGGCCCACGGAAGTCACGGCGTACTCGAAGACCGAAGTATCGAGCGACGTGCCCGAGGCGTTTTTCCTCGAACGTTATCGCGCGGCTTACGCGCTTGAAATCGCCCATTTCTTCGACGCGGTCACACAGGGCAAGCCGGTGCGCACCACAGTGGCAGACGGCGTGAAAGCGCTGGAACTCGCCGACGCCGCCACGCGCTCCTGGCGCGAGGGCCGCGCGGTGAAACTCGGCGAGGCCGCGCAATGAATACGGCTACAGCAGGAGCGCGGCGGCTTCGTGTGGGCGTGGTGGGTTTGGGGCGTCTCGGCAAACGTCACGCGGAAAATCTCGCGTATCGTGTGCCGGGCGCTGAACTCGTCGCCGCGTGCAGTCCGCTCGAAGAAGAGCGGGCGTGGGCGCGCGAGGCGCTGCCCGAGCCCCGTCTTTACGACGATTACGCTGACCTGCTCGCGGATCGCGAGGTGGACGCGGTGTGGCTTGTCACGCCGTCGTCGTTGCATGCGCAGCAGATCGTCGACGCGTTGCGCGCCGGCAAGCACGTGTTCTGCGAGAAGCCGTTGTCGCTCGATCTCGCCGAGTGCGAGCGCGTGCTGGCCGAGGCCGCGCGCTACCCGCAACTGCAGGCGACGATCGGCTTTATGCGGCGTTTCGATCCGAGCTACAAGGACGGGTTCGACAAAATCGCAGCGGGCACAATCGGCCGGCCGTTTCTCGTGCGCTCGCAAACCACCGACAAGAACGATACCGACGGTTTCTTCGTGCGCTTCGCGGCAACCTCCGGCGGCATCTTTCTCGATTGCACGGTGCACGATATCGACGTTGCGCGCTGGCTGCTCGGCAAGCCGCGCGCGACGCGCGTGTTCGCCGCGGGTGCGGTCGCGTTGCACGAGGGCCTGCGCGAATTCGGCGATGTCGATAACGGCGTGGCGATCTGCGAGTTCGAGGGCGGCAAGCTCGCGATGTTTTATGCGTCGCGCACTCAGGCGCACGGCAACGACACGCATAGCGAAGTGATCGGCACGGCCGGCGCGCTCGGGATCGGCCACAATCCGCGCGCGAATCGCGTCGAGATTTACGACGCGGCCGGCATTCGCAACGAGTGCACGCCGAGCTTCTTCGATCGTTTCGAAGAGGCGTTTCTGCACGAGGCGCGCGCGTTCGTCGCTTCGGTGCAAGGAGGGGCGGAGTCGAACGTGCAAGCGGGCGCGACGCTCGCCGACGCGCTCGAAGCGACGCGCATTGGCAATGCGTTGCGGGAATCGCTGCAAAGTGGGCAGGCGGTCACCCTGTAGCGCCGGCATTGTTGCGGTAGCGGCGGCACCGGCAAGGCAGCGGAGGCTGCGGTAGAATTTGACCCTCTGTCCGGCGTCGCGAACGACGCCCTGTCCCGAAGGTCATCGTCGATGCAAATTCAGATTCATAAGGAAGTCGATGCGCGCGGGCTGATGTGCCCGCTGCCCATCTTGCGCGCCAAGAAGGCGCTCGCCGATATGGAAAGCGGTCAGATTCTCAAGGTGCTCGCCACCGATCCCGGCTCGCAGCGTGATTTCGCCGCGTTCGCGAAGCAAACCGGCAATGAGATCGTCGAGAGTTCGGCGCAAGACAAGGTCTTTACGTTCCTGATGAAGCGCCGCTGACGCGCAAGCATTCAGACACAGTCGCTCAGACTTACGCTCGAAAAAAAGGCGCTGTGCCCGCGAAAGCGGGGCACAGCGCCTTTTTGACTTCTGCTCGATGCTTGGGCGATTCAAAGCATCGGAACGCGTTCAGCCTTCCAGCACCGGCGAACGCGTGCGCAGATATTCTTCGAAATCGGCGGCCACTTCCGGGTGACGCAGAGCGAATTCGACCGTCGCCTTCAGATAGCCCAGCTTGCTGCCGCAGTCGAAACGCGTGCCGTGGTACTTGTACGCGAGAACCTGTTCGTCGGCGAGCAGCGACTGGATCGCGTCCGTGAGCTGCAGTTCGCCGCCGGCGCCAGGCTTGATCGCGCGGATGTGATCGAAAATGCGCGGCTTGAGCACATAGCGGCCCACCACGCCGAGATTCGACGGCGCCACGCTCGGCTCTGGCTTCTCGACGATGCCCGACATCTTGATGATCGAGTCTTCCCACTCCTTGCCGTCGACGATGCCGTACGACTTCGTTTCCTGCGCCGGGATCTCTTCGACGCCGATCACCGAGCTGTGATAGTGATCGAACACCTCGATCATTTGTGTCATGACGGGCGGCGTGCCGTAGAGCAGGTCGTCCGCGAGAATCACGGCGAACGGATTGTCGCCCACCAGTTTCTCCGCGCACAGCACCGCGTGGCCGAGGCCGAGCGCTTCCGGTTGACGCACATAGAAACAGTCGACGTGGCTCGGCTTGATGCTGCGCACGAGTTCAAGGAGCTTATCTTTGCCGCGTGCTTCGAGTTCGGCTTCGATTTCGTATGACTTATCGAAATGGTCCTCGATCGCGCGCTTGCTGCGGCCCGTCACGAAAATCATTTCGGTGATGCCGGCCGCCATGGCTTCTTCCACCGCGTATTGAATGAGCGGCTTGTCGACGATGGGCAGCATCTCTTTCGGGCTTGCCTTCGTGGCAGGGAGGAACCGGGTGCCAAGACCTGCTACCGGAAATACCGCCTTTGTAACTTTTAGCATGTGATTACCCTGAATCCTCTGGTTTAGCTATCAGTCCTTGCCCGCCGCGCGGGCGGGCATGGGAGCGTCGATCAGGCCGGCAAGCGCGCGAGCTGGGCTTTCAGCTTACCGACAGTTGCTTCGAATTCCGCCAGCCTTTTCTGCTCCTGTTCAACGACTGCAGGCGGCGCCTTCGCGACAAAACTTTCGTTCTGCAGTTTGGCATTGCACTTGACGACTTCCGTGCTCAACCGCGCAATCTCCTTCGACAAACGCTCGCGCTCGACCGCGACATCAATTTTCACTTTCAGCACGAGCTTGTCACTGCCTACGATAGCAATTGGCGCGCCATCCGCTTGCGCGTCAAGCGCTGCTTCGTCGGCAATGATCTGCACTTCGGACAAACGGGCCAGTGCCTGGGCGTACGGAGCGAAAGTGCGCAGGCGCTCCGCGTTGCCGGTAGCGAGCAATGGCACCTTCACCGCCGGCGACAGATTCATTTCGCCGCGCAGATTCCGGCACGCATCGATCACTGCTTTCAGGTCGGCGGCCCATTGTTCCGCGTCTTCGTCGATCTTCGACAACTCGGCAACAGGGTACGGCTGCACCATGATGGACGCTTCGCCCTCGGCCTTGTCCGCGGGATAACGCCCTGCCAACGGTGCAACTTTCTGCCACAGCGCCTCGGTGATGAATGGAATCACCGGGTGCGCCAGGCGCAACACCGTCTCGAGCACGCGCAGCAGGGTGCGCCGCGTGGCGCGCTGCTGATTCGGTTGACCCGTCTGGATCTGAACCTTGGCGAGTTCGAGATACCAGTCACAGTATTCATCCCATACGAACTTGTATAGGGCGTTGGCCACATTGTCGAAGCGATAATCGGCGAACCCCTTGGCGATCTCGGCTTCCACGCGTTGCAGGCGGGACACGATCCAACGGTCCGCCGACGAGAAATTCAGATGACCGTCCGGCCCGCATTCGCCGCACTGTTCCGGCTTGCCGAAACCGCAATCCTGGCCTTCGCAGTTCATCAGCACGAAGCGCGTGGCGTTCCACAGCTTGTTGCAGAAGTTGCGATAGCCCTCGCAGCGCGCGAGATCGAAGTTGACGTTGCGGCCGAGCGTGGCCATCGACGCCATTGTGAAGCGCAGCGCGTCGGTGCCGAACGCGGCAATGCCGTCCGGGAATTCCTTGCGGGTCTTCTTTTCGATCGACGCGGCCTGCTTCGGATTCATGAGACCGGTGGTGCGCTTCGCGACGAGCGCGTCGAGACCGATGCCGTCGACGATGTCGATCGGATCGAGCGTATTGCCCTTGCTCTTCGACATCTTCTGGCCTTCGGCGTCGCGCACGAGACCGTGCACGTAGACCGTGTCGAACGGCACTTTGCCCGTGAAGTGCGTGGTCATCATGACCATGCGCGCGACCCAGAAGAAGATGATGTCGAAGCCCGTGACGAGCACCGACGACGGCAGGAAGTGCTTCAGTTCCTGCGTTTCGTTCGGCCAGCCGAGCGACGAAAACGGCACGAGCGCAGACGAGAACCACGTGTCGAGCACGTCTTCGTCGCGTTTGAGAGTACCTGTATAGCCGGCTTCGGCCGCTTTCTCGCGTGCGCCTTCCTCGGTCTTTGCGACGAAGATTTCGCCGTTTTCACCGTACCACGCGGGAATCTGATGGCCCCACCAGAGCTGGCGTGAGATGCACCAGTCCTGAATGTTTTCGAGCCACTGGTAGTACGTGGTGGTCCAGTTTTCCGGCACGAACCTGATTTCGCCGCTGCGAACCACGTCGAGCGCGGTTTCGGCGATCGATTTGCCCGGGTTGAAGGTATCTTCCGGCGCCGGTTTGCTCATCGCGACGAACCACTGGTCGGTGAGCATCGGCTCGATCACGACGCTGGTGCGGTCGCCGCGCGGCACCATGAGCTTGTGCGGCTTGACCGATTCGAGCACGCCGAGCGCTTCGAGGTCGGCGACCACCTGCTTGCGGGCTTCGAAACGGTCGAGGCCGCGATATTTTTCCGGCGCGTTGTCGTTGATTTTCGCGTCGAGCGTGAGGATCTCGATTTGCGGCAGCTTGTGGCGCAGGCCGACCTGATAGTCGTTGAAATCGTGCGCGGGTGTGACCTTGACGACGCCCGTGCCGAATTCGCGGTCGACATAATCATCCGCGATGATCGGCACTTCGCGGCCCGACAGCGGCAGCGTGACCGTCTTGCCGATCAGATGCGCGTAGCGCTCGTCTTCCGGATGGACCATCACGGCGGTGTCGCCGAGCATGGTTTCGGGACGCGTGGTGGCGACCGTCAGATGACCGGAGCCGTCGGTGAGCGGGTACTGAATGTGCCACAGGTGGCCGTTTTCTTCCTCGCTGACCACTTCGAGATCGGAGACGGCGGTGAGCAGCACCGGGTCCCAGTTCACGAGGCGTTTGCCGCGATAGATCAGGCCCTGTTCATAGAGGCGCACGAACACGTCGCGCACGGCGGCCGACATCTTGTCGTCCATCGTGAAGTATTCGCGCGACCAGTCGATCGACGCGCCGAGGCGTCGCACCTGATTCGTGATGGTCGAGCCGGATTCCTGCTTCCATTCCCATACACGTTCAACGAATTTCTCTCGGCCGAGATCGTGGCGCGACACGCCTTGCGCGTCGAGTTGGCGCTCGACGACGATCTGCGTGGCGATACCCGCGTGGTCGGTGCCCGGCACCCACAGCGTGTTTTCGCCGAGCATGCGGTGATAGCGGGCGAGGCCGTCCATGATGGTCTGGTTGAACGCATGGCCCATGTGGAGGGTGCCCGTGACGTTCGGCGGCGGCAACTGGATCGAGAAGTCTTTCCTGTTCCCGTCGAAGGAAGGCGCCGCGTAGGCGCGCTTTTCCCATTCGGGGCCCCAGTGAGCTTCGATGGTGTGCGGCTCGAAGCTTTTGGCAAGGGTGGAGGAGGTGTCGCTCGGGGTCTCGCTCATGTGTCGATCGGCTGGTGAATGCGGAGAATGTTCGATTATAAGGGGCGCTGGGGGCGCGGCCCTGGTTTTGGGGTTCGGGTTTGGGTTGTCGTTTGTCTGCAAGTTGTTGCCTGTCCTTGAAGTCGCGGTGGTCTATTGGGGTTGCGCCTGTGCTGGGCGGCACTGTGCCCGCTCGGGGTATCGCTACCCGCAATCGGAAAAAGCTGAATGCGGGCGGCGTGTTGCGTCTATCGCACGACGGGCCATCGCCGACATTTTTGGGACCGTGGTTGCGCTACGTTACGGCCTCTTCAGTGATCCGTAATTAAAAAGATGAACCGCAAAACATACAGGCTGGTGTACAGCCGGTTGAGAGGAATGCTTGTCGCCGTCGGGGAAACCGCCACGGCAACGGGCAAGGCAGCCGGACAGACCACCGTGCCCAAACGTAGTGATGCGGCAGGATATACGGCAGGACATACAGCGCAATTTACGCTGCGGCAGATCGCGTTCGCCGCGCTTGCGCTACTGGGCGTGCTGCCGGCGTTCTCGGGCGCAATAACGGGGTGATTGGTGCCGGTGCCGCTGGCGCTGCGGGATCGGAAGTCGGAACTAGGGCAATCGATGACGCAAAGAAGCTCACAGGGAAGTAAAACCATGAAACGGCTACTTCTCGCCTACCTGAAGATTTTCCTTATTGCGTTTGCTGCAATCGCGTTAGTCGTTGCGTTCGCAAACTTCGTGGTTCACATGTTCTACGGCGCGAATTTCACTTTGAGCAGCGACGACCTGCGGACTGTGTTGAAGCAAGGAGCGCTACTTGGCACTTTGTTTTGCGTTTTCGCAACCGTGGCCTATGTACGACGGAAAGGTTGAGGGTCTCTAACGACCCGCACGCACGCTAATCAGTACGTCGGATTCCTGACGGGCTCCGGCTCTATCTCGCATCTCATATGAAAATCAGAACGAGGCTGGCGGCTCTGCCGCTCACAGCCCTGGTATCACTCGTCCATGCGCAGCAGGCGCCTACTCCCGCCGACGCAGCAGCCGCCGCACGCGCCAATGCAGAGCAGAACCAGCAGATCCAGCAGCAGCGCGACGCGCAGCAACGCGAAGCAACCGTGCAGGCGCCTTCCGTCCGCTCGGTCGTTCCAACGACCGAAGGTTTTCCGGACCTGCCGGTGGAGACGCCGTGCTTTCGCATCGACGTGTTCGTGCTCGACGTGCCCGCGACGCTGCCGGATGCCGTGCGCAGCCGAGGAGCCTCGGCTCTATCACTGGACCCGTTTGCCTTCGCCCGCGAATGGCTCGACCACTACAAAGGGCAATGTGTCGGCAAGAGCGGGCTCGACACGATCACGAAAGGATTGCAGCAGGCGATCCTGAGCCATGGCTACGTGACAACGCGCGTGCTCGTCCCACAGCAGGACATATCAAAAGGCGCGCTCGCATTCGCACTCGTTCCCGGCGTCGTGCATCGACTGCGCTTTGCCGCTCCCGCCACCCGCGGCACATGGAAATCCGCCTTCCCCGCCCGCGATGGCGACCTGCTGAACCTGCGCGAGCTTGAGCAGGGTCTGGAACAGATGAAACGCGTCGCGAGCCAGGACGTGGACATCAAGATCGAGCCGACCGACATTCCCGGCGAGAGCGATGTCGTTATCACAGTGAAACGTGCGAAGCCCTGGAGCGTCGTCGCGTCGGTGAACAACTCAGGCTCGCGCGCCACCGGCAAGCTACAGGGCAACGTCAGCCTCGGCCTCGACAACCCGCTCGGCCTGAACGATGTCTTCACGGCCGGCGCAAGTCAGGATCTGGAATTCGGTGACAAGCGGCTCGGCTCGCACGGCTTCAACGGTTCGTATTCGTTGCCGTGGGGATACTGGACCGCGACGCTGTCAGGCAACACGAACACCTACTATCAGCAGATTGCAGGCGTGAACCAGACGTTTGTCTCAAGCGGCAATGCGCAGACGGCCGCGCTCAAACTGCAACGCGTTATCAGCCGTAGCCAGAGTGATGTGCTTGGCATCGAGTTGCAGCTAGCGAAGCGATTTGGCGACAGCTTCATTGACGACACGGACATTCCGCAGCAGAGGCGCAACAACACGTTCATCGAGGCAGGCGTGACGGACCGGCATTACTTCGGCGCCGCGCAGTTCGACGGCACGCTTGCGTACCGTCAGGGCATCGGCGGCCTGGGCGCGACGCCAGACCCCTACGCGACCGGTTCGACCTACCGCTTCCACATGGCCGTCCTGGATGCGAATCTGTTGGTCCCGTTCGCCATAGCGACACAGCCGCTGCGCTATGTGACGACCGTCCACGGCCAGTTCACGAACAACACGCTGTTCTATCTGGACGACCTGACCATCGGCAGCCGCTATACGGTGCGTGGCTTCGATGGCGAAACGATGCTCGCCGCCGAAAAGGGCTTCTACCTGGCGCAACGAATTGCAGGATGCCCATCGGACCGACAGGGCAGACGCTCTACGCAGGCATCGACTACGGGCGCGTATTCGGTCCGAACACAGCGTTTCTCGCGGGGACGCAACTCGTGGGCGCGGCAATCGGCATTCGCGGCGGCGTGCCCTCGAAATACGCGGGGCTCTCCTACGACCTGTTTGCCGGAACACCGCTCTACAAGCCTTCAGGTTTTCCGACCGCACGCGCGACGGTCGGATTCCAGATGACGGCGCAGTTCTGAATGTCAGTGCGAGCGTCTACCCGGGGATGACCTGTGCGCGACCTTGCCGTGTCGCCATATGTCTTCGGTGCAAAAATCCTCGCTGACAATCTGTTCACATTACTCAGCGATCTCGACGCGACGCACGACCGCAGACATGTAAGCCGTCATAACCGGGTGTACGCACTGGGCGCACTGAAGCCCGTCCTCGGCGCGTGCCTTCTGCGCATCCCGCGCTGTCTGGACGGCCCGGCCGGTGTGCTGGAAATGATCCCGAGACCCGATGCCGGATACAGCCCTCACGCTCCTATCCAAGGGCACCCAGAAAAGCCAAGCCCCACTTCCATCTCGCGTACAAACTCGCCTGATGCAGTGGGGCTTAAGTTAAGAGCATTGCCCCGCACAGGGGCAACGCCAATAGACGACCGCGAAATCAATGAAACGCCAACAAATCCCAACCCAAACCAACAAAAACCACCCAGCCGACCGGGCAAAAAAAGCAAGCCCCCGCCGGGGCATATAATGACGAACACCCCGCCGTCCCTCCGAAAAAATGCCCGACCTGCTAGCCAATCTCAACGCCGAACAACACGCCGCCGTCACGCTCCCCAACGAGCCCGCGCTCATTCTCGCCGGTGCGGGCAGCGGCAAAACCCGCGTGCTCATCACACGCATCGCGTGGCTCATCCAGCACGGCCTCGCGTCGCCGGCCACCATTCTGGCCGTGACCTTCACCAACAAGGCCGCGCGCGAAATGATGTCGCGTCTGTCGGCGCTTCTGCCCATCGACACGCGCGGCATGTGGATCGGCACGTTTCACGGCCTGTGTAACCGCATGCTGCGCGCGCATCACCGCGACGCCGGGCTGCCCGCCACCTTCCAGATTCTCGATACCGCCGACCAGTTGTCCGCGATCAAGCGTCTGATGAAGGGCCTCAACATCGACGACGAAAAGTACCCGGCGAAAAATCTCCAGTACTTCATCAACAACGCGAAGGAACAAGGGCTGCGCCCGAAAGACGTCGACGCCACCGACAATTTCAACCGCAAATTCGTCGAGCTTTACGAAGCCTACGACCACCAATGCCAGCGCGAAGGCGTCGTCGATTTTCCGGAATTGCTGCTTCGCTGCTATGAACTGCTCGCGCACAATCCGCCGCTGCGCGCGCATTATCAGGCGCGCTTCAAACACATTCTCGTCGACGAGTTTCAGGACACGAACAAGCTGCAATACGCGTGGCTGAAGCTGCTCGCGGGCCAGACGAATTCGATCTTCGCGGTCGGCGACGACGACCAGTCGATCTACGCATTCCGCGGCGCGAACGTCGGCAACATGCGCGACTTCGAACACGAGTTCAACGTCCGGCATCTGATCAAGCTCGAGCAGAACTACCGCTCGCACGGCCACATTCTCGATGCGGCCAATCAGTTGATCGCCAACAATTCGCGGCGTCTGGGCAAGAATCTGCGTACCGACGCCGGTCACGGTGAACCGGTCCGCGTCTATGAATCCGCGACGGATTCGCAGGAAGCCGGCTGGATCGTCGAGGAAATCAAGGCGCTGATCAGCACGGGGACGTCGCGCAGCGAAATCGCGATTCTCTATCGCAGCAACGCGCAGTCGCGCACCATCGAGCATACGTTGGTCAATGCTGGCATTGCGTATCGGGTGTACGGCGGCTTGCGCTTTTTCGAGCGCCAGGAAGTCAAGCACGCGCTCGCGTATCTGCGCCTGATCGACAATCCGAACGACGACACCGCGTTCGCGCGCGTCGTCAACTTCCCCACGCGCGGCATCGGCGCACGCTCGATCGAACAACTCGCGGATGCCGCGCGCCTGTACAACTGCTCGATGGCCGCGGCGATTCCGTATGTTGCCGGCAAGGCGGGCTCCAGCCTCGCGAGCTTCGCAAACCTGATCGGCAAGATGCGCGCGGAAACGCAGCAGATGAGCTTGCCGGAAACCGTCGAATACGTGGTTCGCACTAGCGGTCTCGCAGATTTTTATCAGAACGAGCGCGAAGGCCAGGACCGGCTGGAGAATTTGCAGGAACTGGTCAACGCGGCGGCTGCGTTCGTCAGCGAAGAGGGCTATGGAATGGACACGCCGGCGCGCTCCATTCCACTGCATCCAGGCGCGACCGCCGCGCCCGAACTCGCAGTCGCGACCGACGACCCGAACACGGTCGTACTCGACGCGCCCGGCATCGCCGATCCCGCGCAAAACCCGGACACGATGACGCCGCTCGCCGGTTTCCTGTCGCACGCGTCGCTCGAAGCGGGCGACAACCAGGCGCAAGCCGGCCAGGAAGCCGTGCAACTGATGACGGTGCACGCAGCCAAGGGCCTGGAATTCACCGCGGTGTTCATCACAGGTCTCGAAGAGGGCCTGTTCCCGCACGAGAACAGCGCGATGGAATCGGACGGTCTCGAAGAAGAGCGTCGTTTGATGTACGTGGCGATTACGCGGGCGAAGGAGCGCTTGTACCTGTCGTTTGCGCAAAGCCGGATGCTGCACGGCCAGACGCGCTACAACATCCGCTCACGTTTCTTCGACGAATTGCCGCAGGAAACGCTCAAGTGGCTCACGCCGAAGGTCGAGGCGGGCGCGCGCTGGGGCGGCCGCTCGGACAACGCGGGCTACGGGCGCGACTGGTTCGCGCGGCCGGACCGTCAGCAGGGTTACGGGGGCGGGGCATCGACGACGGCCGCGCCGTTGCCGGCTTTCGCCAACGAGCAGCGCGCGGCGGAGACGGGCTTTCGCGTCGGTCAGCAGGTATTCCATACGAAGTTCGGCGAAGGCACGATCACCGCGTTGGAAGGCGGCGGCACCGACGCGAAGGCGCAAGTCAAGTTCAAGCGCCATGGTGAGAAGTGGCTGGCGCTCGCGGTCGCGAAACTGCAGGCGGTCGAATGAGCGCTGTGTCCCGCACGACGGCAAGCGCGGCGCAGATAGCAGCGGCCGGCGCGAATGCGCTCGGCGCAACAGCGGCGGGCACGGAAGCGGCTGGGCAGGGTGCTGCGCGCTTCGGGCAACCAGAGAGCGATCCGAACTGCGGCACACATGTGTCGCACAGACCGCTCGGCATCCTTGCAGCCTTGCCGCAAGAACTCGGTGACCTGATCGAGGCGATGCGCGCCGAATCCGGCGTGCGCACCATCACGCACGGCCAGCGCGACTATCACCTGGGCACGGTCCACGGCGCGCCGTGCGTCGTGACGCTTGCGCGCGTCGGCAAAGTCGCGGCGGCGGCAACGGTCAGTGCGCTGATTCACGCATTCAATGTCGAAGGCGTCGTGTTCACCGGCGTCGCGGGCGGTGTGGGCGCCGAGGTGCGAGTTGGCGACATCGTCGTCGCCAATGCGCTGTTGCAGCACGATCTCGACGCGTCGCCGCTCTTTCCGCGCTTCGAAGTGCCATTGCTAGGCGTGTCGCGTTTCGCGGCGGATACCACGTTGGCCGCGCAACTCGCCGCGGCCTGCGAGCGTTTCATCGCGGACGAGGGCGCGGCGTCGGCGGTACGTTTCGGCACGCGGGAGCCGCGCGTGCATCGCGGGTTGATCATCAGCGGCGATCAGTTCGTGGCGAGTGCCGCGGGCGTCAACGCCTTGCGCGAGGCATTGCCGGACGCGCTCGCCGTCGAGATGGAAGGCGCGGCGATCGCGCAGGTCTGTCACGAATACGGCGTGCCGTGCGCGGTCGTGCGCACTATCTCCGATACCGCCGACGACCACGCGCCGGCGTCGTTTGTCTCGTTTCTCACCGAGATCGCGGGCGTTTATTCGAACGCGATTCTCACGCGCTTTCTGCAAGCGCGCAGCGCGGGTTGAGTTGAAGCGAGGTGTTGGCTAGTGGGCTGGGGCGGCAGAGGGCAGGGGGCAGAGGGCACATCGCCGAAGCCGAAGCCGAAGCCGAAGCCGACCCACAAACGGTGACTGGCAAACCGCCCAAGCCAAGCCCAAGCCTCAACCGTTCCCCAATCCGCTCAACCCCTCGCGCACCTGCTGCAATGCCGCCGGATCTTCGATGGTCGGCAGCTCGCCCGGCTCGCGTCCTTCCGCGAGTGCGGCGATGGCCCGGCGCAGCAACTTGCCGGAGCGCGTCTTAGGCAGCATCGACACAATCACCACGCGCGCCGGCCGCGCAATCGCGCCGAGCTGGCGGTCGACCGTCGCCACAAGCTCCTTTTCCAGCTTCGCGCGCGCGTTGGCATCCGCGTAGCCCTGCGCGTCGCGTAACACCACGAACGCCATTGCCGCCTGACCCTTCACGGCGTCCGTCACGCCGACTACCGCCACTTCGGCGACGGCCGCGTGGCTGGACAAGGCTTCCTCGATTTCGCGCGTGCCCAGCCGGTGCCCCGCGACGTTGATCACATCGTCGGTGCGGCCGAGGATCGTCACATAACCGTCTTCGTCCTGAATGCCCCAATCGAAGGTCGAATACACCTGCTGGTTCGGAACGCTCGACCAGTATGTGCTCACGAAACGCTGATCGTCGCCCCATACGGTCGACATGCAGCCCGGCGGCAGCGGATAGTTCAGCGTGAGCACACCTTTTTCGCCGGGCGGGCAGGGCTCGCCCGTCAGCTCGTTACGCAGGCTCAGATTGAAACCGGCCGACGGCACGCCTGGCGAGCCGAGCTTCGTCGGCAGTGCTTCGACGCCGCGCGAAATGGCGAGCATCGGCCAGCCGGTTTCGGTTTGCCAGTAGTTGTCGATCACGGGTTTGCCGAGCGCGCCGGCGATCCACGAGGCGGTCGGTTCGTCGAGCGGCTCGCCGGCGAGAAACAGCGTGCGCAGACTGGACAGGTCGGCGTTCTTGAGCAGCGCTGGGTCCTGTTTTTTCAGCACGCGTAGCGCGGTCGGCGCGGTGAACATCAGATTGATCTTGTGCTGTTCGACGAGACGCCACCAGATACCGCCGTCCGGGCGAATCGGCGTGCCTTCGTACATGACCGTGGTCAGTCCCGCAATCAGCGGCGCGTAGACGATATAGCTGTGCCCGACCACCCAGCCGACGTCCGACGCCGTGAACATCGTGTCGCCGGCCTTGCCCTCGAAGATGTATTCCATCGACGCCGCGAGCGCCACCGCGTAGCCCCCCACGTCGCGTTGCACGCCCTTGGGCTTGCCGGTCGTCCCTGACGTGTACAGCACATACGAAGGCTCGTTCGATTCAAGCCATTCGCAGGGCACGTGCGCGTCGAAGAACTGTTCGCGCAGCGGTTCGTAGTCGACCAGGTAGTTTGCATTGAGCCGCTCCGGCGCGAGCTGGCGGTCGATCAGCAGCACGCGCGGCGTCTTATGGCTTGCGCGCGCGAGCGCTTCGTCGACGAGCGGCGTGTAGTCGATCACCCTGCCGCCGCGCGCGCCGGCGTCGGCGGTCACAATCAGCACCGGCTTCGCGTCGTCGATGCGTGCGGCGAGATTAGGCGCGGCGAATCCGCCGAACACGACCGAGTGAATCGCGCCCAGGCGCGCGCAGGCGAGCATCGCGAACAGCGCCTCGGGGATCATCGGCAGATAGAGCAGCACCACGTCGCCGCGTTTGACGCCGAGCGAGCGCATCACCGCGGCCATCCGGTTGATTTCCGCATATAGCTCGGCGTATGTATAGCGCCGCTCGATGCCGGTTTCCGTCGACACATAGATGAGCGCGTTCTGCTGCGCACGGTCGACGAGGTGCCGGTCCACCGCGTTATGACACAAATTCGTGCGCCCGCCGACGAACCAGCGCGCAAACGGCGGATTCGAGCGGTCGAGCACCGTGTCGAACGGCGTATCCCAATGTATGCGCCGCGCCTCGTCGCGCCAGAACGCCTCGGGGTTCTCGATCGAACGGCGGTGGAAATCGCGGTAGCGGGTCATCTGCGGCGATCCTTCGGGTGCTGGGTGAGCAAACAGGTGGCGACGTCGCGCGCTGCGGCCGCACGAGGGCGGTGAAGGAGCGACGCGTGTGGAAGAAGCATAGAGTACGCCCCGCTCGCCGGACAACGCGGGTTCACCATGAGCGGCCTGCGCGGCATAGGTGGGCTTTCTGCGAGGGCGGAGGGCCCGACGCGCGTAGGGTCAGTGTGCCGCCTGATGGCGCACCAGCAAGCAGCGCACGCATTGGCGCGCAAGGGCAGCGCGTCGGCCGGCCAGCCGCGGGACGCGCAGTCGGTCCAGTTGCGGGAGGCACGCACAATCGGCGAGAATCAGCCGCAGCACGCGCAGTCGATCCGACCACGCGAAGCACGCGCACTCAGAGCGAACCAGCCGCAGCACGCACAGTCGCGCTCAGCGCTCCAGCCCGCCGGAGCCGGCGTGGCCTCGCCAAAGCGACCCACCACGCGCCTTGCTCATCGCCGTCACTCAAAGAGAAGAAGGCGCCGCAGCGCCTTTTCTCATCCGCCGAACCGGAAACGCTCACGCCTTCGCGCGCTTGCCTTCCACATCTGGCAAAAACACCGTCAGGACGCCGATCAACGGCAGGAACGAGCAGACCTTGTACACGTACGCGATGCTGGTGGCATCGGCCAGTTCGCCGAGCACCGCCGCGCCGATGCCGCCCATGCCGAACGCGAAGCCGAAGAAAAGCCCCGCGACCATGCCCACCTTGCCGGGAATCAGCTCCTGCGCATAGACGAGAATCGCCGAGAACGCCGAGGCCAGCACCGCGCCGATGATCACCGTCAGCACACCGGTCCAGAACAGATTCGCGTAGGGCAGGAGCAGTGTGAACGGCGTGACGCCGAGAATCGACACCCAGATCACATACTTGCGGCCGATCCTGTCGCCGATCGGACCGCCGATCATCGTGCCCGCGGCCACCGCCGCGAGGAACACGAACAGGTGAATCTGCGCGGCCTGCACCGGCAGATGGAACCTGTCGATCAGATAGAACGTGAAATAGCTGTTGATGCTCGCCAGGTAGAAGTACTTCGAGAACACCAGCAGGATCAGCACGCCCATCGCAAACATCACCTTGTTGCGCGACAGCGTCGCATGACCGGTCTGGCTGCGCACCTTCTTCACCGACGGATGCTGCTTGTACCAGCGGCCGATCTGCGTCAGCACGACAATCGCGACGAGCGCCGCCACCGAGAACCACGCGATGCTGCGCTGGCCGTGCGGAATCACGATCAGCGCGGCAAGCAGCGGCCCGAGCGACGAACCAGCATTGCCGCCCACCTGGAACAGCGACTGCGCGAGTCCGTGACGGCCGCCCGACGCCATGCGCGCGACCCGCGACGACTCAGGGTGAAACACCGACGATCCGCAGCCGACCAGCGCCGCAGCGACCAGCAGCACGCCGAAATTGGGCGCCATCGACATCAGCAGAAGACCGCTCAGCGTGAAGCCCATGCCGACGGGCAGTGAGTACGGTTTCGGGTGCTTGTCGGTATAGATGCCGACGAGCGGTTGCAGCAGCGACGCGGTGATCTGATAGGTCAGCGTGATCAGGCCGATCTGTCCGAACGACAACGAGAAGTTGTCTTTCAGCATCGGGTAGATCGCGAGAATCAACGACTGGATCATGTCGTTGAGCAGGTGCGAAAAACTGATCGCGCCGAGCACGGAATAGACCGTGCGTTGCGCTGTCGCCGCCGGCTGCGCGGTCGAGCCCGCAGCGGTGCCAGTGGCGGTGGTGCCGGTTGCGGCTGACGCGCTGGCAAGTGCGCGTTTATCGAGGCTGGTTTCCATACGCTTGGAGAAAGGAAAAGGAAGGGGCAATTCCTGGCTGACGGCACGTCGCGATGTCGGGCTTGCGTCGTTGCGGCATAACGACGCGGCATCACGTGTGTTCAGCTATTTGTCGCAGTTTAATGTGGCTTGACTGAATTGTAAGGACAAGTTTTGTCGCGAACCGGACACGGGTGCGTCGGGTTGAACAGCATTCTTGCGCTGCAACAAGGCGTTCGCCGCACCGTTGCGGTGCCGCGAGGCCAGGCGCCTACCCGACCCCAAGCGCGCCGCAAGCGTCCCAATAAATAAGATGGACGGATTTTTGGCCATGTATAAAACGGGCGCGGAGATCCCGCTAACGGAACGCGCGGCTCACAAAGCGGCGCGCCGAGGACCGGGGAACGGGCGCCGGGCGACGGACCACGGACGACAAGAGGTCGCCATTTCATGAACCGCGCTAAAGATCGCGGACGTGGATGCCGTAGACCCGGAAAGATAAGACGCAATGCCGGAACAGACCTTTGCGGCAGTTATAAACGTGGGGACGGGGAATATGAAAGCAGTTTCGCTGGGTAGCCGGACGGGCGCGGGGTTCGTTCCTGATGGGGAAGCGGCCGGCAGGTCGCCGTCGCGTGGAAAGGACGGAAAAGGCGGCCGCTCGCGGGCCGTGAGGCTCAAGGGTTTGTCGGTCAAGACGATGTTGCGTCTCGCGTTCGCCGTGCTGTTGATCGGCACTCTCGCAATCGGCGTCTTTTCCCTGACCCAGATCAGTCGCCTGAACGCGTCCGCGCAATCCATCTACGATCAGGGCCACGTCGCAAGCCGTGCCGCGGAAGAAGCGCGCGGTCACATGCTGCGTGCGAGCCGCGCGCAAAAAATGCTGTTGACGGCGACTACCGCCAAAGAGCGCGACGATCTGGGCGCCGATATCGACAAAGGCTTGGGCGGCCTTTCCACCGAACTCGGCACGCTCGAGCAGTACGTCGACAAGTCCGACGCGAAAGCCGTCGAGCACCAGAAGAAATTTGCCGCCGCCGTTACGGCGTGGAGCGCGCATCTGCGCGACTTCGTGACGCTCGTGAAAGCACAGCCGCTGGACCTGTCGCAGATGAACTGGCAGGTCGGCACGCAGGACGTGTCGCTGCTGGTCGAAACCGGCAAGCTCGAAAAACTCGTCGATGAACTCGTCAAGGAACGCGGCACCGCTGCCAAAGCGACGATCGACGCGTCCGGCTTCATCTATCAATCGTCGTTCGTGATGCTCGCGGTGATGACCATCGCGCTGATCGTGCTCGCAGCCGGCATCAGCGAGTGGGTGGTGCGGCGCCTTGCGCGCCAGCTCGGCGGCGAGCCGGCGTACGCGAAGGAAATCGCGAGCCGGATCGCGGCGGGCGATCTGTCGAATCAGATCACGCTCGGCCGGAAGGACAAGTCGAGCGTGCTTTACGCCCTCTCCGACATGCAAAGCGGTCTCGCGACCACGGTCTCCGACATTGCATCGAGCGCAGACGCGATTGCCACCGCTTCGAGCGAAATCTCCATGGGCAACCTCGACCTCTCGCAGCGCACCGAGCAACAGGCGATGGCGCTCGAGCGCACCGCGACCAGCATGGAGCAGTTGACGTCGACGGTTCGCCAGAACGCCGACAACGCGAAGCAGGCGAGCACGCTCGCCAACAACGCGTCGGAGATCGCCGAGAAGGGCGGCGACGTGGTGAGCCGCGTGGTCGCGACGATGAACGAGATCAACGAGAGCGCGCGCAGCATCGGCGACATCATCGGCGTGATCGAGGGGATCGCGTTTCAGACGAACATCCTGGCGCTGAACGCGGCGGTCGAGGCGGCGCGGGCCGGCGAGGAAGGCCGCGGATTTTCGGTGGTCGCCGCAGAAGTGCGCAACCTCGCGCAGCGCAGCGCCGGTGCGGCGAAGGAGATCAAAGGGCTGATCAGCACGTCGGTGGAACGCGTGAGCAATGGGTCGACGCTTGCGCAGGACGCAGGGCAAACCATGGACGAAGTCGTCAAGGCCGTGAAGCGCGTGACCGACATCATGGGTGAGATTTCGGCGGCTTCCTCTGAGCAAAGCGCCGGCATCGAGGAAATCAACCTCGCCGTCGCGCAGATGGATTCGGGCACGCAGCAGAACGCGGCACTGGTCGAGCAGGCGACCGCCGCCGCGCGGTCACTCGACGATCAGGCGCACGGCCTGAAGCAGATGGTGGGCAAGTTCAGGCTGTAGGCAGCGGCGGCAGGCGCGCTTTCTTGCCTGCCGCGATTCAACTCGAACGCGGCATACTTCGCCTGCCGCTCAACTTTGCCTGACGACCACGGTACAAGTAATCCCCGCCGCCAGCACCACGCCGTCAGGCACCGAATCGATCTTCACGCGCACCGGCACACGCTGCGCGAGTCTCACCCAGTTGAAGGTCGGATTCACGTCGGCGAGCAACTCGCGGCTTTGCGGATTGTCGCGATCGTAGATGCCTCGCGAGATGCTTTCCACATGGCCTTCGAGCGTGCCGCCGCTCATCAGCCGGATGTCGGCCTTGTCGCCGATATGCACGTGCGGCAGCTTGGTCTCCTCGAAGTAGCCGTATACCCAGAACGAGTGACTGTCGACAATGGCGAGCTTCGCCGCACCCGCCGTCGCATAGTCGCCGCGAAACACGTTCAGATTCGTGATGTAGCCGTCGACCGGCGACACGACTCGCGTGCGCGCGAGATTCAGCTTCGCGGCATCGAGCGCGGCGAGCGCCTGCTGATACGAAGCTTCCGCGGCTGACGCTGTATGCGTCGCATTTTCCCGGCTCTCTTTCGACACCACGAGCGAATCCATATCCGCGCGACGTTTTGCGTCGTCGCGCTTCATCTGCAATTCGGCCTTGCGCGCGGCCACCGCGGCCTGCGCCTGTTCGACGGCGATCTCGTAGTGCGACGGATCGATCTGCATCAGCAGATCGCCTTTTTTCACCAGCTGATTGTCTTTCACCGGCAGATCGACGACGGCGCCCGAGACGTCCGGCGCGACATTGACGATTTCGGCGCGAACGCGTGCGTCGCGCGTCCACGGTTCGTCCATGTAATGAACCCACAGCACGCGTCCAAGCAGGATCGCGACGAGAAAAATAATGGCTGTCGCGACGAAGCCGACAATATTTCGAATGGTCATGTTTCGACTCTGATCAACGATAAACGGCGAGGCCCAGCACGCCGCACACACATACGAGCAGGCTGGCCCGGAACAGGGACGGGTGCCACACCACGCGATACACGCCGGTATACGCGATCAGGCGATCCAGCATCCAGGTGAGCGCGGCGCCCGCGATGAAAAGCAGCACGATGGTGGGCACGTAGGCGTCGAAAACGGCAATGTCACGCGGCATGAGGAACTCCTTCTGACGCGTCGGCCCGTGCGCGCATCAACGGTTCGAGCGGCGATTGCGGATCGAGCAACGCGGTACGAATGAAATGCAATTGACTCAGGATGCGCTGCAGTTGATGCCGCTCGTCGCGCGACGGCGGCAAGGTGGTGAGCGTGCCGAGCAGCAACTGAACGGCGCCGATGGCGTCGGCGGTCGCGGCGAGCGCGCGGTCGAAGCGGTCTTCGCGCGGGCGCTCGAATAGCGCGGTCAGCGCATCGTGCATCGCGCGCAGCGAAATGCGCCACGGCGTCGTCTTCGCGTAACGCGCGTCGGCGGGCAGCGTGTTCACCTCACGACGCAGATCGATTACGGCGTTGCCCACTTCGAGTACGGAGAAAAGCCACCGCAACGTGTCGCGTCTTGCCGCCGGTTCGTCCTGCGCGAGCGCGTTGATCTGGAACATCAGGTCGCGCGCGCCGCTCTCGAAGCGCGAACGCACGCGGCTCATGCGCGCGCGGCTCGCTACCACGATCTGGCGGCGCAGGTCGACGAGCAGGCGGTTGCGCAGCCACGGCGTCGACGGCGGCAGCAACACGGCGAACGCCACCGACGACACCAGCATCGACAGCACGAGCGCCAGCGCGTCGTTGATAAAGCCGCTCGGGTCGTAATGGATCACGTTGTCCGGGCCGGCGAGAAAGCAGAGGAAGATGCAGTAGCCGATGCCGTAGCCGGCGAGCGCGGGCCGCGTCGTCATGAAGACGCCGAGCAGCAGGAATGGCGCGAGCGCCGCGCATAACAGCGGAAATCCGTCGATGCGCGGGAACACGCCGTACACCGCGAGCATGCCCATCACCGAGGCCGCGAGCGTGCCGGCGGCCATCTGGAACACGGTGCGTTTCGGGTCCGGCGACGACGACGCCAGCGCGCACACCGCCGCTGCATTTAGCGTCAACGTGGAACCGCTCGGCCACGCGGTCGCGATCCAGAACGCGCCGAGCACCATGATCACGAGCGCCGCGCGCAGGCCGGCGACGCCCGCCGCGATCGCATTCGTTTTTGGCTCGTAACGCTCTACCCAGCGCTCGCGCTCATGCGTGTCGACGGCAAGCGACGCGTACGTGGCCGCGTAAGCATGGAGATCGTCGATGAAGCGGTACAGCAACTCGGCGCCCGTGTCGAAGTCGAGCAGCGGTGCATCGGGATGCACTTCGAGCGCGGCGCGCGTCGCCCGTACGCGGTGCGGCAGTTCGGCCTTGTAGGCCTCGAGTTGCGCGGCAGCGTGGGCGGCATCGGCTGCGCTCAGCACGGGCTCGCCGGACTTGGCGAGCAACGGCGCGATTTCCTTGAAGTACGGCTCGAGCGCGTCGATGGCGATGGCAGCGCCGTGCGTGCCGGCGCTGCGCAGACGGTTCATCAACTGATGCAGCGCGTGAAAGCGTGTCGACGCGGTCATGAACTCGCTATTCAGCCGTGCGAGACGGCCGCCGCGCATCCGCGAATCCGGGCCTTCGAACACGGCGACGCTGCGCGCCGCCTCGAATCCGACGATGTCCGCGACGAAGCGCGCATTGGTCGCCTCGATCTGCGCGCGGTCGTTGCGACCAGCCAGCGACGCGGACACGTATTCGACGAACGCCGAGAAACGCGCCCGCACGGTGCCGCGCATCTGCAAGCCGGCGAACTGCGGGAACACGAGGCCGCTCACCGCGCCCGCGCAGACGATGCCGAGCACGACTTCGGCGACGCGCGTGAGCGCGCTCAGAAACGCGCCGTCCGGATGCTGGGAGGCGGGGATGCCGATCAACGCGGCCGTGTAGCCGGCGAGCACAAACCCATACGACCGGAAGTTGCGGTTGCGGGCGGCGCCAGCCGTGCAGATGCCGACCCAGATCGCCGTCGTGACGATGAACAGTTCCGGTTGCTGCGCGAAGAGGCCGATCAACGCGAGCATCACGACGAGACCGACGAGCGTGCCGCAGATCCGATAGAAGCTCTTCGCGAACACCATGCCGCTTTGCGGCTGCATCACGATGAAAACGGTGGTCATCGCGGTGCGCGGCTGGGGCAGGTCGAGCTTCATCGCAATGCCGAGTGCGAGAAAGCAGGCGACGAGCGCCTTGAACAGATAGATCCACGTGAGGCCGTCGGTGCGAGCCCAGTCGGCGGCGGCTGAGTACCAGGCGGCGAGCGATACGGGGCGCGGGGCGGAAGAGGAGGAGGCTGACATGGTCGGCTTTCTCACTTGGCCGCGGCCGCGCCGATGCCAGCGGCGCTCGCGTGTTTTGAGGCCGTGGCGGCAGGGCTGCCTTCTCGCTTGCCCTTGCCATGCCCCGGCAGCGTCTCGCCCACCTGCGGACCATTGGCCGGCTCGTCCAGCCCGCCGCCCAACGCCGTCACCAGCGACGCATGCGCGCCGAGCCGCTCGGCCTGGATCTTCGCGACACCTTCCTGCGCGCGCAGCAACTGGTTCTGCGCGATCAGCACGTTCAGGTAATCCGTCAGACCGCGCCGATAACCTTCGCGCGAAAGGTCGTAATTCTTGCGCGCGGCGGCAACCGAGCGGTCGGCGTCTTTCGCTTGCGTCGCGAGCGAGCGGATGCGGATCACCTGATCGGAAATGTCCTTCAGCGCGCCGACGATCGACTGGTTATAGCGCTCCACTGCCTCGTCGTAACCGGCCGACGCCGCGCCCAGTTGCGAGCGCAACCGGCCGCCGTCGAGAATCGGCAGCGACAGCGCCGGCCCCGCGCTCCAGCTATGCGACGGGTTTTTCAGGAACTGGAACAGCGGCCCCATGGCCGCGTAGCCGCCGATCGACGCCAGCAGGTCGATATCCGGATAAAACCCTGCCTTCGCGACGTCGATGCCGCGCGCCTCTGCCGCCACCGTCCAGCGCGCGGCGACCACGTCCGGCCGATGGCCGATCAGATCCGCGGGCAGCACGCTCGGCAAGCCGGCAGGCGCGGCAAGCGACAGCACAGGCCGCTGGATCGAGTCGCCCGCGCCTGGCCCCTTGCCGGCCAGAGCCGCCAACTGGTTGCGACCGAGCGCGATCTTTTCGTCGATCGCGTCGATCTGCCGTTCGTATTCAGGCAGCGGCGTTTCGGCCTGACTCACTTCGAGTTGCGTGCCGATGCCCCCTTTCAGACGCCGGTTGGCCAGGTCGGCGATTTGCTGCTGTTGCTGCAAAGTGGCGCGGGCGATGTCGAGCAGCGCGTAGTTCAGCGACATCTCAATGTAAGTGCGCACCACGTTGGCTTGCAATTCGAGCTGGGCAGCCCGGGCGTCGGCCGCGCTGGCGTGCGCGGCGTCGAGCGCGCGCTCGCCGGCGTTGCGGTCCTTGCCCCACAGATCAAGGTGATATGACAGCGCGAGGGTGCCGGTGTTGTTCCACGACTGCTGGCCCGCGAACTCGCCCGGACCGTAGTACGGGTTGTCCGCCCATTTCTGGCGCTGGATCGACAGATGACCATTCACTTGCGGCGACAACGCCGACCGCGCGACGCCCGCAATCGACATGGCTTCGCGCACGCGCGCCTGAGCGGCTGCGAGACCTGGATTGTTCGCCTGGGCAGCCTCGATCCACGCGTTGAGCTGCGGATCGTTAAAGGCGCGCCACCAGTCCGCGGCGGGCCACTGAGCGTCCGCGTTGGCCGCGCGAATGGCATTGCCGGCGTCGAGCGACGCGGGCTCGGTGCTGCTCGCTTGCGGTGCGATGCCTCCGGTACTTGCACAGCCGGCAATTGTTAATAGGATCGTAAGGACGGCTGCTGCAGAGATCCCTTTCGCTACCGGAGACGGCACGATTTCCTCCAAAATTGGCTATAGAAGCTAGTGGCCAATTATATTTTTCGATTGATTGGGGAATAACCGGTAAGGATGCAAGGCATTTTTACGCAGACTGAGATAATCGCCTTTGCGAACCGTGTAACAATCGCCACGATCATCAAGGAAAGGTATGGATACGCTTCAAAACATGCGCGTATTTGTCCGCGTCGTCGAAGCGGGCAGCTTTACGGGTGCCGCGCAGCACCTCAACACGACGACCGCGTACGCGTCGCGCGCGGTATCGGATCTGGAAACGCATCTGCGCACGCGCCTGTTGAACCGCACGACGCGCCGCATCGCGCTGACCGAGGCCGGCGAGCGCTATCTGCAACGCTGCGAGCAAATCCTCGCGTATGTCGATCAGGCGGAGGCCGAGGCGAGCGACGCTCACGCACGCCCGTCCGGCAAACTGAAAGTCCATGCAATGACGAGCTTCGGCCAGCATTACGTCGTGCCGGCCGTGGGGCGCTATCAGGAGCGCTATCCGGAAGTGCATGTCGAACTGACGCTCGCGCAACGCATGCCCGACCTTCTCGACGAAGGTTTCGATGTGTCGCTGACGCTCGCCACCAGCCTGCCGGATTCCGGGCTGGTATCGCAGCGTCTGGGCAGCGCGTTCAGCATTGCATGCGCGTCGCCGGCCTATCTGGAGAAGCACGGGGTGCCGCAAACGCCCGCGGACCTCGCGCACCACATCTGTCTGCAGATGGTCACGCCAGTGTTTCCGCCGGACAAATGGGCCTTCGACGGCCCGAACGGCGAGGAAACCATCACGCTCGGCACCGCCACGTTTCAGGTGAATGTCGCCGAGGCGATGGCCGTTGCGGTGACGAGCGGCATGGGCGTCGGGCTGATTCCGATCTACTCGGCGATCAGCGGCTTGCGTAGCGGCGAACTGGTATGGCTGCTGCCGGCGTACACATCGCAGGAAATGAATTTGTATGCGTTGTATCCGTCGCGCCAGTATCTGGATGCCAAGATCCGCACGTGGATCGAGCATCTGCGTGAGGAGCTTCCGTCGACGCTCGCGGTCGATCAGGAGGAACTGCGGCAGTTCGCGCGGACGTGAGGGGCTGTCTGGCGTTCGTCGACGTGGGTTGTCGTTGAATGACGTTGCTCGCGGGGCGGTGGTTGGGCGGCTTGCTGGTGGGCCTCCTGCGGCCTTCGCGTTGCAGTAGCCTTGGAGCGAGCTCTTGCGGCCGCCCTACAGCGGACCCATGCGGCAGCGCTAGCAGCGGTCCAATAACGGCCTGTTACATCGGCGCCGCGTCGCAACATTTCCTTACTTCCGCGCCGGAATTGATTTGCTACGGTGTCGTTGACGCGCTGCCGCTCAAGCTTGGCGCGTTCATCTGGCCGCTTCGGCAATCGCAATCACTGAAGGACGAGGATTTCATGGATACGCATCTGATGATCGGCGTGGCCGTCATGTTTGGACTGATCGGCATTGCCGCATCCCGCGACCTGTTGCGCCGCCTGCGCGAACAGCAGCCGCAACTTGCGCCGATCAAGGTCGAGCGGCCTGAAGACGGCAAGCAGCGGGGCGGCCGGTAATCGGAGTCGTTTGGGCTTGCCGCCTGGCGCGCACCTGTAGCCGCCCAAAGCCGCCCGGCGCTAGATTTCGACGACTTTGTCCCACTCGAACAGCGGATTTTCCCACTGCCGGCTGCGCCGGTCAAAGTAGCCCCGCGGATTGCAAACGACGCGCGTGCCGTTCACCGTGTAGTCGAACGGCGTATGCGTGTGGCCATGAATCCACAGCGTGACGGGCGTGCGTACGAGTTCCGGCAAGTGATTGACGAAGCCGGCCGAGACGCGGTCCTGCGCGTAGCGCTCGGCAAGACTCAGTCGATGCGGCGCGTGATGCGTAACGACAATCGTCTTGCCGGCAAAGGGTTTCGCCAGTTCGCCCTCGAGCCATTCACGCGCCTGGCGGTGCAGCGCGAGACAGTCGTCGGGCGTGAAGTCGCGCGGCGCGTCGTGCGTGTCGTGCGGCCAGTTCATCTGGATCAGACCACGAAAATCGAGCATGGCCCGTCGCGACGCCTCGATCGATTCGGTGAGCGCGGCGCTGTCCGCGCCGTACAGCGCGAAGTCCGTCCACAACGTCGTGCCGAGCACGCGCCAGCGCCCCTGCGGATCGGCGAGCGCGGCGTTGTTCAGCACATGCACGTTGTCGACCTGCGCGGCCGCGTCGTATAACGCGCTTTCGAGCGCGCCGAACTCGCCGTCGTAGTACTCGTGATTGCCTGGCACATAGACCACCGGCACCGTGCCGTCGAAAGTCTGCGCAACCCAGCGGGGTCCCGCCGCGTGATTGTGGATGTCCCCGGCCAGCACGATCAGATCCGCTTGCGCATGCGGAATCAGTTCAGGCTCATCGTTCTCCAGATGCAGATCGGACAGCACGCGAATTTTCACGAACACGGCTCCTGTGAGTGGCCCGCAACGGCGGGCGGTCGATCCTGGCTTTAGCGTAGCACCTTGCCCGGGTTCATCAGGTTCAGCGGATCGAGCGCGCGTTTGACGGCGCGCATCAATTGCACCTCGACGTCCTGTTTGTAATGCATGGCCTCGTCGATTTTCAGCTGTCCCAAGCCGTGTTCCGCGCTGATGCTGCCGCGATGCCGATGCACGCTGTCGTACACGATGTGGTTGATCGGACTCTGGTACTGCGCGAGGAACGCCTGCGCGTCGACACCTTCCGGCGCCTGCACGTTGTAATGCAGATTGCCGTCGCCGAGATGGCCGAACGTCACAATGCGCGCGCCCGGCGCGGCCTGTGCGACCGCTGCATCGGTTTCCTCGATGAAATGGCCGATGCGCGAGATCGGCACCGCGATGTCGTGCTTGATGTTCAGGCCTTCCTCGGCCTGTGCAAGCGGAACATGTTCGCGCAGATTCCAGAACGCGCGCGATTGCGCGAGGCTTTCCGCGACCACCGCGTCTTGCACCACGCCTTCTTCGAGCGCCGTCTCCATCAGACGCTCGAACAGTGCGCGCGCGTGAACCTCACTTTCGCTGTCCGACAATTCGAGCAGCACGATTTGCGCGTGCGGTTCGGCGAACGGATAGCGCATTTGTTCGAAGTGCCGGCCGACGAGGCGTAGGCAGAAATCCGACATTAATTCGAAGCCCGTCAACAGCGGCCCGGCGGCGCTTTGCGCGAGCGACAGAAAACAGAGCGCGGCATGCGGCGAAGCCAGCGCGGCCAGCGCCGTGACGCGCGCGGCCGGTTGCGGATGCAGCTTCAGCACGGCCGCGGTAATGATGCCGAGCGTGCCTTCCGCGCCGATAAACAGGTCGCGCAGATCGTAGCCGGTGTTGTCCTTGCGCAGTCCGCGCAGGCCGTCCCACAGCTCGCCTTGCGGGGTGACGACTTCGAGCCCCAGACACAGCTCGCGCGCGTTACCGTAGCGCAGGACGCCCGTGCCGCCCGCGTTGGTGGCGAGGTTGCCGCCGATCGTGCAACTGCCCTCGGCGGCAAGGCTTAATGGAAAGAGGCGCCCGGCTTCTTCGGCGCGCTTTTGCACTTCCGCGAGCACGACGCCGGCCTCGACAGTGATCGTGTTGTTGTGCGGATCGATGTCGCGCACCCGGTTCAGGCGCCGCAAGCTCACCACCGCCTGCGCGCCGCTCGAATCGGGCGTGGCGCCGCCAGCGAGACCCGTGTTGCCGCCTTGCGGCACGAGCGCGATGCCGTGTTCGACGGCGAGTTTGACGAGCGCCGCGACTTCGTCGGGCGTGGCCGGGCAGAGCACCGCACAGGCCACGCCGGTGTAGCGGCGGCGCCAGTCGGTGAGGTAGGGCGCGGTGTCGTGCGCGTCGGTGAGCACTTGGGCGGCGCCAATTGTGTCGCGGCAGGCAGCGAGGAAAGCGGTTTGAGTCATGTCGGTCGGTCAGCGAATTCCGGCTGAAATTGGACTGAAATTCGAAGTTCGGGCTAAAAAGTCGGGCGTTTGATTTTCAGACGTCCGCGGTTCCAGGATGTTCGCGATGCAGCTTCGCGGCGCGCTTTGCAGCGCGCTTGAACGGCGCAACGTAGGCAAGCGTGCAGACGAAAAAGACCACGGTGAGCGCGGCCTCGAACCAGCCGAGCCGCGCGCTCAGGCCACGGTCGCTCCAGCCACGCACGACGCCCTCGGCAAAATACAACAGGATCAGCATCGACGCCCATTGCAGGGTATACAGCCGATGCCGCCATACGCCCGGCACAGCAAGCAGCAGCGGCAAAGCCTTGAGCACGAGCGCCGAGCCGCCAGGCCTCAGCGGCGCAAGCCACCATTCCCACGCAATCGACAATGCGATCAACGCAACCAGGGCGGCTGTCGCGCCTGACGCCGCGCCAAGTTTGTGCGGTGCCAAGTGCGGCACGGACCGCGTTGCCGGGAGTGTTGCGGGCGTGCCTGTTGCGTCCGCGGATTCGCGCGATTCGGTGCTAGCTTCGGTGTGCGACTCCATGTGCGACCCCCTGTGCGACCCAACGCCGGCGCCTTGGCTCCCGGCCGCGTGAACGTCCGGTTTGTTCGTCACGGCCTTTCGCTCATGGAGGCCGCCGTGCGCGCGACGCGTGCGCCGAGCGCGATGGCGAGCGTTTTCTCATCGGCGGAGATGCCTTGCGCGGCCGTGCCCGCGCGCGCGAAATGCGACGCGCCGTAGGGCGTGCCGCCGGTTTGCGTGGTGCTCAACGCGCTCTCCGTGTACGGAATGCCGACGATCAGCATGCCGTGATGAAGCAGCGGCAGCATCATGGACAACAGCGTGGATTCCTGGCCGCCATGCAAGCTGCCGGTGGACGTGAACACACAGGCCGGCTTGCCGGACAGCGCGCCGGAAAGCCACTGCGGG
Organism: Paraburkholderia rhynchosiae; assembly: GCF_002879865.1. Lineage (GTDB taxonomy): Bacteria > Pseudomonadota > Gammaproteobacteria > Burkholderiales > Burkholderiaceae > Paraburkholderia > Paraburkholderia rhynchosiae. The sequence goes on from NZ_PNXY01000003.1 coordinate 397,722, forward strand.
GTGGTGCCGTCGAGGAAATATTTGAGCGCAGCGGCCATGTTGCCGAAGCGGGTCGGCGAGCCCAGCGCGAGACCGGCGCATTCTTCGAGGTCGCGCAGTTCGACGTAGGGCGGTCCTTCGGCGGGAATGTCCTGCTGGGTCGCTTCGCAGACGGTGGAGACCGCTGGCACGGTGCGCACGCGGGCCTGCATGCCGGGGACGCTGTCGACGCCGTGCGCGATCGCCAGCGCGAGTTCGCGCGTGGCGCCATGACGGCTGTAATAGAGCACGAGAATGTCTTTCATAAGCCTCATCGGTGAACGGGTATTATAGGGCTTGGGCCCGCTGCACAGGCCGTTCGCAGCCATTCATAGCCATTCGGCCAGGCCTCGCATCAGGTTGTGAATGCGGGCCTGAAACACAGTTCGACGAAGCAAGGGGAGGCAGGTTTGTTGTCCAGAGTGCGTTTCGATCTCGACACGCTGAAGCGGCTCGCGCAGTTCGCCGCGAAGCGCAGCGGCGAAGACCGTATTCCGCAGGTGGCCGGCAGTCTGACGTTCACCACCATGCTCGCGCTCGTGCCCCTCGCCACGGTGGCGTTTGCGCTATTTACGGCGTTTCCGCTTTTCAGTTCGTTCCAGGAGTCGCTGCAGTTCTTCCTCGCCGACCACCTGATGCCCGCCCAACTGAACAGCCAGATCTTCAAGTATCTGAATCAGTTCGCCGCTAAAGCGAAGGGGCTGACCACCATCGGCATGGTGCTGCTGTTTCTCACGGCGGTCATGACAATGATGACGGTCGAGTCCGCGTTCAACGTGATCTGGCGCGTGCGCAAGGCGCGGCCTATCGCGCAGCGCATCCTCGTGTACTGGGCGATCATCACGCTCGGTCCGATTCTGATTGGCGTGAGCCTGTCGATCTCGTCCTATCTGTTCACGCAGTCAATGACGTTCAGCGCTGCCCAGCGCATGACGCCGGTGATCGAATGGGCGCTCGCGGGCGCCGCACTGCCGTTGACGGCGCTCGCGTTCACGATTCTCTACGTGTACCTGCCGAACTGCCGCGTGGAATGGCGCGATGCGGTGATCGGCGGCGTTACCGCTGCGATTGCTTTCGAACTCGCCAAGCGCGGCTTCGGCTATTACGTGCGGCGCATTCCCACTTATACCGCGGTGTACGGCGCGTTCGCGGCGGTGCCGCTGTTTCTGCTGTGGATGTACCTGTGCTGGTTCATCACGCTGGCGGGCGCGATGATCGCGTCGGCGTTGCCGGCGATCCGCATCGGCCAGTTTCATCGTCCGACTTTCGAAGGCAGCAATCTGTTCGATTCGCTAGAACTGCTCGCGCGGCTCGCCGAAGCGCGCGACGCCGGCAAGCCCGGCTATACGGTGCCCGAACTTTCACGGATGCTTCGTCGCGACATGGACACCACGATCAATCTGCTGCAAAAGCTCGAACAGATCGAGTGGATCGCGCAGTTGCAGGAGGACGGCACGCGCCCGCATTTCCTGCTACTGGCGAATCCGGCGCAGATCACCGTCGAGCGGCTGTTCGATCTGTTCGTGATGGATCGCGGGGAACTCGAGTATCAGCTTCAGCTCGCATCCACCCGCGTGGATGGCGGCACGCTGCTCGCGGCGCTGGAAAACGACAAGTTGAAGGTGACGCTCGCGGCGCTGCTCGCGGCCCGTGCTGCGGCACGCGCGGCCCAGGCCGAAGAGAAAGAGCGCGGCGCGTCTTCCATGCCGCATCAGACGGCGTAGGTTAGCGCGATGCGGTGCTTTGGTCCCGGTTCGCGCTGAAGCGGCTCGGGGCTACAAAGAAATCTTGCCGACGCAGATGTCCTTGAACATGACCCAGTCGCCCATCAGGCTGTAGAGCGGATGACGGAAGGTCGCCGGCCGGTTCTTCTCGAAGAAAAAATGTCCGACCCAGGCAAAGCCGTATCCGCAGATGACGGCAGCCGGAAGCCATAGCCAGTCACCGGTGGCAAGCGCCATCGCGAGGCACCCGATGACCCCGAGCGACCCCACGAAGTGCAGCCGCCGCGAGACCAGGTTGCGATGCTCGCTCAGGTAGTACGGATAAAACTCCGCGAAGTTCGCGAAGTGATCGGTGTGCGCGGTATGAGCCATAACGGCCTCCGGATTGCTACGCGTTGCGATTGCCTGCCCGTCCCCAGCAACTGGTTCTTCGAGGCACGCCCACATGCCGGCGGCGCCCGAAACAGCACAGGCTCGATTCATTGTGCGGCTATCGTGGGCAGTGCGCAACCTGGCCATTCGGACGATGGCGCCGACGTCTCGTTGCCGCTATCCTGAGCGCTTGTTAAGGCTTGCGAAGTTCACGCGGCTGATAAGCGACCGGACAGCGGCTAGCCCGCATCCCGCGGTGGCCTGGAAGCGAAGCTGAACAGCGCGTCGAGTGTGGCGTCGGGCTGCTCGGTCATTAGCGCGTGGCCGGCGTCGAGCGTGACCGTGTCGACGTCTGCGCCGGCTTTTATGAGTGCGTCGGCGAGCGCTTTCGCGGCGCGCGGCGGTGTCATGGCGTCGCGCCGGCCGACGATCAGGCGCGTCGCGCAGCGAATCTGCGCGGCACGCGCGAGGCCGTCAGCGTATGTATTGCACGCGGTGAAGTCGGTGTGGAACAGATGCGGTTCGCCGTTCACCGACACACGTTCCATCAGCCGCTGGTTCATGCCGTGCAGCCAGAAGCCAGGGCCGGGGCACGAGGGTTTCGCTGCCAGCGTCGAATGCGACCATTGGTTGACCATGCCGATCGCTTCGGACTCGCGATGCAGGGCGGCCTCCAGCAAGGCGTCGGAGACGGCCATCGGCAAAGCGGTCGCGAGCAGCGCGAGGTGCGTGGCTCTCTGCGCATAGCGGCCGGCGAAGTCGAGCGCGACCAGCGAGCCCATGCTATGACCGGCCACGAATGCGCGCTGCACGCCTGCGGCATCGAGTAATGCGGCGAGCCAGTCCGCCATGGCCGCTACCGTCGTGAGCGCGGGGCCGGTGCTACGGCAGTGTCCGGGCAGATCCACCGCCAGCACGCCGAACCCGTGATGCGCGAAGTAGCGTGTTTGCAGCGCCCACACGCTATGGTCATGCTCCGCGCCGTGGATAAACACGGCGGTCGGCAGATTCGCGTCGAACGGTTTGCCGCCCGTGTAGGCGTAAGCGGCTTTGCCTTGAACGGTCAGGATCATGCGGACTCCGGGCGGGATTGGGAGGCGGAGGAATTGTCTGCTTGCGGCGCGGCTTTAGATGCGGTTTTCTGTGCGCTTTTTAGCCCGCGTTTCAGGTCGTCGATCAAATCGTCCGGGTCTTCCAGACCGATCGAGAGACGGATCGTGCCTTCGGCAATGCCCGCTGCGGCGAGCGCGGCGGCGTCCATGCGAAAGTGCGTCGTGGAAGCAGGATGGATCACCAGCGAGCGCGCGTCGCCGACGTTCGCCAGATGCGAGAACAGCGACAGCGCCTCGATGAAGCTGCGGCCGGCGGCGCGGTCGCCACGCAAATTGAAGCTGAACACGGCGCCCGCACCGTGCGGCAGCAGACGTTTGGCGAGCGAGTGGTCGGGATGCGTCGGCAATTCCGGATAGGCCACCGCTTCAACCGTGGGGTGACTGGCCAGGAACTCGACCACGCGGCGCGTGTTGGCCACGTGCCGTTCCATTCGCAAAGGCAGTGTTTCGATGCCTTGCAGAAGCTGCCACGCGGCTTGAGGATGCAAGCAGGCGCCGAAGTCGCGCAAGCCTTCGCGGCGAGCGCGCAACAGGAAGGGCGCGGCGGTGCTTTCCTCGCTGAACACCATGCCGTGGAAACCCTCGTAAGGCTCGGTCAATTCGGGGAACCGGCCCGAGGTGTCGAAATCGAACGTGCCGCCATCGACCAGCACGCCGCCGATAGTCGTACCGTGCCCGCCCAGGAATTTGGTCGCCGAGTGATAGACGAAGTCGGCGCCATGCTCGAACGGTTTGAGCAGATACGGCGTCGTGAAGGTGGAGTCGACGAGGAGCGGCACGCGGTGCTCGTGCGCGATCTGCGCGACGGCTGCAATGTCGAGCACGTCGAGGCCCGGATTGCCGAGCGTCTCGCCGAACAGCAAGCGCGTATTGGGACGCAGCGCCGCGCGCCATGCATCCATATCGCCCGGTTTGACGAACGTCGTCTCGATGCCGAAGCGCCGCAACGTGTAATGCAGCAGGTTATGCGAGCCGCCGTATAGCGCGCTCGAGGCGACGATGTGCGAGCCCGCGCCCATCAGCGTGACGATTGCCAGATGCAACGCGGCCTGGCCGCTTGCTGTACCGATCGCGCCCGCGCCGTTTTCCAGCGCTGCAACGCGCTCCTCGAATACGGCCACGGTCGGATTCGAGATGCGCGAGTAGACGTGGCCCGCGCGCTCCATGTTGAAGAGCGCGGCGGCGTGGTCGGAGTCGCGAAACGAAAACGAAGTGGTCTGATAGATCGGCGTGGCGCGCGCGCCGGTGGCGGGGTCGGGAGCAGCGCCGGCGTGCAGCGCAAGCGTGTCGAAACGGTTGGCGGACATGCTGGTCGGCGGGGCCACGGACAGCCTCGCGAAAGGTGAAAGTGGCGGCCATCCTATCACCGGCATGAACCGCTTCAAGCGCGGTTTTCCCGATGCTCATGCGCCGCACGCTGCCCTTGTGAGCACGCGCAAGCCCGCCGCGCCTTGGTGGGCGGGCCGCTTTCCTTTTATGGGCCTTTCCGCTAGGATCGAAAGTCATTGATGCAACACCATGCCTAGCGGGTATTTCGGGAGACAGATCATGCGAGTCAGCGACATTCTTAAAGTCAAAGGGAACACCCTTTTCACGGTTACGCCGGATGCCACGCTGCACGACGCAGTCAACACCATGGCCGAGCACGATATCGGCTCGCTGGTCGTGATGGAATACGGCGACCTTGTCGGTATGCTGACATTCCGCGAGATTATTCTTACCCTCAGCGAGAACGGCGGGAGTGTGGGCACCTCCACAATCCGTAAGGTCATGGACGACCATCCGCTCACTTGCACGCCCGAAACGGACGTCAACGAAGTGCGTCGCATGATGCTCGAGCATCACGTGCGTTATCTGCCCGTCATGGAAAGCCGTACGCTGATGGGCGTGATCTCGTTTTACGACGTCGCGAAAGCGGTGGTTGAAGAGCAGGGCTTCGAAAACCGCATGCTCAAGGCGTATATCCGCGACTGGCCGGAAGAGCAGGGGCAGCAGCCGGCGCGTTAATGCGCGGTGGCCCGCTTATGTGGCTCACCTGGTTCGCCGCGGTGCTCGGGCGGCAGCGGGCGGAATTTCGAGTAAAGGCGTGCGCGAAAGCGTGCGCTTTTTTTGTGCCCGCCGATGTGGCTCACGGAGCGCTTCGTCGGCTCCCCGTTCTCAACATGTCCCCTCCAATTTATGAGTGACCACCCGTCGTCCCCATTGCCCGCCGCCCGTGGCGCCCGCCAGAAGGGAGCACATGAATCCCAGTTCCGGCTGCTCAGCCAGCGACGCTTTGCGCCGTTTTTCTGGACGCAGTTCCTCGGCGCCATGAACGACAACGTCTTCAAGATCGGTTTCACGTCGCTTGTCACGTATCAGGCGGCGCGCTTTTCCGGGGTGGATCCCAAGACGGCGGCGTTTCTGATTTCGGCCATTTTCATCCTGCCTTTCGTTCTGTTGTCGGCCACTTCCGGCCAGATTGCCGACAAGTACGACAAAGCGATGCTGACGCGCTTCGTCAAGAGCTTCGAGATCGTCGTGATGCTGATCGGCGGCGCGGGCTTCCTGCTGCATAGCGCGCCGCTACTGTACCTGTGCACGTTTCTGATGGGCGTTCATTCGACCGTGTTCGGTCCGGTCAAGTACTCGTACTTACCGCAGCATCTGTCAAATCAGGAACTGGTCGGCGGCAATGGCATGGTCGAGATGGGCACTTTCGTCGCGATTCTGATCGGCACGATTATCGGCGGCGCAAGTGCGGGCTTCGTCGAACATGGCGCGCTGGTGCTGGCCTGCGCGTGCGTCGCGATTGCGCTCGCGGGGCGCGCCGTGTCGGGCTTCGTGCCCACGACGGCGGCGCCGCAGCCGGATTTGCGCATCAACTGGAATCCGTTCAGCGAAACGTGGCGCAATCTCAAGCTCGCACGCGAAAACCGCACTGTGTTTCTGAGCCTGCTCGGCATATCGTGGCTGTGGTTCGTGGGCGCGACTTTTCTGTCGTCGTTTTTCAGCTTCGCGAAAGACGTGCTGTCCGCCAATCCGGACGTCGTCACGGTGCTGCTCGGCACGTTCTCGATCGGCATTGGCCTCGGTTCCCTGTTATGCGAAAAGCTCTCCAAGCGCCGCATTGAAATCGGCCTCGTGCCGCTCGGCTCGATCGGCATCAGCGTGTTCGCCATCGACCTCTTTTTCGCGAGTCACGCATTGCCGCCGGCGGGACATTTGTTGAGCGTCGGCGAATTTCTTGCGCGCGCCGCACATTGGCGCGTGCTGGCCGACCTGTTCCTGCTCGCAATGTTCGGCGGCTTCTACAGCGTGCCGCTGTATGCGCTGATCCAGAGCCGCAGTCGGCCGAGCCACCGCGCGCGCATCATCGCCGCGAACAATATTCTGAATTCGCTGTTCATGATCGTCTCCGCGTTGATGGCTGTGGGCCTGACCGCGGCGGGCTTCGGCATTCCGGCAATCTTTCTCGTGACCGCGCTGCTGAATATCGTGGTGGCGACCTATATCTATTCGCTGGTGCCCGAGTTCTTGTTGCGGTTTGTCGCGTGGATGCTGGTGCACACGTTCTACCGGATTCGCCTCGTACACGCCGAGCGGATTCCGGAAGAGGGCGCGGCCGTGCTCGTGTGCAATCACGTGAGTTTCGTGGATGCGGTCGTCATCATGGCCGAGAGTCCCCGGCCAATCCGTTTCGTGATGGATCATCAGATCTTCAAGATGCCGTTGGCGGGCTGGATCTTTCGTCACGCGAAGGCGATCCCGATTGCGCCCGCGCATCAGGACGCGCAATTGTTGACGCGCGCTTACGAGCGCTGCGCGCAAGCGCTCGCCGAGGGGGAACTGGTGTGCATCTTTCCTGAAGGCAAGCTCACTCGAACCGGCGACATGAATCCGTTCCGTCACGGCGTCACGGAGATCATCCGGCGCACGCCCGCGCCGGTCATTCCCATGGCGCTGCGTGGCCTGTGGGGCAGCGTGTTTTCGCGCGCGGACGACGCGCGCTGGCCGCGGCCGGTGCAGAAGGGTGTAATGAGCCGTCTGACTCTCGCAGTAGGCGAGCCGATCGATCCGGCGTTGGCGACGCCCGAACTGCTTCAGCAGACCGTCACGGAGTTGCGCGGCGCGCGGAAGTAGGGAGCAGCCTTGTCCGGAAGTCATAGGCCGCCATCTGGTGCCGCCTTGGGCTCCGGTGAGGCTGGCATAATAGCGTCTTCCCCGCATTCCTTTGGACGACGCTCATGTCCGGCAACACGCTCGGTACGCTTTTCACTGTCACGACCTTCGGCGAATCGCACGGGCCGGCTATCGGCTGTGTGATCGACGGCTGCCCGCCGGGCATGGCGCTCAACGAAGCCGACATTCAACTCGAACTCGACCGCCGCAAGCCCGGTACGTCGCGCCACGTGACGCAGCGCCAGGAAGAGGACAAGGTCGAGATTCTGTCGGGCGTGTTCGAAGGGCAGACCACCGGCGCGCCTATCGCGCTGCTGATCCGCAACACGGACCAGCGCAGCAAGGACTACGGCAATATCGCGGACACGTTTCGTCCGGGTCACGCTGACTACACATACTGGCAGAAGTACGGCATTCGCGACTATCGCGGCGGCGGCCGTTCGTCGGCACGTCTGACGGCGCCTACGGTGGCGGCGGGCGCGGTCGCGAAGAAATGGCTGCGCGAGAAGTTCGGCACCGAAATCCGCGGCTACATGGCCGCGCTTGGCGAGATCGATGTGCCGTTCGTCGACTGGGCACAGGTGCGCGAGAACCCGTTCTTCGTGCCGAACGCCGATATCGTGCCGCAGCTTGAAGCGTATATGGACGCGCTGCGTAAGGATGGCGACTCGATTGGGGCACGCATCAATGTGGTCGCATCGGGCGTGCCCGTAGGTCTGGGCGAGCCGCTGTTCGACCGGCTGGATGCGGACATCGCTCACGCCATGATGGGAATCAACGCAGTGAAGGGCGTGGAAATCGGCGCGGGCTTCGCGAGCGTCGCGCAGCGCGGTTCGGTGCATGGCGACGAACTCACGCCGGAGGGCTTTGTCGGCAATCACGCGGGCGGTGTCCTCGGCGGCATTTCGACTGGCCAGGACATTACGGTGTCGATCGCGATCAAACCGACTTCCAGCATTCGCACGCCGCGCCGCTCGATCGACAAGGCAGGGCAGCCGGCCGTCGTCGAGACGTTCGGGCGCCATGACCCATGCGTCGGCATTCGCGCCACGCCGATCGCGGAATCGATGCTCGCGCTGGTACTGATCGATCATGCGTTGCGCCACCGCGCACAATGTGGCGACGTATCCGTCAGCACGCCGAAGATCGCGGCAAGTGCGCCGTAACGGGCATCGGTAGCGCGTTTTCTCATTGCGCTGCGTGAGCGGCGCTATCGCATGAATCATCTGAATACCCACTCGGCAGACAACGTTCTGCCGGCGTTGCGCGCACGCGCGGCGGCGCCGGATGCTACGGCGCGCGTTTGCTTTGCGTTCGGTCAGACGTTGCTGCAACACGCGGCCGGTCGAGACAAAGCATTGCAGAGTGAAGCGCTCGCGGCTCTCGTACGCGCTTATCGACTCGATCCATCGTGTGAGCCCACGCTGCTTCATACGATTGCGCAGACGGCGTTTATGGTGCGCGAGTGGACCCTGGTCGAATCCGCCACTGAACTGCTGCTTTCGCAAAATGCCGCTGATGCCAACGCGTTGATCTGGCGCGCAGCCGCCGTGCAGTATCGCGACGACTTCGCAACCGCCGAGCAGTTGCTGCGGGAAGCGGTGCGCATGGTGCCGGGCAATGCAGTGGCGCTTCACAAGCTGGCGTTGTGCATCAAGGAACAGGCGCGTTTTGCCGAAGCCGAAGCGTTGCTCATTCAAGTGCTCGAGTTGTCGCCGAATAATGCGCATGCGTTATTCGATCTCTCCGAAATCGAGATCCGCAGCGGGCGTTTTGCCGACGGCTGGGCGCACTACGAGTCACGCATTGCGTTTGCCGGCGATCTGAACAACGCGCAGCATGCGCTTGCCGAGATCAGCGCGCATTGGCAGGGCGAATCGCTTGCTGGCAAGACGCTCGTCGTCTATGGCGAGCAGGGCAACGGCGATTGTCTGTGGGCGGTGCGCTTTCTGCCGCTGCTCGCCGAACGTGCGCGGCGCGAGGGAGGCAGGGTGATTTTCGGTCACGACGGGCCGTTGCGGCATCTGTTCGAAAGGACGCTGCCTGCTGATTTGCCGCTCGAAACAAGCCTTGAAACGCAGCCTGATTTCCATTGTGGGCTGATGAGCTTGCCGCTGCGCCTCGAAATTTTCGATGCAACGGCGTGGGGCGCGCCTTACCTGAGCGGTGACCCGACGCACATGCAAACGTGGCAACAGCGTGTGCAAGCCTACGTCGCCGCGAAGGCCGGCAATCGCAAGGTGGGCCTCGTGTGGAACGGCAATTCCGAACATATCCGCGACAAGCGGCGTTCAGTGCCGGTGGCGCAACTCGAGCCGTTATTGGGTGTGTCGGACGTCACGTATTTTGCGTTGTCGCCGGGACGCGGCGAGACCGTCGCGCAATGGCGTGCGAAAGGCCTCGACGTCGTCGATCTCACTCATCATTTTCAATCTGGATTCGACGATGTGGCCGCGTTGCTGGCGAATCTCGATCTGATGGTCACGATCGACAGCGGGCCGGCTCATCTGGCGGGCGCGCTCGGTGTGCCGACGTGTTTGATGATCGATCACGTATCGGCGTGGTTCTGGGGCGACGAGTCCCCGGTTACGTCCTGGTACGATTCGATCGAACTGATCAGGCAGCCGGCGGTCGGCGACTGGGCGCCGGTTGTGGCCCAAGTGCGCGCGCGAATCGAAGGAATGGCCCGCGGCTGACTTTCGGCCTTCGCAGCGCGGGCATCGTTTGAAATGCGCTGCGAAGGCCAATACCGACTCGATCACATATTCGGATAGTTCGGTCCGCCGCCACCTTCAGGCGTGACCCACACGATGTTCTGCGTCGGGTCCTTGATGTCGCAGGTCTTGCAGTGCACGCAGTTCTGGGCGTTAATCACGAGCCGTTCGCTGCCATCATCGTTCTTCACGAATTCATAGACCGCAGCCGGGCAATAACGCGACTCGGGGCCGGCATACGTCTGCCAGTTGACGTTCACCGGCACGATGGGATCTTTCAGCGTCAGATGCGCCGGCTGGTTCTCTTCATGATTCGTGTTCGAGATGAACACTGAAGAAAGACGGTCGAACGTCAGCTTGCCATCCGGCTTCGGATACTCGATCGGCTTGCACTGCGAAGCGGGCTTGAGCATTTCATGGTCGGAATGCTGATGATGCAGCGTCCACGGCACGTTGCCGCCAAGTACCTTCTGTTCGATGCCGACCATCAGTGTGCCGAGGTACAAACCCTTGCTCATCCACTGCTTGAAATTGCGGGCCTTGTAGAGTTCCGTGTGCAGCCATGAGGTTTTGAATGCGTCGGGATAGGCCGTGAGTTCGTCGCTGG
>NZ_PNXY01000040.1 GCF_002879865.1 Paraburkholderia rhynchosiae
CCACTACCCGCCGCGGAGCGGCCCCCCGACCGCCCCGAATCGGCATTCTGCTGCTGCCCGCCCTGGCGCCCAAACCCGTCGCTCACGCTCGCGCTGCCGAGCCCAATCCCGTTCGCTTCCATCGCCTCGCGCAATTTCGGCAAGGCCGCCTCGACGGCTTCCCGAACCTGCTGGTGCTGCGAAACAAACAACGCATGCGCATGATTGTCGGCAACCTGCAGCACGACCTGTAGCGGCCCCAGATCCTTCGGGTTCAACGTCAGCTCGGCGCTCTGCGAATGCGCATTCGACAAAAACACCACCTTCTGGCTCAGCGCCTCTTCCCAGTCAGTCGTGCCGACCTGCGGCCCCAATGCGTTCGCCGCCGCCGCCGCGCTCGCATTGCCCGTCGTTTGGGCCGCCGCCGTCGTGCTTGCGGCGCTCGCCGCCGCCTGGGTCGCGGCCAGCGCCGCGGTCGCCGCGTCGGCTGCATTCTTGAACGACGCCAGATCGTCCGCCTGCGCGCCCAGCGCACCCGCCGATGTCAACGCGCCCGCCGCAGCCGCCGAAGCCCCCGCCGTCGGATCGGCCACCGTCGTTGCAGTCGCCGTCGTCGTCGTAGTCAACGCGCCGCGCGCCGCTGCCGATCCTTTGCCGCCACCGGACAGACCGGCCTCGAGCGTCTTGCTGTCCGTGTCGTTCAGCGATGCATTCGCGCTCGCCAGACCGTTCGCTGCCGCCGCGGCGTTCGCTGCTGCGCCGCTTGCCAATGCCTGTGACGGAACCACCGCCTGGCCGTTCGCGAGTGCTGCCAGCGCCGCCTGCAATGCATCCTGCAGCGACTTCGGATCGGTTGGCGCCTTTCTGCCCGGCGTGCCGACAGTGGTGGTGTCGCCGGTCGTGCCGGTCGATGTTGGGTCTGCGGCGGTCGACGCCGCGAGGCTCGCGCTCGCCGGATCGACCGCCGTGTCCGCGTCAGACTGAGCCTGAGCCTGAGCTTGAGCTTGAGCTTGCGCCTGAGCAGCTGCGGCTGCCGCCGCGGTGTTGGCGTCGCTCGGGCTCGCGGTGTTGCCGGATTTCGGCGGCGTGGGCGCGCTCTTGTCGGTGGATGCCTGCTGCGACTTGTCCGCCGGTGCTGCGGACGACGCCTCGTTCGTCGCGGTGTTGTCGTCGCTGTCGCTGGCGCTGCTCGCGTCGCTGGCGCTCTTCGTGGCCGAATCGTCCGCGGGCGGCGCATCGTGCACGCTCGATGACGACGCCTGCGACGCATCCGCGGGCGTCGGTGCGGCGGCCGGCTGGCTCACGCTAGCGGGCGCACTCGCACCAGCTCTTGCGACCGCGCTTGCCGCCGCACTTGCAGCCGCACTTGCAGCCGCACTTGCAGCCGCACTTGCAGCCGCACTGTTTTGCAGATCGATGCTCTGCTGCAAAGTCTTCGAAAACGGCTTCGCGTTCGCGGCGGCGGCTAATGCCGCGCTGCTGGCACTGTTGGTGGATGTGCTGCCGGCCGAGCCGAGCAGTGAGCCGATCTGTGAGAGAAACGACATAAGTGTCCCGTCAATCCGTCAAAAGTACGGTGTTCAGTCAATCAATGCGGCGCGGGCGTCAGGCGCCTTCCGCGCGCATCCTCAGAATTCGGGCGGCGTGTTCATCCGCGTCGCGCTGGTCGCGCCGCGCCGCGGTTTTCGCTTCGGCCGCTTCGCCGCGCGCCTGCAGCACCTCATACGAGCCGAGCTTCTGCTTCTGACGCTGCCAGTCGGGCTTCGCCGCCTCGACACGCGCATTGGCCGTCATGAGCAGATTGCGCTGTTGTTCGATCGCGGCGTCGAGCGTGTCGATAAACGCCTGGAAATTGCGCATGTTGCCGGCGGGCATGCCTGCCTGCGCGGTCGCCGTGAAGCGCGCGTGGTATTCGTCGCGGTATTGCACCAGGGATTCGAGCTGTGCCTGCACTTCGTTGCGCTCCCGCTGCGCGCGGCCAAGACGTTGCGCGGCGGCGTCGACATCGTCCTGCGCGAGTCCAATCAACGTCTTGACCGGAAAGTGTTTCGCCATCGTCAGGCTCCTTGGGCAAACAGCACGTTCAGCATCTCGATACTCGGTTCAAAGTTTGCGCACTCACGGAAGCCTTGCTGCAGGAAGGCCTCCATCCGCGGATACAGAGCGATCGCGCGGTCGAGCAGCGCGTCGCGCCCGCTCGAATAAGCACCGACGTTGATCAGATCGCGGTTGCGCTGATAGCGCGACAGCATCTGCTTGAACATACGCGTTTTGTCCAGATGGTTATCGTCGATCAGCGCGGTCATTGCCCGGCTAATCGACGCTTCGATGTCGATTGCCGGATAGTGACCGGCTTCCGCAAGCGAGCGCGACAGCACGATATGGCCGTCGAGAATCGCGCGCGCGGAGTCCGCAATCGGGTCCTGCTGGTCGTCGCCTTCGGTCAGCACCGTATAAAACGCGGTGATCGAGCCGCCACCCGCCGGGCCATTGCCGGTACGCTCGACGAGCGCCGGCAGCTTCGCGAACACCGAAGGCGGATAGCCCTTGGTGGCGGGCGGCTCGCCGACGGCCAGCGCGATCTCACGCTGTGCCATCGCGTAACGGGTCAGCGAATCCATCAGCAGCAGCACGTGCTTGCCCTGATCGCGGAAATATTCGGCGAGCGACGTCGAATACGAGGCGGCCTGCATCCGCAAAAGCGGCGAGACGTCGGCCGGCGCGGCGATCACCACGGAGCGCGCGAGACCTTCCTCGCCGAGAATCTGTTCGATGAACTCCTTCACTTCGCGGCCACGTTCGCCGATCAGTCCGATCACGATCACTTCGGCGCTGGTATAGCGCGCCATCGTGCCGAGCAGCACCGATTTGCCGACACCGGAACCGGCGAAGAGGCCCATGCGCTGGCCGCGTCCCACGGTGAGCAGCGCGTTGATCGCGCGCACGCCGACGTCGAGCACCTGGTGAATCGGCTCGCGGTTCAGCGGATTGATGACCGGCGCGGACAGCGGCGCATCGGCATGCGTGCCGAGCGGGCCGAGCCCGTCGAGCGGACGGCCGGACGCATCGAGCACGCGGCCGAGCAGTTCCCAGCCGACCGGCAGACGCTTTGCGCCCGCCATCGGATCGGCGATCGGCGCGCTCTCCAGCGGATAGACGCGCGCGCCGGGCAAAAGACCGATCACCTCGGTGGTCGGCATCAGAAACAGCTTGTCGCCGGAGAAGCCGACAACTTCCGCTTCGGCCATCGGCAGGGAGCTGCCCGGCGGCAGTTCGATCATCACTTCGGCGCCCACGGAAAGGCGCAGTCCGACGGCTTCGAGCACCAGACCGGCGGCGCGCGTCAGACGTCCGCACGCGCGCATCGGCTTCGCGATCGCGTTGCGCGCGCGCAGTGCGTCGAGCCGGCCGCGCCAGGCTTGCATGTGCGGATTGCTGTCGAGCGCAGGATCGTAAGCAGTCGGAGCCGCGGCGCTTGCGGCCTTGCCGGCGCCGCGCGAACCGGCAGCTGTACCAACGCCCGAGGAGCCAATGTTCGAAGCCGCAGCCGACTCGCGGCTCGCAGCCGCGCCCGTCACCGGATGACCATGACCCGCGTCAGCTGCCGTGGCGCCAGCTACAACTGCGTCCGCGACCGTCGCGTCCGCAAGCGCCTCGGCGCCGAACGACGCCAACGCCAGTTCGCGCTCGAGCGGCGTCAGATCGCTTGCGCGGATTTCCTCGAGCGTCGGCTTCACCATGTACTCACTTTGCCGAGTGCGGCGGCGACGCGTTCCCAGCGTGTCTCGATGCCGGCGTCGACCTCGCCGCTGCCGGCTTGCGCGCGGCAGCCGCCGCGCTCCACCGCCGGATCGGTGCGCACGGTCCAGCCGCGCGTTTGCAGTTCTTCCATCAGATACGCTTCCACCACCGGCAGATCGGCAGGGCTCACGATCAGCGCAGGCGCGCCGATCAACGCCGGTTCGGCGGCGAGGACCTCGCGTGCGGCGGCGATCAGCGCGGTCGGATCGTGCTGCACGTGCTGGCGCACCACCTGTTGCGCGATGTCGAGCGCGAGCGCGACGAGCGTCTCCGAAATGGCGCCTTGCGCGCCGTCGAGCGCAGCCTTGAAGGTTTCGGCGAGCGCGGCAAGTCTCGCCGCTTCCTCGCGCGCTTCGCTCTTGCCTTGCTCAAAGCCTTGCGCGTGGCCCTGGTCGTAACCTGCCTGATAGCCGAGCGCCTGACCGGCCACGTGGCCCGAGGCGATACCCTGCGCATGCGCCGCTTCGCGCAGGTGCTCGAGTTCGGCTTCCAGTGCCCCTTCGTCGATCTCGGAGCCGGGCGGCGCCGGCGGCACCGGATCGAACGAGGCCATCTCCCAGCGCTGGTAGGCCGAGAGGCTTGCCTTTGCCGTGGAGTTGCGATTAGACATATGCATCTTCCGCCTTGCCGCCAATCACGATCTGACCGCTTTCCGCCAGGTTGCGCACGATCTGCAGGATGCGGCGCTGTTGCGTTTCTACTTCGGAGACGCGGACCGGGCCGCGCGCGTCGAGGTCTTCGGCGAGCAGTTCGGCGGCACGCTGCGACATGTTCGACAGGAACTTCTGACGCAGCGCGGGCGCCGCGCCCTTCAGCGAGATGATCAGCGCCTCGGATTCGACTTCCTTTAGCAGCAACTGGATCGCGCGGTCTTCCAGTTCGAGCAGGTTCTCGAACACGAACATCTGATCGACGATCTTCTGCGCGAGCTCCGCGTCGTACTGGCGGACGTTCTCGATGACGCCTTCCTCGTGGTTGCTCGACATGAAGTTGAGAATTTCCGCCGCCGTGCGAATACCGCCCATCGGGCTGCGCTTCAGATTGTCGCTACCCGATAGCAGGCCGGTCAGCACGTCGTCGAGTTCGCGCAGGGCGGCCGGCTGGATGCCGTCGAGTGTCGCGATTCGCAGCAGCACGTCGTTACGCAGGCGGTCGGTGAAGCACGCGACGATCTCCGACGCCTGATCGCGGTCCAGGTGAACGAGAATCGTCGCGATGATCTGCGGGTGCTCGTTCTTGATCAGTTCCGCGACAGCGGGCGAATCCATCCACTTGAGGCCCTCGATACCGCTGGTATCGCTGCCTTGCAGAATCCGGTCGATGATCGCGCCGGCCTTGTCGTCGCCGAGTGCCTTGGTCAGCACGGAACGGATGTACTCGTTCGAATCCAGCGACATGCCGGTGTGCTTTTCCGCCTCGCGCACGAACTCGTGCAGCACGACGTCGATCTCCTCGCGGGTCACGGCCTTCATCGCGGCCATCGCGACGCCGATCTTCTGGACTTCGCGCGGTCCGAGGAACTTGAACACCTGCGCGGCCTCTTCCTCGCCGATCGACATCAGCAGAAGCGCGCTCTTCATTACGCCTTCAGCGCTCATCGGTCACCCAATTTTTCACGACGGTTGCAACGATCTTGGGATCCTGGCGCGCGATGTTGCGCGCGAACTCCAGGTTCCGCTCATATTTGTGTTTCGCGTTTTCCAGCGCCAGCAGTTCGCTGTCGCCGGTGTCCATTTCGACGAGCCCGTTGGCGCGCTCGGCGGCGGGGATGCCGTCCAGCAGGATCGGCTCGTCCGGCGACGGCAGCGCCGCGGCGAGGGCCGGCTCCGGCGGCGGGAAGGCGCGGCGCAGCGCCGGCTTCACCATCACGAAGTAGAGGAACAGCGCCACTGCGCCGATGCCGAGATAAGTCGCGATCTGCTTGTAGAGCGCCAGCATGTCCGGCGTGCGCCACCACGGCAGATCCGCGCTCGGATCGAGTTCGGTGGTGAACGGGCTGTTGACCACGTTGACCGAGTCGCCGCGCGCCGAGTCGAAGCCCATCGCGTCCTTCACGAGCTGGTTGACCTGCGCGAGCTTGTCCGCGGTAACCGGCTGCATGGTGGCGTGTCCCTTGCCGTCGACCACGCGCAGATAGTTGACCACCACTGCCACCGACAGACGCTTGATGCCGCCCATCGGCTTCTCGAGGTGACGCACGGTCTTGTCGAGTTCGTAGTTGGTGGTCATATCCTTGCGGTCGCTGACCGGCGTCGTCGTGACACCCCCGCTCGCGGAGTTCGGCGCATTGATCGGCGCAGAGGCTGGCTGCGGCGGCTGGTTCGACAGCGCGCCCGGCACGCCCGAGGCGCCGCCTTGCGACATTTCGGTCGCGGTGCTCGATTGCTGGCTGCGGATCGCCGCCTGTTGCGGGTTGCCGTTCGGGCCGTAGTTTTCCGAAGTCTGTTCGCTGCGCGAGAAGTCGATGTCGGCGCTCACCTGCGAATGCGCGTTGCCGGCGCCGAACAGCGGCGCGAGGATCGCGTCGATGCGCTGTTGTGTGCTGCGCTCAATCTGCTGACGGTACTTCAGTTGCGACGCGTCGAGCCCGCCGCCGGTTGACGGCTGCGTCAACAGGTTGCCGTCCTGGTCGAGAATCGTCACGCCCTTGACCGGCATCTCTGGCACCGCCGACGACACCATGTGCGTGATCGCCAGCACCTGGCCTTCGTCGAGCGCGCGGCCCGGATAAAGATTGACCAGCACCGAAGCCGACGGCGCTTCCTTGTCGCGCACGAACACGGACGGCTTCGGAATCGCCAGATGCACGCGTGCCGACTTCACCGACGAAACGGACTCGATCGTGCGTTCCAGTTCGCCTTCCAGCGCGCGCTGATAGTTGATCTGCTCGGCGAACTGGCTGATGCCGAATTTCTGGTTGTCCATCAGTTCGAAACCGACCGAGCCGCTCTTCGGCAGGCCCTGCGACGCAAGGCGCAGCCGCATCTCATGCACCTGTTCGGCCGGCACGAGGATCGCGCCGCCGGCGTCGGAGAACTTGTAGGGAATGTTGGCCTGCTGCAGCGCGGTGATGATGGCGCCCCCGTCCCGGTCGGACAGGTTGCTGTAGAGCACCTTATAGTCCGGCGCGCGCGACCACAGGAACAGCCCCGCGACGATGGCAACCAGCAACGCCACGGCGAAGATCAGGGGCGCGCGCGGGTTGCCGCGCATTTGCGTGAGACCCGACAGGCGCTGACCGAAATTGCCGCCGAGGCCGCCACCGAGCCCTCCCAGGTCCGCGTTCCCGCCGGGCTGGCCGGCGCCCGCCGAGGCCGCGCCGGGCTGCGCGCCGGCGAGGCCCATGCGGGCGTCGGGGTTGATCAAAGAGTTGGCTGACGAATCCATGCGTCGGGTTTCTCCGGGATGCCTTTTGCGTTCTGCCGCTCAACCGCACCGAGGGCCGGGGGGAGTATGGACAGAGACTTTCACGACTGAAATTATCCGCACGGCGGTCCTGCCCGATTGCTTGAATAGAGCCGGGTTTCCCCCCTAGTTTCGGGGCTTTCCCGCTAGGCCCGCTGCTATGCTTTCGTCCAGATCGGTACGGTTTGGACGTGCCGCTCGTCATTACTGGAGAGAACAATGACTTTGCCCGTGAACGCGCTCTCGTCAGCGCTGCAACAGTTGCAGTCGATGGCGGCGCAGGCGGCCGGCGGCACCACCGCGGCGGCCGGCGCAACGGCTGCAGGTGAGTCCGGCGCAGCTACGTCCGGTGGTTTTGCGTCGGCATTGAAGGCTTCGTTGGACAAGATCAGCGGCGATCAGACGAAGGCGATCGGCGAATCGCACGCGTTCGAACTGGGTGCGTCGAACGTGTCGCTGAACGACGTGATGGTCGACATGCAGAAGGCCAACGTCGGCTTCCAGTTCGGCCTGCAGGTGCGCAACAAGCTGGTGTCCGCCTACAACGACATCATGCAGATGCAGGTCTGAACGAGGCCGCGGCCTCGGCGGCAAGGACGTTCCGCCCGCCTGGCCGCGCTCGACTGCCAGCACGCCACGTGGCCCCGACGGGCCGCGTAACCTGGCCCCTTAATCCTCCTTACACTGGCCTAAAGCTTTTTCGCTGCCTATCCGATAACCAGGTACAGGCATGAATCGGGGTGCGGCAACCTCCCCGGTGGGCTGCCACGACCAACCGCAGTTGTAATGAGGAGGAGCGCCGATGTTTTCCCCAGGACACTCTGGAGCCAATGCGTACGCACGCGTGGGCGTCGAGACGGGGGTGATGGGCGCGAGTCCGCATCGTCTGATCGTGATGTTGTATCAGGGGGCCCGGCAGGCGATCGCGCAAGCGCGCATGCATGTGCAGCAGGGCAATGTGCCGGCTCGTGGAGAGGCGATCGGCAAGGCGATTCAGATCGTCGAAAGCGGGCTGCAACAGTCGCTCAACCTTGAGGTGGGCGGCGAGATTGCGCAGCGGTTGAACGCGCTATATGGCTATATGTCGCGCCGGCTGCTGGAAGCCAACATAAAAGAGAGCGAGGCGATGCTGGTCGAGGTCGACGGCCTGCTGGCAACGCTCGAAGAGGCCTGGATCGGGATTGCCCCGGAGATCGCGCGGATGGCTGCCCAGCCGGCCGCGGAAAGCATGAGATGACATCGAACGCAGAATATTTCGCCCGCTACGAGGCTATCGCAGCGTTGTCCTGCCGCATGCTGATGGCTGCCCGACGCGCCCTGTGGAACGATCTCGTCCACTTGCAGGAAGAGTACCGGCAGCTCGTGGACGCGTTGAAAGACGCCGAAACCGGCGTCAAGCTCGACGAGACGGAGCGCCTGCGCAAGTACGCGCTGATCCGGCAAATCCTCTCGGACGACGCCGCGATCCGCGATCTGGCGAATCCGAGCCTGGCCAAGCTGTCGGCGCTGTTCGGTGGACGGCCGTCCCGGGTGCTGAAAGAGCTGTACGGGGCGCGCTGAGTTTGGCCGCGAGGCGTCTGACTGTATGAATTGAGCGCGTTGCCGCCAATGTGACCAAGGAATCGGCATGAACGGAATCGACACGGCCCTCGCATCGCTGCTCGCGACCCGCGTCGACAGCCTGCTCAACATCGCGCCTGGCAGAGCGGCCACCGCGCAGACGGGCGCGGCGGACGTCGAGACGGCACCGGCCACGGTCGCTCCCGTCGTCACGCCGGCGCCGCAGCCTTCCGCGCAGACCGCGCTGTCCGCCGTCGCGCTGACCCTCAACGCGATCGTGCGTTCGGGCGGCGAGGCGACTCCCGCTGTGGTCGGCCAGACACCGATCTGGCCCGCCGCTCCCGCACTCGATGTCGAACTCGGCGCCTTACCGCTGTTCGACGCGCCCGCCTCGCCCAATACTGCTTCGAACGCCGCTTCCAGTACCGCCGCCTCGGCCGCCACCGCCAATGTCGCGGCGGCCCAGGTGCCGGTCGCGGCGCTTGCGGCCGCGCTTGCGCAGACGGTCGGCGACAGCGGTCTCTTCTACGAAGCGCATCTCGCGCAATGGCTGAGCGGCCAGCGCTCGCCCGAGACGCTGGCCAGCGAGGCGCAAAACAAGCTCGTGGCCGCCGCGCAATTGCCGCTGAATTGGGCGAGCGATGCGGGCGAAGCGCCGTCTACGCAGACTGCCGGAAGGCCGGGCATGAGCGCCGCCGCGAATGGTTCGCAGGGCGCCGCGGAATCGAATGACCCTAACGCTGCCAATCCCGCCGGCCGCGCGATGCCGTCGATCGATACGGCGCACGCGGCGCGCTTCGTCGCCGGTGAGGTGCTGGCCAGTTCCCTGTCGGACCTGAACGGGCAGTCCACCCATGCGGGCATGCATAACGCGGCGGCGCCAACGGCTGACGGCACCTCGTCGCAGAACGCGCCGATAGCGGCCGCGGTTCATCCCGCGACCGTGCCGCTGGTGCGTCAGCAGCTCGATCTGCTTGCGACCGGGCAGTTCCGCTGGACCGGCGAAGCGTGGCCCGGCGCGAAGCTCGACTGGACCGTCGAGCAGGACGGTGACGAGTGGGATCGCAGCGGCGGCGGCACGGCCAGTGAGGACGATCAGCCGTGGCGCACGCGCCTCACGTTGTCGCTGCCGACGCTCGGCACCGTCGACGCCGAATTGACGCTGACCGGCATGCGGCTCGTCGCGCGCGTTCAGGCGAGTCCCGGCGGGGCGGCGCGCCTCGCGATGCAAGGCGAGAGTTTCCGTCAGCGGCTCGCAGCGGCGGGCATCCAGTTGAACGGTTTGACGATTCGCGAGATTGGCGGCGGCACGCCCGCCACCGGCGCGGCGGGGGCAGGCGCTGCGGCTGCTGCTCAGGCAGCGGCTTCGGCGTATGCGCGCTCGGCTTCGGCGGGGAGTTCGGCGGGTGTCAGCGCTTCGGCTGCGTCGGCTGCCTTCGCGGCCACAGCAAGCACCGCAGCGGCGAACGGCCGCCGCACGTCGCGCGCGGCCAGCCCCGCCACAGCGCCGCTCGACGACTTCGACTGGGACATGTGATGAGCCGCAAACATCGCCGCAGCGCGGCTGCGCTAGTCTACGACGCCCAAGGCGGCGAGGCCGCACCGCGCGTGATCGCGAAGGGCTACGGGATGCTCGCCGAGATGATCGTGCAGCGAGCCAGGGAAGCCGGCCTCTATGTGCACGAAGCGCCCGAAATGGTCTCCCTGCTGATGCAGGTGGACCTCGATGCGCGCATTCCGCCGCAGCTTTATCAGGCGGTGGCGGAATTGCTGGCGTGGCTGCATCGCCTGGAAAGCGGTGCGGAGAATGAGCCGGCGCAAGATGCGCCGGGCAGTGTCCGCGGCGGCGCGCAGGATGTCACCGACGTCGTCGCGGTGGATGTGGGTGGCGGGGCTGCTGCGCGGTAAGGGCGTTAGCCGAATGGTCAGCGGTGGTCAGCGGTTCAGGCAGCGGCATTTGCGCCTTGGTGGATAACCCCCTCAAAACCGCATCATCAACTTCAGTAGCACATTCACGCGCTTGCCGTACGGCGGCGAAATCCATCCGCGCGCGTTCAGACGCGCCTGCGTCAAGACCGGCTTCATCTTCGAGAACGTGACGAAGCCTTCATAGCCGTGGTACGCGCCCATTCCGCTTGCGCCAACGCCGCCGAACGGCAGACTTTCGCACGCCAGATGCATCAGCGTTTCGTTGATCGCCATGCCGCCGGCGACGGTTTCGTGCGTGACGCGTTCGATGGTGGCCGCGTCGTCCGCATACAGATACAGCGCGAGCGGGCGCGGCCGGGCGTTGATCCACGCGATGGCGTCGTCGAGCGTGTCGTACGGGACGATGGGGAGCAGCGGTCCAAAGATTTCCTCCTGCATCAGCTCGCAATCGTCCGGCGCGTTCGTCACGGCGACGAGCGGATAGCGGCGGCTCGCCGCATCGGGCGCGCTGTCAGTCAGCGGATGCAGTTGCGCGCCGGTGGCCTGCGCTTCGTCGGCGAGACGCTCCAGCCGCGCGAAGTGGTGCGGCGAAATGATCGACGTGTAGTCCGGATTGTGCGCGCAGCCCGGATACATTTTCGCCATCCGCACGCGCGCCCGTTCGATGAACGCCTGCTCCTTGCCGCGCGGCACCAGCACATAGTCCGGCGCGACGCAGGTCTGCCCCGCGTTGAGCGTCTTGCCGGCGACGAGGTTATCCACGGCATTGTCGAAACGCGCATGCGCGCCGATGATCGCTGGCGACTTGCCGCCGAGTTCGAGCGTGACCGGCGTCAGATTGTCGGCGGCGGCGCGCATCACTTCATGGCCGATCTTCGTCGAACCGGTAAATAGAAGATGGTCGAAAGGCAGCGCGCTGAACGCGGCGGCGAGCGCGGCGCCGCCGTTCACGACCGCGACGTGATCGCGTGCAAAAGTCTGGCCGATCAACTGCTCGAACAACGCCGACGTGCGCGGCGTCAGTTCGGACATCTTGACGATCGCGCGATTGCCAGCGGTCAACGCGCTGATGAGCGGCCCGGCGGCGAGCAGCACCGGATAATTCCACGGCACGATGATGCCGACCACGCCGAGCGGCTGCGGCACCACCTTCGCGCGAGCCGGCAACAGCCATTTGTTGGTGCTGCGGCGCTGCAGTCTCATCCACCGTTTGCCGTGCCGCAGCGCCGCGTCGATTTCTTCCTTCACCAGCAGGAATTCCGCGAGCAGCACTTCCTGCTTCGCGCGATTGCCGAAGTCGGCGCTGATTGCATCGGCGAATGCGTCGCGATTATCGAGCAGCACTTTGCGCAGCGCTTTCAGATGCGCCGCGCGCGTTTCCCATGACGGATACGGCGCGCGCAAATACGCGTGACGTTGATCGCGAAGCAGCGTCTTTAGCGCGGCGGCATCGGGCAAATCGTTCTTCATTGTTCTGTATTCCCTGATGAAAGATGCGCGGTCGGGCCGCCTCTTGTTGATGTCGTTGCTGTCGTTACTGTGGTTGCTGCGTGTTGTGCTTGTCGGGTTGGTTGCCGCTGGATGCGTCTGAGTTCAGCCAGGAAATGCCCGTTCGATGATCGCCGCGTGATCGAACGCCGCGGGCAGCGTGCCGTACACGCGGCCGCTTTCGCCGCAGCCGTCGGCAAGACGCGTGGCGATGAACGCGTCGGCGACAGTCGCGGGCGCATGCTTGACGAGCAGCACGGCCTGCGCGATCAACACGACTTGCTGCGCGATGCGCCGCGCCGAGCCTTCGCGATGTTCGGCCGGCCCATTGAGCGCCGTGGCGAGCTTGCCGAGCGCAGCCTTCAACGCGGGATGCGCGGCGGCATCCGCTTGCCATTCGGCGAAGAGCGCCTGCGCCGCTTCGGGTTCGCGCTCCATCGCGCGCAGCACGTCGAGGCACATGACGTTGCCCGAGCCTTCCCAGATCGAGTTGACCGGCGCTTCGCGATAGAAGCGCGCCATCGGACCGCTTTCGACGTAACCGTTGCCGCCCCAGACTTCCATCGCTTCGCCGGTGAACTCGAGCGTGCGCTTGCAGACCCAGTATTTTGCCGCCGGCGTGACGATGCGCCGCCACGCGCGCTCGGCGGGAGCGGCCGACTCCGCATCGGCGGATTGCTCGAACGCGTGCGCGAGCCGCATGAACAGCACCGTGGCCGCTTCGGACTCCAGCGCGAGGTCGGCGAGCACGTTGCGCATCAACGGTTGATCGGCGAGTTGCCGGCCGAACGCGCTGCGGTGGCGCGCATGATGGATGGCCTGCACGAGGGCCGCGCGCATCAGCGCCGCGCTGCCGATCACGCAATCGAGCCGCGTGTAGTTCGCCATTTCGATGATGGTCGGCACGCCGCGCCCTTCGTCGCCGATCATGATGCCGAACGCGTCGAGAAATTCGACTTCGCTGCTTGCGTTCGAGCGGTTGCCGAGCTTGTCTTTCAGACGCTGGATTTGCACCGCGTTCTTGCTGCCGTCCGGCGTGAAGCGCGGTACGAAGAAGCACGAAAGGCCGACGTGATCGTGTGTGCGTGCGAGTACGAGATGGGCGTCGCATTGCGGCGCCGAGAAAAACCATTTGTGCCCGATCAGTTCGTAGGCACCGCCGCGGCCGCCCGCGGCGATCGCATGCGCCTGGGTCTGGTTGCTGCGCACGTCCGACCCGCCCTGCTTTTCAGTCATGCCCATGCCGATCATCGCTGAGGCTTTTTGCGCGAGCGGCACATCGCGGGGATCGTGCTCGCGGGCATAGAGCTTGTCGCGCAGCGTGTCGAACAATTGAGGCTCGCGCTGCAACACCGGAATGCTCGCGAAGGTCATGGTCAATGGGCACAACGAGCCGGATTCGATCTGCGCATGCAGGAAATAACCGGCGCAGCGTGCGGCCATCGCGCCGGGCTGCGGATCGGAAAACGGCAGCGCGTGCAGTCCCTCGCGACGCAGCAGCGACAACAACTCATGCCACGCGGGATGAAACTCGAGCGCGTCGATACGCTCGCCGCGTGGGCTGTGCGTGAACAGCTCCGGCGTGTGCCGGTTGGCGAGTTCGGCGAGCGCTAGCGTGTCCGGCGTGGTGAGCGCCGCGCCGTGCCGCAGCAGCGCGTCGCGATGCCACGCGGCGCCGTCGCGTTCGAGCGCGGCGGACAACGCGGCGTCGCTGGAAAAAAGGTTGTAGTCCGCGAGCGGCGGCACCTGATTGGTGACCTCGTGGGTCAGGCCGAAGCTATGGCGTTGCATCTGCTGTCTCCGTTCGCCGCGCATTCGCAGCGGTTCGCCGACGCGCTTTCGTGCGCGGTCTGTGGCCCGTTCATCGCCGTTTCGGTGGCCGGCTTGGTGGTGCTAATCGGCGTACGCTGTTTGACCGCTGCATGCCTTGCCACGCGTTGAAAGCGTGACACGCGCGGGCGCTGTTTGAATGACGCGCATGGCCGTCTGGCGGGCGTGTGCACGTCTTTCATCATAGGGTCACCGGGGCGCTCGTGTTTAGAGTAATCGCTCTCACGCGAAGCCGCCGCGGCCTCCGAACGCTCCCTACAATGCCGATCAAACACACGTAGACAAGTGTGCACGAGACAGGGTGCGCGAGCAACGCGAGCCCATCAGGAGGAGCGATGGAATACGACTACATCATCGTAGGTGCGGGCTCGGGCGGCTGCGCGCTCGCGAGCCGTCTCGCGGACGACTGTCCCGACGCGACGATCGCGCTGATCGAAGCGGGGCCGCACACGAACCGCAATCTGCTCGTCAATCTGCCGGTCGGTGTGGCGGCGGTCGTGCCGAACAAACTAGAAACGAATTACGGCTATCTGACGACGCCGCAAGCGGGCCTCGCCGGCCGACAAGGCTATCAGCCGCGAGGGCGCGGCTTCGGCGGATCGAGCGCCATCAACGCGATGATCTACACGCGCGGCCATCCACTCGATTACGACGAATGGGCGCAACTGGGCTGCGACGGCTGGTCGTGGAATGACGTGCTGCCGTACTTCCGCCGCGCCGAGCGCAACGAGCGCGGCGCCGACGCGTGGCACGGCGACAGCGGTCCGCTCGCGGTGTCGGATTTGCGCTATCGGAATCCGTTTTCCAAGCGTTTTGTGCAGGCGGCGATGGAAGCCGGCTACAAGCCGAACCATGATTTCAACGGCGCCGATCAGGAAGGCGTCGGCTTCTACCAGGTCACACAGCGCGATGGCCGACGTTGCAGCGTCGCGCGTGCCTATATCTACGATCGTCAGCGCGCCAATCTGCACACCATCGCGGATGCGACGGTGCTGCGGGTCATATTCGAAGGCAAGCGCGCGAGCGGCGTCGAGATTGTGCGCGGCGGCCACCGCGAGACGCTCAAGGCGCGCGTGGAAATCGTGCTGGCGGCGGGCGCATTCAATTCGCCGCAACTATTGATGTGCTCCGGCATCGGGCCGGCCGCGCATCTGCAAGCGCACGGCATCGAGGTATTGCACGATGCGCCCGAGGTCGGGCAGAACCTGATCGACCACGTCGATTTCACGATCAACAAGCGCGTGTCCTCGATCGAGCCGACCGGTTTCTCGGTTCGCGGCATCGCGCGAATGGTGCCGCAGTTCATCACGTTCATGCGCCACGGACGCGGCATGCTGTCGAGCAACGTCGCGGAGGCGGGCGGCTTTCTGAAGAGCAAGCCGACGCTTGAGCGGCCGGATTTGCAACTGCATTTCTGCGCGGCTCTCGTCGACGATCACAACCGTCGCATGCGCTGGGGTCACGGCTATTCGCTGCATGTGTGCGTGTTGCGGCCATTCAGCCGAGGCACCGTGACGCTCGCAAGTGCCGACGCGCGCATCGCGCCCGTGATCGATCCGCGTTTTCTCAGCGATTCGCGCGATCTCGATCTGCTGGTCGAAGGCGTGCAGATGGCGCGGCGTATTCTCGACGCGCCGTCGCTCGCGCTGCAGGGCGGCCGCGAGCTGTATACGCGGCCTGGACAGACCGACGCGGAGTTGCGCCGGACCATCGCCGAGCACGCCGACACGATCTATCACCCGGTGGCGACCTGCCGGATGGGCGGCGACGCGCGTTCGGTCGTCGATCCGCAATTGCGCGTGCGAGGTGTCACGGGACTGCGAATCGTCGATGCATCGGTGATGCCGACGCTGATCGGCGGCAATACGAACTCGCCCACGGTGATGATCGGCGAGCGCGCGGCCGGATTGATCGCGGCGAGCCGTCGCCAGCCGGAAGCGATGGAGTTGCTGGGCGCCGTGGCAACCGCGGCGCCGGCGGGCAATGCCGTGTGAGCGGCAGTAAGGCACACGGCAAACGCACGGCCAAATCGCACGGCAAACGCCGGGCGTGCTCAAACAACGTCTCCTCAGAAGCCAGAGCAGCGTCGGTCAATTGCCCGCGCTGCTGAGCCATCAGATGCCGCTTATTGCCCCCAAATCTAAACGACCGCCTGCTGGCCCGCCGACTCGCTGAGTGCTCAAGGCTACGGTCAGACGCATCCGGTTGCGAGTGACGACACCGCCAGCGGACGCTTCGCCAACCGACGCATCGAGTTCGTCACGCAGCAGTAATGCCGGCGTTGCTAGCGCGTGAATCGTGAATAGACATGCCGCCCGGTTTGCGTCCGGCGGCATGTTGTCATTTTAAGTTCGGGTTCAGGGCCTGAATCGGCGCGGCGATGCCCGTCAGGCCGAGCATGAGAGCGTCGCCGGACTGGCCGGGCAGCGTCTCGCGCGCTACCTCCAGCCAGGCGCGCGCCGCGTGCGACAAATAACCGTCGCGGCGCCAGCCCATCGCCATTTCCCATGGAATTTCCGGCTCGGCAACCGGACGGCAGGTGAATTGCGCCGCATCGAGCCGCCGGCAATAGGGCGCCGGCAATAGCGCAATACCGACGCCGGCGAGCACCAGCGCCGCCATGAAGTCCCAATGCCCGCTGCGTCCGACGATGGTTGGCGCGAAACCGGCGGCGCGGCACGCGTTCAGCACGACATCGTTGAGCGCCAGGCTTTCGCCGTAGAACACGAACGGTTCGTCCGCGAGTTGCGCGAGCGGCACTTCACGCAAGTCGTCCCAGCGGGAGCCGGTGCGCGCGACGAGCCACAGCAACTGGCGCGTGATCGGCAGCACGTCGATATTTTCGGGGTCGACCGGCTGCAGTACGCCGCCCAACTCGAGTTCACCGTTGATCAGCGCCGCTTCGATGGCGCGCGAGCCTTGCTCGAACAGTTTCAGCTCGATTTTCGGATAGCGTTGACGAAACGTGGCGATGGCGGGCGTGAAGAGCGAGCCGCCCATCGGCGGAATGCCGATCGTGAGTTCACCGCGCCCGAGCGTGCCGAGGTCGTTGAGTTCCGCCTGCAACTGCGCGTGCGCGGCAAGGACTTCCTGGCCGCGCTGGTAGACGATGCGGCCGGCGTCGGTGAGCACCATCTGCCGGCCGTCGCGCAGCAGCAGTGGCGAACCGATTTCGTCTTCGAGCGACTTCACCATCTTGCTGATGGTGGGTTGGGTGACGAACATCCGCTCCGCGGCGACGGTGAAGCTCTGCTGACGAACGACTTCGACGAAATAGCGCAGCGCACGCAGTTCCACGATCCGGGCTCCGAATTCCATATTGGAATGATTCGGCGCATTGTAAGTCATGGTATTTATGGTGGCGAGCGCGGCCAAGCTGCTTTAAGACCCTCAGCAAGGCGTCACTATTTCAAGATGTGCGCTCCGTCAGTGACGCTACCATCGGCGGTTATCTTTCGCGCCGGCCGCTGCCGCTTTCACTCATGACCTCCGTTTCCATCGTTATTCCCTGCTACAACGGCGCCATGACGCTCGCTCGTGCGCTCGAAAGCTGCCGGCTTCAGCCGGAGGCGGCGCAGATCATCGTCGTGAACGACGCTTCCACCGATACGTCCGCGAACCTTGCCCTCGAATATGCACGCATCGATTCGCGCATCGTTCTGCTGCGCATGCCCCATAACGGCGGCGCGGCTCGGGCGCGCAACTGGGGCGCGATGCACGCGTCGCACGATCTGCTCGCGTTTCTCGACGCCGACGATGAATACCTGCCCGGCGCATTGACCGCCGCAGGCGCGTTCCTCGCGCAAAACCCCAAGCACGTATCGGTTCGGCTCGACGTCGACTATGTGGATTTCCCGGCCGACATCACAAGCCACGCGGACTTCGCGCACCACGCAGCGACGCTCAGCAATACGGTGCCGAGCAGTCTCGTCGTGCGGCGTGCGGTGTATGCGGCACTCGGCGGCTTTCCGATGGATGAAGCGTTTCGGCGTATCGGCGGCGAGGATGGCGCGTTGTCGTGGGCACTGCGCGAGCTTTTCGGCAATCCGCGGCTCGAGGATGCGAAGCGTGTTCGCATGCATTACCACGCGGGTATTCACGCCGAGCGCTATTTCCGCGTTGCGTTTGGCTGGCTGACACCGGATCCCGCCGATGTCGCCGATGCCTTCCGCTTTTCCCGGCAGTTCCTCGACACGGCGCGCGCGGGCATCGCGCAACTGCGTAGCGCCGATATTCCCGTCGACGCCGCGCCGTAAGCCGCGCCCTAAGCCGCGCCCGGCACCGCGGCACAAGCTGCCGCAAACCCGATCGCACGCCCCGAAGCCATCTCGATTTGCTACAATCGCCGTTCGTCTTCGAGGAGCGTTGCGACGGGTACCGCGAATCAGCATTCGCCGGCCGCCCGCCAGGCTCGGAGGCTTCAATCGGAGGGCTCGGATGCGCATAGCGCTTTCCCATCCACCGCATCGAACCGCGCTCA
Source organism: Paraburkholderia rhynchosiae (assembly GCF_002879865.1). GTDB lineage: Bacteria > Pseudomonadota > Gammaproteobacteria > Burkholderiales > Burkholderiaceae > Paraburkholderia > Paraburkholderia rhynchosiae. The sequence continues at coordinate 18,473 of NZ_PNXY01000040.1, forward strand.
CGTCAAATTTCTAGTCACTACTTAGAAAGGAGGGCGTGATGAACGCCGCAGTTATCGATTCCCAAGCTTCCCAAGATTACATTGTTGCCGACATGTCGCTTGCCGACTGGGGCCGCAAGGAACTTACCATTGCAGAGACGGAAATGCCCGGTCTCATGCAAACGCGTGACGAATACAAGGCGCAGCAGCCGCTGAAGGGCGCGCGCATTGCAGGTTCGCTGCACATGACGATCCAGACCGGCGTGCTGATCGAGACGCTGACCGCGCTCGGCGCGGACGTGCGCTGGGCCTCGTGCAATATCTTCTCGACGCAGGATCACGCAGCCGCCGCCATCGCCAAGGCTGGCACGCCAGTGTTCGCGTTCAAGGGCGAATCGCTCGACGAATACTGGGAATTCTCGCACCGCATTTTCGAATGGCCGAACGGCGAGTTCGCCAACATGATCCTCGACGACGGCGGCGACGCGACGTTGCTGCTGATCCTCGGCTCGAAGGCTGAGAAAGACCGCTCGGTGATCGCCAAGCCGACCAACGAGGAAGAAGTCGCGCTGTACAAGTCGATCGCTTCGCATCTCGACGCGGACCCGACGTGGTACTCCACGCGTCTCGCGCACATCAAGGGCGTGACGGAAGAAACCACGACCGGCGTGCACCGTCTGTATCAGATGGAAAAGGAAGGCCGCCTGCCGTTCCCGGCGATCAACGTCAACGACTCGGTCACCAAGTCGAAGTTCGACAATCTGTATGGCTGCCGTGAGTCGCTCGTCGACGGCATCAAGCGTGCGACCGACGTGATGATCGCGGGCAAGATCGCGGTGGTTGCAGGTTACGGCGACGTGGGCAAGGGCTGCGCGCAATCGCTGCGCGGTCTGGGCGCGACCGTGTGGGTCACGGAAATCGATCCGATCTGCGCACTGCAGGCAGCGATGGAAGGCTACCGCGTGGTGACGATGGAATATGCGGCCGACAAGGCCGACATCTTCGTGACGGCAACCGGCAACTACCACGTGATCGGCCACGACCACATGAAAGCGATGCGCCACAACGCGATTGTGTGCAACATCGGTCACTTCGATTCGGAAATCGACGTCGCGTCGACGCGTCAGTACCAGTGGGACAACATCAAGCCGCAAGTCGACCACATCATTTTCCCGGACGGCAAGCGTGTGATCCTGCTGGCCGAAGGCCGCCTCGTGAACCTGGGTTGCGCGACCGGCCACCCGTCGTTCGTGATGTCGAACTCGTTCACGAACCAGACGCTCGCGCAGATCGAACTGTTCACGCAAGGCGCGAAGTACGAGAACCGCGTGTACGTGCTGCCGAAGCATCTGGACGAGAAGGTGGCGCGTCTGCATCTGGCGCGCATCGGTGCGAACCTGACCGTGCTGTCGGACGCACAAGCGGGCTACATCGGTGTCGACAAGAACGGTCCGTTCAAGCCGAACCACTACCGCTACTAAGCACGCGCCTTCGAGTACGCCCTTTGCGCGCAAGCGCAAGGGCGGCTTGAACGCATAATGGTTTGACGACACGGCGGCGCATCGGCGCCGCTTTGCTCGCCATGCCTGCCTCCTTTCGTTCAACGGACATCCTGCCTGCAAGGAGCTTTACATGACCGTGCTGCTGACCTGGCTGATCAATGCGCTCGCGCTCCTGATCATCACCTACCTCGTTCCGTCGATACATATCCGCAGCTTCGGCACCGCATTGATCGTCGCGGTGGTGCTCGGACTGATCAACACGGTCCTTCGGCCGGTGCTGATTCTGTTGACGCTGCCCGTCACGATTGTCACGCTCGGGCTCTTCATTCTGGTGGTCAATGCGCTGTGCTTCTGGCTCTGCGCGTCGCTGCTGAAGGGCTTCGAAGTGTCGGGTTTCTGGTCGGCGTTCTTCGGCTCGATTCTGTACAGCATCGTTTCATGGCTGCTGTCCGCGCTTATTTTCGGCAACCGCAGTCTCGGTTGACATACTGAATCATGAACCCGATCGAACTTTCATTCGAATTCTTCCCGCCGAAGACGCAGGAAGGCGTCGACAAGCTGCGCGCAACGCGTGCGCAACTCGCATTGCTCAAACCCAAGTTCGTGTCCGTCACGTTTGGCGCGGGCGGCTCGACGCAACAGGGCACGCTCGATACCGTCGTCGATATGGCGAAGGAAGGGCTCGAAGCGGCGCCGCACCTGTCATGCATCGGCTCGTCGAAAGAGAGCCTGCGCGCGATTCTCAATCAGTACCGCGCGCATGGCATTCGCCATATCGTCGCGCTGCGCGGCGACTTGCCGTCGGGCATGGGCGAAGTCGGCGAGTTGCGCTATGCGTCGGAATTGGTGAGTTTTATTCGCGCCGAGTTCGGCGACTGGTTCTGGATCGAGGTGGCCGGCTATCCGGAATATCACCCGCAGTCGCGCTCGCCGCGTCACGATCTTGAAAACTTCGCCCGCAAGGTGAAGGCCGGTGCCAATTCCGCGATCACGCAGTACTTCTTCAACGCGGACGCGTACTTCCGTTTTGTCGACGACGCGAGGAAGCTCGGCGTCGACGTGCCGATCGTGCCGGGCATCATGCCGATCACGAACTTCTCGCAACTGATGCGTTTCTCCGAGATGTGCGGCGCGGAAGTGCCGCGCTGGATCGCGCGCCGGCTAGAGAGTTTCGGCGACGACCGCGAGTCGATTCGCGCATTCGGGCTCGACGTGGTGACGGACCTATGCAAGCGTCTGATCGACGCGAACGTGCCGGGTTTGCACTTCTATACGCTCAACGGCGCCGCGGCGACCAAGGCGATTTGCGAGCGGTTGAACGGCTGATCTCCATTGTTGTTATGGGCTGCAGCGTTAGTTTGTCCTTGCAAGGCCGTCGCGCGAAGCGGGCGCGGCGGGCCTCGCAAGTTATCTCTTCTCTAGCGGCCCACGATCATGGAATCGACGATCCGGCAAAACGCCTCGGGCTCTTCCAGCATCATCATGTGACCGACGGCCGGCTGAATCGCATCTGTCGCCGCCGCGCGCCGCACCCAATTCGGCACGTCCCAGCCTGACGCCGACCGCTCTCCGGCAAGCAGGCAAAGCGGCACGCCGCTTTCGACAACCGCCCGCACTTTGTGCAGATACTCGGGCGAGCCCGTTTCGCGCACCACTGCGCGCGCCATCGACTGAAGCGTCGACGCCGACTGATTGCGCAGGATCGCGCGGGCCCATTCCACTCGCTGCGGGTTCGGATTGATGCCGCCGTTACGGAGCCAGCTCACTGGATCGTCGAGCATCCGCTGATGTTCTGCATGCCATGTCGGCTCGTCCATAGCGGCAATCTTCGAGCACCAGAACGCGTCGTTCAGCGTGAAGTTGCCTTCCACGCTGATAATGCCGCGCACGCGCTCCGGCGCAGCCGCCGCGGCCAGCATCGTGACCGCACCGCCCACACTATGGCCGAGCAGCCAGCATGGTTCGTCGATATGGCCGCGCAAATAGTCCAGCACCGCTTGCGCTTGCCCTTCGAGCGTCAACGGCGCATGCGCTGGTTGCTTGCCGTAGCCGGGGAGATCGGGCGTATGAACGGTGGCGGCGCTGATATGCGTTGTGGGCGAGAAAAAGTGAAGTGAGCCCATCAAGCCGTGAATCATGACCAACGGAGGTGATGTCTTCATGTTTTTTCTGGTCAAGGTCTATTCTGAAAGTCTTTCGAAAGAGGGTCTATAAATAATCCATCGCACCTAGCTATTCAAATCATGCGCGCCGGGTTTAGCCACTGCGTGAATCGAATCGAAAGGCGGAATCTGCAAACCGGACGCCCAGGCGCGCTGCTGCGGCCCTGGCGGATAATTTTCCTCCGCTTGTGACACTGGGGAAAGCTCAGTAATATCGCGCTACGCTGGCGTCAGCCAGCCCCGAACCTGGAGGAAACATGAAGCAAAACAACCTGTTGCGCGCCGCGCGTATTACGACGCTCGTCGCAGCTGCAGCGGCATCGCTGGTGGGCGCGAACAGCGCGCGCGCCGAGATTCCGAACAAGACACTCGTCTACTGCTCAGAAGGCAGCCCCGCGGGTTTCGATCCGGCGCAATACACCACCGGCACCGATTTCACGGCCAATACGTTCACCGTCTATAACCGTCTCGTCGAGTTCGAGCGTGGCGGCACCAAGGTCGAGCCGGGCCTCGCCGAGAAGTGGGACGTTTCCGCGGACGGCAAAACGTACACGTTCCATCTGCGTCATGGCGTGAAGTTCCAGACCACTTCGTTCTTCAAGCCGACGCGCGAATTCAACGCGGACGACGTCATCTTCACGTTCGAGCGCATGCTCGACGCCAACCAGCCGTTCCACAAGGCCTACCCGGTGCAGTTTCCCTACTTCACCGACATGGGTCTCGACAAGCTGATCACCAAGGTCGAAAAGGTCGATCCCTACACGGTCAAGTTCACGCTGAAGGAAGTCAACGCGCCGTTCATCCAGAACCTGGCAATGGAATACGCGTCGATTCTATCGGGCGAGTATGGCGATCAGCTGCTGAAGGCCGGCAAGGCCGCCGACATGAACCAGTTCCCGGTTGGCACGGGTCCGTTCATCTTCCGCAGCTACACGAAAGACGCGACCATCCGTTTCGACGGCAATCCGGATTACTGGAAGCCGAACGCGGTCAAGATTTCCAAGCTGATCTTCTCGATTACGCCTGACGCCGGCGTGCGCGTGCAGAAGATCAAGCGCGACGAGTGCCAGGTGATGAGCTATCCGCGTCCGGCTGACATCGCGCCGCTGAAGGCTGAAGCGAATATCGCAATGCCGTCGCAGCCCGGCTTCAATCTCGGCTACCTCGCGTACAACGTGACGCACAAGCCGGTCGACAAGGTCGAAGTGCGTCAGGCGCTCGACATGGCGATCAACAAGAAGGCAATCATCGACTCGGTGTATCAGGGCGCGGGCCAGGCCGCCACGAATCCGATGCCGCCGACCCAATGGTCCTACGACAAGAACCTGAAGAGCGCGTCCTACAGCACCGAGAAAGCGAAGGCACTGCTCGCCAAGGCCGGTTATCCCAACGGCTTCGACATCACACTGTGGGCAATGCCGGTGCAACGCGCATACAACCCGAACGCGCGCCTGATGGCGGAAATGATCCAGGCCGACTGGGCCAAGATCGGCGTGAAAGCAAAGATCGTCACGTACGAGTGGGGTGAGTACATCAAGCGCGCCCACGCGGGTGAGGACGACACGATGCTGATCGGCTGGACCGGCGACAATGGCGATCCTGACAACTGGCTCGGCACGCTGCTCGGGTGCGAGGCGGTGAACGGCAATAACTTCTCGAAGTGGTGCTACAAGCCGTTCGACGATCTGATCCAGAAGGGCCGCTCGACGTCCGACCAGGGTGCGCGCACCACGGCATACACGCAAGCGCAGCAGATCTTCGCGCAGCAATTGCCGTTCTCGCCGATCGCTCACTCCACGGTCTACCAGCCTGTCAGCAAGAAGGTGGTCGACATGCGCATCGAGCCGCTCGGCTATGCTCGCTTCGACGGCGTCAGCGTCAAGTAAGGTGTCGGGCACGTCGTAAAATTCACGCAGTACGCTTTTCGCACGGTTAGAAAACTGGTCGAAATGGTCCGGCGACCGGGGTCACGAGCCCTCGTCGCCGGTTGCGTTTTTTCTTCATCAAGACCATAGGGACGAACCATGTTCCGCTTTGTTTTGCGCCGCATCGGCATGGTGATACCGACATTCATCGGCATCACGATCCTTGCGTTCGCGCTGATTCACCTGATACCGGGCGACCCCATCGAAGTGATGATGGGCGAGCGCGGCGTCGATCCGGCGATGCATGCCGCGGCTATGCACCGGCTAGGACTCGACGAACCTTTGCCGATGCAGTACGTCCACTACATTGGCCGCGCGCTGCACGGCGACCTCGGCACCTCCATCATCACCAACACCAGCGTCATGGGCGAATTTCTCGCCCGCTTCCCGGCCACCATTGAACTGTCGATTTGCGCGATGCTGTTCGCGCTGATCGTCGGCTTGCCGGCGGGCGTGTTCGCGGCGCTCAGGCGCGGCACGGCGGTCGATCACGGTGTGATGGGCACGGCGCTGACCGGCTATTCGATGCCGATCTTCTGGTGGGGCTTGATCCTCATCATGGTGTTCTCGGTCAAGCTGGGCTGGACACCGGTGTCGGGCCGCATCGCGGTCGAATACGACATTCCGCACGTGACCGGCTTCATGCTGGTCGACGCGATGATGTCCACCGACGAAGGCGCGTTCAAGTCCGCACTGAGCCATCTGATTCTGCCGGCGATCGTGCTCGGCACGATTCCGCTTGCGGTTGTCGCGCGTATGACGCGTTCGTCGATGCTCGAAGTGCTGCGTGAGGACTACATTCGCACCGCACGCGCGAAGGGTTTGTCGCCGGGGCGTGTGATCGTCGTGCATGCGTTGCGTAATGCGCTAATTCCGGTCGTGACGGTGATTGGGTTGCAGGTCGGCACGCTGCTCGCGGGCGCGGTGCTGACGGAGACGCTCTTTTCGTGGCCGGGCATCGGCAAGTGGCTGATCGACGCGATTGGGCGACGCGATTATCCGGTCGTGCAGGGCGGTATCCTGATGATCGCCACGCTGGTGATTTTCGTGAACCTCGTCGTCGATCTGTTGTACGGCGTGCTCAACCCGCGCATTCGCCATACGAGGTGATTTCGGAAATGGCAGACATACAAAACACAGTCCCCACAGCAGTTACGCCGCCTGGCGGCCGAGCTATCGCCGCCCGTGAATTCTGGGCGAATTTCTCGCGTAATCGTGGTGCGGTCGGCGCCGGCATCATCGTGCTGCTGTTGATCGTCGTGGCGATTTTCGCGCCGCTCATCGCGCCACACAGCCCGATCGAACAGTACCGCGACTTCGTGAAGATTCCGCCCGCGTGGCTCGAAGGCGGCCACTGGCGCTTCGTTCTCGGCACCGACGAAGCGGGCCGCGACATCCTCTCGCGCCTGATGTACGGCGCGCGGCTGTCGTTCTGGATCGGCTTCGTCTCGGTGGTGCTCGCGCTGATTCCGGGCATCGTGCTCGGCCTTATCGCGGCATTCTTCGAGAAGTGGGCCGACACGCCGATCATGCGCATCATGGACGTGCTGCTCGCGCTGCCGTCGCTGCTGCTCGCGGTGGCGGTGGTCGCGATCATCGGTCCGGGCCTCGTCAATACGATGCTGGCAATCGCCATCGTCGCGTTGCCGGGTTATGTGCGTTTGACGCGCGCGTCGGCACAAGGCGAGTTGCAGAAGGAATATGTGACGGCTTCGCGAGTCGCAGGCGCCGGCACGTTGCGCCTGATGTTCTCGCAAGTGCTGCCGAACTGCACCGCGCCGCTGATCGTGCAGGCCACACTCGGCTTTTCGTCGGCGATCCTCGATGCGGCCGCGCTCGGCTTCCTCGGCCTCGGCGTGCAACCGCCGTCGGCGGAGTGGGGCGCGATGCTGGCCTCGGCGCGCGATTACATCGACAGCGCATGGTGGATCGTCACGATGCCCGGTTTGTCCATCCTGATCTCGGTGCTTGCCATCAACCTGCTCGGTGACGGGCTGCGCGACGCACTTGATCCCAAACTGAAACGGATGGCATAAATGGACAATCTACTGACCATCCGCAATCTGGCGGTGAACTTCAACGGACTACCCGCTGTCGATCGGATCAACCTCGACGTCGCGCCGGGCGAAGTGCTCGGCGTCGTCGGCGAATCCGGCTCGGGCAAAAGCGTGACGATGATGGCGCTGATGGGTCTCATCGACGCGCCGGGCAAGGTCACCGCGGACGAAATCACGTTCAACGGCCGCGATCTGCTGAAGGCATCGGCGAAGGAGCGCCGCAGGATCATCGGCAAAGACATCGCCATGGTGTTTCAGGACGCGCTCACGAGTCTGAATCCGAGCTACACGGTCGGCTATCAGATCAAGGAAGTGCTGAAGCTGCACGAAGGGCTGCGCGGTGCATTGCTCGATAAACGCGCGCTCGAACTGCTCGATCAGGTGGGCATTCCCGACGCGAAGAACCGCATCGGCGCATTTCCGCATCAGATGTCGGGCGGCATGAACCAGCGCGTGATGATCGCCATGGCGATTGCCTGCAACCCGAAGCTGCTGATCGCCGACGAGCCGACCACCGCGCTCGACGTGACGATCCAGGCGCAGATCATGGAACTGCTGATGCGCTTGCAGAAAGAGCGCGGCATGGCGCTCGTGCTGATCTCGCACGATCTCGCGGTGGTGTCCGAGGTCGCGCAGCGCGTCGCGGTCATGTACGCTGGCGAAGTGATCGAGACCAACAAGGTGCCGGATATCTTCGCCGCGCCACATCATCCGTATACGGAAGCGTTGCTGGCCGCGATTCCCGAGCACAACGTGGGCGCCGTACGGCTTGCTGCGTTGCCAGGCATGGTGCCGGGGCGCGACGATCGTCCGAAAGGATGTCTCTTCGCGCCGCGCTGCAAGTACGTGGTCGACGACTGCAACAAGGCGCGTCCCGCGCTCGCACCCATGCAGGGTCACGCCGTGGCGGCACGCGTGCGCTGCATCAAACCGCTGAACCTCGCCGGCGACGCGAATGTTCACACCCATGGAGGCGCACGATGAACGCAGTACTCGAAACGCGGCGCCAGTCGGACCATGCGGGCGATCACGTGCTGGTTGCCGACAAGCTCGCGCGTTACTACACGGTCAAGCGCGGCATGTTCGCGACGGGCACGGTGAAGGCGCTCAACGGCGTGTCGTTCGCGCTCGAGCGCGGCAAGACGCTCGCCGTGGTTGGCGAATCCGGCTGCGGCAAGTCGACGCTTGCGCGCCAGCTCACCATGATCGAAGCGCCCAGCGCTGGCCGTTTGCTGATCGATGGTGAAGATGTCGCCGGCGCCGATCACGCGAAAATCGCGGCGCTGCGGCGGCGCGTGCAGATGGTGTTTCAGAACCCATTTGCGTCGCTGAATCCGCGCAAGACGGTCGAGCAGACGCTTGGCGAACCGCTCGCCATCAACTCGCAACTGAGTGCGACGGAGCGCGCCGAACGCATCGCGCAGATGATGCGCACCGTCGGCCTGCGCCCCGAACACGCGAAGCGCTATCCGCATATGTTCTCGGGCGGTCAGCGTCAGCGCGTGGCGATTGCGCGCGCGATGATTCTCGATCCGCAGATTGTCGTCGCAGATGAACCCGTGTCCGCGCTCGACGTGTCGATTCAGGCGCAGATCCTGAATCTGTTCATGGATCTGCAGGAGCAGTTCAAGACCAGCTACGTGTTCATCTCGCACAACCTCTCGGTGGTCGAACATATCGCCGACGATGTAATGGTGATGTACTTCGGCGGCATCGCGGAACTCGGCGACAAGCAGCGGATTTTCTCGAAGCCGCGGCATCCGTACACGCGCGCGCTGATGTCGGCCACGCCGTCCATCTTCGAGGCGGACCGCACCATCAAGATCAAGCTGCAAGGTGAAATGCCGTCGCCGCTGAATCCGCCGTCGGGCTGCACGTTCCATCTGCGCTGCCCGTATGTGATCGACCGTTGCCGCAGCGAGGAGCCGAAGCTGCGTGAAGTGGATGGCCGTCAGGTGTCATGTCACCGCGCCGAGGAGGTGGGGGACGTGGATGCCTGATGCGCTGGCGGCGCGTCGTCTTGCGCGCCGCTCGCGTGATGGCGGCCGCCGCGCTGCCTTCACGCGACGCTTGCGGGCGCGTGCACTGAACGGTGCCGCGCTCATCGGCGTTTTCTGTGTTTGTTATTTCGGCACGGGGCTGGCCGGCGTAGCGTATGCCGCGGGCGCCGCGGCCAACACCCCCGCCGCGCCCGTTACATCCGCCAATGCAGCCGCGCAAGGTGCACGCCCCGCCTTGCCTGTGCCCCATGCGCCGCCGACGCCGCCGCCGCGCGCCGCGCTGCCGGGCTTCAATCCGCCGCCCGCCACGCCGGGCACGACAGCAAGCGGCCCCGTGCGCCTGCAACCGGCGCGCATGCCGTTCTATGTCGCGACGCGCGGCACCACTACCATCTACGTGCTGGGCACGCTGCACGTCGGCGATCCCGCCGATTACCCGGCGGCGCAGCCGTTTCGTCCGCCGATCATGGGCGCATTGGCGGCATCGCCGACACTCGCGCTGGAACTCTCGCCAGACGAGCTATTGGTCTCGCAAGACGACGTCTCGAAGTACGGCGTATGCCGCCGCGACTGTCTGCCTGGCTTGCTGCCCGAGCCGCTGTGGCGCAAGCTCGCGTTTCGTTTGCGCGGCAATCCCGCGGCGCTGGACGAGATCAAGAAGATGCGGCCGTGGCTCGCCTCGCTGCTGGTCGAAACCTACGATTCGCTGAGTGCCGGTTTGCAGACCGAGTACGGCACCGAAGCGCAGTTGCAGAACGTTTATTTGCGCACGCGCGGCAAGATCGTCGGTCTCGAAACGTTGCCGCAGCAGATGCGCGCATTCACCGGGCTCTCGCTCGCGCAGCAACGCGAGATGCTCGCGCAGGATCTGGTGCAGACGCCGGCGCAAAACGTCGAGGACGTGCGGACTTTGCACCGCCTCTGGCGTGTGGGCGATGCAAATGCGATCGCCGCGTGGGAGGCCGCGAAAACCGAAAAGCTGGCGCGCGACAAGCGCGTATCCAATTCGATCGACAACAGAATCGTCTACGAACGCAATCGCCGCTTCGTCTCGCGGATGTTGCTGATCGCAGCGCCCAACAAGCCAGTATTCGTGGCGATTGGCGCTTTGCACCTGGGAGGCCGCAAGGGCGTGCTCGAGCTTTTGCGGCAGCATGGGTTTGTGGTCGAAGCGGGGTGAGGCGGGATGAGGTGAGGTAAGTGGGTTAGCCTATCTACCGGCCTTGTAGCTCGTTGACGACTTCCGCCACCACGTCCGCCCACTCCCCTAGCACCTTCTGTCGGAACAACCGCATCCCCGGATACCACGGGGAATCGCTGCGCGCTTCGAGCCAGCGCCAGTCCGAATTGGCGGGCAGCAGGAGCCACACCGGCTTGCCGAGCGCGGCCGCCAGATGCGCGACGCCGGTATCCACAGCGATCACCAGATCGAGGTTCCTGACCAGCGCGGCGGTGTCCTCGAAGTCATCCAGCTCGTCGCTGAGATCGTGCGCACGGAACGCTTGCGGCGCGTCGGCCAGTTGCGCATGCGCCGGGCCTCTCTGCAGCGCATACCAGCTCACTTTCGCGACGCCTGCCAGCGCATGCAGGTCGGATAGCGCCATAGACCGGTAACGGTCGTTGCCGAACGTCGGACTGCCCGCCCATACGAGGCCGACCTTGCGGCCCGTGTCGCCGGTCGGCTTGAGCCTCTTGCGCCAGGCTTTGACCTTCGTCTCGTTTGCGAACAGGTACGGCACATCAGCGGGAATGGTGGACAACTCGGTGCCGACGCATGACGGCACGCTCATCATCGGCACCCAGAAATCGTATTCGCCTTCCGGTTTGCCGCTGAATGCGCGATGTATGCCGGGCACACGTTCGACCAACGGCAACAACGGTTCGCGCACGCACACGTCGACTGTCGCGCCGCGTTCCTGCAACACGCGCGCATAGCGCAGAAACTGGAAGTGATCGCCGAAACCTTGCTCGCCGACCAGCAGCAAACGACGCCCGTCGAGCGGCTAGCCACGCCATTCGGCCACGCCCGGAACCGCTAGCGCGTCGTAATCGCTTTTGCGCCAGCGCAGCGCAAACTCGGCCCAGCCGCGCTTGTAATCGCCGCGCTTGAGCAACAGCCACGCAAGGTTCTGATGTGCGTCGGCGTAGCTGGGATCGTGCGCTAACGCCTGACGGTAGAACGTTTCCTCCTCGCCGTGCCGCCCTTGCGCGCCGAGCGAACCGCCCAGACACACGAGGTTCGTCGGATTGGGATTCAGCGCAACCGCGCGCCGGTAATGCGACTCGGCGCCCGCATAGTCGCCGCGCTTGCCGATCGCGCTGCCCAGATTGATGTGCGCTTCCGCGTAATCGGGACGCAGCGCGAGCGCGTGTTCGAAACTGGCAACAGCCGCCTCGTGCTGGGCTTGCGCGTTATGCGCATTGCCCGAGTTGAAGTGCGCCTCCGCCGAATTGGGATCGAGCCGCAGCGCGTCGCGATAACAGGCGAGCGCTTCCGCGAAACGGCCGAGCTTGCCGAGCACCGTGCCAAGATTCAGGTGAGCGTCGATCAGCGCGGGGTTCGACGTGATTGCCAGCCGATACTGTTCGACTGCTTCATTCAACGCGCCTTGCGCCTGCAGCGCGACGCCGAAGTTGTTGCGCGCGTCGGCGAAATCGGGCTGGAGTTGCAGCGCCTGGTCGTAGCAGATGGTCGCTTCGTCAAGCTGGCCCAGCGCGGCGGCGGCTAGGCCACGGTTGCTCCAGCAGGCGGCGTCGTGACGGTCGTGTTTCAGCGCATGGCTCATCAGTGCCGCTGCGGCAGCGTGCTGCCCGCGTTGATAGTGCAGTACCCCGAAATAATGCAGCGCCTTCGAATTCGCCGGATCTAGCGCCAGGACTTCGCGGTAGATGGATTCAGCGGCGTCGAGCCGGCCGGCCTGGTGCGCGTCGAGCGCGGCCTGGGTCAGCGATGCGACGTTGGCGGAAGGCGGCGGCGCGGTGTGCTCGCCGTGACGCTGGGATTGACGTTCCATGGAGACCTGCGGGAAGAACTCCGGCGGCGTGCGCTGCACGCGCCGGCGCGTGTGGATGGGAGATTGTCCAGCATCTTATGGTCGGCCCCATTGACCGACGATCGGACGCATCCTATTTCCCTTGCAGGCTTTTCATGTTTGAGGTGCTTCGCCGATGTGCCGCGGAAACGTCGCACGGCACATCGGAAACTGCCGCTTCTGCTGGGAAGCGTCCTACATAAACATCAGGAAATTCAGCAGAAGGATGTTCACCACCAGCAAGGTCAGCGCGGTCGGTATCTGCACCTTGATCACGGCGTTCTTATCCGGCAGTTCCAGCAACGCCGCCGGCACCATGTTGAAGTTCGCGGCCATCGGCGTCATCAGCGTGCCGCAGTAGCCCGAGAACATGCCGATTGCCACCATCACGGCGGGATTGCCATGGAACACGCCGACCAGGATCGGCACGCCGACGCCACCCGTCATGACCGGGAACGCAGCGAAGCCGTTGCCCATCACCATCGTGAACAGCGCCATGCCGATGCAGTACACGGCCACCGCGATAAAGCGGTAGTCGAGGCTGATGTAGGCGGTCGTCACGTGAGCGACGGCTTTACCGACGCCCGCATCGGAGAACACGAGGCCCAGCATGCCGAGCATTTGCGGCAGCACAGCGGCCCACGAGAGCGCGTCGACCAGACGGCGCGCTTCCTTCATCGACTGACCGACGGTGTCGCGCGTCAACACGCAGGCAATCGCGAGCGCAATCACGCAGCCGATGCCGAAGCCGATCAACGTGACGTTGGCCTTTTCGATCAGCGGCAGTCCGCCGAATACCAGGTGGCTCGCCGACAACGTGACGATCACGGTGACTACCGGAATCGTCAGCGCGGGCACGAACAGCTTGTTGCGAAGGCGCGCGGCGCTCGCCTTGCGTGCTTCGAGCGACAGCACTTTCGGCTTGCCCGCGGTCACGCCGCCGAAGCCGGCGATCAGCGCCATCACGATCACCGCGACGCCGACCACGGCGGCCGGCAGCTTGTCGCCGATCAGAAAGATCAGCGCGTAGAGAATCCAGAAGCCGCCGGCCGTCAAACGGCGGGGGTGTTCCTTGTCGGTAACGATCATGCCGCCGATGATCAGCAGCACCACACCCAGCAGCCAGAACAGATAGGTAATCGTGAGCGTCATGCTTTGTCTCCAGCGGCGGATTGCGTCCGGGATACGGCGGCGTTGCCGGCGGTGGCATTGCTCGCTGTGGTGTTGCCGCGCAATTCGCGGTCGAGCTTGCGGTCGAGCAGGTACAGGCGGAAGCCGTGAATGAGGAATGCGCAGATCGCGGTCGGAATACCCCAGACCGCCACGTGAATCGGTTCGACGACGATGCCCGCCTCCTTGAGGAAGGTGGTCATCAGCACGATCGCGCCGAACGCCACGAAAATGTCTTCGCCGAAGAAGAGACCCACGTTGTCGGTCGCCGCCGAGAATGCGCGCAGCTTGAAGCGCACCGCGTCGCTGATCTTGCCGAAGCGCGTTTCGGTTGCGCCTTCGGCCATCGGCGCAATGAGCGGACGCACCATCTGCGGATGTCCGCCGAGTCCGGTCAGGCCAACGGCCGCAGTCAGCTCGCGCACGAGCAGATAAACGATCAGGAGACGCCCGGCCGTGGCAGCCTTGATGCCGCCGATCCACGTCTGCGCGCGCTCACGCAGGCCGTGCCGTTCGAGCAGGCCGATCACCGCGAGCGGTAGAAGAATGATCAGCGGGATGTTGCGCGTCTTGATGAAACCGGTGCCGATTTCGGCAAGGATTTTCTCGGGCGGGAAGTGCGCGGCCAGCCCGGTGATGATCGCGGCGACTGCCACGATCAGCATCGGATTGAACCGCAATAAAAAGCCGACGATGATGACGGCCACGCCGATCAGCGGCCATAGACTGACTGTTGTCTGCATCTGGATCTCCAAACAGGTTTCAACGTCGCCGCTTGTGACGGCCAATGGGCCGGCGCGTGGCGATCCGCGCGCCGTTTTGTTTCCGCGGCTCTTGATGGCCACGTTGCTACGCATGCAACTGCAACTGCATTTACTGCTGTGACTACCGCGACTACTGTGACTATTGCGATTGGGCTGCGGATACCGCAATGCACCCCTCACCTGGCTAACGCCCCGCGTGGAGCGGGGCGTTAGGGCGTAACGAGGAGTATTCGCGTCGGGTTCAGACGCTTGCGGCGCCGGCCGCGTGAACTTCGATGCCGGCTTGCTCGAGCGCGCTGCGGATGCGCCGCGCGAACGCGAGCGCATGCGGACCGTCGCCGTGCAGGCAAATGGTCTGCGCGTTCAGAAAGACCCATTGACCGTCGACGGCGCGCACGCGCTGCTCGCGCACCATCGCGAGTGTGCGTTCCAGCACTTCGTCCTCGTCGTCGAGCAGCGCGCCGGGTTCTTTGCGCGGCACGAGCGAGCCGTCGGCGCGATAGCCGCGATCGGCGAATACTTCTTCGATGGCGGTCAGCCCCGCGTTGCGCGCGGCCGTCACGAGACCGCTGTTGGCCAGCGCGAACACGGCGACCGACGGGTCGAAGTCATGCACGGCCGAGACGATTGCGTCGGCGATCTTCGCGTCGCGCGCGGCCTGGTTATAGAGCGCGCCGTGCGGTTTCACATGCGCGATGCGTCCGCCCTCGGCCTGCGCGATCGCCGACAGTGCGCCGAGCTGGTACAGCACGCCCGCGTAGATTTCGCTCGCCGGCAAGTCCATTTCCTTGCGGCCGAAGTTCTCAGGATCGTTGAAGCTCGGATGCGCACCGATCGACACGCCTTTCTGCACCGCCCAACGCACGCAGTCGCGCATTGCCTTGGCACCGCCCGCATGCCAGCCGCACGCGATATTCGCGGAACTGACGAGGTCGAGCAGCGCCTCGTCGGAGCCGCAGCCTTCGCCGAGATCGGCGTTCAGATCGATTTCCATGGTGTTCCTCTACTCTTCGTAAGACGCCGGGCCGTCCCAAGTGTTCTTGCCCCCTCGGCAGCTTGGCGCGACGCGCCAGATTTGGGGGCAGTCATTCTCACAGCGCCGCGATGGCCGGCTGCCGCGCGCAACGTTCCTGATGCATGGCGATGGCGGCATCGATCTGCCGCAAATACGTGCGCTCTTCCAGCAAGGCCTGGCGCGCCTCGTACGATGTCGTCGGGATAAAGCGGACGGCCGCGTTCAGGCGCACTTGCGCGAGCTTCCATAAGTCGGCTTGGATCACCGCGCCGATCTTCGGATAGCCACCGGTGGTTTGCGCGTCGCTCATCAGCACGATCGGCTGGCCATTCGGCGGCACCTGAATCGTGCCTGGCAGCACCGCGTGCGACAGCAGATCGGCCTTCTGTTTGCGCTTCAGTTCGCTGCCCGCGAGCCGGTAGCCCATACGGTTGCTGTTCGGTGTGACGAGCCACTCGTCGGACCAGAACGATTCGTGCGCTTCCTCGGTGAAGCTGTCGTATTCCGGGCCGCGCAGCACGCGGATAGGCACGGCCCAGGACACGCCCGACGGATGACGGCCGCGCCGCACCGGCTCGTCGACGAGCACGAACTTGCACCAGGCGGGCGCCTTCACGCCGAACTCGGGCGAGTCGGGCGAAAAGCCGACGTGGCCGCGCTGCGGCGGCGCGCCGACCGGCAGGCGATCGCCGTCGCGCAGCGCCCGGCCGCCGAGGCCACCGAAGTGGCCGGCGAGATCGGTGCTGCGCGAGCCCAGCATCGGCAACACGTCGATGCCGCCTGCCACGCACACATAGCCGCGCATGCCGCGCTTCGCCGCGTTCAGCACCAGTTCCTGGCCGGCTTTCACGGGCAAGCTCCACCATGAATAGACCGGCTTGCCGTCGAGCGTCGCGCCGAATTCCGTCCCGGTGATGGCCACCCGCGTCGCGCGCAAAAAGCGCAGCACGGTAGGGCCGAAAGTGACTTCCAGACCGGCCGCGTCGGGCCGGTTGCCGACCAGACGGTTGCCGACTTCGAGCGAGAGGCGGTCAAGCGCACCGCCCATTGCGACGCCGAGATGCCGGTAACCGTGGCGGCCGAGGTCCTGAATCGTGGTCAAAAGACCTGCGCGAATCACGTCGATCATGCGTGTATCCCCGCGATGGTGAAGCGCACCCGGTCGCCGGGTTGCAACAAGGTGGGCGGGCGGCGCGTCGGATCGAAAAGCGGCAGTTCCGTGCGGCCGATCAGTTGCCAGCCGCCGGGCGACGTGGCCGGATAAATGCCCGTCTGCTCGCCGCCGATGCCGACGGAGCCGGCCGGTACTTCGAGTCTCGGCGACGCGCGGCGCGGCGTATGTAGCGCTGCTTCGAGGCCGCCCATATAGGCGAAACCCGGCTGGAAGCCGAGAAAAAACACGACATACTCGCCGCTCGAATGACGCTCGACCACCTCGCGCACGCTCAAGCCGGTGTGGTTCGCCACGGCCGCAAGATCGGGGCCGAACTCACCGCCGTACTGGACCGGGATTTCGACTTGCCGGCCCAGCGCGGGCGCTTCGCTGACCGCGTCCCAGGCTTCCAGCAAGCGACTCGTCAGCGCGTCGCGGTCGGCTTCGAGCGGATCGAACACGAGCGTCAGATTGTTCATGCCCGGCACGACCTCCAGCACATGAGGCCAGTCGCGCGCGACTTCGGCGGCCGCCCAGACGCGGCGCTGGCAGTCCAGTGTCGCGGGCGGGGACGCCTCGCAAACCAGCGCAGCGTCGCCGAGCGGAAAAATTTGGGGTTGGCTCATGGCTTGAAGACCCGAAGAAGTCGAAGAAATCCTGCACTGCGCATTGCCGAAAACCATGGCGACGTGGTTGCGCGATGTCTGGAGCATACATTGTCAATAAAATATCAACAATTTCTCAATAAGAGTTTTCGCCAGGTCCCCCGATTTCAGCCGCTCGTCGTACACTCCCGACACTTCCCATTCTGTTTCCTGAGAAATTCACATGTCGCGGCATCCCACCAAGATCGTCTCCTCGGAACATCTCGTGTCCGACACGAGCGCGGAGCTGTCCGAGCTCGAGTACGCGCTCATCATGGCCGGCAATGCATTCAACCGATGGATGGTGCGCTGCATGTCTGCGGCTGGCGAAAAGGACATGACCGCTATCGAGGTGTCGCTGCTGCATCACGTGAGTCATCGGGAACGCCGCAAGAAGCTGGCCGACATCTGCTTCGTGCTCAACATAGAGGACACGCACGTCGCGACCTATGCGCTGAAGAAGCTCGTAGCTAGAGGGTATGTAAAAAGCGAAAAGACCGGCAAGGAAGTGTTTTTTTCGGCAACCGAAGCAGGCCGCGCGCTGTGTCTGAAGTATCGCGAGGTGCGTGAGAGCTGCCTCATATCGACGCTGAAGGAAAGCGGCCTGACCAACGCGCAGATCGGCGAGGCGGCGCAACTGATGCGCAATGCGTCGGGGATGTACGACACCGCCGCGCGGGCGGCGGCGTCTTTATAAAGGTGAAACGCTGAACGGAGCCGGTCGGCAGTGCACGCGGCGCTCATCTGCCGCGCGTTTTTGAGCAGGCTTACGCGGCGGCGCGCGGATAAAGACCCGTTTCGGTGACGATCATGTCGAGCGGAATGTCATGGACTTCGCGCTCCAGTGCCGGCGTGCGGCACGCTTCATACGCGACGCCGACGGTGATCGGCTTCTTCGCGCCAGGCCAGCCGGCGAGTGTGCGGTCGTAATAGCCGCCGCCGTAACCGAGCCGGTAAGCCTCGGCATCGAAACCGACGCACGGCACGAGCAGTAGCTCGGGTATCACCATTTGCCCGGTTGTGGGCTCCGCTATCTTGTGATGGCCGATTCTCATCGGCGTATCCGGTGCCCATGCGTGAAACTCCAGCGGCAACCCGCGTTCCTTGATGATCGGCAAACTTGCTTCGCGCTGCGGACTGCCGCTGAGCCAGATTGAGATCGCGGTGCGTGCATCGAATTCGCCCGCGAGCGGCCAGTAGAATCCCACGCTGTTCACGTCGAAATGCTTGAGCGCATCGAGAATGCGACGGCCGAGCGCGGCATTGTTCGTTGGCTCGGAAGCCGCTTGCAGCCTTGCTTCCAATAGCATTCGACGCAGCGCCTTTTTCGATTCCGCGACAGGGTTGCATGCTATGCTTGGGTTCAATTCGCGCTCCAGAAACAACGATGTCAAAAAGTCTTTACCGAGTATATCGCGCGGCCGGTCTGGCGCTTGCCGCAGCAGCACTCGTCGCGTGCAGCACCGCGTCAGCCGTCAAGCCCCTTCCCATTTCGCAGCTCACGAACGACGATCAGATTTTCGTCCAGTTGCGCGAGGCCGCCCGCAATAACGACGCGGCGCGGGCTGTGCAGTTGGCGAGCATGATCACAAGCTATCCGGCGCCTTCGTACCTGGAGTATTTCCAGATCAAGCCGCAGCTCTTCGATTCGAGCGGCCATGCTCGGGTCGACGCGCCCGATGCGCCGGTGCTCGCGTTCCTGCAGAAGTACGACGGCCAGGCCATTGCCGACCGCATGCGCAACGACTACCTCACGGTGCTCGGCACGCGTCATGACTGGCGCAACTTCGATCAGCAATATGCGCGCTTCGTGCTGAACGACGACACGCAGGTCAAGTGCTACGCGCTCGAATCGCGTGCGTCGCGTGGCGAAAATGTGGTGGACGCGGCGCGCGCGCTGCTGGTCGACCCGAAATGGTACGGCGACGGTTGCGTCGATCTGATCACCATGCTCGGCGTCAACAAACAGTTCAGCACCGACGACGTCTGGCAGCAGATCCGTCTCGCGTACGAGCAGAACTACACGAATACCGGCAGCAAGCTGATCGACGCGCTCGGCAACCAGGCGCCCGATCCCGTGCTGTTCGGTCAGGCCACGAGTACGCCGCCGCTGTTGCTCGCGCGCGGTGTCGGTCCCGACCCGCAGTCGCATCAACTCGCGTTGCTCGCGATCACGCGCATGGCCCGCAACGATCCGGCCATGGCCGCGGCTACGTTTGCATCGGTCGCGCCGTCGCTGAATTCGCCGGAGCGGGCAATTGGCTGGGGCACGATTGCGTATCAGGCGGCCGCAAAGCAGATGCCGAGCGCGGTCGACTGGTACAGGTTGTCGGCGAACGCGCCGTTGTCGAATCCCGCGTATGAGTGGCGCACGCGCGCCGCGCTGCTGGCGGGCGACTGGACCATGGTGCGCTGGTCGGTCGAACAGATGCCGGCCGCGCTGCGCAGTCAGCCGTCGTGGGTGTATTGGCATGCTCGCGCGCTCAAGCAGGCCGGCGACATCACCACGGCCAACCAGGAATTCGAGTCGATCTCGCAGGGCTATAACTTCTACGGCCAACTGGCCGCCGAAGAACTCGGCCAGAAGATCGTGGTGCCGCCGAAAACTGCAGTGACCGACTCCGAAGTTCAGCAGGCCGGCAATACGCCGGGCTTCGATCTGGCGCAGCGTTTCTATGCGCTGAATCTGCGGCTCGAAGGCAATCGGGAATGGAACTGGCCGCTGCGCAACATGAGCGACCGGCAATTGCTCGCGGCCGCCGAATACGCGCGCCGTATCGAGTTGTACGACCGCACCGTCAACACGGCTGATCGCACGAAAACCGAACACGATTTCTCGCTGCGTTATCTGTCACCGTTCCGTGACATCGTGGAGCGCGATTCGCAGTCGAACGGGCTCGACGTGGAATGGGCCTATGGCCTGATTCGCCAGGAATCGCGCTTCATCATGAACGCACGCTCGGAAGTGGGCGCGAGCGGCTTGATGCAACTGATGCCGGGCACCGCGCAACTGGTCGCGAAAAAGATCGGCCTGGGCCCGATTTCGCGCGAGCAGATGAACGACATCAACACCAACATCCTGCTCGGCACGAACTATTTGTCGATGATCTACAATCAGTTCGACGGGTCCGCCGTGCTGGCCACCGCGGGTTATAACGCCGGGCCGGGCCGTCCGCGCAACTGGCGGCAGTCGTTGCAGCATCCGGTTGAAGGCGCGATCTTCGCCGAGGCGATTCCCTTCCAGGAAACGCGCGACTACGTAAAGAATGTGTTGTCCAACACGGTCTACTACGCGGCATTGTTCGAAGGCCGTCCGCAATCGCTGAAGGCGCGTCTGGGTTACATCGCACCGTAAGCGCCGTGCCGCCGCCGCCTCGTTTCGAGGCGGCGGCGCGCCACGCCAGCCGTTGCCGCGGCTTCCACCAGGGAGTCGAAAATGCGACATAAAGCCATTGCGATCATCGGCGGTTCCGGTTTTATCGGCAGCCATCTCGTCAACGCCCTTGTTGAAATGGGCAAAGACGTGCGCATCGCCACGCGGCGCCGCTACAACGCGCGCCATCTCACGCTGCTTCCTATCGACGTAATCGAGACCGACGTGTTCGATCCGGTTCAGCTCGCGCGCTTTGTCGAAGGTACGGACTGTGTGATCAATCTCGTCGGCACGCTGCACGGCAAACGCCGCACGCCGTACGGCCCGGAATTCGCACGCGCACACGTCGAACTGCCGACTCGAATCGCGGCAGCTTGCGAGGGCAAGGGCGTGCATCGGCTAATTCATCTCAGTGCGCTTGGCGCCGACTCGAATGGCCCAAGCATGTACGCGCGCTCGAAGGGCGACGGCGAGAAAGCCGTGCATGCGGCCAACCTCGCGTGGACGGTTTTTCGGCCATCTGTCGTGTTCGGTCCGGAAGACCAGTTCCTCAACAAGTTCGCGTTCTTACAGCGCATCTTTCCGGTCATTCCGCTTGCGATGCCGGATGCGAAATTCCAGCCGGTCTATGTCGGCGATGTGGCGAAAGCCATCGTCAACGTGCTCGATCTCGATGCGGCCAGCGGCCAAACGTATGAACTGGGCGGACCGAGTATCTACATGCTCGAAGACCTCGTCAAATATTGCGGCGATGTGATCGGCCGGCACGCGAGCATCATTCGTCTGCCCGAAGCGTTCGCGCGCTTGCAGGCAATGACCTTCGAAATGGCGCCCGGCGAACCCGTCATCACGCGCGACAATCTCGATTCCATGAAAGTCGATAACGTGTTGAGCCGCCCGCTTGCGCCTGAGCTTGGCATCGAGCCGGCCAGCATCGAAACGATCGCGCCTGTCTATCTGACCGGCGCGTCGGCGCGTTCGCGTTTCGATGCGTTCCGCGCGAGCGCGGGGCGCTGAACTTTTCCCTTCTCTTTCCCATACGGACAGGCATGAAGCTGCTTATTGGTGACAAGAATTATTCTTCCTGGTCGATGCGTCCGTGGCTGCTGTTCAAGCATTTCGGCATTCCGTTCGACGAAGTGCTGATCCATCTGAACCAGCCGGGCACCAACGCCGCGGTGCTCGCTCACGCGCCGAACGGCCCGGGCAAGATCCCATGTCTGATCGACGATACGGGCCTCGCGATCTGGGATTCGCTCGCGATCGCCGAGACGCTTGTCGAGCGCTTTCCGCAGCACGCGTTATGGCCGCGCGACGCGGCGGCGCGCGCTCATGCTCGCAGCGTGAGCGCCGAGATGCATTCGGGCTTCGGTGAATTGCGCTCGAACATGTGGATGAACATTCGCGCGTCGTTCCCCGGCAAGAACGGGAAGTCCGGCGTGCTCGCCGACATCGCGCGTATCGAGGCGATCTGGCGCAACTGTCTCGACACGTACGGCGGTCCTTTTCTGTTCGGCGAGTTCAGCATTGCGGACGCGATGTATGCGCCGGTGGCCATGCGTTTCAATACATGGCAGCCGGCGCTTTCAGAGGCGTCGTCGGCGTATGTTCGCCGGATCAAGGCCGTGCCTGCCGTGAAAGCCTGGATCGACGCCGCGCTCAGCGAGACGCACGCTATTGCGTATCTAGACGAATGCCCATGAACATCTATGCAGTAGGCGGCGCGATTCGCGACGAGTTGCTGGGCGTGCCGGTGCAGGACCGTGATTACGTGGTGGTCGGCGCCACGCCCGAGCAGATGGTCGCGCAGGGCTATCGTCCAGTGGGCAAGGACTTCCCCGTGTTCCTGCATCCGCAGACGCACGAGGAGTACGCACTCGCGCGCACCGAACGAAAAACGGCGGCCGGCTATCACGGCTTCCAGTTTTTCTACGCGCCGGAGGTGACGCTGGAGGAAGACCTCGCGCGCCGCGATCTGACGATCAACGCGATGGCGCGCGAGGTGCGCCCGGACGGCGAACTGACCGGGCCCGTTATCGATCCATTCGACGGACAGCGCGACTTGCAGGCAAAGCTCTTTCGCCATGTCAGCGACGCGTTTCTCGAAGATCCCGTGCGCATCTTGCGGATCGCGCGATTCGCCGCGCGCTTCGCGGATTTCACCGTCGCGCCGCAGACACTTGCACTGATGCGCAAGATGGTGGCCGAGGGCGAAGTGGATGCGCTGGTCGCCGAACGCGTGTGGCAGGAAGTGTCGCGCGGCTTGATGGAGAAGAGGCCGTCGCGCATGTTCGACGTGCTGCGCGAATGCGGCGCGTTAGCGCGGATTCTGCCGGAAATCGACGCGCTCTTCGGCGTGCCGCAGCGCGCCGACTATCATCCCGAGGTCGATACGGGCGTCCACGTGATGATGGTGCTCGACCATGCCGCGCAGCAGGGCTATGCGCTGCCGGTCAGGTTCGCCGCGTTGACGCACGACCTCGGCAAAGCGACCACACCGGAAGACATTTTGCCGCGGCATGTCGGCCACGAGGGCCGCAGCGTGGATTTGCTCAAGCCGTTGTGCGAGCGGTTGCGCGTGCCGAACGAATGCCGCGACCTCGCGTTGCTGGTGGCGCGCGAGCACGGCAACATTCATCGCGTGATGGAAATGGGCGCGGCTGCGCTCGTGCGGTTGCTGGAGCGCAGCGACGCCATTCGCAAGCCTTCGCGTTTCGCTGAGGCGTTGCAGGCTTGCGAGGCGGATGCGCGCGGCCGGCTCGGTTTTGAAGCGCGCGAATATCCGCAAGCCGAGCGCTTGAGAGTCGCGCTCGTCGCCGCGCGAGGCGTGGATGCCGGCGCCGTCGCGAAGCAACTGGCCGATGCGCCGGCCGGCATCAAGGATGCTGTGCATCAGGAACGCGTGCGGGCAGTGGCAGCGGCGCTTGGCTGAGTGAGGCGCGCTCGCGCCGGTTAGGTTTCTGGCAGCGCCGCCTTCCGCGTGTCCAGATGCCGAAGGGCTTTATAGAAGCCGGGCGATAAGCGACAGCAGCATCGACAGCAACAGCGTCGACATAAATGGAAACGGGTATTCGCGCCCGAACAGACGCAACGTGACGTCGCCCGGCATCCGCCCAATGCCGAGCTTGCGAAGCCACGGCCAGCAAGCCGACAACACCGCCAATGCAACGAAGGTAGTCAATAGCCAGCGGATCATCGCGAGTATCCCGGCATTACAGCGTGTGCGACCGGTCGCCGCTGGAAAACGCCCGCAGTGTGTCTTCCAGGCCGCGCGAAAATGCGATCACCTTGAACAGCTCGCCCATCTCGGCCTCCGACAACAACTTCTGCACCGCATTCGCCGCGGGCAAAAAGCGCGCGGTGTCGCCGGGATCGATTTCGGATAACGCATCGGTAATGCCTGCGTTCAGCAAGAAACGCGCTTGCGATGTAAAGCCCAGCAGATCCGCGCCCGTCTCGACTCCAGCTTCGGCGATGCCGGTGAATTCCACGTGTGCGGTAATGTCCTGCAAGCCCGGATAGACAAACGGATCGCCATGCGCGCGATGCCGGTAATGGCACATCAACGTGCCTTGCGCGCGCTGCGCGTGGTAGTACTCGTGACGCGGAAAACCGTAGTCGATAAAAAACGCAGCGCCGCGTGACAGCATCGTGCAGATGGTCCGCGTGAAGGCACGCGCCGCGTCGTGCGTTTCGGCCAGATAGTCGCCGCTGCCTGCCATGTCGATCTCCGACAGCAGCGCGATATCGGCGGATGCTGAGACCGGACGGTCCTCGAATGCGAACCACGCGTCGCGCCACACGACGCCGCGCTCGCGCCAGGCGCCGTCGACGGAAGCGAAGAGTCGCACGGGCATCGCGTCCAATACCTCGTTGCCGATCACCGCGCCCTCGAAGCGCTCGGGCAATGCGTCGAGCCAGCGCACTTTGCCGGCGAGTGTGGGCGCGGCCGCTTCGATGGTTTCGCGCTGACGCTCGCGCAATTCGCCCGACAGATCGACGATCGAGTAGCTGTCGAATTGGGCGCCGAGCGCCGTGAGTGCGTTGAGCAAACCAGCCGCGAGTTTGCCGGTGCCGGCGCCGAACTCCATCACGTCGCGTGTGCCGCTTGCCTGCAAGGCTTCCGCGATTGGGCGCGCGAGCGTCGCAGGGAACAGCGGAGATAGTTCAGGTGCGGTGACGAAGTCGCTGCCGTCGTCGCCACGCAGGCCAAATTTACGGGCGCCGCCGCTGTAATAGCCGAGTCCCGGCGCGTACAGCGCGCGCTCCATATAGCGGTCGAACGGCAACCAGCCGCCGGCCGTATTAAGCTCCGCGCGAATCAGCGCGACCAGCGCTTCGGACTGCGCGAGCGCGCTGGGGCCGGGAGCAGGTAAACTATCGGGTTGGTGAGCTTTCGGATTCATCCCCGCATTGTAAATGACCGCTTCTCTCGACACCGCTGCTGGCCGCGCGCCTGAAACGCCGCGTATCGTGCTGATTACCGGCGCCGCGCGCCGCATCGGACGCTCGCTCGCGCTCGGCTTTGCCGCGCGGGGCTGGGACGTGGCCGTTCACTACGGCGCGTCACGCGAGGAAGCGCAAGAAGTCGTCGCGGAAATCGTCGGCATGGGCCGCCGGGCGGTGGCTTTGCACGCGGAACTGGGCGACGAGGCGCAAGTCGCGGCCTTGTTGCCCGCCTGCATCGCGGCGTTGGGCCGGCCGGCGTGCATCGTCAACAACGCGTCGCGCTTCGAGGAAGACACGGCGCGCAACGTCGGCTACGAGCTGCTGCTGAAGCTCACCGCGATGAACCTCGGCGCGCCGCTCGTGCTGGCCCGTATGTTGTTCGACGCGACGCCGCAAGCCGCGCTGACCGACGAAACACAGCGCAGCGTCGTGATCAATGTGCTGGATCAGAAGCTGTACAACATGAATCCGGATTATCTGTCGTATACGCTGTCGAAGGCGGCGTTGCAGACAGCCACGGTCGCGCTCGCGCAGGCATTGGCGCCGAAAGTGCGCGTGGTCGGGCTCGCGCCTGGGCTGACGATGCAATCCGGCGATCAGACGCCGGAGAGTTTCGAAGCCGCTCACCGCACTACGCCTTTGGGTCGCGCGTCGCGGCCGGAGGATATTGTCGCCGCCGCGCTGTATCTCGCGGATGCAACCGGCGTCACCGGAACGACGCTGGTGGTCGACGGCGGGCAGCACCTTGTG
The DNA here is from genome assembly GCF_002879865.1 of Paraburkholderia rhynchosiae. Lineage (GTDB taxonomy): Bacteria > Pseudomonadota > Gammaproteobacteria > Burkholderiales > Burkholderiaceae > Paraburkholderia > Paraburkholderia rhynchosiae. The sequence continues at coordinate 44,448 of NZ_PNXY01000040.1, forward strand.
CCGCTGCCGCGCGACGTAATGTTTTTGACGGGTTTTTGACGGGCGCCTGAAGCGCCGCTTTGCGCGCCCCCGCACCCTTTTTTCGACTGGAACGAACATGTTTGCCGCTCTTTCGCATCCCCGGCTCGCCGATTGCCGCCGGCTCTTTCTGCGCAATTACGAAGTGCACATCAACATCGGCGTGCACGACTTCGAAAAGCGCGGCGAACAGCGCGTCGTGATCAACGTCGAACTGTTCGTGCCGCTCGCGCTTTCCACGCCGGTGCAGGACAAGCTGGACGAAGTCGTCGACTACGACTTCATGCGTTCGACCATTTCACGCCGCGTCGAGCAAGGCCATATTCACCTGCAGGAAACGCTGTGCGACGACCTGGTGCAGACCATGCTCGCACACCCGCAAGTGCGGGCGGCGCGCGTGTCGACTGAAAAGCCGGATGTCTATCCCGACTGCGACGCGGTGGGCGTCGAAGTTTTCCGCGTCAAAGAGGACTGAGCCATGGACGCTCCTGAAATCCTGAACGACACTCACGACGCCTCGCCCGCCGCCCGTCCGAAGTCGCCGCTTACGCGCCGCGAACAGAAGGAAGCGTACGAGAACAACAAGTTGTTCAAGCGGCTTGCGCGCCAGGTCGGCGAGGCAATCGGCGACTTCAACATGATCGAGGACGGCGACAAGGTGATGGTCTGCCTGTCGGGCGGCAAAGATAGTTACGCGATGCTTGAAATCCTGATGCGGCTGCGCGAGCGCGCGCCGATCAACTTCGAGATCGTCGCGGTGAATCTCGACCAGAAGCAGCCGGGCTTTCCCGAACATGTGCTGCCGGAGTATCTGAAGCAACTCGACATTCCGTTTCACATCGAAAACCAGGATACGTACAGCATCGTCAAGCGGCTGGTGCCGGAGGGCAAAACCACCTGCTCGCTGTGCTCGCGGCTGCGGCGCGGCATTCTCTACCGCGTCGCGGGCGAACTCGGCGCGACCAAGATCGCGCTCGGCCATCATCGCGACGACATTCTGCAAACGCTGCTGCTGAACATGTTCTACGGCGGCAAGCTGAAGGGCATGCCGCCCAAGCTGCAATCGGACGACGGCAAGAACATCGTGATCCGTCCGCTCGCCTACGTGAAGGAAACCGATCTGGAAAAGTACGCCGAGTTGCGTGAATTCCCGATCATTCCGTGCAATCTGTGCGGCAGCCAGCCCAATCTGAAACGCGCGGAAATGAAGGCGCTGATCCGCGATTGGGAGAAGCGCTTTCCGGGCCGCATCGAGAACATGTTCAACGCGTTGTCGAACATCGTGCCGTCGCACTTGATGGATCACAAGCTGTTCCCGTTCGCGGGTCTGCGCGCCACCGGCGAGGCCGATCCGCAAGGCGACATCGCATTCGACGAAGAACCGTGTTCGACCGATGCCAATATGGGCGCGCCGCTCGGCGCAGTGCGACCTGTCTCGATCGTCCAGTTCGACGATATGTGAGCGATGTGATCGGAACGCCGGCGAAAATGGCGTTTCCGCGCTGACTTCCGCATGCAATGTGGCCGCTTTCGTGGCCATTTTCGCAACAAGGTGCGTGATAGAATCGTCGGCTCCAAACTAGTCTATTTGCCGACGCCATGAACATCGTGATTTTGGCGGCAGGCACCGGTAAGCGCATGCGTTCCGCGCTTCCCAAGGTGCTCCATCCCCTGGCCGGCCGGCCGCTCCTCGCTCATGTCATCGACACTGCCCGTACGCTCAAGCCAACGCGGCTCGTCGTGGTGATCGGTCATGGCGCAGAAGCGGTACGCGAGACCGTCGCCGCGCCCGACGTGCAGTTTGCCGTGCAGGAACAGCAGTTCGGCACGGGCCACGCGGTGCAGCAGGCTTTGCCGCTTCTCGATCCTTCCGTGCCCACGCTCGTGCTTTACG
>NZ_PNXY01000041.1 GCF_002879865.1 Paraburkholderia rhynchosiae
GGGCCAGGTGTACCCGGCATGGGCAACGCGAAGCGTGCCGCATCCGGCAAGCGCCGAGAATGGCTGCCCGCGGCCATGCTGTGGATGATCACGGCGGTGTTGATCGTCGCGCACCAGGGCACGGTGCTCACGCTCGCGTTTCCGGTGCTCGCGATCCTCACGGGCTTGTGGCTCTACTTCAAGAGTCCGGCGCGCTATATCGGCTTCATGTGGTGGCTGTGGTTTCTGAGCCCGGAAGTCCGGCGTCTCGCCGACTGGTCCAAGGGCTCGTTCACGCCGACGAGCCTGATCCAGGTCGCGCCGCTCGCCGTGACGATGATCAGCGCACTGTCGCTCGTGCGCTACTACAGGCTGCTCGGGCAGCGGCGCGGCCTTCCGGTGCTGCTGATCCTGCTCGGGCTCGTCTACGCTTATCTCGTCGGCGTGATTTCGAGCGGCCCGCTCGCGGCCACCTACGACCTCGCGAACTGGCTGTATCCGATCCTGATCGGCTTTCACATCATGGCGAACACCCGCCAGTATCCGCAGTATCGCGACACCATCGTCAACACGTTTATCTGGGGCATGCTCGTGATGGGCGGCTACGGCCTGATCCAGTTTTTCATCATGCCGCAGTGGGACGCGCTGTGGATGCTCGGTTCGCAGATGAACTCGCAAGGCGACGCCGTGCCGATGGGCGTGCGCGTCTTCAGCACGATGAATTCCTCCGGGCCGTTCGCGTTCGCGATGATGGGCGCGATGGTCTACGTGATGGCCGCCACGCATCGCGTGCGCTGGATCGCCGCGGCGCTCGGTTTCTTCTCGTTCGCGCTGAGCCTCGTGCGCTCCACGTGGGGCGGCTGGATCATCGCGCTGCTGATCCAGTTGATCAAATCGAATAATAAGGTGCGCGTGCGGATCGTCGCGAGCGCGGTGCTGCTTGCGGGGCTGTGCGTGCCGCTTCTCGCCGTCGGTCCGGTGGCCGAGCGGATGCAGGCGCGCCTGTCCACCATCGTCAATCTGAATGACGACCAGAGCTACGCGGCGCGTAATGAGTTCTACGCGACCTTCGCCAAAACGGCCTTTACCGACGTCTCCGGCGAAGGTATGGGCGCGACCGGCACGTCGACCAAGCTGTCGAACGATGGCGGCCAGCTCGGCCAGTACGGCAACTTCGACAGCGGCGTGATGAACATTCCGTTCGTGCTCGGCTGGCCCGGCACGCTGCTCTACATGTCGGGCATCGTCTGGCTGCTGACGCGCGCCGTGCTCGCGTCGTTCAAGCTGCGCAACGACAAATACGTATCCGCCTGCCTCAGCCTCTGTCTCGCGACGTTCGCGATGCTGGTGTTCACCAATTCTCTGGTCGGCACCGGCGGTCTGCTGCTTTTCATGAGTGTTTTTTCGATTCTTTCCGCGGTCCATTACGAAAAAATCAACCGGGCGAGTACGCCATTGCGCACGCCAATTTTCCACGGAGGCACTGATTGAGAGTCGCCATTGTCACGCACGTTGTGCGCCATAACGACGGCCAGGGGCGCGTCAACCACGAGATCGCACGCGCGGCGCTCGACGAAAACATCGGCGTCACGCTGATCGCCTCGCACGTGGCGCCCGATCTGCTGGTTCATCCGAACGTCCGCTGGGTGCCGATGAAAATCGGCCGCTGGTGGCCCACCAATCTGTTGCGCCAGCAGGTGTTCGCGTTCAAGAGCGCGATGTGGTTGCGCGCGCATCGCCGCGAATACGACGTACTGCACGTAAACGGCTTCATCACGTGGATGCCCGCCGACGTCAACACGTCGCACTTTGTGCATAGCGGCTGGTTCGGCAGCAAGTACTACCCGTTCGGTCTCACGAAGGGCGTGTGGTCCGCGTATCAGTCGGTGTATACGCGCTGCAATGCGCTGCTCGAACGCTGGGCCTACCGGCGCTCGAAGGTGATCACGGCAGTGTCGCAAAAGGTCGCCGATGAAATCCGCGCGATCGGGCTCACGGCGGATAACCGCGTCGATGTGATTTACAACGGCGTGGACACGCGCGGTTTCGCTGCGGCCACCGGCGATCGCGCGAAATTCGGCTTACCGGAAGACGCCTTTTTGCTGCTGTTCGTCGGCGATCTGCGTACGCCGCGTAAGAACCTCGGCACGGTGCTGGCCGCGTTGAAGCATCTGCCGGAGCATGTGCAGATCGCGGTGGCAGGTTTCCTGCCGGGCAGTCCATATCCTGACGAGGCCAAGGCGCTCGGCATCGCGCATCGCGTGCATTTTCTCGGGCTCGTCAAGGAGATGCCTGTGCTGATGCATTCGGTCGACGCGTTCGTGTTTCCGTCGCGTTACGAGGCGATGAGCCTGTCGCTGCTCGAAGCGATGGCGGCCGGGTTGCCGGTCGTCACCGCGCGCACCGCGGGCGGCGCAGAAATCATCACGCCGGAATGCGGCATCGTGCTCGACGATCCGGACGATCCGAAGGCGCTGGCCGCCGCGGTCGCGCGCCTCGCCGCCGACGACAAAGCGCGCCGCGCGATGGGCGTGGCCGCCAACGAACTCGCGACCGGCTTCGGCTGGGCGCGGATGGCCGCGCAATACATCGCGCTGTATCGACAGCTTGAAGGACAGCAGAAGAATCGCCGGCGCAGCGAGGTAGAAGCAGCGGTGGCCGCAAAGACCGACGCGCTCACGCTAAACACGCTGGCCGGTCAGAAGGGCGCGGAATGACGCGCTGCTTGACGCTTAAGCACGCCGCGCAGCCAGCGCTCGACTATCACAACTCATGCAACACAAAGGGGCAATGACAATGACGACGAGTTCAATCAAATCGCTGCAGATCGGGATGCACTGGTTCCCCGAGCGCGCGGGCGGCCTCGACCGCATGTATTACTCGCTGGTCGGCGCGCTGCCCGGCGCGGGCGTCGCGGTGCGCGGCGTCGTGGCCGGCTCGCCGAAAGTTGCCGCCGACACGGGCGGCACCATCAACGGCTTCGGTTCGGCTGCGCAATCGCTGCCGTTCCGGCTGATGGCGGCGCGCCGTGCGCTGCGTCAGGAAATCAGCATGTCGCGCCCCGACGTGATCTCGTCGCACTTCGCGCTCTATACGTTTCCGGGGCTCGACGTGACGCGCGGCATTCCGCAGGTGTCGCATTTTCAGGGGCCGTGGGCGGACGAGAGCCACGTGGAAGGCGCCGATTCGCTCGGTCAGCGCGCGAAGCATTATCTCGAGCAATCGGTCTATGCACGCTCGTCGCGGCTGATCGTGTTGTCGGAGGCCTTCGGCAAGATCCTGACTTCGCGCTATCGCATCTCGCCGGATCGCGTACGCGTGGTGCCGGGCTGCGTCGATGTCGAACAGTTCAATTTGCCGATGACGCCCGCCGAGGCGCGTCTTAAGCTGCAATTGCCGCAGGACCGGCCAATCGTGCTGGCGGTACGGCGTCTCGTGCGGCGCATGGGTCTGGAGGATCTGATCGACGCGGTCAAGCTGCTCAAGCCGAGCCACCCTGATGTGCTGCTGCTGATCGCGGGCAAGGGACGTCTTGCGGACGAACTGCAGGCGCGCATCGACGAAGCCGGTTTGCAGGACAACGTGAAGCTGCTGGGCTTCGTGCCAGATCAGCATCTTGCGGCGTTGTATCGCGCGGCGAATATCAGCGTGGTGCCGACGGTGGCGCTGGAAGGATTTGGCCTGATCACGGTCGAGTCGCTCGCGTCGGGCACGCCGGTGCTGGTGACGCCGGTCGGCGGTTTGCCGGAGGCGGTGGCGGGGCTGTCGCCCGATCTCGTGCTGCCGGAGACGGGCGCTAAGGCGATAGCGGCGGGACTTGCAGGCGCGCTGAGCGGCTCATTGAAGCTGCCCGACGCCGAGGCGTGCCGACGCTATGCCCGCGAGAACTTCGATAACTCGGTGATCGCGAAGCGCGTGGCGTCGGTGTATAGCGAGGCCATCGCGGCGGGCGGGGTGCATTGAGTTTTCGTCGCACTTCGGGCTCGTGGTATCTGGCAGATGGCATCGGGCGGTTCGAGCGGACGCCGTTCGAACCGCTTGCCCTTACTTACATGGCTCTTCCGACAACCAATGGATCGACGACGCCAATCGACTCCGTGTCGCGGTTTGCATATGGCAGCTTATGCAGCACGTAGCGCATCGCATTGAGCCGCGCCCGCTTTTTGCAATCCGAACGGACAACGGTCCACGGCGCGTCGGCGGTGTCGGTTTGCGCGAACATCGCTTCCTTGGCCTGCGTGTAATCGTCCCATTTGTCGAGCGACGCGAGATCGACAGGACTCAGCTTCCACTGCTTCAGCGGATGAACCTGCCGCTCCTTGAAACGGCGGCGCTGTTCCTCGCGGCTCACCGAAAACCAGAACTTGACGATATGTGTGCCGCTGCGTGCAAGATGCCGTTCGAACTCGGGCACCTGCTGGATGAAGTCGCCGTATTCCTGCGCCGAGCAGAAGCCCATCACGCGTTCGACGCCGGCGCGGTTGTACCAGGACCGGTCGAACAGCACGATCTCGCCGGCTGTGGGCAAATGTTGAACGTAGCGCTGAAAATACCACTGGCCGCGTTCGTATTCCGTCGGCTTTTCCAGTGCGACGACGCGCGCGCCGCGCGGATTCAGATGTTCCATGAAACGTTTGATCGTGCCGCCTTTGCCGGCCGCGTCTCGTCCTTCGAACAGAATCACGACGCGCTGACCCGTCTCGCGCACCCACGCCTGCAGCTTCAGCAACTCGACTTGCAGACGATACTTCTGCTTCTCATAGGCGCGCCGCGACATCAGATTGCGATACGGATAGCCGCCTTCGCGAAACGCGGGTGACAGTTCGTCGTCCGGATGACGGGCGGCGCTCGCGTGCCACGCGGCAGGATTGCCTTCGAGCAATTGCATGCGCAACGCGCGGGCTTCGTCGGGCGAGAGGCCGTCCATCAGCGCCTTGATCGTGCCGATCAAACTGGCGCCGCTTGGCTCGGCGTCGGATTGGGCTTGCGCCGGTGCGGTCAACGCGCTTTCGGCGCCACTGAAAATGAAGGCGTTCGCGGCTTCGATCGCTCGGCTGGTTTCGTTGCGTTCAGCCGCGCGCCCGGCTCGTGCGGCGTCACTTGCCGGCGTTGCGGTTGCGTTTGCGGTGGAAGCGTTGTTCGGTTGGGGCGTGTCGCCGCACACGTCAACCGCGACGTCGCCCTGGCTGACGAGCCGCGCGGCCGGGGGCCGTTGGCCGTTTCTGTTTTCCGGGGATGCCAAATGAAAATACCTCGATGAAGATTGATCTTCGCGCGCGAGCATGGCGCACGCAGCCGGGCACCACGGCCAGTTACGCAGCCGAAGCCGCTTTCACCAGCACGCCGTAAAGCTGATCCTTAAGCAGGAGCTTTTCTTTTTTCATCCTTTCGATGGTGGCGCTGTCAGCGGGCGTGACATTCGTCTCCATGTTATGGATACGGTGATCAAGCTCGTTGTGACGGTTAAACAGGCGGGAGAAGTGGGCGTCTTCAGTCTTGAGACGGGAGATCAGGTCGCGATATTCGGGAAACATCTGGCGCTCCATCCGGCGAGTGGGGAAGGCACCGGTTCTTGCGGAAAGAACCGGCGCCGTCTGGAGCAATTATTTTTGCACTACCAGGTATTGGCGGCATTGACTTGAGTCATTGGGATCGGGCTTAAAAGGTTGCGTGCTTGAAAGGCAAAAGCGGCAGCGTAAACTAAGGCACGGCCAGGCAATGCGAGGCCGCACTTCAACCGCGTTCACGTGGCCCGACTGCCATCGGCGTTGAGCAGCCGGAACTCGGCCGGCGATTCTTCGAATGCGTGAGCACTGCGCATGGCGGGCACGACTGCTTCGAGCTCCGTGTAGTCCAAACCCGCACACCAGGTTGCCATTCGCGCGAGGGAACTGATTAACGGCTCAGGCCGACCGCCCTTTGTCAGCGCCCTCAGACAGTCCACGAACTGCGGGTGAAAAAGCGTTGGAATAATGATGCGAGCGCGTCCCCCGCGAGAGAGCTCCGCATTCGTGATCAAACGCGACAGGCGTCCGTTACCGTCAGCAAAGGGATGAACTTCTGCAGTTCGCCCTATGGAAGAGGCCTCATTGTCGCAATCCGGCTAAAGTAAGCCGGAATTTGTCGTTTTCCAGCTTTGGTTAGGCGACGCACATGCGCCGTACCGGCTCTCTGGCGTGTAGGCCTCGCAACATCGCTCCGAAGCCGACAACGCCATCGCACCGTGCAAAGGTTGCGCTCAAAACGTCTCATGATGTTGATTACGTCCCAGGTCCGCATGAACCATCATGTGGCACAACTGCTCCAGGCTCGTTTGCGGCTGCCAGCCGAGTTTGTCGCGCGCTTTGTCCGCGCAGCCGATCAGCAGATCCACTTCGGCCGGCCGGTAGAACTTCGGATTCACGCGCACCAGCGTCTTGCCGGTGGCCACGTCGATGCCGATTTCACGCTCTTCCTTGCCCGACCATTCGAGCTGGTAATCCGCTGCGGCGAACGCCATGCGCACGAAGTCGCGGACCGTTTCCGTGCGGCCGGTCGCGAGCACGAAGGTATCCGGTTCGTCGGCTTGCAGCATGCGCCACATGCCTTCCACGTATTCGAGCGCGAAACCCCAGTCGCGTTTCGCGCCCAGATTGCCGAGTTCGAGCACGTCGTGCTTGCCGAGCCTGATCTTCGCAACCGTGTCGGTAATTTTGCGCGTCACGAATTCGCGCCCACGCAGCGGCGATTCGTGATTGAACAGAATGCCGCTGCTCGCAAAGAGACCGTACGACTCGCGATAATTGATCGTCGACCAATGCGCGAACAACTTGGCGACGCCATACGGGCTGCGCGGATAGAAAGGCGTATCTTCGCGTTGCGGCACAGCCTGCACGAGCCCGAACATCTCCGAGGTCGACGCCTGGTAGTAACGCATCCTGGGATTGAGGATGCGGATGCCTTCGAGCAGATTCAGCGCTCCTATGCCAGTCACCTCTGCTGTGGTCACCGGCTGATCGAACGACACACCTACAAAGCTCTGCGCGGCGAGGTTATACAGCTCGTCGGCCTGCGCGCCTTCCAGCAGCCGCAGCGTCGAACCGAGGTCGGTCAGGTCGTGTTCGACCAGACGCAGATTCGGATGATCGAGCACGCCCAGTTCGCGGATGCGCCAGAAATTTACGGAGCTCGTGCGCCGATAGGTGCCCGTCACCTGATAGCCCTTGTCGAGCAGCAGTTTGGTCAGGTAGGCGCCGTCCTGTCCGGACACACCCGTGATGATCGCTTTGCGTGGTTGGCTCATAGCTTGCCTTCAATATTGGTAAAAGAAAAAAGAGCACCTCAGAGCGTGCCATCCAGGAGCCGCCGCACCAGCGGTTCGACGACCTGAAAATCCTGCTCGGCCTTGAGCCGGTATAAGCCCGGTTTCGGATGCGCGCCATCGGACATCAGCGTCTTCCAGTCGGGCAGACTGCTGATGTACGCGAACTGGTCGACGAGCGATACCTGCTGCTCGGCAGCCACGCGGCGCGTCATTGCGACCATCGAGGCGAGCCGCGCGTTGAGCCGGTTGTCGGGCATCGGATTTGAGGTCTCCAGCACCGGCTCTTTGCCGAGCGCGCGGGCGGTTTTGACGAGCGTCGTCTGCGCTGCGTAGAACTGCTCGGGCGTCTGGTTCTGCATCACTTCGTTGATGCCGTAATTGATCAGCACGATCTGCGCGGGCGACGCGGCGAGCCGTTCGCGCCAGGGCAGACCGGCGGTCGGCCCCGCGCGGCGATTGCCCGTGCCGTCGCGCAATTGCGTGGCCATGGTGCCGCCCACGCCATAGTTGGCGACGCGCACGCGCTCGCCGTGACGCGTCTGCAATTCGTCCTGTAGATAAGCGACGGCGTTCTCCGCTTGCGGCGCGCAATGGCCTTCGCTGCACGAGATGCCGAGCGTGGTCGAATCGCCGTACGCGTCGATCAATATCTGCGCTTGCGCGGCGCGCGCGTCGCTGACAGCCGCAGCAAGAGGGATCGCGGTGAGCGTCGCGAACATCGCTGCCGCGGCGAGCCCTGGGCGGCATCTCATGCGCGGCTTTGCGGTGCTTGTGGCGCGGCGCCTGCCACGCCGGCGCCGGCCGTCGCGTGCGAGATGCCGCGCGAACCGAAGATCAAGCGCTTCTCGAATGCGAACCACGTGAGGCTTGCATAGGCGATGGTGATCGCGAGCGCCAGCGCGGCGGTGACATAGCGGTTCATCTGCAACGGCCACAGCGCATACAGCACACTCAGATGAACCAGATAGATCGTGTAGCTGATCGTGCCGATATAGACCAGCACCGGATTGCACAACAGCCGCTTGACGATGCCCTTGCTTTGCAGGGCGATGACCACGACGGACGTGCAAAGCACCAACGAAATGCTATAGAGCCCCGCGTTCGACAGCGGCGTATTTGCCGCGCGAAAACGCGGAAAGTGCAGATGCAGCCAGGCCAGCGCGGCGAGGGCGGCGATCACGCCCAGCACCGCGACGCCCTTGAACGGTTCGAGCGCGTGACGATCGCGCCGCACGGCGACCGCGAGCAGCGCGCCGGCCGCAAGCAGATCCATGCGAAACGGCGTCAGGTAATAGATTGGCCAGAACGAATCGAACCAGGGCGTGGCGACTGCACGCAGCACCGGCACAAGCAGAATCAACGCAGCCGCGACCCACGCGAGCACACGCTCGGGCACGAGCAGAATCACGAACGGCCAGACAATATAGAACTGCTCTTCGACCGCCAGCGACCACAACACATTGAGACTGTCGTGTCCGCTCTGATTGAGCGCGTCGCCGATATTGGTCGCAAAAAATGCATACCACTGCCAGTGCTGCGCCCAGCCGAATCCGAACAGAATTGACGACACCACCATCAAGAGCAGATACGGCGGCAGGATGCGCCGCGCCCGGCGTGCGTAGAAGTAGCCGAAATACGACTGCTCGCGCGCCTTGCGTTCGAGCAGGATGCCGGTGATCAGAAAGCCGCTCAGAACGAAAAACAGATCGACGCCCATCCACAACGGCGCTTTCAACGCGTGCTGCGCGAACACCGCGAGTACGGCGATCGCGCGCAAGCCGTCGAGCTGCACGATGCGGCGTGAATGGGAAGGCGCTGTGGGCAGTGCGCTAGCAGTCATGAACCGTCCATGGTGTGAAGCGGAAGAGCCGCGAGAAGCCGCAAGGGTTGCGTGGAGTCGGGAGGCGTTGCGAAAAGCGAGTCGTGCGGGCAACGGTCGCAAACCGACGCAATGTGAGTGCAATCGATTCTAGGCAAAAGAAAATCGTGAAAAAACGGGAATGAATTCGATAAGTGAATCAGATTGAAACAGGGTGTTTCGTTAAGCATTTGCACTCGGTTTTTATGCTGGTGTCGGGCGTATGACTGTGCCCGTAATAAGTGCTGGCAACCCTCGATTGCTGCGGTAAGGATGCGTTGGAAGGGTGCGCGGATGCCCCACATACAGAAAGATGCGGACATCTTCAGTTTTAATTCAATTTAAAATTGATTTCTTTCGCTTTGATTAAGCCGCCGAATATTTTTGAATTATTTTCGATTTTCGTCACGGCGTTTTTTACGCGTAATGTGAGCCGTGCGGATTGGGTGGCCAAGGACGGCGCGTGCGGCACGCACCGCATCGTTGCGACGCTGCATGCCGCCCTGCTTCGCGGCCGCGCGGGCCGTCGCGCGCTTCCAGGTTCGTTCCCAACAGCTTGCTCCGGCTCATGCCGTCACCTCACTGAATTGCAAATGGTGTGCGTCTGTGAATAGCGCTTGCGTATTCGCGCCACCGCTTTGCTAAAGCACCGTATAGCGTCGACTGGAGGAATTACCTTGCCCCGTTTCACGTTCAATAGCTGGCTCGCGGTATCCGCGTGCGCCGTCGGACTGGCTGCTGCGTCGGCCAGTTTCACGGCTTGCGCGGAAACGGCCTTGAACGCGAAAACGTCGTGGATCGGCAATACGTTCGGCTTCGGCGACGGCACGTGGGCGCAGATCAACATCACCGCCATCGCGGTAGCGCCTGACGGCAAGGTCTATACGAACGCGCCGTGGGACGAGAGCGGCGCCGAGGCGAGCGTTTATCAGAACGGCAAGATGCTCGGTTTCGCGGGCGGCACGCACGGTTGGGGCAACGCGGGCGGCAACGCGATCGCGCTCAATCGCAAGTATGCGTTCGTTGCAATCGCGGTCGGCAACGAAAAAGGCCGGCTGGTCGAGCAGGGCGTATGGCCCGCAAAGGGCAAGCAGTGGTTCGGCATATCGCGCCGGCAGATCGCCGATACGAAGCGCGCGGCGCCGTTTCAGCCCGCGGCGAAAGCCGCCGACCCGCATGCGCAACTCGCGGCCGGCTTCCTGATGATGAACGAAGTGCCGACCGGCACCAGCGCCGAGATCGGCGGGCTTGCCGCGAACGACACTACGCTCTATGCAGCTAATACGGCGCGCGACCGCGTCGAGGTGTACGACGCTGAATCGATGCAGCAGAAAGCCACGTGGAGCGTGCACGAGCCTGGCCGCATTGCGCTTGCACCGGACGGCACGCTGTGGGTGCTGAGCGGCACGCGCAACGATCGCGCGCCGCATGTCGAGCATTACACGCAGGCCGGCAAGCGTATCGACGAAAATTTCGAGCTGCCCCCCGATACGCTCGCGGTCGATATCGCCGTCGATGCAAAAGGCCGCATTCTGATCGCCGATAACGGCCCGCGTCAGCAGGTGCTGTTCTTCAGCAAGAACGACGGCCGTTACGAGGAATCAGGCGCGCTCGGCGAGCGGGGCGGCATTTTCAGCGGCGTCGCGGGACGGCCAGGGCCGCAACGTTTCAACGGGCTCACGGGCGTGGGCGTGGATGCGCGCGGCAACGTCTATGTGTCGACCAACGGCATCGGTCCGCGTTATGAGCCGATTGGCGCGGGCCTCGGCGCGACGCTCGAAAGCTACGCACCCGACGGTAAGCAGAACTGGCTCGTGCAAGGGCTGCTCTTTGTCGATGGCGCGTGGATCGATCCGTCGCGCCCGGACAGTGTGTACACCGGCAACAAACGCTTTGAACTCGATCTGTCGAAGCCCGCGAGGCAGGACTGGAAATATGTCGGATTCCTGTCTAATCGTTTCAGGTATCCGGACGATCCGGTCTTTCACACCGACCAGTATCCCGGCTTGCCGATTGCCCGCAAGCTGAAGGGCCGCACATTCCTGTACCTCACGGACATGTATGCGGACCATCTGAAGATCTATCGATTCGATCCGCAGCGCGACGGTGAAACGGCGATTCCATCAGGCTTTATCGCGGGCCGCGAGCGCGCGGTCGCGAAGGTGCCGAATGCGCCGCCGGGCGGCGACTGGATCTGGCGCGACGCGAACGGCGACGGCAAATTCAACACCGACGAATTTGCGCTCAACACGAGCGGCACGAAACTCGCGGGCGGCTGGGGCTGGTGGGTCGATACCGCGGGCGACATCTGGCGCACGCGCGACACCAGGGGCATTTATCGCTTTCGCTTCGGCGGTCTCGATGCGAAGGGGAACCCCGTCTATTCGTATTCGAACCTCACGCAGTACCCGGTGCCGCAACCGTTCACGGAACTGCATCGCGCGATCTACGACCCCGATACGGACACGATGTACGTGAGCGGCTACACGCCCGACACGCCGGTCGATCGCGGCTTCTGGAAAGAAGTGGGCCGCGTGCTCGTGCGTTACGACAAATGGTCGAGCGGCGAGCCGGTGCAGCGCTATTCGATCGCGCTGCCATGGCAGACGCAGAGCAAACCCATCGCCACGATCATCGGCTTGACGGTCGAGGGGCAATACATCTTCGGTGTCGAACCGGTGGGCGCGGTGCACGTGTGGGACAAGGACAGCGGCCGCGAACTCGGCGTGATCCGGCCCGGCCCCGAAGTGGGCGGCGCCTCAGGATGGGTCGACGTGCCCAACGGTATCAGCGCTGCAAAGCGAGGCAACGGCGAGTACCTCGTGTTCGTCGAAGAAGACGCGCGCGGCAAAGTGTTGATGTATCGCTGGAAACCTTGATGGAGCAATTCAGCAACACGCGTGCGGCATGCACGCATGACGAACAGAACAGGCAATCGTAGTCGAACCCAGGGCATCCGATGGACAAAGGCATTCTCAAGAACATAGCGATCAATTTCTTCGGACTGGTGCTGCCGACTTTCGTCTCGCTCGTGACCGTGCCGTCGTATATCAGGCTGCTTGGGGTCGAGCGCTACGGCGTGATCAGTCTCGTGTGGACGCTGATCGGCTACTTCGGGATTCTCGATCTCGGCATGAGCATGGCCGCGCAGAATCACATCTCGAAGGCGCGCGCGTCGGGCAACAAGAACGAAAGCGCGCGGGTGTTCTGGAGCGCGACGTGGCTCAATCTCGCGACCGGTGTAATCGGCGGGCTGATCATTTATTTCGGCGCGTTTCTGTACACCGCGTATTTCACGAAGGTGTCGCCGCAATTGCAGCACGAGGTGTATATGGCGCTGCCGTGGCTCGCGGTGGCGATTCCGATTGCCAACGTCTCATGGGTGTTCGCGGGTGCGATCAACGGTGCGGAACGCTTTGGCATCTACAACACGAATCAGACCATTGGCACGTTTTTGTTCCAGTTGTTGCCGCTCGGCGCCGCGCTATGGCTGGGCGCGACTTTGCAGAACGTACTCGCTGCCGCCGTGTTCGCGCGAATTCTCGCCGCGATCCTGCTCGGCCGTTCGGCGCTAAAAGTGCTTGAAATACGCAGTATTCTGCCGCCGCAGCTCGGCGTGGCGAAGGGACTTTTCAACTTCGGCGGCTGGATGCTGATTGCGAGCGTCACAAACATGATCGCTGAATCGCTCGATCGCGTGATGCTCGGCACGAGTCTCGGCGCGCGCTTCGTCACGTACTACACAGTGCCGCAAAACCTCGTGACGCGTTTGAACATAGTTCCCACCGCGATGGTGCGCACGCTGTTTCCGAGGCTTTCCGCAGTAGGCCGCGCGGACGCCGACACCATCACGCAGCAGTCGCTCGAATTTCTCAACGGCGTGTTCACGCCTGTCGCGCTGGTCGCGATGCTCGTGCTCGAACCGTTCCTGCATCTATGGGTGGGCAATGAAATCGCCACTGTGGCGGCGCCCGTGGGACGCATCATGATCGTCGCGGTCTGGCTCGTCGGACAGGCAAACGTGACGCGCATTCTGATCCAGTCGCAGGTCAATCCGGCCACCGCCGCGCGCGTCGGTTTATTCGAATTGCCCCTGTTTTCAGGGGCTTTGTGGTTCGGCATCGCACATTTCGGTTTGACCGGCGCGGCGGTGACCGTGGCCGGCCGCGCGCTGTTCGATTACGTGGTGCTGTTGCGACTGTCGGCGATCCGTGCACGACAGATCGCGCTCGACATGCTCGCTCACCTCGCTTTCCTGCTGGCGAGCCTCTGGCTTTCCAGCTTCCTGCCGGGCCTCGCCATGGCGATCGTGGCCGGCGTATTGATGGTCGGCGCGAACATCGCCTGGTCCATCACCATGACCCCCGCCTTGCGCGATCTAGCGCGTTCACTGCTGTTGCGACTGAATCCGAGGAAAAGCGCATGAACCACGAAGTCCTTGAAGAAGCCGTGCTGCAAGCTCCGACGCGCAGTGCACTGGCCGAACTCACTACCGTTCCCGGTGTTGAGACGCCCTCGCGGCGCGTCGCTCTGCGCGGCGACAAGACCGTGCGTGTGGCGATCGTGCACGACTGGCTCGTCACATATGCGGGCGCTGAGAAGGTGCTCGAACAGATCGTCGCGTGCTTTCCCGATGCCGACCTGTTCAGCCTCGTCGATTTTCTCGACGACCGCAGCTTTTTGCGCGGCAAGCGCGTCACCACGTCGTTCATCCAGAACCTGCCGCTCGCGCGCACCAGGTACCGGGCCTATCTGCCGCTGATGCCGCTCGCGATCGAACAGTTGGATGTCTCCGCATACGACGTGGTCATTTCGAGCAGTCACGCGGTGGCCAAAGGCATTCTCACCGGGCCGGATCAGGTGCATATCAGCTACGTGCATTCGCCGATTCGCTACGCGTGGGATTTGCAGCACCAGTATCTGCAACAGTCGAAGCTGACCAGCGGCCCGAAGTCGGCCATGGCGCGGCTGGTCCTGCATTACATCCGCAACTGGGACATCCGCACGTCCAATTCGGTGGATGGCTTCGTCGCGAACTCCGACTTCATTGCGCGGCGGATCAAGAAGGTCTATCAGCGCGATGCGCAGGTGATCTTTCCGCCTGTCGACGTCGAAGCCTTCGCGTTATGCACGGAGAAGGAAGACTTCTATCTGACCGCATCGCGGATGGTGCCGTACAAGAAGATCGATCTGATCGTCGAAGCGTTCGCGCGGATGCCCGAGAGAAAACTCGTCGTGATCGGCGACGGTCCCGACATGCAGAAAATCCGTGCAAAGGCGGGGCCGAATGTGGAGATCATGGGCTATCAGCCGTTCAAGGTGCTGAAGGACCGGATGAGCCGCGCGAAGGCTTTCGTGTTTGCCGCCGAGGAAGACTTCGGAATCTCCGTCGTCGAGGCACAGGCGTGCGGGACGCCGGTGATTGCGTACGGCAAGGGCGGGGCGCTCGAAACCGTGCGCGATCTATCCGAACCGCGTCCGACCGGCATGTTCTTTGACGAGCAGAGCACGGACTCGATCATTGCCGCGGTCGAGCGTTTCGATGGACACGTGAAGCGTTTTTCGCCAACAGATTGCCGCGCGAACGCCGAGCGCTTCTCCGCCGCGAATTTCCGCGAACGCTTCTTCGCGCATGTGCGGGCTTCGGTGCCCGTGCTGCGCAACGCGACGCTGCCGCCCTATGTGCCGTATAAAGCCGAGCCGGCAGCGAACGTGCCGCGCATTCTCGCCGTCGATCAAAGCGGCGTGCTGGGCGGCGCCGAGTTGTCGCTACTAGAAATCGTGAAGGCACTGCGCTCGCGCATCGAAGTCGTATTGTTCGACGACGGCCCGTTCCGCACGGCGCTCGCCAAAGCGGGCGTGAGCGTCGAAGTGCTCGACGCGGGCGCGCTGCGCAACGTGCGCAAACAGGGCGGTTCGTTGCCGAAGGGCCAGGCGCTGAAAGGCCTGATGTCGCTCGTGCGCGCCACGGCGAAACGCGCACGCAACGCCGAAGTGATCTATGCAAACACGCAGCGCGCGATGGTGATCGGCGCGGTCGCCGGCAAGCTCGCGAGGCGACCGGTGGTCTGGCATCTGCGCGACATCGTGAGTTCCGAGCATTTCGGCGGCAAGCAACTGGCCATCATCAAATGGTGCGCACGGCTTGGGCTCACGCACGTGATCGCCAATTCGGCGGCATCGGCGCGCGCATTCGCCGAGCTCACCCATTTCGATGAAAAACGTATCGACGTGGTGTTCAACGGCATTTCCGCCGCGCCGTTCGACGCCTTGCGCAACGTATCGCAAGCCGCGCTGCGCCAGCGCCTGAATCTGCCGCACGACGCGTTTCTGGTCGGCTCGTTCAGCCGCCTCGCGCGCTGGAAGGGGCAGCATGTGCTGCTGCAAGCGCTGGTGCTCAATCCGCATATGCATGCGGTGCTAGTCGGTGCGCCGCTCTTCGGCGAGGACCAGTACGAGATCGAACTGCACGCGTTCGTCGCCACGCACAATCTCGGCGACCGTGTGCATTTTCTCGGCTTCCAGCACGATATTCCCGCCTGCATGTGCGCGGTCGACGCGGTCGTGCACACGTCGATCACGCCGGAGCCGTTCGGCCGCGTAATCGTGGAAGGCATGCTCGCGCAGCGGCCGGTGGTGGCGGCGCGCGCGGGCGGCGTGCTGGAGATCATCGACGACTACGAGAACGGCATGCTGTGCACGCCGGGCGATGCGCAGGCGCTGGCCGACACGCTGGCCGAACTGCGCTCGGACGACGAACTGCGCAACAGGCTCGTCAGGAACGGCTATCAGACGGCGCTGCGCCGGTTCGGTACCACGAACTACGTCGAGAGCGTCGAGCGGATTCTGAGGCGCGTGGCGGGGCCTGGACGGGCTGCCGGCGCGTGAGGTCAGGGGAAGTGAGGCTCGCGACCTGAACGGCGGCGCCTGAGACCGCTGAAGATGGTTTCAGGCGCGGCTGCAAGCGCGCGACAGATGAAAGATTGACGCGGGGTAGACAGGGACTCGGCCGGTTCCTGTCATTGGCGCAGCGGAGCGAAAGTCTCATCGACCTTCGCTCCGTCTTTTTTATCGCGACTGTTTCAATGCGCTCTTCGGCTTGAAACTGGCCGACCACTTCATTGCCGGCAATTCGACGAGCCGGTAGAACACGTAAGCGACCGGCACGGCCACCAGCATGTAGCCGAACGACGGCCAGATCGACATCTGCAACGACGAGCGGAATAGCAGCGACGAAAGCAGCACGAAGATCGGCAGATGGATCAGATACAGCGAGAAGCTGAAGTCGCCGAAGCGCGACAGAAGCCGCAGTCCCCAACCGTCGCGCTGATTCCCGTTGCCGCGCTCCAGCGCCCTGTACAGATAGAACGCGAAGCCGATCGCCCACAACTGGAACGCGCCGTACTGTCCGAAGTGAAACGCCGCACAGCCGAGCGCGACGAATGCGGCGGCCAGCACATAGAGCCACCACGACGAGCGCGCTTGCGGCGCGCTGCGGGCTTTGGCATCGGCGATCCACGCGCCGAGCGTCCAGGAAAACCAGTACGACGTGAAAAACTGGACGTCGTGCCGCTCAAGCAGATACGCCGACACCACGTTGATCACGGCGACCATCGCGAGCACGGACGTCATGCCAATACGCCGGCGCAGTGCGAACAGCAACGGATAGATCGCGTAGAACTGCACTTCGAGCGAGAGCGTCCACAGCGCGCCATTCGATCCATACGTCTTGCCGGCCACGCCTTGCAGCGAAAAGAGATTGACGAGAAAAGCCTGCAAGCCGATCTCGCGAATCTTGTGACTGACTGGCGGCAGTTGCAGGCTGAACCAGTCGAGCGCGAGCGTGAGCAGCAGTGCCGCAAGCAGCACCGGATAGATGCGCGTGAACCGGCGCACCCAGAAATTGCCCGCATCAAGCTGGTAAGCCGGATTATTGGCGATCCGTAATGCGCCGCTGCGGTGGATGCAGTAGCCGCTGATAACGAAGAAAATCGGCACACCGGCCGACCCCCATGCAATCGGGAAAGTCAGATATGCCGCAATCGTATCCAGACTGAACGAATGCCCGGCATTCTGATGAAAGGCCTGCATGCCGACCCATTCGATCTGACGGCAATGGAAATACGCAACCAGCAACGCGGCGAAGCCGCGCATTGCGTCGATGACATGTTCCTTGCCCGCACTGTCGGCGCGGGCCTCGCTTTGCGCGCGCGGCGCGGCGGACCTCAAGGTCTGTGAGGGAGGTGGGGAGAGGGGCAGGGATGAGCCGGCGGCATCCAGTGCAGAGTCGCTCATGCGCGGTCCTTTATTCGAAGAAGAGCAATGCGGATTCGCGCGCACGGTCCGCGCACGCGGTGCATCACATGCTAGTGCACCGCGCACACAAAAAATGGATAAAAAATTGCTCGATCGATTCGATTTAAGCGTCCGTTTTGTGACGAATTGTAATTGAGCATAAGCAGATGCAGCGATCAATTATTTGCCGCTTTTGTCGTGGTAATTTCCACCACGGATTCTCCTGAAAGAGGTGAAGTCATGAACCTGCATGTGCTCGCCGGCATCGCCGTGCTGCTGGCCCTCGTCGCCGCCTCCGCGTATCGGGAGGCGCTGCGCAATGAGCCGATCCGCCGTTTTCGCATCAATCCGGGCAAGCTGCCGCAACTCGACGAGAACGAGGAAGCGCGTCCTTGAAGACACAACGCGCGCCGTGGGACCCTAGGCCCTAGGCTCGATGCGAAGCGCATGCGCACATACACGCGATAGGTCCGGCGTGTAAATTTTTCGGACTCGCTTCGAAATTATTCAATTGTCCGACGTAAATGTTGCCTGATGCTTTCCACATCGCGCAAATCGGCACGAATCGATTTCATTCAGCATTGTTTCAGAGATTTCACGCGTGATCTCGCGTAGCTTTTTTGTTAGCCTTTCTGGCGACGTCGAGCGGCCGCCGTGCCCGCAAACACCAATTTCTAACCGATCTGGGAATGCCCACCATGCTGAAAGTCACCAAAGCCGTGTTTCCCGTAGCGGGCCTCGGGACACGATTCCTGCCGGCTACCAAGGCTAGTCCGAAGGAAATGCTGCCTATCGTCGACAAGCCGCTGATTCAGTACGCGGTCGAAGAAGCGATCGCTGCCGGCATCACCGAGATGATCTTCGTGACGGGCCGCAGCAAGCGCGCTATTGAAGATCATTTCGACAAGTCGTATGAGATCGAAGCCGAACTCGAAGCACGCAACAAGCAGAAGCTCCTCGATCTCGTGCGCAGCATCAAGCCGGCCAATGTCGACTGTTTCTATGTGCGCCAGGCGGAAGCGCTCGGTCTCGGCCATGCCGTGCTGTGCGCCGAAAAACTGGTGGGCGAGAGCCCGTTCGCCGTGATCCTCGCGGACGACCTGCTGCACAGCTCGAAGCCGGTCATGAGCCAGCTTGTCGATACCTTCAATCACTATCACAGCTCGGTGATCGGCGTGGAAACCATCGCGCGTGAAGACAGCCGTTCGTACGGCGTGGTGGATGGCCGCGAGTGGGAAGACAACGTGATCAAGCTGTCGGGCATCGTCGAGAAGCCGGCACCTGACAGCGCGCCGTCGAACCTCGGCGTGGTGGGTCGCTATGTGCTCATGCCGACCATTTTCAAGCACATTCGCGCGCTGAAGCCGGGCGCGGGCGGCGAATTGCAATTGACCGATGCGGTCCAGTCGCTGTTGACCGAAGAACAGGTGCTCGCGTATCGCTACTTCGGCACGCGTTTCGATTGCGGCAGCAAGCTCGGCTATCTGAAGGCGACGGTGGAATTCGCGCTGCGTCATCCGGAAGTGAAGGCGGAATTCGAGGCGTATCTGCAAGCTTATATGCAGGCGAACGGCCACGCCAATGCCGAGAGTGTACAGGCTCAATACGCGGTTGAAGCGGCTTAAGTCAAGATACCTAACGAATGTTCCGAGGCGGCTGCGAGGCTGCCGTATCCTGGCAGTATGGATCACGCAATCACGCAAAATCACGCAGAAGTGGCGCGCAAGACATCGCGCGCATTGAAAACGGGCGCCGCGGCGCCCGTCTTTTTTAGCCGCGCTCGAACTTGAAGCCTGTTTGAGCCACGGTGTTACATCACGCTCAGCTTTTCTTCACTTCCAGGCGGAACTTGTGCAGCAACGGTTCCGTGTAGCCGTTCGGCTGCTGGCGTCCTTCGAACACGAGCGCTTGCGCGGCCTTGAAGGCAATCGTGTCGAAGGCAGGCGCCATCGGCTTGTAATACGGATCGGCGGCGTTCTGCTGGTCGACGATCTTCGCCATGCGCCTGAAGGTTTCCTCGACCTGCTCGCGCTTTACCACGCCGTGATACAGCCAGTTGGCGATGTGCTGACTCGAAATGCGCAGCGTCGCGCGGTCTTCCATCAGGCCGACGTCGTGAATATCAGGCACCTTCGAGCAACCCACGCCCTGGTCGATCCAGCGAACCACGTAGCCGAGAATGCCTTGCGCGTTGTTGTCGATCTCGGCGCGGATCTCATCGTCGCTCCACTTCGCCGTTTCGACCACGGGAATCGTCAGCAGGCCGTCGAGCAGTTCGTCGCGCACCTTCGCGTACTCCGTGCGCTCCAGTTCCTGCTGAACCGCCTGCACGTCGATCTGATGGTAGTGCAGCGCATGCAGCGTCGCGGCCGTCGGCGAGGGCACCCATGCGGTGTTCGCGCCGGCCTTCGGATGCCCGATCTTCTGTTCGAGCATCGCGTGCATCAGGTCGGGCATCGCCCACATGCCTTTGCCGATCTGCGAGCGGCCGCGCAGGCCCGCATGCAAACCGACGAGCACGTTGCTGCGCTCATACGCGGCAATCCATGTGCTCGATTTCATGTCGCCCTTGCGCATCATCGGGCCGGCTTCCATCGCGCTGTGCATTTCGTCGCCGGTACGGTCGAGGAAGCCCGTGTTGATGAACGCCACGCGCTCCGACGCCTCGGCGATACACGCGAGCAGATTCACGCTCGTGCGGCGCTCCTCGTCCATGATGCCCATCTTGATCGTGTTGCGCGGCAGCTTCAGCAGATCTTCGACGCGCGCGAACAGTTCGCTTGCGAACGCGACTTCCGCCGGGCCGTGCATTTTTGGCTTCACGATATAGATCGAGCCGGTGCGCGAATTCAGCTTGTTCTTGCGGTCGTGCAGCGCGCACAGCGTCGTAATGACGGCGTCGAGAATGCCTTCGGGAATCTCGGCGCCGTCTTTCATCAGCACCGCCGGATTGGTCATCAAATGACCGACGTTGCGGATGAACAGAAGCGAGCGGCCATGCAGCGTGAGCGGCGTCTTGCCGTCCGCGCCGATATATTCGCGATCTGCGTTCAGACGACGCGTGAACGTCTTGCCGTTCTTCGTGACCTCTTCGGTCAGATCGCCGTTCATCAGGCCGAGCCAGTTACGATAAAGCAGAACCTTGTCGTTCGCGTCCACGGCCGCAACCGAGTCTTCGCAGTCGATGATCGTGCTCACCGCCGCTTCGACCACCACGTCCTTCACATGCGCGGCGTCGCTCTTGCCGATGGAATCGTTCGCGTCGATCTGGATCTCGAAGTGCAGGCCGTTGTGCTTGAACAGCACGGCGGACGGCGCGCTGGCATCGCCCTGATAGCCGATGAATTGCGCAGGAGTCTTGAGCTCGCTCGTGCCGCTCTTCAGCGCGACGACCAGCTTGCCGCCTTCGACGCTATAGCGCGTTGCGTCGGCATGCGAGCCATTCGCGAGCGGCGCGGCTTCGTCGAGAAACTTGCGGGCATAGGCGATCACCGCGGCGCCACGCACCGGGTTGAAGGTTTTCTGCCTGTCGGCGCCGTTGGTTTCGGGAATGGCGTCGGTGCCGTACAGCGCGTCGTAGAGGCTGCCCCAGCGCGCGTTCGCCGCGTTCAGCGCATAGCGCTGATTCGACAGCGGCACCACGAGCTGCGGTCCGGCCTGTTCGGCGATTTCAGTGTCGACGTGGTCGGTCGTGGCCTTCACGCTCGCCGGCGCCGGCACGATATAGCCGATGCCTTCGAGAAACGCACGATAGGCGCGCACGTCGCGTACCGGGCCCGGATTGGCGCGATGCCAGTTGTCCAGTTCGGATTGCAGGCGGTCACGCTCGGCAAGCAGCGCACGGTTTTTGGGCGCCAGCTCGTGCACGAGGGCGTCGAAACCCGACCAGAATGCGGCGCTGTCGATTCCGGTGCCGGGCAGGGCTTCGGTTTCGACGAACTGGTCGAGATTGGCGGCGACCTGCAATCCGCCGCGCGGGTTCATCTGAGTCATCGACTGCTCCATCTGTCTGAGTGGGGCCGATGAGGGGGCATCGGCCCGCGTTGGGGCTACTACTGACAAGCTACTTTCCGGGTTGCTGTGCTGCTGATCCGAGGGCAGTGCAATCGCGAGGGCAATCATGACGGCAATCATGACGCACGAGCGCGACCGCGAACTCAGACGCCGAGCGCCTGAATGCCGGCCTTCGCAATCTGCGCGTCCTGATCCGACTTCACGCCCGACACGCCGACCGCGCCGATCACCTGGCCGTCGGCGATCACCGGCACGCCGCCTTCGAGCGTACCGGAGAGCGGCGCGCTGAGAAATGCGGTGCGGCCATTGTTGATCATGTCTTCATATACCTTGGTTTCGCGGCGGCCGATCGCCGAAGTGCGGGCTTTTTCCGTCGCGATGTAGGCGCTCGCGGGCGCGCTGCCGTCCAGACGCAGCATGCCGAGCGGGTGGCCGCCGTCGTCGACCACGACGATTGCGACGGCCCACTTGTTCTTCTCGGCTTCCGCGCGCGCGGCTTCGAGAATGCGAGTCGTTTCGACAACGGTCAACACGGGTTTGCTCAGCATAATGAATTTCCTGTCTCGTTCATGGTAGGGACGCGACGCGCAGGGACAGTGAAAGGCGAACAACCGCGGCACGCCCTCGCGAATCGGCTGGATGGGGGATTTTACGTCCAAGCGCGATGCGAAGAAACGGCCTCCTGCGATGGCCAGCTTCAGTGGCCAGCTTCCATGGCCGGCGTAGAGCGACGCATCAGGAACCGAGGCATGCGGGGTTACCCGACCGAACGAGGAGAAACCGACGCACAGCAGCGCGTCTGAACACGGTCAGGGTCGAAGAGCCGAACCGATTTACAATCGAACCTTGATTTAATACTTGCCATATAAAAACGAGCGAGCGCGTGATCCCGCGCTCGCGCACCCAACGTCCACGCCCCACATCATGCCAACCATCAGCGAGCTTTTTATCTATCCGATCAAATCGTGCGCGGGCATCGCGTTGAATGAAGCGCGTCTGCTCGCCACAGGTCTCGAATACGATCGATACTGGATGGCCGTCGATTCGAACGGAGCGATGCTCACGCAGCGTGCGTATCCGCGCATGGCCTTGATCAAGGTGGAGATCGCCTCGCACGAACTCGTGATCCGCGCGCCCGGCATGAGCGAGTTGCGTACGCCGCTGGATGCCGCACAACTCGACGCCCCGTTCAAGGTTGCCACCACGGTGTGGCGCGATGCGGCCTATGGGCTCGACACCGGCGAGGAATGCGCCGCATGGTTCTCCACGTTTCTCGGCATTCCAGCGCGGCTGTTGCGTTTCGATCCCGGGCGCGAGCGCGTGGTCGACCCCGCTTATACGGAGAGCGTCGGCGGCGCCACGACGCATTTCGCCGATGGCTTCCCGCTACTCGTGATCGGTCAGACCTCGCTCGACGATCTCAACACGCGCCTGAACGCAAAGGGCGCGCCGTCGATTCCAATCAATCGCTTCCGTCCGAATCTCGTGCTAAGCGGGCTCGAGGCTTATGAAGAAGACTTCGTGGAAACGCTGAGCATTGACCACGCTGTCGAACTGCGTCTCGTCAAACCGTGCTCGCGCTGTCCCATGCCGACCATCGACCAGACGAAGGGCGAGCGTAATCCTGACTGGCCGAACGAACCGACCGACACGATGAGCGTCTATCGCGCGAATCCGCAGCGAAACGGCGCGATCACGTTCGGCAACAACGCGCTCGTGATGAGCGGGGCGGGCGCATCGCTGCGCGTCGGACAAACGGTCGAAGCGGAACTGGGCTTCGACGATTAACTGCCGCACGTGCATTCACCGCGGCGAAACCGCTTCCGCGTTTTCCTGCGGGCACTCGGAAGTTCACAGCAGTCATCTGCCTTCCTGGTGCGGCTCGTCTCGAAGCGAATTCGCACCGCTGTATGCGGCGTTCACGCGGCGCAAGCGTGCGCCGCTTCATCACCCGATACGGCGCCGTCCGCCCACGCAGGCTCGACGCTTTCACCAATCGCGCCGCCCACCAGAATCACGGCGGGGCTGCCGAAACCCGCATCGGTGGCGTCCGCCGCGAGGCGGTCGAGGCGCGTCAGCAGACGCCGCTCATCGACGCTGCCGGCCCATTGCACGACCGCAGCCGGTGTGTCGGCAGGCAGGCTCGCGAGCAATGCGGTGGCAAGACTGCCGATACGCCGCATCCCCATATAGATGGCGAGCGTGGTGCGCGTCGCGGCGAGCGCGGCCCAGTCCGGCTCGCCATGATCTTCCTTGTGCGCGGTCACGAACGTGACGCCGTGGCAATGGCGGCGATGCGTGAGTGAAATGCCGAGCCCCGCCGCAGCCGCGAAACCCGACGAGATGCCGTTGACGATCTCCACCGGAATGCCGGCGTCACGCAAGGTCGCGATCTCTTCGCCGGCACGGCCGAATAGCAGCGCCTCGCCGCCTTTCACGCGCACCACGTGCAAACCCCTCTGCGCGTAACGCCGCATCAGGCGTTCGATAAACGCTTGGGGCGTCGAACGGCAGCCGCCGCGCTTGCCTACGCGAATCACGCGCGCTTGCGGCGCGAGCGTGACGATCTCGGGATTGGCGAGGTCGTCGAGCAGGACGACGTCGGCGGCGGCGAGCGCCTTCGCGGCTCGCAAGGTGAGCAGATCGAGTTCGCCCGGGCCGGCGCTCAATAACGTGACTTTGCCGGAGTTCGTGTTCATCGCAATGTCCTTAGCTTCTCTCTGTGGCCAGCGGCGGTGCCACTGGCGCCAAACAAAAAACGGCGTCCGCTCGTGATGATCACGAGGGGACGCCGTTGTCCGATCTTGCTGGTTTGCTGCTCATTCTTTTAAAGCCCGCGACACGCCGCATTGCGTCTCGCCGGGGTGGCAGTCGTCCGATACGGCTGCGTTGCCGGAACGGGACCTCATGGCGAGTCCTTACGCAAGGACCACGCCAAGGGGCTGCGGAGATCGCGCGCGGGGTAGGTCTTGCTCGAGGAAGCAGGGCCACGAGGCACGCGTCAATGCGTGTGCGAGGGCCTCTGCGGCGCGCCATCGCGGACCGTAAAAAGCATTCAAAAGCAGCGCGGACCGCTTGTCCCCGCACCGATAACGCGCCCGCTTTTGGCACGCGCAACTGCTGCGTCGCACCATCCCTGTGCTGGCCTGCCTCGAAATGCGTCGTGCGTCAGATTGGCCGCCTGTCCGTGCGATTGCCCGCGAAGCCCCGCTGCGCAAGACTCACAAGGGCGTTCCACGCGATTGGCACAGCCTTTGCGTTTAATGCCGCCATCGGATCAACGTGGATCCGCCGCGAGCCCGACACAAAGTGCTCGCCGCAGTACAAGGTCAGGACAACGGCGTCCCCCGGATTCAGTCATCGACTGGATTCGCGGGACGCCGTTTTTATTTCCGGCGCCGCCCGGCCGATGACGGCACGGCGGCGACCGACGACGCCAGCACATTGAGGAAACCGCGGTCATGAAAATCATCGTTATCGGTCACGGGATGGTCGGTCACAAACTGGTCGAGTGTCTGGCACAAGACGCCGCGCACGGCCTCGACATCACGGTGCTGTGCGAAGAATCCCGTCCGGCGTATGACCGCGTGCATCTCTCCGAATTCTTTTCGGGCAAGACGGCGGACGACCTGTCGCTCGTCGAGCCGGGGTTCTTCGAACGCCAGAATGTGCTGCTCAAGCTCAACGCAAAGGCCGTGGCGATCGACCGTGACGCGCGCACCGTGACGGTCTCGACCGGCGAAACGTTGCCGTACGACAAGCTCGTGTTCGCGACCGGCTCGTATCCGTTCGTGCCGCCGGTGCCGGGGCGCGAGCGCGCCGATTGCTTCGTCTATCGGACCATCGACGATCTCGAAGCGATGCAGGAGTGCGGCGCGCGCTCGAACACCGGCACGGTGGTCGGCGGCGGCCTGCTGGGTCTCGAATGCGCGAAGGCGCTGCGCGATATGGGCCTGCAAACGCATGTGGTCGAATTCGCGCCGCGCCTGATGGCGGTCCAGGTCGATGAAGGCGGCGGCCGCGTGCTGCGCACGAAGATCGAAGAACTCGGCGTGACGGTGCATACGCAGAAGAACACCACGGTGATCGTCGACGGCGAAGCGGGCACGCACCGCATGCAGTTCGCGGACGGCACGCATCTCGACACCGACATGATCGTGTTTTCCGCGGGCATTCGTCCGCGCGACGATCTCGCGCGCGAAAGCGGACTGACGCTCGGCGCGCGTGGCGGCATCGTGATCGACAACGCGTGCCGCACGAGCGATCCGCACATCTATGCGATCGGCGAATGCGCGCTGTGGAACGGCCAGTTGTTCGGCCTCGTCGCACCTGGCTATGACATGGCGCGCACGGTCGCGAAGCAACTGCTTGGCGAACAGGCTGAATTCGCGGGCGCCGACATGAGCACCAAGCTCAAGCTGATGGGTGTGGACGTGGCGAGCATCGGCGATGCGCACGGCAATACGCCGGGCAGCCGCGCTTATCAGTTCAGCGACGAGCGCAAGCAGGTCTATAAGAAGCTCGTGGTCTCCGAGTGCGGCAAGTATCTGCTGGGCGGCGTGATGGTCGGCGACGCTAGCGAATACGGCACGCTGCTGCAGATGACGTTGAACCGCATCGAACTGCCCGAGTCCCCCGAATTCCTGATCCTGCCGCAAAGCGACGGCAAGGCGAAGCCGGGACTGGGCGTCGACGCGCTGCCGGACGCTGCGCAAATCTGCTCGTGCAACAACGTGTCGAAGGGCGACCTGTGCGCCGCCGTTTGCGCGGGCGCAACCGACATCGGCGCGCTCAAATGCGCGACCACCGCGGGCACGTCGTGCGGCGGCTGCGTGCCGCTCGTCACGCAGGTGATGAAGGCCGAGATGAAGAAGCAGGGCCTCGCCGTGAACAACCACGTCTGCGAGCACTTCTCCTATTCGCGCCAGGAGCTGTATCACATCGTGCGTGTGGAGGGCGTGCGCAGCTTCGGTGAACTGCTTGCGAAGCATGGCCATGGTCTCGGCTGCGATATCTGCAAACCGGTGGTGGCCAGCATTCTCGCGTCGTGCTGGAACGAATTCGTGCTGAAGAAAGAGCATGCGTCGCTGCAGGACACCAACGACTACTACCTCGCCAACATCCAGCGCGACGGCACCTATTCAGTCGTGCCGCGTATGCCGGGCGGCGAAGTCACGCCAGACGGCCTGATCGCCGTCGCTCAGGTCGCGAAGAAATACGGCCTGTACACGAAGATTACCGGCGGTCAGCGTGTCGATCTGTTCGGCGCGCGCGTCGAGCAATTGCCGTTGATCTGGGAAGAACTGATCGCGGCTGGCTTCGAATCGGGCCATGCCTATGGCAAGTCGCTGCGCACGGTGAAGTCGTGCGTCGGTTCGACGTGGTGCCGCTATGGCGTCGGCGATTCGGTGGGCCTCGCGGTCGAACTCGAGAACCGCTACAAGGGCTTGCGCACGCCGCATAAGATCAAGTTCGGCGTCTCAGGCTGCACGCGCGAATGCGCCGAAGCGCAGGGCAAGGACGTCGGCATCATCGCGACCGAGAAGGGCTGGAACCTCTACGTGTGCGGCAACGGCGGCATGAAGCCACGTCACGCCGAACTGATCGCGTCCGACCTCGACCGCGAAACGCTCGTGCGCTACATCGACCGTTTCCTGATGTTCTACGTGCGCACCGCCGACCGTCTGCAACGCACCAGCGTGTGGCGCGAGAGCCTTGAAGGCGGGCTGCAGTATCTGGTCGACGTGGTCGTCAACGATCACCTGGGCGTGGCTCACGAACTCGAGTCGGACATGCAGCGCGTAATCGATACCTACGAATGCGAATGGAAGAAGGCGGTGACCGATCCGGAAACCCGCAAGCGCTTCCGTCACTTCGTCAATAGCGACCAGGCCGACAGCACCGTGAGCTTCGTCGAGGAGCGCGGCCAGATTCGTCCGGCGACGCGCGAAGAACGGCAATCGAAGCTCGCTGCCATTCCCGTCGTAGTCGAAACCGTTTGATTTCTTCGTGCCAATCAACAAGGAGTTCCGCCATGAGTAACGACCGCCTGCCGCAGACCTGGACACCCGTTTGCACGCTCGACGACATCGTTCCCAATACGGGAGTCTGCGCGCTCGTCAACGGTGAACAGGTGGCCGTATTTCACGTGAACATGGACGAAGACAAGGCCGCCGTGTATGCGATCGAGAACTTCGATCCGGGCTCGCATGCCGCCGTGTTGTCGCGCGGTCTGATCGGCAGCCTCGGCGAACGGGTAGTGGTTGCTTCGCCGATCTACAAGCATCACTTCGATCTGCGCACCGGCGAATGCCTCGAAACGCCGGCGCACTCCGTGAGTGCATTTCCCGCGCGCGTGGAAAACGGTCAGGTGTGGATTGCAGTTTGAGTTGCTGACTTCCCACCCACTTTTTTTGAGCGACGTTGCCCGCCATGTCTTCGACTAACGTAAAAACCGTGTGCCCGTACTGCGGCGTTGGCTGCGGAATGGTGCTGCACGTCGAGGACGGCCACGTCGTCAAGATTTCCGGCGACAAGGAGCATCCCGCCAACTTTGGGCGGCTGTGCACCAAAGGGCAGTCGGCCCATGTCGCGTTGCGCAAGTCAGGGCGTCTCGAAGGCGCGTTCGTGCGCCATGCGCGCGGCCAGGACCCGGCGCCGCTGCCGATGGCGCAGGCGATCACCGACACCGCCGCGCGCTTGCGCAAGCTGCTCGACGAGCACGGACCGGACGCACTGTCGTTCTATGTGTCAGGTCAGATGTCGATCGAGGCGCAGTACCTCGTGAACAAGCTCGCCAAGGGCTTCGTTCGCACCAACAATATCGAATCGAATTCGCGTTTGTGCATGGCGAGCGCGGGCAGCGGCTACAAGCTTTCGCTCGGCGCGGACGGCCCGCCGGGATCGTACGACGATATCGATCACGCCGATCTGTTCTTCGTGATCGGCGCGAATATGGCCGACTGTCACCCGATTCTGTTCCTGCGCATGATGGACCGCGTGAAAGCCGGCGCGAAACTGATCGTCGTCGATCCGCGTCGCAACGCAACCGCGGAGAAGGCGGACCTGTTCCTGCAGATCAAGCCGGGCACCGATCTCGCGTTGCTCAACGGCCTCCTGCATCTGCTGCACGAAAACGGCCATACGGACCCCGCTTTTATCGCCGAAGCCACCGAAGGCTGGGACGCGATGCCCGCGTTTCTCGCAGACTACACGCCGGAGAACGTCGCGCAAATCACGGGCCTCTCCGCCGACGAGATCCGCCGCGCCGCGCAGTTGATCGGGACATCGAAGGAATGGATGAGCTGCTGGACCATGGGCCTTAACCAGAGCACGCACGGCACATGGCACACCAACGCGATCTGCAACCTGCATCTCGCGACGGGCAAGATCTGCCGCCGCGGCAGCGGACCGTTTTCGCTGACCGGTCAGCCCAATGCAATGGGTGGGCGCGAAATGGGCTACATGGGACCGGGCTTGCCGGGCCAGCGCTCTGTCCTTGCTGAAGAAGACCGCGCGTTCGTCGAAAACTTGTGGGGCATTCCGAAGGGCACGCTGCGCACCGAGGTGGGCAACGGCACCATCGACATGTTCGCGCGCATGGCCGCGGGCGAGATCAAGGCTTGCTGGATCATCTGCACGAATCCGGTCGCGAGCGTGGCGAATCGCCGGAACGCGATTGACGGTTTGAGCGCGGCGGAACTCGTGATCGCGCAAGACGCGTTCCTCGATACCGAGACCAACCGTTACGCCGATGTTCTGTTGCCCGGTGCGCTGTGGGCCGAAGCAGAAGGCGTGATGATCAACTCGGAGCGCAATCTCACGCTGATGCAAAAGGGCATCGAGCCGCCGGGCGCGGCGTTGCCCGACTGGCAGATCATCGCGCGCATTGCCTGTGAAATGGGCTTTGCCGAGGCCTTCAATTACGCGAGCGCCGAAGAAGTGTTTGCGGAAATCACGCGTGCGTCGAATCCGAAAACCGGTTACGACCTACGCGGTGCGAGCCATCGCCGCCTGAAGGAAACGCCGCTGCAATGGCCGCTCGCAGCGGACGATTGCGCCGACCGCAACCCGATTCGCTACATCAACAATGGCGTGAGCCAGCCGCTCAGGCAAGACGCCGACGGCACCCATGCACGGCTCGTGTTTCCAACGGCGAGCGGCCGCGCGATGTTCTTCGCGCGTGCGTTTGCAGCGCCGGCCGAGTTGCCCGACCGCGAATTTCCGATCGTGCTGAACACCGGCCGCTTGCAGCATCAATGGCACACGATGACCAAGACCGGCAAGGTCGCGATGCTCAACAAGCTGAACCCGGGGCCGTTCGTCGAGATTCATCCGGAAGATGCGGTCACGCTCGGCATCAAGCCGAAGGATCCGGTCGAGATACGTTCGCGCCGTGGCCGCGCGATCCTGCCCGCCGTCGTGACCGAGCGCGTCAGCGCGGGCAACTGCTTTGCGCCGATGCACTGGAACGATGTATTCGGCGACGACCTGTGCATCAACGCGGTGACGAACGACGCAATCGATCCGGTCTCGCAGCAGCCTGAACTGAAGTTTTGCGCAGTCGCGCTGAGCCCCGTGGAAATCGACACCATGCAGTCCGCTCAGGATGACGAGGGCGAGGCCCTGACCGAAGTCACCGCGGCGAGCGGGTCTGCGGATGGGGTCGCGAATGAATTCGCGAATGCGTCCGCGAATGAATCCGCAAACGCGCTGTCATCGACCGCACTATCGGCAAGCGCCGGGAATGGGAATATGCCGCGTATCGACGCACTCACCAGTCTGCTGGAATTGCCGCCGGCGCCCGCGCCGTCCTTCAACGACAGCGAGCGCGCGTACCTGGCAGGCTTCGTCAGCGGGTTGCGTTCGGCGGAGGCGCATGGCATCAGCGCCGTGCCGGTTCTGCCCGGCAGTGCTCCGTTCGATTCGTCGAGTCGTCTGTATGTGGACGGCCTGCTCGCCGGTCTCTATAGTCGCAGCAATACGCAGGCAACCGCGGAACGTGCAACGCTGAACAACGCGCAAGCCGATGCGCATTCGTCGGGCGTGCGGATCGTACGCACGCGTCCCAAGGTCACGTTGCTATGGGCGTCGCAAACCGGCAATACCGAATCGCTCACCGAGCGTTACGCGACGCGTCTGATGGAATCGGGCTTTGAAATCCGCACCTCGTGCATGGCCGACTATGCCGCGTCGACGCTCGCGAAAGCGCAATACGTGCTGCTAATGACGAGCACGTTCGGCGACGGCGATCCGCCCGACAACGCGCAAGGTTTCTGGACGCAATTGCGTGGCGACAGCGCGCCGCGTCTGGATGGCGTGCGCTTCGCCGTGCTCGCGCTAGGCGACCGCAACTACGATCAGTTTTGCGGACATGGCCGCGAGCTCGACGAACGTCTCGCCGCGCAAGGCGCGTTGCGTCTGATGGAACGCATCGATTGCGACGGCGAGTATCAGGAAACCGCAGACACGTGGCTCGAACGCGTGATCGTGCGGATCAAGGAAGAAGATGCCGCGCTGCATGCAGTGCCGCCCGACGGCATGATCAATGCCGTGGTGCCCGGCGCGGTGCCGACCAAAACGCGTCCGGCCGCATCGCGGCTCGTCACGAACCTTCGTCTGAACAGGCAGGGCGCGGCGAAGGATACGCGCTACTTTTCGCTGCGCACCGGCGACTCCGGTCTCGAATACGAAGCGGGCGACGCGCTCGGCGTATGGCCGAGCAATTGCCCCGAACTTGTAGAAGAACTGATCGAGCTAACAGGCGCGAGCGCCGATGCAACGGTGCACGTCGCGGGTGCGGGGGAGATGCGTCTCGTGGATGCACTCGGCAAGCACTACGAGATCGGGCGCCCGAATCCGGATACGCTCGCCTTCATTGCCGCGCGCAGCAGCAACGGCGCGCTGCGTGATCTGCTCGCGCCGCAGCGTAAGGCCGACCTCAAGCAGTGGTTGTGGGGACAGCAGCTCGCCGACGTGCTGCATGAGTTCCCGGTGAAGCTCGCCGCAACGGAATTGACCGGCATGCTCAAGCGTTTGCAGCCGCGTTTGTATTCCATTGCATCGAGCCCGAAAGCGCATCCGGGCGAAGTTCATCTGACCGTGTCGGCAGTGCGCTACAACAACGGGCGGCGTCATCGCAAGGGCGTGTCGTCGACGTTTCTGGCCGACCGTGCCGGCGACGTCAACGTACCCGTTTTCGTGCAGAAATCTGCACACTTTCGTCCTCCTCATCAATCCGATACGCCGATGATCATGGTCGGTCCCGGCACCGGCGTTGCACCGTTTCGCGGCTTTCTGCACGAGCGCCGTGCACGCGGTGACAAGGGACGCAACTGGCTCTTCTTCGGCGAGCAACATGCCGCCACCGATTTCTACTATCGCGACGAACTCGAAGCGCTGCGCGACAGCGGTGTGCTTACGCGTCTCGATGTGGCTTTCTCACGCGACCAGGCCGACAAGATCTACGTGCAGGACCGCATGCGTGAGCACGGTGCGCAGCTCTATGCATGGCTCGAAGACGGCGCGCATTTCTATGTATGCGGCGACGCGAACCGCATGGCGCGCGATGTCGACGCCGCGCTCAAGGAAGTCGTCGCACGGCACGGCGGCATGAGTGACGAGAAGGCCAGCGAATACGTGAGCCGTCTCGCGCAGGAAAAGCGCTACGCACGCGACGTTTATTAACGATTAACGCGCGCCCCCGGTTTCAGGCTTTAACGAGTAAGCAGTCCAGCATCAAAAGAATGGCCCGCATGGCATGGACGTTGCATGTACTGCGCGGGTACCAACATGGTGATCATTCCGGTGCGTGGCGAAGCATGCGATAAGCCGGATTATCGAAAATCAGTTTTGTGAGGATGTCTGATGAAAAACGTGATGAGCTCTCTCAAGAGTGGAGACTGGCGCGCGCTAGTGGCGTGTTTCCTCTATTTCGATACCGGCTTCACGGTCTGGGTTTTATATGGCCCGCTCGCACCGTTCATCAGCAAGAGTATTTCGATGACGCCCGCGCAGCAAGGTCTGCTGGTCGCGGTGCCGGTGCTCTCCGCGGCGATTCTGCGTGTGACGCTCGGCAACCTCTATCAATCGGCGCACGGCAAACGCATCGCGTTGCTCGGCGTGCTGCTGTCGGCGGTGCCGACTATCGTGTTGCCGGTTCTGCCGTTCGTTCCGTCATACACGTTGTTGCTGGTGCTCGGCGTGTTTCTCGGCGTCGGCGGTGCGAGCTTCGCGGTGGCGCTGCCCATGGCGGGCAGCAACTATCCGCCGAAGGTGCAGGGCCTGGTGCTCGGTCTTGCTGCCGCGGGCAACATCGGCGCGGTGCTCGACGGCTTCCTGTTTCCGCAGCTGGCGACGCACTACGGCTGGCAGGTCGCAACGGGTGGCGCATTGCCGTTGCTCGTGATCGCTGCGATCACGCTGTACTTCTGGGCCAACGACTCCGGTGTGAAGACGGGCAGCGTGCTGCGTGCATTTGGCAGCTTCGTGGTGACGCTTGTTGGTTTGATCCTACTGGTGCTGCTGATCGAAGCGGGCATCTTCGGTTCGGGTAAAACCGGCGTGCTGCTGATGCCGGTGATCGGCGCGCTGCTCGCGATTGCCGTTTTGCCCAAGCGCTATCGCGCCGTGCTCGCCGAACGCGACACATGGGTCATCATGCTCGTGTATAGCATCACGTTCGGCGGTTTCGTCGGCATGTCTTCGTATGTTTCGCTGCTGCTGACCAATCTCTATCAGCTCTCGAAGATCGACGCCGGTCTCTTCATGGCGCTGCTCGCCGCGACCGGTGCATTGGTGCGTCCGCTCGGCGGGCTGATCGCTGATAAGGTCTCCGGCGTGCGCGCTTTGACCGTGCTGCTCGCCACCATTTCGTTGTGCGACTTCGTGTTCGCCGCGGTCATGCCCTCGCTGGCGGGCGGCATTACGCTGCTGGTTTGCCTGTACCTGGCCTTCGGTCTCGGCAATGGCGCGACGTTCCAGCTCGTGCCGCATCGCTGGGCCGGCCGCACTGGCTTGATGTCGGGCATCGTCGGCGCGGCGGGCGGCATCGGCGGCTTCTATCTGCCGGTCGTAATGGGCATCGCGAAGGAGAGCACGGGTTCGTACCAGATGGGCTTTGCGACGTTCGGCGCGCTGGCCGCCTGTGCGTTCCTCGCAATCGTCGCGCTGCGCCGTCCGTGGATGGCGTGGTCGATGCAATCGAGCGTGATGCACGCTCACGCAACGGAGTAACGCAGCACGTCAACGGCCGCGTCGGCGCATCGCGATTTGCAATGCGATGACGCGGCCGGCCGATCTGAATCTTCAGAAGTAGATATGCCCATTACGATAGAACGGATTCAGAAAACGCAGTCCGTAGCAGCAGAAACGGACGTGTCCAGCGAGGTATTGAGCTCGTTGATCAACATGGCGGGACGTCAGCGGATGCTCTCGCAGCGCATCGTCCTCAAGGCGATGCTCGCGCAGCGTCAATGCGACGGCGCGCTCACCATTGCGCAAGAGACCTTGCGTACCTTTGCCGATAGTCACGCGGCGCTGGTCCAGGGCCGTGCCGGTTTGCCCGGCCTGTTCTCGCCCGCACTGCGCGATGCGTTTCATGGCAACGGACATGTCGCGAAGAACATCGCCGACTTCATCGCGCTTGCGTCCGCGGCGCTCGAAGCGATAGGGCGCAAGTCTGCCCACGCCGAAGATGCGGTGCAGGCATTGATTGCCTCAGCCGATCCGTTGCTGAACGATCTGCACGGCGTCACAGCACTCTACGAACAGGAAAGCCGGCGCATTGCGCGGTCCCAGAAGCATGAGCAGCAGCAACTGATCGAACGGATCAAGTCGATCGCGAAGGAAGCGCATATCGTCTCCTTCAACGGTCAGATCGTGGCGAGCCGGTCGGATGTGACCGGGCGCGAGTTCGCGGTCGTAGCCGGTGTGATGACCTCGATCACGAAGGAACTCGAAGCGGTGGTGAGCGCGTTCGTGAAGAAGACCTCGGCCGCCTGATTTCAGCTTCGCCCGACACGCCGTGCAACGCATGGCGGTTTCGCTTTTTCGCCCGCATGCGCCCGTGCGGGTTCATCCGCGGCCAGGTCTCGATCCGGCTTCCTCCGCAGCAAAAACCTAATCCGCCAGCCGCCGATCCGCTAATGCCTTCTCGCAATCCGCGAGAACCTGCCGGACGAGACGGGCTTGCGGATCGAGTTCGTCGGTATCCAGAATTTCCTCGACAGCGTCGCGCGCCCAATCGGTGTCGACGAAGCGCGCATGCCGGCGCGCGATTTCCAGCGCGGTGGCCGACAACTTCGCGATGCTCAGCCAGTCGGCCTCGCGCCCGCGCCGATCGAGCCACTTGTGAGCGGCCTGCACGTGAAACGCCGCGTCGGGCCAGTCCTCATTGAGGTAATAAGCGCCAAGGCTGCCGCATGTGAGCCAGCACAACAGCTCCAGACGGTCCCGCGGACTCAGATGGTGGCGTACATCACTCATGGCGACGCTCGCTGCGGTAAAGTGCTTTCCGGGGGAGGCGGCGCGCGGCCGCCTCCGCATCTATTAACAATATCACGCAGAATTCATGAGCGGCAATTCCCGGGCGTACCCTGGCGCACGCGGCGGTCCGGCTGCGCCTGCGCCGGTTCCCGCGGCCCACCGACGGGCCGCCCGCCGCCAGCGCGCCAACGGCGATTCCGTGGCGCCGCATCCAGCGGAGGCGGTGGCATGCTTGCAGCGCGTCGGATTTCCGTGCGGGTTAATAAAACGCAGGCGACGCAGGCAACGCTGATAGCGCAAATATCGAACCTGACGCTGTCAGCCCGATCAACCATCCCAATCTGACGACCCATGCTGCAGATACTCGGCAAGGCTTCATCCATCAACGTGCGCAAGGTGCTGTGGACATGCGCGGAACTCGGGCTCGCGTTCGAGCAGGAAGACTGGGGCGCGGGGTTTCGCCCCACCGATGTTCCCGAATTTCTCGCGCTCAATCCGAACGCGATGGTCCCGGTCATCAAGGACGGCGATTTCGTGCTGTGGGAGTCCAACTCGATCATTCGCTACCTCGCCGGCCGCTACCGCGGCGAATGGCTATACCCGGCCGACCCTTGCGAGCGCGCGCGATGCGACCAGTGGATCGACTGGCAGGCGAGCGAACTGAACCGTGCGTGGAGCTACGCCTTTCTGGCGCTCGTGCGGCATTCGGCGGCACATCGCGATCCGAGCCAGATCGAGTCGTCGCGGGCGAACTGGGCGAAGCAGATGGCAATCGTCGAAGGGCAGTTGCAGCGGACCGGCGCGTTTATGGCGGGCGAGGCGTTCTCGCTGGCGGACATTCCGATCGCGCTGTCGATCAACCGCTGGCTCGAAACGCCGTTCGAACACGACGCTCTGCCCGCGGTGGCGGGTTATATGGCGCGCCTCGATCAGCGCGAAGGCTATCGCGAGTATTGCCGCAACGGCACGCCATAAGCGCCAGTGATTCAGCCAGGATTCAGCCAGGAAATAAGCTGAGGGAAGGGCGGACAGACAAAAGGCGGGGCCACGGCGGCCCCGCAAGCGCAAACCGCAACGACTCAGAGCTGAACCAGCCGGGGAATCTGCACGTCGGGATTGACGTCGGCCTCATAGTCCACGCCCGCGATTTCAAAGCCGAAAAGACGCAGGAAATCGGTCTTATAGCCGCTGAAGTCGGTCAGTTCGTAGATGTTGTCGTTCGTCACCTGGGTCCACAGCGCCTGCACGCGGTTCTGCACGTCGGCATCCAGTTCCTTGTAGTCCGCGCGCAGCCGCCCTTCCTCGTCGATGTGCGGCGCCGTGCCGTACAGGCTGTCCTTGTAGAGACCATAGACCTGCTCGATGCAGCCTTCGTGCGTGCCTTTTTCCTTCATCACCTTGAAGAGCAGCGACAGATAAAGCGGCATCATCGGAATCGCGGAACTGGCTTGCGTGACCACCGCCTTCAGCACCGAGACGCGCGCGTCGCCGCCCTTGGTCGCAAGCTTCTCGCGGATGCCCAGCACTTTCTGGTCGAGGTCTTTCTTGGCCGCGCCGATCGAGCCGTTCCAGTAGATGTCGTGCGTGATCTTTTCGCCGAGATAAGTGAACGCGGTCGTCTTCGCGCCGTCCGCGAGCACGCCGGCTTCGAGCAGCGCGTGGATCCACATTTGCCAGTCTTCGCCGCCCATCACCGCGACCGTGTGATCGATTTCGGTTTGCGTGGCCGGTTCCAGCACGGTTTCCTTGATGACTTCCTTGTCCGTGTCGATGCCGCGCAGGTTGACCGCCTTGCCGATCGGCTTGAGCGTGGAGCTGAACACTTCGCCGGTTTTCGGATGCGTGCGCTTGGGCGCGGCGAGGCTGTACACGACCAGATCGACCTGACCGAGATCGCGCTTGATGATCTCGATGGTGCGCGCTTTGGCCTCGTCGGAAAACGCGTCGCCGTTGATGCTCGTCGCGTACAAACCTTCTTCGGTGGCGAATTTTTCGAAGGCCGCGGTGTTGTACCAGCCGGCCGTGCCAGCTTTGGTTTCGCTCCCGCCGCGTTCGAAGAACACGCCGAGCGTGGCCGCACCGGAGCCGAACGCCGCGCTGATGCGCGCGGCCAGTCCGTAGCCCGTGGATGCGCCGATCACGAGCACCTTCTTCGGGCCGTTGGCGATGGGACCGCGTGCCTTGACGTATTCGATCTGTTCCTTGACGTTGGCCTCGCAGCCCGTCGGATGGGTGGATACACAGATGAAGCCACGCACGCGCGGTTTGATGATCATGAAGCACCTCTTGTCGGAATTGCCGACATTATAGTGGCCCGCGATTGCTCTGGGCGCGGCGCGCGGCATCGGGCGCAAGCATCGGCATAGAGGCCGCCCCCGCCGCAAAAATCCGCCGGCGCCGCACATCTTGGTAGGATTCAGCCTTTTCCAGCAGACGGTAGCCAGCGTGAAGCGCCTTATTTCCCTAATTCCGGAGACCCTTGAAAAAGGGCTGACCCGCGCGAATCCGCTCGTGGCCAGGGCACTGTGGCACGTGCGCCATCCGACCCGCCGCGGCGTGACGAAGGCGTGCGCCGGGCTTGCGCTGCTGTTTGTGCTGTATGTGCTGATCCTGATTC
Organism: Paraburkholderia rhynchosiae; assembly: GCF_002879865.1. Lineage (GTDB taxonomy): Bacteria > Pseudomonadota > Gammaproteobacteria > Burkholderiales > Burkholderiaceae > Paraburkholderia > Paraburkholderia rhynchosiae. The sequence continues at coordinate 37,552 of NZ_PNXY01000041.1, forward strand.
CGTTCACGCCGGGCATCGGCGATATTCGCAAGGCCAAGATCGAGCAGCCCGCGCAAATTCTCTCGGCGGACGGCAAGCTGCTCGCCGAATTCAAGCCGTCGAACCGTGAATGGGTGAAGCTCAAAGACATCTCGCCGAATGTGGTGAACGCGCTGATTGCCACTGAAGACCATCGCTTCTATCAGCATTTCGGGCTCGACTGGCGGCGCACGGCATCCGCCGCGCTGCATACGTTTTCCGGCGACCGGCAGGGCGGCTCGACGATCACGCAGCAACTGGCGCGCAATCTGTACCCTGACGAAATCGGCCGCGCGCCGACACTGACCCGCAAGCTGAAAGAAGCGATTACCGCTTTCAAGATCGAAGCGCTCTACACCAAAGACGAGATTCTCGAGACGTACCTGAACACCGTGCCGTTTCTCTACAACGCGTACGGCATCGAGATGGCGGCCCGCACGTATTTCGACAAATCCGCGTCGGAGCTGAACGTGCTGGAAAGCGCTACGCTCGCGGGCATGCTGAAGGGCAACAGCTACTACAACCCGGTGCTCAATCCCGGGCGCGCGTTGCAGCGGCGCAATATCGTGCTCGCGCAAATGGTGAAGTACGGCAAGCTCACGCCCGCCGCGTATGAGACGCTCAAACGCCGGCCGTTGCGCATCGATTTCGAACGGCAGACGGAGCCACCCGGGCCCGCGCCGCACTTCGCGCAGCAACTGCGCAAGTGGCTTGCGGCATGGGCCGATCGCAACGACTACAACCTCTATTCTGATGGCCTGGTGGTGCGCACCACGATCGATTCACGCCTCCAGACCATGGCCACGCAGGCGGTGATCCTGCAGGGCAACCAGTTGCAGGGCATCGCCAACGCGGCGTGGGGCAGCCGCGCCGCATGCGCGAGCGGCAAGGATCTGCTGCAGACGTTCCTGCGCGAAACGCCGGACTTCCGCGCCGCGAAAGACGCCGGCCTGACCGATGACGATGCGCTCAAACGCGTGTCGTCCGACCGCAGCCTTGTGCAGTCGGTCTGCGAATCGAAGACTCGCGTGCAAGCCGATTTTCTCGCGATGGATCCGCGCAATGGTCAGATCAAGGCGTGGGTCGGCAGCCGCGATTTCAGTCAGGACCCGTTCGATCACGTGCAGCAGGCGCGGCGTCAGCCGGGTTCGACCTTCAAGCCGTTCGTCTACGCGGCGGCGTTCGAGGCCGGCGCGAAACCGACCGACACTTTCGTCGATCAGCCGGTCGAAATTCAACTGACCGGCGGCGAGATCTGGCGCCCTGGTGACGAGGACGAACCGAGCGAGCGCCCAATTAGCCTGCGCGACGGTCTCGCCTTTTCGCGCAACCGGATTACCGCGCAACTGATGCAGACCGTCGGCCCGAACAAGGTCGCGCGGCTCGCTCGCGCAATGGGCGTGCGCGACAGCACGCTCGAGGCGGTGCCGTCGCTCGCCCTGGGCACGAGCCCGGTCACGCTGAAGGAAATGGTCTCGGCTTACGGCACGATCGCCAATCTCGGCGGATACGTCGAACCGGTGATGGTCACGCGCATCGAGGACCGCAAGGGCGAAGTGCTGGCCGAGTTCGCGCCGGCGCCGCCGCAACAGGAACTGTCCGCCGACGCGGCCCGCACGCTTGTCGACGTGATGCGCGACGTTGTCAACCGCGGCACGGGTTCGGCGATACGCGGCCGCTTCGGTGTGCGGGGCGATGTGGCCGGCAAGACCGGCACGACCCAGGGCAACGCGGACGGCTGGTTCATCCTGATTCATCCGCAACTCGTGGCGGGCGCGTGGGTCGGTTTCAACGACAGCCGCGTGACCTTGCGCAGCGACTACTGGGGGCAGGGGGCGCACAGCGCGCTGCCGATCGTCGGGGATTTCTTCCAGCGTGCACAGCGCTCGAAGCTGGTCGACACTCGCGTCAAGTTTGCGACCGAACAGCAGCCTGGCTGGTTCGCCGAGCGTTCTGCGAGACTGCGTGAGTGGTTCGAGCATCTGTTGCCGTCGCCGTCGACGGTCAAGCCCGAGGCGCCCGTGACGGTTCGCAATACGACGCGGCGCGCGCCGGTTGCGACGGCTTCGTCGGAGCGGGCGTCGGAGGGGGCGTCGTCCGACGCAGCAGCGTCCGCGAGCGTGGAATCGCAGGCGTTGCCGCCGTTGCTGCCGGCGCCGGTAGCAACATCGGCATCTGCATCGGCTCCGGCTTTCGCGAGTGAGCCGGTTCATGGCGAGGCGCGCGGCACCGGCACGCCTGCTTCGGCGCCGACGCCCACGCCGGACGACGTCGTGCCGCCGGACGCGGTGAACGCCGAAGCTCAGAAGAGCGGCGGCAATACGTCGCCTTGATGACCAGCCGGATTGCCCGGCGCCGCCCATAGCGTCGATTGTTCAAGCAAAGGCAACAGTGTTTTCGATCAGCGAGGCTGATCTCGCGCTCGCAATTCTGGATAATTTCGGTTCGGAGAAAAACCAACCCACGACCGCGAAACGACTCAATACGCGGTCACGAAACGATCAGAAAATGCAGGTGCATCATGTTCAACAAGCTTCGCGATCTGGCGTGCATCGTCACTGTGGCGCTCACGGTATGCGGCGGCCTTGCCGCCTGCGCATCCTCGTCCCATGTCGTCGCAACCGATAAACCCGGCACCTACACAGTCGCCACAAGCGCGACGGGCGGGCGCATGGCATGGGCTCGCGCGCACGAACGCGCGATGAACGAGGCGCGCGATTACTGCGAGCGTCGCGGCATGCAAAGCAGCGTCAACGCGGAAACCGTGAGCGGGGTGGAGATGCTAACGGCGCATGCATCGTCGGTGAGCTTCGAATGTCATCCAACGTTCTAGCGCGAAGACCGCGCGGCGCGACACGCGTGAAGTGCATGTCGCGCGGCGCGTGCTGTTACTTTTTGTCGAAGGTTACGAGATGGTTGTCCTTCGTGTCTGCCACGAAAATGGCCAGCAGCTTCGCCGGCTCGGTGTCGCTCGCATTTTCGCTGACGGTGTGATGCGCGCCGGGCTTTTCCGTCCAGTGTTCGCCGGCATGGTAAACATGTGGCTCGCCACCGTCGATGCCGCTGCGGATCGAGCCTGACAGCACGTAGGCGACCACGAAAGCGTGCCCGTGCCGATGCGGCGACGACTTGCCACCGGGCGCATAGTCGACGACAAGCGCCGTCATCTTCTTGCCCGGAGCATTTGCGATTGCTTCGGCGAACGCAGGGGTGATGGTCTCGCGCGCGGCCGCCGGGTCGGCGGCCAACGCGGATTGCGACGTGCCGATCAGGCTGAAACCGGCGAGCGTTGCCGCGGTAATGAGAGTGCGGATTTTCATCGCGTTACTCCTGGCAGAGGGTGGCGTATTCAGTGTCGGCGTTCGCGTCTGCTTGAGGGACTGACGCGACGCAAGCGGACTTCGCCCAATTCGCCGCGACCGCCGACAATTCGTAGCGTGCGCGTTCAAGCGCCTCGCCTCGCGTCTCCTGATCTGCAAATTGCAGCGGCTGGGCATCGACGAAGGTCGGGGCGGCGACGCCAAGAAAACCGAACGCGGCTTTGAGCGCGGGCGTGAGCGCGTCCATCGACGCGTACGGCGAGCCCGGCCGCAAGTCCGCGCCGCGGCTCGTGATGAACAGCACTTTCTGACGCGCGAGCTGGCCGACGATGCTGCCGTCGTCGGCATTCACATAGGTCAAGCCAGCCCGCGTGATGCAGTCGACGAACGCCTTGAACGCGGACGGCATAGACCAGTTGTACATGGGCATCGCGAAGACGAGCGCGTCGGCGGCGAGGAGGCGCTCGCACAGCGCATCCGAGGCCGCGAGCCGCGCTTTCATGGCCGGCGTGCGCTCGCGCGGCGGCGTGTAGGTCGCAATCGCGAAAGCTTCGTCGACATGCGGCGGAGTCTCGACGGAGACATCGAGGTAATCCACTTGGAGATCCATCTGCTCAGCGCGCAGGCGCTCCAGAAAATAGCGGCTTAATGCGCGGGAGTTGGAACGCTCGCGTTTTGCGCTGGCATCGACATGCATGAGCTTCATCATCGCTTTCCTTCAAGGTTGAACGAGTGAAGTTAGATTAGACGCGGGAGTGGCTTTGTGGAATGACCGGTTTTTGCTAATTTTAGGTAGCCGGTCGCGGGGGTTGGTTGATGGCTGGTTGGTATTGGTGACTGGGAGCGAAAAGCGGACGTTTGAAGTTGGCTAAAAGAGGACATTCCATCTATTTGCGACCTACACTCGATGTCCAGGCCATTCCCAGATGTCGCAGCTGCAGCTATTTAGATGGAATGGTCGCCTCCCGCCTTAACGGGCTGTCCGACGCCGCAGTCTCGCGCTCTGATCATGCGACATTGCTGGTTCGGCAGTCCCGCCGTCAAGGAGAACCAGATGGAAGCCACAACCATTGCCATCGACCTGGCCAAACGCGTTTTCCAGATTCACTATGT
>NZ_PNXY01000042.1 GCF_002879865.1 Paraburkholderia rhynchosiae
CGGCTCGTCAGACGGGCATCGCCCAGATTTGCCGCGCCGAATTCGATGTCGGCCCAGTCGTCCTGGTCATCCTGATTGTCGGTCGAAGGCAATTACGTGTAGTTCCTGTGGCGGTGCCTCAAGTTAACACCGCCTCAAGCTGTTTACAAGCGCTATCCCCGCGCAGATGTGGGTAATCCTGAGCTCCTATGGAGGCTGGTGCAACAGAACCGCCGCAGCAACCGCGGTAGGGACGCTTTTCGCCGAACGCGGCGTTGGCGCTGTCCAGGCGCCGATCAGCCCCGCCTGGCTCACCGGATCTAATAACGCTCGATCAGGCGAAGGATGACCGTCACGCGCGAACCGTCGGACAGATGGCGGGTGCCATCTCGCCCGGTCTGGTCGAAGAGCGAGCCGCGGATCGATGCCGCGATGCATGCTAGCGCTACCGAAACGGCGGTGTCCGTTGTTGGCCTGCCTCAGCCACCATTCAAATTGCCGCCAGTTTTTGCCCAACTCCTTACCGCATCGGAGAACAGCCTTAGGCCAGTAGGTAGATGGCGATTCGCCGGATAGTAGAGGCACAACCCTGGGAAGGATGGGCTCCATTCCGCCAACAGACGCACGAGCCGCCCTGCCGCGATGTGCTCGCTGACGTGATTAACGGGCATCCACGCTATGCCAATGCCTGCAAGCGCCGCCTGCACGACAAGGTTAAGATCGTCGAGCGTCAGTGCGCCATCAACGCCGACATGGGCACTTCTGCCCCGACGTATCAATTCCCACTCGAGCAGTGCTCCGCTTCCAAAACGGAAGCAGATGCAACGATGATCCGCCAACTCGTGCGGTTCCTTTGGAAGGCCGTGCCGTTCCAGATACGCGGGCGATGCTATCGCAGCAAAAGTCATTGCTGGCTGGAACTGGACTGCGATCATGTCGCGTGGCACATCGTCGCGCAACCGAATGCCGGCATCGAAGCCGTTCGCCACGATGTCGATGAGTCTCGAGTCTGTTACGAATTCGACGTGAATGTCTGGGTAGTGTTCGACAAATGCGGGCACGACATGCCGCACTAAGGGCAGCGCTGATGCTGCCGACGCGCTGATCTTGATGGTTCCAGTCGGTCGATCTCCCGTTGACACGACTTCGTTGATGGCGTCTTCCAGATCGCTTACAGCGGGGCGTACTCTACGGAAAAGCTTCTCCCCCGCTTCCGTCAACGCAACTGACCTCGTGGTGCGGTTGAACAGGCGGACCGACAACTTGGCTTCAAGGCCCCGCATGGAATGGCTCAACGCTGATGGTGATATTCCCAGTAGGCGTGCCGCCGCACGGAAGCTTTGCTGCTCGGCAATTGCGATAAACGCGGATAACTCAGGAAGTCCAGCCCGTGCCATTGATGTGATTTCCTCAACAGGTCGTGAAACGCAAGCACCATTGTTGAGTGTAATACATCAACCTACACTGTGTTGTCCAGTCCGTGAACTCATTACCAAGTCGCATCTGCCCGGCAAGCCGCGCGCGCGGCGCTGTCAGTCGCGATGGAAAGGAGAAGACATGAAAACCCGTAAGCTCGGAAAGATCGGTCCCGAAGTATCCGCGCTAGGCTTCGGCTGCATGGGTCTGGACTTCGGCTATGCCAATAAGGTCAGTCGTGCGGACGGCGTTGCGCTCATCCGCGCGGCGGCGCAACGTGGCGTCACGTTTTTCGACACCGCCGAAGTCTATGGCCCCTTCACCAATGAAGAAATGGTAGGCGAAGCACTTCGACCGATTCGAGATCAGGTCGTGATCGCCACGAAATTCGGCTTCAACATCATTGATGGCAAGCAGGTAGGGCTCAACAGTCGGCCTGAAAATATCAGGAAGGTTGCTGACGAGTCCCTGAAGCGGCTCGGCATCGACGTTATCGACCTCTTCTATCAGCATCGCGTCGATCCTGCCGTTCCCATCGAAGACGTGGCGGGCGCGGTAAAAGGCCTGATCGACGAAGGAAAGGTCCGCTATTTCGGACTATCTGAACCTGGCGCGCAAACAGTGCGTCGCGCTCACGCCGTGCAGCCGATTGCCGCGTTGCAGAATGAATACTCGCTGTGGACGCGCGGGCCCGAAACGAATGGGATCCTCGCCGCCTGCGAAGAACTTGGTATCGGTCTGGTTCCCTACAGCCCGCTCGGCAAAGGCTTTTTGACCGGTGCCATGAGCAAAGACACGCGACTCGGTGAAGGCGACTTCCGCAACCTGCTGCCGCGATTTACGCCCGAAGCGATGGAGAAAAATCAGGCGTTAATCGATCTGCTTCGCCGCATCGCCGAAGAAAAAGAAGCAACGCCGGCGCAAATCGCACTTGCTTGGTTGCTCGCGAAAAAGCCATGGATCGTACCGATCCCCGGAACCACGAAGCTGCATCGGCTCGAGGAAAACCTTGCCGCTATAGATGTTGCGCTGACGCCGGGCGATCTGGATGCCATCGGCCACGCGCTCGCCGCCATCGACATCGAAGGTGAGCGCTATCCGGCGCAGCTCCTTGCCACGACGGGACTCTAAGTCGATCCGTCAAGCGCAATCCGATGCGACACAGCGCTGGCCGTCGCCACGGCAGCGCTGGTCGCGCCTGAGCCAGATTTATATAGGTATCGCAACATGCAAAAACGAAAACTTGGGAATAGCGGTCTTGAAGTCTCGGCCCTTGGGCTTGGCTGCATGGGACTGAGCCACGCCTACGGCTCCGCAGTGGACACGGACGCGGGCATTGCGCTCATTCGCAGCGCTGTCGAGCGCGGCGTCACGTTTTTTGACACAGCGGAAGCGTACGGGCCATTCACGAATGAAGACCTGGTCGGAGAAGCGCTTGAGCCTTTCCGCAATGATGTTGTGATCGCCACGAAGTTCGGCTTCGACATCGACTTGAATACGGGCGAACGCCTCTCCGGCACGAACAGTCGCCCTGAACATATCCGGGAGGTTGCAGAAGCGTCGCTAAAGCGGCTTCGTGTCGAAGCCATCGACCTTTTCTATCAACACAGGGTCGATCCCGCAGTGCCGATTGAGGACGTGGCAGGCACCGTAAAAGACCTGATTGCCGAAGGAAAGGTCAAGCATTTTGGTTTATCCGAAGCAAGCGCTCAGACAATCCGACGCGCACACGCTGTTCAGCCTGTGGCGGCCTTGCAAAGCGAATATTCGCTTTGGTATCGCGGACCGGAAACTGAAATTCTGCCAACGCTAGAAGAACTCGGCATCGGTTTCGTGCCGTTTAGTCCACTCGGCGCTGGATTTCTGACCGGCAAGATCGACGCATCAACGACATTCGACAGTACGGACTTCCGCGCCAGCGTTCCCCGATTCGCGCCTGAAGCGCGGGAAGCGAACCTCGCGCTAGTCGAATTGGTGCGTGCCGTCGCAGACAAGAATGGCTGTACGCCAGCGCAAATCGCACTTGCCTGGTTGCTCGCTCAAGAGCCATGGATCATACCGATCCCCGGCACTACAAAGCCGCACCGGCTCGAAGAAAACCTTGGCGCCGTACACGTCGAACTGACGACTGACGATTTGCAATCTATCAGCGACGCAGCCGCAAAAATTCCGCTACAGGGCGAACGCCTCCCCGGAGCCGCCCTCCGGATGACAGGGCTGTAATGTGTACGTTGAGCGGCCGCAGACCTGATTAATGAAGTAGGAGAAAAAACATGAGCAAAGACGTTATCGTCATCATAGGTGCGGGTGGTATTGGCGTCGTTATCGGTCGCCAGCAAGGCTTCGGGAAAATCGTCTTGCTGGCGGATTTCAATGAAAAGACGCTGGACAGCGCCGCACGATCGATGCGCGAAGCGGGTTACACGGTCGAGATTCAGCTAGTGGATGTCACGTCTCGTGACTCGGTACAGAAGTTGGCAGCGAAGGCCGCCGCACTCGGTAGCGTCGTGCAGGTAGTCAACACCGCAGGCGTTTCCCCCAATATGGCGTCCGTCGAAGGCGTCCTGAAGGTCGACCTTTACGGCGCTGCTGTGGTGTTCGATGAATTCGGCATGGTCATTGCGCCCAACGGGGCCGGACTCATTATTTCGAGCATGGCCGGTCATATGATGCCCGCGCTGCCGCCTGAGCAAGATCACGCATTGCTCCATACGCCGACCGAAGAACTGCTTCGTCTTCCGTTTCTTCAACCCGATGCGATACCAAACTCGGTCGTCGCCTATATGCTTGCAAAGCGCGCTAATCATCTGCGCGTTCAGGCATCGGCCATGACGTGGGGCGAGCGTGGTGCGCGCGTTAATTCCATCAGCCCCGGCATCATCGTCACGCCACTTGCACTGCACGAATTGAACTCGGAGATCGGCGATATGTATCGGGCCATGGTGGACGCGTCACCAGCGAAGCGAATGGCCCCGCCCGACGAGATTGCTGTAGCGGCGTCTTATCTGCTCGGCCCCACCGCCGGATTCATCACAGGCAGCGACCTGTTGATCGACGGCGGCGTGATCGCTGCAATGAAGACAGGTAAATTGCCCGCCCCGAACTGATGATCTGCAGCGCGAGTGCTGCCAGCCGCCAGTTCTTCCTCTCCACTCCGCCCACGTCGATTGACGGTACGACGTACCCACAACATGAAAGTATGAGCAGGACGCCGCAGTGAATTTGACGTCGATCATCGTCTGTCATGAGAGACGCACGTCTGCTGCGCGTTCTCCCTTCGATTCTTCACGCTCGGTCGTGCAGGGAACGCCGACATCGGCTCGGGAACACTGACCGGATTCGCAGCGCTACCTGAAAATCACCGCGTTCAGTGTGACAGCATCGATGGGCAAGGGCTATAGTTGCGCAAGCGCAGATTCTCTTTGCGTTTGGCTGAATTAATCCCGCGTCTGCTTCATTTGCAACACCCCTGGTGCTTGCGCAGTCCTCAATGTGTTGCATCCACCGGTCAAATCGACCGACTGAAAACGGTTACCCCAAAGTGAACCGCTTGACTCAGGTCAACGGCCACCTGTTCGGTCCGCGTCATTCTCAACATAGGTTCGCGGTTTGTGCAGGGCGCCTTTCGGCGGCGCCTTAAGCGCTCTTGTGCCGGCCACAGCAAATCACAGCTGCGCCAGCGACGCCAAACGTCGTCGCCTCGCACAATGTCCCTAATGGAATTGACACCAAGATGCAGGCAAGTCCCGTTGATTCCGCCCCAGACCTGGCAGCACGCGATGCCGAATCTGCATCGCCTGTCGGGCGCGTCGACATGCGGCGTGGTCTGTCGCACGCGCAGGTAGAAGAACAGCGCGCCCGTTTCGGCCGAAACTTCGTAGACTCGAAAGCCCGCCGCACCTGGTGGCAGACGCTTAAGGAAGTACTGAGCGAGCCCATGTTTCTTCTGCTCCTCGGCGCGACCGGCATCTACTTTCTGCTTGGCGATGTGTCGGAGGCCCTGGCGCTTCTCGCATTTGTCGGCGCGATTGTCCTGATGACCGTTTTTCAAAGCCATTGTACCGCTCGGGTACTCGACTCTCTTCGCGAACTGTCCGCGCCCCGGGCGCAGGTACTTCGGGACGGTCAGCGGCAACTCGTTTCCGCAGCCGAACTGGTGCCAGGCGGCGTCGTTTTCGTCGATGAAGGCGCTCGCGTCCCGGCCGACGGCATCGTAACAGAAGCTCACGAGCTGAGCGTGGACGAGTCGCTCATGACGGGCGAATCCGTTTCGGTGAGCAAGTCCGTTGGGTTCTGGTGCGAATTCGTGGTGAGCTAAAGTGGAGGCTTTAGCGGCGGTGATGCAGGATGGCGAAGAAGCTCCGGGATCTGGACGAGCTGTTCAAAGGTCGGCACGTTGAACGCGAACTCATCATTCTCTGTGTGCGCTGGTATTGCCGCTACAAGCTCTCGTATCGGGACCTCGTTGAAATGATGGTGGAACGCGGACTGCACGTCGCACATACGACCATCATGCGCTGGGTCCAACGCTACGTGCCGGACTTCGAGAAGCGTTGGGCCCGTTATGCGCGCAAAACCTGCCGCTCGTGGCGCGTCGATTTGTTGCCATGCTTTGGGCGCGCTCGGTCGAACCCGGCGTCGAACAACGATGCTGGCCGTACCGACTCCCCTCACCCGGATTTAATGGCACGCTTGCAGCGATGGTGACGGCTGATTATCAGCTCCGCGGCGCGGATGGTGCCGACAACAGGACGCGGCACTGGCTGCAATGCCACGCAGCTCGGGTGAGCCTCGGAGTGCGCTGGCGCGACGCCCAGGCGCGTACCACTGCCGCTGCGCGCCTTGGACTTGCCAGATGGGACAACGGATCGCCCGAGACATCGTGGAAGGACAGTGCATGGCTCGCGCTCGTCTCGCCTTTTGGCGTTCGATTCGCGACGTCAAACTTTACAAACTGGTCAACGGAACCGCGTGCCAGCAAATCGCTGCGGAAGGCGGCAAACGTCGCGCGTGAGCAGGCGCGTCATGACGCGATGTGGGCGGCCAGTAATGGCGCGTGCCTGACCTGCTCGGACGCTGACGGCTGGCACGTGACCGATGCAATCGCTCCGGTCGATCTTGATGTTTTCCGCCGTCGATTGCTAGGCTGGCAAAACGGGCGCCCATGGTGCTGGCTTTATCGGTCGGCCGAAAGGCGCTTCGTTGCCAGATGGGATCACGCACCACTGCAGGCGCTCGGCGCCACGCCACGCGAGGCAATTGCTACTCTGCGGCGTTGCGCGATCGATTATCAGCGCATCTGTCAAATCACCTTGCCAATTGCTCCGCAAGCGTTGACCATCGCGCCCGAGCCGATAGCGACGCAATCAACGACACACTACCGCTTTTCCGTGGGCGCTGCCCGGTGCGCCGAAAGCTTCTGGTCGCACGCACGAATCCTTGCTGAAGCGGCCCGCAAATTCCATCGCGAAAGCGGATCCTGGCAACCCAACGAAAAGGAGCAAAATGGCGGATAAAGCACATCAGCGTGGTCGAGCAAAGTCGCGTGACCGTCGCTGCAAACCATTGAATTGACAGCTGCGACCGTCTGAGAGCAAGTAGAACCAACTTTAGTTGAAATTTAGTACCAACTAATGAGATGGTCCCTCCCGCCTCGCGAGTGAGTTAGCCTAGCGGTGCTAAATCCCGATCGGAGACCATCATGGAAGACGTGACACTCGTTGGCATTGATTTAGGGAAACACACGTTCCACTTGCATGGGCAGGACAAGAAAGGAAAAGGCCTGTTTCGCAAGAAGCTAAACCGCAAGCAGACGATCGAATTCTTCGCGACGTTCCATGCCTGCACCGTGGTGATGGAGGCCTGTGCCGGCGCACATCACATGGCTCGCAAGCTGGCGTCGTTTGGACATCAGGTTAAGCTTATCTCGCCGCAGTTCGTCCGGCCCTTCGTCAAGTCGAACAAGAATGATTTCGTCGACGCAGAAGCCATCTGCGAAGCAGCTTCCCGGCCGGCCATGCGATTCGTGACTCCAAAAACAGAGGCGCGGCAAGTCCTTTCAGCGTTGCACCGGGTTCGCGAATCTTTGGTGCGAGATCGGACGAAGACCGTAAACCAAGTCCACGGATTTCTGCTGGAGTTTGGCGTCAGCTTGCCCGTCGGGAAAGCCACTATGACGCGCCTTGCGGCTATCCTCGCTGAACATTCTCTTCCACCGACTCTTGTAGTGATCCTTGAGCGATTGCATGCCCACTATAAATATCTTAACGAACAGGTCACGGAAAACGACAAGGAAATATCCCGTCACCTTGCCGCCGATGAACTCGGCCAGCGTTTGCTCGCTATTCCTGGCGTGGGCCCCATCACAGCAAGCGTGCTAACGGCGGAGATGGGTGATGGAACCCAGTATCAGAACAGTCGCGATTTCGCAGCTGCGGTCGGGTTAGTGCCACGGCAGTACAGTACAGGCGGGCGGGCCAACCTCCTCGGTATCAGCAGACGGGGGGACAAGAACATTCGGCGATTGCTCGTGTCGTGCGCGCGCTCGTACATGATGCGACTAGACAAGCAGACCGGCGCCTTAGCAGATTGGGTTCGAACCCTGCTGACGCGACGGCACTCGAACGTCGTCGCCTGCGCACTCGCCAACAAATTGGCAAGAACGGCTTGGGCAATGGCCACGCACCATACTGTATTCCACAGTGATCCGACCGCTGTTGTTTGAGAAGACGGCTAACACTGCATCACCCAACTGCTTTTGCGACGACTGAAATTTGATGACGTGAACGGCATAACGGCCTGACGGACAACCTGGACAACTAATCGGCCTTTTAAAGCCGCCCAACTTTTTAGGACTGTCAGGCGCGAATCTCATCGTGGCGCGAGGAGCGATCCTCACAACGACGCCGAATAGATTTGTGCAAGCCAACAACGACATTGAAAATCAGGGTTGCAAAAATGGGAGGGACCATAGATTAGTTGTGTGAGCGGAAGCGTACTTCGACGAAAAATGGCAACGTGAATCGCACTATTAGGATAAGTTTTCTTATGTGCGACGTGAGGTCGCTTCGTTCGTTGTTTTACCGTCGATGTCTGGCGGGAGGAAACCGGGCGTTCCGTCGCCCGTAGTCTATTGGTGCATGCGGGGCTGGTAGCGGCGCCGTGTGAAGCCACCGAGACAATGTAGCCCGGCGCAAGCTAAGCCGTGGTCGTGAGACGACGGTGCCTCTGCGAGTGTCAATGCGGAGGGGGCGCTAGACTGGATGGCAGGGTTAAGGCATTTGAACTGCTGATAAACATCGTTAACTTAGACGGGCCAAAGACACTGATAGGCCCCACCCAAAACGGGAACGTAGCAGGTCTGCCCTTTATAAGATGGGGCAGCGCGGACATGGTGCTACCGGTGGAGAAGCAGAACCTAAACCATTCCTGCGAACGATGCGGAACACGGAAACCCCGTATCTCTGCCCAGTCGGGCAAGCCGACCGTGAGGAAAGCTGTTGGAGGTGCGGGAACAGGAGTGCGGAGAAAGCGAACGCCGTCCTGTAATCGGACGGATAGGGATTGCGCCGCAAGGCAACATCATCCTACGCGAAAGCGGGCAGACTTCCGCATGGTCTTTCGTCACGAAAGAGTCTGACGAACCTTCAAAGGAGGAGAAGCAAATGACAGTGCAGCAAGCCGGCACCGGTGCGTCCTCCGATCGCGCAATGCATTGGAACGATGTCGATTGGGCCCGATGCTATCGTGAGATTCGAAGGCTGCAGGCTCGCATCGTGAAGGCGACACAGGACGGCAAGTACGGCAAGGTGAAGGCTTTGCAGTGGTTGCTGACCCACTCGTTCAGCGGCAAGGCACTCGCCGTCAGACGGGTGACTGAGAATCAGGGTAGACGGACTCCCGGCGTAGACGGCCTCACATGGTCTACGCCGAGGTCCCGCCTCCAGGCAGTGAAGTCTCTAAAGCGGCGGGGCTACCGCCCTCTGCCGCTGAGACGAATATATATCCCGAAAGCCGACGGGAAACGGCTGAGACCTCTTGGAATTCCCTGCATGGTCGACAGAGCGCAACAGGCGCTTCATCTGCTTGCACTCGAACCTGTTGCAGAAACCATGGCGGATCCGAACTCTTATGGGTTCAGAGCCACCCGCTCCACGGCCGACGCGATAGAACAGTGCTTTATCTCACTGGCCAGCAGCAATCGCGCGCAGTGGATTCTGGAGGCCGACATCCGGAGCTGCTTTGATGAAATTTCGCATGATTGGTTGGTCGCCCACATCCCAACGGACAAAGCGATACTGCGAAAGTGGTTGAAGGCTGGCTACCTTCACAACAGTGTCTTTCACTCGACGGAAGCGGGTACGCCTCAGGGCGGTATTATCTCGCCCACGTTGATGAACATGACTCTCGATGGGTTAGAACGAACACTTCTTGCGAAGTTCTGCAGAGGCGGCCGGAATCCGTCGAAGGTTAACGTCGTTCGATATGCAGATGACTTTGTTATCACTGGCGCGACGCGAGAAGTGCTGGAGGATGAAGTCATGCCGCTGGTCGTGCAGTTTCTTGCACAGCGGGGATTATCGCTGTCACGGGAGAAGACCCGGATCACGCATATCAACGATGGGTTCGATTTCCTGGGCATGAACGTTCGCAAGTACGACGGCAAGTTGTTGATCAAGCCGGCCAAAACGAGCGTTCAGCGCTTCATGCGGAAGCTTCGGGACGTCGTGAAAGGCAATGCAACGCTAAGACACGATCGTCTGATCCGCCTGCTCAACCCAAAGATTCGCGGTTGGGCGGATTATTATCGGCATGTCGTGGCGAAGCGCACCTTTAACAAGGTTGCTCATGCGATTTGGCAATGTCTATGGCGTTGGGCGAAGCGCCGACACCCGCAGAAGAACTCGCACTGGGTACGTCGGAAGTACTTTCGAACCGTTGGCGCCCGCCAATGGGTCTTTGGTACGGCGACGGACAAAGTGCTCAGCAATGGAAAGCGTGAACTTCTGACGCTGTACGACATTGTCGGCACGCCGATCCGGCGGCACCGCAAGATCAAGGGTGCCGCAAACCCGTTCGACCCGCAGTGGGAAAGTTATTTCGAAGAGCGGTTGGGCTTCGCGATGATGGACTCGCTCAAGGGCCGGATGCGGCTGATCCGGTTGTGGCTCGATCAGCAGAGGTCCTGTCCGGTCTGTCGTCAAATGATCACGAAATCCAGTGGCTGGCGGCTGTACCACCTGGAGCGAAAGATCGATGGCGGTAAGGACACGATCAGCAACCTGACGATGCTTCACCCGGATTGCCATCGGGCCGCGCGTGCCCTCGGACTCTCAGTAGTGAAACCGGCCTCGGCAATGGGGCTTTGAAAGGCTTGAGCCGTGTGCTGGGAAACTCGCATGCACGGTTCTTAGGGGGCGGCGGTGCAGTAATGCACCGCTGCTACCCGACCTTAAGGCACTGGTTTTCAGGCTAAACTCCGGGGTATGAAAACGCGCCTCACCCTGCCCTCCGCGCCCGCTGCTGACGCTGACTCTTCCGGGTCCGGTTTTCCCGCTGCCGACGAGCTTGCCATGCTGCGCGCGTGGTACGCCGGTGTACCCGTGCGGCAGGCCGTCGCGCGCTACCTGCCCGCCGCACTCGGTGACGGGAAATCCGCACGCGGCGTGCTCGGGCGCGTCCGCGGCAAGCTGCTGGAGGTTGCGCGCGCGGCCCATCGCGGCGATCTCGTCACACTCCTCACTCATCCGGCAGCGGGACGCGAGCAGTACGCGAAAGGCGTGGCGCAGGCGATCGATGCGCTGCGCACCGCGCGCGCGCCGGAACCGCAGATCGCCGACGACATCGCGCAGTGGTTTTCCCCGCGCGCGATGCGCGTGCTGCACGCGTACGGCATCACGACGCTCGCTGATCTGACCGTGCGCATTCCGCGCCGGCGCCAGTGGTGGAAGGCCGTGCCGGGGCTCGGCATGGCGAGCGCCCGTTCGATCGAGGCGTTCTTCGCCGCCTGGCCCGCCCTCACGGACAGGGCGCGTGCGCTGGTGGTCGCGGGCCAGCGCGGCGACATCGTGCCGTGGGAAACCCTCAAACTGCCGCACGAGGTCGACGGCTCCGCCGGCACGTTCCGCGCACCGGCCGCCACCTGCACGCTCGACGCGCCCAACGACTACGAGGCCGTGCAGACGTGGCTGTCCCTGCACGAGTCGCCCGCCACACAGCGGACCTACCGCAAGGAAGCCGAGCGGCTGATCCTGTGGGCCATCGTCGAGCGGGGCCGCGCACTGTCGTCACTCACGACCGAAGACGCGATCGCATACCGCACGTTCCTGCGTCATCCGTCGCCGCGCGGACGCTGGATTGGCCCGGTGCGTCCGCGCACGTCACCGGACTGGCGGCCGTTTAACGGCAGCCTGTCGGCACGCTCGGTCGCGCACGCGCTGTCGATTCTTGGCGCCCTGTTCCGCTGGCTGGTCGAACAGCGCTACGTGCTGGCCAATCCGTTTGCGGGCATCAGGGTGCGCGGCGGCAAGACGGCGTCGGCGCTCGACGCGTCGCGCGCCTTTACCGACGGCGAATGGGCACTCGTTCGTACGATGGCCGACGGGGTGGAATGGTCTCACGGCTGGACGGTTCCGGCCGCGCAGCGCTTGCGGTTCCTGCTCGATTTCGGCTTTGCGACGGGTTTGCGCGCGAGTGAGCTGGTCGGCGCGACGCTGGGCCACGTCGAGACGGACGCACGCGGCGAACACTGGCTGCGCGTCACCGGCAAAGGCGGCAAGCTCGCGCGGGTGGCGCTGCCGCCGCTCGCGTGGGACGCACTGACCCGCTATCTGGCCGGGCGCCAGCTGCCGACGTCTACGGCGCGCTGGCGGCCGGACACACCGGTCATCGGCAGCCTTGGACGCGGACCGTAGCGCAGCCATCAGCAGTGTGCGCCTGTGGGGTGTCCTCGAGCGTTTTCTCGTCCTTGCCGCCAGTGCGATCGAGGCCGATCACCCGCCGCTCGCGGAGAAGCTGCGCCGCGCGAGCCCCCACTGGTTGCGTCACACCCACGCTACCTACGCGCTCGGTCACGGCGCCGAACTGACCACGGTGCGCGACAACCTGCGGCACGCCTCGGTGTCGACCACCTCGATCTACCTGCATAGCGACGAGGTGAAGCGTGCGCGGCAGATCAGTGAGGCGTTTAGGACCCCGAAGTGAGCCGGACGACCTGTATGACCGCTAGCCCGGTGGATGACTGTTTCCTGATAACCGGTCGATCGCCGGTACAAACCGGCAAGCGGAGCGCGCAATGCTCCGCCGGCTTTTTGTGATGTCAGGCAGCCTGTGGGCCTGATGCCCGCGACCATCGCTGGCATCATCCGAGCGATCGACAGCCTGCTCACTCGCCTACGAGATAAACGCCCGGAACCCGCCATGGAAAAACCTGAATTCGAGCCGCAGATTCTGGCAAGTCGACAAGGCGTGTCGTTCTGGCTCGTCCGCGGAGACACCACCATCGAATGCATTGTCACGATCGCGGCGCTGGAGGCCCAGTTCTGGCTTGAGCCGGGGGCCGGGGACGCTCGGATCCTGAGGATCTTCCGGGACGGGTACAGCCGCATCCGCGCGATCGCCGAACGGAAGCTACTTGCGCATCCGTGCGCACGCCTGGAACTGACACCCGATGACTTCGAGCGCCCCTGAACGGCGCGGGTGAACTGGGCACGTCTTCTCGAAGCATGAATAATCTAGCCGGCGGCCCTTTTTTGCGCAACGCTGTTGTGGCGGAGCCAAGCCGGCCGCTGCGAGGGCCTGACCGTTAGTTGCATACCTCACCGGAGCCCGGGACGGCCCAAATAGCGGCCAGCTCGACTGACACCTGCTTCGAAGACGATGTCGAGCTTGCACTCGCCAACCTTTCTCTGACGAATCACAAAACTGCGGTTGACCTCGTGACGCTTCCTTTGGCGATTCGTGGCTTCGGGTTCGTGAAAGAAAACAACTACAAGGCGGCACAGCAACGCCGAAGCGCCTACCGAACCCAATTGTCGAATGGCTTGTGCCGTTCCTGAGTGAAAAGGAAACATACATGCACATCAACAACAGCGTCATCGTCATCACTGGTGGCGGCTCGGGTCTGGGAGCTGCGACCGCGCGGCTTCTGGTCGAGCGTGGAGCACACGTGGTATTGGCCGACATCACAGAGGAAGCAGGTTCAACGACAGCGACCCGCCTCGGCGCCAACGCTCACTTTGTAGCCACAGACGTCACGAAGGAAGAAAGTGTCGTTGCGTTGGTCTCGGCCGTGAAGGAAATCGGCTCAATTCGCGGCGTCATCAACTGGGCTGGGGTCGCACCCGCGGAGAAGATTGTGGGCCGAGAGGGTCCGCATCGACTGGACACATTCGCTCGAACAATCAATATCAATCTCATCGGCACGTTCAACGTCGTGCGCCTTTGCGCGGCGGCAATGTCGGAAAACGAACCGGATGAGATGGGTGAGCGTGGCGTCATCATCAACACGGCTTCTGTCGCCGCGTTCGATGGCCAGGTTGGACAAGCAGGCTATGCCGCGTCCAAAGGCGCAGTTGTGGCCATGACGTTACCTATCGCTAGAGAGCTTTCTCGCTATGGCATCCGGGTGATGACGATTGCACCGGGAATCATGGAAACCCGAATGCTGTTGGGAATGCCTGCGGAGGTACAGGAGTCCCTCCGAAAGATGGTCCCCTTCCCCTCGCGTCTCGGCAAACCACAGGAGTACGCGCAACTCGCCGAGCACATCCTGCTGAACACATATTTGAACGGCGAAGTTATCCGCCCCGACGGCGCTATTCGTATGGCTGCGCGCTGAGCGCGCCGACAATGGAGAGAGACAAATGAGCAATGACCCGGTTGTTATCGTATCTGCGGCCCAAACTCCGATGGGCGGTTTTCAAGGTGACTTGAACCTGTTGACTGCACCGGAACTCGGTGGCCGTAGCAATCAAGGCGGCGCTTGAGCGCGCCGGCGTTAGCGGGAGCCACGTGGACGAACTGACGCTCGGCTGTGTTCTTTCCGCTGGTTTAGGGCAAAGCACCCGCACGGCAAGCTGCGATTGCAGGAGGACTTCCTCTGTCTGTCCACTGTTCGACCTTGTGGCGGGAAGTGCTTCCGTAATCGTCGCCGGCGGGATGGAGTCCATGAGCAATGCGCCGTACCTGTTGCCGAAAGCGCGCGCTGGGCTACGCATGGGGCACGCTCCGGCGCTCGACCATATGTTCTTCGACGGGCTTGAGGACGCCTACTTCGACCGCGGGCGTTTAATGGGCACATTTGCCGAGGACTGCGCCGAACAATTTTGCTTCACCCGAGGCGACCAGGATTCATACGCGATAGCCTCGACCATCAAGGCTCAGCAAGCGATTGAAAGCGGCGCGTTCGATCGGGAGCTTGCACCCGTCACAGTCACAAGCAAGGCCGGCGAAAAGACTGTAGATACCGACGAACAGCCGCCGAAGGCGCGGCTCGACAAGATTCAGAACCTGAAACCAGCCTTCAGGAAGGACGGCACCGTCACAGCAGCCAACTCGAGCTCCATTTCCGACGGTGCCGCGGCGCTGGTTTGATGCGCCGCTCGACCGCGCAGGCCCTCGGCCTTGAGCCGTTAGCTGCAGTCGTCGGGCATAGCGCATACGCTGACGAGCCTCGCTTGTTCACAACGGCACCGATAGGCGCAATCCGCAGGCTGCTCGACAAAACAGGGTGGTCGATAGGCGACGTGGACTCGTGGGAAATCAATGAAGCGTTCGCCGTCGTTTCGATGGCCTGCACCAAAGAACTGGGCATCGCTCCGGAGAAGGTCAACATCCATGGCGGCGCATGCGCATTGGGTCACCCCATTGGCGCATCAGGTGCTCGCATTCTCGTGACGCTGTTGGGTGCGCTTCTAAAGACCGGCGGCAAGCGAGGCATCGCGAGTTTGTGCATTGGCGGCGGTGAAGCAACTGCGGTGGCCATCGAGGTGATCTGAATCAGGAGAAGCGACAATGATGCTTACGCAAGAACATGAAATGATTCGCGAGTCTATCCGGACGTTCGCGTCGGAGCGCCTTGCACCGCATGCAGCCGACTGGGATAAAAACCACACGTTTCCCGCGGCCGCGCTTAAAGAGCTTGGCGAATTAGGCGCGTTGGGGATGGTCGTTGAAGAAAAATGGGGTGGCGCCGGGCTGGATTATCTGAGTCTCGCGCTTGCTCTTGAGGAGATTGCGGCGGGTGATGGTGCAACCTCTACGATTGTAAGCGTGCAGAATTCTCTAGCCTGGACTAATCGCTCAAGACACCGGATCAAGCAGAACGCGGAAACGCCCACGCGGCAATATCTCCCCACCCCGATAGTGCGACGATCAACACGTTCCCACGTTGACCGCACACGGCTCCAGCTTCGCGGAATACGGGAGCATTTGGGCACGGGCGCCACTGCCTGCCTACAATTGCACGCCTTCTTGTTGCCATAGGCTGTATTGCCTTGGGGAGAGAGTCCGTACATCGCATCGGAGTCCGCGGGCGGAACAGCGCCGACTATGTGACTATCAGAATCCTCTCAACAGCCAAAAGACAGGATGTCGTTCGCATTGGTAATCGCCGCCGCAATTTCTTCAACCGTCATGCGTTTGGCCATAGCCTGCTCGCGAATGATACGGTAGGCCTCGGCCTTGTCCACGCCCCGTTGGCGGCAGAGGATATCCTGTGCGTCGGCGATCCTGCGGGCACCGCCAAGCTTTTCCTCGAGCCGCAGGACGCGCCTCTTGAGCTTTTTCGTGTGGGCGGCGATTTCGCGCCCCAGAACAAGCGCGCTCAACAAGCCAAACGAACGGATCGGCGAAGCAACCACTGCCTTCGCGCCAATGCGCAACACCGCTTCGATGACAGTCGGATTCTCGTAATTGATGACCGCGATCAACGGCGGGGCATCTTCGGCCGCGCTCCAGTCGTAGGCGAGATTTAGCATGTCGGGAAAAAGAGCGATGAACACTACATCGCTGCCTTCCGGCGGCGCCGGCAACGGCGGCCAGAAAGCCTGCACCTGGCAGCCTATGCGTTGCAATTGCTGCGTCAGTTGTGCGCCGTCGCTATCGTTGGGATGAAAAACGCAAACCCGCAGCGAGCGAAGATCCCTGAGTAGATGAGAAATAGGCCTGACCCGCTCGTGCCCGCCGACATAGCGCTTGACTTCGTCGCTCATGCAATGCCCCCCGACATCATTTGGCCGACCAGTCGCCAAGTGCGTGATCAACGAGATAAGGATCGGGCCCCACCGCTGTCCCGGCTTCCTGCTCGATGACGAATTCCCCGCGTCCATTGACCCGGCCAATGCGTGGATACAGCCACGTATGGTGCGTCGAAGCATCGACGCGCACCCGCCCCTGTGGCGCGTCGAATTCACTGCCAAGCAATCTGGGCATCAACGCTTCGATGTCGGCGCTGCCCGCTGCGCACATCGCGCGAGCCATCAGATGAACCTGAAAGTACGCTGCCTCCCAACTGGCGTTAGGCATCACGTCGGCCCCGAACGCGCGGGCGAATTTCTCCACGCACGCGTGATTGGTCTCCGATCCGATCGAACGGAAATACGGCGCGGCCGTAATATGGCCGCAGGCGATTTCCGCTCCCATCTGCCCGACCTCGACTTCGGACGTGGTCAGGCTCGCGATCGGCATGGTCGCCGGGTCAAAGCCTGCGCGTGCATAAGCCCGATAGAAGTGCTGCGTCGCGCTGCCGACAACCGTCGAAAATATGAAATCCGGGCGCGTCTTGCCGATCTCTTCGATGATGTCGGCAAAATCGTCCTCAGTCGCGCCCAGACGAACGTAGCGCTCACCTAGTTTCGCGCCACCTGGCCGCTGCATGACAAGGTCGGACATGATGCGGTTGGACTCATACGGGTAGATGTAATTCGATCCGACCATATACACACGCGGGCCGAAATGCGAGGTCATGAAGTTGGCCAGTTGCACACTGTTCTGGTTCGGCGCAGCACCGGTATAGACGAGGTTCTCCGAAAATTCGAACCCCTCATAGAGCGTCGCGTAGAACAGCAGGCGATTCCAGCGTTCGACGATCGGCAACACCGCTTTGCGTGTGCTCGACATGTAGCAGCCGAAGATCACCGGTACGTCGTCTTCGAGAATGAGGCGCTCGGCAAGCAGGCGGTACTTCACAGGATCGGACTGAGGGTCGTAGCGGATGGGCACCACTTCGCGTCCGTCAATGCCGCCGGCGTCGTTAATCTCGCGTATCGCGAACAGGGTTGCATAGAGCTGCGACGTTTCAATTGCCGACGTTACGCCGGTCTCAGAATACAACACACCTACTTTGATTGGCTCTGTCTGTGCCACAGTCGTATGCGCCCTTGTTCGGTATGTCGGAGTTGGGCGAAATTGAAGGCCGAGGCTTCATCTTACTTCGCCAAAAAACGCGGAACGCGGCGAGCTCTCTCGCGCCGCGCGGTCGGGCTATCTCAACAGGTTTTCGAGCAACCGGCTGATCTGAACGGCCAGATTCGTCGCCCGTTCCATGAGCATATAACGCTGCCGTCCGAAGATTGTCCGCGCATGGCGGGCATCGCGATCGAGCGCAAAGCAGAAAGTCAGGATGCCGCGCGACGACAGCTCTGCAACCGCGTGACGCGCGTCCTCGACCAGATGCGACGTGTCATGAACGTCGATGTCGGACGGCGCGCCGTCCGAGACGAGAATCAGCACTTTGGCGTCAGTCGTCTCACTCTCGAGGCACGTCGCGGCGTGACGCATCGCGGCGCCCATGCGTGTCGAAAACGCGCCACGCTGTGCCTGAAGCCTTTGCCGCTCCACTGCGCCGAAAGGCTCATCGAAATCCTTGATGCGGCTATAGTGCACCTGATGCCGGCCATTCGACGCAAAGCCGTGCAGTGCTAGTCGATTCGCCGCCGGAGAGCGCGCCGTAGCGATCGTGGTCGCCACCTCTTTCTCGATGTCGAGCATGGACGGCTCGCCAGCTTTGGCCCGGTCGTTGGTCGACTCGGAGAAATCGAGCAGCAGGAGCACCGACATGGTCGCACGCCTGCGGCGCTGGCGTTGGAACACCCGCTCGTGGCTGGCAATGCGCGCGCGCAGCCCGATCTGGGCGTCGATCAACGCGCTCAAGTCGAAGTCGTCACCGTCGAACTGCCTGCGCAATCGCTGGACGGGTTCCTGCCACCAGGGCGGCGGTGGCCGCCGCGACGGCGCACTACGCTCGGCATGACCGGGGGCTTGCGCTGGCGAACGATCGAACACGCTCGTCCATTCGGCGAATTCGGCGCCCACACGCGCGTGCCATTCTGGGTATCGATGGCAGCGCACCTCTTCGGCTTCCCTGGTTGCTTCGTCGTTTTTCGCAGGCTGGTCGTTCGACCGGTGCTCCAACGCAGACTGGTCTGCCAGTTTCATTTGCGTCGGCTCGGGCTTCTCTGGTTCCGAGTCCTCGTCCAGACGCCAGAGATAGGCGTTGTCGTCCCGGTAGGCCGGCTCGACGTAGTACGTCGAGAAATCGAAGCGCACACGCATCTGCGCGAGATCGACGGCCAGTATGCTTGCGACTTCCGCGTACGCATCGTCGTTGTCGGGGCACCCGGCAAGTTCTTCGACGAGATCGCGGCCCTTCATGACCCAGTGATTCGTGTCGTCGAAGTCGGGGTAGTGCAACGCGCGCGCCAGTCGAGCGGCAAGCGAGGCGAAGCTCATCACACCCCCGTCAGCGAGGACCGTATGAAAGCCGCCCCACAGCCGGTGCAGTCCGGGGTACTCGCCCATCAGCAAACGCTCGACGCGCGCGTCTTCGATCAACGATGCGACAGCGACCCACAACGCGCCGCGTTTGCCGACCGGCGACGCTGGCCGCGAATAGCGCAGGTGTGCGACTGCATGAGCGACCGACGCCTGATACAAACGTGTCGCGGCAGCGGGGTCAGCCGACAATGCGGCCGGCGGCAATCTGATCACGCCGGCACCAATCGACGCCCGAACCGGCAACGCCGCTTCTTCCGGTGTAAGCACTTCGATCTTCAAGCCGCTCGCCGCGTCACTGGCCTCGCTGGCATGCCCGAAGCCGGTCGCATAATGCCCAACCATGCGCTGCACGCGCTCGAACAACGCGAGATCTTCCACGCGCAGTTCCGCCGCGGCAGCCTGCGCTCCATTGCCATCGTTCAGGTCGTGCAGCATCGTCATCACGGACCGAACTGGGCGGTCACGAATCCGTCTAGCGCAGCGCGCAATTCGTCATCGTCGGTAATCGGACATGTCATCGCAAGCTCGCAGGCCGCGCGTGCCGCGATACCGCCGCGTATCAGAGCCCCTGCATGGACGAGCATGCGCGTCGAGATGCCTTCGGCGAGGCCCCGCGAGCGCAGCAGGCGCGACTGTCCGGCGATCCGTACCAGCTTCGCCGCGGTCTCGCGATCCACCTTGCCTTCGTGGGCGACGATTTCGGTTTCGACCGCTTGATCGGAGTATTGAAATTCGATCGCGCCAAAGCGTTGACGTGTCGACGGCTTCATGTCTTTCCCGAAGGTCTGATAACCGGGGTTATACGACACGACGAGCTGGAAGTCCGGATGGGCGTGCACGAGTTCACCGCGCTTGTCCAGCGGCAGAATGCGCCTGTCGTCGGTGAGCGGATGAATGACGACGAGCGTGTCCGAGCGCGCTTCGATAACCTCATCGAGATAGCAGATCGCGCCATGCCGAGCGGCCATCGTCAGCGGGCCGTCTTGCCACGACGTGCCGCTGCCGTTCAACAGATAGCGCCCAGTGAGGTCCGAGGCGCTCATGTCTTCGTTGCAGGCAACGGTGACGAGCGGCTTGCCCTGGCGCCATGCCATATGCTCCACGAAGCGAGTCTTGCCGCATCCGGTCGGACCTTTCAGGATCATCGGCATGCGCTGCGAATAGGCGGCGTCGAACAGTTCGATTTCCTGACCTACGGGATGGTAGAACGGTTCGCGTTCGATTCGGTACTGCGCGAGCATTTCGTGCATTTGACATCGTCCTCGTGAGTTTTGCGCACCGCGCGTGAGCCGGTGTGCGGCACCGGCGGCGCGCGAAGGCTGTTACCGGTGCGCAGGCTCACTGTGCGGAATCCCTTCGATCGGGCATTCCGGCGTGCCGGGCAGCGAGCGCGTGAGCAGCTCGACCTGGCGACGTGCGCCCTCCGGATCGTTGACCCATTTGCCATAGAACTCGAACGGGCAGGCGGCTACGCCATGCATGTCTTCGCCAGAGTTGATCTTGCCCGTGTAGCCGCGATGCAGCAGCTTATAAAGGTGGTTCTGCGATTGCATGTTCCTGCGGGCGTCACGTAGCAAGCTCGTCGACAATTCTGCGTACTGGATGCCCATTTCCTCGGTCCCGCATTCGCCGAGTGAGCGTCCATCGAAACCAACGATCGCCGAATGGCCGAAGTACGAGTACACGCCGTCGAAGCCGGTCGCATTCGCCACCGCGACATAGACGTTGTTCATCCACGCCATGGTCTTGGCCACCATCACCTGTTGCTCCTTGGCCGGATACATATAGCCCTGGCAGCGCACGATCAGTTCAGCGCCGCGCATTGCGCAATCGCGCCAGATCTCCGGATAGTTGCCGTCGTCGCAAATGATTAGGCTGATCTTCATGCCCTTCGGCCCGTCCGACACATACGTGCAATCACCCGGATACCAGCCTTCGATCGGCGTCCACGGCATGATCTTGCGATACTTCTGCACGATCTCGCCGCGGTTGTTCATCAGTATCAGCGTGTTGTACGGCGCCTTGCTCGGATGTTCCTCGTGTCGCTCGCCAGTCAGCGAGAAGACGCCCCACACGTTGGCTTTCCGACACGCTGCACTGAAGATTTCCGTCTCCGCGCCGGGAACCGTAGATGCCGTTTCATACATTTCCTTCGCGTCGTACATGATGCCGTGCGTCGAATACTCCGGGAAGACAACAAGGTCCATCCCCGGTAGTCCTTGCTTCATTCCGACGACCATTTCCGCGATTCTGTGCGCGTTGTCGAGAACTTCCGCCTTCGTATGCAGCCGGGGCATCTTGTAGTTGACGACGGCCACGCCGACGCAGTCGTTGCTGCTGGAAATATCACCGTGTCGCATTGCTTCTCTCCTGTTTCGATATGAAACGCACGAACAAAAAAAAGCCCGAACGGACGCGAAGGTCCGGTCGGGCTCTATTGCCATTGCGACTCGCCGGCGATGTTGGCGGCGAGTGCGAAACCGTAAATGTACGGGCGAATGCTAGTTGGCGTGCATACGCTTGTCAAGCGTGTGAGCGAACAGTTCTATCGAGCCGTCACATTGATTGCCTTCTTCGAGTCTCAAAGGGCTTGACAGATTATTTTTTCCGAAAGAATCTAATAACGTCATTCTTATCCGCGATGCGTCAACAGCGACGATATAGCGGGGGCAATAGAGCCCACCAGACAGCCCGAAAAGGCGTCTGGTGGGTTTTTTTTTGGTCAAGGCCAGGGCTCGCCTGATGGCAGCTCAGCTTCACTTGGAAAGAACGTCATGTCACCTCCACAATACGCAGGCGTCGGCAGCGAAACGGCGCTTGAACACGTGTTCGGCGAAGAGTACGAACACACACCAGTCCCGAATGTGGCGCGACGCAGTGTCATGTCGCTCGCGACCGTGTGGATCAGTTTTCCGATGATCATTACGAGTGCAATGACGGGGTCCATTCTCGTCGCAGGGATGGGTTTTAGCCGTGCGCTCACCGCGATGGTGATTGGCAACCTATTGATGTTCGCTTACGTTGGCTTGCTCGGCGGCCTGGGAGCGAAGCACGGTCTCAACTTCGCGCTGCTGGCGAGCCGCGTGTTTGGACGCAAAGGCTACGCTTTGGCCTCGGGCCTGCTTTCGAGCCTGCTGCTCGGCTGGTACGCGGTACAGACCGGCATTACCGGCAATCTCATTCACTCGTCTTCTGGCACAAGCTATCTCGTCATGACGTTCATCGCGGGTCTGCTTTATCTCGCAGTGACGTTCGTCGGAATCCGCGGGCTGCACTGGCTCGGCATGGTTTCTGTACCGCTCTTTCTTGTGCTCGGGACGTGGGTGGCGATCGATGCCGGCGGGCACGCGGGATGGGGCACCGTGTTCGAGTACAGCGGCACTGATCCGGCATCGTCGATGGCATTCGGTGTCGGGTTGACGATCGTGATCAGTCTGTTCGTCGATGCGGGCACCGTCTCGGCAGACTTCAATCGCTGGGCGAAGAACGGTCGTGATTCGTGGATTGCCACGTTCACCGCCTTTCCGATTGCGAACTGCTACGCGATGCTGATGGGCGGCATCATGACCGCGGCCATCGCCTTGCCAGCTCCGCAACCGTTCGGCATGGACAACATGTTCGGCTACATGCTGAGCCAACACCAGACATGGCTGAGCACGGTTGCGGTCATATTCCTCTTCTGCAGCCTGGGCTCTGTTTGCGCTCACTGTCTGTATAACTCCGCCGTCGGTTGGTCCCGGATCGTCGGCGTCAAGATGCGCACTGCCGCGGTCATACTTGCCGCGATCGGCATTGCCGTAGCCGGAACCAACGTTTGGGCACTGTTCATTCCCTGGCTCTCTCTGCTGGGCATTATCGTTCCGCCGATCGGCGCCATCGTAATGGTTGACCAGTATCTCGCGCGCCCCGGCGCGGGCATAGACCGCCAGTGGCGCGCTCAGGCTTTCGCCGCCTGGGCGATCGGATCAGTGGCGGCATATGTTGTCGAAAAACGCTTTCCCGAATTTTCCACTGCCGTGTCGGCATTCGTCATCAGCGCCGTTGTCTATGGATTGATCGCGCAATTCTCGAAGACAGCAAGCATCGCTGCGGACGGCGCCTGACGATCAACGCCCGACACTGTTCACACCCGCGCGTGCCCGCGCCTCCATATCAATGTATCTTCACTGAGGATTGCTTTATCGTGTCCGACTACAACATCTTTTCTCTCGGCGACATCGTGCTGCAAAGCGGCATGCGGGTTCCCGACGCCAGGCTGGCCTACAAGACCTACGGGACTCTCAACGCCGCCAAAGACAACGTGATTGTCTACCCGACGTGGTATTCGGGCCAGCACTATGAAAATGAATGGCTGATCGGCGAGGACAAGGCGCTGGATCCCACCAGGTACTTCATTATCGTGCCGAACATGTTCTGCAACGGTCTTTCGTCGTCGCCGAGCAACACGCCTGCTCCGTACGGCAAAGCGCGTTTTCCGAATGTGACCGCGTACGACAACGTGCGCATGCAATGGCGGCTCGTCACGGAGTTATTTGGTATCCAGAAGATCGCTCTCGTTACGGGCTGGTCGATGGGCGCATTGCAGACATTCCACTGGGGTGCAATGTATCCGGAGATGGTCGAGCGAATTCTGCCGTTCCAAGGCTCCTCGAAGTGCTCGCGTCACAACTTCGTGTTCCTGGAGGGTGTCAAGGCGGCGCTCACCGTCGATGCCGCTTTCAGTGACGGCTGGTACGACGCTCAGCCCGACAAGGGCTTGCGTGCGGCCGCGCGCGTTTATGCGGGATGGGGATTGTCGCAAACGTTCTATCGGGAAAAGCTCGATCTCGAGAAGCTTGGCTACTCCTCTCTTGAAGACTTTCTGGTCGGTTTCTGGGAGGGTTGGCTGTTGTCGAAGGACGCCAATAATCTGCTCGGCATGCTGTGGACCTGGCAGTACGGCGACATCAGCAATAACGAAATGTATCAAGGCGACTTCGTGAAGGCGCTTTCGTCGATTCGTGCCAAGGCGATTGTCATGCCCTGCAAGACCGACCTTTATTTCCCGCCGGAAGACAGCGAATTCGAAGTCAGGCATATGCCGAACGCGGAGCTCCGCGTGGTCGATTCTATCTGGGGGCACTTTGCCGGCGGCCCTGGGACGAGCCCCGTCGATATCGGCGTGCTCGACAAGGCACTACGTGAGCTGCTCGAACGCTGAAGCCCAGCGCTGGGAACGCCGCGCGCCACCAGAAACCTGGTGGAATAGCGGGCCGAACAATCTGAAAATCACCAGACGACAGCGATCTCAGTTATATCGGATTACTACCTGTTTAGAAAACAACCATGTTTATCAAAAGAAAGCATTTGGCAGCGGCAGCAGTTGCGGGCGCACTTGTATCGGTCGCTCATGCGCAGAGCAGCGTGACGCTGTACGGCGTGCTGGACGAAAGCGTTCAGTTCACCAACAGCGGAAAAACCCCGGGCGGCAAAGCCGGCCCCGTGTGGGGACTGGGCAATTCCGCCAACAACACGACGGTTTTTGGTATCAGGGGCAGCGAAGATGTTGGCGGCGGCATGCATGCCATCTTCGACCTCGAAAGCGGATTCAACCTCGGCAACGGCGCTAGCTCCAATAGTGCCGACATGTTTTCACGGCAGTCGTGGGTTGGCGTCAAAGATGACCGCTGGGGCACATTGACACTCGGCAAGCAGTACAGCCCGGTCACGAATTACTTGTGTCCCGTATCGGCCTACTGCACGTTTGGCGGGAACACCTCCGCACACGTCTACGACAACGACACAGTCGGCGGAAGCTATACGGTCAGCAACTCGGTGACGTACGAAAGTCCGGTTGTTGCCGGTTGGCATTTCGGCAGCATGTACGCCTTTTCCAATGCCGCCGGCCAGTTTCAAAACAACCGTCTTGTAAGCGCCGGCACCGCGTATGACTATGGTCCATTCCACTTTGCGGCGGCTTATATGGACGCAGACAATCTGGTGAGCGCAAACAACAGTTTGGGTGCCGTAAATGCGGGAATGGGGTACACCATCGCTGCAGGCGACCAGACCATCTGGGGCGGCGGTGCCCGCGCCGACATCGGAGCCGGAACGGTCGGTTTGCTATATACGCATTCCAGTTACCTCTCACTCGCAAGCGGGAATTCGCTCGATGTGCGCGCCGGCGATGATCTCCGCTTCGATAACTACAGCGTTTACGGCAAATACCCGCTGACGCACGCGCTGAGCCTTGGCGCCGGCTACACGTTGACGACTGAGCACCTTTCCGGCGCGACCAGCGCAACGCTGCACAATCAGCAGGTCACGATGGAGGTCGACTACGGCTTGAGCAGGCGGACGCTGCTGTACACCGAGGCAGCCTATCAACACGTCTCCGGGGGTAATGGCCTAAGCCTCTCCTACGCCGAAATAACGGACACAGGCATTGAATCGGGCAGCAACAACCAGACACAGATCAGTGTCGGTCTTCGCCACAATTTCTGAGCGCACGTGCCCGAGCGGCCAGAAGCGGCGCGCCCCGTTGCAGACCGGTTCACGTTGCACATAACCTGGGGTGCGCCGCCGCTCAACGTCGGCATCTCCATCTGGCGTTGAGCGGCACTCCTTCGATACGGGCCGGATATACTCGAGATCTCGAGAAGTCGACCTTCAGGAGGACATATTGCTTCCTTGCGGATCGACTTCCAATAACTAATCGACGCCTATCTCGCGAAACGCGCGTGATCGTTAGCGGAAAAGAGATTCCGCGGACGTTGATCACATGATCAAGCGAACTCTGCTTGATCGTCGGAACGAAAGGCGCGACCATGCTCGGCACCACGTTGTAGAGTGCCTGCGGCAGGATGACCGCGCGCATCTTCGGTCTGTCGTTTAGCGCTGCCGCTGCACAAGCTGTCGTACCTGCTGCCCCCCGTTTTTGACAGCCCGCATATCCCGCACTTATTGCGTCCGGCAGAAAAGCTGGCGCGACGCCGTTCAATCCAGCCAGTCTTGATTAACTATCCTTCACGTTCGGGATGCGTCAACGCGCCGATCGACTAGATATCGTGATGGCACGCACTCACGTCGTCGCGCATTGGTCTCTCGTGGCCAATAGAGACCGCGGTTTGTGATTTCTTCAAATCTCGAAAAGCAGGAGTTCATATGAACAGCCGATTCAAGATGACCTCGGTCATCGCCTTGATGATGCTTAGCGTATCCGCTAGCGCAGCGGAGAAACTGTCGGTAAAGGAATGTCACTCATATCCCTTTGTAGCGGCCAAAGCCGGGATAACACATGGCGACCTCATTCGCGAATTGTCGGAGCTCGAATCGGTTGGATATGAACCGGCCCGAAATGATCCGCGCTATCCGGAGGAGCTCACACGGGCGGAGAAGCGCCTGCATGCAAAGTTCGTTGCCGATTGCGCGTCGGCATCGCAAGCCTCCGCGAAGGGGAGCGAGGATGCCCGTGCAAGCTCCTGATCCGGCTGGCGCGGCGCCTTCTGACAAAGCATCTTTCGAAATCTGGTCTTTCGAATGTGAGTCGCAAACGCCCGCCCGGCCTGTTGAATTCCCATCAGGTCGGCATATCACAGCCTCGTCGCCCGCCGTCACATGCGCGGCGGCGAGCGAACCCGAGATCTGAAAGGAGCATTTAATTGATAATCAATGACGGAAGATGTGACGTCGACCAGGCTGAGCCGGACCGCTCGCGACGCAAGTTGCTCGTTGGCGGCGGTGCCGCCGCCGCAGGCATATTGCTGTCAGGCGTCGCACATGCCCAGAAAACGCACGGGGGCGCTCCAACTATGGACGGGATGCCCGTGCCAGTGCCGCCGGCGGCCAAGACCGCGGGGCCAATCGTCGCTGGCCGCGATTCCAGGCTGCAGGGGCGTGTGGCGGTCGTTACCGGGGCGGCCCGCGGAATCGGTCGCGCCATTGCGGTCGAGTTCGCAGCAAATGGAGCGGACGTCATTGCGCTCGACATCTCAGGACCGGTCAGCACCGCCTCTGATGCAGCGGCCGCCACGCCGCAAGAGCTTGCTGAGACAGTCAGCATGATCGAGGCGTATGGGCGCCGCGCCGAAGGTATTCGCGCGGACATCCGCGACACCGCCGCGTTGCGCGCCGCTGCGACTCGCATCGAACAGCGTTACGGAAAAATCGATATCGTCGTTGCGAACGCAGCCATTCAGTACTGGAAGCCACTTCTGGATCTTCAGGACACAGAGTGGACGGACGTCATCGACAATAACCTGAACGGTACCGCAAATACTATCCGTGCATTTGCACCAATGATGGTGAGACGCAACTATGGGCGCATCATCGTCGTTTCTTCGATGCAGGGACGGCATGGAACGAAGGACGCAGCAAGTTATGCGGCGTCCAAGTGGGGCATCTTTGGGCTGATGAAGTCGGCGGCACTCGAACTCGGTCGCTACAACATTACAGTCAACGCCGTAGTACCAGGGCTCGTCGCCACCGCTTTGACGCTGTATGAAAAGCGACTGACGGAAAGCGTGGGTGAAACCGGCTACCACAAACCGAACGGCCTGCTCACGCCGCAGGAAGCGTGGGACCGCCGCGCGGCAACGATGCCGCTTGGCGTCGGGTGGGTGCAGCCCGAAGACGTCTCGCCTGCGGCGGTATTTCTCGCTTCGGATGCCGCGGCAATGGTCACCGGCTCCGAAATCGAAGTTACGGGCGGCGATAGCGCGAAAAATCTATAGCGGTGCGCCACTAACCCGCAGCGGCGCTAGTCGCTACAGAGGTGTGCGATGCAGGCAATGCCAATCGGCAACTATTTCAAGGTCCTGCTCCAGATGACGCGGACGCAGGGGATAGGCAACGTACCTGCGCGCGCGCCTCTGCATCACCTCTGTGGGTAATGCAGGCGCTTCAGCACCTCGGCCGAATCGCGGGTTCGGCAGGTTCATCGGCTCATTCACTGGCGACGTTCTATCAGCCGGATTCCGCCGCCCGCGTCTTACTGCCACACAACCTCCTGCAACGCCGGGCTACGTCGTTAGCCGCATAGGCTGCAATTGCCGCCTTTGCAGACATGAAACACACTCGAGCGCCCCGCCTCAGCGCGTGTTCCAGGGCCTGTCACTCCTGCCCCCGTCAATTGCTCGGCCCGACTCTGCGGCTTCCAGCGTTCGGTGACGCTGAATTGCACGTTGCGTGCCGTAATCATTGCTTCCGCCGCAACGCTTTGCTCACAATAGGGACAGTCGACGGCATCGCCGCGCACGGATACCGCTAGCAATTTCTCGAAGATTCCCTCGCACGAGGGACAACGCATATCGTAAAGTGGCATGTTGCATACTTCCCATCAGTCCAATGTATCGCGGCGGACCGAATGGCTCGCCGCTTGAGTCCAGATCTGCTTGTCAGTCCCTGTGACCCCAGAACGCACGCTCGCTGAGCATCCCCGTCGGTGCGATGTTTTTCTCGAATATTGCGAGCGGTAATGACACCGTGGCCGAGCAGTTCGGAATATCGACGATGCCGCCGATGCGACCTTCAACGGGGGCCGCGGTAAGCAACATATATGCTTGCGGTCCGGTAAACCCATGCTGCTTCAGGTAGTCGATGGCCTTCAGGCAGGCTTGCCGATAGGCGACCGTAGCGTCCATGTAATAGTTCTTTCCGTTCTCGACGCTAATTCCCTCAAAGGTCAGCCACTGGTCGTAACGCGGCCTGATCGGACTAGGCATGAAAACCGGTGCACTGAGGTTGTACTTGGCCATGCCACCTTTAATGAGGTCAAAGCCGACATGGGTCGCGCCGTCCATTTCGATTGCGCCGCAAAAACTGATTTCGCCGTCGCCTTGAGAGAAGTGCAGATCGCCCATCGAAAAGCCCGCGCCCTTGACATATACCGGGAAGAAAATCCGGGTTCCGCTCGAGAGATCCTTGATGTCGGTATTGCCGCCATGCTCGCGCGGCGGAACCGTGCGGGCCGCCTCTTTCGCCATCCGGTCGAAGGCGGCTCCGCGTACACCGCGCAGCACAGCGGTCGACGGCTCCGGCGGTTTTGCAAGACCCAGTTCCGCCAGCGGCGCCTCCCGGCGATTCCACTCGGCCAGCAATTCAGTCGACGGAAGGCAGCCCATCAGGCCCGGGTGTGTTAGCCCGGCGATGCGCACACCGGGGATATGGCGCGAAGTGGCGTACAGCCCTTTCAGGTCCCATATCGCCTTGGCCGCATCTGGAAAATAGTCGCCGAGAAAGCCGCCGCCATTGCTCTTCGCGAACACGCCCGAAAAGCCCACTGGCGTGATCGGTTTGATATCGAGAAGATCGACAACCAGCAGGTCGCCAGGCTCCGCTCCTTCAATATGGAAAGGACCGGTAAGCGGATGTGCGCGGGTCAGGTCTATATCGCGCACATCGTCAGTGCTGTCGTTGTCCTTGATTTGCGCGTCCAGAAAGTCCAGCGACTCGATGATGATCTCTTCACCGGGCTTAACAGTTGACAGGAAGGGAATATCCGGATGCCAGCGGTTATGGCCAAGTTCTGCTTGCTCGGCAAGCGGCACGCCTGGCTTGATCGTGAAATGTTGCATGTATTCTCTCCGTGCTATCAGGTTGTGTTTGCAGTTACCGCGTGCAGGCTCCGCCTACGCTGCGGGAAAGACACATGCAGCGCAGCCTGCCTGGTAGCCGCCGTTGGCGGTGTCGTCCTTGATTTGCGTGCATACCCTGGCGATCCATTCGGCTTCTTCCAGCACTGTGCCGTCAGGCAAGGTGCCGCCGCGTGCATCGAAGCGCAGCAGGCAAACCGCACAGGTCTGAACGCCGGCAGTGCTGCGGCCTTTATGCCTGTCAGTAAAGCCAGCATGGCCGAAGCGGTTGTAGCACATGTAACCGAGCATCGTTTGCACTCCTTTCCAGTAAGCTGCGCGCAATAAATGCCCGCGTTGTCCTTAACCATTTCGGATGTCAAACAGAGAGATAGCCGCTGATCTTCGCGATATCGACTTCCTCGCGCCGATCTTCGTGAACGAAGCGGCCCTTCTCGATCACCAGCAAACGGTCCGCGACTTCCATCGTGAAACTCAGCACCTGCTCGGAAACGATGATGGTAAGTTGCTTCAGGTCCCGAATCTCTTTCAGCGAGCGGGCAATGTCCTTGATGATGGAGGGCTGAATTCCTTCCGTCGGCTCATCGAGCAGCAGTACTTTGGGATTGGTGACCAGGGCGCGCGCGATGGCAAGTTGCTGCTGCTGACCGCCCGACAAATTCCCGCCGCGGCGATCGCGCATATCGTATAAAACAGGGAAGAGATCGAATATTTCCGCAGGCACCCGCCCCTGTGCCGCTTTCGGCAAGCCCGTCTTGATGTTTTCAAGGACCGTGAGCGTCGAAAAAATCATCCGGCCTTGTGGCACATACGCAATCCCTCGCGCGACCCGCTCGAATGGTTGCAGTTTTGCGACGTCGACACCGGCCACTTCCACCTTGCCCGCACGGCACGCCAGGATGCCCATCAACGATTTGAAAAAAGTCGTTTTACCCATGCCATTGCGCCCCATGACGGCGACGATTTCGCCGGTGGCAGCGCTTAAATCGAGTTGATGGATCACTTCACTCTGACCGTAGCCCGAGACCAGTCCTGTAACGTTGAACATAAACTGTTCCTTTTGAATTCAAAGTTAGGTTCCGGCGCTGCACGACCGCGCTTCAATGCCCGAGGTAGACTTCAATCACTTTCGGGTTGGACTGCACCATGTCCATGCTTCCTTCGGCCAGTACCTTGCCCTGATGCAGCACAGTGACGCGGTGTGCGATGTTCTTAACGAACTCCATGTCATGCTCGATTACTACGACCGACCGATTTTTAGCAACCCGCGACAGCAATTCGGCGGTCTTTTCGCGCTCCGACACGCTCATGCCCGCAACCGGTTCGTCGAGCAGCATCAGTTCAGGATCCTGCATCAACAACATGCCGATCTCGAGCCACTGTTTCTGCCCGTGACTCAGTAGCTCAGCCGTTTGTTGCAGCATGTCACTCAGGAACACTTCCTCGGCAATCTGGCGCACTCGCTCATCCACGTCAACGGTACGGCGGAAAGCAATGGCGCCGAACACACTGCGCCCGCGGGGAAACGACACTTCGAGGTTTTCGTACGCAGTGAGGTTTTCATATATGGAAGGCGTCTGGAACTTGCGACCTATCCCGGCGCGCACGATCATGTGCTCGCTCATCCTCGTCAATTCCAGTCCTTTGAACTTGATGCTGCCGCTGGTAGCTCGCGTCTTCCCGCTTATCAGGTCGAGCACGGTGGTTTTGCCAGCTCCGTTCGGTCCGATTACGACACGCACTTCGTTGCGGTCCACATAAAGGTTCAGGCCGTCCACAGCCTTGAAACCGTCGAACGAAACCGTCAGATCCTCGATCGATAGTACGAAATCTCTTTTAGCCATGGTGTTCTCTGTTTTTGCGGAGAGACCTGCGTCAGGCCTCGGGATCGGACGCCGACAGCGTCACTAGCGCGCGACGTCGCAGATAGGCAGTCACCGGTAAGCGTGCAAGCAGCTTCTTGCCGTGACTTTCGTAAAGACCGGCGAGGCCATTCGGGAAGAACATCACCACACCGATGAAGAGTGCCCCCATCAGGAATAGCCAGAGCTGCGGGAGCGATTCCGAAAAATATGACTCGCCGAAATTGACCAACAAGGCGCCGTAGACGGCACCGAACAGGGACGTGCGGCCGCCTACTGCACAGAAGATCACCATTTCGATCGACGGAACGATACCCACGAACGACGGCGACATAAAGCCGACCTGCAGCGCAAACATCGCTCCACCGATGGCGGAGAACACGGCTGCGACCGAGAACACGAAAATCTTCAGGGCCGCAACGTCATAGCCTGAGAAACGTACGCGCTCCTCCTTGTCGCGCATCGCTACCAGCAGCTTGCCGAGCTTGCTCGATAGAAGAAATTTGCCAAACGCGATGCACAAAAACAGTAGGCCGGCATTCACAAAGTAGAGGACGTAGTGCGCCGAAGTGGTGCGTATGTCCCAACCGAGAACCGTGCGCAAATCGGTAATGCCGTTCACACCACCGGTCAGCCCCTGCTGCCCGATAATGAGGATGGACAGAATGGCTGCAATCGCCTGAGTCACGATCGCAAAATAGACATCGCCGACGCGCCGTTTGAACATGGCGAGTCCGATGACAAAGGCAAGCAACGCCGGTATCACCAGCACTGCCACAATAGCGAACCAGAGGTGCCTGAATGGCTCCCACATGAGCGGCAGATGCGTAATCTGATTCCAGTCCATAAAGTCTGGAATCCCCGGCGTGGACTGGATCTTTGTACTGACCGGATCCGATGCTTCCAGCTTCAGGAACATCGCCATGCAATAGCCGCCCAGACCGAAGAACACGCCCTGCCCCAGGCTGAGGATCCCTCCGTAGCCCCAGCACAGCGTCAGTCCTATCGCCACAAACGCGTAAGTAAGATATTTGCCCACCAGGTTCAGCCTGAAAATGTCCAGCGTCACCGGCAGCAGCACCAGTATCAGAAGACCCAGCCAGATGAATCCCATCGCACCGGAGCGTCCACCCAGCCACTTGAGATATCGAGAATTCATTGCTTTCTCCTGCGATTGAACAGCTAGCGCCGTACTTTGGTTGCGAACAGGCCTTGCGGACGTAGCATCAGAATGACGATCACGGCTGACAAGGTCAGCACTTTCGCCATCGAGCCAGACAGAAAAAACTCTGTCGTCGACTGGGTCTGGGCGATCGAGAACGCGGAGGCAATCGTGCCGAACAGGCTTTGTGCGCCGCCGAACACGACGGTCAGAAAGGTATCCACGATATAAAGCGAACCGCTCGTCGGCCCGGTCGAGCCGATGGTAGTAAAGGCCGCGCCTGCTATACCGGCAATCCCGCATCCAAGCGCAAAGGTCAGGCGGTCGACCTTGCTGGTGCTGATTCCGACGGCGCCGGCCATAATCCGGTTCTGGGTGGTAGCCCGCACCTTCACGCCCCACTGCGATTTGTACAGAAACAGCAGCAGAACCGCCGTCAGCACCATGGCAAGAACCATCACCATCAGGCCGTTGATCGGGATGTCGAGACCCTGATAAGGCGATAGTGAACCCATCAGCCATTGCGGAAGATCCGGACTGACTTCCTGTGAGCCGAACAACGAGCGAAAGGTTTGCTGCATGGCAAGAGACAGGCCCCAGGTCGCCAGCAGGGTGTCGAGTGGGCGCCGGTATAGATGGCGGATCAGCAGCCATTCCACCAGGTAGCCGAAGGCAAAGGCAACCGCGAACGCGACCACAATGGCCACGAAGAAGTAGACAGGTTGCAGTGTCGGCGCATACTTGTGGGTCAAGGCGGATAACACATAAGTGGTGTAGGCGCCGATCGTCAAAAATTCGCCGTGCGCCATATTGATCACGCCCATCTGCCCGAAGATGATGGCCAGACCGAGCGCCATCAGCAGCAACACGCTGAATACCGAGAGGCCGTTGAAGCCCTGCATAGCGACGATCGCGCCAAACTGCGAGAACCAAGCCATGGTCAATCCCCTGCGCGGCCTGCGTTCGAGCAGGCTGTGTTAAAAATCGAAAAATGCAACAGCGACTTGCGATTCCCGCCGGCAGCAGCCATTGCGACCGCCGGTGATCACTCTCAGCTTTTTATTGATAGCCCTTCGGAAACGGATTCGGTTCAATCAAGTCCGACTTGTAGACAACCTTGAATTGACCATCGCGCTGGCCCTGGCCAATCAACGTGTTGCTCCACAAATGGTGATTCGGGTGGACTTTGACGTCGCCTTCCGGCGCGTCCTTGAACTCCAGACCCGGCGAGGCCGCCACTACCTTGTTGACGTCGAAACTGCCCGCTTTCTCGCAGGCCATCTTCCACAGCCACGGGCCCAGGTATGCGGCCTGGGTCACGTCACCGATCACCGCGTCCTTGCCATATTCCGCTTTGAATGCCGCAACGAACTTGTTGTTGGCAGGGTTGTCCAGGCTCTGGAAATATTTCATGCACGAATAGAAGCCCTGGAAGTTTTCGCCACCGATACCCAGCAACTCGTCTTCGGTCACCGAGATGGTCAGCAACAGCTGCTTGTCGCCTGTCACGCCGGCAGCCTTCAGTTGTTTGTAGAACGCGACATTGCTGCCGCCCACCACGTCCGCGAAAATCACGTCCGGCTTCTTGAACTTCATCTTGTTGATGAGCGAACCGAACTCGGTGTTGCCGAGCGGGTAGTACTCTTCGCCGACCACCTCGCCGTGCAGCACGTTTTCAATGTGCTTGCGGGCGATCTTGTTGGAGGTGCGCGGCCAGATATAGTCCGAGCCGACGAGATAGAAAGTCTTGGCTTTTTTCTCTTTGGCGAACCAGCTCAGACTGGCCAGCACTTGCTGAGTCGCTTCCTGACCGGTATAGAACACGTTCTTCGACTGTTCCAGGCCTTCATAGAACGTCGGGTAGTACAGCAGGCCATTGTCTTTTTCAAAGACCGGCAGCACGGCTTTACGTGACGCAGACGTCCAGCAGCCGAATACCGTGGCAACCTTATCGCTTTCGAGCAGCTTGGTCGCCTTTTCCGCAAAGGTAGGCCAGTCACTTGCGCCGTCTTCCTGGATTACCTTGATCTGGCGGCCGAGGACTCCGCCCATCGCGTTGATCTGTTCGATCGCGAGGCGTTCGGCGCGGATCGATCCGGTCTCGCTGATTGCCATCGTGCCGGTTGACGAGTGCAGCTGACCGACCGTCACCGTGGTATCCGTGATCGCCCTGCCCGTCGTGTTGACTTGCGAAGTCGGCGGAGCAGCAGCGAACGATGGCTTGATCATCATCGCGAGCGGCAGCGAAGCAAGTGTCAGTGCGACTTTCCGCCGGCCAGGAGAGGCAAGTTGGGCGGCGCGGGCGGATGCTTCGCAAGCATCGTCGCCGCCGTTGTCGTCGAAGCGTTGTGTCATGTTCAAGGTCCTTGTCTGCGTAGGTTTCAGGTCTGGCTGGCGGGCCGGGCAACGTGGATAGCGCCGATACGGCGGCTCATTTGTCGTCGAGCGGCTGACGCAGAATAGGCATCCGAATTCCCGATCGGAATACGTCATTTGACTTATCTGCGCTGTGACGGGTCTACGTCAAATGACGTATCGGCAGGTTAGAAGCACCTCGCTATGCTCCACGCGGACCGGTGGGGCGCAGGCCATCGCCTATCGATCAGCCTGGCGCCGTGACGGTGCGGCAATGCCACATTTGCGGCGCGTCGCGCACCGCTTTGAGCCAGCGCGGCACGTGCCCGCTGGCTGAGTTCTCTGGACCCTCATGACTGCGCCATGCGTACTGTGTACGTGTGGCATGCGCCTTGCCTCTATTCGCCGGGTCGCTCCAACCACAGCCCGAATCGGACAATTTTGGTGAACCAGTCTCCCGAACCAGCGGTCCCCCGTGCCATACCCGTGCAACGCATCATCAAGGTGCGGCGCGACTACAACACATGGGTCGCCGACGAAACCATCGAGGACTATGCACTGCGTTTCACGCCACGCACGTTTCGCAAGTGGTCCGAGTTTCGGGTAGCCAACACGGCGTTTGGCGCGATCTCCTTCCTGGCGCTCGAAGCAGTGGGCGGCTCGATCACCATCAGTTACGGGTTCACCAACGCACTCTGGGCGATCGTGCTTGTCGGCGCGATCATCTTTTTGACGAGCCTGCCGATCAGCTATTACGCCGCGAAGTTCGGCGTCGACATGGACCTGCTGACCCGTGGCGCCGGATTCGGGTACATCGGTTCGACCATCACGTCGCTCATCTACGCGTCGTTTACTTTCATTTTTTTCGCGCTGGAAGCCGCCATCATGGCGATGGCGTTGCAGTTGTACTTTGGAATTCCCCTTTCATTGAGCTATCTGATCTGCGCCGTAATCGTGATCCCGCTCGTCACACACGGCATTACGCTGATCAGCCGCCTTCAGGCGCTCACCCAGCCGCTGTGGCTCGTGATGCTTCTGCTGCCTTATGCGGCCGTGATCTGGAAAGAGCCCGGCTCGCTGCGGGATCTGCCTAACTTCGCCGGCAACGCCGGCGGGCATGGACACTTCGACCTGCTGATGTTCGGCGCCGCGACGACGGTGCTCACTTCCATGATCGCGCAGGTAGGAGAACAGGTTGACTTCCTTCGCTTTCTGCCCGAGCGGACCGCGCTCAACAAGCGCCGCTGGACTTTAAGCATGCTGAGCGCCGGCCCAGGCTGGATCGTTCTTGGCGTAGCCAAGTTGCTCGGGGGTTCTTTCCTCGCCGTCCTCGCGATTGAGCATGGCGTGTTGCCCAGCCACGCGGTCGAGCCGACCCAGATGTACCTGGTCGCATACAAGTATCTGTTCGGTTCGCCGGAATGGGCGCTGCTGGCCACTACGTTCTTCATTGTCCTGTCGCAACTCAAGATCAATGTGACTAACGCCTATGCGGGATCGCTCGCGTGGTCGAACTTCTTCGCGCGGCTGACACATAGCCATCCGGGTCGCGTGGTGTGGCTTGTGTTCAATGTGCTGATCGCATTCATGCTCATGGAGCTGGGAGTATTCCGCGCGCTCGAACAAGTACTTGGGCTTTATGCGAATATCGCGATCAGTTGGGTCGGTGCGGTAGTGGCGGATCTGGTCATCAACAAACCGCTCGGCCTGAGCCCGCAGGGCATCGAATTCAAGCGCGCTCACTTATACGATATCAATCCGGTCGGCGTCGGTGCGACACTGATTGCCTCGTCGCTGTCGGTGCTGGCGTTTATTCACGTCCTGGGGGACACCGCCCACGCGTTTTCGGCGCTGATCGCGCTCGCCGCCGCTCTGATCGCCGCGCCGGCCATTGCCTGGGCGACCAGTGGCAAGTACTACATCGCACGTCAGCCGGTCGCGTTAGCCGGGATTCCGCTGGGCAAGGGCTATCAGTCGATTCGTTGCTGCATTTGCGACAAGGCGTACGAAACCGAAGACATGGCGCACTGCCCGGCTTATGAAGGTCCGATCTGCTCTTTATGCTGCACGGTGGACGCGCGCTGTCATGACCTGTGCAAACCGGGTGCCCGGCTATCCGAACAAACGAATGCGGCGATACGCTGGCTTTTGCCTAAGGCCCTGTCTACCCGATTCAATACTCGCATCGGCCAATACCTGCTGCTGTTCCTGCTCGTGACCATGATCATGGCCGCCATTCTCAGCCTGATCTATACGCAGGAGTCGGTGCTTGTCGCCGAACTCTCGCCAGCCGTTGATGTGCTGCTGCGCACCGCATTCCTGAAACTGTTCGCGGTGCTGGCGCTCGCGGGCGGGATTGGTTGCTGGTGGAGCGTGCTGACTTCCGAAAGCCGGCGCGTTGCGCAAGAGGAATCGAATCGGCAGACGCATCTGCTGCTTGAGGAAATCGACGCCCATCAGCGCACTGATGCGCAGTTGCAGCGTGCAAAGCAGACCGCGGAAAAAGCCAATTTGGCGAAGAGCCGCTACGTTACCGGCATCAGCCACGAACTGCGCACGCCGCTAAACAGCATTCTCGGCTATGCGCAGATGCTCGAGCAGGACACGTCCATTGCTCCACGCCACCATCTCGCGCTGGCGGTGATCCGCCGCAGCGGCGAGCACCTTGTATCGTTGATCGATGGGCTGCTCGATATCGCCAAAATCGAGACTGGCAAAATGACGCTCGACTTCGAGGAAGTCCGCTTTCCAGAATTCGTCGCGCAGTTAGCCGACATGGTTAGCTTGCAGGCAAGCGCAAAGGGCATCGCCTTCCATTACGAGGCTCCCCCTAATTTGCCCTGCGCGGTCCGCGCCGACAAAAGACGGGTGGGCCAGATCCTCATCAACATTCTGGGCAACGCGGTGAAGTTCACCGATCACGGCACCGTTACCCTGCGGTTGCAATACCGCCGGGAGATGGCTGTGTTCGAAATCATCGATTCCGGCAGAGGCATTGATGTGAATGACCTGACTCACATCTTCTTGCCATTCCAGCGCGGCGGCAATGTCTCGGGCGGTTCAGAAAATGGTACGGGGCTAGGCCTCACCATAGCCAAGATGCTGGCTGACGTAATGGGAGGCACCCTCACTGTCGACAGCGAAATCGGCCGCGGAAGTACGTTTCGCGTCCAGCTGTTCTTACCCGAAGTACGTGAGCCGCAGCCGGTTCGAGCCGTTCCGAAACTGCCAATAGGCGGCTACGGCGGTCCCACGCGCCGGGTGCTGGTGGTAGACAACGAACGGGTGGACCGCGAACTGCACGTCAAGTTGCTCCAACCGCTAGGCTTCGAGGTTCAGGCAGCAAGCTCCGGGCTCGAAGCACTTAAAGCCGTCTCGTCGTTCGCGCCCGACCTGATTCTGCTCGATATCGGCATGCCGCTGCTCGATGGCTGGGAAACCGCACGCCTGCTTCGCGCCAACTTGATGAGCGATGCGCCAATCATCGTGGTCTCGGCCAACGCCTTCGACAAGGGCCGTGAAAACGCGGCAGGCATTCACATTGAGGATTTTCTCGTGAAGCCTGTCAATGTTATTGAACTGCTCGAATTGATCCGCAAGCGCCTTGATCTGCGATGGACCCCGGCGATCGCCGCCGTTGCGGCGCAGACACCGCCGGTTGATCCGTCACCCGCCGCCGCGCCCTCCGCGGCGCCGGCAGAGGCAGTGCTACCCGGCCCAGAGCTGTTGCGCAGCCTGCATGAGCTGGGCACCCTGGGGTACGTGCGCGGCATCCTCGACAAGCTTGGCGAAATCGATCTGCTCCACCCGTCCTATGGCGTTTTCACCAGCGTGTTGCGCACGCACGTCGAGCGCTTCGATCTGGCTGAATATTTGCGACACCTTGACCGAACCCTGCAGGCCAACTCCGATGCTACGCC
Source organism: Paraburkholderia rhynchosiae (assembly GCF_002879865.1). Lineage (GTDB taxonomy): Bacteria > Pseudomonadota > Gammaproteobacteria > Burkholderiales > Burkholderiaceae > Paraburkholderia > Paraburkholderia rhynchosiae. The sequence goes on from NZ_PNXY01000042.1 coordinate 39,041, forward strand.
CCCATCCGCTTCGCGATGTCGTTCTGATTGTTGACGACGCGCCCGAAAACCTTTCTATCCTGCATAGCCTGCTCGACAAATCGGGCTACATGGTGCTGGTGGCAACTGACGGCGCCCGCGCACTGGACTGCGCACACCGCTTGCCGCCGGATCTAATCTTGCTTGATGCGGTGATGCCCGGCATGGACGGCTTCGAGACCTGCCGGCGGCTCAAGGAAGACTTCCGGACGCGTCCCATTCCGGTGCTGTTCATGACCGGGCTCGCGGAGACCGAACATGTTCTGCAGGGCTTCCAAGCCGGTGGTGTCGATTACATCCCGAAGCCGATCCGTCCCGCCGAAGTGATAGTGCGCATAGCTTCGCACCTGCGCAATTCACGCCTGATCGTGCAGACGCGTGCGGCGATCGACGCTGCCGGTCAGGCGGTAGTCGCCGTTGCCCCCAACGGCGAGGTGCTGTGGCTGACGCCGCTTGCCCAGTCGCGGCTACGCGGCTCGCTCGATGTGGAAGGTCGCCTGCCGGCGGCATTGTGCGACTGGCTCCACGGCGCGTTGCGGGCATCCGAGGACCGACCGTTCGAGTTGCTGACCGCAAGCGAAGAACTGATCGTCAGCCGGCTGCGTCGTGGCGCTCACGGCGAGGAACTGCTGATGATCCAGTGCAAGGTCGGTTCGCCCGAGCCTGCTGCCTTGATGCAGGCGTTCCGGCTGACCCCTCGCGAAGCCGATGTGCTGTATTGGGTCGCTGCGGGCAAGACAAATCGCGATATCGCCGATATCCTCGGTATGAGCCCGCGCACGGCCAACAAACACCTGGAACACGTCTTCGAAAAGTTGGGTGTGGAAACCCGTACCACGGCTGCACGCATGGCGTTGAATCTGGTGACACCGCACATCGCGCAGTAAAAGTAAAGCGTCGGCCGAAGCACCTGCCTACACGGCGTCTTACTGCGCCGGCGCACGAGATGACGACTGACGGATTGCCGCCTCCGGGACAGCCATGCGCAGGGCGATCTGGCGATATGAAATCTAGAATTGCAGGACTTGTCCGCGATGATGGGACAAGAGGGAGACGGATACAGGATTGCTCTTTCAAACTTGGAGGCGGGGCGCATCGGCATCGCAACGCAAGCGGTAGGTATGGCACGTGCAGCATTCGAAGCGGCCGTGAACACGCCAAAGAGCGTGAAACCTTCGGAAAATTGTTGATTGAGCATCAGTCGGTCACCTTCCGATTGGCCGACATGGCAACACAAATTGAAGCTGCGCGGATGATGGTGTGGCGGGCCGCGACTCTAACGGATGCCGGCAAGGCATGTCTGACTGAGGCGTCAATGGCGAAAATGTTCGCGTCCGAGATGGCTGAGAAGGTTTGTTCCGATGCAATTCAGATTCACGGCGGCTGCGGCTATGTGTCGGACTTCCCGGTCGAGCGCATTTATCGCGACGTTCGAGTATGCCAAATCTACGAAGGCGCAAACGACATCCAGCGAATAGTGATTGGTCGCGCGATTGCGCAATGAGCTAAGTCCACGCAAGCCACCGGGGAGGGGTACGGCGCGCCGTCGCTGGTGGCTGAGGCTCCTGCGCCCCAGCCGTCTTGCACATATGCCCGCACACTACCTCACCGAACGGGTTGCCGGTACGGTTCGCTTCGGTATTCGGCTCTTGCGAATGGGGCCGCGCTACAGCAACTGGTCGATGCATGGAAGCCATGGATGATGACGTGCATTGAGTCGGTCGCCGGCTTTAGCGGCGACTTCGGATGACTATATACGTCAGGGAATCTTACAGCCCGACAGGCAGACGTCGGTATTGGTGGGCGGCTTCACTTCGCATAGCCGACATTCGGCCGACGGACGTGTAAAGGTCGCCTATGGGTCGTGAGTGCGCACTGCCGACTGGCCGCTTCTAGGCAGCGGAATTCCACTGGCCGCTTTCGAGCGATGAGGTTGAAGAGCGGACTGACGCAGCCCGTTAAGCGTTGTTCGATGCCTGCCCTTGTCCGCAGCCCATGAGTGCACGGCGACGCATGCGGGCAGGCGTTGGACAAGGCTCGAGGGAGGAAACCGCGGAGTGAACCGACGCGGCCGAAACCTTGATCGGCTATGGGGAATAAAGCGGGCTCACCGTCAGCCTTGCCACCGGACGCTGAAGCGAACCTGGGTCGGGATGGTGTCGAAGGCGGTTTCGAAGGTGTCGACCGGGATGATGTGACGATGCCGCGAGCGGCGCCAGGGGCTGCCTGGAGCGGCAGACGTGAGTGTCTCCTGTTGGCGCTCGTTGCCGAAGAGCCGACGGTCCGAATGAAGATCCTGGTCATTTGCGCTCATACGCTGCCTCGGAATGTCGGGGGCGCGCGAATCGGATGGGTGCGCGGGAGGATCTCGATGATGATCATCGGGGCGCCGCAGTGTCTGCAGACAAAGGTCGGCGCTCTGGTATCGGACGTGTCAGAAATCTTGTGTGCTGAGGCCGGTTAGAAATCTCAGTTGATGGCGCTGGTGAACCGCTCGCCGAACAGAATGGCGAACTGATTCACTGCTTGCCGCCAGGTGATAGGCGGCATCTTC
>NZ_PNXY01000043.1 GCF_002879865.1 Paraburkholderia rhynchosiae
CCCCCGTCTACGGAGCCCCAATGAGTCATTCAGCAGCGCAGCCCTCCCCGCCCCCCGTTCGTCGCGTCGCGTTTCTCGGCCTCGGCGTCATGGGTTATCCGATGGCCGGCCATCTCGCGAAAGTCGGCCTCGAAGTGACGGTGTACAACCGCACCGCGTCGAAGGCAGAACAATGGGCGTCCGAATACGGCGGCCGGGTGGCGCGTACCCCGCGAGAAGCCGCCGAGGGTGCGGATCTGGTGCTCGCGTGCGTCGGCAACGATGACGATCTGCGCAGCATCACCCTCGGCGACGAGAGCGCGTTTGCCGGTATGGCGCCCGGAACCGTGTTTGTCGACCACACGACAGCGTCGGCCGACGTCGCGCGTGAACTCGCCGATATCGCTACACAGCAAGGCCTGTATTTCATTGATGCGCCGGTCTCAGGCGGCCAGTCCGGCGCGCAGAACGGCAAGCTAACGATCATGTGCGGCGGCGAGTCACCCATCTTCGAGCGAACGTCTTCGGTACTTCAGCACTATGCGGCGGCGGTCACACTGATTGGCCCCGTCGGCGCGGGGCAACTGGCAAAAATGGTCAACCAGATCTGCATCGCCGGAATGGTGCAGGGATTGTCGGAGGCAATTAACTTCGGTCAGCTGGCAGGTCTCGACATGGACCGGGTGCTGCAAGTGATCGGCAAGGGTGCGGCGGCAAGCTGGCAGATGGATAACCGCGGCAAAACCATGATCGACGGCAAGTTCGATTATGGCTTTGCAGTTGACTGGATGCGCAAGGACCTTGGCTTCTGCCTGGAGGAGGCAAGGCGCAATGGAGCATCCATGCCGGTGACCGCGCTTGTCGATCAGTTCTACGCCGAGGTTCAGGCCTTGGGTGGCAGCCGCTTCGATACATCGAGTCTGATCATGCGCTTACGCGCGCTCAAACCGGGCAGCTGAGATCGGCCGGCGCGCGTGCATCCAGTGCCCTTCACTTGCGCCATCGCAACGGGCGGCGCAAGTGGTGGCGCTCCAGCCGCACTGCCGGGCCTGCGTGCAGGAAGGCAGGCATGCCACCAATCTGCACGCCGGCCTCGCGCTCGCGTTCCTCGTCGGCCTCCACAGTCTTGGTGGTATCGATGAAAAGTGCCGCCACGATACCGATCGCGAGCAGGCCCGCCGAGATATTGAACGGGAGGCTGTAGCTGCCGCTCTTCTCAATCAGATAGCCGAATACCACCGGGGACACCATGCCCGCCACGCCGAAACCTGTGTTCATCATGCCGCCGGCCGTGCCCGCATACTTGCCGGCAATGTCGAGCGGCAAGGTCCACAGCACAGGATTGGTGATTTCGAGGAAGAAGAACGATGCAGACAGCAACAGCACGGCGGTCAGCGGATTGGACGCGGATACCATCGGCAGCAGAAACGCCAGCGAGCCGCCCATGCCGACCACCAGCACCGCGCAGCGCGCGAACCGCAATCGCCCGGTAACCTTGTAGATCTTGTCGGATACGACGCCGCCAAGCGTGTCGCCGATCACACCTGCAAGCAACGGCAACGCCGTGAACAATGCAAGCTGTTTGAGATCGAATCCCCGTGACTCCCTGAGGTATGACGGCAGCCAGGTCAGATAGACCCACAGCAACCATCCATAACAGAAGTCGACAAACGTGACGAGCCACATCCGGCGGATCAGCTTGCGCCACGGAGTGGCCGCGTGCTTTGCGCGGTCGCAGTCGCCCGTACGGTAGCCGATTTCCGCCGTTTCCTCGGGCGTGATGCGCCGGTTCTGCTCCGGCGAATTCGTGAACACGAAGAGGTAAAGCACCGTCCACGCGAGACTCGCGACGCCGAGCAGGATAAATGCGTCGCGCCAGCCGCCCGTCGCCACCACCGCTAGAACAAGCGGCGGCGTGACCGCACCGCCCAGGCGCGCAAAGCTATGTGTAATGCCTTGCGCAAAGCCGCGTTCGCCGACCGGCATCCAGTAGGTAAACGCACGCGTGGCGGTCGGAAACGCGCCGCCTTCGCCGATGCCGAGCGCGAAGCGCAGCAGCACGAGAGTCGTGACACTGCCGGCAAAACCCGTGGCGAACGTGGCAGCGCCCCATATCAGCGAAAGCACCGTAAGCACTACTTTCGGCCCGTACTTGTCGGCGAGCCAGCCGCCGACAATCTGCATCGCGGCATACGGATAAGCGAAAGCCGAAAATACCAGCCCAAGCTGGACCGTCGTGAGGCCCATTTCATGGCGAATCAACGGACCCGCCACTGCGATATTCACGCGATCGATGTACGAAATGAAGTACATCACGCACATGACCGCGAGGATGATATGGCGTGTTTTGACACGCCGGATACGCGTCTCCATACTGTCTCCTATCTCTCTTATGTGTGTCCAGGTCGTCCGTGATCCGCCGATGCATGTGACGGATCGCGACTACCAACGTGTACCTGCTGGCTCAACCGTCTGACGTCGGCGCTATCTCAGGTGGGCACCAGCTTGAGCCGCTGAACCTTGCCCGACGGCCCACGCGGAAGTTCATCGACAAAACGAAATTCCTTCGGCGTCTTGTAGCGGCCGAGTTCGCGCAGGCAGTGCTCGCGCAAATCCGCCGGATCTGGCGCGGGCTGCCCTTCTCTTAGGCGCGGCACCACAAAGGCGACGATGTCCTGTCCATAAGCCGGATCGGGCATGCCGACCGCTGCCGCATCCTGTACATCGGGATGCCTGAGCAACGCTTCGTCTATCTCGCGCGGCGCGATGTTTTCGCCGCCCTTGATGATCAGCTCCTTCGCGCGGCCGTTGATGTAAAAGTAGCCGTCGTCGTCGCGGTAGCCGAGGTCGCCCGTGCGCAGCCAGCCATCGGCGGTGAAGGCCGCCGAGGTTTCTTCCGGTTGTTTGTAATAGCCGCCCATCACCTGTTCCCCGCGCAAGACAAGTTCGCCGCATTCGTTGGGCGCGCACTCGCGGCCATTGCGATCGATCACTTTCGCCTCGCCACCCGAAGGCAGTCCGATGCTGCCGATGCGCCGGCGCTCTGAATCGTACGGATTGCTGAATACCGGCGCGGCGGTTTCAGTCATGCCCATAGTCTCGATCACGCCGATACCGAAACGCGCCTCGAAGGCACGATGGTGATCGACAGGCAACGCCGCCGATGCGCTGCGGCAGAACTTCAGCGCCGACAGATCGAAGGTGCAGGGTTCGTCGGCGTTGAGCAGATAGGCGACGATCGTCGGGACCACATTGATCCAGGTACACGCATGACGCGCGACGTCACGCCAGAACGTGCGGGCGGAAAAGCGCGATGTGATCACCACGGAACCGCCGTGAAAGAGCGGCGCGAGCAGCGTCACGACCAGGCCGTTGATGTGATAAAGCGGTAGCGATGCTAGCACGCGGTCATCAGCGTTCAGCCGGTGTTCGCCGGTGATGTTGCGCGCGTTCGCCAGCAGGTTGCGATGCGTCAGCATGACGCCTTTGGGCGTGCCTGTGGTGCCGGAGGTGTACATCAGCAGAGCCACGTCTTCGCCATCCGAACCGTATGTCGGGTTCTCTTCTGCAACGCGCTGCGTGGAAGCGGGGGCTGCTTCGAGGGCCGACGCAGACCGCGCCGTGCCGCGCGGCACCGTTTCCGCCAAAGCGGGCTCGCAGCGCGCTAGTTCCGGCGGTGCGATAGCGTCCGGTTCTGTTTGAATCAACGCGATCTCGCGACTCAGGCCGTTTACCCGCAAATCGGCCACGGCCGCTTCGATCGCGTCGTGCGTGTCGCGTGCGACGAAAATCATCCGCGTATCCGAATGCTCGACGATATAACGCGCTTGCGACGCCTGGCACAACAGATTGAGCGGGTTCGCAATCAGCCCGCTGTACATCGCGGCGAGCAACAGACGCGCGGTCTGAATGCCGTTGCCCATGAACACCGACACGACATCGCCGCGCTGCAGGCCGGCCTCCCTGAAGCGCGTTGCCAGCATGCGGCAGTCATCGCGCAGTTCACGAAACGTCAGTACCCCTTCATGCCGCCCGTCCAGTTGCATTCCTTCTTCGTCGAGCGCGGTCAGCAGAAAGGGTTTATCCGCGTACTGCGCGGCGCGCTCGTCAATGAGCGCACGAATCGTTGCGGGCGTTTTCATTGGCCGAACCTTTTGAAGAAGTCCCCGAGCAGTTCGTCCACGTCCGGTACGCGCTCTTCAATCGGATAGGCAACCCGCGTGATGTTCAGGTAATGGCGAAACCCAAGGTTGTCCGAGAAATTGTTGCGGCCCCACGTGCCGCAGCCCATTGAAAGCGAGAATGGCAGACCGTTATCGAAATTGCCGCCGGTAGCCAGGCAGTGCGCCTGATTCACGATGACGCGCGCGACCGGCAGCGTGACGCCGAGTCGAACCGCCTGGCCCGCGTCGCCGGAATGCAGCCCGACGGAATGTCCTGCGCCCATATATTCATAGATGTCGCGCACCACGCCGGCCGCCGCGTCGAAATCGGCCGCGCGATACACGGCGAGAACCGGCGCGAGTTTCTCGCCGGAGAAGGGATAGTCGGCGCCAGCACCGCTTTCCTCCACCATCAGAAAGGCGGGGCGGCGCGCGGCGACCTCTTCTAGGCCCGCGACCCGCGCGATCACTTCAGCCGACTTCGCGGTGCACTGTTCGGAAAGCTTGCCGTCGACCCACATCGCTGCCTGCAAACGGGCTTTCTGGGCGGCGTCGAGCAGCACGCCGCCGCATGCGTCCAGTTCGGACAACATCGGCTGATATACCGCGTCTTCGATCACGAGGCTATTTTCGGAAGAACAGCTCGTCGCGTTATCGAACGTTTTCGAGTGAAGAATCTTGCGCGCCGAATCCCGCAGATCGGCGGATGCGGTGACGATCGATGCAACGTTGCCCGCGCCCACCCCGAAGGCGGGCGTCCCGCTTGCATAGGCCATGCGCACGTTCGCCTGCGAGCCGGTCGCAACCACCAGATCGCAATGCCGCATCAGGGCCGCAGTCGCCGGCTTGCTGATCGGCGCGGGCAGCATCTGTACGAGGTCCGGATGAATGCCGGCCTTGTCGAATTGCTCGTGGATGAACTCGAGCAGCAGCGAGCAAGACGAATACCCTTTCGGCGACGGTGCGACAATTACCGCATTGCCGCATTTGAGCGCATTGATGATCTTGTTGGCCGGCGTCGCGGCGGGATTGGTGGACGGCGTGACCGCCGCGACCACGCCGGCCGCGCGCGCAATTTCGACAACGCCGCGCGCCTTGTCCACGGCGATCACACCCGTAGTCTTCTGGCCGTGCAGATCGCGCAGCAGGCCGAGCGTCTTGCGAAAGTTCTTGCGGTACTTGTCGTCCGCATTGCCGAGGCCCGTGTCGCGCACAGCGAGGTCGGCAAGCTGCAGGTTGCGCCCAGGCTCCATGATGGCCCACGCGGCTGCGGCTGACGCTGTGTCCAGCGCCTGCTGCCCCGCGCTCTCGAATCTGCGCTGCGCGGCGCGGGCGCGTACAACGAGCGATGCCGCGATGCGCTCCGCTTCGCTGTCCACGGGTGTGTTTCTGAGTTCGGCTCCAGTGTCCCTGGCATTCATACGTTCAGCTCCGGATGGAAAGAGTGGCTGCGGTGGTATCAATCTAGCGAGCCGGGTCCAATCCGAAGTCCCGTTTTTTGCGCTATCGCTTATAACGCACTCCATAGCATCGAAACATGCAAAATTCGGTACTTTCCTTAGTCCCGAAAAACGATCAAGTCGATGCAAAATTGATCTTGTGGATACGGATGAATCCGGCGGCCAGGAGAGGGAATGACGACTTCCAATCAGTCGAATGCAGCGGCGGTGCGCGCGTTTAGGGTCCTCGAAATACTCGCCGAAGCCGGCGTCCCAATGTCGATGACGGATCTCGTCAACGCGCTTGGCCTGCCCAAACAGACGGTGCACCGGATCCTCGTGCAATTGATGGACGCGTGGCTCGTCACACGCGGCGCGGGGGATCGTTTGTATGAATGTTCGCCGCGCGTGCGCACGCTCGCGGTCAACGTGCTGATGCACGCGGGGCCGGCCGCGGCTCGCCATGTGCTGCTCGAACAGCTGGTGGCGAAAATCGGCGAAACCTGCAATCTGACGATGCTCTCAGGCAACGACGTGGTGTACGTGGACCGCGTCGAAACGGAGTGGCCGCTGCGCATGCATCTTCAGCCGGGCTCGCACGTGCCGCTGCACTGCTCGGCGAGCGGCAAGCTGCTGCTCAGCTTTCTTCCAAAGGAAAGACGTGAGCGGATGATCGAAACGCTGCCGCTACGCGGCTATTCCGAGCGAACCATCACCGACCGGGACGCGTTGCGCAAGGAACTGACGACCACACGTCGCCGGTTGCTCGCGATCAACAATCAGGAGCACTTGCAAGGGCTGATCGCCATTGCCGTGCCCGTGATACTCGATCGTAACCGGGCGTGCGCGGCGATTGCCGTTCAGGCACCCATCGGCCGCGTCACGCTCGACGATCTGCTCACCTTCCTGCCGGACTTGCGCCACGCCGCGGAGGAGACCGCGAAGACATTCCGGGAGTGAGACAGGTGGACAATGGCCAGGCGGAGCATGCAGCCGTACCCAACGCACGCCGTGCGTACGTCGCGACTGGCTGCCCGTAAAACGTTGCCGGTCATCGTGCCTGTACGACTGCCCCGAAAGTCCCCATCCGTCTCTTCTCGATCGCACGCGCCGACCATGCCGACACCAGCGCCGCGAACAGCACATACGCGCAGACCGTCCACGGTTTGCCGCCGTTCATGCGTACCATCACCGTGGCGATGATCGGCGTGAGCCCGCTCGCGAAGATGCCGGAGAACTGGTACACGAACGAAATACCTGTATAGCGAACTTCAGCGTCGAACAGTTCAGCAAAGAGCGCGGCCTCGGGACCGTACACCACGGCGTAGAAAATGCCGAAGGGAATGATGATCGCTAGCCAGATCATCATCGTGTTGGCCGGCTGACTCTCCATCAGCCAGAACGCGGGGAATACCGACGCGCCGCAAATCAGCGAGCCCCAGCGATACACGCGAGCCCGACCGAGCAGATCGGACAGATTGCCGAACAACGGAATGAAGAAACACATGACGGCCGCCGCTATCATCACGCCGAGCAATGCATCGGTACGGCTCATCGAGACATGCTGCGTCAGGTAGCCGATCGAGAACACCGCGAAGACATTGAAGAACACGCCGTCGATATAACGCGCGCCCATGCCGAGCACCACTGCGCCGCGATAGCGCGTGATCATGTCGACAAACGGTATCTTCACTTCGCGCCGGTTCCTTTTGAGCGCAAGGAACTCGGGGGTTTCCATGACCTTGACGCGAATATAAAGTCCGATCAGGACGAGGCCGAGCGAGGCGCCGAATGCGATCCGCCAGCCCCACGCCAGGAACGCCGTTTCGGGCAGCAGCCGGGAAAGTCCCGCGACCATGCCGGAGGCGAGGCATAGTCCGATCGACAAACCGATCTGCGGCAGGCTGGCATACAGGCCGCGCCGTTGAGGCGGCGCGTATTCGTAGGCCATCAGGACCGCGCCGCCCCACTCTCCGCCCAGCCCGATGCCTTGTAGCACCCGCAGCGATAACAGCAGGATCGGCGCCCAGATGCCAATTTGCGCGTAGGTGGGCACAAAGGCGACACCCGCCGTCGAAACGCCCATGATCACGAGCGTCAGGATCAACGCGGACTTGCGGCCGATCCGATCGCCGAAATGGCCGAACACGATGCCACCCAGCGGCCGCGTGACGAAGCCGACTGCGAAGGTGGTGTAGGCGAGCAGCGTCGACACCAGCGGATCGTTCGCCGGAAAATACAGCTTGTTGAAAACGATGCCGGCCACGACGCCATAAAGAAAGAAGTCATACCATTCGACAGTTGCGCCGATGACGCTGGCGAACGCGACACGACGTACAGCACGGGAATCGATTGCCATAGCAGCTCCTCAATGGACGACCATGCCGCGCTGAGTCCTGGGTTTTAAGTCGTCAAGCAGCGGCCGGACGGTAGACCCCAGTTGTCTCCTCCGGGGCGGCTTATAGACAGCGCTCGCACCGCCCACGAAGAGGTGCCGCGAGCACTGCGTGTTGCGGCTGTCACAGACGGTGGTCCGTGGTCCGCGGTTGTTCGCACTAGACGGCCACTTCGCGCGCAGGCGTCGTCGCCGCGCCTCGATCGGCGCTGCGCGCGTCGTCGAGGATCATGTCCGACGCTCTCTCAGCCACCATGACGATCGGCACATTGGTATTGCCCGACACGAGAGTCGGCATGATCGAGCAATCGACCACGCGCAGACCTCGCGTGCCGTACACGCGCAAGCGTTCGTCGACGACCGCGAGCGGATCGCTGGCCGGCCCCATCTTCGCGGTTCCCGACGGGTGGAAAATTGTCTGTCCGTATTCGCGGCAGAAATGCAGGAGTTCGTCGTCGGTCTGCGCCTCTGCGCCTGGCCGCACTTCACGCTTCATCAGCGCGGCCATCGGCTTCGCGGCGGCGACGCGCCGCGCGAAGCGCAGGCCGGCAATCGCCGTGCGCCGGTCGAGGTCCGTGTCGAGATAGTTGGGCTGGATGGATGGCGCCTCACGCATGTCGGCGGCGCGAATGCGCACCGTCCCACGCGACTCGGGGCGCAGTTGGCAAACGGAGTAGGTGCAACCGGAAAACGCGTGAACGTCGCCGCCGGCGGAATCCGCCGATAAAGTGGAGAAATGAAACTGGATGTCCGGCGTTGTCGACTCGTGCGGCAACGCCCGGCAAAACATGCCGCCCTGGTTGATGCCGACCGCAAGTGGCCCGCTGCGCATCAGCGCCCACTGAAGGCCCATCTTCGCGCGGCCCGTCCAGGAGCGCAGTTGATCGTTTGTCGTGATCGGCTTGCTCACCTCATAGATCAGACGGATTTGCAGATGGTCTTGCAGATTTTCGCCGACGCCCGCGCGATTGGCCACCACCGGAATGCCGTACTCCCGTAACAGCGCAGCCGGCCCCACACCGGACAGTTGCAGCAGTTGCGGAGACTGCAACGCGCCTGCTGCCAGAATGACTTCGCGATTCGCGCGCACTTCCCGCAGCGCGCCATGTTGCCGGTATTGCACGCCACTGGCGCGCGTCCCCTCGAAGAGGATCTTCGAAGCCGTGGCTTCGGTCGCCACGTGAAGGTTAGCTCTGTGCCGTGCAGGCTTCAGGTAGGCCACGGCTGTCGAGCACCGCAAACCGTGCCGCGTCGTCAACTGATAGTAGCCGACGCCTTGCTGGTCGCCCGTGTTGAAGTCCTCGACGGTTTCTATGCCTAATGAATTCGAAGCCGCAATGAACGCGTCCACCAGTTCGTGCCGCTGCTTGATGGTCGAGGCCCACAGCGGACCGCCGACACCGCGCGTGGGCGATTCGCCCAGTTCGTTGTGCTCGAGGCGCTTGAAATACGGCAGGCACTCCTGCCAGCTCCAGCCGCCGTTGCCGAGCCTTGCCCAGTGATCGTAGTCGTCGCGCTGACCGCGCACGTAGATCAGACCGTTGATCGAACTGCAACCGCCGAGCGTGCGTCCGCGTGGCCAGTACAAACGGCGGTTGTGCATGTTCGGGTCGGGGTCGGTATAGAAACCCCAGTTGTAGACGGGATGGAACATCGTCCTGGCATAACCGATGGGGATGTGAATCCACATGAACCGGTCGGCAGGCCCGGCTTCCAGTAGACAGACGGAATAACGGCCTCCTTCGGAAAGCCGGTTCGCCAGCACGCAACCGGCCGATCCTGCGCCGACGACGACAAAGTCGAATCGGTCTGCCATGTGATGTGTCTCCTGTTTTAACAAAACCGGTACGTTTCGGTCGAATTTATGTAAGAGACGTTCCAAGTTCAAGGATTTCCCCTTACCATCGGTTCATGTGAAACGAAAACAGGCATTTTGTTTCATTCCGAGTTGGACGATGGGCCGCGCAACGGATGCGGAACCTCGACTCTTTTCGACAGCAAGGAAGCGCTATGCAAGAACCTTGTCCCGTCGCGCGCAACGACAAACTTGCCGAAGACTCACGGGCGTTGCGCGCCCTGTCCGTGCTTGAACAGCTCGCGGTAGCAGGACAGCCGTTTTCGCTGTCGCAGCTGTCGGTGCGGCTGCGCATTCCCAAAGCAACGCTGATGCGGCTGATCGAATCGCTTGAAGCACAAGGCTATGTGACACACCTGCCCGATTCGCGCGGCGCCGACCGTGGCATCACGCTGGGCCCGAGAGCGGCGCGGCTCGCGCTGACCACGCTCGCCAACAATACGTTTGGGCGCGCCTGCCGCTCGCTGCTGCGCTCGCTCGTGGAAGCGCTCGGCGAGACTTGCAACCTCACCGCGCTCGACCGCGACACCGTGCTGTACGTCGAGCGGGTGGAAACCGCCGAGCCGTTGCGCTTGCATCTGGAGCCCGGCACGCGCGTTCCGCTGCACTGCACAGCCAGCGGCAAGCTGTTTCTTGCGCATATGCCGGTGGCCGAACGCCGTCTCGTGCTTGCGCGGCTGACGCTCGACCGGAAAACCCACGGCACGCTGACTGAATCGAGTTTGCTCGAGGCCGAACTGGATCGCCTGGCCGCCCGCGGCATTGGCATCGACAACGAAGAATTCGTGCGGGGCATGGTCGCCGTCGCAGTGCCCGTGTGGAACACTGCCGACGCCCATGTGCTCGCGGCGCTGGCCATTCATGCGCCTACCGCGCGGGCGAGCCTGCAGGAATTGCTGCAAGCCGTGCCCCGGCTTAAGGAATCCGCCTTGAAGATCGCCCCGCTGCTCAGTGCGGGCATGCCCGCGGCAAACCATGAGAATGGCGGCTCACGCTTTCGAGGAGATTGAGCAATGCACATCGACCCTGAAGCCCGTGCGACAACCGGCGAAGTCGCCGAATCAAATTTTGCGCAGGCCCCGCGTTCCGGAAAACGCAACGGTGCCGCGCCGAATCCGGTCTCCGCGTCAGTCGATCGGTCGACGAGCCGCCCGGATCAAGGTGGCGTGTACAATGATGCCGACCAATTTTCCGGAACGGCGGACGTGACTAAAGCGGATACCCCGACGCTGCGCGCATTCGCGCTGCTCGAACACCTCGTCAACACCGAAGGCCCCGTCTCACTGGCGGACATCGCGCAAGAGGTCACGCTGCCCAAGGCTTCGCTGCATCGCATGCTTGCTTCACTGGAGGCGGGTGGCCTCGTGATCCGCGAGCCGGGTCAGAAAAACGCTTATGTGATCGGCCCGCGACTGGCGCAACTGGCCGTCGGCGTCATGATGCATTCGGGCTCGCGCCGCTTACGCCATGCGATCCTCGCGCGGCTCGTCGCCGATCTGGGCGAGACCTGCAACCTGACGATGCTGCATGAAACCGACGTGCTCTATCTCGACCGGGTGGAAGCGCCGTGGCCGTTGCGCCTCGATCTCAAGCCCGGCTCGCACGTGCCCGCGTATTGCAGCGCAAGCGGCAAGCTGCTGCTCGCCATGCAGCCACGCGAACAACGCGCGGCGCTCGTGCGCGCGCTGAAACTCGAACGCTTCACGCCGAACACCATCACCGATACCGAATTGCTCGAAGCCGAACTCGACCGGACCTCGCACAAGCGCATTGCCATCGACAACGAGGAGTTTGTGGCCGGGATCGTATGCGTGGCGGCGCCGATTGTCGATGCGAGCGGTACCTGCATCGCGGCGGTCGCCGTCCATGCACCGGTGTCGCGCGCACCGCTTTCGCGGGCGCTCGAATTCGTGCCGCGGCTCAAAGAAGCCGCGCGAGAACTCGTCGAGACGTTCTAGGGAAGGACCGTCGCGGCTCTGCCGTATTCAACCCTTCGGCTGCTGCTCGCGCACGAGTTGGGCCAGGAGGCGCACGCCCGCATCGATCTTGTCGAGCCTGATCGCCGAAAAGCCCATGCGGAAGCAATTGTTCTGCTCCCGTCCGTTCATAAAGAATACGCTGCCCAACTCGATCAGGATGCCGTGCGCCTCGGCGTCGGCGGCGAGGCGCGTTGCGTCAAGCCAGGGCGGCCCCTCGACCCAGCATGAAGCGCCGCCGGTAACGGGAAAATGACGGGCTTCGGGCAGATGAGCGTCGAGGGCGGCCATCAGCACCTGGGCGCGTTCGCGATATGCGTACGCCAGCTTGCGCAACAGCGCGTCGTGGTGGCCAAGCGCGAGAAAGGTAGCGAATGCGCGCTGGATGTATGCCGCCGGGTGACGCACCATCAGCCGCCGTAATGCGCGCAACTCGGTAACCAGTTCGCGGGGCCCGACGATATACCCGAGGCGCAAGCCGGGCGCAAAAGTCTTCGACAGACTGCCAATGTAGATAACCCGATCCGCCGTATCCAGGCTCTTTAACGCCGGGTGCGGAGTACCGGAGAAATTGTTTTCGCTTTCGTAGTCATCCTCGATCAGCACAAAGTCATGTTGCTGCGCAAGTTCCAGTAGCGCATGCCTGCGTTGAATCGGCATGGTGGCCGTTGTGGGACACTGGTGGCTCGGCGTCACGTAGACATAATCGCACTGTCGAAACAGGTCGGCGTCCTCGACGGGACGCACCCCTCCTTCATCCACCGGCAGCGGCAACAGCAGCGCATTACGGTTTTCAAAGATGTTCCGGGCATCGGGATAGCCGGGGTTCTCGAATCCCACGGTGGTGTGCTCGCGGGCAAGCAGATCGGCGACGAGATAGAGCGCCTGCTGGCAGCCGATCGTGATCACGATTTCGTCCGGCATTGCAAAGACGCCGCGCCGCGGCAGCACTCGCGTGCGGATTTGCTGGATCAGCGTGTCGTCGTCGCGTCCGATCAGATCGGGCGCCCAGTTGCGGATCTCCATCACGGAAAGCGCCTTCATGCAGCACTCGCGCCAGTCGTTGGTCGGGAACAGCGACTGGTCGAACTGTCCGTAGATAAACGGGTACTCGTAACTTTGCCAGTTGCCGGGCTTAACGATATTGCGCTGGTCAGAAGGCCGCCGCTGAACCCGGTGAGCCCAATCTGGCCGCGCGATGGTCTCGTTGGCCGGGCACGTGGCAACCGTCTGTGCCGCGAAGGTACCAAGGCGCCCTTCGAGCATCGCCGGATTAACGAAGTGCCCGCTGCGCTCGCGCGATATCAGATAGCCCTCTTCCACCAGTTGCTGATAGGCCAGCACGACCGTATTCCTAGCGACGCTCAATTGATCGGCCAACTCGCGGCTCGACGGCAACGCGGTCTGCGGCGGCAGTTGCCCGTCCAGAATTGCGGCGACCAGCATCTGGCGAATCTGCCCTTGCAGGCTCATATTGGAGTCGGTCGAACGCTGAAAACGCTGGGTCCAAAGAGCCGTCGAAGTACGGCTAGACATGCTTCCTCCTGAAATGCGATGCACCGCGCGGCTGCGGCGGCGTGGGTGCGCATGGCCACTATTGTCGGCGCGCGTTGCGTTTCGGCAAGGGCGCACGGAGCGCCTGCGAACCGGCAATGTGGACTCAACGATCGGCGGCGTCTGGCACTAACTTGCTCTATTTTTTACTGACGATACTCGAATCACCCCGTTCGCCGCGATCGGGACAAGCACCGGTCGTGCTCGACACGACTTCCTGCTCCATAGCCCGCTACGTGAGAGACCTATTATGAAACACCATAAAAACTCGATATCCCGCTCGCCCTTCCTATGGACGGCGCGCGTCCTGTCTCTCGTGCTGGCGGCGGCCGCGAGCCTCGTGGCGGCACCGTCCTATGCTGACGATAAGGAAATCACAATCGCCTACCAGCAGATCGTCGATCCCTGGGTGGTCAGCATCGCGAACGGATCGATCGAAAAAGCGACTGGCTACAAGATCAACTGGCGGCAATTCGAGTCTGGGGCGAAAGTCGCCACCGCGCTTGCATCCGGTGACGTGAAGGTTGGCGTGATCGGCTCCAGTCCGCTCGCTGCGGCCGTCAGTCAAGGTCTCGATCTGAAGCTTTTCTGGATTCTGGACAACATCAACCAGGCCGAAGCGATGGTCGTGCGTAACGGCTCCGGCGTGACGAAGCCCGCGGATCTGAAGGGCAAAACCATCGGCGTGCCGTTCGTTTCCACGACCCACTATCACACCATGTTCGCGCTACAGCACTGGGGCATCAATCCATCTGACGTAAAGATCCTCAACATGCAGCCGAACCAGATTGTCGCAGCCTGGGAGCGTGGCGACATTGATGCTGCCTACGTGTGGAATCCGGCGCTCTCCGAATTGAAGAAAAGCGGCAAGGTGCTGATTACTTCCGGCGACCTCTCCAAGCTCGGCAAGCCCACGTTTGACGGGATTGTGGTCGATCGCAAATGGGGCGAGGATCATAAGGAGTTCATGGCAAAACTGGTCCGGGCGATTGCCGACGCCGACGAGCAATATCGGCGCAATCCTTCGCAATGGAACGCGACGTCGCCGCAAGCCGCGGCCATCGCGAAAATGATCGGCGGCTCACCGGCGGAGGTGCCGGGATCGCTGTCGCTCTATGCCTTCCCGACGCTCCAGGAGCAGGCGTCCCAGCAATGGCTCGGCGGCGGCACAACAAGCCGCGCCGCTCTTGCGCTGAAGGACACGTCGGAATTCCTCAAGAACCAGAAACAGATCAGCACCGTTCTGCCGGACTACTCGAAATTCGTGACGCCGGCTTATGCCGAGGCCGCAGCGAAGCTCAAATGAACTGATCAAAATCCGCCGGACCTGGAGGCAACATGGAAAACATGACAGTCAGAAACGTGAGCGTGGTCTTTCCGGGACGGCGTCCCGGTCAGACCGTGCAGGCACTTGACAACATCAACCTGACGATTCGCACCGGCGACTTCGTAGTCGCATTGGGCGCGTCGGGATGCGGCAAGACCACACTGCTTTCGCTGATGGCCGGCTTCATCGCGCCGACTGAGGGTGAACTGCTGCTCGGCGGAGAAACGATCGCCGGCCCGGGCGCCGACCGCGGCGTGGTGTTCCAGAAGCACGCGCTGTTGCCGTGGCTCAACGTCATTGATAACGCCGAATTCGGTCTCAAGCTTCAGGGTGTGCCGAGAGCGCAGCGGCGCGAGATCGCAGTCCGCAATCTGGCGCTGGTCGGCTTGCAGGACTTCCACAAGCACATGATCTACCAGCTCTCCGGCGGCATGCAGCAGCGCGTCGGGATTGCCCGCGCACTGACCTGCGATCCCGCGATGCTGCTAATGGACGAACCAATGGCCGCGCTCGACGCGCTCACGCGCGAGACTATCCAGGAGCTCCTGCTCGACGTCTGGAAGAAGACCAACAAGATGTTCTTCTTCATCACCCACAGCGTCGAAGAAGCGCTATTTCTTGCGAGCCATCTGATCGTGATGTCGCCGCGGCCAGGCCGTATCACGCATACCTATGAACTTGGCTTTAACCGGCGCTTTCTCGAAACACGCGACGCACGCGCTATCAAGTCGAGTCCGGATTTCATCGAAATGCGAGAGCGTGTTCTCAACATCATTTACGGCGACGAGAAGATGCACGGCGCCCAAGCCGAGGTGGCGCATGTTTAGTTCAAAATCTGCTCACGCCGTGATGCACGGCAATGCGGCTCCCCGGGAAGCGGACGCAGCCGTTCGCCCTCCGCGGAAACCCGGCCGGGGCCCTCGTGTTCTCGCGAAGAAGCCCGCCAAGCCCGGCGACACATTCGGTGTGCCGGGGCAAGGAAGCAGTGTCGCGACGAGCCTGATCACCGTTGCCGCCTTCATCGCGCTCTGGTTCGCGGCGACCAACCTGCACTGGATCAAGCCCCTGTTTTTGCCGTCCCCGCAGGCCGTCTACGCGAAGTTCGTCTATGTCGCCACCGAGGGCTTTGCCAATTCGACACTCGCGCAGCACACCGGTATCAGCCTGTTGCGCGTGTTCGGCGCTTTCGCGCTGGCCTGTCTGACCGCCATCCCTGTCGGCGTGATGATGGGCGTGTCGCGTTTCGCGCGCGGCGCATTCGATCCACCGATCGAGTTCTACCGCCCGCTGCCACCGCTCGCCTATCTGCCGCTCATCATCATCTGGTTTGGCATTGGCGAATTCTCCAAGGTCCTTTTGATTTACCTCGCCATTTTCGCACCGCTTGCCATTGCGGCGCGCGCGGGCGTGCGCTCCGTATCGATCGAGCAGATCCATGCCGCCTATTCGATGGGAGCCTCGCGTACCCAGGTGGTCCTCCACGTGATCCTGAAGTCCGCGCTGCCAGAAATCTTTACTGGCATGCGCATCGGCATCGGCGTCGGCTGGACGACCCTGGTGGCCGCCGAGATGGTCGCATCGACCAGTGGGTTGGGCTTTATGGTGCTTAACGCGGCGGAGTTTCTGGCGAGCGATGTGGTCATCATGGGAATCATCGTGATCGGCTTTTTCGCGCTCTGCTTCGATCTGCTGATGCGTTATATTGAGCGCATGCTGGTCCCCTGGAAAGGCAAAGTATGAGGAAAACCGATTCCCGGCACATCCCAGTGAACGCCACTTGAGGAAATTGTCATGCGCGTACTCGTCTTTAAGGACCGTTGCGATCGAGTCATTCAAATTGAGCTTGACGTCGACTGCACGCGCGCTGTTGCCTATCACCATGGCGAGCCTGTTGGCGAGTTAGGTATCGAGATCGATGCCAGCGGGGCCGATGGCTCTGCGTCACTCGCCAATCTGTTTGTAGAGCCGGCATACCGGCGCAGTGGCATTGCGCACACCATGCTCACCTACGCGTCCCGGGAAATCGGTCATTCCATCAATGTCGACCGACCCTCGTCGCACGGCTCACCTGAGTTCGAATCGCTGTGCCGATGCCTCGCAGTGGAAGGCGCCGTCATCTTCAACTGATGCGTGCCCTTCCGGCTCTTCGCGCCTTCGCCGCACAGCGCGCGACGCTGGCCTCAGCGACTCTCCCAAGCTGGCTCTACTCCTCCGCCGCCCCCTTCGGCAATATCGGTCTGAACCGTAGAACATTTCGGTGACCGGCCGGTAAACGCACTTTGCATGACCTGCAAGCTTACCGGTGCGTTTTCACCTACTACGCCGTCAATCCAATCAGGGGTGCGCATGAACGCGATCGTCAAGCGAAAGCCGTCTTCGACAGTTCGGCACGAAGCTATGCGCATCGGTGGGGAGAGAATAACGCGCGCCGAGGTGATCGAAGTCTTGAACCCGTACACAGGAGCCCTGGTAGGCAGCGTCCCGAGGGCCACGGTGGACGACGTGCGCCGCGCTTTCGACTACGCGCACGCGTACCGCGCGCAATTAACACGTTATGAGCGCTCGCAGATCCTGCGCCGCGCGGCAGACATCGTGCGCGAGCGGACCTACGAAATATCCGACCTCATCACCGCTGAATCCGGCCTGTGCCGAAAAGATTCCATCTACGAAGCAGGCCGCGTCAGCGACGTACTGATCTTCGGCGCCAACGAGGCGTTGAGAGACGACGGCCAGATCTTTTCCTGCGATCTGACGCCGCACGGCAAACAGCGCCGCGTATACACGCAGCGCGATCCGCTGCTTGGTGTGATCTGCGCAATCACGCCGTTCAATCATCCGATGAACCAGGTCGCGCACAAGATCGTGCCGGCCATTGCGACGAATAACCGGATCGTCGTCAAACCGTCCGAGAAGGTGCCGCTGTCGACCTGCCTCCTCGCGGACATTCTCTACAGCGCCGGCTTGCCGCCAGAAATGCTTCAGGTGGTGACCGGCGATCCGCGGGACATCGCCGACGAGCTCATCACCAACGAGCACGTGGATCTGATCACATTCACCGGCGGTGTTGCCATCGGCAAACATATCGCGGCCCGGATGGGCTATCGCCGCGCGGTGCTGGAGCTCGGCGGCAATGATCCGCTCATCGTCATGGAAGACGCGGACCTGGAAGAAGCCAGCACGCTCGCCGTTGCGGGCTCGTACAAGAACTCCGGCCAGCGTTGCACGGCAATCAAGCGGATGCTCATTCACGAGGCGGTGGCGGACCGCTTCGTCGACTTGCTGGTGGAAAAGACCCACGCGGTGCGCTATGGCGATCCCGCCGATCCGGACACCGACATGGGCACCGTCATCGACGAAGCCGCCGCAAGGTTCTTCGAGGCGCAAGTCAACGACGCGCTCAGCCGCGGCGCGCAACTGCTGGCCGGCAACGTTCGCCGAGGCGCGCTCTATTCGCCGACGGTGGTCGATCGCGTCACGCCGGACATGCCGCTCGTCAGATATGAAACGTTCGGCCCGGTGTCGCCGGTCATCCGCTTCCGGGATATCGACGACGCGATCCGGATTGCCAATTCGACCGAGTATGGCCTGTCCTCGTCGGTCTGCACGAACCGTCTCGACTACATCACGCGCTTTGTCTCCGAATTGCATGTGGGCAGCGTCAATGTGCGCGAGGTGCCGGGCTACCGGCTCGAACTCACGCCCTTCGGGGGCATCAAGGATTCGGGACTGGGGTACAAGGAAGGAGTCCAGGAAGCGATCAAAAGCTTCACCAACCTGAAAACGTACTCGCTGCCGTGGGACTGATTGCGCGCCACGGGGTCGAATCGACGCTGGCGAGTTCATTTTTTGATACAAAATGTCTCGTTTATTATAAATAAAAGTTGACCGCTTGATCGTGCATGACCTACATTTTAAACATCACTGGTTTTGGTATTTTTTGTTCCGTTTAATCTCAAAGAGCCGGAGACATATTAATGAGCGAGCATAACCCCACTACCCGCGAGGCCACCACCGCCACCCAGGCCAGCGGCCCTCAAGCAATGACGCCGTCCGAGGCGTTCGTCGAAACCCTCGCGGCCAATGGCGTGACCGACATGTTCGGCATCATGGGCTCCGCGTTCATGGATGCGATGGACATCTTCGCGCCCGCCGGCATTCGCCTGATTCCCGTCGTGCATGAACAAGGCGCTGGCCACATGGCCGACGGCTATGCCCGCGTCTCCGGACGTCACGGCGTGGTGATCGGTCAGAACGGCCCGGGCATCAGCAATTGCGTCACAGCGATCGCGGCCGCTTACTGGGCGCACAGCCCTGTCGTGATCGTCACGCCGGAAGCGGGCACGATGGGCATCGGCCTGGGCGGCTTCCAGGAAGCCAAACAACTGCCGATGTTCCAGGAGTTCACCAAGTACCAGGGCCACGTGACCCACCCTGCGCGCATGGCCGAATTTACCGGCCGCTGCTTCGACCGGGCCATGGCGGAAATGGGCCCCACCCAGCTCAATATCCCGCGCGATTACTTTTACGGTCAGATCAAGACGGAAATCCCGCAACCCCAGCGTCTCGATCGCGGCGCGGGTGGCGAGCAGCGTCTGAACGAAGCGGTGGAACTGCTCGCCCACGCCAGGTTCCCCGTCATCATTTCCGGCGGCGGCGTGGTAATGGCCGACGCGATCGAAGAGTGCAAGGCGTTGGCCGAGCGTCTGGGCGCACCGGTCGTCAACAGTTACCTGCACAACGACTCGTTCCCGGCCAACCATGCGCTGTGGTGCGGCCCGCTCGGCTATCAGGGTTCCAAGGCCGCCATGAAGCTGCTGTCACGCGCCGACGTAGTGATCGCGCTCGGCTCGCGGCTGGGACCCTTCGGCACGCTGCCCCAACATGGCATGGACTACTGGCCGACCAATGCGAAGATCATCCAGATCGACGCCGACCACAAGATGCTGGGTCTGGTGAAGAAGATTTCGGTGGGCATCTGCGGCGACGCCAAGGCCGCCGCTGTCGCCCTGACGGAGCGCCTCGCGGGACGCAAGCTTGCCTGCGACGCCACGATCGACGAGCGCGCAGGCCAGATCGCCGCCGAGAAGGCTGCCTGGGAGAAAGAGCTCGACGAGTGGACGCATGAGCGCGACCCCTACAGCCTCGACATGATCGAGGAGCAGAAGAACGAGCGCACCCCCGGCGGTGGAACGTACCTGCATCCGCGCCAGGTGCTGCGCGAGCTTGAAAAGGCAATGCCCGAAGACGTGATGGTCTCGACAGACATCGGCAATATCAACTCGGTGGCCAACAGCTACCTGCGCTTCAACAAACCGCGCAGCTTCTTCGCCGCGATGAGCTGGGGCAATTGCGGCTACGCGTTCCCGACGATCATCGGCGCGAAGGTCGCAGCGCCGCACCGCCCGGCCGTCTCGTACGCCGGCGACGGTGCCTGGGGCATGAGCCTGATGGAAACCATGACCTGCGTACGTCACAATATTCCGGTAACCGCTGTGGTGTTCCATAACCGCCAGTGGGGCGCCGAGAAGAAGAACCAGGTCGACTTCTACAACCGCCGCTTCGTCGCCGGCGAACTCGACAACCAGAGCTTTGCGGAAATTGGCCGCGCGATGGGTGCCGAGGGCATCGTGGTGGATCGGCTGGAAGATGTCGGCCCCGCGCTCAAGCGTGCGATCGACATGCAGATGAACGAGGGCAAGACGACCATCATCGAGATCATGTGCACGCGTGAATTGGGTGACCCGTTCCGTCGCGACGCGCTTGCGAAGCCAGTACGCATGCTCGACAAGTACAAGGATTACGTCTGAGAAGCTGAGCATCGACGGGGTCCTGTAGCCGTTCGGGATTCGTTGGTGCTCACAGGCCGGAAATGGGTTACGCCGGGCGTTTTCGGCCTGGCCCTCCGTTTCCGGCCTCTTTGTTCCGCTTTTCACCCTTCGCAACGTCACCGACGACTTCCATGAAAGCAATCAACCGCATCATCGACAGCGCGCGCACCAAGCCCATGCGCATCGTGTTGAGCGAGGCGGAGGATCCGCGCGTCCTGCTGGCGGCACAGCGAGCCGTCCGTGAAAGCATTGCCCGCATTGTGCTGGTGGGTGACGCCGCACAGATGCGTGAGGTAGCCGCCGCTCAAGCCATCGACCTGTCCGGCATGGAACTGGTGGACCCGGTCAGTTCGGCGCTCGCGCCGTCCTACGCGGATGAACTGTTTGCCTTGCGCAGCAGGAAAGGCATGACGCCAGACGGAGCGCGGCGCGCGATTCTCAACCCCTTGTGCTTCGCCAACCTGATGGTGCGGCTCGGTCACGCAGACGGCTCGGTGTCGGGAGCCGTCAACACTACGGCGGACGTGGTCCGCACCGCGATCCAGATCATCGGCATTGCGCCTTCGTTCAAGCTCGTTTCCAGCTTCTTCCTGATGATGCTGTGCGAGCCGTTCCACACGCTCAAAGGCGGCCTCATCTTTTCCGACTGCGCGCTAGTGGTCGAACCCGACGCGGGCCAGCTCGCCGAGATCGCGATGGCCGCAGCGGATAGCGCGCGCAACCTGCTCATGGACGACCCGCGCGTCGCCATGCTGTCGTTTTCGACGAGCGGCAGCGCGCATCATGCGGCTGTCGACAAGGTCATCGAGGCAACGCATCTGGTGCAAGCGCGCCGCCCTGGTCTCGCCATCGACGGTGACGTTCAACTCGACGCGGCCATCGTCTCCGAGATCGCGCTGCGCAAAGTCAAGCACTCGCAGGTGGAAGGGCACGCCAACGTGCTGATTTTCCCGAGTCTCGAAGCGGGCAACATCGGCTACAAGCTGGCCGAGCGGATCGGCGGCGCGAAGGCAATCGGCCCCTTGCTGCAGGGCCTGCAAAAGCCGGCCAACGATCTCTCGCGCGGCTGCAGCGCGGACGACATCTACTACGTCATCGCCGTCACGGCAGTCCAGGCGCAAGCCGCCCTGGCTGGCCGGGGCGCAGACATCCCCGCATCCCACTCCTCTCATTCATGATCGCTCAGAAGTTGCTGCCCCTGCTCGCGCTGATGGGCGCCGCGAGCTATTTTCAAACCATCACTGGCTTCGGCCTCAGCATGATCGTGATCGGCGCCGCTAGCGGCATGGAGCTTGCACCGGTGACCAGTCTCGCCACACTGGCCAGCCTCGTTACGCTCGCCAACAGCGCAACCGCGTTGCCCGGCAAGCTGCATCACATCGATTCGCGCGCCGTGTGCGCCGCGATCCTCGGCGTATTGCCGGCCGTGGTCGCGGGCGTGCTGGTGGTCAATGTTCTGAGCAGCGCCGCTTCAGGCATTTTGCAATTGCTGTTGGGCGCCGTGGTGCTGTACGGTGGCTTGAGCGCGGCGCTACGTCCCACGCCGCTGGCGCAACGCTCCGGCGACCGCAGCTTCTTCGTCAGCGGTTTGTTCGGAGGGCTGCTCAGCGGCATGTTCGGCGTATCCGGGCCACCGCTGATTTTTCAGTTTTATCGCCAGCCTCTCCCGGTGGTGCAGATTCGTTATGCGCTGATTCTGATATTCACGGTGACGTCGACGGCCCGCACGCTGCTCAGCGCCTACGAAGGTCAACTCGACGCCGAAATCTGGATGCAGGCCGCGTTCGCGCTGCCCGTGGTGGCATTGATGACGATCGTCGCGCGACACTATCCGCCGCCGTTATCGGGCGTGGTCACGCGGCGCATTGCCTATGCAATCCTGGTGGTGATCGGCGGCTCGTTGATACTGCACGCGTTAGCGCATCTGATCGTCTAGAACTACGACTACGGCACGCCGCAGCGTGCTTGCACGCGCCTACCGGCGCGCGCCAATCCATCCGGCAAGTTCGTTGAACAGCGACATCCCCGGCGGCGCCGACAGATCGATCGCGCGACAGCGGCGGTAATACGGGCTGAGATCGAGTCCGACGCCGAGGGCGAGCAACTCCACGTCGCGCAAGGCTTCGTGGTGTGCCACCACCTGCTTCAGATGATGATCGAGGTAGAAGGTGTCGTTGACCTGAGCGGTCGCGCTGTCCATCGGACTGCCATCGGAAATCACGACCAGGATGCGCCGCGCTTCGGCGCGCGCGCGCAGCCGTGAGCACGCCCAGTCGACCGCCTCGCCGTCCACGCCTTCGCGGAACAGGTCCGCCTTGAACAGCGCTGCAATGCCGGCGCGAGCGCGCCGCCAGCTCGTCGCCGCGTCCTTGAAAATGAGGTGGGAGACTTCATTGAGCCGGCCCGGATGCCGGGGTCGTCCGCCCGCCAGCCAGTCGAGCCGCGCGCGGCCGCCGTTCCAGGTGCCGGTCGTAAAGCCCAGCACCTCGGTGGCGACGCCGGCCTGATCGAGCGCGCGCGTCAGCACGTCCACCAGCATCGCCACCCGCTCGATGTGGGTCCTCATCGAGCCCGAGCAATCGATCAGGAAGCTTACGGCGCAGTCGGCCAGCGGCCTGTGCCGTTCGAGCAGGAATACGCGCCGCTCGGCCGGCGAACTGACCACTTGCGCGAGACGGCGGCCGTCGATGCGGCCATGTTCTTCGCCGAATGACCATCCGTCGCGCTGGGCCACGGCGAGCGCGGCCTTGAGCGCATACGCGAGCCGAGCCACGTTGATGCCCTGCGCGGCGATGCGCTCGTTGAGGCGCTCGCGATACTCCGCGAGCAGTTCCTTGCGGATCAATGCGCCCGGCACGACTTCGCGGTCATAGCGTGTCGTGTAGGCGCGGTAGCTTTGCCCGACGACGCTTAAGGTGCGGCTCTCGCCGGTGGCGGCAAGGCCCATCTCGACCGGCTCGCCGGCTTCGGGATCGAGCCACAGCGTGAACATCGCGAGGGCCGCTTCGTCATCGTCCGGATTCTGTGCCTCGTCTGCGGCCCATTGCGCGCTCTCGGCGACGATCATCCGACTCACGATGTGCGCCATCTCGAGCGCGTGAACCACGAACGCCCCCTGCTCCGCGCGATGCCGCCGCAGCGCCGCGAGCGAGGCACCTAGCGCCGGCACGATCGCCGCGCGCGTGGCTTCGATCAGGCCTTCGGTTTCCTCCAGCACGGGCCAGCCCGACAGGCGCGACCACGAAATCTGCGCGACCGTATAGAGCAGGATGCCCAGATGCCCGTCTACCAGTCCCGAGCGGCAGAAGGCACGCGACCACGTCTCGAACCGATGGCGCAGATTCTGCGCGAGGCCTGGCATGCCGGCCGGCGCTAGAGCTTCGCAACGCAATTGTTCGAGCAGTTCGAATACCAGCCGAGCAACCGGATCGCCGGGACAGAGACCCGCGTGCAAAGCCCTGTCGGAGTGCGTAAGACGCAATGCCGCGCCGTCTGCGGCGCCGCGTAGCGAGGCAAGATCGTCCACGGCCGGATCGACGCGCAGATGCGGCGCATGGAGCGGCAGCGGCCGCAGTCCGCGGCACAAACGCCCGCCACGGTAGTGCAGCTCGGCCTCGCCGGTCAAAGCACGCGCCGCCGCAGCGCATAAATTTTGACGCCGTTCCGCGCGGCGGGCCGCTCGCCGGTCGGCGGCTGTCGTGGCGTCCGCGCTCACGCGTCCTCGCGCTCGATAACAGTGCCGGCTTCGAGTTCCGCGCCGAAGCAGCGCTGAAAATACTCGGCTACGATGGGCCGTTCGGCCTCGTCGCATTTGTTGACGAAGGTCAGGCGAAACGCCAGCGCAGGATCGCGGAAAATCTGGCAGTTCTCCGCCCAGTCGATGACAGTGCGCGGCGACATCAGCGTGGACAGGTCGCCGGCAGCAAAGCCTTTGCGCGTCAATTCCGCGACGCTCACCATCGACTCGATGAGCGCGCGGCCGGCGTCGTCCGCCAGTTCCGGCACACGTGCGAGCACGATGCCGGCCTCTTCGGCGCGCGGCAGGTAATTGAGCGTGGCCACCACGTTCCAGCGGTCCATCTGCGCGTGATTCAGCATCTGCGTGCCGTGATACAAGCCGTTCAGATTGCCGAGGCCAACCGTGTTGGTGGTGGCGAACAACCGGAAGTACGGATGCGGATGGATCACGCGGTTCTGGTCGAGCAGCGTGAACTTGCCGGCGCGCTCTAGAATGCGCTGGATCACGAACATCACGTCCGGGCGACCCGCGTCGTATTCGTCGAAGATCAGCGCCACCGGCCGTTGTAGCGCCCACGGCACGATGCCCTCCTGGAACTCGGTCACCTGCAGGTCGTCGCGCACGACAATGGCGTCCTTGCCCACCAGATCGAGGCGGCTGATATGGCCGTCGAGATTCACGCGCACGCACGGCCAGTTGAGCCGCGCCGCAACCTGTTCGATGTGCGTCGATTTACCCGTACCGTGCAGGCCCTGCACCATCACCCGCCGGTCGCGCATGAATCCGGCGAGGATCGCCAGGGTCACTTCGGGGTTGAACCGGTATGCCTCGTCGATGTCCGGCACATGGTCGTCGCGCTCGCTGAAGGCTGGCGCCATCAGACTCGAGTCCATGCCAAACAACGTGCGTACCGAAACCATTCTGTCGGGCTTGCCTGTCACGATATCGGTCACTTCGCTCTCCTTGCCACTTCGTCACCACGACCGTACGCGCATCGAACTACCGGCGCCGCGTTATGCATCATCTTACACACTTGTTTTTCGATACAAATCATATCGTTTTTTCGCCGATGGTTACGCCGCTATTCGACGGTGTCCGGTGTCAGAAACGGGGCGTTGTTCCGGCGAGCGCGCGCCAAGTACGCCAGAAGCAGCACGCCGAGGCTCACCACGCCGAGCCACAGGGGCTGCCGCTGTTCGGGGATAAACGCCATCGCCACCAGAATGCCGATCATGCCGAGAATCGCCAGCCACGTGAGATACGGGTAGCACCACATTCTGACCCGCAGCGTCTGCGGCGCATCGCGCTCGATCCGGGCGCGCAGCTTCAGTTGCGAAATCGCGATCAGTACGTAGACGAAGATCGCCACCGTGCCGTATGAATTCACGAGAAACGCGAAGACGGTGTCGGGAGACACATACGACATCACGACCGACGCATAGCCGAATACGGTGCCGATCAGAATCGCGCGAACCGGCACGCCACGGCGGTTGACCCTGGCGAGCGCGGCCGGCGCGTCGCCGTGACGCGTTAATGCGAAGATCATCCGCGACGCCGCGTACAGCCCGGAATTGAGCGCTGACAACACCGCGGTGAGCACGATCGCGTTCATCACGCTTGCGGCGGCCGGGATACCCATCGCATCGAGCGCGCTGACATACGGCGTTGCCATGTGCGGAGAGTTCCAGGGCACCAGCGAGACCACGAGCAGAATCGAGCCCACGTAGAAGACCAGCACGCGCGTGATCACCGAGTTGGTCGCCTTGGCTACCGCCTTGGCGGGTTCCTGCGCTTCGGCCGCCGCGATCGTGACGATCTCGGCCCCGAAGTAAAAACCCGTGGCGGCGACGGCACCGCTCAATACGGGTCCAATTCCTTTAGGCATCAGCCCGCCGTGCGAGAGCAAAGTGGGCAGAACCGCGGTCACATGCTTCGCAGCGGGCCACAGTCCCAGCATATACATGCAGCCAAGGAACAGGAACACCATGATCGCCGCGACCTTGATCGACGCGAACCAGAACTCGAATTCGCCATAGCTGCCGACCGACACAAGGTTGGTTGCGGTAAGCGTCACCAGCAACACCAGGCTGATCGCCCACGCGGGGACGTCCGGCAACCAGAACTGAACGAGTTTCGCGCCCGCCACCGCTTCGACCGCGACGACGATCACCCAGAAGTACCAGTACATCCAGCCGGTCAGAAAACCGGCAAGGTTGCCGGACCCGCGTTTGCCCCCAAAGGCGAGGCGCGCGTATTCATAGAACGAGCCGACTGCGGGCATCGCGCAGGCCATCTCTCCCAGCATCCGCATGACCAGCACGACGAGCGCGCCGGTAATCAGAAACGACAGCACGGCAGCGGGCCCGGCCTGCTGGACGACGACACCGCTGCCGACGAATAGGCCCGCCCCGATCACGCCGCCAAGCGCGATCATTGTCATGTGACGCTGCTTGAGGCCCGCTTTCAATTGAGTCTTGTCTACAGATGGTTGCATGTCACCTCCAAGTTCCGTTATCCGTTCGCCGGGCGGCTCATTGCGAATTCGCGGCGCCCGCCTCTCGACGTCTTCGATACTGGATGGGGCGAGGACGCTTGCGCGTCTCGCCATCTATTTTTGTCGTTCAAGGGATCGCGCACCGCCGAACGGTGCGCGGCATATT
The DNA here is from genome assembly GCF_002879865.1 of Paraburkholderia rhynchosiae. Classification (GTDB taxonomy): domain Bacteria; phylum Pseudomonadota; class Gammaproteobacteria; order Burkholderiales; family Burkholderiaceae; genus Paraburkholderia; species Paraburkholderia rhynchosiae. The sequence continues at coordinate 26,916 of NZ_PNXY01000043.1, forward strand.
GCGATTTCGGGGCCGCGTGACGCCTGTGCGGAGATTCGCCCGGCGCGTCAGGGTTTCTCGTCGCGGCGGAAGTAGAGTTGGTACAGCATCCGTTGCCCGATCCGCCGAAACGGTGCAAACGGATGACCCGGCAAGGGCGACGTAAAGATGGGCAGCGTCTGCTTCGCGCCTTTTCCCGCGATGCGCTCAGCAAGCCGGCGGCCGGCCTGCTGCGAATACGATACGCCGTTGCCGCCGTAGCCCAGCGCGTAGTACACGGACTGCTTCGGATCGGGCTGGTACACGCGCGGCATCATGTCGTGACTGACATCCACCCAGCCCCACCACGAGTAGTCAATCGCAACACCGCGCAAGGCCGGAAATTTGCGGCACATGCCTTCGACCAGCAACTCATAGTGGCGTGTATTCGGCGCATCGGCACCGGTAATCGCGGAACGGCTGCCGATCTGCAGACGGTTGTCCGGCAGGAAGCGATAGTAGAACCGCAAGGTGCGCGTGTCCGTGAGCACCTGGGTCGTGCGAAAGTTACACGCGGCGATCTCCTGCTGCGTGAGCGGACGCGTGACCATCGAATTCGACAGGATCGGCATCACTCGGCTCCTGAGCGCCGGGTGCAGCGTTTGGGCCGTATACGCGCCTGTGGCGATACCGACTGCCCGAGCCCGCACAATGCCGCCAGGCGTGCGCAAATGGTGAATGCCGTTGATGGTTTCCCAACCAAGCACCGGACTCGCCGGATGCACCTTGGCGCCCGCCTCGCGGGCCAGCCGTAGATAACCAAACGCCAGTTTCAACGCATGAATGCCGATCCCCTCGGGTTCGTGCAGCGCGCCGGCGGCTTCCGCGTCGTTGACATACTCGCGCTGGAAAGTGCGCTTATCGATGAGCTCGGACGGGTAGCCGAATACGTCCTTCCAGACCTTGGCCTCAGCGGCGAGTTTCTCCATGATGCGCGGCCGATGCGCGATCAGGAAGTGGCCGCCGGGTTGCGGATCGCAATCGATCTCCGCGACCAGCGACTTGAAGTTGGCGAAACCTTCCTGAATCTCGTCGTGCATTTTTAGCGCGACGTCCTTGCCCCACCGTTCAATCCATTGCGAACGCGAGAGCCGTCCCGAAGCGTTCTGACCTTGCCCGCCGTTGCGGCTACTGCAGCCCCAACTGGTCTTGTTGGCTTCGAGAACGACTGCCTTGATGCCGTGCTCGCGCGCGAGACAGAGCGCGGTCGCGAGTCCGGTATAACCGCCGCCGATGATCGCCACGTCCACGTCGACATCGCCGGTAATCGGGCCGTCGTCGGCCGGCGGCGTGCCGGCGGTCGCGACCCAGTACGTCGGCGCATATTGCTTGCCCCAGCCGGGCCCGGGTGATACGAGCGGGTCGTATGTCGGGTCATAGCGGGTGTCGTCTTCCCGGCTGGACGGCACGTCTTGCGCGACGCGTTCCATTTCACTGTGCTCCATACGAAGCTCCTGATCAGCGTCAAACGTTCTGTTTCGGACGTTCCTTGCGAAATGCCCGCTTGACCGCGATGAGTCCATCGCGAAACTCGAACAGGTCGCAGCCCTCCGCCTCGATACGCCAGCCTTCCGCGTGTGTCCCCGTGAACAGCCATTCGGATACGCCACGTTCGCCGATCACGTAGTGGCGGCCGTTGCCCCAATGGGCATCCGGAAAGGTCTTGAATACGGCTTCGAACGCTGCGCGGGTGGCGGCCTTGCCGACAAAGCGTGTGCCGAACACTTCGGGGCCGCCTGCTGCGTCGAACACGCAATCGTCGGTCATGAAGGTCATCAACGCCTCTGCGTCGTGACGATTGAACGCATCGGAAAACGCGGCCAGCGTATCGGCCGTAACCTGACGTACTGGGGTCTGTATTTGAGCCATTGCTCTCTCTGCTCCTGGATGATTTTCGATTAGCCGTGGGATGCCGCGACCGGTCGGCGATCCGTGGGGAAATTGTAGGCAGGGGGTTTATCCGGCCGGTAGGTCCAGTGCGCTGCTTTCGGTTGGTGCAGCGTCTAGGGCGCGTGTGGGGCGGGTCACGACCACTTGTCCGGCATCTGCTGAATTGGACTCATCGACTCCCCTCAACTGGCTCTATGGCTCTGTTTTTTTGTTCGGCAACACTGGGGAAACGGACATTTAGCGGTTTTGTTTTCAGCGGTTTTTTGGCCTGTCTTATGCGTGTCCTTGCGCGAACGCCAGATGCGATGGCAGCGCGTGTCCCTCACTTCACGCTGCATGGAGTCGATGTGCTCAAACTGTTTATCGGACTCGGTGTCCCTTATCTGGGTGTGATCGGCCTTTTACCGTGGGTCGCATCCGTCGACAGGTTCGTACTGGGCGTGCCATTCATCTATGCGTGGATCTTCGCGTGGTTCGTTCTCACGTCCGGCTGCCTGCTGATCTGCTGGCGCGTATTCGACAGCCGCCACGACGATACCCACCCGCAAAACCGCTAAAGGAGTTCCCGGATGGCCACCGCCGTATTCCTCGGCTTCATCGCTTTCTCGCTCTATCTCGCGGTTCGCTCAAAACAGGGACGCGGCCCGCAAAGCGTGCATGACTTCTTCGTGGCGTCGCGGCAATTCGGCGCTTATCTGGTGTTTTTCCTCGCAGCCGGCGAGATCTACAGCATCGGCACGATGGTCGGTTTTCCTGGCGGCATCTATGCCAAGGGACCCACTTATGGCGTCTGGTTTCTGGGCTACATTCTGCTGGCCTATCCGGTGGGCTATTTCATCGGGCCGAAGATATGGCAAGCGGGCAAGCGCTATAACGCGATTACGCTACCCGATCTGTTCAAGGGTCATTTCCAGAGCCGTTCGCTCGAACTGATCGTCGCGGGCTCGGCCATCCTCTTTCTGTTGCCGTGGGGCCAGTTGCAGTTCACCGGGCTCGTCGCCGCGTTGAACGGGCTCGGCTGGCACTTCAAGCCGCTGTACCTGATTCTGATATCGGCGCTGCTCGCCTTCACGTACATCGCCATCGCGGGCGTGCGCGCGTCCGCCTATATTGCGGTACTCAAGGACATTCTGATGGTCGCCGCGATCGTCGTAACCGGCGTGGCGGTGTCGATGGAAGTCGGCGTGACCGATGTCTTTCATGCGGCAAGCCTGCATGTGAGCAACCGGATGAATCCGCACCAGTTGACCTTCTCGATGAGCACCATGCTGTTCCAGTCACTCGGCTTTTACGTGATGCCGTTCGCTGTGCAGAATTTCTTCACCGCGAAGAGTGCCAACACGATCCGCCGCACGCAGGTCGCGATGCCACTTTACATGCTGATGTACCCGTTTCTGGTGGTCGCGTCGTACTACGCTATCAGTCAGAATCTGCATCTGGCGTCGCCGAACGAAGCGTTCTTCGCCGCCGCGGTTCGGCTCTTGCCCGGCTGGCTGCTCGGACTCGTCGCGGCCGGAGCGTCGCTTTCCGGCTTGCTGGTGCTGGCCGGCATCTGCCTCGCTATCGGCCCGATCGTGACGCGCAATCTGCTGCCGAATCTGCCCGAAACCCGGCAGAAAAAGAGTGCGAAGATGGTGATCGTGCTGTACCTGCTGATATCGATCGTCATGACGCTGCTTACGCCGAATCTCATGCTCACGCTAATCAACACCACTTACTACGGCGTAACGCAGTTCTTCCCCGGTGTCATGATCATTCTGTTCGGTCTGCGTGTGCGGCCCGCCGCGATTGCGGCCGGCATGTTGACGGGACAGATCCTCGCGATCATCCTCTACGTGCTGCAAATCGATCTTGGCGGCTTCAATCTGGGATTGCTGTGCCTCGGCGTGAACCTGCTCGTCCTCACCGCGGTCAATCTCACGGCGAAACCGAGCCGTGCGCACGCATTGTCCTGACCGACCTTCCATAAACGCCCAATGAACCAGACAGGAATCACAAGCATCACGAGCCCGATACAGGTTTTCGTCGCCAGAAAAATCGTGACGATGAACCCCGCCCAGCCTCATGCCACCCATGTCGCCGTACGCGACGGCCGCATTCTCTCGGTGGGCAACGCCGAAGACGTGCAGCAATGGGGCCCCGCCGAAATCGTCGACACCTTCCGCGACAAGGTGCTGATGCCGGGTTTTGTCGAAGGCCATTGTCATCTGATGGAAGGCGCGATGTGGGACGCCGTCTACCTCGGCTACTACGACCGCCGCGGACCGGATGGTCGGCGCTGGCCTGGCCTGAAGACGCTGCATGCGGTGATCGAACGCCTGCGCGAGGCGCAAGCGGAGATGACATCGCCGGACGACCCACTTCTTGCGTGGGGCTTCGATCCGATCTTCTTCGGCACGAGCCGCCTCTCGGTGCGCGAACTCGACACGGTGTCGTCGGAGCGGCCAATTGTGATCCTGCATGCGAGCGTGCATCTGATGAACGTCAATTCGGCGATGCTGTCCCGCGCCGGCATAGACGAAGAGACGGATATCGACGGCATCGACAAGGACGAAAACGGACAGCCTACCGGCGAGTTGCAGGAGTTCGCCGCGATGTTCCCCGTGTATCGGGTAATCGGAAGCGGCCTTTCCATCGCCGCGAGCGAGCGCAAGGAGGCCATCTGGAATTTCGGCCGCGTCGCGCAGCTTGCGGGAGTGACGACGGCCACCGACCTCGTCAACGACTTCTCCGAACTGGGGAACCGCAACCTGCGCGAAACCACCGCGGACCCGGATTTTCCGGTGCGGATCGTGCCCGCCTTCGCGCCGCAACGCAGTCCTGAAGGCGGTGTGCGGCAGGTACTGGCCGCGATGAAAACCGCCACGCCGAAGCTGCATTTCGGGCCAGTCAAATTTATCGTCGACGGTTCGATCCAGGGCTTTACCGCGCGCCTCAAATGGCCCGGTTATCTGAACGGCAAGCCCAATGGCCTATGGCTGATTCCTCCAAGCCAATTTGTCGAGGTATTCACGCCGTTTCACGAAGCGGGTCTGCAGCTCCATATCCACACCAACGGCAACGAGGCGACTGAACTCGTGCTGGATGCTGTGGAACAGATGCTCGCGCGCCATCCGCGTCGCGATCATCGGCATACGCTTCAGCACTGCCAGATGGCGGACGCGAGCCAGCTCGCGCGTGCGGCGAATCTCGGCCTGTGCATCAACTTCTTCTCGAATCACCTCTACTACTGGGGTGACGCGCACTACATGCAGACCATAGGCGCCGACCGCGCGAATCGCATGAACGCGGCTGAATCGGCACGCCGTCTGGGCATTCCGTTCGCATTTCACTCCGACGCGCCCATCACCCCGCTCAATCCCCTCTTCACCGCATGGTGCGCGTCGCAACGCGAAACGTCGTCGGGCCGCATTCTGGGCGCGGGCGAACGTGTGCCGATCGCGGATGCGTTGCGCGCGATCACGCTTGGCGCCGCCTACACGCTCAGGCTGGACCATCTGGTGGGCAGCATCGAGGTCGGCAAATTCGCGGACTTCGCCGTGCTTGCGGAGGATCCGGCGAAAATTGCGCCGCAGCGTCTAAAGGATCTGGAAGTGTGGGGCACGGTGCTCGGCGGCCGCATCTTTCAGGCGCCAGCGGGATGAACCGGATTCCGCTCGTCGTCGTTGGCGGCTATCTCGGCGCGGGAAAGACAACACTGCTCAATCATGTGCTGAGGAACGCGGGAACGCGACGTATCACAGTGCTCGTCAACGACTTCGGCTCGATCAATATCGACGCGTCATTGATCCGCGAGCGCACCGCCGACGTGATCAATCTGGAGAACGGCTGCGTCTGCTGTTCGATCGGCGGCCGGCTCGTCGAGGCGCTTCTCGCCATCAGCTCGCGGGCCGACGCGCCCGATTTGCTGATCATCGAAGCGAGCGGCGTCTCCGATCCGCTGCGGATTGCGCAGATTGGCCTGCTCGACCGTGCTTTCCGGCTCGACGGAATCGTCGTGCTCGTGGATGCCGAGCGCATTGCGGAGACGCTTGCCGATCCTTATGTCGGCGATATTTCACGACGGCAGATTGCCGGTGCAACAGCCATTGTGCTGAACAAGATGGATTTGCTCGACCGGCCTTCCAGGGAAGCGATAGTCGCGCGTGTTGAAGTACTGGCGAGTCATTGTGTGATGTTGCAAGCGACGCGCGGTGCGATACCGCTCGGCCTGATTTTCGATCAGAACGTACGGCACGCGAGGCGCGATACCAGCAGCGCGCCACTGACGGGCACGCCTCTTCCATTGGACCTGACCAGCTTCTCGTTCGTCACCGGCGCGCGCCTGGATCGAACGAGGCTGAAAGAAGCGCTTCAGGGTTTGTCCGCGAAACTGTTGCGAGCAAAGGGCTTCGTGCGTCTGGAAGGCGGCGGCGCATTGCACGAGTTGCATGTCGTCGGCAGCCGCGTGGTAATGAGCCGGCGCCCGGATCGAACGTCTGCCGAGTCTTCCATCGTTCTTATCGGCAGGTTCAGCGCCGAAGACGAAATGCGGGCAAGGGCCGCGTTGGAAGCGGCGGAGGTAGATCAGTCGTAGAAGTTTTGCACCGTGGAATATCCACGGCGCAATATCTTCAGGACGCCTGCCGATAGTAGAGATTCTGGGGATGCCGCGCCTCGGCAAAGAAAAACCACCGCTCGGCGACAAGCCCCGCATACTGGATCAAAGCGGCCGCGCACAGCAGCCACAGCGAGATAGCGGCCGATGGCACGGCACCGCCCAACGCGATGAGCGCAAACGGCAACGCAAAGGCGGCCACGAGAAACGTGATCTTGATGCGTCGCAATGTCTGCGCGGTCCGTCCGTGAAAGAACTCACGCAGGTTGAACGCGCCCGCGGTAAAGCCGCGGGACTTCTGCACCACATTCGGCGCCTTGATGCCCGTTGCGCTTTGCACTGTCGATTTCGGCCGCAAGCGCGCATTGCGCCGCAAAGACGCGACGCGGCTCGCACAACCCGCCAGCGTCAGCACGCACGCGCCTCCGGCAAGCACGGCGACAAGCGCGGGCGCGAGCCACGCCGCGCAGGCCGTCGCGACGGTGAAGCCGGACGCGCAACCCAGCAGCACGAAGTTCACGAGCGTAAGCGGTGTCGCCCATTCCTGCAGGAAACGAAGGCACGCATAGATCATTGCGGTGCACAGGAACAGCGTGGCGCTCGCGAGCACGCAAAGCGCTCCAATCGCGAAGGACCACGGCGAACCGAGCCAGTGCGCGATGCCATAGGCGCACGCGCAGCCAAGAAAGACCGGCAGACACAGACATTCGCGCGACAGCCACGACGTACGCCACATCGCAATCGCTCGCCACGCGCGCTCCGGATGCCCGAGATGGAAAAACGACGCGAGCAGCCCTAACGCGCCGAGCAGTACGGACAGCGCGGCGCCGACCACAAAAAACATCTGCGACGGCAGCGCGGCCGCCGCGATCAACCCGAGCCGAGCCGCTAGTTCGACGCCGAACAGCGCGATCAGCAAGCCTTGGGCAGCGCCGCTTAGGGTGGTCAGAAAAACGACTGAGAATGCAGGTTTCATACTGTTTGCCTTGGCCAAGTACCTGAACAAAGTGTTACCGCGTCAGATGCGTTTTGCCGCGCTCACGAGGTTGAGCATCCCGCGTTCGAGTTGGGACTCGATCGGATCGACAGACGACGCCGGCACGGCAGCGGCTTCGGCTTCATTGGAACCGCATGAACATGAAGTGCTCGCGCAACCGCCCGTCTTTTGCCGCGGGAGGTAATGATTCGCGGGACGCGTGTTCCATTCGGGCATCAACTGATAACCGCCGCGCTCGCGAATCGCTTTCGACACGATCGAGTCCGGATCGTGAATGTCGCCGAACAATCGCGCCGACGTTGGGCAGGCCAGCACGCATGCCGGCTTGCGATCCCGTTCGGGCAACGCTTCATTGTTGATGCGGTCCGAGCACAGCGTGCACTTGGTCATCTCCTTGCGCTCTTCGTCGATCTCGCGCGCGCCGTAGGGGCACGCCCACGCGCAGTACTTGCAGCCGATGCAGCGGTCGTAATCGACCAGCACGAGCCCATCTTCCTCGCGCTTGTAGCTCGCGCCGGTCGGACAGACGGGCACGCACGGTGGGTCTTCGCAATGCAGACACGACTTCGGAAAATGGATTGTGTCGGTTAGCGGATATTCGCCCGCCTCGAAGGTCTGCACGCGATTGAAGAAGGTGCCCGACGGATCGTCGTCGTACGGACGGAAATCCGCGAGGCTGCCGGCCTCGCCCGACGTGTTCCATTCCTTACAGCTCGTCACGCAGGCATGGCATCCCACACAGACGTTCAGATCGATCACCAGCGCCATCTGGGTCATCGCACGCTCCTTCTCATTTGGTCTTGACCGCACTGCGCAAGCGCGCCGCGAATTCGCCCCGCCCCGCGAAATACGCCTGCACCACGCGCTGGACGACGCCGGTCGAACCGGGCAAGGCTTGCATCGGCGGGAACTGCGGCAGCGTGTGGTCGGCGTCCGCTTCGGCCGGATACACGCGCACGCGCACGTCGTACCATGCGGCCTGACCGGTGATCGGGTCGGAATTCGACACGCGCGAACGATCGGGCGTGCTGCCGTTCTTCGCGCCCGGCAGCTCGTCGGTTATCAGATGGTTGAGCAGAAAACCATGCTGCGATTCGTTCGCGCCAGGACCGAGATTCCACGCGCCGGCCGCCTTGCCGATCGAGTTCCACGTCCATACGGTGCCGGGCTCGACGGCTTCGCTATAGCGCGCCATGCAGCGCACCTTGCCCCACTGCGATTCCACGTATATCCACCCGCCGTCGTCGATGCCCTGGTCGCGCGCCATCAACGGATTCATGAACAGGTAGTTCTCGCCATGAATCTGCCGCAGCCATGCGTTTTGCGAGTCCCACGAGTGATACATGGCCATCGGGCGTTGCGTGATGGCGGCGAGCGGGAATTGCTCGAGGTCCGTGGCGCCGAATTCGAGCGGCGCGTACCAGAACGGCAACGGATCGAAATAACGCTCGACGCGTGCGCGCAAATTGTCGGGCGGCTGACGGCCCTTCGTCTTGCCTTGAGCCGCCAGCCGGAACTTCTGCATCACGTCCGAGTAAAGCTGAATCACTATCGGCTCGCCGAATTTGCGAAAACCTTTCTCCACGGCCCACTGCAGATAGGGTCCGTTGCACCCGCGCATATATTGCAGCGATTCAGGCAGCGTGTAGTGATAGACGCAGTTGTGTTTCGCGTACTGTTCCCACTGCCTCGGATTCGGCTCGCCCACGAGCGCCTTGTCACCGTCCTTGCCGCGCCAGCCGATCAGAAAGCCGACGCCCGACTCCGGTGCGGTCTGAAAATTAACGATGAAGTCGGGATAATCGCGGAACTTGCGGCCCCCCGCGAGCGTGGTAAAGGCAGGCAGTTTCAGTCTGCCGGCCAGCTCGATCAGCACTTCCTGGAATGGCTTGCATTCGCCGGTTGGCGGCACGACCGGCACCCGCACCGAATCCACCGGACCGTCGAATTCGGAAATGGGCCGGTCCAGCACCGACATGGCGTCGTGTCGTTCCAGGTACGTCGTGTCGGGCAAAATCAGGTCCGCAAATGCGGTCATCTCCGACTGGAATGCGTCGCACACGACCAGAAACGGAATCTTGTAGTCGCCGCTCTCCTGTTTGTCCACGAGCATCTTACGGACCTCGACTGTATTCATCGATGAATTCCATGCCATGTTGGCCATGAAGATCATCAGCGTGTCGATCGGATACGGGTCTCCACGCCAGGCATTCGTAATGACGCTGTGCATCAGCCCATGAACGGCGAGCGGAAATTCCCATGAGAACGCCTTGTCGATACGTACCGGCTCGCCGGCCGCATCGATAAAAAGGTCCTCGGGCGCGGCGGGCCAGCCGAGCGGCCCTGTTGCGAGCGGCGTGTTCGGCTGCACCGCATCCGGACCGTTCGGCGGTTTGGCCGATGGCGGCACCGCGCGCGGATACGGCGATTTGTGGCGGAAGCCCCCGGGCCGGTCAATCGTGCCGAGCAACGACATCAGCACGGCCAGTGCACGAATCGACTGAAAGCCGTTTGAGTGCGCGGCAAGCCCGCGCATCGCGTGAAAGGCGATCGGGTTGCCGGTGACCGTCTCATTCTGCTCGCCCCAGGCATCGGTCCATTGGATCGGCAGCGTGATCCTGTGATCGCGTGCCGTTTGCGCCATTTCGGCTGCGAGCCGGCGGATCGTATCGGCGGCAATACCGGTGGTCTCGGCCGCCCACTCCGGCGTGCAGTCGGCGACGCGTTCACGCAGCAATGCGAACGATGGCGTGACCGGCGTACCGTCGTCGAGGGTATAGCGGCCTGTCAACGCCGGCACCGCGCCACGCGTGTGATGCCTCACCGCGCGCTGCGTGTTCGTGTCCCACCACAGCCGGTTTTGCGGAAACAGCGGGTTGCCTTCGGGGAGCGCGGGATCGGCCACGAAGAGGCCGAATGCATCGCTGTCGGCGTTCATGTTCAGCAGTTCCGCAGCGTTCGTGTAGCGCGCGACGAATTCGTGATCGTAAGCGTTGGCTTCAAGCAGTTCGTGGATCAACGCCATGAACAACGCGCCGTCGGTGCCCGGACGGATCGGCACCCATTCGTCCGCGATCGCGGCATATCCGGTGCGAACCGGATTGATCGCGATGAACCGGCCACCCGCGCGCTTGAATCTGGAAATTGCGATCTTCAGCGGATTCGAATGGTGATCCTCGGCAGTCCCGATCATGAAGAACAGTTTCGCGTGATCGAGATCTGGGCCGCCGAATTCCCAGAACGATCCGCCGATCGTATAGATCATGCCCGCCGCCATGTTCGACGAACAAAACCCGCCGTGCGCCGCGTAGTTCGGTGTGCCGAATTGCTTGGCGAAGAGACCGGTCAGCGCCTGCATCTGGTCGCGCCCGGTGAAAAGCGCGAATTTCTTCGGATCGGTGGCGCGAAGATGGGCGAGGCGCTGTTCGAGCGTATCGAATGCCACCTTCCACGACACAGGTTCGAACTGCGCACTGCCGCGCTCTGAACCGGGCTTGCGCATCAGGGGCTGGGTCAGGCGAGCCGGAGAGTACTGTTTCATGATGCCCGACGAACCCTTCGCGCAGATCACCCCCTGGTTCAGCGGATGATCCGGATTGCCGTCGATATAGCGGACTTCGCCGTCCCGTAGATGCACCCGAATACCGCATCGGCACGCGCACATGTAACAGGTTGTCGTCTTGACGTCGAGCGTTTCATTCTGGGTGCGAGCGCGGTGTTCCATAACGCCTCCCTAGGCTGATTGGTTACCAGCGTATAGGGAGCTAACGCAAAAGAAAAATCGCCATTCCGGACGTAAAATATCCGCCTACCCGATACTTTCCGCCGGCAAGCGGCATTGTCCGCTGTGGACCCACAACACCTCGCGATTCAATGCCCTCTACCGCGCGGGCCGTTAACTGCTTGTGCATAAGCGTCCAGCGTGTACCGTTCCCCGCTTGGCGTATTTACATTCGCCCTGGCTCTGGGGAAACGCAGCCTTCGCGTTCCGGTCGCACGCACGTCCCGGCGCTTTGCCCGGTGTATGCTTGTGTTTGCACGCCAGCGCACGTAGCTGTGGCGCCAGTGCAGAGAGGAATGCCGGAGACCGAATATGGATGCAGCCGATGACGGATTCGTGCTTGCGGGAAGCCTTGAAGAGCTGCGAGCGAAAGGGCGACGCATTGTCCAGGGCGGCTATGGTCCCATCCTCGTTATCCATGAGCGCGGCACTGTTGAAGACGGCATTCTGACCTGTCACTGGCACCACGCCCGCTTCGATCTGGAGAGCGGCTGCACCTTCGACCTCTGGGCGGACGATGTACCGGCCTGCGCAGTCGAGCTGCGCAATGGCGACGTTTGGGTGGCGACCGCGTTCGGACACTCCGATCCCGCCACACACTGGCATCAGCGACTTGCGGACGGGCTCGCACACGACCTCGGACTCGTCATCGCCAAATCCGTGCAGGGCCAGCTCGCGGCCGGCGTGCCCGTGGCCGAGATTGTGCGGCAGGTCGCGCGGTTCGGAGCGAAGAACCGCGATGGCTGGGGTGTCGGTCTTACGGTACTGACGGCGCTCGCTAACCTCTTGTCTGTACTCCCCGAAGGCTGATATAAAGGGTAAGAGCCCGCTCGATATCACGCTCCTGCGATCTTCCGTGAAACCGAAAAGTCAAAGATGTAGGGGTCCTTTCAGCGAGTCGCGGCAAGATCGGACTGCGGCCGGTGTAACGTTTCCCTGAAATCGGTCACCGTGCTGCCGCTTCTCGTATGAGCGGCCGTCTCAATCTGCATCGTCGACACTTGACGTGGGCAGCCGGACGCCTAGAGTCGCCATACTAGCTTCGCTGCCCTGGATCCTTGAAGTTGTGGAGCAAGGTGCACAGATGGAACGATGAGATTTGTGCAACAGGCTGCTGCACAATTGCCATGCGACCAGGCCTGCGCCAAGGCGTGCATTTATCTCCGATGATCTCTCGCCCGAAATTCTGGCCTGGTGCATATATTGTGCACGGATGGAAATGAGCCCTGAAACCCTCGTCGTCGGCCCGAATGCGGGCTCCAGTTTCGAACAGTTTATGGCATCGCTGCCCGACCCGGACAGCCCTGCGCCGGTGGTTTCGGCCCGTCGCTTCGGCGAGGCGCTGCATATTGACCTGCAGACGCTGGCTCAGCAGGCGCATGTGCATCGCAATACACCCAGTCGTCAACCCACCTCTGAAAGCGTTCAGCGGTTCCTGCGCGAAGCCCTCCGTGTTATCCGTGCAGCGACGGATATATGCGGGGACGTGAGCCAGGCCCTGTTCTAGTACAGAAATGACCACCGGGCACGCTCGTCAGTTACCAGTTGACCATCGATCCTGTTGTCGATTTCACCGGTGGGTATCAAGGTGGCAGATGGGCTGCGCTCTCGGAAGACTTCTACTGCGACTGGCGTGGTTGCTGGTTCAATCAGCGCATCGAACCACCGAGTTGGATACTTGGTGACGAAGTCGTGGCTGCCGGCGCAAAAGGAATTCTGTTCAGGTCACGGCTGTCGCCGCAGGGAGTGAACCTGCTTCTGTACGTGGATGAGCTCGGACCGACAGACCGGCTCGAGGTGCACGACCCGCAGCGCGTGCTTCCTCGAAATCAATCGTCGTGGACGGAGAAGGCCGTACCGAAGCAAACGGGTCGCTGTCGTGCCTCGCGTCGGGTTGTTTGTTGCTTCGCCAAAGCGGCGCAGCATCCTCTCGACTTCGCCCGCGTGCGTCTCTTCGCTTCGATGGCTCAGTTCGGCCGTAAGCGTGGCGCCAGCGACGCCTTGACTGGAGATCGCGTTTCAGACGGCAGTGCGGAACCGATCGGCGACGACCCATTGTGCGAGGTCGGCGATGCGTGCGAGCGTGAAACGTAGATGCGCCTCAGGATCGACACGGTGGAGCTTTGCGGTACCGGCAAGGTGTAGATTGCGGCAGCACGTCCGCCGCCAGAGTCTGCTCCAGCAAACAGATAGTTATGCTGACCGTATGCGCCAGCCCCGGCGAGGCGCCGCCCTCCCGACAGATTTACGCGAAATTCCGGAAAAAAGCGAACGTGCGCTGGGGTTTTAGCGTTAGTGCGAATGATCAACAAATCCATCAGTCATCAGTGGCCAACGCGTCGAGCGATTTAAGACCCTCATCGGCCCACGTGACGAATCCCGTCACTTCGTCGCGAAGTCGCTCCAGTTGATCGTCGCCTTCGACCGCCTTCATGTCCCTCAGTATCATCGTCCACGCCGCGCCAGTCTTTACAAAGCCTTCTAGCAAAGCGCGCCGTCTTTCCATGAAATGGATTTTGAACTGGTCTGCCAGCGGGATTTCCATGTCTGTTGCCTTGCGCCATAGGTCCATCGATGCGCGCAGAACGTCGGGGTTAAAGTCCACGATGACGCGGCTTTCTCCGTTGCTCATGGTTGGGCTCTCCGTTAGAGGTCGTTACAGGCACGAATCTATCCGCTTTCCGCGGCACTCGCTATTTCCTCTTTCTGTCGCGACATTTTCAGGAAACCTCTCGATACATTGCCGCGCGACCGACGGGGGCAATGCCTGGCGATACGTGGCGAACGATTTTGGCAGTTTAAGACGAGGACGCAGGCTCAGGCGAAAGCGTTTTTTGCGCTGAAACGGTGGGTGACTCTTGCAATGTGTGCGCAGAACCCATCCGTCCGCCACTGACCAATTCTAAGGGCTCGCAACATAAGCAGTAATTTTCATTTCCATATCGCTCGCTCTTTAGTCTTACCGCGAGAAAACCTCGATCACGGACTGGGTCGCCGTGTGATGACCGTGCGATCGCTGCTGGCGGCAGCAATGCTGCTGTTGTTGTCGGCCACGTCGTCTATCACGAAAGTTTTTGTTGCGTGGATCGGACTCGGTTTGTAGTGGTCTAATTTCCTCGGACAGGTCGATAGGGGGACAATCCTGAATCGACGAGGAAAAAGAGCAAGATGACAAGAAGGCGCCGACAATTTGACGCCAGCTTCAAGCTGGAAGTAGTAAGGATG
>NZ_PNXY01000044.1 GCF_002879865.1 Paraburkholderia rhynchosiae
GAAGGTTTGCTTGCCAAGGTCGATCCCAACGAGCGTCGCGTAGTCCATGATCATCTCCCGTTACAGTCGCCTTCCCAGCTTAGCGCGTCTGGAGAGGTGGGGCGGACCATTTCATTAGTCGTCAACTACGAGGCTTCGACCTCGTCCGGGCGAGCGTTGGCCGGTGACAACTTTCCTTCGTTCTACGCTTGACGAACTTAGCCGGCATCAGCTTGACCCGATGCCCCATTCGATCAGTCGGCGAGTCCAACGCTGCGAGCCGCCCCATGCATTGCCGCGCTCGATAACTGGTAGGCATGCAGCAAATCTTTCATCCCGTCGACCTGAACCAAAGACCGCTTCAGAGAGTCCGCGTCACGTTCCCATTCAATTTCTGTGACCGTGAGGCAACGAGTTGGGGCGGCGACGACTGGCGGCCACAGCGGCGACGTGGTGCGTGATGTCGTGCTGGCAGCCGCTCAGAACCGCTTTTGCAACGTCCTGAAGGCGCGGACGGAAATCAAATGGCTGACGGACAACGGCTGGGGCTATACCGCGCAGGGAACCCGAACCTTCGCCTCTGGAGTCGGCCTGAAGCCATTGACCACGCCGGTGCCCCAGTCTGCAAGGTAACGGCATGGCGCAAAGATTCGCGAAGGCGATGAAGGGTGACTACGGGGCGTTTTCATCAAGTAGTGACTCTGCTATCCCTAGGAGTCGCCTGTGCCCGAGGCGTACAAGCTTCGCGGTGCTAGCACCGCGACGAGCCCCGAAAGCAGCACGCAAGTGCCAAGGATGTATGTTCCGCTACGCATAGTTCCCGTCAAATCAAGTCCAACGCTTGAAACGAACGCCCCCAGGATCCCCGAGAGACTCCCAATTGAAGAAATGACGGCGATGCCTGCCGCCGCTGCAGTACCGGAAAGAAATCCCGCGGGAAGCGTCCAGAAGACGGTCATCACTCCCATTAGCCCGGAAAGAGCGATTGACATGAAGAGCAGAGACAAAACAAGATTATCTGAATTGCAGGCGCTCATGATTATGCCAAACCCACCGAAAAGAATCGGAAGAGCGGTGTGCCATCGCCGATCTAAAGACTTACGTGCGTGGTTTGCGTGCCAAACCATATAGACGGCTGAGACAGCCCAAGGCACCGCGGTGAACAATCCGATATGGAAAGTGCTTTTAACGCCGACGGACTGAATGATGGTTGGCAACCAGAACGCAATACCATAAAAGCCTGTTCCGTACAGGACGTAGATAAGGCATAGAATCCACAATCTTACATCTCTCAAAGCATGAGAGAAGCTGTCATTTCGTTCTGCCTGTCGATTGGCTCGTTGGTCGACCACCAAACTTTTTTGATCCCTCGTCAGCCAACTCACGTTCTCCGGACGCTCAGACAAAAACGCGAGCACGACCAGTCCAAGTGCCACAGCAGGCAGGCCCTCAATGACGAACATCCATTGCCACCCCCTGAAGTTCATTGCACCGTTCATCGACAGGAGCAGCCACCCGGAAAGTGGCGCACCAATAATCGTGGCAACCGGCAGGGCGAGAAGGAAGCCGGACAAGACGCGGCTCTGCCCCCGCGGCGCGTACCAGTAACTCAAATACAGAATGACGCCCGGGAAGAAGCCTGCTTCACATGCCCCGAGAAGACAGCGCACGATGAAAAATACTGTTGCGGATGATAGCCCTAAGAAGCCTGCAATTGGTTCAACAAACGCTACCGCTGCGGAAAAAAGGCCCCACGTTATCATGATCCGCGCGATCCAGACTCGGGCGCCAAACCTGCTGAGCAGAAGGTTGCTTGGTACTTCGAAAAGTACGTAGCCCCAAAAGAAGACGCTTGCACCAAACGCATATACAGCGTTGCTGAAGTGCAGGTCACCGGTCATCTGCAATTTCGCTACGCTGATATTGATGCGATCAAGGTAAGAGACGATGTAACAAATAAATAGGAGCGGAATGACGCGCCAGGCTATCTTGCGGTTAATGACCGTCACTTCGTCACTTCCAGCTTCCGCGGACACATCCTTGTACTCAAAGGGAGTATCACTCTGCATCATTAGTTCCTTGCTTTTGAACGACTTTCTAGTGCGTCCGTAAGATACCGGTGCTACCTTCCAATGCCCAAAGTACGAGTGCCGATCCGATCGCCCGTGGCCTCAAGCGCCGGCAGCCGATAGGCGCGGCATGCCGTCCGGTAGAACATATCCTTGCGTTCGTCTGCCGACAGGGAGCGCGTGGCAAGCTTGAACGCGTTCCAAAGTTCCGTATAGGCACAAGACTGCTTGTCGACTGGGAAGTTGCTCTCGAATAGGCAGCGTTCCGGTCCGAACGTTTGCACACAGGTGTCAATAAACGGCTGCCAGGCGTACGCCAATTCCTCCGAACTGGCCGGCCGCTCCCTCTCTTCAAATCCGAAACCGAAGACGGGCATGCCGAGACCGCCGATCTTCACATACACGTTGGGCCGCGCGGCTAACTTGAGCATATCGCTCGCCCATTGGGTCCTCACTTCGGCTCGCCGCGAGCGGAACTCCGCCACCCCGATGACACCGCCAACGTGGTCCAGAATCATGGGCACCGCCGGAAATGCATCGGCGAGATCCATGAGATCGGAGAGTTGGTAGTGGTACGCCCACACGTCGAAACTGAGGCCAAAACGTTCGAGCTGCGCGATGCCGCGGCGGAAAACCGGGTCGGCCAGCAGATACTGTTTCGGCGGATTCGCGATTGTCTTGCCTACGACGCCATCGTTGTAGGCCGACATATGACGCACGCCACGCAGACGTCCGTGCCCGGCTTCCCGCTCGGCTTCGAGTACGTCGGCGACGCGATCGCCGAGCATTAGATCCGCATGCGAAACGATACCCGCGGCCACCTGGCACGGGCCACCATCTATTGCTAACGGGGTTTTCGTCAGGCTGGTGATCAACTCCACTTCGCCAACAGGCCTCATCGCCTCCGGTCCACTTTGCCGCCACCCCGAGAAATAGGCCTCGATATACACGGTGTCGATCACCCTATGGCCGCCCGCGAGATCTTTGCCGAGGTGCTCCAGCCGGTAATGATGCGTATCGGTGGGCTCGCCGTACAAGTGGTGGTGCGCATCGACGATTGGCAAATCCGGTTCCAACGCGGCTTCCGGAACGACCGTGGCGTGCCAGTCGTCAAGCGCCTGCTTGCTTCTGATTCGATTACCTCGAAAATCGGTCTGTTCGCTATGGTCCATGATCAGATCCTTGCCTGTTGCGTGCATGTGGACGGGAAGCTACGCCTCGCCGCTGACGGGCTGTCCGTTCCGCTCGATTGCTGCGTGTGAACGCTAGAACCTGTGCCGCAGGTCGGCACGAACGACGAACTGGTGGTTGTTCGACGAATCGCCCTGATTGGTGAAGTCGGCCACCGCCGGCGCGCCAGTCGACGACGTTCCCGACGCCTTCTGCCAGCCAAGCGCGAGATAGACGTCGGTGCGTTTGGAGAGGAAGTAGTCGGACAGAAACGCCACCTGATGGTAGTGCTGATTGCCGATCGTCGAACCACTTGTCGTGCTCACGCCCTTTCCTATCAGATAGTCATAGCCGACGAAGAAAAACAGAAACGGGCTGTAGGCGTATCGTGCGCCAAGCTCTCCGTTATTGAAACGCGCTGTCTGGCCCGCCAAAACACCGCCCAGGTTCGCATATTGAATGTTGGAACCTGATGCGACAAGCGTGACAGGTCCTATCGTATAACTTGCCGACACCACCGCCAACTGGTACGCCGACGCGGTGGCGTATCCCTTGTTGAGTGATTGCGAGAGTTGGGACGCCCCATTGGCATTGTTCGTGAAGAAGCCCGATCCCGCTGTCACCGAGGTCGGGTTCTTGAAGTACTCGAATGCGGCCCCCAGTGAGAGCCCCCCTCCCTGATAGCCCGCGCCAATCGAATATCCGCTGTTCGCCGTAGTGTTTCCCGCCACGCCGCCTACGCTGTATTCGGCGCCGAAGCTCAAACCGGCGTAACTTGGACTCATGTAGCGGACCGCGTTGTTCACGCGCACGGAGTTGGCAGTGTTGTCGAGGTCGCCGGGGTGCGCAAACATAACCGACCCGACCATTCCTGCTACCGTGATCGGTTCCGGGAAGTAGAAAATCATGTCGTACTGGCGACCGAGCGTGAGGCTCCCCAAACGATCGCTCTTCAAGCCGATGAAGGCCTGGCGTCCGAACGGCGTGCCGCCTTGAGCGAAATTGCCGTTGTTCAGATTGATGCCCGACTCTAGCGTGAAGATACCCTTCAGGCCGCCACCCAAATCCTCCGTGCCGGTCATTCCCCAGCGACTGCCGTTAATGCCACCCAGCGAGTCCATGAACACACGCTTGCCGCCGTTGACATTGCTTTGATACATCACGCCTTCGTCGAGAATCCCGTAAAGGGTGACGGAGCTTTGCGCATGAGCGACAGTAGACATCGCACCAAGCGACGCGCACAAAGCAAGTGTCCTTTTCATCTTCAATTTCATCATTCGTTATCCTATTTAATAATATGGATATGCATGACTTTGATTGTCGTGGCCCGGCGCCTCCTGTGTATTGACGAGCAATACCCTCACGTCCCGGTTTGCCCAGCCAATGAAAAAGCTCAGCTGTTGGTTGGTTTCGCGGGGCGCGGTCGACGATTCGGTACGAACCTGCTTCGATTGCGGACGATTCAGACCTGTCCGCGCATGAGTGCTAGCTGTGAGTGCGGGTTACGATCCGCGAACGCGGGTACGTGGGCGCACAACGACAACGCGCTCAGGACGCAAATGTGTGCCGCTCATCCGCATATTGCAAATGAAGACGGCGTTGCCGCTCTCAACGACAGGACCGCGACGCCGGTTGACGCTCGGCTTGACTGGACAATGCATATTGTCTCCTCCAGAAGTGGGGTAATATGTTTTTCTGCTGAATCTTATTCTTTGCGATTGGATACGTTAGCCTCCGAAAATCTACTACGCACACCGAATCGTCTAATTCAATCGAAGAATGATTGAAAAATCGATTCATGCACGCTTTAACTCTTCGATCCGCTGTAGTGTATTTTATGTCAGCACCTTCAATCTAGCATGCACCCCACCAAACATCAACCATTGAAATGGTTGATGTTTACCACTATGTAGTCCTTGTCGTTGGCTGCGGTGATATGCGACGCGGGCAGAGGCGAGGACTTAATGGCGCCGACATGCGGTGAGCGTGCGCTCATGTAGCGTGGTTAGCAACAGCCAAGCAGGGCTAGTTCGGCGAGCAATGCCAGACCCGCGGAACATGCTATCCAACGGACAGCTAGGCGAAGCATCGATCTGTCGAGTTCTGCCAGATCTTCGAAAAGATAGCGAAAATCCATGATGCCTCCGCTCGGGAGCAAGGCGCGAGAAAAAACGCTTCACACCCGTCCTAGTAAGTGGCGCTACCGTGAACGAATCATATCGACGTGCGCCAACGCGTGCCGAGCTTTCTGATGATGTCCAGACTGCCGAGCGACGTCGAAAATGCGTGGACAAACCACTCAGCCTGCGGCCTGCGCCGGTAAGGGTTTAGATAGGTGTTTCGGAAGGCGCTCAGGACCGCGAGCAGATCTTCCTGGCTGGGTCGCGTGCCCCAATGACTGTTGCTGGCCACTGTGGCGACGAACGTCCATGAATTGGGAGGCAGAAGTTCGACAACAAGTCTTTCGTTGTGAAAGTACCGGAGACGTCCGTTAGAGAGGTCGAATGAAAGCGCACTTTCCCTGTGCCGCTCGTGCAGCACGTTCGTCACCGCTTTATTGAACGGCATTCTTCTGCCTCCGAGCATGCCGGACGCCCACATCGAGGCGCTCCCGGGCAACGCGAATTGCCTCGTAAAAGCTCGCTTCCGTCGACAGATGCTTGTGGTCGACGCTCACAAGCCACCCATTGGCAGAACGACACCAACGGAGTCTGCCTTCCTCGAACAGCGCACAGAACCATCGCCACAACGCCGCGTCGTCCGCGTTGGCGGCATTGGCCGCTTTTTCTCTCTCGGCCTGGTAGCAAAGCGTCAAAGTGTCCCAATTCATACTCGCCCTCCGGATTGCTTAAACTTGCGCCGAGATGATTGACGTCATCAGTTGCGATTTCCCGCAAATCGTGCCTTCTCGACAAGTTTGCCGTTCTCGATCTGAGTGACCAGAACGGGCAACACCATCTGCTGATTGGAGCCGTAAATGTCTTTGCCGCCAAAACCCGTTTCGCCACCGTAAAACGTCTTGAATCGGACCGATTGCATGACGCCGGCAACATCTTTCGGTTCGATGCTTTGCGCCTTCTCCATCGCAGCCTTGATTGCGTAGGTAGCGTCATAGAAGCTCACCTCGGGTGCATTGAGCGATTCACCGAGGAAGGCGCGAGCCTCATTGTTGAGCGAACGTTGATGCTCGGTCACATCCGGCCCTTCGAACGGGATTGCGGCCCCCATGTACACCCCTTCGATGGCGCTTCCGCCCGTTGCCTTGATGCCGTCGGCGCCCGTGCCGGCCTCCAGCACCTTGACGCCTTTGAAACCCAGCACGCTGAGTTCGGCGAACACCCGCCCCGCATCCGCAGGAGGCAGTGTTCCGAGATCGACGATGTCGGGCTTGAGCGAAGCGAGCCGAGCAGCGATAGGCTGAAACTCGGTCGTTCCGCGCTCGCAGTAGTCGCTTGTCAGGACCTTGAGGCCGGCTTTCTCCCACAATGGACGCGAAATTGCCTCAGTCTCCCGGCCGGTGGCATCGTTCGCGTTGAGCAACACCATCGTCCGGGCCTGCGCGTATGTGTGCGTCACATACTTGATCAATGTGGGCAACATCTCATGAGGGGTATTGATTTGTGTAAACGTCAGCGGAAACCTGGGCCCCTTATAACGGGCGCCCCATGCGCCTGTGAAGAGCAGGGCGCCTTGACGCTCCGTCAATGCCTGAATCGCTTCAGACGGCGCCGTGCCGATCACGCCGTCGATAAACTTGACACCGTCGCGGTTCAATAGTGTTTGAGCGACCTTGGCGCCGTCAGCCGCGTTGAATTTGCTGTCGTACGCAAGGCATTCGAAGTTGTACACCTTTCCTTTGACCTTGACGCCACCGGCATCCTTGATCTCTTGCGATGCTTTCTTGCAAGCCCAATCACCGCCCTTCCCCCAGACCGCGGCGGAGCCTGAGAGCGGAACCGACAGCCCGAGCTTGATGATTTCGTCCGCTTTCGCACTGGCGAACACCATAGTTCCGGCAGCCACGGTCAACGTGGCCAGAAGTCTCGTTCGAGCCTTGTAATTCATGTCTCCCTCCTCCGGGATTTCAGATTTTCTGTTTATACGGTTCTTCGCGCCAGAGGATCAGGCAGTTGTGGTACCGAACTACCTGTTCCGCTACTTCGTTTCGTTATGCGAAATTATTCGGCGGCACTATCCACCAGGATGAAGCGCGCGAGTTGCCCAATTAGTTTCGTGCACTACCGGCTACGAGTGTCGCGGCCTTTAGCAGCATCAACGATGGGCTTACATCCCCGCCTGTGCCAACACCAACCGCGCCTGCTTCAGATGGGGCATGTCCAGCATCTTCCCGTTCAGACCAACTGTGCCCGTGCCTTGCTCGCCGAACGCTTCCACCACCTCCCGGGCATAACGCACTTCTTCCTCGCTCGGGTTGAACGCTTCGTTGATAACGTCGACCTGATCCGGGTGAATCGCGACCTTTCCGGAAAATCCCGCTCGACGCGCGGCGCGCGCCGCGTCCGCCAGGCCTTGCGGATCCCTGTAGTCGCCAAAGAGCGTGTCGATCGGTTCCACTCCGGCGGCACGCGAGGCGAGCAGGCAGGCCGACCGCGCCATCCAGTACGTGTACTCCAGCGATCCGTCCGGCAGACGATTCGTGCTTGCCTGCACGGCGGTAGATAGGTCCTCCGCGCCCCAGGTCATGCCGCAAAGCCGCTTGCTGCAGTCGATGTAGCTGCGCATGGCGAGAACCGATTCAGGCGTCTCGGTCACGACGGGCGCAATCTTGATCGCGCCCGCTTCCACCCCCTCGCGGCTTTCGAGTGCCGTCAGGTAGTGATCCAGAAGCACCACGTCGTCGCCATTGCGGGTTTTCGGCAGCAGAATGACGTCCGGCTCGCCGCCCACCACCGCCACGATGTCGGCCATCGCCTCGGGGTGCGTGAGCGCATTGGTGCGCACCCACAGCTGATGCCGGCGTGACACCTTGGGCTGATCATCGAGGCAGGCCCTGACGATCTTGCGCGCCATCTCGGCCCGTTCGCCCGACACTGAGTCTTCCAGATCAAGGATCAGAACATCGGCGCGTGTTTGCAACGCCTTGGCAAGCTTGCGCTCGCTGTCGCCCGGGACGAACAGCAGAGATCTCGTCAGCATACGCGTGTCTCCCTAGATGAGTTTCTGCCATTAAAGCACGTCATTTCAATCATTGCAATGGTCGATCATTAAAACATGGGCTTGCTCGGTGCGGCACGATTTCAACTCGGCGAGATCAATCCCGGACGGCTGACGCGGCGTCCCGCGGCCCTGTTTTCCTGACAAAACGGCGAGTCGCGCTGCATGCCGAGCCGTTAATTCATTCAGTCGTATTCAAATAGACCGTTGTTGAGCACAACAAGATCGCGCTCGACGGCGCGGCACCGAAAGCTCGCACGCCCCTTCGTCTCACGCCATACCTCCGTGCGGATCGTTTCGCCTGGATACACGGGGGCGGAAAACCTCGCTTCCATGCGGCGCATGCGTGACGGTTCGTAATCGCAAAGAGTCCGAAGCAGCGCGTGCCCCGCAACGCCGAAGGTGCATAGACCATGCAGAATGGGCCGCTCGAAACCGGCCTTCCGCGCAATGGAGGGATCCGCGTGCAGCGGGTTTGCATCGCCGGTGAGGCGATATAACAAGGCTGAGCGGGGTAAAGTCGGAACGTCGCACGATTCGTCTGCCGCGCGCTCAGGTATTCGATGCACCTCTTTCACGGGTCCGGCAGGACCGCCAAAGCCACCGTCCGCACGGCAGAACATGGTCGCCGCGAGCGAGCACAAGAGCTCACCGCTCGCCTTGTCGCTCAGTGATGCGCGCGCATACACGAGCGCTCCCTTCTGAGGACCTTTGTCCAGAATCTCCTCAACCCAGATTTTTCCTACAACCGTGCCGGCGGCGGGAAACGGCGCATGAATTTCGATACTCTGCTCGCCGTGCAGTGTCTGCTGCCAGTCCACCCCCGTAACGGGATCTTTCAACCAGAACCCAGGATACGCGAGGGTCAGCGGCATCGTAGGGAGCGCCTTGAGCCCCTCCTCGTATACAAACGGAAGTTGCGTGACGTCAGTCGGGTCGGCGCCCAAGCCCAAGGCAAGCGCGTAGAGGATGGAGTCCTTCGCGGCATAGGTCGTCTCTTCGGGCGGGATCTTCCAATTCTTCAGTTGCTGGTAGTCGATGCTCATGGCTTGCCCTCGCTCGCTGATTAAACCTCTATGTGTGAATTACTTCGGCGCGAGCCTGATCGCGCCGTCAAGTCGAATGACCTCGCCATTGAGCATGTCGTTATCGAAGATATGGATCACGAGCTTCGCGAAATCCTCCGGCGTGCCGAGGCGCGCCGGAAATGGCACATTGGCCGCGAGTGATTCCTGCACGGAAGCGGGCATCCCGAAGATCATCGGCGTCCCGAATATCCCCGGCGCGATGGTCATATTGCGAATGCCGTGTCGCGCGAGATCGCGAGCGATAGGCAGCGTCATCGCCACCACGCCGCCCTTGGAAGCGCTGTAGGCAGCCTGACCGATCTGCCCGTCGTATGCGGCGACCGAAGCTGTCGAGATAAGACAGCCGCGCTCGCCAGTGCTTTCCGGTTCGTTACCGGACATGGCCTCTGCGGCGAGGCGCAGCATGTTGAACGTGCCTACGAGGTTGACCGTCACGGTCCGCGAAAACGAGGCCAGCGAGTGCGCGCCCGACTTGCCGATAATGCGCTCCGCGGGCGCAACGCCCGCACAATTCACGAGACCCATCAACTTTCCTAACGACCGGGCCTTGTCCATCACGGCGCGGGCATCCTCTTCGTCCGCCACATTGCAACGGACGAAAGAACCGCCGATTTCATCGGCGACTGCCGCTCCACGCTCGACCTGCATGTCCGCGATCACGACGATTCCACCGCGCTCGGCGATGCTGCGCGCGGTCCCTTCGCCGAGGCCGGAAGCGCCCCCTGTGACGACAAACGCCTTGTTTCTGATCTCCACGACATGCCTCCTTTGATTGTCGTCGCCCGCGATGGCTACATCAGTTCCAGCGCGACGGCCGTGGCTTCGCCGCCGCCGATGCAAAGTGTCGCGACACCGCGCTTAAGGCCGCGTGCGGCGAGCGCATACAGGAGCGTGACAAGGATTCGCGCCCCGGACGCCCCGATCGGGTGGCCGAGCGCGCACGCTCCACCGTTGACGTTGACAATGTCGTGCCCGACCTTCAGTTCTTCCATCAGTGCCATCGGCACCACGGCAAACGCTTCGTTGATTTCCCAGAGGTCGACATCCGTCACCTTCCAGCCGATTTTGTGCAGGAGGTGCTGCGTTGCCCCGATCGGCGCGGTACTGAACCATTCGGGTTCCTGAGCATGAGTCGTGTGACCAACGATACGCGCGAGGGGCCTCGCGCCGACACGCGCCGCGGTTCGCCCGGTCATCATGACGAGGGCCGCCGCGCCGTCGTTGATGGATGAACTGGACGCCGCAGTGATAGTGCCGTCCTTCCTGAAAGCCGGCTTCATCTGCGCGATCTTCTCCGGGCGCGCCTTGCCAGGCCCCTCGTCGACGCTGACGACACGCTCGCCTCTCCGCTCCTTGACGGTCACAGGCACAATCTCCGCTTCGAACGCACCGCTTTCAATTGCCTGCCGTGCCCGCATCACCGAGGCGACTGCGAACGCATCTTGCGCTTCACGGCTGAAGCAATATTTGTCAGCACACTCCTCTCCAAACGTCCCCATCGACCGCCCCGGCTGATAGGCATCTTCGAGTCCGTCCAGCATCATGTGATCATAGAGTTTGTCGTGCCCCATCCTGTAGCCGCCGCGCCCCTTCTGCAATAGATAGGGTGCGTTGGTCATGCTCTCCATGCCACCGGCGACCATGATTTCGTGCGTCCCGGCCAGCAGCATGTCGTGTGCGAACATCGCCGCCTTCATGCCCGAGCCGCACATTTTGGAAAAGGTCACCGCGCCGGTGCTCTTCGACAGGCCTGCCTTGAAGAGCGCCTGACGGGCGGGCGCCTGTCCCTGCCCGGCCATGAGGCAGTTGCCGAACAACACTTCGCCAACGCTGTCGGCCGTCACACCGGCCCGCTCGACGGCTGCTTTGATCGCGGCGCCGCCGAGATCGTGCGCAGCAAGTGACGCAAAATCGCCCTGAAACGCGCCCATCGGCGTGCGCGCGGCGCCCACGATGACAATCGAGTCGCGTTGAGCGTTTGGATTCGCAGAGTCGTTCACTTTTAGTACTCCGATTTAACTTCCGGCCACTTCTGCTTGGAATGCGCGGAACGGCCGGTCATCTGTTGGAAAATAGCGCTCGTTTCGTGCAGCGCGACGCGCGCAATGTCGCTCAGTCGATCACCTTGACCACCGTGCGGCCTTTGATCCGGCCTTTCAGAAAATCTTCGAAGGCATGCGGCAACTGTTCCAGACTGATCACTTTCGTCATCTCTTCCAGGTGACGCGGCTTGAGATCCGTAGCGAGGCGATCCCATACTCGCTGACGCATCGGGAAGCCCATAAAGCCAGAGTCCACGCCCAGCACGCTGACGCCGCGAAGCATGAATGGAAACAACGTCGTTTCGAGCGTGGAGCTCGCCGCGTTGCCGATGCAGGCGATGGTGCCCGCCTGCTTCATCGTCGCGAGGAGCCAATGCAGAATCGGGCCGCCGACGTTGTCGACCGCGCCGGCCCATTGCGCGGAATCCATTGGCCGTACCTTCTGATGATCGATGCTCGACGTCAGCTTCACTTCGGATGCGCCGAGTCCGTGCAGATAGTCCTGCTCGGTTTCCTTGCCTGTCAGCGCCACTACGCTGTACCCAAGCCGCGCGAGCATGTCGATCGCCAAGCCACCGACACCGCCGGTGGCGCCGGTGACGATTACCGGTCCGTTATCAGGCGCAAGTCCGTTGTCCTCCATCCGGACGATGCCGAGCGCCGCGGTGAAACCCGCTGTGCCGAGCGCCATGGCATCGAGCAGCGACAAGCCCGCAGGCATCGGCACGACCCACTTTGCCGGCACGCGAGCGTATTGGGCGTACCCGCCGTGATGCGAAACGCCGATGTCAAAGCTCGTGGCAATCACCTTATCGCCGGGGCGAAACCGCGGATCTTCGCTCTCGACCACTTCGCCGGACATGTCGATGCCACCTACGCACGGAAAGCGACGGATGATCTTCCCCGCGCCCGTTGCAGCCAGCGCATCCTTATAGTTGACGCTCGAGTAGTGGACGCGAATGGTGACTTCGCCTTTGTCCAGTTGTTCGGCGGTCAATTGAGTCAGTTTGCCGCGAACGGAATCCTCTGATTTCTCGATAACGAAAGCAGCGAACGGTGATTGGATCATGTCGATTCCCCTAGTAGTAGACTGGTCGTCTATAAACACAAAGCATGAAACATAGAAGACTTACAGAGCGATAACTCCAGCGTGGCTACTTGCCGGATTCCTGCATCACCCCCAAAAACCTGGTGCCGCGCGGCCGACGTCGTCAGCAGAGGGCAGATCCCAGCAGTGGCGGACCAGCTGATACGCACGCTCCGCGCCAAGGACCGGCTCCGTCTGCGCCAGAAACTTCGCCTCTACCTGCTCGTCGGTCATGGGACGCGCAGCCGATCCCAGGCACGGCCCCACCTCAGCCTTCAATCTCCGGCCGTCACGCAATACAATTGCGACACGTGCCGAGTCGGCCTGCAGATCGTCGGCAACGGTCGCCACGACCCGCTTGCGCAACTCGATGACTGCTGGATTGAGAACGCACGTATCACTCGCTTCTTCCAGAGCTGCGCGGCGGCTATGAATGACGGCGGCCGCCCAATGAAAAATGCTGACCTGTGCATCGTAGGCGTGCTGTGGCTCGCGCTTGCCGGTCAACCCGAGACCAAGTTTGCTGACCTCGAGTTCGATGCGCGCGACGTCATCAGAAGAAAACGCTTCCGACTCGACGAGCTGCAGACAGGCTTCGATCAACGGATGAACCAGGCAGCCTGCCGGATAGGGTTTGGCAGCGACATTCATGCACTCGTAGCGCTCGCCAAGCCGATCCGTCAAAGCCGCGGGATTGGGTGGCTGACCGAACACCTGCAGGAAGCCATTGGGGCCGCCTAGCGCGTCCTCGTGGCACGTGAAATTGGCCGCGGCAAAGCGAGCGGCGAGAAGTCCGCTACGCCCTGCATTTGCGGGAACAAAGCCGCCGCACATGGTGCCGTGCGTGG
This sequence comes from Paraburkholderia rhynchosiae, assembly GCF_002879865.1. Taxonomy (GTDB): domain Bacteria; phylum Pseudomonadota; class Gammaproteobacteria; order Burkholderiales; family Burkholderiaceae; genus Paraburkholderia; species Paraburkholderia rhynchosiae. The sequence continues at coordinate 13,459 of NZ_PNXY01000044.1, forward strand.
CCCGGAAACCAGCGCCTTGCGTCGCCCCAATCCCGATCGCCCAGACGAGCTGTTGTTGGGACAGCCCCATCGATCTGCCGACGCCGGCCGCCACGCCCGGCGCGCCCGTGAGGCCGGTCATGTAAAAGCCCAACTGACAACTGGCGGGCGGGACGGTCAGCGCGCAACTCAGCCGGCTCTGGATCTCGTTAGAGATAATCAGCGCCAACAGGAAATCCGGCCCCGAGACCCGGTGAAGTTCGGCGTGAGCCAGCAAGGCCGCCGCAGTAGGCGCGGTGGGGTGAGCGATGGTCGAAAGATGCGTGTCGTCATACGCGTTGGCGCTCGCAGCGAGGCCGTTGACGAGCGTCGCGTCCAACGGGTCCATCTTGCGCGCGTGTCCGAGCGCCGTGGATTTTCCGGTGGCCGACAACTCGCCCAAGGCGCTCATCGCGCTTCGCGTGGCTGGGTGCGAGGCGCCACCGTAGACGCAGCCAACCCAATTGACGAACGCCCTGACCGCTTCATGCTGGACAGCGGACGGCAAATCGCCCCACCGGATTTGATGGGCGAACTGCGCGAGCGGCCACGTGAAGCCATGGGTGTCGTCTCTGCCTTTTGGCGCAGCGCTTGAACTCGGTTGAACCACGTGGCCTCCTATTAGTAGACTGGTCGACTACAAACTCCGGCAGATCGTTTCAGGCGATGCGACGACGCGGAAGCACGACGTCGAAATACATATCCGCGAAGTGGTCGAGCGGCTCGGCAGAGCGCATCAGCTTCGAGCGCAAAATCGCTCCTTCCCAGCCGATCCAGAAAAAACGTGCAAGCCTGCCGGCATCCGCGTCCTGCGCAAGTTGCCCAACGCGAATAGCCTCCTCGAGGCAACCCGCAAAGCGCGCTTCCCACGATCGGAACGCTGCCTCCAGCCGGGAGCGGAACATGTCGTCGATGCCGCCCAGTTCCTGACCGAGGTTGCCAACGAGACACCCTCGGCGAAAATCGTACTTGCTCAACCCGCGCTTGGCCTCTTCGACAAACGCCTGCAGCCTTTCGAGCGGGGCGAGCGTTTCGTCCCCAACGGTCCGATCGAGCTTTTTCCCGAGAAACTGAAGATAGTTGTCGAGAACAGCTTCACCGAAGTCCTGCTTACTTTTGAAGTAATGGTAAAACGAGCCCTTCGGGACGCCCGCTCGCTTTAACACCTCATCGATACCGGTCGCGAGAAAACCGTGTTCGGTGAGCAATGCAGTGCCTTGCCGGATGACTTCGTCGCGCGATTCGCCACGCGCCAGCCGGCGTCGCTTCGGCGCCGCAAGCTTAAGCATTTCCGGCTTTTTCGAGGCCGGCGATAAGTCTGTCATGTCGTCACCGGATCCAGCCGGCCCATGCCGTGAGCAGCTCATCCTGTTCATTGCGACAGCGCGCTTGCAAAACGCTCCTCGTATGCCTTGATGTGACGCGTCATGCGCCTCACCGCCGCATCCGCGTCCTGCTTGCGGATCGCATCCAGCAGTTGATGATGAAAGCGCACCACGTCCTTTTTGACGCTGGTGACCACGATGTCTTCCATTTCTCCCGCAATGTCGCGAATCAAACTGGACAGGGACGTGAGAAAAACCTGCAACAGCTGGTTGTGCCCCGCGGTAGCAACCAACAGGTGACACCGCATGTTCATATCCAGAAACGACGCGGAATCCTGCGATTCCTCGAGCTCGCGAATGCCTTGAGCCAGTGCGACCAGATCTTCCTCGGTCCGATTGAGCGCAGCCAGCAACGCCACCTGCGGCTCCAGTGCCTGACGCGCTTCAACCAGCGACTTCAGCGGAATACTGTGCGAGCGTGAGAAGATCGTCAGATACCTGGAAAACATCTCATCAGTCGGCTGACAGACGAACGAACCGCCGTAGCGCCCCAACCGCGTGGTGATGAGACCCTCGGTTTCGAGAATCCGCAGTGCTTCCCGCACCGAATTCCGACTCACGCCCGTTTGCTCCATGAGCTCGCGCTCCGCGGGCAACTGCTGCCCGGCAGCGTAGGTTCCAGAGAGAATCTGATTGCGCAAGCGCGCGGCCAGCATGTCGCACGATTTGGGGACATCGATCACGCCGAGTTGGGTTTGGTCGTTCATCTTAGCGAGCCACGAAAAAGATTAAAAAATTCACCATTGAACTGATTATATCTTTTTCCGCATAAATGTTGACATCACGCAGATTTCACGCTCACGGGGCGAGACAACGGAAGGCGACGGCGCCTCTTCGTTCGCGTTGCCCACAGGCGTCACCGGCTCGCCCATACAGGTCGCCGCTTCTCCAGAAACGCCGCCACGCCCTCCCGCTGATCTTCTCCATCGAACAGATCCACGAACCTCTCGCGTTCCAGCGAGAGGGCCGCGCGCCGAGGAACGCCCTGACGCGCGCTGTGAATTAGCCCTTTGCAGGACGCCACCGCTGCCGGGCTCAGTGTACTCACGCGCTGCGCCATCAATTGCGCGGCCTCCAGCGCCTCCCCCTTGCCAACGACTTCCTCGACCAGCCCGATACGAAGCGCGGTGTCTGCATCGACGCGCTCACCCGTGAGAATCATGCGCTTGGCCCAGCCTTCGCCGACCAGCCACGGCAGTGTCTGGGTACCGCAGCCGGCCGGCAGGAGGCCAACAGCCGGTTCCGGCAGAGCCATCACCGCATGCTGTTCGGCAATGCGCACGTCACACGCCAGTGCGCATTCGAGGCCACCGCCCATTGCATAGCCGTTGATTGCGGCGATGACTACCGGCCGGGCTTCCTGAAGGACTTCAAATGCTTCGCCAAAGCGCTGCGCCATGAACCGGGCCATCGCTTTGTCGCCTTCGGCGAACGTGCTGAGATCGGCGCCGGCGCTGAAGAATTTCTCCCCCTTGCCGGTAATCACGATCGCGTGCACGGCACGGTTCATGTTCAATTCGAGAATCAACTGCTTGAACTGCAGAAGTCCCTCGGCGGTAAAGGCATTGACCGGCGCGCGATTCAACGTGACAAGCGCGATGTGGTCATCGATGGTGCAGTCGATCATGAGCGTTTTCCTTCGTTCGCTAAATCCGATTAGTGTTCGCACTTCTTTCGATCATGATTCCGAGCGCCGCACCACTGCGCACTACTAACAACAGGCCGAGCATGTGCGCTATTGCGCGGCGCCTCGAATCAGAATGCGACGCCGGATCGTCCTTTGAGCTGCAAGATTTCGCGAGCCTCATCTGGGCTCGCAATCTCAAGCCCCAGTCCTTCGATGATCCTGCGCACGGTGCTGACCTGCTCCGCGCTGCTTTGCGCCAGCGCGCCCGGCCCCTTCCACAGCGAATCCTCCAGACCAACGCGCACATTCCCGCCCATTGCCAACGACATTGCCGCCACCTTCATCTGGCTCGCGCCCGCGCCGATAACCGACCAGTGATAGTTGTCGCCGAACAGGCGATCCGCGGTGCGCTTCATGTGGGCGATATCGTCGGGGTGAATGCCGATGCCGCCGAGAATGCCGAACACGGTCTGGATGAAGAGCGGCCCTTTGACCAGCCCGCGATCATAGAAATGGCGCAAGTTATAAAGATGGCTCGTGTCGTAACATTCGAACTCGAACTTCGTGCCGTTCTCGGAACCCATCTGCAGGATATGCTCGATATCCCTGAACGTGTTGCGCGCAATCAGGTCGTGCGACTTTTCCAGATACTCTCGCTCCCAGTCGAACTTGAACTCCTTGAAGCGGTCGAGCATGTGATAGAGGCCGAAATTCATCGTCCCCATGTTCAGGGATGCCACCTCGGGCTTGAAGACGGCAGCAGGCCGCACCCGCTCCTCGATGGTCATGTAGGGGCTGCCGCCCGTGGTCAGATTCACCACCGCGTCCGTTCTTTCCTTAATTTCCTTCAGGAAAGGCGCAAAAGCCTCCGGGCTCTGGTCCGGTCGGCCGTTTTCGGGGTTTCGCGCGTGCAGATGCACGATCGCTGCGCCGGCTTCGGCTGCCTTGACTGCGTCCTCTGCGATCTGCTTTGCCGTGATCGGCAGATAGGGGGACATCGAAGGTGTGTGGACGGCGCCCGTGCAGGCGCACGAGATGATGACTTTTCTTTTGTTGCCCATGTCTCACTCCTAAAACGTTGATCTCGGGGGACGCCGCGTCAGATGACGCCGTCCTCTCGCAGTGCTTCAATCGATGATTGATCCAGACCCAGCAGTTCCGTGAGAACCTTTTCGTTGTCGCAGCCAAGCTGACCGCTCGGCACGATCTCCGGCAACTCCATATCCTCGTAGCGCATCGGCGATCGGGACACGACGACATCGCCGTACTCGGGATGGCTGATATTGTTCAGAAAGCCGTTCTTGTGAAGTTCTTCGTCCGACGTGACTTCCGTCAGATTGCGCACGGGTGCAAACGGCACGCGGTATCGGCGGAAAATGTCGGCAAGCGCGTCGCGGCTTTTCGATTCCGTAAAAGCCTGGACGATCTCGTCGACCTCGTCCATCCGGTTGACGCGTTCCTTCAGCGTGGAGAAGCGCGGATCGTCTTTCAGATCGGTCCGGCCGAGCGCCTGAAGCAGCGATTGCCAGTGCGTTTCACCGACGCACAGCACAGCGATATAGCCATCCGATGCGGCGTACACGTTGTACGGTGACTCGGCCATGCCGCCATGCCGGTTTCCTGTTCGTGACGGCGCCGTGTCACCCGAGCCGTACCACAAGCCGAGATTGGAGCTCATGGTCGCGTAGACCGCCTCGATCATTGCGACTTCGACCTTGCGCCCGACACCCGTGCGCTCCCGCTCGAACAACGCCGTCATCACCGCACCATAGAGGTGAGTGCCGCCCGAGAAGTCACAGATCGCGGGGCCGCACTTGACCGGTGGACGATCTTCGTAACCTGTCACGCTCATAATGCCGGACATCGCCTGGATGGTCAGATCCATGGCCGGCAGATCCTTATAGCCGCCAGTCGATCCGTAGCCCGTGCCCGCCGCGTAGATCAAACGTGGGTTGATTGCCTTGAGCGCGTCGTAACCGACGCCTAGGCGATCCATCACACCCGGTGCGAAGTTTTCCAGCAGCACATCCGCTTTCCCGACCAACTGTCCAAGCAGTTCCTTGCCGCGCCCGGTTTTCAGATTCAGGGTCATGAACTTCTTGTTCGAGTTGAGCATGGCAAAAGGCAGCGCCGCGCCTCCGACCACGCTCCGGCGTCTGAGATTCTCGCCGCCCGGCGGTTCGATCTTGATCACCTCCGCTCCTGCCATCGCCATCAGGAACGTGGCATACGGGCCGTTGTATACCTGGCCCAGATCGATCACCGTGACGCCGCGCAGTGGCAAATCGCGTGTCATGTCAGTTCCCCTGAAATCTGGCCGGCCGCTTTTCCGCAAACGCGGACGGCCCTTCCTTTGCATCCTGCGTCGCCTGTAGCAGTCGCTGAACGAGTTGCTCGACACGGAGCCCCGTATTCAGATCCATGTCACGGCTTCGGATCGCCAACTCCTTGGCGGCCTGAACCGCGAGCGGCGCATTGGCTGCGATACGTCGCGCGTAATCCATGGCGGCGTCCATCAGTTGTTCTTTTGGAACGACTTTGTTGACCAGGCCCCAGCGATAGGCCGTCTGCGCGTCGATCGTGTCGCCGGTCAGCGTCAACTCCATGGCGAGCGCATAAGGGATTTGCGACATCACCCGCTGGGTTCCGCCATTGCCTGCCACAATGCCACGTTTGACCTCGGCAAGACTGAACGTTGCATGCTCCGCGGCGACCCGGATATCAGTGGCGAACATCAGCGTCATACCGCCGCCCATCGACAGCCCATTCACCGCCGCGATGACGGGCTTCCACACTTCGAGCCCGCGGTTGAGCAACTGGTCACGCTGCGTCAACCACATCTCCGACATTTCCGTCGGCTGCGAAACGAAACTCTTGATGTCGGCGCCCGCCGTAAATGCCCGCTCGCCCGCACCGGTGACGATCGCCACGCGAACCTGCGCGTCGTCCCTCACGCGGCGCCATGCTTCGGACAGCCCCTGATAGTGTTCGAGGTCCATTGCGTTGAGGCGCTCCGGACGGTTGATCGTGATGACGGCAATGCCATCGTCGACCTGGTATTCGATTGTCATTGCGTCTCCCTCTTTCACTAACCTTCAGGACCGGGAACCCAGCAGGTGCCGTGCGACCACCATGCGCTGAACTTCCGAAGGACCTTCGCCGATGCGCTTGATCCGCATTTCGCGATACCAGCGCTCCAACGGCATTTCCTGCGCGACGCCCATGCCGCCGAGAATCTGGATGCATCGGTCGACCACACGGCCGGCCGTCTCCGTGGCGAGCACCTTGGCCATGGAGGCATCGACCTTCATGTCCTGCCCGAGGTCGGCCTTCCATGCCGCGCGATACACCATCAGACGCGCAGCCTGGAGCTCGATTTCCGAATCGGCGATCATCCACTGAATCGCCTGCCGGTCACTCAGCAACGCACCGAACGTCTTTCTCTGCTTGGCCCAGTCGATCGCCAGTTGCAACGCCGCACTGGCCACACCCAGCGTTCCGGCCGCATACGGAACGCGCCCATGCACGAGGAGCTTGTCGACCAGTTCGAAACCACGCCCCTCGACACCCAGCAGATTTTCCTCAGGCACCTCGTAGTTATCGAAGTGCACTTCGTACGGCGCATAGGAGCGAATCACCGGGATCTTCGTGACGTTGACCCCTGGCCGATCCATGTCAATGATGAATGCCGACACGCCATCGCGACTTTTAGACGGACCCGTGCGAGCAAACGCGACGCCCCAGCGCGACTCGTTCGCGGCCGTGATCCACATCTTGCTGCCGTTCAGCACATAGTGGTCGCCGACACGCTCGGCTTTGGTCTGGATCGCGCGGGCCGGATCGGAGCCGCCACTCGGCTCACTGATCGCGAAGAACGCTTTCTCGCCCCGCTCGATGCTCGGCACCGCGTACTGTCGAATCTGCGCTTCCGTGCCGCCGAAGATGATGCTGGGCGGATCGAAACCAAACGCGCCGCACGCCGGAACATAGGCGCCCATGCGGCATTTCGCCGATTCCTCCGCCACGATGCATTGCGCCAGCAGGTTCAGACCCGCGCCGCCGTATTCCTCCGGACTCTGAACGCACCACAGTCCGAGACTTTTTGCCTTGGCTTGCAGTTCCTTGAGCTGCCCTTCCGGCAACGCGTAGGCGTCGTGCGGCAGCTTTTCTTCAAGGGGAATGACCTCGTTGGTCATGAACCGGCGGACCGTGTCCTCGAGCATGCGCAGTTCTTCCGGCATCTCCCAGGCACCGAGGGTGCGCAGGCTGTCTGCGAGCTCCGTTGTAGCTGTGTCCATTTCGCTCCTCCGTTCTTCTCAGTTCCAAATCTACCATGCCACGATTCAAATATCAACCATTGAAATAATTGCAATCACGGTGACTTTATCTACAGGTTTTTGCTCCCCGCACCGACAATCGGCGCTTTGCTCCCGTGGGAGCCAGCCGCACAACTGCCCTCTCAGGTCACCGGTCTAATCGCCGTTGATGCACACGCTTTTCTGGTAAAGGAAGCCGTCGACATGCTGCGGGCCGCCCTTCCATCCATAGCCGCTTTGCTTGTATCCGCCGAACCCCACCGCGGGATCCACCACGCCGTAGCAATTCACCCATACAGTGCCCGCCTTGATGCCGTGCATCATCTTCGTCATGGTGTTGACGCTGCGGGTCCACACGGCGCCGCCGAGACCGTATTCGGTGTCGTTCGCAAGGCGCAATGCTTCGTCCGCCGTGTCGAACGGAATCACCGAAATGACCGGGCCGAAAATCTCCTCCCGGGCAATGGTCATCGAGTTGGAGACGTTGGAGAATATCGTCGGCTCGATGAAATATCCCCCGGCCAGCGCGCCCCCCACCCGGCCGCCGCCCGACGCCAGCTGCGCGCCTTCCTTGCCGCCAATTGACACATAGCTCATGACACGGTCGAGCTGCCGCTGTGAAATCAGCGGGCCAAGCTGAACCGTCGGGTCAAGCGGGTCACCCACCTTGAGTGTTTTGCCGAAAGCGACGAGTCGCTCGACGAATGCCTCGTGAATGCTGCGCTCGACGAAGAGGCGCGTGCCGGCGTAGCAAACCTGCCCAGTGTTCGAGAAAACGGCCATCGCCGCTCCGGGCACAGCTTTGTCGAGATCCGCATCGGCGAACACGATGTCTGGCGATTTGCCCCCCAGTTCGAGTTGCAAGCGCTTCATGTTCCCCGCCGACGCCTTGATGATTTCCCGCCCCGTCTGCGTGGAGCCGGTAAATGCAATGCGGTCGACGCCCGGATGCGACGCCAGGGCGGCCCCCGCTTCCGAACCGAGCCCCGTCACGACGTTCACAACGCCCGGAGGGACGCCGGCTTCGATCAAAAGCTCGGCCGTTCGCAAGACCGTCAACGAAGCATCTTCCGCCGGCTTCATCACGGCGGTGCAACCTGTCGCCAAAGCCGCACCCACAACCCACCACTGACTCATCAGCGGGCCATTCCACGGAATGATGCCGCCCACCACGCCGACCGGCGCCTGGATCGTCATGGTCGTGAAATTGCCCGGCAGCGAGTTCTGAATGGTCTGCCCATTGCAGTTCATTGTTTGACTGGCGAAGTACATGATGACTTGCAGCATCCAGTTCTTCACCCCGGCAGTGCGTGCGACGGGCGCGCCCATATCGAGCGACTCCAGCAAAGCCAACTCGTCATAATTCTTTTCGATCAGGTCGTGGACCTTGATCAGCAATGCTTGACGCTGGTGCGGTGTGAACCGGCTCCACGGTCCCTCGAATGCGCGGCGCGCTGCTGCGACAGCGACGTCGACATCGTCCTTCGTGCCACGCGCGAGTTTTGCCAGCACGCGCCCGTTAGCCGGATTGAAGCTGTCCACCCGCTCACCTGAGAGCGACGGCTTCCACTGGCCGTCAATGAAGTGATCCTTCTCGGGATTGGCAAGGAAATTGACTACAGGCGGCTTCGAAATATCATTCATGTCGTGTTCCTTAAACTCGTCTTTCTTTCCCGGTCGCACATGCGAATTGTGACTAGGTCCTGCATGCATGCGGCGGGCCGGCTCGCCATCGAGATCCGATCAGCCCACTTCCGGTCGTTCGAGCACAAGTCGGCCCGTGACCTTGCCGGACTTCAGGCGAAGCAATGCCTCATTCGCCTCGTCGAACGGCATATGGTCGATGGGGATCGACTTCAGCTTGCCCGAACGCGCCATCTCGACGACATCTTTCAGATCTTGCAGGGTGCCCGTTTGCGTTCCCATCACACTGCGCGGTAGAAATATCATGCCGGCCAGCGACAGTTCGAGCTCACCGCCCGCGGCGCCCACCAGCACCAGCTTGCCGCCCTTGCCCAAGCTGTCGAACGCGACTTTCGCCGTCGTTGACCGGTTCACGAAATCCATTGCATAGAGAACGGGACCGCCTGCGGCCTGGGCGATCTGCTCCCCGAGATCTTCCGCGGTTCCGTCGATGACGGCAGTCGCACCTGACGCAAGAGCGGCTTGCCGTTTCGAATCGTCGACATCGACCACCACAATATTGCGGTGGCCGAGTGCGATGAGCATCGCGATCGCCGCTTGGCCAAGACCGCCCGCGCCGATCAGGAGAACCGCACTATCGGGATCCGTGATCGCAAGCTTGCGAATTGCAGAGAGCACCGTGATGCCGGAGCACGCGTAAGTTGCAGCCACTGCGGGATCGAGATCGCCCGGGTCCACCAGATATCGGGAATGCGGGACCAGAACGCGAGAGCCAAAACCGCCGTGGCGTACAACGCCGATGCTCGACTGCTTGACGCACATGTTGTCTTCGCCCGCTTTGCATCTGTCGCATACCCCGCAACCGATCCATGGGTAGACGATGCGCCGGTCCCCCTTGTTGACGCCGGTGGCGTCCGGCCCGCAAGCAACCACACGTCCCACCACTTCGTGGCCGGGCGCCTTGGGAAGGGTGACACCCCGATCGGTGATCCGCAGGACTTTACCATTCCCCATGTTGTATTCGCCTTTCCAGAAATGCAGATCGGAATGGCAAACACCGCAATGGGAAACGTCGAGAAGAACTTCTGCACCCTTCGGTTCCGGATCATCCATTTCGATAGCCTGCAACGGCTCACCATTGGTAACCACAGCCCACAGTTTCATTAGTCATTCTCCCAGGAAAAAGGGTTGGCCGGATCCGGCCGCTGATTTATCGTGCACAGACGCGGTTGAGTCACACCGCCGACGCCCCGCTGTCCACGGACAGAATCTGGCCTGTCATCCGGCGCGATTCGTCGGAGGCGAGATAGACACCCATATGCGCGATGTCCATCGGCTCCAGAAAGCCAAGCAGGTGGATGGATTTCAACTTTTGCGCGGCGTCGTTGATCTCCATTCGGGACTTGACCCTCGGCGTAAGTGTGACGCTCGGTGCGATCGCATTCACGCGAATGGAATGCTTGGCATATTCCGCGGCCATCGATCGAGTGAGCGATGCGACGGCACCTTTAGCAGCGGTATAGCTGTCGCGTCCGGGTAACGCCATCACAGCCGCCATCGACGTCAGGTTGATCACCGACCCGCCGCCTGCGCGGATCAACTCCGGAATAGTGTGCCGGCAGCACAGAAAGGTGCCGAACAGGTCGAGCTTGATGGTGCGCCAAAACTCGTCGAGGGGCACTTCGGTAACGGGACCGTCAAGCAGACTGGAGCCGCCGGCTATATTGCACAGCACATCTACCTTACCGAACGAGCGTACGGTGCGTCCGATCGACTCCTTTACCTCGTCGTCGCTGCTGACGTCACATGCCAGCGCCATCGCGTCGGCGTGCGCCGCTCCCGCGATAGCTTCGCCGGCGACATCCGGATTGATGTCGATAGCCGCTATCCGTGCGCCCTCCGCGAGAAAGCGCTCGCAAATCGCCCTGCCGATTCCGCCACCCGCCCCGGTTACAAACGCCACCTTGCCGTCGAGTCTGCCCACGTCGCTCTTCTCCCGTTCACCTTCAGCTGATTGATTTGTGCCTGAACGATCACGTTCCCAGGTATGCTTTCTGGACGTCTTCGCTCAGCGCCAACGTCTTTGCGTCGTCCTCGGCAATCACGCTCCCGCCTTCGAGTACGTAGCCCCGGTCCGAGATCTCGAGAGCGATTTCTGCGTTCTGCTCAATGACCAGAATGTCGACGCCCGTTCTGGAAATCTCCGTGATGAGTTCGGCGATGCGTTCGACCATCGCAGGACTCAACCCGATAGTCGGTTCGTCGAGCAGGATGATGCGCGGCTCGCTCATCAACGCGCGCGCAACCGCAACCATCTGCTGCTGACCGCCGCTGAAGGAGCCTGCGAGTGTCGAAAGCCGGTCTTTCAGATCCGGGAAAAGCGCCAGTACGCGCTCCATATTGCGAGCGATCGCAGCGCGATCTTTTATCGTGTAGGCGCCGAGTTCGAGGTTTTCCTTAAAGCTCATATCGACAAAAAGGCGACGCCCTTCCGGAACGACAGCAAGGCCTCGTTGCACGAGTCGGTCCGGCGACAGCCCAGTGACCTCCTCGCCGAATAGCCTGACACTTCCCGCTGTCGGCTTGACCAGACCACACACACACTTGATGACGGTCGATTTCCCCGCACCATTGGCGCCGATCATGGTCACCACGCTGCCCCGCGCGACTTTCAGCGAAACATTGTTGATCGCGGGGACACCGCCATAGGCCGCGCAGAGCCCTTCGACTTCAAGGGAGTACTGTTCACTTGTCATGACGTTTCCCCAGGTACGCGGCGATCACGTGTTCGTTGGTGCGGATCTCCGCCGGAGTACCCGTCGCCAGTTGCTGTCCGTGATGTAGAACAACCAGCCGGTCGCATACCGACATAACGGCCTTCATGTTGTGTTCGACCAGCAGGATCGTGCAGTCAAATTCGCGGCGAATCGCGCGGAACACATCGAGCGTCGACACCACTTCTGTCTGGTTCAGGCCCGTCAATGGCTCATCCAGACAAAGCAGTTTCGGGCGAGCGGCAAATGCAATCGCGATGCTCACCAGCCGCTGTATCCCGTGCGGAAGCGTGCCGGCCAGACTCTCGAGATACGGTGTCACGCCAAGGATGTCCGCCGTCTCTTCGACGCGGAGCTTGCGCTCAGTCTGGCTCGCGCGAGCCATCCCATGAACGGTGCCCAGCAGGATGTTGTCGCGAACCGTCATGGTGCGCATGTAACTGCTGTGCTGAAACGTCCGCACGAGTCCCATGCGGCTGATTTTCGTGGGCGACCAGCCCGTGCACTCCCGACCGAAAATCTCGAGCTTTCCGGCGCTCGGCTTGATGAATCCGCTGATCAGATTGAAGGTCGTACTCTTGCCCGCGCCGTTCGGGCCAATGAGGCCGAGAATCTCGCCCTTGCGAATGTCCAGATTCAGGTCCGACACCGCGAGAAGTCCGCCGAAGCGGCGCGAGAGACCACGTGTCCTCAACAGAAACGAACCGTCGTTGCTCATGTCAGCCCCCTTTTCGGCTCAACTTGGCGGCGCCCTTCTCCGGGCCCGCAGCGCCATTTCTGATCTTCACTGGATCACGTTTGCGCGTCACTTTCTCAACGAGGCCAACGAGACCGCGAGGCATGAGCAGTACTGCAAGGACAATGGCTGCGCCGTAGAACAGCTGTTCGCCCCCGCCAAGGCCCAGCGCAAAGCTACCCAGCAGGACCAGAATGACCGCACCGCCAATCGCGCCGAATATCGACGATTCACCTCCGACCTTGACGTACGCGAGCGCCATCGAGGCGAGCAGAAAGGTGAAATCCCCCGGGCTGATCACGTTATTCACGAAGGCGCTGAGACTGCCTGCCACGCCTGCACAAAACGACGCGATTGCGAAGCACGCCACTTTGCAGAACAGCACGTTGATCCCCACCGACCGCGCGATGTTCTCGTTGTCCCGAATCGCGACAAGAACCTTGCCGAAGTCGGTCTTTTCGATCGCGTACAAGGCGAACAGCAGGACGATCACGGCAGCCATCACGAACGTCGGCAAACAGGCGTCCATGAAACGTGGCGGGAAAATTCCCGTCATGCCGGATGTCCCACCAATGAATTCGGTCTTAGAGAAACCGATTCTCACCGCTTCCGCAAACGCGAAACCTATCAGCATGAAGTACGGTCCTCTGACGCGAAGCGTCGTCATGCCGAAGAGAATGCTCACCACGATAACCACCGCCGGACCTGCGAACAAAGCGATCAGAAAGGGCCACTGAAAGATCGTCGTGGCCACACCGGCACCGTACGCGCCGATGCCGACGAACGCCGACGTCGCGAAGCTGAGTTCGCCGATGAGCATCACGAAGCGCATGCTCGCGGCTGTTAGCGCGGCGATCGCAATCAGGTTCAGAACGCTGGTCGTATAGGCATTGCTTGCAACGAGGGTTGCCGCAATCGCCACAGCGCCGCCCGCCGCCCACCATGGAACGTTTAATTTACGCATGACCGAGCAACCCCTTTGGCCTGACAAGGAGAACGACAATGACCAGCACGAAAATCGCCACTGTTGCGGTCGAAGAATCGAAGTAATAGCCACCAATCGACTCGACCAGGCCGATGAACAGCGCCCCCACGATCGCTCCGGGCACGCTGCCCAGTCCGCCCAGTACGACAGAGATGAAACCCTTCATAAGGTAGTCCGAACCCATGACCGGCGATACGACGGAAACCGGTGCGATCAGCGCGCCGGCCACCGCTGCGAGCGCCGCAGCGATCAGAAAACCTGCCATGGCAAGACGCTTATACGGAACACCCTGGAGCATGGCAGCTTCGTGATCTGATGCAACGGCGCGAAGCGCCTTGCCGATCCGGGTACCCGACATCGCCCAGTACAGAGCGGCCGTTACCAACACTGCTGCGATGCACAGCACGAGGCGTTGCCTCGTGAGCGACACCCCAAACACCGACACGGTGCCGCCGATAATCTCGGGAACGGCGCGCACGGCACCGCCAAAGACGCCGAGGATGATGCCGTCGAGCAGAAGACCCAAACCCATCGTGAGGATGAACGCGCCTTCCATGTCACGCAGGAAGAAGCGCAGGCCAAACCGGTAGACCACAATGGCGAGCACCAACGCGGCTACGACGCCAGCCGCCGCCGACAACAGGTAAGCCGCCTGCACCGATACGCCCGTTGTCATGACGATCGGCACGAGAAAACTGACGACAAGAGCGGAGATCGTAAAGAAATGGCCATGCGCGAAATTGACGACTCGCATGACCCCAAAAATCAAGGTCAGCCCCAAAGAGAACAGGACATAGACCGCCCCGATCTGTAGAGCTGTGATGAGTAACTGCAGCGCGGTTTCCAAGATGTCGCTCCTATGACTTGTCAGTGAGGTCGACCATCAGTCTTTTCGGGGATCGATTCGCGCCCGATCGACGATCTTTCCGTCTTCGATCTGGGTGATGAAGACGGGCAACATCGGCTGCTGATTGGAACCGTAGATGTCCTTGCCGCCGAATCCGGCCTCGCCGCCGTAGAACGTCTTGAATCGGACGGAAGGAAGTGCCGCTGCCACGTCTTTGGGATCGACGCTTTGCGCTTTTTCCATGGCGGCCTTGAGCATGTAGATGACATCGTAGTAGCCGATTGGCGGGGAACTGAGCGATTCGCCCAGGTAAGCATGCGCGTCGCTGTTGGTCTTACGCTGGTGCTCGGTTACGCTCGAACCGTCGAACGAAACTGCGGCGCCCATGTACACGCCATTCACGGCAGGACCTCCGGTCGCAACGATGCCATCGATACCGCTGCCGTTGTCCGACACCTTGACGCCCTTGAAGCCGCGAACGTCCAACTCCTTGAACACCTGACCCGCATCGGCAGGCGGCACGGACGAAAGATCGACAATATCGGGCTTTAGCGACGCGAGACGGGCGGCGATCGGCTGAAACTCCGTCGTACCGCGCTCATAAAAGTCGCTTGACAGCACCTTGACGCCGGCCTTCTCCCACATCGGCCGGGAGATGGCCTCGACCTCGCGGCCGGTCGCGTCATTCGCATTGAGCAGCGCGATGGTCTTCACTTCGGGATGCGATGCGCGCACATACTTGATCATCGCCGGCATGATTTCGAACGGCGAATTGATCAATGAAAATGTCATGGGGAACTTGGGACCCTTGCTGCTCTTGCCCCACGATTCAGTGAAGAAGAGCACGCCCTGACGCTCGGTCATCGACTGTGCGGCGTTTGCCGGTGCCGTGCCGGTGGCGGCCATGTATTTGACGCCGTCACGGTTGAGCAGCGTTTGCGCGACCTTGGTCCCCTCCGCCGCGGTGTACTTGTTATCGTATGAAATGCATTGGAAGTTATAGACCTTGCCTTTGACCTTGACACCGCCGGCGTCTTTCACCTCCTGAGCGGCCCTCTTGCACATCCAGTCGGCGCCTTTACCCCAGACCACGCCAGAGCCGGACAGCGGTACGGATAACCCGACCTTGATCGTTTCATCGGCTTGCGCCGCCGAACCGAAAGCCGATGCAGCTAAGGCCGGCACGACAGCCGACAACAAACGGATTCTCGAGAAATACATGGTTGTCTCCTACCATTTTCGGTTTGGAATATTTGTAATCGATTGCCGACCTTTCGCCGGGAGCCGTATCGCTCTTCCCGTCGGCTCAACATAGCCTCGCAAAGATACGATCGTTAGCATGTCGAATCATTGGCTCGATAACCATGTTCAGTTACTGCCTCGTCGATACGCGGGCCACTTCACAGCGACAGCTGTCTATTCGCTGCGAGCCCTGCGGCAACGCCTTTTTGCTGAACGGCGATCAATTGACAGCAAGGTAGCAGCCAAGAATCCAAATGTCAACCATTGGAACAATTGCAACCTTGGTTTGTTTGTCACCGAACCCGACGAGCGGCGATGGTGCTATGCAGCAACTATTGATGGATAAACGTTCCAGAGAAAAACGCCAAATTCAGGTGGTGCTTTCCCTATGTGGTTGACCATTGAAATGGTATCAACGATGTGTTTTACTGAAAAGCATGCTTGGGGCAAAGACGGTTGGGCCGGCAACGGGTTCGCTGGCCTGATTAACGGCCGGTCGGTCCGAAGCGACCTAAGCGTCGGCAAAGCCAGCGGATGAAAAATGCGGAATTCGACGGACATGATATTTCGCATCACTGAACAATAAAGCCGTCACCAAATCAATCGCAGGTTGAAGTGCGTCTCCGACGCGCCGTATCAATTGAGCCTGAACATTTAGGAGACGCTCGGTGCCGGTCAGATCAGTTTGCGTCATTGGTGCCGGTGCGATCGGCGCGCCAGTCGCACGAAGGATTCTCGAAGCGGGCTTCGAACTGACTGTGTGCGACCAGAATGCAGCGGTTCTGGCCAGCTTCGCCGGTGTTGGCGTAACAGTCACGCGGTGCCCAGCCGACTGCGCTACGTCAGACCTCGTGCTAATTGCCGTCGCGACAGCGGAACAGGTTACAGACGTCGTAACCGGAAACCACGGCATCCTTTCCGGCCTGCGATCCGGACCGTCGCCCATCATCGCGATCATGAGTACTGTAGGCCCCAGGGCGATCACGGACCTGGAAAAGTGTCTTGAGATGCAGGGCGTTCGACTGATCGACGCACCTGTCAGTGGAGGCGCACTGCGCGCGCAACATGGCAGGCTAACCATGCTCGTCGGCGGCGCGCCCGCTAACTTCGAATCGGCGAAGCCCGTCCTCGAAACGGTCGCCAGTCGACTGTTCCACTGCGGCGCAGTGGGCGCCGCGCAAACCATCAAGCTCGTCAACAATGTTATCGCAGTGGCCAATCTTCTCGTTACCGGCGAAGCTTATCGGCTTGCACTGGACAATGGGCTCGCCCTGGACGATGTCACGCGGATTCTCGACGTCAGTTCCGGTCGCAATCACTTTTCAGCGCACGAGGGTGAGGCCGCTGTGTCTTTCGCGAGCTGGACTGAAACTCATCAGGACTTCGATGCATTGACATCGATATTGGGCAAGGATCTAGCACTTGCCCAGCAACTCTCTTACGCATCTTCAGGGGCGTTTCCGTTCATGAAGCACCTTGCTTCACTGATGGATTCGCTCGACGACGAGACCTTCATGAACTGGCACGCAGTGGGTGGCGCGAAAGCGCTGACCAGACACGGAGCCGTTTAGCGGCGGCTTCCCGGTAGAGCCTTCTGGCTGCAGTAATGCATGCAGCCTGCAGCGCACGTGGATTCACCGACAAAAAAGCATCCCCCTTGGATATAGGAGAACGCATGATGACGGAACGGACCTTATCGAGTGCCGCAAAATTTCGTGAGTTGTTCAAGCGCGAACTCCCGGTGGTCGCCCCGCTGGCGTTGGACCCCATCAGCGCGCGAATAGCGGAATCCGCCGGCTTCAAGGCACTCTATCTGGGCGGTGGCACGCTGGGCTACGTAAAAACCGGCACCGAGGCAAATCTCTCGTTGACCCAGATGGTGCAGACCGGCGTCGAATTGCGCGCGGCAACGACACTGCCCATCATTCTGGACGGCACATGCGGTTGGGGCGATCCCATGCACATGCACCACACCATTTCGATGGCCGAGGCCGCCGGCTTTGCCGCTATCGAACTCGAGGATCAACTCATCCCGCGGCGTGCCCATCATCACATCGATATCGAGCATCTGATCCCGGCCGAGTTGATGGTCCAGAAAATCAGGGAGGCGGTAGCCGCAAGACGCGATCCGGATTTCGTCATCATTGCGCGTACCAATGCTCTGCGCACGGACAGCATGGACGAAGCGCTTCGGCGAGCCGAGGCTTACAAGCGTGCCGGTGCGGACATGTTGTACGTCTTGCAGAAGCAGCCCAATCCCGAGGATCTCAGAACCATCGGAGAGCGGCTCGACGGACCGCTCTTCTACGCGATGCTGGCAGGCCTCGGTTCGATCGGCATGACGATTCCGGAGTTGGGCAAGCTGGGTTTCCGGATCGTTTCCGACGGCTCGACGCCCTTCCTCGCGCGCCAGAAAGCCCTACGACTCGCGTATGAAGCGCTGGCCCAAGGCCTGACGGATCCCACCATCGGCAACGACTACGAGTTGGAGACACGCCACGTTCACAAGGCAATCGACCTGCAAAAACTGCTCGATATCGAACTGCGCACCGTCGAGCGCTGATAAACCGTGGTTTGGCAAGAGAGGGAGTTTTAACAATGGCACACGATTATCAGCCGCACGCCCCGGCTGTCGTTCTAGCTGAACGGGACACGAAAGCCGTACCGGGTCCCGGGTCCGAGTCCGACACGCGCAACGAACCGGGCAAGATGCGACGCGTCGCCTCCGCGAGTTTCGTGGGTAGTCTGGTGGAGTTTTACGACTTCAACATCTACGGTTTTGCCGCAGCGCTTGTGTTCGGCAAGCTCTTTTTCCCAGCGCTCGGGCCGGCGGCCGGCACCGTAGCGGCGTTCGCCACGCTGGGTGTGGCTTTCGTCGCCCGGCCTGTCGGCAGCATCCTGTTCGGGCATTTTGGCGATCGGCTCGGGCGCAAGCGGACCCTGGTCACGACGCTGTTGATGATGGGCATTTCGACCAGCTTGGTCGGCCTGATGCCAACGGCCGACCAGATTGGCGCGGTGGCGCCGGTCCTCCTTGTCCTGCTGCGTGTACTGCAGGGTCTTGCCGCGGGCGGTGAATGGGCTGGCGCGGCGCTGTTCGTGGTCGAGAACGCGCCGAAGCAGAAGCGCGGATTCTGGGCCATGTTCGCTTCGCTGGGGGGCGGCGCCGCCCTCACCCTGGCGCCGGTCACGTTCCTTCTGACTGGCTTTGGCATGACCGACGAGCATTTCCTGAGCTACGGATGGCGCATTCCTTTTCTGGCCAGCTCGGTCCTCATCGTGATCGGCCTGTACATTCGCCTCAGGATGGAAGAATCGCCGGTCTTTAAAACCGAACAGGCACAGCACGGCGCGTCGCGTATGCCTTTTTTTGAGGCGTTCAAACGCCAGCCCCGAGAAATACTGCTCGCGGGCGGCGCCATGATCATTACGCCGAGTTTCGGCTATCTCGGCGCGTCGTACCTGACCAGTTACGGCGCGACGGTGCTGGGCCTCAGCCGCACCCAGGTGCTCACGATGAGTTCCATAGGCGGCGCGATGCTGACGCTCGGCATCGGACTCGCGGGCGCCTACTCCGACCGGATCGGCCGGCGCAAGGTGATCATTGCCGCTGCGCTCGTCGCCGTTCCGTGGGCGCTCATCCTGTTCCCACTGATCTCGATTGGCTCCACGATGGCGTTCGCGGCCGGCATGTGCGTCACCATGTTCATCTCAGGCTGTTCACTCGGTCCAATGAGCGCTTTCATGTCCGAGTTGTTCCACACCCGTTACCGTTACACCGCCGCCGGCTTCAGCTACAACATCGCGCAGATTATCGGCGGCGCGGCGACACCGCTTCTCGCGGCGTGGATGACCGCACGGTTCGGCGGGTTCATCTTCGGGATCTTTCTCGCCTTCCTCGCTCTGATCAGTCTGGTTTGCATTCTGCGCATCGCGGAGACGAAAGAGTACGAACTGGACCGGACGCCACTTTCGAGGGGTGAGTGAATCGGCCGCGCGCGGAAAGGCTCATTTCTAACAGGAGGCCCAATTGACCTTAAACACGAATCAGGGATCGAACTCTGCTCGCGGAGACAGCACGCGCGAAGAACTGCATTTCCGCCGTATCGATATGCGCGGCTTTCGCCGGAGTGACGGCCTGTTCGAAGTCGAAGGACGAGTCACGGATCGCAAGGCGCACGACTTCACGCCAGCGAGCGGTGGCCCCTTGCTGCGCGCAGGCGATCCGCTTCACGATATGGGTGTATGCATCGTATTCGACGATTCGATGGTCGTTCACGAGGTGCATACCTTCAGCAAAGCCGCGCCCTATCATGCCTGCCCGGAAGGCGGCCGGGCTCTGCAGTCGCTCAAGGGCCTGCGCATCGCGGCCGGCTGGAGCGGCGAGGTTCGCCGCCGCCTCAGCGGCGCCCGTAGTTGCACGCACCTAATGGAACTATTGATTCCCCTTGCCACGACAGCCATTCAGACGATGATCCAGTTGCGTATGAGTCGACCCGAGCCGCTGGACGAAGACGGGCGCCCAAAAAAAATCGACAGTTGCTATGCCTATGCCGCCGATGGCGAAGTCGTCGCGCGTCGATGGCCGCAGTTCTATCGTCCTAGTCCTCCCATAAGTGAGGAACGCGACAATAGATGAATTTCCCTCAATACCCCATGTGAACGTAACGGCATTGTTGAATGGAGCGGGGCCGCCTAACCTAACGGACTCAACTAACGCCAACGTGCACCGACACACGCAACGAATACAAAGCGTTGCCTGCGCGCCGGCTCTTGCCCGACACAGATTCGACAATGATCAGAATCATTATTCTTGGCGCCAACGGTCAACTTGCGCGCAATACGATACCGGTATTGCTGCGCCGTCCCGATGTCACGCTCACGCTCTATCTACGTCGCGCCGCCCGCCTCAAGAATCCGGACCCGAACCGGGTGAGCATTGTGGAAGGCGACGTACTCAATCAGGATGCGCTATGCGCCGCCGTGGCGGGACACGACGTGGTGTACGCCAACTTGGCGGGCGACATGGCGCAGCAGGCTCGCACGATCATTGCCGCGATGCACGCTACCGGCGTGAAGCGACTGATCTTCATGAGTTCGATGGGCATCTATAGCGAAGTCCCGGGCGAACGCTATCGCAGCATTCTGAATCCCTATCGCGATTCGGCCGCACTCGTCGAGCAGTCGGACCTCGACTATACGATTCTGCGACCCGGCTGGTTCACTCGCGACCAGGAAGTCAGCTATCAGCTCACGCAAAAGGGAGAGGCGTTCAAGGGACACGATGTCTCACTGAACAGCCTGTCCGCTCTGATCGTCAAACTCGTCACGTCGCCGGAACTGGATGTGCGGTGCAGTTTGGGTGTCAGCCGGGCATAGCGCCAACCCTGGATACATTGCCGGCGAGACGAGAAAGTACCCCAGTTCGACCTCGACTCTCGCAAGCGGCAGACCGCTCAACCGGTCACCGTTTGGGCAACGATCGTGTACGTACCGGCCCCGATGTCCTGCAAGCCGCACTGCGCGGGCCGGGAGTCTCAACGCAACGCGGGGGCAAGACTCGCCAAATTGAAATCGACAAGCTCATCGGAACACCCAAGCATGCGCGCGGCGTGGCTGCCAGAAGCCGGCGATCAACGCACACCGGCGGTGTTGGCCCAATCCCGCACCGCCTGTGCGAACAGCCGGAGCGCAGTAGGAGGATGACGATTGGCGGGGTAATAGAGGCTCAAGCCCGGAAACGAAGGGCTCCATTCGGCAAGCACTTGGACCAGCCGCCCTGCTGCCAGGTGTTCGGCTACCAGATAGTCAGGCACCCAGGCAATGCCGATCCCCACCAGCGCGGCCTCGACCATCAGGTTCATGTTGCCCAGGGTCATGGGGCCGTCGACATCAATACTCGCGCTTTTGCCGTGATATTCGAGATCCCAGCGATAGAGCGTGCCGCTTTCGAAACGGAACCGGATGCAGCGGTGTTTCGCCAGATCGTGCGGTGCCTTCGGCGGCTCGTGGCGCGCAAAGTAGTCGGGTGACGCCACTGCGGCAAAGCGCATATCGGGACCGAACTTCACGGCGATCATGTCGCGCGGCACGTCCTCGTGAACGCGGATGCCGGCATCGAAACCGTCCGCCACGATGTCAACGAGCCTCGTATCCACGACGAATTCCACGTGGATAGCCGGGTAAGTCGCCAGAAAATCAGGCAGCACGTACCGGACGATCGACTTCGCCGCTGATTCGGAGGCGCTGATACGGATCGAGCCCGATGGGCGATCGCGTGCGAAAGCGACCTCGTTCACCGCATCTTCAAGGTCGGCGATGGCGGGTCCGACTCGCCGCAGCAATTGCTCGCCCGCCTCGGTCAGCGCGACCGAGCGGGTCGTCCGGTTAAACAGGCGCACCTCGAGTCGCGCTTCAAGTCCCCGCATTGCGTGACTTAACGCAGACGGCGAAACCCCTAGGGTCCGCGCCGCCGCACTGAAGCTTCGCTGATGAGCGATCGCGACAAACGCAGTCAGTTCCGATAAGCCGGCACGCAGCATAAGTGAATATTCCTCATAGCCCTTTGCAATTCTAGCCGTATTGTTGAACGGTAGACAACAGCTTAAGCTTGGAGGCTTGAACGTCGAGGGGCTCCCGTTTGCATGCCAGGGAGTGCTCCACGCTCGTCACTTTTCGAAAGGAGAATGCAGATGCAAAAGCGCAAACTCGGAAACAGCGGTCTCGAAGTTTCGGCACTGGGCTTGGGCTGCATGGGCTTGAGCTACGGCTATGGGCCGGCCACCGAGAAGACGGAAGGCATCAAGCTGATTCAGTCGGCTTTCGAAAAAGGTGTCACGTTCTTCGATACCGCCGAAGCCTATGGCCCGTTCTTCAACGAGGAACTGGTCGGAGAAGCCGTTGCGCCGTTTCGCGATCAGGTCGTGATCGCCACCAAGTTCGGCTTTCAGGACGGTGATTCGAAAAAGCCACTCGACAGCCGGCCCGAACGCATCCGTGCGGTCGCCGAGGCGTCGCTCAAGCGGCTGAAGACCGACCGCATCGATCTGTTCTACCAGCATCGCGTCGATCCGAACGTGCCTCTCGAAGACGTGGCCGGCACCGTCAAGGATCTGATCGCCCAAGGCAAGGTCAAGCACTTCGGCATGTCCGAAGCCGGCGCGCAGTCGATCCGCCGCGCCCACGCCGTTCAGCCGGTGGCGGCTTTGCAGAGCGAGTATTCGTTGTGGTGGCGCGAGCCGGAAGAAACGGTACTGCCCACGCTGAAGGAATTGGGCATCGGTTTCGTGCCGTTCAGCCCGCTCGGCAAGGGCTTCCTGACCGGCGCGATCGATGCGACCACGTCGTTCGACAAGACCGATTTCCGCAATGTCGTGCCGCGCTTTTCCGAAGAGAACCGTAAGGCCAACGCAGGCCTCGTCGACGTGCTCGGCAAGATTGCCGATGGCAAGGGCGCGACGCGCGCGCAGATCGCGCTTGCGTGGCTGCTGGCTCAACAGCCGTGGATCGTGCCGATTCCGGGCACCACCAGGATCCATCGGCTGGAAGAAAACGTCGGCGGGGCTGCGGTCGAATTGTCGGCTGACGATCTCGTCGCTATCGAAGCGGCGTTGAAGCAGATCAAGGTCGTGGGTGATCGTTATCCGGCCCGTTTGCAGCAGCGCGTCGACCGCTAGGCTCAACGTTTTGCCCCACCCGTTTGCTCCCGCGTCGTCGCAAGCCTGCGGCAACGCGGGACCGCTATTGGCGTAAAAGAAATGCCTGATCATGTTGTTGAATAGTCGCTCACCCGCTCCAGCGGGAACATTGCCCAGCGCTGCAACGGAAAGCGTGACGCCCGCCGCCGACCAGCACGGTCTGCGGATCCTCGCGACACTGAGCCTCCTGATGGCGTTCGCGTCGATCTCGACGGACCTGTATCTGCCTGCCCTGCCCGCAATGGCGCTCTCGCTGCACGCCGACACCGGGGCGATCGAGCTGACGATCTCCAGCTATCTGATCGGTTTCAGTCTGGGCCAACTGCTGTGGGGTCCTATCGGCGACCGTTACGGCCGCCGCCTGCCGATCGCTATCGGACTCGTGCTGTTCATCGTTGGATCGGCTGGCTGTGCGCTGTCGACTAGCAGCGGCGCGCTGGTCGGCTGGCGAATCGTTCAGGCCGCGGGAGCGTGCGCGAGCGTCGTGCTCGCCCGCGCGATGGTGCGCGACCTCTACACCGGCCATCGCGCGGCCCAGATGATGTCGACATTGATGACGATCATGGCGATCGCGCCGCTGATCGGACCGAGCGTCGGTGGCCTCATCCTTCACGTGGCGTCATGGCGCGCGATTTTCTGGGCGCTGGTCGGTGTCGGACTGGCGACGCTCGCCGCATTGGGCACACTGCCCGAAACGCTACCGGAGGCGCGCCGCAATCACGAACCGCTCGGCCGCGCGCTCGCCGCCTATGCCACGCTATTGCAGCATCGCCGGGTACTCGGCTACGCGGGGGCTGGCGGATTCTTGTACGGAGGCATGTACGCATATGTTGCCGGCACGCCGTTCGCGTACATCACCTATCACCACGTTTCGCCGCAGCGCTATGGCGTGTTGTTTGCAGCGGGCATCGCAGGCATCATGATCACGAACCAGATCAACGCGAAGATGGTAAGGCGCTACGGCAGTGATCGCCTGATGCGTGCCGGCACGTGGGGCGCCGCAATCGCGGGCATGCTGCTGGCCATCGGCGCATGGACGGATTGGGGCGGGCTGGCCGGCCTCGTGATTCCCCTATTCCTTTTCGTTTCCACGACCGGCTTTATCGTCGCCAATGCGATTGCGGGTGCGCTCGGCATATTCCCCGCGCGCGCCGGCACCATGTCGGCGCTCATCGGCGCAACCCAGTACGGTACCGGCGTTCTGGGCTCGGCACTCGTGGGCTTCTTCGCCGATGGCACGCCTTGGCCGATGGGCGCCGTGATCGCGGCGATGGGGATCGGCAGCCTGCTTTGCGCCACGCTGCTCTTGCCGTGGCCTCTTGCGATCTCCGGCGTCGCGGCCACGGCTAAATGAGACCTTGCGGGTGGTACCCGGCTCACCTGGCTTACTGACCGAATCCCACACTAAATCCACTTCAGGCAACGCCATGAAAAAACTGGTACTGGGCCGCACAGGGCTCGAAGTGTCGCCGATCGCGATAGGTGGCGCGGCTTTCGCTTACGTTCACCGCTCGAAAAAATGGGACCCAATGTCGGACGAGGGCAAACAGGTTGTCCATGCAACATTGCACAGAGCACTGGACCTCGGCATCAACTACGTGGACACCGCGCCGGCGTACGGCAACGGTTATAGCGAAACGTTGGTCGGTGAAGTCATGAAAACACGGCGAAGCGAATGTGTGCTTGCGAGCAAGGTCTGGTACGAGCTCGACCATGCGGGTGTGATCGATAGCTTTCATCAAATTCTCGAACGCCTGCAGACCGATCACATCGATATCATGCAGATACATGGCCGCATGTATACCCCGCAAGAAGTCCAGCACATCCTGCATGGCGGCCCGCTCGATGCGCTCCTCGAACTACGCGCATCCGGCAAGATTGGTCACATCGGCATTACCACCGAAGAACCGTGGACCGTGATTCCTTTTCTCCAGCACGAAGCGATCGAGGTCTATCAGATCGCCTATAACTTCATATACCAGGCAGCAGCACGGCATTTTCTGATCGAGGCAGCCAAAGTTGATGCAGGCGTCGTCTCGATGCGAACCATGACGTCCGGCATCCTGCAGCGCGAGATGAGTCTGCTGGCACCCGCTTCAGCATCCATTCCGGATCTGTACGAAGTCGCGCTCAAGTTCGTCCTTTCGGATTCGCGGGTGCATGCGGGCATCGTCGAGATGCGATGGCCGCAGGAAGTTGAGGACAATGTCAGGCTCCTGAATGACTGGCATCCGCCCGTCGACTTTGCAACGCTGCCGCGCCTGACTTTCGAGGTCTACAAAGCCGAAGATGCTGAATGACGCCCGGCATTTATGCACCTATGCATGAGTGTATGCGCATTCTGCCAGCTGGTCGCAGACCGCCTGAAGAACCAGATTGTGTGTTTTTGCGCTCAACGGCGCTGAACATTGTGCCTACGTCGGAACACGTCAAAGGATCGAAACCATGACCCAAGAAGCTCAAACCATCGTCCGTAACGGCACCAAGCCGTCCATCAAAGGCCCTGAAAGCTGGTTCACCGGCGCTGTTCGTATCGACAGCCTCTTTCAGGCGGAGGTCCCGGCGCGCCTTGGCGGCGCCATCGTCACGTTCGAACCCGGCGCGCGTACCTTCTGGCATACGCACCCGCTCGGGCAGACTCTGATCGTACTTTCTGGGGTTGGCTGGACGCAATGCGAAGGCGGCTCGCGAACCGAAGTTCGCGCTGGAGACGTCGTGTGGTGTTCGTGCGACAAGCGCCACTGGCATGGCGCTGCTCCGACGACGGCAATGTCGCATCTTGCGGTCACCGAAATGCTCGATGGCAAAAACGTCGAGTGGATGGAGCCGGTGACTGATGAGCAATATCACGATGGACCACTCGTCACCGAGTGACCACCCCTGCGCACTAGCAGAAATCAGGGGCACCTGATAAGCCGCCCCAAGCGGTAAAACTCTTCCATCGAACCGCGCCTACGTGGCAAGTGACTCTTCTGCGCCAAACCAGACACCATCGATATTCAAAACGTTTCCGCTCGTTCGCCAGCGCTTGCCCGTTACGAACAGGAAGCACTGTTTCAAGGTGCGTGGCGCCCTGCGCTGTCTCGGCGCGATCGAAGCATCATTACCCTTGCCTCCGTGATCACCCGCGGACAGACCGTTGGAGTTGCCTTTTACATGCGTTATGCACCGAACCACGGTGTGACGTCGCGTGAAATTTCACGATCCTTACACATCCCTCCTCCTATGCTCAGGATTACCCACATCTCGTGATGTGAATCACCCGTCCTGGCTAAAGATCCGGTACATCTCCGTGATTTCGTGGAGCACCAGGAAGCCGCGCCACATGACCGTAGGCCCGGGCGGGTGATCATGCTTG
>NZ_PNXY01000045.1 GCF_002879865.1 Paraburkholderia rhynchosiae
ACATAGTCGCTTTCTACAATCCGGTGCGGTTGCACTCCACGCTGGGCTATCTGTCGCCCGCCGCTTACGAGGCGAAACCGACAGCAAAAGAACCTATCTGCCTGTCCGAAATTAGTTGACCACTACAGTTTGTCGATGGCGGCCACCTTTCACAATCCGCCCTTTGCGGTGGTCACCCATCGCTACCCGCTGCGCTACAACCTAATTCACATCGTCGCTATTTGAATCGGCACGGAGGAGTGTAGCTGCTCAGGCTCGCAGCGCTTTTGCGAGATCCGCGAGGCGATAGGGCTTGGGTACGAACAGCACGTCGCTCAAAGCACCCTTCTCTTCGCGAAGTGCGGCGGGTGAATATCCCGATGTAAGCACTACCCTGATTTTCGGATACAGTGACCGCACCAGACGCGCAAGCTCGAGCCCGCTGATGCCGTGCGCCATCGTAATGTCGGTGAAGACAACACTAATATCGGCGCGCTCCTTGAGAATCTTGGCCGCCTCCGACGCACTGCTCGCTGGCACCACCTCGTAGCCGATGCTCACTAACAGTTCCGACGCAACGCCGAGCACATCGGGCTCGTCCTCGACGAGCAGAACCGTCTCATGGCTTGCAACATGCGGGACACTGACGACTGTCGCCGGTTGCGCGACCGGCAGATAGAGATCCACTTTCGTACCCTCGCCCACCTGGCTTGAGAGGTGCACGTCGCCGCCCGATTGGGTGATGAAACCGTAAACCTGGCTCAGCCCCAGTCCGGTTCCCTTGCCTGGCTGCTTGGTGGTGAAAAACGGCTCGAACGCCTGCGCCAGCACGTCGCCGGACATGCCCGTGCCTGTATCCGACACAGAAATGCGGACATAGCGGCCGGCCTGCAGCGCCGGGGTCATATCCGCGTTTGACTGAACTGTGTCCGTGGCGATCACGACGGTGCCGCCAGTCGGCATGGCGTCGACCGCGTTGACAACCAGATTGAGCAGGGTCGCCTCGAAACGCGCAGCGTCGACCAATGCAAATGCCTCTCCGGGCTGGAGAGCAAGCTCAACGTGCGTGCTAGGGTTACCCGCACGCAAAAGCATTGGCCAGAATTCGCGGATCAATCCATTCACGTCGTGAACGTGCGCCTGCAATGGCTGTTGGCGCGCGAACGACAGCAACTGCTGGGTAAGCGAGGCGCCTCGGTCAATCGCCCGCCGCATTCCGTCGATCATCTTCTTGTCGATCGGCGTGCGCGACTGGATCGCCAGCACCTGGAGACCGTTGGAGAGTACCGCCAGCAGGTTGTTGAAGTCGTGCGCGACGCCGCCCGTCAAGCGCCCGATCGCCTCCATCTTCTGCGCCTGGAACAGCGCCGCGTTCGCTTTTTCGAGGGCGGCCGCAGCTTCCTTGCGCTCGGTGATGTCGCGCGTGACTTTTGCAAATCCGATCAGAGAACCGTCGCCGTCCCGGATCGCATCCACTACGACGTGCGCCCAGAAACGGCTACCGTTTTTACGAACCCGCCATCCTTCGCGTTCGGCACGGCCCTCCATGGCTGCTGTGGCCAGTATCTGCGCCGGCGCGCCGGCCGCCTTATCCTCATCCGTGTAGAAACGCGAGAAATGCTCGCCAACGATCTCTGACTGCTTATAGCCTTTGATTCGTTCTGCGCCGACGTTCCAGCTCGTAACGACTCCCGCCGGAGAAAGCATGAAGATCGCGTAGTCGGTGACGCCTTGCACCAGAATCCGGAACAGTTCCTCAGTTTCCCGTGTAACGTCGTGCGTCTTCGCAGTCTGGCTCATGTGGCTGTCCCTGTTTCGGTGGCGGTGTTGCTGTAGCACAAATTGTACCGCTCACGGCGGCACCGCTGCCTTCGGTTAGCGGGTAGGCAACCTTCGGCGCCGACCGCGCGTCCCGCTTGGCTGAATAGGTTGGCGGGCCGCGCCGATCGTGGGACGAAGCGCCATACTCAGACGCGCAGCGCGCGCCGCTGCGAGCGGCTCGCACGGCGCAATCTGCAACTATGACCCCATCCGGGAAGGCAACGCACGCTAACGGCGGAGTCTCGCACGCGGCGCTGATGGGAATTGCCCGCAGGCATGTGCCTTGCCAGTTGAGGTGGTCTCTTCGGCGCTGTAACGTTAAATTGCTCTCGACGCAATAGCGAGAGCGCACACGCCTGGAAAACGGACGGTACTTGGGTGGTCTCACCGAAACGATGGGAGTCGGCGAAGCGTGCGGCGAGCTGTTTGCCCTAAAGTGAGGCTGGTAGCAGGCGTTTGACCGCGAAGTGCTGACGGATCAGACCAAAGCTCGATAAGAAAGTCTGCGTCCGTTCAAGATCGCGAAAGCCACGGATGCGTCGCTCACCTTCGCGCGTCGGCTGATGACTGTTTTCAGCACGGTTATCGACCCGCGCCGGCTTTGACGAAAATGTGCTTGACGTCAGCCAGTGCGGGAATCTCGGCTTTCGCCGCCGGAAAGCTGCGCATCTGGCTGGTCACGATCTCGCGCAGCGCTTGACCACGCGAAGCAAGCACGCGCTTGAAAGACCACTTCGCTGCTGCACTGTTGTGGCGCTGCTGTAGCCGGATATCGAGTTCAGCGCCGTGTTGATCAATGGCGCGCCACAACAAGTAAGGCTCGCCGCGCAAGGTCACAAACACGTCGTCAAGGTGCCATGTCGTGCAGGGCTCGCGATGCGCCGCTTTCACCCGGTGTGCCAAACACGCACTGAACCTATGGCACCAGCATCGGACGGTTTCGTAGTCGACGATAACCCGCGCTCGAATAGCAGTTCTTCGATATCACACAGGCTGACCAGCGGACCGCGAACTGATGACCGCTACTGGAAGGCGATGACCGTGGTAAAGCTATCCTGCATTCCCGACCTTAATCGACCATTTCAGTAACGTGACAGTGCCACAAATTGTCCTTGCGCCTCGGCAAATCGCCGATTGGGTCAAGAACTCACCAGGATTCGTAGTCAACCGGACTCTGGTGCCGATGATCAACGAAGTGTTCTTCGCTCTAACGGAGGGCATAGCAACGGGCGTTGAGAATCAACATTCCTCGTTACGGTGAGCTTTCTCGGGAACAAGCGCGCCACAATCTGGCGAATGGTCCGGCGCGGTAGCGTGAAGACACCGATAAGGCCGAATTTACCAGCGAGAACGCGATAGTCGTCTCTGAAGAAGCGTTCTTAGATCACGGTGCGTATCGGAGACGACATGAATGTAAATCGTGTCCTCGTGCACCTCATATATAACGCGATTCTGGCCGCTCAACGCTTCCCGGAAATTCAGAGCGCCGAAATCTGAAAGCTCCGCCGGGACATAACCGCTCGGGCGGGAACTACGTGATATTGTCAAGCGTGATGGCCAATTCCGCGGACGTTTGCTTCCAGGTCTGAGCACCGAAGCTCCTGAGGATGTAGCGGCGCAGACGCTTCGTATGCTCATTTGCGTCATCGAGAAGCAGGACCCTGAACGTAGTCTGCCGCCGCCGTCAACGGATTTGCCCCTTCCGATCAAGGCCGGCCAGTCCCGCGAGAAGCTTGTCGGCATCCTTGAATTTCCCCTAATCGATGTCCTTCCGGCCCAAGGCGAGAATCTTGAGCAGCGCCAGCGTTTGCTGGGTGTTCTCATAGTTTTTCACGTCGTGAACGACGAGCTTCGCCAGTCTGCGTCATCAGCAGTGGCTCGCCAGAAGCAGTCAAATCCCTGACGATCTGCGCTGCGTCGCTTTTCAGATAGCTA
The DNA here is from genome assembly GCF_002879865.1 of Paraburkholderia rhynchosiae. GTDB lineage: Bacteria > Pseudomonadota > Gammaproteobacteria > Burkholderiales > Burkholderiaceae > Paraburkholderia > Paraburkholderia rhynchosiae. Next base: position 3,736 of record NZ_PNXY01000045.1, read on the forward strand.
AGTGGCTTTACGTGGTCTGCCAGGCGCATGTTATCCAACGGTCGCAGCGTCATTTTGGCCGGATATAGAATAAATTCAGTTCTATGCAAAGTTCTGAATAGGTTCGCCCGCTATGCTCTGTCATCGGGGATCGATTTACCAGATACCGGTTGCATGAACACAACACGGACCCGCCGAAAGCAACAAGGGATGAGCCAATCTGGCTGGCGGTTACGGCATAGATTTTGACATTCTATGTGAAATGATTGATGACTTACTACGGCGTCCTCGGCCAATGCCACCGCTTGCTCGCGAAGTCAACCGGACTTGGGCGTCTCTCGAAATGACACACCGCCCACCGTATGAAGATGAGGACAGTTCGCCGAGTGGCGTATGAAGCACTCCTCAAGCCCGGTGGACTCCAAGAGCGTGGCAATCGCCCACGCCGAAACCCGATTGGCGAATCGCTGACCTTGCTGCTGAGGCCGAGGGGATTCACCGCCGTTGCGACCGCAACTATGGAAAGGCTGGAACTCATGACGGAGCGGGGACGCGAGGCACCGGTTAACGATCGAATCGACGTTCCGGCCGTGCGCCACCGAACCACGCATACGTGCAGCTGCGTGTCGCCGAGCGACCTTCCTGGGTCTGGCATTCATGTGATCGAGCAAGCCAAGAAAACCGGGCGCCCTATCAAAGCTTTGAACAGATCAAGCTGTTGCTGAAGAGCATTGCCTTCAAGGACGGCGAACCGGTGCAAGATCAACCGCTTTAGCAGACACTCGCCGCCTAAGCGTCTGCCTTCAACTGCCCATACACCACTCTCGATGTTATCCCCGCGCTTCGCGATATCACCGACAACTGAGCCCGCTCAGTTACAGCGTGCAGTGCAACGCCCGCGAAAAGCAGCATAAGCGATAGCGATTTGCGGTCGATACCGGAACTCGTCGCTCCCCGTGTCGGTCGCGAAGTAATTCCCGCCCAGCTCGGGTTTCTGAAGTTTTAGTTCGGAGAACAACCTGCGTCTCTGCGTGGATGCAAAGGCAGCAGACCATCAGCAGCAATCCCGTTGCAAGATCCGCAAAACGTGGGATAAAGCCGTTCAAAAGCCTCAATTGCGCCGGCCGCCACAGTCAGAACGGCGAGTCAGTACCTCTCGCGTCGTATTCGGTCCTATCGTCAAAAATGCGCTATTCGAATTTCCCGGCTTTGCATGCCGCCCCTTCCAGTTCGTGAGAATCTAGTTTGTCGCGTCAGGAGCCACCTGGACGCTTCCGGCGCGACGCACTTTTTTATCATTCACCTATGGGGTAGATATGGACCGCATCGATTCAGTCCTTTTAACGCAAAATACGGATTACACGTCGCTCGAAAAAGACTTTGCTCACCGCACCGTCAAGAAAAAGGAAAGATTGCCGTTTACGATAAAGGTGGTAAGCAGTCAGGCGGAACTCGACAAGGCCGTCGTGATCCGCCGCGCCGCGTATGGCCGCCACTTGCCGGAGTTCGCCGAGAAAATGGGAATCGAGGCGTCGGACGCCGCGCCCGGGACGGTCGTCCTGCTCGCGCAATCGCGGCTGGATGGCGGTCCGCTCGGCACCATGCGGGTCCAGACGAACGCATTCGGTGCGCTTGCGGTCGAGCAGTCGGTCCGCCTGCCGGACTGGCTGAACCAGGCGCGCCTCGCCGAGGCGACAAGGCTTGGGGTCGCGCGCGGTGCGGTCGGCCGAATGGTGAAGGTGGCGCTGTGCAAAGCGTTTTACCTGTATTGCGCGCAGAACCGCATCGACTGGATGTTAATTACGGCGCGTTCCCCGCTGGATCGGGAATACGAAGCGATGCTATTCGGCGATGTCTACGGTCACAATGAATTTCTGCCGATGGCGCACGTTGGCGGGTTGCCACATCGGGTAATGGCGAAACCGGTTGCCTTAGTCCGTCAGCGCTGGACGAAGGCCAACCATCCGTTCGTTGGGTTCTTTTTTGAAACGGAGCACGTCGACATCGACGTCAGCGTGGCAGCGATGCGGGACGACGAAGGCGTATATATTGAGTCCGGTGGCCTGACAGCTGCACCGCAGACAGTCTGCGGAAGCTGAGCAAAGCCTAGGAGAAAAATGTCCGCCCGAGAGGTTCGGGCGGCCTGCAGATGGCGGCGTCAGCACATTTAAGCTGTCGCCGCCGACTGTCGCAGCATTGCAATGAGAGCGACACTGAAGTCATCGGGGAAAAGCAGCAAATGACAACCGTTAAATGGGCGTTTCGGGACCGACTGACCGGCTGGGCCTTCCAGCGATTCTCGGTCTACGTTGCGCCATTTGTGATCGCGCTGGGCAGCATCGGCGTTCTGCTCTGGGCGCCGCAGCAGTTCGATACGACCGGGACAGTCTCGCTCAGCTTTCCCGTGATTGCAGATCCGTCAGCAACACTGTCACCCGCCAACGCCATCGCCCGCCTGCAAAATGTGGCGCACACTGCGCGTTTTAGTACGCATCTTGCGGAAACGCCATTCTGGTTCACGCTCGTTCCGCCTGTCGAGACAAGCGCAGGGGCGACCTTCATTGACCTGCCGTCGCGACACGCGCAGACGGTGTCCTGCTGGCGGACGGCTCCCACAATTACGCCGCTCGGAGCAGGCGACCGCTACGGCGCAAGCGGTGAGATGCGCATCAATAAGGCCGGGTTCGCGCTCAGGCTCCAGGAGGATCTCCGCCGGACGCCGATCCTCTGCAGAGCCACCTTTTCAGGACCCGCATATATCACCGCTTTGGCATCGAGCCGCGATAAGCTCGAGGCAACAACCCTTGATTTCCACGACGGCGCATCGCTGATCACCGGTGGCCTGCTAACGCTCGCGATCTTCGTGTTTGTTACGGCAATCATCAATCGCGAATGGACCTACGTGATCTTTGCTGCATGGCTAATCGGCAACCTCCGGTTGACCGCGAACGCAATGGGTTTCGATACTGAATGGCTGGGCCGGCTCATCCCGCCAGACCATATCGGGTTTTTGCGGGAATTCACGTTCGCTGCCTATTACCTGCTGACCACTACGCTGTTTGTAGAACTGTTTCGCCGCGAGCTGAAAGCAATCGGCCTTCGCTGGACCCTGCACGCAGTGCGGTATGGAGGCTGTCTGCTGATGGCCGCGGCATTTACGTTGAATTATGAGCACTTCATTCCGGTGCTGTGGGCCAGCGCCAGTTTTTGCATCCTGGTGCTCACCTACTTCCTTGTGCAGTTGGTTCTCAAGGCGCGATCGCGTACAGTGCTCTGGTATGTCGCGTCCATGGGCATCGTGCTGTTCGCGACATTGTCGGAAGTGGTCGCCGCCGCATTAGGTCTGAAAACTCTGGCAGGCACGCATAGCCCAGTAGTGACGGCGCTGTCGTCAAGCATGCTTTGCGCATTTGCTATCGCAGAACGTATGCGCGAAGAGCGCGTGCGCCGCCGGCAGATGGAGGTGGAACTGCGCAACACCTATGACGTCACGCCCATCGGCCTCTTCACGCTGAACGGCGAAGGGTGCTTCGTTCGCGCCAATCCGGCGCTGCACTCGATGCTAAGCCTGCCTCATGAGTACGGCACCTACCGCTGGGCCGACTATTTCGCCCCGGGCGCCGAGCGCATGCTGGATGGACTTCTGGAGCGTGATGACTCGGCGTCGATCGAAATCGAAGGCACGGCCAGCGGGAAAACAGACGCGCGGCGATATTCGCTGCGGGCGATCTGTGCAAACGGCTTCATTGAAGGTTCACTTGAGGACGTAACGGATCGCTCGAAAGCGGTGGAGCGTCTGCACTTTCTCGCCGAACATGACCCTCTGACCGGTCTCTTGAACCGTCGTGGCATCGAGCATGCAATCGGCCGGGAATGCAGCAAAAGCGGCCCGTGGGCACTCGCGTACCTCGATCTGGACCGGTTCAAGCTGTTCAACGACCTGTTCGGCCACGGCACCGGCGATGAAATACTAAGGCATGTTGCAGCACGCCTCGTCGAGCGACTGGGGTCGCGCATCCCGATCGGGCGCATCGGCGGTGACGAATTCGTGTGTGTGTTCGCCGACATGGACGTCGAGGATGCAATAGCGCACTGCCGTGAACTCATCGTGGCTCTTAACTCGGCGCCGATTCACGTCGGCACGCGCGCCTTCCAGGTCAGGGGATCTATCGGCGTAGTGGAATGCGCGCAAGGTGAACGGGTCCCGGACACCCTCGCCCACGCCGACCGCGCTTGCCGCGCCGCGAAGCGCGGGGGCAATGCACGGCTTATCGCACTGCGCAAGGGTGCGTCAGCGTTCGAGGAGCGCGCCGCGGAAATCAGTCTGATCGAGGCGCTGGGACAGAACCGGCTGCCGGAGGGCCTGTTCCTCGTGATGCAACCGATCATGTCGATGCAAGCACCGGAGGAATCTCTCGACTTCGAGGTGCTACTGCGCCTACGCACGCCGGATGGCTCAGTGACGACGGCGGCAAAGCTGATCGCCGCCGCCGAGGACTCTGGCACCATCGTCGCGATTGACCGCTGGGTGCTCTCAACGACGCTCGCATGGCTGAGCGAGCACCAGGCGTCGCTCTCGACCACTCGCTTTGTGTGCGTGAATCTGAGCGGCGGTTCGCTCAATGACGAAGTTTTCCTCGATGAGCTGTTCGCGCTGTTCTCGCGTCACGTAGACGTCGTCCATTGCCTGTGCATCGAAATCACCGAAAGCGTCGCACTGCACGATCTGGAGCATACAGAGCGCTTCATCGGGCGCGTGCACGACATGGGCGCAAAGATTGCCATCGACGATTTTGGCGCAGGTCAGACATCGTTACGCTATCTGAAGAAGCTGTCGGCCGATGCACTGAAGATAGACGGCGAATTCGTGCGCACTATGTGTGCCCATCCGGCTGACATTGCGATCGTAGAGGCGATCATTACGCTCGCGCGCAATCTGGGCATGCGCAGCATCGCGGAATGGGTTGAAGACCTGCAAACTTTGCAGGCGCTGAAGGAACTGGGTGTCGACTATGTGCAGGGATTTGCAATCGCGAGGCCGCAAGAAGCCTGCGACATCCTCGCGGCCTCCTCCACCGCGAGCTTCGTGATGGATGCCCAGGTCACAAGTTATCTTGGAGCAGAGCGGACGCTGGGAGTCGACTCTGTTCGTCAGAGCCTGGAGCGCGAAAGTGCGATCTGAGGCGGCTCGACCCGAACCTGCTACCGGCGCAGTCCCATCCTGCGCCGTGCCGTGTATCGGTTCCCGGCCTCGGGCGTTGCGGTACCGCCAGCGCGATTCTGCTCGTCCGCAGCATAAGCGTTAGAGGTTCACACTGCTCGGCTGTTGATTCCCGGAGTCGTCGCTGTGTATATCGCATTTCGTGGGCGTTCAAAGGCTGATGGACCCCTTACCGACCCGCATCGCGCGTTTTCGATCTGTCGGCAGAAGAGCGCCGTATGCTGTTCGCCGGCCAACCCAAGACTTGCCAAATTTGGCCTCGCTTTGATGAATCTTGCTCAAGTTTTTGCGACCGGGGCCGATATACCGTTTTCCCGGTGGAGCACTCGTTATCGAGACGATGTAAGGAATCGAGATGGCGGCAGAGAAGACGAGAACCTTCGGCGCAAAGGCCAGCATAGCAAAGCTGTTGTCCGTATGCGGAGCAGTGCGACGCTTCCTCACCCGCGCCGAGTTGGCGCGGACTATACATATAGGTGTGATCGGGCTCGTTGCCGGCTTTATGCTGCTTGTTATTAGCGGGCAGCTAAAGACGATGGCCGGCGAAATTGTCGCCATCTGGATTGTCGATGGTTACCTTGTTGGCCACACGCTGGTGCTCGCCCGGCGGCACAAGCCCATTTTCCTGTTTGGCGCATCAATTGGGCTGCTCATTGCCAATCTGATGGGCGACGAAACGCTCTATGTTGCGCTTTCGTTCACCGTTGCAGGAATGGTGGAAACCTGTTTTGCTGCACTGGTTCTGCCAAGGGTAAAGACCGCGAGGGACCTTGTTGAGCCTGTAGCATTGCTACGTTTCGTATTGGGGGCATGCATCGTTGCTCCCGTGCTTTCAGGAATTGTCGCCGCACTCCTCTTGGGCGGAATTTTTACCAGCCATCCGTTTTCCTCGTTTTCAAACTGGGTGATATCTGACTCTTTGGGCATCTTGATTTTTACGCCAGTCACCCTAGTAATGCTTTCTGGCGAGTGGTGCAGTTTGCTCGAGCGCGGAAGCCGCGCGAAATCGATATTGCTTCTTGCAATGGTCGTCTCCGTAACCGTGCTCGTCTTCTCGCAAACAAGCTATCCATCGTTGTACTGGATGCTTCCACCACTAGCCCTTCTCGCCTTTCATGCTGAACTGTCGACCGTTCTTCTAGGGACTTTGCTGTTCATTGCAATCTCAGTCCCGTTGACAGTGCAGGGCACCGGACCGCTATGGCTCTTTCCGTTTCCTTCGATGCAAGATCGCGTCTTGGCGCTGCAGCTGTTCACCGTCGCGGCCCTATTGACCGTGCTGCCAATCACAGTTTTGCAAACACAGCGCAACGCGCTGCTCGCATTGCTGGCGGACAGGCATCGGCGATTCCGACAGTTGGCCGAACATTCAGAAGAGGTCGTCGTGCAACTGTCAGCTGAAGGACTGTTTCAGTACGTCTCGCCAAGAGCGACAAGCGTCCTCGGCTATCCCCCGGAAATACTACTCGGGAGGCAGATACTCGGCTTCGTACACGAAGACGATCGCCATCAGCTGAAGTCGACGATTGCAGAAGCGAGTGCGTCATCGGCGGCAGAATCAGTCCAGTACAGACTCCGGCGCGCCGATAACACCTACATATGGGTTCGTAGCTTCCTCGCTCGAATGCCGGCCGGCGTGCCTGAAGAGGAGGCGGCGCTGGCTTTTACAGTGAGGGATATCCATACCTATGTGTTGTCGGAGCAACAGCGCAGTGCCGAAGAGCAGCGACTCAAAGATCTGGCGTTCGTCGACAGCCTCACTGGCCTGAGAAACAGACGCTTTCTTGATAACAAGGTGAATGAGCTGTTGCAGTCACTATCAGTAGACGCCGATGTTCGACATATAGCCGTTCTGTTCGCCGACGTCGATTACTTTAAAACCTATAACGATCGGTATGGCCACCAGGCTGGTGATGAATGCCTCAGGAAGGTGGGTAAGTGTATTGAAGCTACCATAAGAGATGCCGACACACTCGCTCGCTATGGGGGCGAGGAATTCGTTGTAGTCCTTGATGATTGCCAGTACGAGGAGTCAGTTGACACCGCAGAACGAATTCGGGCCGCCGTGGAGACGATGGCGCTCGAACACGATGGGAGCCCGCTCGGAGTAGTGACGCTGAGCATCGGAGTAGCAATGTCCGCCTTGGGACAGCCGGCCAACACCACCGACCTGTTTGAAAAAGCAGACTTGGCGTTGTATAAGGCAAAACGTCTCGGAAGAAACCGTGTCGGCCAAGTACAACATGCATGAGGACATCGAGGCGCCGCCGCTGGGGGGCGGCGCCTGAGCCAGCTGCGCCGGTTGACGGGCATAGTTGCGACGGATCAGTTTGCGCCCCATGTTCGCTGCGTGAAGGCATCGTTCGTTGACTTGGTCATTTGGCAAAACTTCTCAGCGTATCCTGGTCCTTCGGCAAAGGCCCGCAGGGCATGCGATCCCGACGGTGACAATTGGCACGCACTTTCCCTCCTGTTCGTGTTGATGAAGTTTCGAAACTCCATCATGGCACTTCGATGCCGACTCGCGGCTTCCGCCGCAGCCTCGGGACAGGGAAGTCCCTTCTATGAGGATCTGTTTGTCCAGCCGCTTGCGGTTTGACAAACAGATGGTTGACTGTAAAGAAAGTTAGCCGCGTTTAGCGACACCCCTACTAAAGAACAACGCGAAAGTTCTCATTCAACCCGGGAATATCTTTACCGATAGCGCGACGAGCGCTGACGGCAGGTTCTGACGACGATGAACTGCGAAGCCTTCACTTGGCATAGCAGTCAGAGGATGACGAGGTACTGGCATGCGCGGGCGAAAATCGAGGCCAACCAGGCTCCGGTTGCCGCGGGACGGCTGGCATACCCGGTCGATCTATCGGACTGCCAAAGTGACATCACCCGCATCTATGCCTAATCAGTGCACGTCATCGGCTCGCTCACTATCAAGCGACTACCTCTCCCTCGCCGGGATCGGAGAGCGTCCGCTACCGGTAACGAATCGTTGTAGCCGATCCCAGGCGGCCAGATAGCGGTGCTTCGGCACTGCTGCCAACTGCTCATCATGCAGGACCAGAATGCGCCCCACCGCCATCTGCTCACTATCAAGCAGCAGCCACGGCGACCCCTGTTCGGCGCGGTCAATACAGGCGGCCAGCGCCGCCTCAGTCTGCTGATATACGTCGAGTTCGGCTCCGGACGCAGTTTCCTGCCGCAGATAGAACGCCATATAAACGATTCGCAGCAAATTCGCAATCTGGTCAGAATCACCTCGTCCCGCCCTGACCGTCGCAAACACCAAGTGATTCTCAAGCGACAGTGCCCGCACGTTCTCCGTCGACAGCGGCAACAGCATCTCTTTTGTCAGCCAGGCACGACCCCCGCGCCGCATCGTACTTCTTCCCACCCACTTCTCCTTCGTTCCTGTCCAATCTTCGTCCCGTCGATGGCGGTGGGACTAGCTGAAAAACAACTTTCAGATAAAAAAGAAAGACTCGATGAGAGACAAAACACCTCATCGCAGCACCGGCGCACGACCAGATTATTGCCTATCTCCGTGTTTCAGAATTGTCCCGTGAAGCTTCTCTCTTTATAACCTGATTCGGGCCTTTGCCCGAATCTGCCCTTAGCACCATTGGTGCCCGGTGTATTGCTCACTGTCCAGCGTTAGTTAGTATGAACGCTCGACGAAAATTGCCGCGGTTGCATTACTTCCGAGTCCGCAAAGCAGCCGGCCACAGCGCAGAATGTCGCGGTTGCCTTCCTGCCTATCCTGACGAGAAGCTTTTCGTCTGTTCGGTCAACGGTTGTCGAGGGGACGAGCCGAAAGAACGCTTGCCGCTACCGTCAACGCCTGATGCATTTCGGTTGGCGCAGGGAGCTGATACCGCTCCCACGTATCGCCAAGACATGCATCTCTGTCGTAGCGTCGACATCGACGCTCTCTGACGCCGTCAACTGCGTGTCGATCCCGTCGAACTGGCCGAACTGCCGATGGTATCAATGTCGTCCCCACGTGATATGGAGACAGGCGGCTACTCTTGAGTGGTCGTCACGTCACCGCGTAGTCGGGGGGTGCAAAGTGTCTCCGCCTAGCTGTCGCGATGGCCGCGGCTCAATCTGTTGTTTTCGGTCGTCAATGTTCCAGTCGCTGCCGGCAGCACCATCTTGCCTTTAGCCACACTGCGCCACCACCAAGGTTGATGTTTGCGCCGACTACCCGCCGTCCACTGAGACCGATACTTGTCGTCGGTGCTCTCTGACGTCACAGACATTAGCAGAAAATTTGCCCAACTTGTTCAGGGATTATTTTCTCGTGAAACGAAGCATCCTCAAACTACGGTCGTCTCGACAAGCACGGAACAACATTTAAATCCTTGAACATCTGTCAGCATTTTCTTACGCACCATTAAGAATGAACCTACGCTCGTTTGAGGAATGCACCGCTCAATCTCGTTCCCTTATCTTTTTTCAACCATTTCCAGAACTTTCAATCTAAATTCTTGAAACCTTGTTAAACGAGCAGGATGCTGTTTTAAATTTGAGTTATTATCGGCGCCGCTTGCAGAAGGCGGGGGCCGGAATGCACGACGCGCGTCTCGCCTATCCATCTGTCAGATGTGCAACATCGCGCCGACAGCACCCCGCACACGTTTCCAGAAACGAGCATCAAGCGATTCAATTGCTACGGGGTTCCAATGATGACCATTCACCGCTCGACGACAGCCGCGCTGCTGGTCGCCGCGTCCCTTTTTGCGTCACTAGCGACACAGACCGCTGCCGGTAAAGAGTCAGCCAGTTCACAACCGGTCGTCAAACGCAGTATCGCGATTGCTGAACTCGGTTTCACGGATGGGGCGAATTTCGGCTCGCTCGGCGGCACGCAGGAATTCTTCTTTCCTGTGCCGCGCGCAGCGCGCGTTACAAGCGCGACGCTGTCGCTCGGTTATGACGAAGCATCGCCTTTCGACGGCCGGCGCAGCGTGCTGATCCAGGTCGGCGAACGCACCGTGGTGAGCCGCGCACTGCCTGCCGGCCATGACCGGCAGATGATCGAGGTGCCGCTCGGTGCCGGTGATTTCGCCGGGGACTTCGTCAAGGTCTCGGTCATCTATTCAGGCGCGTTCACCAATGATCGCTGCGCCGATGTCAGATCGGCCAACGATCGGTTCACCGTGTTGCCGGAAACCGCGCTAAAGCTCAACGTCGCGCAGGACAGTCTCAATCAGGTCTCGACGGTGCTGACGCTGATGCCCGGCCGGATTGCAGTCGGCATTCCCGAGCGCAAGCTGACCGAGCGGGAAGCGGCCGCCGTGATCTCGGCGGTCCGGCTGTTCAAGGCGCGCGGCCGGGAGGTGGAAGTCGTGCCGCTTACGCAGTTGCTCGCGCGCCCCGGCGCGGATGATTCCGCATGGCAGCGCGGCGACGTGGTGATCGCGTCGCCGCAGGACTTCGGCGACCGGCTGCATGCGGACGCGGCATCTTCCACTGCTACCTCCGCAGCGAGCGTCGTGCGTCTTGCCGATGGCCCGGGTCTGCTGCTGAGCGGCAGCGACCCGCAGATCGCCGCCAACCTGCTCGGGTCCGACTGGCAGATTGCCGCGGCGGACCACGCGATCCGCGTTGACGCGATGCAGCCGATGCCCCGCTCGCAGGACCGCCTGACTTTCGACAAGCTGGGTCTCGCAACGCCCGTGTCCCATGTTCCGGGCGAAGCAGTCTGGACCGCGAGCTTCAGTGCCCGCGACATTCCGCCTGGACGCTGGCCGGCCGCGCTGAATCTCGACCTTGGCATCGGAGAAGACGGCAGCGAGATCCCCGCGGTAGCGAACGTCTTCGTCAATGGCCGTTTCATTGCCAGCACCAGGGCGGCGAAACAGGGCATCACGCATCTGTACGCCAAGCTTCCGCATGGCCTCGTGAGTCTCGACAACCAGGTGCGCGTCGTCGTCCAGCGCCAGTCGCGCACCGGCGACTGCACTTATCTTCCGGCCAATTTCCCCGCGCAACTGCTCGGGTCGAGCGCGCTCGAACTCGGCAGTGCGGAGCAGCCGGCCCACGACTTCTTCTCGGTGGCATCCAATGCGCGTGACCAGTTGACGGTGGTGGTGCGCGACCCGGCTGCGGAAACGCAGCGCACGGCGCTCCAGACACTCGGCATCGTCGCGGCCGATCTGGTGCCGACCGGCACGCCCATCGTCGTGAAATACGCGACGAGCGACAGTCTGCCGGAAACGTCGTCGGCCTTCGTCGCATGGGGCAACTTCCGCTTCGCCGGTGCGGACTCGCCGGTGCGCATCGACGCGGGCAAGGTGCTCGTGCGCACCCGTGCGGGCACGCCGCTCTTCAGCCTCGACGGCACACGCAGCACGCTGATCGCGCAGATCGTCACGCCGCCCGGCGCGCCGTCCGGCATCTGGCTGTCACACCCGGGCGCGAGCGCGATGCCGGCACCGCAAACGGTCGGGCTCGACCGCGGCAATGTCGCGTTCGTCGATCAGACCGGCGTCACGCTCGCCCTGTCCACCGAGCGTGAAAAGCTCATCGAGGTGACGTATCCCGAGTCGACCTCGTGGCGAGCGGTCATCACGCGCTACCGCGTGTGGCTGATCGGTGCGGTGTGGCTGCTGATCACGCTGACGGTCGTCGTCGCACTTCAGCGCATCCAGCGGCGCCGACAGCGCGAGCGCGGGGAGCAGTAACGATGAGCGCAACGCAATCCGACGGCGCGCCGATCCATGTGCCGCGCATCGGCGCGCTGCTTGTCGAGAAAGGACTGATCACACCGACGCAGCGCGAAGAGGGACTGCATCTCGCGCGGCGCTGGAAGGTGCGGTTCGGCGAGGTGGTCGTCGCGATGGGCTGGATGAAGTCGCTCGACCTGTACCGGACGCTCGCCGCGCACGTCGGTCTGCCGTTCGTCGATTTCTCGGCCGAGCCGCCGGACGCCGACCTGCTCGAACCGGCTGACACCGCACTCTATACCGGGCGTCTCCTAATCCCCTGGCGCCGGCGGGCGGGCGGCCGGCTCGTCATCGCGACGGCCGATCCCAGCCCGACGACGACCGGGTTTATCCGCGACAAATGGGGCAGCGCCGTCGAGATCGTCGTCACGTCGAAGTTCGACATCATCTGGACGACCCAGCGGGTGTTCGAGACGAGTCAGTCGCACGATGCTGTGCACAGCCTTCACGAACGCGACCCGATCATGTCGGCCCGGCGGATCGTCACGGCGCCGCAACTGATCTTCATCCAGGCGCTCGTGACCATGGTCGCGCTCGGGCTCGTGTTCGCGCCGGCCGCCACGCTGATCGCAGCGAATACGCTGATCGGCTTGTGGTATCTGAGCAATTTCATCTTCAAGGCCGTGCTGGTCTGGTCCAGCGAGCAATCGCCGACCAGCGACGACGACAGCCTCGCGCAAGCCGCCCGCGCGTTGCCCGACGAGGACCTGCCGGTGTTCACGGTGCTCGTGCCGATGTACCGCGAGCCCGAAGTGCTGCCGATTCTCGCGCACGCGCTGCGCAACCTCGACTATCCGCGCGCGAAGCTCGACATCAAGCTCGTGCTTGAGGCCGACGACGCGCCGACTATCGACGCGGCGAAGACTCTGGGCCTCGAAGGGATCTTCGAAATCATCCGGGTTCCGCCGTCGCAGCCCCAGACGAAACCGAAGGCATGCAACTATGCGCTGCGCTATGCGCGCGGCGATTACCTCGTGATTTACGACGCGGAAGACAAGCCCGAGCCCGATCAGTTGCGCAAGGTGGTCGCCGCGTTCCAGCGCGCGCCGTCGAACACCGCCTGCATCCAGTGCCGCCTGAACTACTACAACGCGCGTGAAAACTGGCTCACGCGGATGTTCACGCTCGATTATTCGCTGTTGTTCGACCTGCTGCTGCCAGGTCTCGAACGGCTGAACGTGCCGATCCCGCTTGGCGGCACGTCGAATCATTTCCGGCTCGACGTGCTGCGCGAACTGAACGGCTGGGATCCGTTCAACGTGACCGAGGATGCAGATCTCGGCATCCGCATGACGCAAAAAGGCTACCGGGTCAGCGTGATCGAATCGACCACGTTCGAAGAAGCGAACGTCGCGATCGGCAACTGGATCCGTCAGCGCTCGCGCTGGATCAAGGGCTACATGATGACGTTCCTTGTCCATACGCGCCGGCCCATCCATCTCGTTCGGACCACCGGCATCGGCGGCGCACTGGGCTTTGCGTTCTTCGTCGGCGGCACGGTCCTGTCCGCGCTGCTCAATCCGTTCTATTGGGCGATGCTCGCCGTCTGGTCGTTCTCGCACACGACCGGTTTCGACGACCTGTTCCCGCCGTTCCTACGCTATCTGAGCCTGTTCAACCTGCTCGCCGGCAACGGCGCGTTCATCTACCTGACGATGCTCGCGCCGCTGCGGCGCAAATGGATCGATCTCGTGCCGTACAGCCTGACGGTATTCGTGTATTGGGCGCTGATGTCGGTGGCCGCGTACAAGGCGCTGTGGCAACTGATCTACAAACCGTTCTACTGGGAGAAGACGCAGCACGGCCTGTCTTCGCATACCGCAATCGAGCTCGCAAAGGCGAAGGCTGCATCGTCCGGGGTGTCGCCATGACCCGAACGCTGCGCTTCTGCGTGACCGCGATCGCGTCGTTCGCGGTGCTCGTCGCCGCGAACGCGTGGCTGCGCGGTCACGGCTTGGTCGCCGCGCCGGTGCTGCATGACTGGGGCGAGGTCCTGCTTTATAGCGGTGGCAAGGGCACGTTCCGCGATTTCACGACCAGCTATCCGCCGCTCGCTTTCACGCTCAACATCCTGCTGGGGGTGCCGGTCCGCGCGCTGTCGCCGTTGTCGGCGCTGCCCGCTCCGGCGCTGGTCGCGTCGCTGTTCGGCGCGCTGCTGGTGGCCCGCTGGGACGCGGCGTTCCGCGCGGCGAAGTACGGCGCGTGGTCGATCGTGCTGGCCGCCCTGCTCTGCCTGCACCCGTTCTTCCTGCATTCGGCGACGAGCGGCGTGGGCGCGATGCTGCTGCTAGTCGCGCTCTACTGGCTGGCTTCGGCCTATTGCGCGAGCTACCGGACGGGCCGCGTCACCGATCTGATGAACGTCGCGCTGGCGCTCGCGTTCACCGCATTCGTCGATCCGCTAGGCGCGCTCGTGTGCGTGGCCGCGCTGCCGTTTCTCACGCTCAGCGTCCCTCCGGCACTCCTCGCCCGGTCGGCGTTCAACTCGCTGCTCGTGGTCCTGTTTCCGCTGCTGTTCGTGATCTTGAGCTTCACGTATGAGAACGCGCTGTTCGAGGACAGCTCGACCGCCTTCGTGACCGATATCGCTCGCCATGTATCGCTGGTTGTGGGTACGAGCGAAGCCGTAGGCCATGGCGTCGCCGGCCTGTTCCCTGCGCTGGCCGGGTTCGGCATTGCCGTGTTGACGCTCGCTGCCGCGATGCCGGCAGCCATCGTTTTGACGTTGCACCGGCGCATGGCGGCGGAGTGCGCGAAGCCGTTCGCCGCGTTATGCGCCGTTGCGCTGGTTGCGATCGCCGCCGTTGCGATCATTGCGTTCATGCAGGGCTCGGCGCACATCTCCGCGACGTTGACCCGCATCGCCACGCCGTTCGTCGCGCTCGCCGCAGTCGCCGTGCGCCAGTGGCCGCCGCATCCGCGGCGCGGGCGTACGGTGGCGGCGGTGCTGCTCGCCGCGATCGGGGCCGGCTGGGGTATGTCGCTCACGTGGCAGACGGGCGAGGACGCCCGCTGGCTCGATGCGGCTACCGGCATCACGGTCGCCGGCGCGCCGGACGGCGGAGCCGCGTCGCTCGGACGCTACCTCGCGGGCCGCTCCGACGTGCTGATTGACGCGCATGCGCATCCGGCCACATTGGCCGCGCGCGGCAGCGCAAGCGGGCTCGTGGTGCGAGGCGACGAGCCGTTCATGCTCGCGATGCTGACGCGCCGTATCCGTTCCCGGTTCGTCGCCGTCCCGTATCCCGACCAGCTGCCGACGCTCGCCGACGATCAACTGACTCAAACCTTCCCCGCGCTGTACCAGCAGGGATTGAACGGGTATCGCCTTATCTATGACACTGACGGTTGGAGAGTTTATGAACGTCGCGACGCGCAAAGCACGAATTGAGCACGCGCCCGTGCGCTGCGCCGCCACGATGCGCGGCTGTGCGGCCGGTGCGGTATTGATGCTGGCCACCTCGCACGCGCTGGCCGGCGCCTGGACGCTGCCCGCCGGCACGGGTCAGGCAATCGTGAATACGACGGCCACGTCGAACGACCGCTATTTCGACGACCACGGCAGTCCGTTTTCAAATCAGGCGTATCGGAAAGTCGAAACGCAGTTCGCTGTCGAGTACGGCATCACCGATTCGCTGACCGGCTTCGTCGCGCCCTCGCTGCTCGGCACGTCGGTCGGCGGCAGCGCCGGTGATCATTATTTCGGCGTCGGCTATACCGACCTCGGCTTGCGCAAGCGCGTCTACAGCGACGGCGCCAACGTGTTCTCGGTGCAAGCGACCGCCCGTGCGCCAGGCGCCCGCGACGCCGGCAATCCGGCGGAAGTCGGCTACACCGGGTTCGAGTACGACTTGCGCGCCCTGTACGGCCGCAGCTTCCAGATCGGCAACTGGCCGGCGTTCGTCGATGCGGAGTTCGGCTATCGCTTCCGCAACGGCTCGCCACCCGGCGAATACCGCGTCGACCTGACGCTCGGCGCGCGTCCGGCTGCGCAATGGCTGCTGCTGCTGCAATCGTTCAGCGTGATCTCCGACGGCGTGGGCCGCGGCGTATTCAATTTCCGCTATAGCTACTACAAGATCCAGCCCAGCGTGGTGTGGGACTTCGCGCCGAAATGGTCCGCTCAACTGGGTGTGGTCACGACCGTGGCGGGCCGAAACGCTTGGCGCGAACAAGGCGTCGCCGCCGGCTTATGGCGCCGTTTCTGAAACCGGCGCCGCGCCGCAACGTCGCCAGCGCGATGACAGCATGCGCTCTGCCTGCTTGCGCTGCACCGTGAAATCCGTGTCCTTCTCGCCGCCCGCGTCAGGGTCGCTGATCCAGCGCCACATGAGCACCGTGCGGACCGCGGGCTCGTCCAGCGCATCCAGCCAATGTTCGAGCACGCGGGACTGCAGCGCTTCATCAGGCGCGGCGACGCGCTCCTCCGCGCTCTCCCACGGCTTCGCTGCGGCGCCCGCCGCCGAGCGCAGGCCGATCTCGGCGATGAGCACCGGCTTGCCTGTGCGGCGCGCCAGCGCGCGCAAATGCTCGCTGGTCTCGTGCATCACGCGGGTCCATTGCGCGGGGTCATCGTCGGCGCCAAGCACCGGGTACAGCGTGACGCCAACGCTATCGAGCAGCGGCCAGAACGTCACCCGCTGCGCACCGTCGACGTTATGCGCGGCATACGAGAGCTCGCCATGAAAGACCCTGCGGATCCGCGCGATCAAGGCGCGCCATTCGGGACGCGCAGCGCTTTCGTCCAGTTCGGTGCCGACGACGAGACCTTCCGCGTGCTCGCGCGCCGCGACGGCGGCGATCGCGTTGAGCGCGCGCGCGTAGCCGTCGAACCACGCGTTCCAGTCTGCATCGGTGTTCATCCGTACCGCGCCTGCCCAACTGCCGGGAATCCACACCTGGGGTTTGACGATCACCTTCAGCCCGAGCCGGTGCGCGGCACGGATGCCGTCGGCGAGTTGCGCGTCGCTCATATCGACGCCCCGGCCGATCTCGCGCGAATCCGGATGCGGCTGCCACAGGAACGGAATGAGCGCGACGGTGTTTGCGCCGGTATCGCGCATCCGCCGCATGCTCGTCAGCGCCTGCGCGGAACCGAACTGAGCCTGCTTGTCCTGGACCAGGTTGAAGCCGTGCATCGGCACGCCACACGCCGTTGTGCCGTGCCCGGTTGCGGTCGAGATCGTCGGCAGCGTGGCCAGCACCAAGCTGAGTGCAGTCCGCGCAACGCGCGTGCGCGGTGTCGAACGGTGAAAGGCAGATGGCATCGCGTAGCGGAATAAGAGGGGATGACGGGCTCAGGCATTCTAGCGACCGGCACAGTAAAACATCGCGCAATCTACACTCATTGAATCGGGGTTACACATGAAGATCCATCCGGTAGTGCTATGCGGGGGTAACGGCACGCGCCTGTGGCCGATGTCGCGGGGCCAGTATCCGAAGCAGTATCTGAAGCTCACTGGCGAGAAAACGCTGCTTCAGCAGACCGTGTTGCGGCTCGCGCACATCACCGGCACCGCTGAGCCGATCGTCGTCACGAATGGCGAGCAGCGCTTCCTGGTTGCCGAGCAACTGCGCCAGGCCGACGTGAAGCCGTCGTCGATCGTGCTTGAGCCGGTAAGCCGCAATACCGCGCCCGCGATTGCAGTCGCCGCGCTGCTCGCGCTGCGCGAATCACCGGATGCGCTGCTGCTGGTCCTGCCGTCGGATCACGTGATCGTCGACGAAGCGGCGTTTGCACAGGCCGTCCAGGCCGCCGTGCCGATCGCGCTCTCGCAGCATCTCGTCACCTTCGGCATGCATCCGACCGAACCACATACCGGTTTCGGCTATATCCGCCGTGGCGCGCCGCTCCCTGAAGGTGATGCCGCCTATGTAGTCGACGCCTTCGTCGAAAAGCCCGACCGCGCGAACGCCATGCAATTCATCGACGATGGCGGCTACTACTGGAATAGCGGCATGTTCCTGTTCACCGCGGCCGCGTACCTGGATGCGCTGCGCCGTCATGCGCCGGAGATCGCGCGCCAGGCCGAACTGTCGCTTGCCGGCGCCCGCTTCGACAGCGATTTCGTTCGGCTCGATGAGGCGGCGTTCGCAGCCAGTCCGAGCGTGTCGATCGATTATGCGGTGATGGAGAAGACTGCGCGCGCGGCCGTGATCGCCTCGGGCGACCTCGGATGGAGCGACGTCGGATCATGGAGCGCGCTCGCGGGGCTCGCCGATGCCGATGCGGCGGGCAATGCGCTCATCGGCGATGTGCTCGCCGAAGCGGTGTCTAACTCGTATGTGCGTGCCGAGCACCGGATGGTGGCCGCGATCGGTGTCGACAACATCGTCATCGTGGAAACCGCCGACGCAGTCCTCGTCGCACATCGCGACAAGGTTCAGGATGTCAGGAAGATCGTCGAGCGGCTGAGCGCGTCAGGGCGTCGGGAGTCGGTCATGCATCGGCGGGTTGCGCGCCCGTGGGGCGCGTACGAAAGCATCGATGAGGGCGACCGCTTCCAGGTCAAGCGGATCGTCGTCAATCCCGGCGCGCAACTGAGCCTGCAGATGCATCACCATCGCGCGGAACACTGGATCGTCGTGCGGGGGACCGCGCTCGTCACCAACGGCGACCAGCAGATCATGCTCAGCGAAAACCAGTCAACGTACATTCCGATCGGCGTGACGCACCGGCTGACGAACCCCGGCAGGATTCCGCTCGAGCTGATCGAGGTGCAATCTGGCGCCTACCTCGGTGAAGACGACATCGTGCGTTTCCAGGATACCTATGGGCGCGCAGAGGCCGCGGCAGGCTGACGCGGCTGCCTCAAGAGCAGCCGCGCGCTGCGTGCGAGATCGATACGGAGTCCGCGCAACGATGGAGCAGCTAGGTTCACGTGCCATTGGCGGCAGCAACCGGCCGCACCTGGCATATCCAAGGATTTCCTTACGAAAGTTTAAATGTCTCCCTACATCATGGAAATCTGCGTTGTGCCGTTTACTGGTTATTGCTTATTTAAATCTCTTATCCGGCGGACTCCGTTTACCGTTCTACTTGCAATCCATGACACAGATCCTTATGGGACATCCGATGCTGTCCCTCTCTATCACGTCGGGCACGCCGCAATTCTATGGACATCCACTCGTTGCTGGCGCTGAACCGCTCCCGGCAGGCCTCCTGATCGACGCCCAACGCGAAGGGGGCCCGTTTCCGATTCGTGATCAAACACTGTGGGCTCGAGCGGCAAGGCAGCTTCGGTCACTTCCGCCCGCTTGCGCGGTCACACGGCTAAAGGGTGCCCACGCCTCATGCTGCGGCAGGCTGCCACCGCGCAACGAAGATCGCTTTGCATCGTGATCAGGATAATCATTGCGGGCGAACACGCGATCGTCAGAGGCGGGCTTAGGCACATCATAGCGACCGGGAGCGATATGGTCGTGACGGCCGAAGCTGGCCACGGCTCGGACCTGCTCGGCAAACTGCGCAATTGCGCAGTAGATCTGTTGCTGCTCGACATGACGATGCCCGGTGTCAGCGGCGTGGATCTGCTTCGGCGCGTGCATGCCGAACAGCCTTCGTTGCCAGTGTTGGTGCTGAGCATTCACGACGAGGCGCAGGTGGCTTCGCGCGTGTTGCGTGCTGGCGCGACCGGCTATCTGACGAAAGACAGCGACCCGGCCTTGCTGCTCGACGCGATCCGCAAGCTTGGCGACGGTGGACGCTTCATCGATCCGAAGCTCGTTGACGCCCTGGTATTCGAGACTCATCACTCCGATGTGCCGCCTCACGAAGCTTTGTCCGACCGCGAGTTCCAGGTGTTACAGATGTTGGCGGCGGGCAGAAGCATCAACGAAATCGCACAGGTCCATGCGCGGAGCGCTAAAACGGTCAGTACGCACAAGATGCGGCTGATGCACAAGCTTGGTCTCGCGAATAACGCCGAGCTCATCCGATACGCAATACGGCATGGATTGACGCCATCGGACTTGCCGTATGGCTAAAGCTCACTCCGAATATGCGGCGGAAATTCGCTGTTTCAGTGTCGTGGTGGCGAAGCCTGCATCATCGGAGCAGTGGGAGCGGTGGTATGCGGGGAGCAGCAGCGCAGTAGGCGCGAAAGCGTGTACGCAGCGTGGCGGATCTTGGCGCCGCCGCTCCCCCGAGCGTGCTTTGCCAGCTGTCTATCAGTGAATGCGGATCATTTTTCTCGAAGAGCGCGGGGTTGACGGCACAGATGGTCAGGTGAGTTTTTTTTGGACCAGTAGCGGGCGTTGCGCGGCGGTGGATATCCTGTCTGACCGGCGTCGCGAGACGTTTCAGTCCGCCCAACGGGAGCGTAGTCGGTCCCGCGGCCACGCACACCACACGCCGCCATTCTCTCGCATCCCGTGCGCTGCGTCTTGCCGGTCTGCGTATCGCTTTCGTTTCCGTTTTCGCGGGCACAGTCTCCTACTGTGTCGACCATGCCGCGCTGGAGAAGGCTGTGCGTACCCAGCTTTCACTGTCGGCAGAGCAGGCTCTGCAGCGCGAATCCCTGCCGTTTCGTGAGATCAAGGATCTCGAAAAGAATTTTCTCGATGAATTCCACCGGATCGACTCGCTTCCCGACGCGCGACAATCGCTGGCGCACGATTTCGATGCCATCTTCTATCGTCATCCCGACGGGTCTTATACGCAGCGGCCAGGTCTCTTCGAGGGCGGCCCACTGCCGGAGGGACGGCGATTCCCGAACATGTCCGCCACCTATGCGCCTGACGTCCCCCCGAATGACGATGTGAAGGCGCGCTTCGCGCTCTCCTATGTGCTGTCTTACCACTACGGCTCGGCAATGAAGGGGCGGTTTTTCAACTTCTACGGCGTCGTGCCGGAGAAGGGATTTCCGATCTATCAGGCCGCGGACATCGCAAAGGTTTTCAAGTACGAAGGACCTGATGCGCTACGGCTGGAGACTTACGAGTTCTACTCGCGAGGCTTTGGACAAACGCACAGCGAGACATTTTTCACGAGCCTCTACTGGGATGCATCAAACGCTGCCTGGATGACGACGATCGCCACGCCCGACGCGCCGGATGCTTCGGGCAAGCACAGGATCATGGCGTGTGTCGATCTGTTGCTGGACGGCCTTATGCAACGAACGGCGAGACCGGTGCTGCCGGGTGCGCACAGCACGATCTTTGCCGCGGACAACGACGGCACGCTGATATTCGACGGCAACTACGCCGACGCCATCACGCACAGTGAGGGCCGCGCGTCCATCGCATCGCTCAGGCTGGCTGCTTACCGGCCGCTGCTCGATGCAAGCCGGCGGCTGGCGCCTGGGGCCGTGGCCCTTGTCGATGGCGGTGGCGAGATCGTGGCCGTCGGCCGCATTCCGGAAACACCGTGGGTACTCGCCGTCCGCTATCCGAAGTCGCTGATGAAGCCGGCGATCCTCACCAACATTGCGATAGTGTTCACGGTGGCACTGCTCACGCTGCTCGTCGAAATTGTCATTCTGCGTTCGATTCTGCAGAAACAGATGGCCGAGCCGCTGAGGCGCCTGATGCTCGCCACCGAGCTGGTCGGCCATGCCGGCGTTACGTTCAACGCGGATGAACTGCCCACGCAGTCGCAGGATGAGATTGGCCAGCTTGCGCGAGATTTTGCCGGTATGGCCGAGCGCGTCCGGGCCGCACAGGACGCGCTCGAACAGAAAGTGGCGACCCGTACCTCCGAACTTGAGCAGCTCAACATGAGGCTGCTCAAGGTCAGCATGACCGATGAGATGACCGGAGTGGCCAACCGGCGCGCCTTTGACCAGGCGCTCGTAAGCGGGCTCACGCGTGTCGGACGCGACCGCGGGCTGCTGATGCTCGCGATGATCGACGTCGACTGGTTCAAGCACTACAACGACCGCTATGGGCATCCGGCCGGCGATGCCTGTCTGCGCAGTGTCGCGGCAATACTGACGGCGAATGTCCGGCGGGACCACGACCTGGTCGCGCGATATGGTGGCGAGGAGTTCGCGGTCCTCGCGCAGATTGCCGGAAGCGATGATGCACTCGCGATTGGGCAAGCGCTTTGCGCCGCCATGGAGCAGGCTTCGATCGAGCATGAGCATTCACCGCTTGGCCACGTGACACTGAGCATCGGCATGGCAGTTGCCGAGGCCGACGATCCGACTCCGCCGGAAGAGCTTCTGCTTCAGGCCGACCGTGCGCTTTACCGCGCGAAGCGCGAGGGCCGCAATCTCGTGGTGATGGCCGACCGTCGACGTGGGCGCGCGGCGCAAACCGCGCCTTGAAACATCTCGTATCCAATAGATGAAATCTCCGATCCGGCCGAATTCGATGACGAGCAAAACGCCAGCTACCTGGCTCCGTATCTTAACGCTCGTCGAGAGAATCGACCGTACACCATATTTCATCGCCATTCGCCGCGGGCTAGCGCTTCCCCTTCCGCTCATCATGGGTGGTGCGCTCGCGCTGCTTCTGCGCTATCCGCCATCTGCCGGGCTTCACAATTCCTGGCGGCACATTTTGGCCACCGGCTGGACGCCTTTGCCGACAACCTGCTCGCTGGGACCTTCGGAATCGGAGCGCTCGTCGCGTTATATGGCTTTGCGGACGTCCTGACAACCCTTCATAACCAGCGACCTGATCATCGTCACGTCAACCCTACAGTCGCGGCTATCGTCGTCGTGTCCTGCTTCTTTACGCTCATTACGGGAAATAGCGAAGCCACACTGAAAGCATCACTCTCACTTGGCCAGGGAATGCTGGGGGCGCTGCTGGTGGCCTCGCTCGGCGGCAGTCTGTTTCTGAAATTCTGCAGCATCCGTTTTCTGCGTATCCCGCTCAATAATCTGAGCAGCGATCTTCTCGTCGGCGACGTATTTACGGTGATGCCAGCTGGGATGCTGACCATCCTCCTGTTTGCGTTGCTTAAAGCCGCGTTGGTGTCGGCGGGCTGGTCCGACTTCGGTGGGACATTGAGCAATCTGCTGGCCGCGCCGTTCTCGACCTCTTCGAATAGTCTGCTTTTCAGCATCGGTTACGAGACAGCCGCTCAGGTGCTATGGCTCTTCGGCATCCACGGGCCGAATGCGCTTTACGCGATCCAGCTAAACGTGCTGATACCTGCATCGCAGGCCAACATGGCTGTAGTGGCGGGTGGCGGTCATGCGCCGTTTATCTTTACAGAAGGCTTCTTCCCCACGTTTGCGCGCATGGGCGGCTCCGGCGGGACGCTAAGTCTGATCCTGGCCCTTCTGCTGGTCAGCCGCACGGTTCGCGGACGGAAGCTTGCGCTGTTCATGATGCTGCCGGCATTGTTCAACGTGAACGAGCCGTTGCTGTTCGGACTGCCTCTGGTTTTGAATCCGGTCTATGCGATCCCGTTTGTGCTGGCACCGGTCGTACAGATCCTCATCGCCTATGTGGCCATCATCGCGGACCTGATGCCCCGGACTGGTTACAGCATTGCGTGGACGACGCCAGCGCTTTTCAGCGGTTACGCGGTAACAGGCTCGTTTGCCGGAACGTTGGTCCAGCTGCTCTCGCTGGCGGCAGGGGCCGCCATATATGCCCCGTTCGTCCGGATGACCGAGTATCTCGCAGCGAAGAAAGGTCAGGAGGTGCTTGCATCCCTTCTCCACATCGCGGAGTCACCAGAGACTAGCCTGAAGGCGAAACGTTGTCTCGATCTTCCTGGCGACGAAGGGAGGATGTCCGCGGCCTTGGCAGGCGATCTCGAGGATGCGCTCACGACGCAGGGGCAGATCTTCCTTGAATTCCAGCCACAAGTGGACTTTCGGACCGGACGTGTCTTCGGTGCCGAAGCGCTGCTGCGTTGGCAGCATCCTCTGCTAGGGCGGGTGGCACCGCCGGTTATCGTGACAATTGCGGAGGATGTCGACCGGATCGACCGCCTGGGTCTGGAAATCCTGTCACTCGCCTGCCGCCAGCGAAGCGTGTGGCGCGATGTCTTATCGGATGACTTTGTGATCGCCGTGAACCTGTCGCCCCGGCAGTTGCTGGATCGGGATTTTCATCGAAAGGTGATCGACATCCTGCAACGGGAAGACTTACCCCCTTGCTGGCTTGAGGTCGAGATTACGGAGTCCACGATGCTCCTTCCGGACGTCAATGCGATCGACAATTTGAAGCGGCTCCGTGAGGTGGGAGTCAAGGTTGCGCTGGACGATTTCGGAATGGGGCATACGTCGTTGCACTACCTGCGCGAACTGCCGCTGGATACAGTGAAAATCGATCGCGCTCTGGCCGATGTCAGTCCCGGTAGCGTCAACGAACATATCGTCAAGAGCATTGCCGATCTCAGCCGGACGCTCAATCTTTCGCTGGTGGTCGAAGGCATCGAGAACGAACGCCAGCTCAAGCGTCTCTCCGCGCTGGGCTGCGAGCGGTTCCAGGGCTACTTCTTCAGCCGGCCTCTCGCTGAAAACCCCTGCCTTGAGTTCGTGGTTGATGCTAATCGGGAGCGCCGGTTCGTAGCACGAGAGGAGAGATTTCTGCTCAATGACTGTGCCACTGTTCGTCAACCATAACACCGCAACCAACGTGGACCGGCCGACCGCCGGATCATGCAGACTGATGCCGTCAACGCGCGTTCATAAACGCGCCGTGATCGACGGCGTCGTGTCGGTTCCAACTACGGCACTCAGGCGTTAAGTTCCTCAATGGAATGAATGGAGTGGCTTGACTTGTGTTTTTCCCTTATCGTCTCATGACCTCGGCACACTAAAATTCTGACAGGCTCTTCGATGGCGTTAGTAACGAAGCGGAACCCCGTCCCTCGCGTCAATCCGCCGCCAATCGCCGGTCCGTCATCGCCAAAGATCCGCCTTCACGCGCCCCAGCGCCGGCAGCCACTCGCGATACTGCGGCTGCCGGTAAATCTGCATCGACCGATACCACGGACTGTCGTCGCGTTCAAGCGTCCACAGCCCGTGCGGATTGACGTCGAGCAGCAGCCACGTCACACGCTGGACTGACGCGCCGCGATACCCGTCGGCGTTGTATGTTAGCCATTCGTGACCGGGATTACACCCAGCATTCCGGCTCCTGCTTCGTGCTAAACGGCAAAACGCCGCTCTGGCCGATGAATGGAGGAATCGAGGTCGTGGTAGCCAAACATGGGCGACCGTAGACCAAAATAGAAGTGTCACCGTTTCGACAATAGACTTGTCGTAAGCGCTAGTTTTCACGCACCTAGCTTCTGCCTTTGAGAAGGTCCACGATTGCGTCCGCAACCCAAACTTGCGGTCGCAATCCATGACCGAGAATGACCTGACCTTTTTGCCCTTGCGGGTGACACGCGTTGGTGTCGGCGGCAAGCGCAGTTTCCACCCGGCAGACAAGCGACGACTGGTCGACGCCTGCCTGCAGCCAGGCGCATCGCTGTCTGGCCTCGCCCTGAAGGCTGGGGTGAACGCCAACCAGTTGCGCAAATGGGTTCGGCTGCACGAACAGTCGACTTCCTCCGCGAGATTCAACACTGCTGTCGGGTTGTCGGCCTTCGTGCCGGTCGTCGCGATCGACGACGCGGCGCCGACGATACATGTTGCGCAGCCGACACCTGAACTGGATCGCGCCGATCTGTCGCCACCGGCGACACAAGCTGCGCGCCTGTCGGCCAGATTGCCCAACGGTGTGAAGCTTGAGCTCGAATGCTCAGGGCGCGACGCCGCACTGGTGAGCGCGATGATTGCCGCACTGAGAGCCCAATGATGTTCCGGTTCGAGGCGAACATTAAGGTCTTCCTGCATCGGGGGCACGGTATCGCGACGATATTGCGCGGAGACTAGCCAATTCCCCCGGCTTTGTGCCTCGTGCCATCATGGTTAACCAATGGGCGCCCCCGTAGGCGTCGCAGGCGTACAGCTGCATCGCCTGGCGAACGCGCATCCGGACGCAAGGTTGGCCTGTCAATGACGGCAACCACGAGATCGATCGCGATCGGGCAAAACCTGGCTAGCCTTTGCCTGCCCTTCGCGTCAGGGAAAATACGGGCCGCCACCGCCCGGTGCGACCCATATGGCCCTGGATAGCTTACTCAGTACGCCCGATCCTGTGGCCGCTCATTGATGTACGGCGCCACTTCACGCTGCTCCAGTGCATCCCCAAGTTTCATGCGCAGAAAGCTGCTCGTCGTATAGCGCGTTACTCCGGCATAAAACTGGTCGACGAGCCTGGTTACCGTCGCCGAGTAGCTTTCGATCAACTCCGGGTTTATAGAGAAGTTGTCATAGTTGATGACGGCCTGCGGTTTGATCTGCATGCCCGCAAGGCGCGACTCAACATGGTCCCGGATCGCATCGATCTGATCCTGCGATCTCACCTGCAAGCCCTCGAAGTTGACGAAGAACATGTTCTTGTCTGCGTCGTAATTGAAGCGTTCTTCCAGCGGCAGAGAAAGCATCAGCGTGCGTAAGCCCATCGGAGCCGTGCGGAAAATGCGCTCGTCCATAAGGCGCGGCGGCCGGTCGATAACCGGCGCGAAGCCCATCTGCGCGACGATGTCGTTCTGCACGTCGATGCCGGGCGCGACCTCCGTCAGTTCAAGACCGCGCGGCGTGAGTGCGAACACGCAGCGCTCGGTCACGTAGAGCACGGGTTGTCCCCGCTTCGCCGCATATTCGCCGCTGAACGTGCGATGCTCGACCGCATTGACGAACTTCTGGCACGCGCCTTCCCGCCTGATCCGCAAACGCCCGTCTTGGATAGACACGTCGAGATTTCCCGCGTTGAATGTGCCGACGAACACAACGCGCTTCGCGCTCTGACTGATGTTGATGAAGCCGCCCGCGCCCGCGAGTTTCGCCCCGAACTTGCTGACGTTCAGATTGCCTTTGCGGTCGGCCTGCGCGAGGCCGAGGAATGCCACATCGAGCCCTCCGCCGTCGTAGAAGTCGAACTGATACGGCTGATCGACGATCGCCTGTGTATTGGTCGCCGCGCCGAAATTGAGCCCGCCCGCTGGAATGCCGCCGATCACGCCGGGCTCAGTCGTCATCGTGAACAGATCGATCGCCCCCTCTTCGTTCGCGACGCTGGCAATGCCTTCCGGCATGCCGATACCCAGATTCACGACGCTATTAGCCATCAGTTCCATCGCCGCACGGCGGGCGATGACCTTGCGTTCACTCAGCGCCATCGGCGGCAGCGAACTTGCGGGCACCCGCAGTTCGCTCGCGAACGCGGGTGAATACGGCTCGGCGAAGGTCTGCCAGTGATGCTCGGGCCGTGCGACAACGACGCAATCCACCATGATGCCCGGCACCTTCACCTGGCGCGGATCAAGCGTATTCGCATCGGCAAGCCGCTCGACCTGCACGATCACGATGCCGCCCGAGTTGCGCGCTGCCATCGCGAGGGCGAGCGACTCGAGCGTGAGCGCCTCGCGTTCCATCGTGATGTTGCCGCTAACGTCGGCGGTAGTGCCGCGAATGATCGCGACGTTGATTGGAAAGGTCTTATAGAACAGGAATTCGTCGCCTTCCACCAGCATCAGCTTGACGAGGTCTTCAGTTGTGCGGCTGTTCAGCTTGCCGCCACCGTGACGTGGATCGACGAACGTGTCGAGGCCGATCGTCGACAAATGGCCCGGCTTGCCCGCGGCAATATCGCGGAACAGATGGGAGATCACGCCTTGCGGCAGGTTGTAACCCTCGATGCGGCCATCGATTACAAGCTGCTGGAGCTTCGGCACCAGTCCCCAGTGCCCGCCGATTACGCGGCGCACGAGCCCTTCGTGCGCGAGATGATTGAGGCCTTTGGCCTGCCCGTCACCTTGGCCCGCCGCATAGAGGAGCGTCAGGTCCAGACGCGCGATCTTCTGTTCGGCCCTCGCCAACGGCTCTGGATCGCGGCAAGCGGCGGCCTTCGCCTCGAAGAAGCGCTCTTCGAGCGCGATCGCCACTTCCTCGGCAAATCCCACGCCAACGAAGCCGCCCGTCGCAATCGTGTCGCCCGGGCGAATCAACTCTACCGCGGCGCGAGCGCTAACCACCTTGTCGCGGGCGAGGTTGCGCTCAGTGACGGGAAATGGGTACTGGAATACCGGATGCATACGGCCTCCTTGCTTGCGATTGCCGCGATTTTCGCCACGGCCGCACGCGGGCAACGGTTCGATTCCCGCTCGCCACACGATGCCCCAAGACGAAATTTAACAAGCCGCAAGCGGGCCGTCACGATTTATGAGCGCAAACCCGGTGAATCCGCAATTCGCCCAGCGCTATCGCTTGCAACAACCTGCAGTCTGACAGCCCACCCATGCGAGCAGATCCTCACGGGGTTTCGCTGGTCTGCAATTGGATTTTATGCTTCGCCAGCTACTTAGTTATACAGACTAAATTCGATAAAAAATCATGGCAAATTGACGAAGCCGTCGCCCCGGGAACCGTCTGTTAACAATGGCGCGCCGCTCGCTACTGCGGCGCCGAGGCACCCCTCAGTAACCTCGGATCAGTCAGCCACTCCTCACGGGCTCCGATTTCGACATGTACAAAATCGGTGTGATCGGGACTGGCGCGACATCTCCGGGCGCGCTGAACTGCAGCGCGTTGGGACGACGTGGTCGCAGACGCGCGTTAGTGCCGTGCTGGCTGTTCCCAGTGCAGTCGTTTCTGCTGACACCAATTATCTGCTCAACCCAGCCTGATCTGCGCCGGCCGAAACCGCCGGAAATCGGTAGTTGCAATGCGGAGCAGGCGTCCGGCGCATCCTTCACTGTCGTCGGTCCCATCCCGTAGGACGGCAATGAACGTCACCACGGGCATGATTAAAATAATCGCCCTCAGAATGTCATGGTTCATGGCGACTCTTATGCGCCATTAGCCGGCGCGTCATTTGCTTTCCAAGTCTGCCCTCATACACGGTCGGCATTTGGCGGAGTTGCGGCGTCGGATCTGCCTGCGTCAGCTCATCCTGCTCATCGCAATCGCGAATGACCTGTGCGGAGAACGTTGCAAATTTGCCCTTCACTCGGTGGCGCCTCACACAGGCAGCCACATCTAACTGTATCCCGCGCCAAATGTGTCCCTGTTGTTCAATTGCCGGGACGCCGATACCGCAATTCCCTCTGGCTGCGAATGGCGGCCACCAGCACAACGTCCAGCTCAGCCACAAAACGATACAGCGCAAGATAACCATGCGCTCCGTTCGAAATGACCAGCTCGCGCATTGCTCCGGGACCACTAACAGGCCGTCCAATTTGAGGACTCGTCTGGAGGATGTCTAACGCGCGAACGATATCGTCTATGTGTTCTGCGGCGTTCGCCGGATTGTATTCAAACAGGAAGTCGAAGATCCGGTCAAAATCATCGCGAACTTCAGGCGCCAGAACTATTCGCGCCATCGCTTGACTTTCGGTGTTGCCGGATCGCGCCCTGCGGCCCGCTGGCCCAGATAGTCGCGCATGTCGGCCCACTCAATCCCGAGGCCGTTCTCCAGCATGTCTGCGAGACGATCGTTACCTTCAGTGAGGAATTCGCGACGCAGTTCTTCGCTGGTGACCCTCTCGGCAATCGCCTCCAGCATGAAGCTGTGGGCTGTAGTTCCCGATTCTTCAGCAAGTCTAGAGATCCGGTCGCGGAGTTCCGGCGGAAGGCGGAGCGTGGTGGTAGACATAGAGACCTCTCATGTGTCACATTTGTGCTACATCATACTCTCTCAAGTTTGCCAGCGCACGCAGCCATCCAAACCAAGCAGGTGAATTAGAGACGATAAAAGGGACGAGTGATGCGCCGAAGCGTCGTTCCAGGATAGCCGCATCAGTACCAGAGTCCGATTGGCGCATCCTGCGCCGATGGCGCTGCAGCGGACGCGAATCGCTGTCCGTCCAGCCTTCGCCTTCCCGTACATTTAAGCGGTTTGCGAAATGGTGGATCATTAAAATTAAGCCGCCCGGGCACAACCCAAGTGCTGAGAAAAGCTGCGCCGGCTCATTGGCAAAACGCCTATAATGGTTGAGCATTTTGCCAAAAGGGGGCGCCACCATGACCATGATAGCTTTTGTACCGACCGGGGCCGGGAATCCGCGCCGCGCTGCGCTGGCAATACTTGAGCAACTGCTTGACGCACCCATTCGCAACGAGACCGACCTCGCTGAACTTGCGAGCGAGCGCGTCGCTGTCGAAGTGATCGACCGCCTGACGGCCCAAGGGCTGAAAGCGGATGAACTTGCCTTCATCATTCCGCGGCGCACCCTGACACACAGGCGGCAGCAGCACGAACGTCTCTCGACCGAAGAATCGGACCGCGCGATCCGCCTGGCTCGCATCCTGGCGCAGGCTGCGGCGGCGTTTGGAAATGCGACAAAAGCGATGCACTGGCTACGAGGCCCGCAGAAGCGCTTTGCCGGCCGGAGCGCACTTGAGATGGCGAGCACCGAACAAGGGGCGCGTCTGGTGGAGGATGCTTTGGTTCAGATCGACGAAGGATACTTTGCCTGATGGTCCTTTGGAGAATCAGCAACTATGCCGATCTGAAGGGACTTGGCGGCCTTCGTGCACCCGGCCGGTGGCACTTTACCGGGCAACCCGTCGTCTACCTGGCGGAACACCCTGCGGGCGCCCTTCTCGAAACACTTGTGCATCAGGAAATCGGCACTACCGCAGATCTCGCGGACACCTATCAACTGCTCAAGGTTCAGGTCGACGATGGCGTTATTATCTCCGAGATGGCGGAAACCGCCTATCCACCTGACTGGCGCGACGATCTGGCGTGGACGCAGGCTGCGGGGACCGAGTGGCTCACACGCGCCAGTTCCGCACTTCTCAAGGTGGCGAGTGCAGTGATGCCCTTTGCCTTCCACTACATTCTGAATCCCGCTCATGGAGATGCTGCTCGCATTGAAATCAGCATAGCCATTGAAGTTCGCCAGGATCCACGCATTCTTCGGCTGTTAGCGCGGCCGTAGCGGCGATCGGTGCCGGGCTTGTTCGCAAAAGCCATGATCGCAGCCGGAAAAGGCCGTTGAACGTCCCCTCGTCTACCCTCGAGCAGTCCGCGGCGCCGGATGGAAACAGCGTCGACGCTACAGTCCGTGCCACGCCCGATGTCGAACAAGACGGCGGTTAACTGGATGATCGGAACGGATTGACGACCGTCAGCCGGTCGAAGATGACCTGGCCGTGTTGCATACCTTCGCTGTAGAGTACTTCGCATTGACTGGACCGTGCGCGACTCAGTACGGCTCAATGAGAAGACGATGGTTTCCTGACCGCGCATCGGCTCGATGGGCCGACGACGAGCGGCCGGTCGCCTGCCGTGCATTGTCGCGTCTATTCAGGATCGCCCCCTCGAAATGCTTGCTACATCGTAGTTCCTCGGACCTCGAGACAACGTTATTTCTGAGTTTCAAGTTTCGAACGCTGATGTGGTCGAACGGCTTGCTCCAGCCCCACTCCAGTTGCATCACATGGGCCGGGACGTCGCTGAACTGGCCGCAGGGGCGCATGCCGGCTTCAAGGCCTTTCCACCAGGCCGGGGCCAGCTTGGCCGTCAGCATCGTCAACGTCGAGGTCTGCCTCGTGAAATGGAGCGGCGGCTGACTTCGCGAGTCGGCCGCCTGACGAAGCCTTCGCTGGGTCAATGCGTTCACCCTAGCCCCAAAGGCAGGCGGTTAGTGGTGACGCTTCGTGCGGTCCTTCGCCGCTTCCTTTGCATCACCGACATCTTTTCTGGCTTGTCCCGCGGCTTGCTCGACGTCGCCTTTCAATTCCCGCGACGGCCTGCCCGTGACCTTGCCCATTGCCTCGTTGACCTTGCCCTTCATCTTGTGAGCAACGCCTTTGACCTGGTCCTTGTTCATGATGCAGTCCTCCAAATATACAACCCGCGTCGCGCTGACCAGATTGCGACACAATCAGTATAGGAAAAGCGCTCGGGTTAGCGAAGGAGAACGCCTGGAGGGACACGCGTCCTGTGGACGCGGTACGGCAGAAGCGCAGTGAAGTTACGGTGCGCCCGAACGGCGCGAGAGTCGCCAGTTCCTGACTTCACGCGTGGCGCGCAGCGCGCGAGGCCCGTCGGAACACCCGGTGTCGCGCAGCTCCTCCTGGACCATCAGAACGGCTGCTCTGTTCTGGCGACGCTGGCCCTTCGCGCGTCCGTCGCTCATTTATCGCGGCAGCGAATCGCCAGTTGCGTAGTCGAAAGGCGGCGATGTCGCGTCGACGTGAGCGTGCAGCGGTGGTGACGCCGCGTGCAACCCGCTGTCACTGGTACTGGCCGTTTTGCCCCGGGCCGTTCCGTGGTCCGTTGACGTCGCTGTTCGCGCCACTCCGGGTACCCATATTCAGACCATTGGCCTTGCCGCGGTTCGAATGTCCCGCCGACCGGCTACTGCGTGCCTCACCGACGCCACTGCCAGTGACATCCCGAGGACCGTATGCCTTGCCGTTCGGGACCTTCGTCAAACCGGCGCCGGCACCGGGCGTTGCCGTCCGGCCAGCGGTGCCGCCGGCTTGTGCGTATGCGACGGCCGACAGGGCGACCGCGAGAACTGAAGCGCAAAATGTTTTACCGATGACTTTCATGGCTAGCCCCGGGGAAGATGATGTCTCGTGCAAGCGTCTGCCGCCCGCATGACCTTAGATGGCGCATAGTTCGTGCCTTGGGTCGCATTGTTTGCGGTTGGCAACGCCAAACGGCCACCGAACCTTCGTGCCGGCCTCACGCGCGCATCGCGGTCCGCGCGAAATTCGTCGCTGCCCGCGCAACTTCGGTTGAGCGGGTTGGACCGCTCCTCAGTAAGGTGCTGACCGGTGACACTCCTATCTGTCGAAATGGTGCGCAACGCGCCGGTCGCGCGGCCGTCGTTAGAGTCGGGCCGCGCAATGTGGCCTCCCGTTTCTTCCGGTCGATTTTTAGCACCGTCGCAAGCAACTCCACGCTTTGGGTCGAATTGGCTTCTCCGTCCGGTTTTGGCTGCACAACTTCGGTTTAGATTCGCTCGTGGATGCCACTCGATGCGGCCCTGGCGGGATGCGTGAGACTTGCGTTTCTATATGCGATTTTCACCTGTCCCTAAGTGAAATTCTTTGACCTCTGTGACGTCTGGGCTGATTTCAATCACGGCCATTTCGCCGCGCGTGTCGCGCAAGGTCACGCTGTTGCGTAGCGTGTCTATCCCCGTGATGCGTGCCTGCCATGGCGGCGGTTAGCTATCGCCTGGCTGTTATCGACCTCTCCTTCGGGGGAGAACATCGCGGCCATGGCGGGCACGGCGCCGGCGAGGCTCAGCGGCGGCGCGAGCTGCCCCGCAATTCGCTCACAGTCTTAGACAAGAGTGCGTGCCGTGTCGTTTGAATAGGCGCGAAGGCCGACGACGCCACATTCCCGGTTCAGACTTTCGACATAACGATGATTTGACGAGGCTGGCTTGCGCGCCCCGTTGACGTGCTTCTATTGACCACCGTATCAGCGGCCCTGCTCACGTTCGTGCCCTGGCGGGTCACGACGGTGAAGGTTGGCTTTAGACTATCAGCGAGCCGGTTCTGCAGACCATGAAGGTCAGGTACCGCTTGGAAGCAGCCTGAAGTGAACAGCCGGGTGCCCGCCAGCAGATGTGGCACCGTTGGGAGGCAGCGGAGCGCCGCCGATTTTGGCTCACTGGCGGATAAAGCACTCGAACTGGTAAGGAATAAAGCGACACCCGGACTGTCGGGGTACCTGAACGTGTCCGGTCAATCGCCAAGACAGGCGCGTGAGGACCCCTGTTCTGGCGCCCGCATTTCCATTGGCGCGCGCCGCTCAGGCTGCTGTCTCGCCCTCAGATGCTGCCGGCGGCTGGTCCGCACCCAACTGCTGTCGAGCCTTCTCCCAGTACTCGTCCGAGCGTCCTTCGGGAGAGCCGTCCTTCTCCCACAGATAGAAAGCAAGTGTTCGGATTTGTTCTTCAGTGACTGGCACGTCCATCTCAACCTCCTGCAAAAGAGCGGCCCGGGCGGGCAGGCTAATTACGGCTAGTTGATGGTAACAAAGCGCCTGCCTGATGTCGCTGGTCGTCGGCGACTCACCCTCTCAGTCTGGCACGGACCGTCGTTGCGCGAACGAGAGCCGACCTCATGTTGCTTTTGCGACGTCTTCATCTGGCCCATTTGATACTGAAACGCCCCCTCGATTGGGTTAGCCGCCGAACAGATTTCGCCGGGCTCCCTTCGAGTGCGGCAACAGGCCATTCAACGGCCTGCTGCGGCCACCTTCGCTCCTTCAGTTCGCCATCAGCATGAACATTTTGCGGGAGCAGCGAAAAGTGATAGAAGTCTCCATGTGCCGACGCCCTTGGTTGTTGGCCGTCAATCGGCAGTGGTAAAAGCGAAAATGGCCCACCCCGAAACGCCGTTGGGCTGCTGCGGCGATGATGCCGGCAACGCTGACGTCGTGCGCACTATGTCTGACGTCGTCGAGCGCTAGCCCGAGCTAAGCCGCGAGCTGCCCATGAATCACACGACGCCAGTGAATGTCCTCTGGCGGGGTGAAGATGCATGCCTTGTTGGAGCGGCTAAATAATGATGATTATCATATGCGACATCAAACCAGCGTCACATGCAGTCGCTTGGCAGCAATTGGCGGATATCGTCTGGCTACAGAACTGGTAGGGCGCGGCAAAATGGCTTAAGATGTTACGTAGAATAATTAGGATAATATAATAATACGAAACAGCGTAAATCGTTTCGGAAATCAAAGAGAGCCCTGATGGATGTGCCGGTCGTCGAGGATGGTGAGGATGTCGCAGACAGTCTGGCTTTCCTGCTTGACTGCTATGGTCCCCACCCCACTGTCGCGCAAGACGGAGCGACTGCACTTTCACTGCTGGGCAGCCATGCCTTCGAGCTGGTACTTCTTGATGAGAACCTGCCGGGAATCAAGGGAAGTGCAATCGCACGGTTGATTGTCACCACGCCTTTCGCCGGGCCGCCCTTCGTCGTGTCCACGACCGGTGACAGTGAAGTCGGGGGACTCACCCGGCTTTTGGACGTCTGTCTGCGGAAGCCGTTTTCTCTCGATGCACTTTTGCAAGCCATTGAAGATGCCCGAATGTGGGGGCAGGCCAGCGCTCTTCAGGCCGCCTAGGCATTGCGCGTTGCCGTCAGGTAAGGTCCGCCGCAAAGCCCGATATGACGCTAGCCAACGTGGTTCTCGCAGGGACCCAAACTTCTGCTTTTGCGCTCGGACGCAACGTCACATGCGAACAATCCTTTTACGTCTGACACGTGTGTACATGCGGTGAGGTGGACGGGAATCACTGTGCCGCCGCTGAACGCCTGCATGCGCCTAGCCACGGTCCTCCAACTCGACGTTCACTGGCTTTGCACTGGGCAGCCGCGGGCTCCCTGATTTTCACTTCATGGCAAGCGGGCCATGCAGTTCTCTCCCTTGCCTATACGTTCTGATGTTCGCGGGCCGCTCGGCATCGCGCTCACAATCATGCCGCTGCGCGCATTCTCTACTGCTTAACAGTCCGTGTTTCCGCAGAGCCGGGGGTATCGATGTGAAGCCAGCCAAAGCAAACGGCGCCTTCGAGGAGACAGCACGTCTGAAGGTCTACGAGATGGAACTGGCGAGAGCCACCTCGCATATCGCGAGCACGCTGCACGAGCACACCATGCTAGAGGCGGTCGCAGAAACCATTCTGGACTTCCAGGCGTTGCACGGACGCGACGACCTGACGGCATTTGCGCTCGCCCTTCGCGGAAGACTGGAGCAGCGCGGCAAGTCGGCGGCGGCGAGGGTGCTCCAGCACTTCGCGGAATGCGGAAGTTTGCCAGATGCGGCACCAAACGCGTCGCAAGGAATGGTGCCTGCTCGCCTGCCCGGCGTCCGGAAGCGAGCACGAACTCGCGCAAAGTGAGTATGGGGCAACCGACGTCGGCCGCATGCAACACTAACTAACTTTTGTCGAACCAATATGGCAACCGGAACAGTAAAGTGGTTTAACGACGCGAAAGGGTTCGGCTTTATCGCGCCGGACGACGGCGGAGAAGACCTGTTCGCCCACTTCTCGGAGATTCAGGGCAGCGGCTTCAAGTCATTGCAGGAGAATCAGAAGGTCAGCTTCGAGGTCAAGCAGGGACCGAAGGGAAAGCAGGCGGCCAATATCAAGCCGCTGTAAGGTACCGGGCTGGACGAATTGAGAGCCGACACCACACTGACTGTTTTTGCCAAGGTGCGAGCCGCCCCGCTCACAGCAATCTCGCATAATCGTATGTACCGCTTACTGTTCTGTCTCCGCTAAGTTCAATGTCGAACCGCCAGCTAAATAGATGGAATGGTCGCCTCCCGCCTTAACGGGCTGTCCGGCGCCGCAGTCTCGCGCTCTGATCATGCGACATTGCTGGTTCGGCAGTCCCGCCGTCAAGGAGAACCAGATGGAAGCCACAACCATTGCCATCGACCTGGCCAAACGCGTTTTCCAGATTCACTATGT
>NZ_PNXY01000046.1 GCF_002879865.1 Paraburkholderia rhynchosiae
CCAGCGACGAACTCACGGCCTATCCCGACGCATTCAAAACCTCCTGGTTGCACACGGAACTCTACAAGGCCCGCAATTTCAAGCAGTGGATGAGCAAGGGTTTGTACCTCGGCACACTGATGGTCGGCATCGAACAGAAGGTACTTTGCGGCAACGTGCCGTGGACGCTGCATCATCAGCATTCCGACCATGAAATGCTCAAGCCCGCTTCGCAGTGCAAGCCGATCGAGTATCCGAAGCCGGATGGCAAGCTGACGTTCGACCGGTTGTCTTCAGTGTTCATCTCGAACACGAATCATGAAGAGAACCAGCCGGCGCATCTGACGCTGAAAGATCTCACCGTGCCCATTACGGTGAACCTGCAAAAATACGCCGGACCTGAAGCAAGATTCTGCCCGGCAGGCGTCTACGAATTCATCAAAGAAGAAGATCACCACCGCTTGCAGATCAACGCGCAGAACTGCGTGCACTGCAAGACCTGCGACATCAAGGACCCGACGCAGAACATCGTGTGGGTCACGCCTGAAGGTGGCGGCGGTCCGAACTATCCGAACATGTGATCGATCTTCAGCCTGACCATGACGCTAAAGACGCAGTATGAAAATTGTCCGGTCCGTTGGATGAAACATGAGCACGCGCTGTCGCTCAGCTAGCTGCATTATGCAGTGCTGCATCCGATTGGTTGTTCCGCGTTTCCAACCCGTTAAGACGTCTAATGGCGATTGCGGCATCGTCGATCATGTCGTCAAAGATCGCTTCCACAGACTTCACGGCATCGGCAAAAACGACAGCCGGACCATAATCCAGCATGCCCACGCTCGTGTCCCCGGTCAAATACGCCTCGTGCGCAAGCGCTCCCATCACATGCGGACGAAACTGTTCAAAGTCGGTGATTTTTGCATCGTCGAGCGCGAGCACGGCGCGAGCGCTGTCATTGAGAAGGACGCGATGGTGATCGCCGATCGCTCGTTTCACTACGACGCTCTCCGTGCCGTCTCCACGCACAACTTTCTCCTTGTAGCTTTCGTGTATCCATAGTTCTTCGGCAACCATCATCCGGGACCCCATGATGATGCCGTCTGCACCCATGGCCAGCACGGCAGCCATTTGTCGACCTGTGCCAATGCCGCCACCAATCACGACGGGCAGGTCCACGACTGAAGGGCCGTGCGCTGCTTGCACCATGCTGCTGATGCCAAAGAGGCCTGGGTGCCCTCCGCAATCATTGCCCACCATGATGATCGAATCGACGCCCAGCCGGGCGGCGCTGTGGGCATATTTGACGGCTGGGACTTTGTGCAGGATCTTTATGCCTGCCTCCCGCAACGCACCGACGACGGGTTGTGGACTGGCACCCGCAGTCTCCACGCAACTAACTCCTTCCTCAATCAGAATGCGAATCTGCTCGGCGACCCTGGCAAGTCCGCCGCTTTGCCGTGAGATATACAGATTGACGCCAAAAGGTTGTCCTTGCGTCAGTTGGCGGCAGCGCTTCAGTTGTGCGTGGAATTCGTCGGGGTCTGCGAATCCTGCTGCCACGATAAAGCCCATGCCGCCCGCATTGACTACTGCAGCTACGTAGTCGGCATCGGATACGCGAGGTCCGAGGCCTCCACAGAGTATCGGATGGCGGATACCTAGAAGATCGGTGATACGCGTTTTAAATAGCTGGGAGCGCACGATGTAGTCCGTTTGCGGGCAGCATTAACTGGGTCGCCGTTTTGTCAGAAATGCACGAGCTAGTTGATGTTGTTCGGTCGGTTAGCGTCGCGGCAAGCTGTGTCGCGAGCGTGGTGTCGAGCAGCTGCCGATGCCCTCTGACAGAGGAGGGTGTTCATGATTTTTGGTCTCCCGCAAGCCATTGCGTGGCAGGGCGAGCAGTTTGTCCGCCGGTTATGCGTTCAGTTCGTCCGGTCTGTTGAGCGTGATAACCCGCAGAGAGCCGTCAGACATAATCTGTCATTCGACGGGCATTGCGTACATGCTCGTGGTGATTGCTGTCACGTGAGTGTCTCCTTGTATGTTGCCCGACGTCATGGGCTGGTCTTTAACGCGTTAGCCCGAGCGCGCAAATCGCTTTTGCGCACTTTGCCCGATGCTGTGCGAGGCAATTCGTCGACGATAAGCAGGTGCTCAGGCGTTTTCTGCCGCGCCACGCCGGCTTGGGCGAAATGTCGCTGTATGGCGGAGAGATCGAGTTCAGCGCCGGGCTGTAGCACGACAACGGCGCACACCTTTTCGCCGTATTGCGCATCGTGCTGCGCGACCACTGCGACGTCCCTTATCGCGTTGTGTGTGGCCAGCACACGTTCGACCTCTGGCGATGAAATGTTCTCGCCACCACGAATCACAATGTCTTTCTTGCGATCGGTTATCGTCAGGCAATTCGCCGCATCGAGCTTGCCGATGTCGCCTGTACGAAACCAGCCGTCGGCGCTGAAGGCGTTAGCATTGAGCGACGGGTCGGTGTAGCCGACAAACAACTCGGGACCCTTTGTCAGAATCTCGCCCTCACTTCCCGTCGGCAAGTCACGATCGAACTCATCGACGATGCGAACCTGACTGCCGGGCTGAACGCGACCGTCTGTGCACGCGCGCTCGGCGAACGTATTCTCGCGCCAGCCGATGCTGACCGTCGAATGTTCCGTCAGGCCGTAAGCGCGCGTGCCGGCGAACCCGGCGCTGTCGGCGAGCGCCACATGTTCCGGAGTGACTCCCGTTCCCCCCAGTCCGTAAGTGACCAGAGACGAGAGATCGCGTCCGGCGTGCCGTGCTGCGTCAAGCAATCCCTGAAGATGAAACGGCGTGCCTCCGGACAGGCGAACGCGATAACGCTCGATCAGTTCCGCTGCGAGCGGGGCGTCCCAGCGGTCCATGAACACCATGTCGGTGCCAGTCACGAAAGGACGGAGCAGGAAATTGAAGCCAGCAATGTGTCCGGCGGGGAAGGGCGTGAGATACGGCCCTGAGCCGTCTATGAATGGAATCGACCACTCGGCTCCGACGGTCTGATGTGTGTGCTGAACGCCCTTCGGAGCGGCAGTGGTGCCTGAGGTATAGAGCAGCAGGCAAACGTCCTGCGGTTGCGGTGGCGAGTCGCTTTTGAGGTTGGCATGCTTCGAGATCGCTTCGATCTCTTTCAGCGTGATGCCGTTTTCTGGCGTGCGCTCGCCGACGACGATCACGCGCTCCAGATCAGGCAGATTGCCGAGCGCTTCGACGCGCTCCAGAAAATCGATCCCGCGCCAGCGCTCAGGCACGCACAGGAATCGCGCGCGCGATTGACGCAGAATAAAGCCGACTTCGGCAGGGCCATAGATGTGCACAATGGGCACCAGTACTGCACCGACTTCGAGTGCGGCGATGTACAGCACGGCGGTCTCTTGCTGAGTTGGCAACTGCATGGCGATAACGTCGCCGCGGCGCAGACCGACGGCACGCAACCCGCGCGCGAGTCGATCCGCGGCGGTAGTCAACTCCAGAGTAGTGACGCTCGTCAGTCCCCGCTCGGTATGGAAGTGCATGCGCGTTTCCGGTTTGGCATGCGCAGCCCTCGACAACAATACGTTCAACGGTACGTTCGGAATCCAGTTTCTATCGCTGGCCGGCTCGTTCATGACAATGGCTCCAGCAACTTGCGCAACTGATCGACAAGCGCCAGCGGCTGATCCAGCATGAGGTGGTGATGTGCGCCGGGCATCGTGATCAGATTCTGCGCGGTAGGGATGGCATCGACAATTCTGTTGGCACGATCGGCGCTGACAACCGTGCTCATTTCCGCATGTACGTAGGTCACAGGGACCGCTATTCGGCCCAGCAACCCCTCATCGCTCTCGACCGTCTGAGTATGACGCAAAGCCGGGTCGAAGCGCCAAGTCCAGCCCGTCTCTGTCTGCCGCAGCGATGTACTGGCAAGATGATCCATCAGCCATGGCTCACACTTTTGACCGGGAATGAGCCGAAAGTGCTTCATGCCGGACGCAACATCGGGATACGGTCGAGGGGCTG
Source organism: Paraburkholderia rhynchosiae (assembly GCF_002879865.1). Lineage (GTDB taxonomy): Bacteria > Pseudomonadota > Gammaproteobacteria > Burkholderiales > Burkholderiaceae > Paraburkholderia > Paraburkholderia rhynchosiae. Next base: position 4,009 of record NZ_PNXY01000046.1, read on the forward strand.
GGCGCCTTTCTATCACTGGAAGCGCGTCGCCGGGCAGCGCATAGAATGAATCGAGCACAAGCGCATGGCGGATCAGTTCGGGGAACGTCGCGCAAGTCTGGAGAAGGCGTGAGCCACCAAAGCTGTGACCCACCACAATGGCCGGTGCAATGGATGCCGCATTGAGCACTGCCGAGAAATCACTCACAAAACTGTCGGAGCGATACGCCGCGCGATAAGCACTCTCGCCCATGCCGCTAAAGTCGAACGCGTGCACACGAAATCGTTCCGTAAAAAACGGTGCAATAAAGTCCCACCAATGGCTATGCCCCAGATAGCCGTGCGCGAACAGCAAGCCGGGCTTGTGCGTGTCTTCGGCGTTCCAGGACACATAATGGACGCGTGTGCCGCTGGCATGGGTGAAATGAGAGTGGCGTGCTTGTTGCAGAGCCCATTCGAACCATGAAGGTGCCGCGCTCATCGTCACATTGACTCCATCATTGATTGGCCTTTAACAGGGGACTCCGCTTCGCGCGTCGAGGCAAACATCGTCCGTTCGCATTATCATACACCGTTCATATTTACGTGTCTGAGTTGCGGTCGATTCATCACAGCTCGGCACATTGGGTCCGCGTCTTCGGTTGCCGGTGTGTGCAGAGGGGAGAGGCGCACGTATTGGAGCATCTTAGAGCAACGTCTTCTCTGCATTGCTTTCACTGCGCGCTTTTTCTGGTAACTTAGCGTGGCCGAATTGACTCGCCTTTCAGGAAGCGGCACCTGTCGAGTGCACCCGAATGGACCGTCTGGATTACGGTCCGTGTCAATCGCACCTTTTATTCGCCCGGATCTTCATGAACCTGGCATGCGGGTCTCAACCGATCAACAATATGGGTGCTCGAAAGCCCGCCGACCTGCTCTTTGCCTCTCTCGCGGACGCTTCCCGAAGGCAACTATTGACGCTGTTGAACGCGGGTGCGCAAAGCGCGCCTGCATTGGCTCGCAAACTGAACATGTCGCGCGCAAGTGCGCTTGGACACCTGGACGTGCTTCGTGAAGCCGGCTGGGTTGAAGTCGCTTGCGACGAACATGGCGAGGCGCTCTACTCGAAGCGTTCTCAGGCCGAAAAGCTGTTTTTCGCAGAATGTACAGCGTTACAGACGCCGGCAGGCCCCGAGCCAGGCGATGCACTGGACGCGCAGGCCGCGGCATGGGCGCGTGAGTGGCCCGCGGAGGACGTGAATGTCTACCTCATCGGTCAACGGCTTCTTCGACTATCAGCGCACATCGACCAGGCCCTCAAGGAGGCCGCGGCAAGTCAGGGCATTCTGCCCGCGGAGTTATTGCTGCTCGATGCGCTTTTGACTTCCGGGCCGCCCTACAGACAATCTCCGACGCAACTTCAGAAGCCGTTGGCGATGACACTTGGCGGTATCACAAAGTGTGTAAGTCGGCTGGAGCAGATGGGGCTGGTCGAGCGTACGCCGGACCCTACCGACGGGCGCGGGATTCTGGTGCGGATGAAGCCACAGGCGCGCAAGATTCTCGAGAAAATTCTCAGCGAAGCAACCTATGGGACCGACTGGGTGGCGTCGAGTCATATGGCGCCGGAACGCCGCGCGACACTGTCGAGTCTGTTACGCGAGCTCCAACTATATGCAGACGCGGAGGCTGCACGTCGAAGTGGGGAGGGGGAATAAAGCTTCCACGACGCTGCGTTCCAGTAGCGAAACTCGTGACTCTCTCTGTCGCGATTCACTGTTGATGCTGCGAGTACGAAGCAGGTCTGACTCAGGCTGGCATTCCTTCGCCGGCCATCTCCCTCATCTTCTGTTTACGCCGGTCCCATGCGTTCGCGACCAACGACCCACATCGCGTGACCCTTCGCGCTGGTATTCATCTCTTGCACTGTAAGAACCGCTCATCTCCTGAGCGAACACAGCGCGCCGCTATGTAGTCGCAAATGCATTTCTCCCACTGCCTCGGTATAAACCCTCAGTGCGGCCAATGTACTTTCCCAGTAAAGTAAATTCCAGATGGTCGAAATGAGCAGGACATTCACGCTAAACGGAGATGCGAGCGATGAGAGCCGCGTATTTCAGGAAAGTTGGTCTGCCGTTAGAAGTTAGGAGTCTTGCTGATCCTAGTCCTGCGTCTGGAGAGGTCGTTGTGAAAATCCATCGCTGCGGAATTTGCGGCTCTGATCTTCACATGACGGATGGACACGCACCGCATTTCACGCTGCCCGAAAACTCGACCCTGGGTCATGAATTTGCCGGCGAGGTTGTTGCTGTCGGAAAAGACGTGGAGAAACTGAAAGTCGGCGATCCAGTCACGGCGCTCCCTTTCTCAGGGTGTGGGCGCTGCGCGACCTGTCTCGCCGGCAAGCCGAATTTCTGTGCGCAATTCAAGGGCTCGGCAGCGGGCTTCGCGGAATACGCAGTTGTCGCCGAGCGTGTCACGACGAAGCTTCCCAACACCCTGAGCATGGAGGACGGCGCGCTGATCGAGCCCATGGCGGTCGGCTTGCACGGCGTTGCACTGGGGCGGCTGAGACCCGGCGCAAGAGTGCTCGTGATTGGCGCAGGTCCGGTCGGTCTCGCTACGATTTTTTGGGCACGGCGCTTAGGCGCGGGCCGTATCGTAGCGACCGCTTCTTCGCGGCGCCGCGAGGCGCTGGCACGGCACATGGGTGCAGATGCCTTTGTGGTCCCCGAGGCGGGGCAGGATCTGGCGGCACTGGCCGCTGATGCACTCGAAGGGTCACCAGACGTCGTATTCGAATGCGCGGGACAGAAGGATCTGATTGCGCAGGCGATTCACTGCGTCAAGCCGCAAGGCGATGTGGTGGTGCTCGGCTTTTGCACCGTGCCCGATCAATTCGTTCCCGCGCTGGCCGTATGGAAGGAAGTGCGGATCCAGTTCGCCGTCACCTACAGCATGCAGGAGTTCACGCATGTCGCAAATGTGTTCGACGCCGGCCACGTCGAACCGCGCATGATGATTACCGGTCGCGTTTCGCTGGACGCGTTGCCGGATGCATTCGAGGCGCTGCGTAACCGTTCGACTCAATGCAAGGTAATGGTGAATCCATGGCTCGACTGAAATCCTGGAAGGACTACGTTGCGCGGCTCGCAGACGCTGAAAAGCTGCTGGAGTTGACGGAGACGCCGGATGACCCGCAGACGCGCGCGGATTTATATCGCCAGTTCCAGATGAACATGTCGCTTGCCTACTTCATCTACTTTCAGTCCGATCCGCATCATCCAGACTGGTTGCCGTTCCTGAACTCGGTATTCATGCTGCAGCCCAACCCGGACGATACGTACTTCATCGCTCCATTGCGTGGCGACTTGCGATACCGGTTGACGGGAGAGCGCGGCAGCGTGCATCTGCTTACGCTGGATATCGGCCGCGGCATTATGGGCACGACCGACGAAGTGCATCCGCCGCTCGGCCAGTTCAATCTCGACGATCTGGAAATCGGCAGCGACGGACGTTTGGAACTGCTACTGAGCGCGCAGCGACCGGAAGGATACGAAGGAAACTGGCTGCCGCTGCATCGCGACGCCGACTTCGCGATGTTGCGTCAGCGCTCCTATGCGTGGGGCGTGGAGCGTGATGCGCGAATCGCCATTGAATGCCTCGACGCGCCGCTGATAAAACCGTTGATGGGGCACGAGGAAATTGCACTGCGCACCCACCAGCTGATGGGCTACGCAGAACGGTTGTCGCGTCGCTGGCTCCTGCATATGCAGCAATTGCGCGTGCGCATGAAGACGAACGAGTTTGAGTTCTTTGCTTTTGGCGGCGGCCTCGCGAAGCAGGCGTACTGGCAGGCGATTTTTGACTTTGGTGTTGACGAGGCTTTGATCCTCGAGACGGATTTGCCACAGGAACGATGTTACTGGAACGTACAACTGAACGATGCGCTCTTCAACGCACTCGACTATGTCGATCACCAGAGCAGCCTCAATGGGCACCAGGCACACGTCGACGAAGACGGCCGCTTTCGCGCGGTAATAAGCCATCGCGACCCGGGCGTGCCGAACTGGCTCGACACCTGTGGACGCAATCGCGGGACGGCGATCGGCAGATGGTATGCGTGCAGTTCGGAACCGGTGCCGACTCTCAAACGTGTTCCCTTGGCCGACGTGCGTAACCATCTGCCGGCACAAACTCCCTTCGTGAACGAAGTGGAGCGCACGAAACGTCTGCGGGAGCGGCACATTGGTGCGCAACTGAGGCGGCGTTGGTGAGCGCATTGTAAATTTAAAAGGAGACACGGCATGTCATTGCCAGAACGATTTACGGGGGCGGAAGACGCGCTTCACGCCGCCGCCAGCGCGGCTGCCCGATTGAGCGATTTCGGAGACGGTGCCGAATATTTGCCGGGACTGACGCAACTTCTGCTCGCCCTCGACGAGGACGGTCCGCGCTTTGCACCCGGAGGACGCGAATTCGCGTGGAATGCGATTGCCGGCGCGCTGGTGTCCCGGCTGACGCTCGTCGAAAGCCTGCGCACGCATGCCGATGTGTTGCTGCGGACTCCGCGGCGGCCGCTCATCATTACCGGCATACCGAGAACCGGCACGACGGCATTGCACAAGCTCTTATCGGTGGACCCGCAGTTTCAGGGCCTCGAAAAATGGCTGACTGTGTTTCCGCAGCCGAGGCCGCCGCGCGACACGTGGAGCGGCAATGCGCAGTTCCAGGTGACGGCAGCGGGGCTCGAAGCATTCTTCAAGGCGGCACCCGAGATGCGCGCGGCACACAATATCGTGGCTGATGAAGTCGACGAGTGCCTTGAAGTTCTGAAGCAGGGATTTTGCAGCAACCTGTGGGGCTCATCGTTCCGCGTGCCGCAATACGACCGGTGGTGGCGCGAACAAAGCGAGCTTCCTGCATACCGGTATTTCGCCAACGCGATCAGCGTGATCGGGGCGCGAGACAGCGGAAAGACATGGCTGCTGAAGAATCCCGGGCACATCATGCAGTTGCCCACACTGTTCGAAGTCTTCCCGGATGCCTGCGTCGTGCAAACACATCGCGATCCGGTTGAAGCGCTGCCTTCGCTTGCGAGCGTATTGACGATGGCGCGCCGCATTTCCGAGGGCGAGCATGTCGATATGCGTGAGATAGCACGGCGCGAAGTCGACAACTGGTCGCGCGCCACCGAAGCTGCAATCGAGGCGCGCGCGCACTTGCCGAAGAGCCAGTTCATCGATATACGGCAACAGGACTTTCACGCCGATCCACTGGGCACCGTAAGACGCATCTACGGTTATTTCGGCTTTACGTTGAGCGCCGAAACGGAGCACGCCATGGGTTTGCGCATCGAGAAGAAGCCTGAAGGCGCGCATGGTGCCCACAGATACACGCTCGCCGAATTCGGTATTGCGCCGGAAGCTATCAGTGAGCGCTTCGCCCGCTACATCAACACTTACGGATTGCATCGATCATGACTCTGACTCTTTCTCCGTTCTCGGGCTTGCATCAGATTGCCTATGTCACCACCGACATTTCACAGGCAATCGATTATTTCGCTCACAAGTACAACGTTCCCAAGTGGCTTGAACTGCGCGAAATCGAGATCGAATCCATGGCGGGACGTAAGTGCACGCAGAACGTTGCACTAGCATACGTAGGGGCAATTCAACTAGAACTGATTCAGCCGCTCTTGGGTGACGATCATGTGTACCGCGATGCGTTGCCTGAAACGGAATTTGCGATTCGCCATCACCACGTCGCGCAACTGATCGCCACCGAAGCTGATTTCGCAAGGCAACGGGACGAACTCGCCGCGCAAGGTGTGCGCATTGTGATAGACGGCGAGGCGAAGGGGATGGCGCGCTATTTTTATACCGACCACCGTGCGACGCTGGGCCACTACCTCGAGCACACCTGGTTTTCTCCTGCCGGTCTCGCCGGCATGGCAAAAGTGCCGCGCAACGGAGAGTAGACATGCAAGCGCACCGTGAGACGACTGTGCAACACGACGATCACCAGCTAGCGGTAGACGTGGCGACAGCGGCGGGAAGCGTGCTGATGGCGATACGCGCGTCGGCTGGGTTGATGGGCAAGCCGTTGGGCGCAGTGGGCGACGCCACGGCAAACGAACTGATTACCCGATTGCTCGCGCACGCGAGACCTGCTGACGGCTTTCTCACGGAAGAGGCCGCCCCTGATACAAAGCGCCTCAACCTTGACCGCGTATGGGTCATCGATCCGCTGGACGGCACCCGGGAATACGGCGAGCACGCCGAGGGGCGCGACGACTGGGCGGTGCATGTCGCACTGACCGTTGGCGGCAGGCCCGTCGCTTGCGCGGTGGCCCTGCCGGCTCTGGGCGTGACGTTCGGTACGGCAGCGCCGCCCATTTTGCCCGTAGCGCCAGCGGGCCGCCTGAAGATTCTCGTGAGTCGTACCCGTGCGCCCGAGCTGGCGTGGAAGGTGGCCGAGCGTCTGGACGCCGAACTGTTGCCAATGGGCTCGGCAGGCGCGAAGGCAATGGCGGTCCTGCGTGGCGAGGCGCACGCCTACCTCCACGCGGGCGGTCAGTACGAGTGGGATTCGTGTGCGCCTGTGGGCGTGGCTCTTGCTGCTGGCCTCCATGCGAGCCGCATCGATGGAAGCGCCTGTACCTACAACTGCGCGGACGTCTCGATGCCGGATTTGCTGGTGTGCCGCCCCGAAATCGCCGAGCCGTTGCTGGCCGCCATCGCGGCTTCAAAGTAAGTGCCTGTTACTCAAGGATTCGCCATGTCTATCCTGACTCACCTGCAGCGGCTCGAAGCCGAGAGCATTCATATCATGCGGGAGGTCGTCGCGGAGGCCGAACGTCCTGTGATGCTCTACTCGATCGGCAAGGACAGCGCCTGCATGCTCCATCTCGCGAAGAAGGCGTTTTATCCGGCGCCGCCGCCGTTCCCGGTGCTGCATGTGGACACCACGTGGAAGTTTCGCGACATGTATGCGATGCGCGACCGGATGGCTCGTGAGACGGGAATGGAATTGATCGTGCACCAGAACCCCGAAGCGAAGGAACTGGGAATCAACCCGTTCGATCATGGCTCGCAAGTTCATACCGACATGTGGAAGACCCAGGGCCTGAAGCAGGCGCTGGACAAGTATGGGTTCGACGCAGCCTTCGGTGGCGCGCGACGCGACGAAGAAAAATCACGTTCTAAGGAGCGGATTTTTTCGTTTCGCACAGCAACGCATCAATGGGATCCGAAGAACCAGCGTCCTGAACTCTGGCGTCGGTATAACGTGCGCAAGAACAAGGGCGAATCCATCCGTGTGTTTCCGATCTCCAACTGGACCGAACTCGATATCTGGCAGTACATCCATATCGAGAACATTCCGATTGTGCCGCTGTACTTTGCAGCAAGACGTCCGGTGGTGAATCGCGACGGCGTGCTCGTGATGGTGGATGACGAACGCATGCCGCTCAAGCCCGGTGAACGGCCCGAGGAGAGGATGGTGCGCTTCCGTACACTTGGATGCTACCCGCTCACTGGTGCAGTGGAATCGGAAGCCACGACGTTGCCGCAAATCATTCAGGAAATGCTGCTGACTACGACCTCTGAGCGGCAGGGCCGCATGATCGATCACGACAGCGCCGCGTCCATGGAAAGAAAGAAGCAAGAGGGGTACTTCTGATGGCACACGTCTCCGACCTGATTGGCTCCGACATCGAACGGTATTTGAAGCAGCACGAGACGAAGAGCTTTTTGCGCTTCATCACATGCGGCAGCGTGGACGACGGCAAGAGCACGCTCATCGGCCGTCTGCTTTACGAATCGAAGATGCTGTTCGAGGATCAACTCGCGGCGCTCGAGGCCGATTCGAAGAAGGTGGGCACGCGTGGCGGCGAAATGGATTACGCGCTCCTACTGGATGGCCTTGCCGCGGAGCGGGAGCAGGGCATCACCATTGACGTCGCTTACCGGTTCTTCTCGACTGAGCGCCGCAAGTTCATCGTGGCGGATACGCCCGGGCACGAACAGTACACCCGTAACATGATTACGGGGGCATCGACGGCGGATCTTGCCATCATCCTGATCGATGCGCGCAAAGGCATGCTGCAGCAAACGCGCAGACACAGTTACCTGATATCGCTGATCGGCATCCACAATGTGGTGCTCGCGATCAACAAGATGGATCTCGTCGATTATTCCCGCGAGAGATTCGACGAGATTTCGCGTGACTACCGCGAATTCGCGGACAAGATTGGTCTTTCACATGTGACGGTCATACCGGTCTCGGGCGTGAACGGCGACAACATGGTGGAGAAGAGTGCGAAGACACCCTGGTACGATGGTCCTGCCCTGATGCATCATCTGGAAACGGTCGAGATCGACGAGGCGCGTCTGCAGCGGCAGCCGTTCCGCTTCCCGGTGCAATGGGTCAACCGTCCCAACCTTGATTTTCGCGGCTTCGCCGGCACGATTGCATCAGGCGTCGTGCGTGTAGGGGATCGTATCCGGGTGCAGCCATCGGGACGGGAGAGTACCGTGGCACGGATCGTTACCGCGGATGGCGATCTCGACGAGGCAGTTGCCGAGCAATCCGTGACGCTCACGCTCGCGGACGAGGTGGACGTTTCGCGCGGCGATTTAGTGTCGGCCGCGGATTCGCCCGCGCAGACTGCCGATCAGTTCGACGCGACCATCGTGTGGATGAACGACGAGCCAATGCTGCGCGGACGCAGCTATCTCATGAAGATCGGCGCGCGGACCGTGACAGCGACAGTGCTTCCGCTCAAGTACAAGGTCAACGTCAATACGCTCGAACACGTGCCGGGTGAGACGCTGACGTTGAACGAGATCGGCGTCGCGGAACTCGAACTGGACCGGCCGATTGCGTTCGATCCTTACGAGGAGAACCGCGAAACGGGCAGCTTTATCCTGATCGACCGGATGAGCAACAACACGGTCGGCGCAGGCATGCTGCGCTTCGCGCTGCGGCGCTCGAGCAATATTCACTGGCAGACGCTCGAAGTCGACAAGCGGGCGCGCCGCGTGCTGAATGGGCATCAGAGCGGTGTCGTATGGCTGACCGGCATTTCGGGGGCGGGAAAATCGACGATAGCGAATCTGCTCGAGAAGCGCCTCCACGCAATGGGAAAACGCACGTATCTACTCGATGGCGATAACGTGCGCCACGGGCTGAACAAAGACCTTGGATTTACGGCGGAAGATCGCGTGGAAAACATCCGTCGCGTCGCCGAGGTTGCAAAGTTGATGACCGACGCAGGCACGATCGTGATTACGGCCTTCATTTCGCCGTTCCGTGCCGAGCGGGCGATGGCGCGCGATCTGGTGGAGGCGGGCGAGTTTATCGAGGTATTCGTGGACGCGCCGCTCGACGTTGCCGAGCAGAGAGATCCGAAGGGGCTGTACAAGAAGGCACGGCGGGGCGAGCTGAAAAACTTCACGGGTATCGATTCGCCTTATGAATCGCCGGAACATCCGGAGATCCACGTCGACACCACGAAGGTGTCTGCAGAAGCAGCCGTGGAAGCGATCTTCGACAAACTGCACACAATGGGCTTTCTGGATGTGCATCGGGGGGCGCCGTTATGACGGGTTGCGCCCGGCACTGCAATCGCAACCAGTCGCAGCAGTCCAGCGCGAAGATGACGCGCAGCGGAGCGCCATTGTCGCAACGGAATTGGAATCAATCGAAGGCATCCGCCGTGCTGCGCGTGACGGCAGGCAACTTCCTCGAACAGTTCGATTTCTTCCTGTTCGGCTTCTATGCCACGCAGATTGCTGCGGTCTTTTTCCCGGCGGGGAGCGAGTTCGCTTCACTGATGATGACGTTCGCGGTGTTCGGCGCGGGCTTCCTGATGCGGCCGCTCGGCGCGATCATCCTTGGTGCGTATATCGACGATGTCGGCCGCCGCAAGGGCCTGATTGTCACGCTGTCGATCATGGCGAGCGGCACCATCCTGATCGCGTTCGTGCCCGGCTATGCGACGATCGGACTATTCGCCCCAGCCCTCGTTCTCATTGGCCGTCTGCTGCAGGGCTTCTCAGCGGGTGCGGAACTGGGCGGCGTGTCGGTTTATCTGGCCGAGATGGCGACAACGGGCCGCAAGGGTTTCTTCACGAGCTGGTAGTCGGCGAGCCAGCAAGTGGCGATTGTCATCGCTGCCGCGCTCGGCTTCGCGCTGAATCATTGGCTCGACACGGCGACGATTGCCGCATGGGAATGGCGCGTGCCGTTCTTCGTCGGCTGCATGATCGTGCCGTTCATCTTCATCTTGCGGCGCAATCTCGAGGAAACGCAGGAATTCAAACAGCGCCAGCATCGCCCGAGCATGAAAGAAGTCTTCACGACGCTCGTGCAGAACTGGAACGCCGTGATCGCGGGCGTGCTGCTCGTCGCAATGACCACCACGAGCTTCTATCTGATCACGGTGTACGCGCCGACTTTTGGCAAGACGGTCCTCCATCTCAGTACCGCCGATAGCCTGCTCGTCACTCTGTGCGTGGGGATCTCGAACTTCATCTGACTGCCCATCGGCGGCGCGCTGTCGGACCGGATCGGACGCCGTCCGCTCCTGCTCGGAATGACGATGCTGGCAATTGCGACGGCGTACCCTAGATCAAGCGGGACTGCGGCAGACTGAATCTACCGCAGTCGTCAGGCGCTTAGCGTCGGTTCGGCTCAAGCATGGTCGCTCGCGCTAACCACTCCTTGACCGACTCGCCCATCGCGGACGCCGAAATGCCGTAGCGGTCGTGCAGCGTCGGGAGCGCGCCGGCGGCGAGGAAGGCATCGGGCAGCGCGATCTGCCTGAACGGGCACGACACACCCGCGCGCATCAACTCGGTAGCAACCGCTTCACCCAGTCCGCCGATCGTCGTATGGTTCTCCGCCACCACGACGAGCCGTCCCGAGCGCTTTGCCTCGCGCACGATGGTTTCGGTATCGAGCGGCTTGATGGTCGGCACGTGCAGCACACCCACGCCGATGCGGTCGCGCTCCAGCGCCTTCGCGACTTCCAGTGCCCGCATGGTCATGATGCCAGACGAGATCACGAGCACTTCCGCGCCATCGCGCAGCATCTTTGCCTTGCCGAGCTCGAACGTGTAGTCGTATTCGTCGAGCACGGCAGGTACATTGCCGCGCAAGAGGCGCGCGTAGACGGGGCCGTTGTGCGCGGCAATCGCGGGCACCATCTGCTCGATATCGAGTGCGTCGCACGGATCGATAACGGTCATGTTCGGCATCGCGCGCATCAACGCGAGGTCTTCCGCGGCCTGGTGGCTTGGACCGTAACCCGTCGTCAGGCCCGGCAACGCGCACACGATTTTCACGTCGAGATTGTCTTCGGCGATGGCCTGGTGCATGAAGTCATACGCACGGCGCGTCGCGAACACCGCGTAGGTCGTCACGAACGGCTGAGCACCCTCGTGCGCGAGGCCGGCCGCCGCGCCCATCAACAATTGCTCGGCCATGCCCATCTGGTAGTAGCGCTCTGGAAACTCCTTCGCGAAGATGTGCAGGTCCGTGTACTTGCCGAGGTCGGCGGTCATGCCCACCACGTTGGTCTTCTGCCGCGCCAGTTCGACGAGCGCGTGACCGAACGGCGCGGAGCGTGTGAGCTGGCCTTCGCCCGCAATCGACGCGATCATCGCCGAGGTCTTCAGGCGCGGTTTGCTGATGGTTGCGTTGGTCATGCTTGTCTCCCGATCTCGTGCAACTTCGTTGTCTCCAGTGCTTCGAGCGCGAGCTGCCATTCGTGCGCGTCGACGCGAATAAAGTGGTTCTTCTCGCGTTCCTCGAGAAACGGCACGCCACAACCCATGCGCGTATCGGCGACGATCATGCGCGGCTCTTCGCCATGATGCTTGCGGGCCGCGTCGAACGCTGCGGCCACGGCTCCGATATCGTTGCCGTCCACACGTTGCGTGAACCAGCCAAACGCTTCGAGCTTTTCGACGAGCGGCTCGAACGCCATGATCTGCGTCGACGGTCCGTCTGCCTGCTGGTTGTTCACGTCTACAACGGCGATCAGATTGTCGAGCTTCCAGTGGCTCGCGGACATGATGCCTTCCCAGATTGCGCCTTCGTCGAGCTCACCGTCGGAGAAAAGCGTGTACACGAACGACTTCGAACCCTTGCGCTTGAGTCCGAGGCAGCGGCCCACTGCGATCGTCAGGCCGTGGCCGAGCGAGCCGCCGGACATTTCCATGCCGGGCGTGTAGCTCGCCATGCCGGACATGGGCAGACGGCTGTCGTCGCTGCCGTACGTTTCGAGTTCCCCGGCGGGCAGAATGCCGGCCTCGAGCAGCGCCGCGTAGAGCGCGATCGCGTAGTGTCCGTTGGACAGCAGGAAGCGGTCGCGCTCTTCCCATTCAGGATCTTCCGGGCGATAACGCATTGCGCCGAAGTAGGCGACGGCCAGCACATCGGCGATGTCGAGCGCTTGCCCGATATAACCCTGGCCTTGCACTTCGCCCATTAACAGCGCGTTTCTGCGGATGCGGTAAGCGTGCTCGGCAAGCGATGCCGTCGACGCATTGGATGGACTGTTCATGTCGTCTCCTGAGATCAGTCGGAATAGTTGAAAAGGGTCAGCGATTCACGGATTTCGCGGGCACCAGGAACACAAGGCAGGCGCCGAGCGTGACCGCAGTGGAGATGAAAATCAGCCCCGCGGTGGAGCGGCCCGTCAGGTCGTTGAGCCAGCCCACGATCGCCGGCGAAAAGAAGCCCGCGAGATTGGCGAAGCAGTTCACCGCCGCGATGCCGGCTGCGGCCGACATGCCGCCAAGCAGCGCCGTCGGCAGTGACCAGAACTGTGACGACGACGCGAGAATGCCGGCCGCCGCAATGCTTAAACAGATGATCGACGCCGGCACGCTGCCGAGCGTAGGCAGGATCGCGAAGCCCGCTGCGGCGATCAGCATTGGAATGGCCAGGTGAAGTCTGCGTTCCCGGCGACGGTCCGCGCTCATGCCGATCAGCGGCAGCGCGACGATTGCGCACAGATAAGGAATCGCGGTGAACACGCCCACCCACAGCGGATCGGCGACGCCCGATTTACGGATGATCGTCGGCAGCCAGAAAGTCAGCCCGTACTGACCGAGCACGACGCAGAAGTAGATCGCGGCCATCAGCCACAAGCGGCGGTCGCCGATGAACGAGCGAATCGAAATATGGGCAGTGGTGTGAGCGTTATCGCCGGCGACATTGCGTGCAAGCAGATTCTTTTCCGCCTCGGAGAGCCATTTCGCCTTGGCGATGCCGTCGTCGAGATAGAGCAGAATCGCGACGCCGAGCACGAGCGACGGCAGCGCTTCGAGCACGAACAGCCACTTCCAGCCGGCCATATTCATTGCGCCGTGAAGCGAATGCATGATCCAGCCCGACAGCGGACCGCCGAGTATGCCCGCGAGCGGGATCGCCATGAAGAAGAGCGACAGCGCCTTGGCTCTGCGCGCGGCGGGAAACCAGTACGTCAGGTACAGAATGACGCCTGGCGCAAAGCCCGCTTCTGCGACGCCGAGCAGAAAGCGCAGCGCGTAGAACGCAGTGGGCGTCTTCACAAAAACGAACGACGCGGAAATCACGGCCCACGTCAGCATGATTCGCGCGAGCCACTTGCGCGCGCCGACACGATGAAGGACCAGATTGCTCGGCACTTCGAACAGAAAGTAACCGAGAAAGAAGATGCCCGCGCCCATGCCATAGACAGTTTCGCTAAAGCGCAGGTCGTTGAGCATCTGCAGCTTGGCAAAGCCGACGTTGACGCGGTCCAGATATGCACCCAGATAGCACAGCATCAGAAACGGAATCAGCCTGCGGCTCACTTTCGCATAGGTGAGCGACTCGAAGCTCGTCGAGTCCGCGTGCGCCAATACATCGCCGTCGATAGGCGAAGCGGTGTATTTCGATTTCATGTTTGTCTCCTTCCATGTGCCCCGAGTTGGCCCAGGTGCCAGGAATATGGCGCCGCCTCGCAGGCGAGCGCTGTCGTCAATGAATGAGCATGCCGCCGTTCACATCGAGCGTGATGCCGGTCAGATACGTCGAGAGATCGCTCAGGAGAAAGAGGCAAGCGTTCGCGACATCGGCGGCATCGCCTAGCCGGCCGAGCGGAATGCCTTTGATGATGTCCACGCGCATCTCCGCGGTGAGCTTGTCGCCGGTGATGTCGGTCTGGATCAGGCCCGGCGTGATCGAGTTCACGCGGATGCTGTCGGGACCGAATTCGCGGGCCATTGCGCGCGCGAGACCCAGGACGCCGGCTTTCGCAGCGCTGTAATGCGGGCCGCCGAAAATGCCGCCGCCGCGTTGCGCCGACACAGAGGACATGCACACGATGCTGCCGCTTTTTTGCTCTTTCATCGCAGGCAAGACGGCTTGCGACATGTACAGCGTGCCGCGCAGATTGACGTCGACAATTGCGTCGAAGCCCTCGGCGCTGATGTCCAGCGTGCGCACCGGTTGAGTGATGCCAGCGTTGTTGACGAGGCCGTCGATGCGGCCATAGCGTTCGAGCGTCGCGGTCGCGGCCTTCACACAGGCGGCTTTGTCGGTGACGTCACAGGCGAGGCCGAGGTGCTCGGCGCCGAGGTCGGCAGCCGCCGCTTTCGCGTCTTCCTCGCGCAGGTCGAGGATCACGACTCGTGCGCCTTGGGCGGCCAGCGCCTTCGCGGTCGCCTTGCCGATTCCGCGCGGCGAAGCAGCGCCCGTTACGATAACCACCTTGTTCTCGAGCAGCATCACTTGTCTCCTGGATGTTGATGTGATGGCGCAAGTTTCCGGCAGGCCGCCCCTCGCATCAACGCGGTACGGCTCAACTATGCTTGAGAAATTTTCAGGTGTTCGGGTGAGGGAGGCAGACCGAAGCTGGGCTTCGGTTTGCGGACAGCGGTCCAACTGCCGGAATGGGGGAGGTGATGGAATACCCTGGGTGTCGATCGTGCCTCGCTGCTAGGCCGGACGATCCTTCTGGCCGATTTCCCGTTCGATCCATGCGATGAATCGCGCGACCCGCGGCAGCTCCGCATTCTGCGGCGGGTACACCAGATGATGCGCGCCGACCTCGACCGCATGGGAGTGATCGAATACCGGCACGAGTGCGCCTTCCCGGATGCGAACCGACGCCAGCATCAGGCTTTCGAGCGCGATACCGAGACCGAGCGCCGCCGTCTCGAGCGACATGTACGAGCGGTCGAAAGAAAAATCGAAGGTCTTGTGCTTGGCGGAAACGCCGGTGCGCCCGAACCACTGTTTCCATTGAACCAGCGGCGTTTCCGAGTAAATCAGGCGATGCTCGAGCAGATCTTCCGCGGCGGTGAGCGGATGGCTCTCCAAATAGGCCGGCGACGCGAGCGGTGCGATGAATTCGTTACGCAATGTGCGGACTTCGAGATCGCGCCAGTTCGCGTAACCGTGCCGTATGTCAATGTCGTAATAGCCGCTCGTGAACGACACGTCTTCGTATGAGCAGGCGAGGTTCAACTGGATGTCGCCGTTCGCTTGCTGAAACGACGCAAGCCGCGGCAACAGCCACATGAGCCCGAAGCTGGGGCTCGAATGCACGCGCAGGATTTCGACCTCGGTGCGGCTCGATGCACGCTCGGTCGCGCGGCTCAGATCGGCAAGAGAACCGGTCACGTCCGACAGATAGCGCTCGCCTGTCGGCGTAAGCATGAGGCCCCGGCCTGAGCGATAGAACAGCGCCTGGCCAATGATCGACTCGAGATTGCTTAGCTGATGACTCACCGCCGATGCGGTCAGTCCGAGTTCTTCGGATGCACGATTGACGCTGCCGGTTCGGGCCACGCTTTCGAAAGCGATGATGGCTTTGACGGGTGGGATGCGCATAGTCAGATCCTCTCAGTGCAAGACTGCGGTTGCATAAGCAAGTGTAATCGCGGGCTGCTTGCGGGGCGCAGGCGAATGAGACGCCGTGAGTTCCCTTTTCGCAAGACCGAAGAGCACATGTCGAAGCCGGCAAAGGACGCTTTCGAGGCGTTCGGCATCTGGTCACCTGGGATGCAGACCAAACGCTGGTCAATCCGCTGTCTGCGGTTCCACGCGGTCTGTTGCTTGACTCGAAGTATCGTGAAGGTGTCGCGCAGTTGGCCTCGCGCGGCCTGTCATACGATGCGTGGCTGTTCTTTCCACAACTTCCCGAGCTCTTCGATCTCGCAAAGACGTACCCTGACATGCCGGTCATCACCAACCACTGCGGCGGGGTCGTGCGGATCGCCAGCTACGCGGATAAGCGCAAAGAGGTTTTCGACAACTGGTCGCGGTCCATGCGTCAACTGGCTCACCTGCCGAACGTCTACGTCAAGGTCGGCGGCCTGTGAATGCGGATCAACGGCTTTGACTTCGAGAAGGGAGAGCGTGCGCCATCCTCTATTGTATTGGCCGAAACCTGGAAGCCGTGGATGCATACGTGCATTGAGGCCTTCGGTGCGAACCGTTGCACGTTCGAGAGCAATTTTCCAGTCGACAAAGGCTCGTATCCGTATAGCAACGGTTGGAACGCGTTCAAGCGCCTGACTGCGCAGGCAAGCGCTGACGAACGTGCTGCGTTGTTCGGCGGGACGGCGTCCAGAGTTTATCGGCTTGCTTGATCACTTCGATCGCCATAACAGCGCGTTGGTACACTCCGCGGTTTCCTCCATCGAGCGTTGTTCGATGCCTCCCAGCATGCGTTGTCATGCGCTTACTCGGCCGCAGATAAGGGCGGGCGTCGAACCCGTCCGGGCCCGAAAATGAAAGTCGAGCAATACATGTCGGATCGCTCTATTTTTCCTTCCTTGCTGCTTCGGCCAGCATCGCATCGCCGATCTGGAAGTTTCCGCACGCCCTTAGCGCTTCACCGGCGCCACGGATATCGCTCACTTCCTTGTTCTGACCCAGCTTGCTTTTGCCGACGAGCCGCGTGATGTCGATCTGAATGCCGACGATCGATTTGAGCAGGGTGTCGATATAGTCTTTGGGTGCATCGCCCATTTTCCATGGTTCGGACTGCGTCGCTTCGTGCGTTTTAGTCAGTCGTGCGACTACGCCGCGAACATAGCGCTCGTCATCGTGGATGGTGATGCGCCCATATGCGTGAACGACGATGTAGTTCCAGGTCGGCACCTGCTTGTGAAATTCGTGCTTGCTCGGATACCAGTTCGGCGAAATGTAGGCGTCGCCCGCACGGAAGACGACAAGCACCTCGTCACCGTTCTCGACGTCCTGCCACATGGGGTTGGTCCTTGCGACGTGCGCATGAAGTACCCCGGGTTCGCCTTCCTGCGCTGTCAGTTCGAACGGAATGTGGTTGGCGTCAAGGCCGCTTTTTCCGTGCGTTATCAGTGTGCCGAAAGGGTGTTGCTTGATGCGCTCGTGAAGGACATCGGTGCGAGATTCGTTGAAGTCGGCCGGTACGTACATTGTCGGTTCCGCCAGGAGGTGCAGCATAAAAATGTCATGGCCGCGATTCGGCCCTGGAGCATTGTGCTGAAGAACTGGTTTATTCTACAGATCCAGTTTCGACGATATTTGTAGGACCGGAATTATGGCCAGAACACCACGACTCGTGGACATTCCCTCGCTGGGTACATTGGATCGCGCCGCCGGCAGCCTGAGCCGGCAAGTGGCGCAGGCGTTGCGGGAGGCGGTGAGTAAAGGGGACCTCCAACCTGGCGATGCGTTGCCGTCAACGCGATTGCTGGCGGCTTCACTGCAAGTGGCGAGAGGCACAGTGATCGAGGCCTACGATCAATTGATTGCCGAGGGCTTTCTGGAATCGAGGCCCGGCGCGGATACGCGTGTGGCACAAGCGCTTGTGCAACCGCAACAGCAACCGCAACCGCAGCGGCAACGCAGAAGCGAATCGCTCAAAACTCGCCGGAAGACGGCACCGCGCGGCTTGCCGGAGCCGGCTGCGGCGTTTGCACAGATCGCACGCGAGTTCAGGCCGCTTGCCCCGGTACCGTTCGCCATCTCGGTCCCTGTCGGCCTCACTGCGCCGGCCGATATCTGGCGCCGGCTTGGCAACCGCTTGCGCGCAAAAGGGCCCGGTGCACCAGCGGGTTACACCGATCCGCTTGGTGCATTACCGCTGCGCGAAGCGATCGCCGCCTACGTGCGCAAATCGAGGTCCGTACATTGCGAAGCGGGGCAGGTCATCGTGACGAGCGGAACGCAGCAGGGGCTTTTTCTTTCCAGTCAGGTCTTGCTGGGCCCGGACGATCAGGTCTGGGTTGAAAATCCGGCCTATCGTGGCTTGACAGCCGTTCTGGAGAGCACCGGTCATCGCGATTCGATGGTTCGCGTACCGGTCGATTCGGAGGGCATCGATGTTCAGGCGGGGATTCGAATGGCGCCTCACGCGCGCGCCGCATTCGTCACGCCGTCACATCAGTATCCGTTGGGCATGCCGATGAGCATGAGTCGACGCAACGCGTTACTGGTCTGGGCGCGCGGCAACAACGGATGGGTCGTCGAAGACGATTACGACAGCGAACTCCGGTATGAAGGTTATCCATTTCCTTCGCTCCAGGGACTCGATCCGGAGCGAGTGGTTTATCTCGGTACGTTCAGCAAGGTCCTGTTTCCATCGTTGCGATTGGGTTATGTCATTGCTCCCGACTATCTCGTCGACGCCTTCTGCGGTGCCCGCATATTGATGGACCGTCATCCGCCGAACGCCGACCAGCACGTCCTGGCCGCGTTTATGGCCGAGGGGCATCTCGAGCGCCACATCCGTCGGGTGCGCAATGTCTACGCCGATCACCGCGCGCTCCTCATCGAGGCGCTCACCGCGATGCTTCCAGGGGACGTTGCATGGATAGAGCCGGGTGATCAAGGCATGCACCTCGTCCTGTGGCTGGCTCAGAGCATCGATGATCGACTAGTCGTTGATCTGGCTACCAGGGCGGGCGTCTCCGTGCGCCCCATTTCGACGACGTTCGCGCCGGGAACTGGCCGGCCGGGCCTTGTTCTCGGTTTTGGCGGCTATAGTCGCGAGCAAATGAAGACGGCTGCCGAGCGGCTTGCCGTGGTCGTCAATAAGGTCGCCAGGTCTCGCGACGCCAAGCGCGTGTGAGGCAGCCTAACGAAGTTCATCGGTAGGGAAACAACCAGGTCCTGGTTCCGTTCGTTCGCGGTCAATCAACTCCAACAGCGGAACGTCCGGATGCAACCGCAGAGCGGGCGGCGCGTTCCAGATGACGGTGTTCCCGAAAAGCCACGCGATCAGAATGAGTCGGCGTTCGATGCGACCGAGCTCGCGCACGGCGCGCGTGTCCCATTTTGCCCGGGATGTCTCATACGCGGTATCGGTCAATGATCTCGAAGAGTCGCTGACACGATGTGGCGAGGTGCTGCTCAGGCGCTGTAGCGACGCCGAGCAAAAGGCCGGATAAAGCCAGGGACGGAGTCGCAAACCATACGGATAGAGGCGATGGCGCCATGCCAACGGTCATCGCTTCGCGAACGATCCGCACGTCGGGTGCGCCGTCCGGGAGTCGGAGAAGTACCGCCAGGCCGGCATTAACCCACTCCGCGTCGCGCATTCGCAACTGCTCGCATAGTGCGTCATGCTGGGCGGAATATAGACGCTTGAGCCGACGCACGCGCCGGATGTAGTGGCCGTCACGCATGAATTGAGCCGTGGCGAGTTGAACTACGGGTGATGGCGCGGGAGCAAGTGTTGCGGCGACCTCCGCGAATGCGTTGGCCAGTTCGGTAGGCGCCACGACGAATCCAAGCCGCAGAGCCGGGGTAACAGTCTTGCTGAAGGAACCGATATGGATGACCCGCTTGCCCTCGCCCAGAGACGCCATGGCAGGTGCCGGCCTGCCTTGCAGTTGTAGATCGCCGAGGTAGTCGTCTTCAATGATCCAGGCATCGCTCGAGGCCGCCCACTCAAGCAGCTGTAGACGTCTTCTCAACGACAGCGTCGAGCCCAAGGGGGCCTGTTGACCGGGCGTCAAGACGGCTAACGCTGCGTCGCCGGCTTTCTCGATGCCATAGTCTACGTTGAGACCGTCTGCATCCACCGGTACCGGCACGATATTCAAGCGAGCGAGTTCCAACCCTTTTCGGGTGACCATGAAACCGGGTTCTTCCATCCAGACCTTCTTACCGTCCAAACCTAACACCCGTAGTGCCAGGCCCAAGCCGGAGCTGTATCCCGAAGTGATAAACACCTGCTCAGGGTGGCAGTGGAAGTTTCTAGCGATGGAGAGATTGCCCGCGATCTCCCTGCGCAGTTCGAACTCCCCTCTGGGATCAGGATAGAGCAGAGACGATAAACATCCGGTTTTCAGTAGATTGGAAGAGCGCGCCCGTGAAAAAAGCTTCTCCGGTAGCCCTTCGAACGCCGGAATGCCGAGCTGAAAGATCGCCGGCCCAGCGTTCATCTCCTCATAAGCCCTCATAAACGCGCCGAGCCGCGGCGCTTTGGGCTGAGTCGCCGCCACGCGCAGCCGCGGCGCTACGCGGGTGCCGCCTGCCCGGAATGTTTCGATTATCTGCGCGTCGGACAACCGTTCATATGCTGCTTGAACTGTTCCGCGCGCCACGCCGAGCTGTGCCGCCAGGTCCTGCCACGAGGGCAGTCGGGTACCAGGCGCGAGCAGGCCTGACTCTATGGCCCTGCTGATGCTCTCACGAATTTGTTCTGCCAGGGACAGCTTCGCTGTCCGGTCGAGCTGAATCTGCAAGTCTGAATCCATGTTCTTGGTACACACAAAAATGGGTGATCTTGGTTCTTTTATTCGCACCATCGATGGTACAGAATATTTGCACAATCACTGCTCCGAACGTAAGGCCAACAGGGAGATAGCTGGCCATGATCCTTGGCCCGATTCGGCCTGCGTTTTGCGCGACAGTTGCAATCTTCGTGTGCGCTAGCGCTGCGGCACACGGGGCCGCCGAGATCGTGAAGCCTACTCCTCGACTTATCCCTTCACCCATAGGATTGAGCATGACCAATGCAGTTATCGAATGTATCCTCGGCCGCAGCGCCGCGAAGTACTACGACCCTTGCGCGACCTTGAGCGACGACCAGATCCGCGAACTCGTACGCATTGGCACCACGGCGCCGACATCCTTCCACTTGCAGAACTGGCGCTTCATCGCGGTACGCACGCCCGAAGCGAAGGCCCGGCTGAGTCCGATCGCCTGGAACCAGCCCGCGATCACCGATGCGGCCGTTACCTTCATCGTCTGCGGCCAGCTGGTCGATACCAGTGTCATTCCGGAGCGCCTGGCTCCGCTGGTGAAAGCGGGCGTGATGCCGGCGGCGATGGTGCCGGAATGGGAAACCCCCGCACGCAATCTGTACATGGCGTACCCGCAGCGCCGGCGCGATGAGGCCGTACGCACGGCGACGTTCGGCGCGTCGGCGATGATCTATGCGGCCCGCTCACTGGGTCTGGGTTCGACGCCGATGATCGGTTTCGATGCCGACGCGGTGCACCGCGAGTTCGGACTGGCCGAGGACGAAGTGCCGGTCATGCTGTTGTCCATAGGAGCGGAGCGTCCGGGCAACTGGGCGCAGAAGCCGCGCCGTCCCCTGGCCGACGTGCTGACGCTCGTTTAATCATCGATAAAACCGGTGGCTTATGGACGCTACGCGGCAGGAACCGCCGCTCCAGGCCCGAACAGACGCTCGACGCCGCTGTTGCCTTTGTGACGCGGCCGGAGAAAGTCGTATGAATATCTTGCACATCGATTGTAGTCCGCGACCCGAGTCGCACAGTCGAAGTCTGTCGGCGGCGGTCGTCGAAAAGCTTCTCGCGGTTCTCCCCGACGCGCATGTTAGTCGTCGGGATCTGGGATATGAACCGATACCTCATGCCAGAGCCGACTATGCAGCCACGCTCGCGACCCCAGCGTCGCTGGCAGCGGCGGGGCGGTCCGCCGACGCAGTACTGCTGGCCGAGCAACTTATTCGGGAGGTGGAGAGTTCCGATGTCATTGTCATCGGAACGCCGATGAACAACTTCACGGTCCCGTCTGTGCTGAAGGCCTGGATCGATCAGATCCTCCGTGTCGACCGCACGATGAAGTCGACACCAGCCGGCAAGGTCGGAATGCTCCCGGACCGCCCGGTATTCGTGGGGATCGCCTCGGGTGGCGTGTTCGCTGGTGATCGAGCCAATCAGCCAGATTTCCTCAGGCCCTATCTCACCGCTGTACTCGGCTGCATCGGTCTCACCACAATCCATTACCTACCGTTGCAGGCCACGGCTTTCATCGATGAGGCCCGCGCCGACGAAGTTCGCCGGTCGCTCATCGCGACGATGGAACCGACGATGGTCAGCCTCGTGCAGAGTCTCGTCTGAGCTATCCAAAACCGGTGACTTACCATTTCCGGCTGTCCTCGGAGATCCCTGGAGATTCATGCGCGGATAACACCAAAGCCCGGATTTCAAAAGCATTCAGATGCGAAAGATTCTTGCGAAAGCATCCGGGCTTACCGACAAGGTTTCGATGATGAGCGATCCCCCCACCATGGAAAACGAACCGTCGCTCTTTCACGTCTCAATCGTGGAGAAGCTGTCGTCGACGACGATTAGCATACGCTGGAGCGATCCCTGTCTGGTCATTATGCGAATCAACTCTGGGGTATGGGGCTTGCGCAAGCGGATGCATTCCTGGATTGCGCACCGTTCATCACGGGAGAGATCCTGCACGTCGACGGCGGCCAAAGTGCTGGTCGCTGAGATGCACCGGCGCCGATTGTGAAGGAGGAACAAAGTGACAATGAATCATTCGATCCTCACACGCGGGCCGGCGCGGTAGCCAGATCGGCCCTGATCTTTTTTCTTGCCGAGGCGTAACGGAATCTTATGTCCCAAGTCGACTGGCTCAGCCACCTGCTGCAAATGATCACCATCACCGGCCGACCGGAGGTGCGTTGCACCTACGGTGCGCCATGGCGCGTGGCGTGGCCGCAGTCCGCGGCGCATGAGATTCCCTACCACGTGGTGCTCAAAGGCCGGGCGATCATCGAGGATCCGGAGACAGAGACGACGAGGGAACTGGTAGCCGGAGATATCGTGCTGCTGCCGCACGGGTCGGCGCATGTTCTGCACGATGGCAGTGGACACGCGGCTGGGCCAACTTACGAAAGCGAAGGCGCTGGCGGACTGACGGTCAGCGAGAATGACGGCCAGGGCGAGCGTCTGGACATGTTATGCGGGCGATTTTTCATTGGACCGCCCCATGATCGTCTGATCCGCAATTACCTGCCCACAAATCTGGTGGTACGGACCATGGAAAGCGATGGTGAAACAGGTATCGCGTCTGCTTCGAACCACCTTGCCGCTTTCGTGCGGCTGATGCGCGACGAGTCCAGGGGCGACAAGGTGGGTGGATACTCGATCCTGAACGCGCTCAGTTCGGCGCTGTTCACGCTCGTACTACGCGAGGCGAGCGAATCCGGACGGGCCCCGGCAGGCTTGTTAGCGCTCGCCGCTCATCCGCGACTGGCTCCGGCCCTTTCAGCCATGTTCACCGATCCCGCGCAGCCCTGGAGTCTGCCTGACCTGGCAGGTTTGTGCAGCATGTCGCGCGCCACCTTCATGCGGCACTTCCAGGACACGCTAGGGCGCTCCGCCATCGACTTGCTGACCGATATCCGTATGAGCCTGGCTGCAAACGAGCTGAAGAAGCCGACGATGACGACTGAGGCCGTCGCCGAATCGGTAGGGTATCAATCCGTGTCGTCATTCCGGCGTCTGTTTGCCGACAGGATGGGCATGACGCCGGGTCAATGGCGCCGTCTCGCACGCAAGCGCCAGTAATGGCCGCAAATTATCGCTTCCCATTCGGCGCGAAGCCTCGATGCGCCGAGCGACCGCTCATTCGCGCAAGCGACCCTCGACGCGTTTGTCTATACCTGCGGCACGTGAACCTCGATCTGGACCAGACGGCATACCCCACCCCGTGTTTAGAACTGAGGGATCGACCGTCTGCGTTGACTTGATCCTTTTGGATATTTTATTGAGCAGATCCAGTCTCGAAACAAGTGTCCGGCAGGCCTAAAGTGGAGACTCCAAACCACCTGATGAAGACCTCGCACCATGAGCCGAATCCCTATTCCCGCGATCGAATCCGCCAGCGGCGCCCGAAGAGGCTTCATTTGCCTGGACAACGTCGATCACCTGCTTTTGCGTCGGGCCGACGCGGACTATCCGCCGCAATGATCGCGACCTGAGTGAGCAGGTATCGGGTTTCAGAACCGTGAATGACAGTAGCTTTGTGTAGAACGAAAGCACTCGTGTACCGCAATCTATCTCCATGCCATAGAAATCACCATGAATAATGGAATCACCATGACCAATGCAGTTATCGAATGTATCCTGGGCCGCAGCGCCGCGAAGTACTACGACCCTTGCGCGACCTTGAGCGACGACCAGATCCGCGAACTCGTACGCATTGGCACCACGGCGCCGACGTCCTTCCACTTGCAGAACTGGCGCTTCATCGCGGTACGCACGCCCGAAGCGAAGGCGCGGCTGAGTCCGATTGCCTGGAACCAGCCCGCGATCACCGATGCGGCCGTTACCTTCATCGTCTGCGGCCAGCTGGTCGATACCAGTGTCATTCCGGAGCGCCTGGCTCCGCTGGTGGAAGCGGGCGTGATGCCGGCGGCGATGGTGCCGGAATGGGAAACCCCCGCACGCAATCTGTACATGGCGTACCCGCAGCGCCGGCGCGACGAGGCCGTACGCACGGCGACGTTCGGTGCGTCGGCGATGATCTATGCGGCCCGCTCACTGGGCCTGGGTTCGACGCCGATGATCGGTTTCGATGCCGACGCGGTGCACCGCGAGTTCGGACTGGCCGAGGACGAAGTGCCGGTCATGCTGTTGTCCATAGGAGCGGAGCGTCCGGGCAACTGGGCGCAGAAGCCGCGCCGTCCCCTGGCCGATGTGCTGGCGCTCGTATAGGTGGGTCGTCGCGGCGGTGATCGCACGGAACGACCGAGGGGCGCAAAAACGGGAGGCTAGCGTAAGGTAGCTCCCATTTGAAGGCCTGACCTGCTACGACCCGGGGCCAGGCACGAAGTAAGCCGAGGGAATGGTTCCGACATGAACTATCCTCAACCAGTGAAACCAGTGACTTTAGAGAGACTATGATGACAAGGACTACTATCTTAAAGCAGGATCAGGTGCCGACCGATTCGAAGCCGACACTCGATGCGTTCACCAAAAATATCGGATTCACCCCGAATATGATGGCGGCTTTCGCGCAGAGCCCGATCGCGTTCAACGCATGGGCGACCCTGCTCGGCTCCTTGAGCAAGGCACTCGACGTGAAGACGCGTGACAGCATCGGCCTCGCTGTCTCCGAAGTGAACGGATGCAACTACTGCCTGACGGTTCACAGCTTTACGGCCAAGCACATGGCGAGGCTGCCGGCCGATGAAATCATGCTCGCCCGGAAGGGCCACGCTACCGACCCGAAGCGGGATGCAGCCGTCCAGTTTGCGCGCAAAGTCGTCGAAACCCAAGGGCAGGTCACCGACGCCGATCTGGAAGCTGTTCGCGGTGCGGGTTACACCGATGCAAACGTGATGGAGATCGTCGCGCTGGTGGCCATGTACTCGCTGACGAACTTTTTCAATAACGTGTTCGATCCCGAGAAGGACTTTCCCGCTGTTGCGCCGGCCGGCTCGATCTGAAATCTGGTCACCCGTTTGCGAAGGGATCCCGAAAGGACGGTGTACCACTCACGAGGAGAGGGACGATGAAGGCGATCATTGTGACGAACGAGGCCGCAGGAACTGCGGGGATGCAGCTGACAGAGCGGCCACAGCCGGGGGCGGGGATAAACGACGTCGTCGTTCAAGTCCATGCCTCAGGGTTCACCTGGAATCAGCTGACGTGGCCCTCGACCTGGACCGATCGTCAAGGCCGTGACCGCGCACCGTCGATCCCTGGGCACGAGCTGGCCGGAGTGGTCACCGCCCTCGGCTATGGCACGACGGGGCTGTCAGTGGGGCAGCGGGTGTTCGGCCTTACGGACTGGTATCGCGACGGCACCCTGGCCGAGTATGTGGCCGTCGAGGCACGCAACCTTGCGCCGCTGCCGGGTGACGTCGACTTCACGGTGGGCGCGAGCCTGGCGATGCCGGGCCTGACTGCCTGGCAGGGACTGTTCGAACACGGCCGCCTTCGGGCGGGGCAGAGCATCCTCGTGCATGGCGCGGCGGGCGTAGTAGGGTCGATGGTAACCCAGCTCGCACGTGAGTACGGCGCCTACGTTATCGGCACCGGACGCGCTGCCCACCGTCAGACGGCGCTCGACTTCGGCGTGCAGGAGTTCGTCGATCTCGAGAACGACGCCTTGGAAGACGTTGGCGGCGTCGATCTGGTTTTCGATGTCTTCGGCGGTGACATCGCGAAGCGTTCTGCAGGCCTGATTCGAGCCGGGGGAACGCTGGTGGCTTTCGCCGGGCCGACGGAGGCGCGACCTGCCGACGGCCTGGCGGTTGACTTCGTTGTCGAGTCCGATCGCGTGCAGCTGAGTGAGATCGTCCAGCGGGTGCGGGACGGACGACTGCGCACGAACATCGGCAACGTCTCGAACCTCGATGACGCCGTCGCCACCTTCAACGAGGCCAAACGGATCAGCGGGAAGACGATTATCCGCGTTCGTCCATGACAAAGCCGGGAGGGCGAACAGTTCTGCCCTCCCTATGCATCATGGTTCTCCGTTCGCCTGGCGGCGATCACCCCGGCACCGATCCAGGCGGAAGAGTCGGCCATGTCCCGTCCATGGCTGGCTCGACCCGCATACCCGGGGAAAACAGGAAAAAAATGAGACTCCATCATCCAATTTTCACGCGCTGGCCGGCGCAGTACCCGGATCGGCTCCAGCTCTTTTCGTTACCGACGCCGAATGGAGTGAAGGTCGGCATCATGCTGGAGGAGACGGGCCTTGCCTATGAGGCGCATCGTATCGACATCATGGCGAACGAGAACCACGATCCGGCATTCATCGCGCTCAACCCCAACGGCAAGATTCCGGCGATCTTTGATCCTGACGGTCCGGGCGGACGGCCGCTTGCGTTGTTCGAGTCGGGAGCGATCCTGCTCTATCTCGCCGACAAGACGGGGCGGCTGCTGTCCACCGATCCCAGCACGCGCTACGAAACGATCCAGTGGCTGATGTGGCAAATGGGCGGTGTCGGGCCGATGTTCGGCCAGGTTGGTTTCTTCAACAAATTCGCCGGCAAAGCCTATGAGGACAAGCGCCCGCGCGACCGCTACGCAAACGAATCAGCGCGCCTGCTCGGTGTCCTCGACCAACGGCTTGCGGGCCGCGACTGGGTGATGGGCGCTGACTACAGCATCGCCGATATTTCACTGCTCGGCTGGGTGCGCAACCTGATCGGCTTTTACGAAGCGCGCGAACTCGTCGGTTTCGAACGCTTCGCGCGTGTCCAGCGCTGGTTCGACCGTGGTCTTGCGCGTCCGGCGGTGCAGCGCGGGCTGGAAGTGACGGCGGCCTGAAGCAAGGTCGGCATGAAACAGGGAAGCGCAAAGATCAGCTGACACAGAGAACGAGAAGTCCATGAAGACCGAACCGTCGTCGCTGCCGGATAAACATTCGATGAGATCTGGCGAGTGATGCATGGAGCCGCTCAAATTGTTTTAAAGCGAGGATATCTATGATTGAAATCAACGCCGACGTGGAGGCGATCATCAAGGAGGCGATACTGTCGTTCGTCGCGACAGTCAACGAGGACGGGACACCCAGTCTTTCGCCGAAGGCGTCCTTGACGGTCAGGAACGGTGTTCTTTACTTCGCCGATATCGCGTCGCCTCAGACAATACGGAACTTGAGGCGCAACCCCGCCGTCGAGATTAACGTAGTCGACATCTTCCAGAGGCGCGGTTATCGATTCAAGGGCCGTGCGTTGATACTGCCACCAGGCGATGATGAGTATTTGACGATCGCGGACTGGGTTCAGGCGACGAACGGCCTCGAATATCCTGTCGATCACGTCGCAAAGATCGAAACCACTTTGATTACCCCATTGTTGTCGCCTGCGCATGTCTTCGCCGACCCTCCTCGAAGTCAGGACGAGATCAGGATAACGTACTATAGAAAGTACGGTGTGAAACACATCGGGGAATAGGCGCGCGGTACGCGTGCCGGAGGTTCACGGGCGCGATTCTCCTGATGCCCCCTCGAGCTGTCAATGCCGCGTCGGACTTCTGGAATCGGTCGGTCTCATCAGGCGAAAAGGGCGGATCGTCCGCCAGAAGGGCGGCTCTTGTCGGCCGACGAAACGTGTCCGGCGGATTGTCGGCGCAGATCGCCCGATTGCGCGTTGCAGTTCCGCCACGGCCGCGCGTCAGTCCGGATTCCGCGGCGGCGTGCGGCTTTACGACCGCATCGCTAATCGCTCGCCTTTCATCCCGTACCGCAAACTATTCGACTGACGCGCGGGCGCGGGGCGTTTCGCCAGATCTCGGAATGACGCACGGTCCGAAAAGCACACCTGCTTGCAGCTATTCCAGATCTGTGGGGATCGGAATTTTCCTTCCGATCTGTTCGGGCAAGCGATCCTCGACGCGCTCGTCTAATACCCGCACGTATTTGAACCACGACTCGACGAAACGGCTCGTATCGTGCCATCCCGCAACGTGGCCGCAGCAATGATCGTCTCTTCGCTTTGATCCTTTTCGATACTTTATTGAGCAAATGGAGTCTCGAAACCGGAATAGGGTAGGCCTAAAGTGGAGGCTCCTAATGACCCGACGAACAACCTGAATCTGGAAACCCAAAATGAACATTCGCGCAAATCAGTTCCGTCTTCAAATCGCTGAAAAGAGCGTTGGATCGCTCTCTGGCCTGGCCCTGCTCAGATGGGCGCTCGTGGTCATCTTTCTGTGGTTCGGCGCAATGAAATTCACGGCTTATGAAGCCAACGGCATTGCTCCGTTCATCGTCAACAGCCCCATCATGAGCTGGTTGCACGCCGTATTCGGAGTTCAAGGGGCAAGTGACGTTATAGGTTTACTTGAGCTGTCGACTGCAGCAGCGCTGATTATCGGAGCCTTTCAGCCCATTTTCTCCGCATTGGGAGCGGCGATGTCTGCTGCGACCTATCTGATCACGCTTACCTTCTTCCTGAGCACGCCCGGAGTAGCAGAAGCGACGGCGGGTGGATTTCCGGCCATTTCAGCGCTACCTGGTCAGTTTTTGCTTAAGGATCTCGTTCTGCTCGCTGCATCACTTTCCCTTCTACTGGCATCTGTACAAGGCCGGTGGCCTAACGCTCAGAAGTCGTGACCTGAACAGAAGGCCGGACATTCGGACCGGCTTATTCGGCCTGGAGAAGATATGAGAATGTCTTGCAAAGCATTTAAATCGCCTGCGATAGGCTCATGAAAGATCTTCGGCAATGAAAAGACCGGCACCACCAGGAACATTCACCCATGAAGAGGAAGAGGAGAGCAACGTGAAACAGTCCCCCCAGATCGGCGACAGGATCACCGACAAATCTTCACCGCCCGATGAGGATACTATCCGCGACTGGATGGGGCCGGAGGCGTCTGAGCACTGGGCCGAGGTGCAGGGCTGGATCGAGGCATCCTACCCCGGTGTTTTCGCACCAGATTGGCTCTATGGTGGCAAGAAACGCGGTTGGTCCCTTCGGTACAAAAAGACCAAGGCGTTCTGCACCTTGCTGCCGGCATACAAGCTATTTTCGGTTCTGGTGGTCTTGGGGCGAGCTGAGCGAGAAAAATTTGAGGCGCGGCGTTATTTCTGGAGCCCACAGTTGGTCAGGCTCTACGATGAAGCCCGAGCATACCCTGACGGGAAATGGCTGACTGTTCCGATCTCGTCCGCGGATGACCGGCATGAGGTGACACAGCTTATGAGTATGAAGCGCCCTATAGCTTCATTCGGTTGAAAGCCACGGAAGTATTCAAACCAGCGACATGTCTTGGGCTCGATAACACGGACGTTACGGTGTACTGACGTTGCTGCGGATTTGCGGCCGAACTTCGTTAGTCTCGCGCCCCTTCGCAGGCCTGCACAACGATGAGCAAACGTCCGGCCTGGTTGGGTAGTCCACATCGTCAGGGATAAAGCTGTACCCAGTGATGCGGGCCGGGTTCGCCCCTTTAGACGGAACGCAAAAAGGCTGCGGACATGCCCAGTTGGAGGTCGGACGAGAGGTTCCGCGAACGCGCTATTTCCTTGGTAAGCTGCATGACCGTACGGCAAGCAAGCGTCAGTTCGCCGTGGGGAGACATGGCAAGCGCAATGAAACGAGGCACTTGAGGGTCGACCACCATTGACGCCTGCAGCCGGCATTCTTTTTCAAGGTTGGCAATCGCGTACGGTCCGAGCAATGCATAGATCCCGCCGTCGGCCACAATATGCGCCTGCAGACTCAAAGAGTCGGCTTCCGCCGCGAAGTTGAGGGAGATCCGATGTTCGCCGGCAATTTGCTCGAGTCGGTCGCGCCAGCTGTTGGGGCGGCAGAAAGAGACCAGTGGAATACCGTCGAGCTTTGAAAAAGCGATCGTGGACTGCTTTAACAAAGGATCGCCCTCTGCGCCGACCAGGTAAGTCGCCGCCTCAACCAGATACTCGTCACCGTTTTTGGGCGTCGGACTGTTTCGAAAAAGGATCGCGAGGTCGACACTGCCGTTTTCCAACCACGTTTCCAATAACGCACCTTGACCTTCGCGCACCTGTAGTTGTACCAGGGGATAACGCTCTCGAAGGCGATGGTAAACGGTGCTCACAAGCGGATGCGCGGTTGAGGGCAGGATCCCGATTCTGACCACGCCGATCGGCTCTCCTGCCGTACTGCGGATGTCGTTTGACAATTGTGCCGTACTGGCCAGCCATGCCCTTACGCGCGGGGCGATACGCGCCCCCAATTCGGTCAGTATCACGCCTCGCCCCGTCCGCTGAAACAGACGGCCACCGCAGTATTGCTCAAGCTGAACAATCTGACGGCTGATGTGCGGCTGAGTTGTCCCATAGGCAACCGCGGTCTTGCTCAGGCTACCGAGCTCTGCGGCGTCGATGAACAGCTTCCAGGCAGCATAGTCCACTCGTTAGCCCCGGTTGGGATATGTCGATTCAGTATAGCTGAAATGTCCATTCCAGCTGTTCCCGCATAGGGCGCGCCTCACTACACTGCAACGCATGCACCGTTGTTCCGGCTTCAAGCGAAACGAGCAGCGGGCTCTCCTCTCTCGAAAAGAGGAGCCGAAAAGCTCAATTTGGATGGAGACGTCATGAAAGCGATCGATCTGCGCGGTTTGGTCCCGGCACCCGTTACACCCTTCACCCGCGACGGTGCGGTGGACCACGCAGCAATTCAACGGCTGGGTTCGTGGCTCGGCGGCATCGAGGGGGTTAAAGGTCTGACGGTTCTTGGCCACGCTGGCGAAGGCACGTTCCTCACACAGAAAGAACAGGCTGAGGTCATCCAGAGCTTCGTGAAGTCCGTTGACGGCAAGATCCCGGTCATCGCCGGTATCACGCTGGAAGGCACTGAAGTGGCAGTGGAAGAAGCGAAGCGTGCCGTGGAAGCCGGCGCGTCGGCCGGTCTGGTATACCCGTCGCACGGCTGGCTGCGCTTCGGTTACCAGAAGGGCGCACCGCAAGACCGTTACCGTGCCATCTACGAAGGCAGCGGACTGCCCCTGATTCTTTTCCAGTACCCGGATGCTACCAAGGCGACTTACAACCTCGAAACACAACTGGAGATCGCCGCACAGCCTGGTGTCTTCGCGATGAAGAACGGCGTGCGCAACATGCGCCGCTGGGACGTGGAGATCCCCATCATTCGCCGCGAGCGTCCGGAACTGCAAATCCTGACGTGCCACGACGAATATCTGCTCCATACGATGTTCGACGTTGACGGTGCGCTTGTCGGTTACGGTGGCCTGGCTCCCGAGCCGCTCATCGAACTGATCAAAGCAGGCAAGGCGAAAGACTACCAGGCAGCTCGCGCGATCCATGATCGCCTTCTGCCCGTGACGCGCAGCGTGTACCACCGTGGCTCGCACATGGAAGGCACCGTTGCACTCAAGCACGGTCTCGTTGCCCGAGGCATCCTCGAGCATGCGACGGTGCGTTCGCCGTTGCTTCCGCTCGCGGAAGGCGCGGACGTTGAGATCACTGACGCGCTTCGTTCTGCGGGCCTCGTCGACTGACGGAGGAGCTGTGCACCCATAGCCTTATGACGATAGCGAAGCGATGCATCGCTTCGCTATCAGCGTTAGCAAATAACGGCGACGCGCGACACCTCGTTCCGCGCCTCGCCCATAACAGGATCGTGAAACGACCGAAAAAGCTCCGCAGCCGCGACACAAAAGATAAAAAGCGCGATCGGTGCTTCAAAACAGAAAAAGACCGAGGGTCCATAAAATGCAGCCTTACAGGAGACAGCATGAATACCCCTTCGACCGCTTACAGCGTAGGCTTTGGTCAACCGGAGAGCGAAACACGCACCGTCGGCGAGCAGTTGCGTGCAGCGAACCTGCTGTTCCGCATCGAGAACGTACCGTTCTGCAGGTGGCACACCAAGGCACGCATTGTCATGGGCAGCGCGACCCTCTTTGACGCATTTGATGCCCTCTCGCTTGCTTTCGTGCTTCCTGTGCTCGTCGGCCTCTGGCATCTTTCTGCCGCCGAGATTGGCGCGCTGATTGCCGCCGGCTATCTGGGCCAGGTCGTAGGAGCGTTGGTGTTCGGTTGGCTTGCCGAGCGCATTGGCCGGGTGCCGAGCGCCACGATAACGGTCGGTGCCATGTCGGCAATGAGCATCGTATGCGCCTTTACGGGCAACTTGCCTATGCTTTTTTTGATGCGCTTCCTGCAAGGTATCGGAGTGGGCGGAGAAGTGCCAGTGGCGGCCACGTACATCAACGAACTGTCTCAAGCCCACGGCCGGGGACGTTTCTTCATCCTGTACGAACTCATTTTCCCGCTGGGTCTCCTTGCGGCCGCGCAACTCGGTGCCTTCATCGTCCCCCGCTTCGGCTGGGAGTATATGTTCCTCATCGGCGGGATCCCAGGCATCGCCGTAGCGATCCTGATCGCCCGTCTTCCCGAATCGCCGCGCTGGCTCATTGCAAGGGGTCGTTTCGATAAAGCGGAACGAATCATCGAGCGTCTGGAGGCAAGCACGACGAAGCGCAGCCTCGACGCGCAAACGCAGAGTGCCGAGGTTGACGAGCGCATTGTGAGCCTTCTGAACGGACTTCAGTCGAAGAAGAAGGGAAGCTGGAAAGAACTCTTCTCCCCGTTCTACAGAGGACGCACCGTTGTCGTGTGGTTGCTCTGGGCGAGCTCTTATTTTGTGGCCAATGGCATTAACAACTGGCTGCCCAGCCTCTACCGGACGGTCTACCATCTTCCTTTGCAAGAATCGCTTCACATGGCGTCCATCTCCAATGTCCTTAGCACGTGCGGGGTGCTCGCCTGCGCGTTGTTGATTGACCGGGTAGGGCGCCGCCGCTGGGCCATGGCATGCTTCATCGTCAGCGCAATACTGCTCGCCGCTCTGGGCATTCATGGAGCGGGCAGCGCCTGGTCAGTGATGTTCCTGGGATCCTCGGCCTACGCTGTGATGGCAACCACAACCGTACTTCTGTACCTTTACACCCCTGAAATCTATCCGACCCGGATGCGCGCCATCGGTACTGGTCTCGCGACTTCCTGGTTGCGAGCAGCGTCTGCTGCCGCGCCAGCGATCGTCGGCGTTGTGTTGACAGGGAAAGGCATCGCTGCGGTATTCATCATGTTTGCCGTGGTCAGTGCAGTAGGCTTCTTCGTAGCTGCCCGAATGGTGGAGACGACCAATCGCGCTCTTGAAGAGATTTCCCCGTAGCCACGCGCGTTCCTGACGGCTCCTTCTCCTGACATGGCTCAAGGGGAGGAGCTGCCTGGCTCCTAACACCTGTTAGCTTCTGCGACATGCTTGCGCACGCGCCGTCACTCAAAGATGGTTAATCAGTGGTACTAACTAGAACATGAATGGAGACAACCGAAATGAAGAAGTCACAACGGGTAATCGCCCGCTTTCCTGCGCGGAAAGTCGGCACCAGGCTTGGCATTGCGGCGCTTTTCTGTTCAGGTCTGGCATTGACTTCTGTCGACGCACAAGCAGATAGCGGCTCCCAGGTCCAACTTTATGGCCTCATCGGCACCTATGTCGGGAGTCTCAAACGTAGCGACATGCCGCAATCTGCGGTACTGATGGGGAGCGGCGGACTCACCACTTCCTTCTGGGGAATCCGCGGCAACGAAGACCTTGGCGGCGGCGTCAGCGCCATCTTCGCCCTTGAGAGCTTCTTTCAGCCCCAAAACGGCGCGCTGGGTCGCAGTGCGGCGGACCCATTCTGGTCCCGCAATGCGTACGTGGGATTTAAAGGCGACTTCGGCCAGTTAACCTTGGGGCGGCAAAGAAATCCGATGTATACGGCAGAATCTCTCGTCAATCCATTCGGATCATCTGTCGTCTTTTCCCCGCTCGTTGTCCAGACGTTCGTGGCCAATTATGGGGGCACGATTATCGGAGATACGGTGTGGAATAACACTGCCAAGTACACGACCTCGAACCTGAAGGGTTTTGGCGCAACGGTAATCTACGGCCTTGGTGGCGCTGCGGGTTCACCTGGCATCGGTAACCTCGGCGTTCACCTGAATTATCAAGGTCACGGCCTCACGGCGGTGCTGTCCGGCCAGCGCGTGCGGTACACCGCAGCTGGGCCGGTGGGAGCGCAGTATGCCTATCTCGCGGGCGCAGCGTACGATTTCAAGGTCGTGACGCTCTACGGGGCGTGGGCGATGACAAGTGACGTGAGTACACCTACGGGCAGCCACACCTATGAGGCGGGTTTGTCGATCCCCTTCTCACCGGCTGACTTTCTGCTCGCAGAGTGGGCGCGCACGCAACGGTCAGGGCCCACGCATACGACCAACAGCCTTCGCAACACTGCCGCTCTCGGTTACGACCATCTGCTGTCCAAGCGGACGGACATTTACGCGATTTACTCAATTGACAAGCTTAGCGACCATCCCATTGGCAACACATTTGCCGTCGGCATTCGGCACACGTTCTAGGTAGCGTTCGTTTCTTTATCGTCGCTTCCTGCTTTTTCGCACCCCTGCGACACTGACATCCACCTCCAGGACACCCCGTCCCGATGCCGTTCCAATTCTCGTCTGATATGGCCCAGCCACGGACCTCAGGATTACCCACATCTGCGCGGGGATAGCGCTTGTAAACAGCTTGAGGCGGTGTTAACTTGAGGCACCGCCACAGGAACTACACGTAATTGCCTTCGACCGACAATCAGGATGACCAGGACGACTGGGCCGACATCGAATTCGGCGCGGCAAATCTGGGCGATGCCCGTCTGACGAGCCG
>NZ_PNXY01000047.1 GCF_002879865.1 Paraburkholderia rhynchosiae
GCTCGCCCGGCAAGAAGAAACAGCGCGAGTTCACGCAGGCCGATATCAATGGTGTGATTCTGGAACAGTCGCAGCAGCGGCAAATGCAACAACCACGCAAACCTGGCCGTCGGTCTGCAAAGGTGATAGACACAGACGTAAGCGCCCTGCCAGTTCAGGCATCGTCCTTCAACAAGGTGTGAGACAAAAGGCGTTAGAAACAAACCCCTTAAACCCGGACATTTCAACTTAGCCAGAAAGCGGACATTTCAGAATGGCCTCGACATCTATGTTACGGCAAAGCTGTAATGTCGTACCTGGGCAAAGCTGAAACGTCGCATGTCATGCTGGCTGACCTTTGACGGGAGGCTTGCATGACGACATCCGGGACGATCACCATGACGATGCGCGAGGTTGACCGGCTCAGGACGATCCAGTCGGTGGTCGACGGGATGCTGACGACCTGGCAAGCCGCAGAGCGGCTTCAGCTGAGCCGGCGTCAGGTTGAGCGGCTGACGGTACGCTACCGCCGCCAGGGTGCCTCAGGACTGCTGTCACGGCATCGGGGGCACCCGAGCAACTACCAGCTGGCGGATGGCACGGCGGAACGCGCATTGAATCTGATCCGGGGCAGTTATGCGGATTTCGGGCCGACGCTGGCATGCGAGAAGCTGTACGAATCGCACGGCATTCGCCTTGCCAAGGAGACGGTCAGGCGCCTGATGACGGACGCAGGTCTGTGGGTGCCCCGGCGGCAGCGGCCGCCGAGGATTTACCAGCCGCGTGCCCGGCGCGCGTGTCTAGGCGAGCTGATCCAGATCGACGGCAGCGATCACCGCTGGTTCGAGGAACGCTCGCCGGCGTGCACGCTGCTGGTCTATGTGGACGACGCCACCAGCCGGGATCATGGCGCTGCACTTCACGGCGACCGAATCGACCTTCAGCTACTTTGAGGCGACGCGCGCGTATATCGAACGCCACGGCAAGCCTGGCGCGTTCTACAGCGACAAAGCGAGCGTGTTTCGCAGTGGCAAGGCCCATGAAACGGGAAGCAGCGTGACGCATTTCGGCCGGGCGATGTTCGAGCTGAATATCGACACGTTCTGCGCGAACAGCAGCTCAGCGAAGGGTCGCGTCGAGCGCGCCCACCTGACGCTGCAGGACCGGCTGGTGAAGGAATTGCGACTGCGCGGAATCAGCACGATGGTCGAAGCCAATGCGTATGCGCCCTCCTTCATGGCGGCCTATAACGTGCGCTTCGCGAAGCCGCCGAAGAGCGATTTCGACGCCCACCGGCCGCTGCGGGGTGACGAGAATCTCGACCTGCTGATGACGTGGCGCGAGACGCGACGTGTGACCAGATCGCTGACCGTTCAGTACGACCGCGTGATGTACCTGCTGGATGACACGCCGGAGAACCGCAAACTGATCCACCGGTACATCGACGTGTGGGAGTACCCGGACGGACGCATCGAGATCCGCGCAGATGGCCGGGTGCTGCCGTACAGGCAGTACGACCGTCTGGCCGAGATCGACCAGGGCGCGGTCGTTGAACATAAACGCCTGAATCACGCGCTGCAGGTCGCGCAGGCGATCCAGGCGCAACGCGACAACCGGCGCATCTCCAGCTCCCCCGCGCGCACGAATCAGGGACAACCGGTTCGGGCAACAGAACGCGCGCAGGGCACCAAGAAGCAGCGCGAATTCACCCAGCACGACATCAACGGCGTGATCACGGAATTGGCACAACGAAGGCAGCCGAACCAAACACGCAAACCTGGCCGTCGATCTGCAGGATCTGTCTGAACGGGCTGACACGCCCTGCCCGTTCACGCGCTGTCCTTCAACGCTACGTGAGATTCAAACCGTTAAAGACAGTGTCAAACTCAAGGTCAAAACCCGACATTTCTAAATAGCTGCAGCTGCGACATCTGGGAATGGCCTCGACAAGCAGTCCGTGGTATACCGCGCGAGAATCACGGAATGGCGATGGGGCTTTACACTGCCTTCCTGGATGTGGCGATGGCGATAGGAAGCCCGGCCCTCGGGTGGGTCGGCGGGCGCGTCGGGCTACGTGCAGTCTTCATGGTCAGCGCTCTTATCGTTGCCTGCACCGCCGGCGTGGCCGTTCAGCTGCTTCGTAAGCGCAACGATCGGGTAGCCGCATGAATGCGTGACACAGCCCGCTAGTGCTCAGCGGGCCCCATTCAGCCCACCCGCCGATAGACGTGGACACTACGGAACGTAACCGACCGGTGCCCGTTCTACTTCGGGCCAAGCCGGCATTGCGCGAAATTATCTCGCTTCATGTATGGCCCCAGTAGCGCGCTCGCCGGACGCTGAACCGCTGGCGGTACGCAGACTCACGCCTTTCGTCTCGGGCACGAATTGAGTCATGATGAGACAGGCAACCGCGACTACGGCAACATAATAAGCCGGCGCAAGGGGCGATCCAAACGCACGGACCAGAAGTGTACCGATCAACGGTGTCGTTCCTCCGAACACGGCCACGGTGACTTGATACGAGATCGCGTGCCCCGTTGCACGGAACGAAGTCGGGAAAAACTCGGGCGCGGCAACAAAGCATGAACCGCCATACAGTCCGACCCCCACAACCAGCAGGAGTTGACCGATCAGCGCGCCCGCAATCGTACCCGTCGCCGCCAGATAGACACCAGGATACGCAGCGAAAGCTAACCATGCAGCGCCGAAAGTGAGTATGGGCTTTCGGCCGAAGCGGTCGCTTAACATTCCGCCGAGCGGAATCATGAAGGACAGCACAACGACGGCGGCGGCGTTCGAAAAAAGCGCCAATGTCGGATCGAGCTTCGCCACTCGAACGAGAAAAGTGTACATAAACCCGAGTATCAGGTAGGAGCCCACAGTCTGAATGGGCTGAATCATCGCCACGTTGAGCATGCCCTTCAGACCGCCTTCACGCATCGCGGTAAGAAGAGGATTCTTCGGGTGCGTCCTGCGTGTTGCTTGCTTAAATTCATCCGGCTCGTCGAGATTGCGCCGCAACCAGAAGCCCACGATGCCGATAAGTCCGCCGGCAAGAAAGGGGACGCGCCAAACCCAGTCGGCATACGAAGTCGCACCGGCCGCAAGTTGGAGGCCGATCAGGAGTATTGCCACCAGAGCATTGGGCAGATGTGAAAAAATCAAAGTCAGGCCGATCCAACCGCCTCTACGGTCATGTGGCGCCGATTCGAGGATAAAGCTGGTGGTGCCCGTCGTCTCGCCACCGAGCGCAAGGCCTTGCGCGATCCGGCATATGACAAGGAGAATGGGGGCTGCGATTCCAATGCTGGCATAAGTAGGCAGGAGGCCAATTACGGCGGTGCCAAGCGCCATCAGCCAGACGGTGGTCGCCATGACCTGTACACGCCCGACCTTGTCCGCGATAACGCCGAACATCAATCCCCCCAGAGGCCGGGCGAAGAACGCCACGGCGTAGACGGCGAAGGTACTCAGAAGCGCTGCGGTACGGTCGCTGCCGGGGAAGAAATGCGCCGCCAAGATCGGAACGGAGAACCCGAAAACCGCGAAGTCGTAGATTTCTCCAAAATTGCCGATAGAGCCGGCCGAAAGCGTTCGAATAGTACTTTGACTGGCCACGTCAATCCTCCACACAAGCGTTATATTGATGCAACGGGCAACAAGCGTTGCCGGATGAGCGAGAACCGCCGCCGCTCGTTAAGGTCGAGCAATCCACCCGGAACCGTCACAAACTCGCGCTGCCCCGGGCGCCCTGCTAGATCATTCGGCTAAGGCGAAGAATGTCAGGCAGCCCGAAATCGGTCACGCTGGGCTGGGTGTGGCCGCGAGAAAGCGCTACCTTGACTGCAATTTCGTAAGCCAAGTACCGCTCACGCAACAACGCGTTGAGTCCTTGCGAAATAATCTCCCTCTCAGCTGGCGTTAAAACACCGGGTGCGCTGAAATCAAGACATGCCATGAACGTCTCCTGAACTGGCTCGACCCCGCTTGATCCGCATCGGTGCGAGTTGGCTCCGCATAGTCCCAAAGCTTCCTGTGCCAGCGGAGGACTCGCACCGCCATTTGTCGACCTTTACGGCCAGGCCACAGCGGAGCGCATCGTCTCATCGGATCGCTACTAGCGCTTACGGCGGCGTGATCCGCCGACCGTATAGATAGCGGCGGCCGTGACAACCACCGTTCCTTCGATGACGCCCTGATAGTTCGCACCCAGGTTCAGAATGTTGAACCCGTTCGTCAGGGTGAAAAGGAGCAGTGCGCCTGCAAGGGTTTTGATAACGGAACCCGCGCCGCCAAACAGAGAAGTCCCGCCGAGGATCGCGGAGGCGATGACAGTCAACTCTGCCCCTTGCATCGCCGTTGGGTTGACTGCTCCCAGGCGACTGCCGAACAATACGCCGCCGAAGCCCGCCGCCGCACTGCACAGGATGAACCCAGCCATCTTGTAGCGCTTCACATTGATCCCAGACAAGCGGGCCGCCTCGGGATTACCACCTACCGCGTAGACTCGTCGACCAATGTTCGTCATGCTCAGGATAAACCAGACAATCGCCGTGAAAATCGCCATATACACGACGGGTTTGGGCATCGCAAGCGACAGTCCACCGGCAACCACGAGAGCAAGGCAACAGATACCGCCAACGATCATGCCAAGGGATGTCGTCGGGATATTGCGTGCTTCGCGACGCGCTCGAAGCAGGATCCAGCAACCCGCGAACAACAGTGCAGCGCCTATCACGATGAGGGGAATGGCGACTGGCAGGCGGCCTGATTCGAACATTCGCATAGCCTGCAGCGCTTCGGGCGTATCAACCGACAGGGACCGGCCGTCGGTGTAGATCTGAACCACACCGCGGATCGCGGTCAACGTCCCCAACGTGACAATGAACGCATTGATCCCGAGGTATTGGACGATCGCACCATTCAACAGCCCCGCCAGAATCGAGACGAGCATCGCAACAAGCGCCGCAGGCCAGAACCCGAGTGTGTCAGACAGACCCACGAGCACCGCTGCCGACAGCGCCGCCACCGACGCAACCGAAAGGTCGAAATTTCCAGTGATCAGAATGACCGTCATGGCAACTGCGATGATGGCCACCAGCGACGACTGATACAGGACGTTGGAGATGTTAACCACGCTCAGGTAACTTGGCCTGCCGGTGTAGGCGGCGACGCCAGAGATAATCAGTACCAGCAGGATTAGCGCGTAGTAAACGCCCATCTCGCGAAGACTGAGCAATCGTCGCCAATCAGTCATTTGTCCTTGCGCCATTTGAGAAACGCCGTCCGTCGGCCCTCCAGAGGATTCATTGCCGCCACTTGACGGTCCGGAATGTGTTGAAGTCGTCAGGTTCATCATTACTCTCTCTTTCAAGATTGCGCGCCTGCGCGTTGCTCGCTAGCCGGGTTCGCACTCTTGCCGCCCGCCAACAACATCAGCTCATGCTCAGACGTCTCGTGGCCAGCGCGCTTAGCAATGCACCGCCCGTCGCGCATAATCAGGATCCGCGTGCTCACTGCGAGGAGCTCCTCGAATTCGGACGAAACCATGATGACCGCTTTGCCCGCCGCAGCAAGCTCGCGCACGAGCAGCAGTACGTCCGTCTTCGCTCCGATGTCGATGCCGGCGGTCGGCTCGTCCAGCAAGAACACCTTCACATCGCTGAATAGCCACTTGGCAATCGTTACTTTCTGCGCATTGCCCCCGCTAAGCTCGGTCACAAGGATGTCCGGCGAACTCGCCTTGATCGACAGGCGACGGATCGCCTCAGCGCCGCGTTTGCGCTCTCGCGCGGGATCTGGCAACCAGCGGCCTCGCGAAACGCCGCTGAGCGCCGGCAGCGTTGTGTTGCGCCAGATTTCGAACCCGGGGACGAGACCCTGTTCCATACGGTCTTCTGGAACTAATCCGAGCCCGGCCCTCACTGCTGCAGCCGTCGATTTCCCAATCGATCGACCCTCGACCAACACCTCACCGGTGGCATCGGGGTCCGCACCAAAAATCGCATGCAGAAGTTCACTACGACCCGAGCCAAGCAGACCCGCGATTCCCACGACCTCCCCCGCCCGTACTTTCAACGAGATGGTCGCGAGATTCTCGGGAGAGGCGACGCCTTTTAGCTCAAGCACCACAGGCGCGCTCAAATCCACTGGCTTCGTGGGCACCCGCTCCAGTGCAACGATCTGCCGTCCAACGATAGCTTCCGCGAGACGCGACTCGTCAAGATCAGACGTTTGCGCATCGACGACTGCTTGCCCATCACGAAGTATGGTGACCCGGTCCGTGAGCGCCATGACCTCGTCGAGAAAATGCGACACGAACAGAATCGCTTTATCTTCGACGCGGGACAGGTGCCGCACGATCTGGTAGACAACCTCGCGCTCACTTGCCGCAAGGGACGCGGTCGGCTCGTCCATCACGATCAGGTCGGCGCCCGTTCCGAGCGCCTGCATAATCGCGACCATCTGGCGTTGGCCGATGGACAGGTCGCTCACGAGCCCGTCCGGATGAAGCCAATAGCCGACTCGCCCACAGAGATCGGAGAAACGCTTGCGAATGACCGTGCTACGACGCCACCGGCTTTCCTCGCCGAGGAATACATTCTCGAGTACCGAAAGCGTTGGCACCAGAGGGATGTGCTGATGAATCGTAGCAATCCCCATGTCGTTCGCGGCTTTGGGACTCGAGTATTCAACGGGCGTCCCTTTCCAGACGATTCGTCCGCCCGTCGCGGGAAACGAGCCCGACAGGATCTTGATCAGCGTCGATTTGCCAGCGCCGTTCGCGCCGAGTAACCCGTGAACCGTTCCGCGCGAGACGTTGAGGTTGACTCCGCGCAGTGCGGTCAGGCCGTTCGGGAATGTCTTCGTCACGCCCTGCAATTGCAAAAGCGGGATTTCGTTTTCCATTTGGCTGCCTCCTACACCTTCAGTTGACATCAACGCTGCTTACCACTCGGGCGCGCATTGGGACAGGCTGGCCTTCGTCACCTGAGGGGTGTCAACATCGACAAACTGTGCTTTCGGCGCGGCGGGGTTCGTCACTGCCGCATACAAGGCCTTGAACGCAAGCGCGCCCATTTTTCCCGGCTGGATGCAAACCGTGCCATCGACATCGCCAGCCTTGATGGCGTTGATGCCGAGTCGCGATCCGCCTCGACTGACGAGTTTTGCGTGGGACCCCGCCGCACGTACAGCTCGAGCACAGCCAATGACCATGTCGTCGGCCTGGTTGAAGAAAAGGTCGACATCCGGGTGTGCGGACAGAATGTTCTGGCACACGGACTCCCCTTTTTCAGGAGTCCAGTCGGTGGGCTGCGACGCGACGATCTGATACTTGATGCCCGCCTTATCAAGTCCTTCCTTGAAGCCCTTTGTCACCTGCCATACCGTCGGGTAGCCAGGCGCCCCCTCGACGATCGCGATATTGGCTGTCCGCCCCTTCGGAAGCAAGGTTGCGGCAATCTGTGCGGCATCGTATCCGGCATGCACCTCGTCGCTTGCGACCAGTGCGCTTACTTTTGGATAGACGTCTTTGATCGGATGCTTTTGCGGATCACCGACTTGCGTCGCAACCGCCACGAACGGGATGTTATGGGACGCGGCACGGTCTACCCAAGATTGAGCAACCACCGCGTCGATTGGAAGAACCGCGATCCCGTCGACCTTTTGAGCGATGAGGTCGTCAACCGCATTTCCCTGCCTTTCGACGCTTGTCTTCGCGTCAAGGACAATCGTTTTGACGCCCGCCGCCTTCGCTGCCGCCTCGAATCCTTTCGCCGCTGCCACATTGAACGGATACTGCATGCCTGCGGCGACGTAGCCCAGCGTGATGTCCTTGGCCAT
Organism: Paraburkholderia rhynchosiae; assembly: GCF_002879865.1. Lineage (GTDB taxonomy): Bacteria > Pseudomonadota > Gammaproteobacteria > Burkholderiales > Burkholderiaceae > Paraburkholderia > Paraburkholderia rhynchosiae. The sequence goes on from NZ_PNXY01000047.1 coordinate 7,828, forward strand.
GGCGGCGTCTGTCACAAGCGCCAAGACGCCGGCTACGCCGATCAGTGCCACTTTCCTGACGTACTTTTTCATTACTGTCTCCACATTTAGTTGATTTGCTAGCCGCAGAACTGTCCAGGCCTGCCTGCACGAGTCATGCGGTCGTCTCTCTGTGTGCCCCGCATGTTTTCTCGAACCGACTGCTCGCAAGCGATGGTCAAGATGCGTGAGCCGCTATCACCACTGGGGGATGCAACTACGTTCTTCTGTCACGCCTGGCGTGTCTATTTCGATGAACTTGCCCTTAGGCGTCTGCGCGTTCGTTTACAGCAGCGTAGAGTGCCTCGAACGCTTGCCGTCCCTTCTTCACGGGCTCGACATAGATTATTCCTTCCACGTCAGCCCGTTTTGATCGCGTTGATTTCAGACCGCGACACTTCGGTGCTTCCTCAGATGCGTACTGTCTTTTGCAACACCGTCTTCGTGACCATGAATGCATCCAGCGTCGACGGCCCTCCCTCCCGTCCGATCCCGCTGTCCTTCACTCCGCCAAAGGGCGTGTCTGCGTCCGGCGTGCCAAAGTGGTTGATGGACAAGACACCACATTCAAGCTCACGACTGATCCGTTCGGCATCCTGAAGAGAGTTGGTGAATGCGTACGCTGCGAGGCCGACTGAAAGGCTGTTTGCAACCGCAATAGCCTCGCCCAGCTCGTCTACACGCACGCAGGCTGCGAGTGGACCGAAAGGTTCGATCGTCATAGCATCAGCATCGATGGGGACCTCAGCGAGTACCGTCGGTTCGAAAAAATAGCCTCGATTTCCGATACGGGCGCCCCCCGCGGCAACTCGGGCGCCGCGCTGTTTGGCGTCTGCTACGAGCCCCTGCATCGCGGAAAGCCGTCGCGCACTTGCCACTGGACCCATCTGCGCGGTCTCGCTGAACCCGTCGCCAACTCGCACCTCTCGCGCCGCACCCGCGAAAGCGGTCACGAAATCGTCGTACACGCTGCTATGAACGATGAATCGGGAAGGAGATGCACAGATTTGGCCGCTGGCGTTCGTCTTACCCCGCGCTGCCAGTCGGCCAACCGCAACACCATCTACACCTTCGCATACGAGTACCGGAGCGTGCCCGCCCAACTCCATGAGTACGGGCTTCATCGCCGCAGCCGCTAACTGCGTCAGATGCTTTCCGACCCCAACCGAGCCGGTGAACGTCACCAGTCGAATTACTGGAGACGCAATGAGCGTCGACGAAATTTCTGCGGGGTTGCCAAACACGAGATTCAACACGCCTGCAGGAAGACCTGCGTCCTGGAAGGCTTGTACGAGGAGGCACGCGGTGGCCGGCGTTTCCTCCGCTGCTTTCAATATGACGGAGCACCCCGCCGACAGCGCCGCACTGACCTTGCGTGCTGCAGAACTGATAGGCACGTTCCAGGGCGTAAAGGCCGCCACGGGGCCAATCGGCTGTCGCAAAATGAACTTCTGCATCTGCGATTCACCGGGAACGATGAACCCGTACTCACGCAGTGACTGCGCGGCGTTCCAATCGAAAAAGTTCATCGAGCGGTCCGCCTCCGCATAAGCGTCGGAATACAGCTTGCCATTTTCCAGTGTGATCGTCGTGGCGATGAGTTCCAGTCGTTCGCGCATCAGCGCCGTGGCTTTCTGAATCACCTTGACGCGTTGCTGAGGCGGCGTGTCGCGCCACGCCAGAAAACCCCGCGCCGCCGCGTCCAAAGCACGCGCGAGGTCCTCGGCGGTCGCCTTCGGCACTTTGCCCAATACGTCTTCGGTAGCCGGGTTTCTCACTTCGACTGCCGTTTCGCGGTCGTAGACCCACTCGCCGTCGATGTAAAGCCCGACGCGGGGGTACTCGGCTTGCACCTTGTTTTGAGCGCTCTGATGACTTGCAGTTGACATCGATGACATCCCTGTTCGCTTACGTTGACCAAGCTCACCGCGAGCATGCTCGCGGTCGCTATGTTGTCTATCTATCGTGAGCCGGCGGGCTTGTTCAGTCGCCGACGACAGCGTTCTCGTTAGTGGTATTTCAGGCAGGCACTGCCGCCTCCCGGGTGATGCGAAGCGGGACTGCATCCTTCAAAATCATATCCGCGGCCTTCACGCCGATCATGATCGTCGGAGCATTCGTGTTGCCGGATGTGAGATGCGGCATGATCGAAGCGTCAGCCACCCGCAAGCGTTCGACACCTCGCACACGCAAACGCTCGTCCACTACCGCTAGCCTGTCGCGTCCCATCTTGCAGGTGCCCGCCTGGTGGTGCGCTGAATTGCCAGTCATTTCCATCCAGTCAAGAATCTGCTGGTCCGTCCCCACCGCAGGGCCAGGAATCTGTTCTTCGATGACGCGCGACGCAATCGGCTCGGTCGACATGATTTGCCGGATAAGCTTCACCCCCGCGATCATTGCGCGATTGTCATCGTGGTTGGTCAGAAAGTTCGGTTTGAATACGGCCGGGTCAGCCGGATTTGCCGACCCTAACGTCACAGTGCCGGTAGCGCGCGGACGCAAAAGGTAAACCGAGACGCCCATGCCAGGCTCGCGTTCAACTTCACACTCTCCGCCCGGGGAGTAGGTGAAGGTCATCGGCCTGAAGCTGATCTGCAGATCAGCGTAGGGCTCTTCTGGCCGGCTTTTCACAAAGGCCCCCACTTGCGACGAACCCAGCGCCAGGTAACCCTTGCGCGTCAACAGGTAACGCGCGCCTTCCAGGTACTTCCTGATGCCGCTCAATTCCAGGTTGTAAGAACTATCTGGAGTCGAGCGATAACTTCCGTGCACGTAGAAATGATCTTGCAGGTTGAGTCCGACACCAGGGCTCTGCACATAAATTTTGATGCCGTGCCGTTGCAGCTCTTCGCCCGGTCCAATGCCCGACAGCATGAGCATCTGCGGAGAATTGAGCGATCCGGCCGACAATATGACTTCTCTCGCGGCATCAAAGGTCCGACGCTCTCCGTGCAGAAGCACTTCTACTCCCGTTGCAACGTTATCCTTCAATGCAATGCGCTGCACTGCGGCCCCCGTCAGCACGGTCAGGTTCGGCCGATGGCGAACGGGCTCGATGAACGCGGTGTAGGCGGAGTAACGGCGGCCACCACGAATCGTGTGCTGCATGAATCCGACACCGTCATGTATGGCGCCGTTGATATCTTCCGTTCGAGGAATGCCTAGACGCTCCGTGGCTTCGATGAAATCATGCGAGCTTCGGACTTTCACCACGGGATCGCTTACCCACAACGGACCACCGGCGCCACGATATTCATCCGCCCCGCGCTCGTTGTGCTCCATCTTCTTGAAGTATGGCAGGAGATCGTCGTAGCCCCAGCCAGAATTTCCCTCGTCGCGCCAGCTATCGAAATCATTGCGGTGGCCGCGGATGAAAATCATCCCGTTGATGGAACTTGAACCGCCTAGCGTCTTGCCCCGAGGCCAGTACATCTTCCGATTGCGAAGTGCAGGCATCGGGTCGGTGAAGTAATTCCAGTTCAGTTCTTTGTGAAAGTACAGCTTCGCCATACCGGCAGGCGTGTTCACCCAAAATTTATCAGCGGGAGGTCCTGCTTCCAGCAGCAACACCTTGTTATCAGGGTAGTCGCTGAGCCCACGGGCGAGCGCGCAACCGGCAGATCCGGCGCCGATGATGATGTAATCGTATATATCCATGCTGATTGGCTGCTCATCCCAGGAAGTGTGTGTCTGCGTTTGTTGAAGGTTATTTCGGAGGGGTCGGTTAGGCTAGTCGCTTTTTCTGGCCGTGAGGGTAAGCATCGCTAAACCAGCGATCGGGTTTCCCGTTGACCGGCTACAGAGGCCCGATTGAGCGTCCTCCGCACGCCGACACAGGCTGTGGGGCGATCGCCGATAAAAGGCGCTTAAGGGTAAAACCCGATTCTTGCAGGCGGCTTTTTGCCCGGCATTCGACGCCTTGCCGGACAGGCCGCGTGAGGAGCGCTTTCTTTGTGAATTGCCTGCGTATATCCTCGCCTCTCATTTCCAAATTCATAGGAGAACAACATGGCCGAGGTATTCGCAATTGCTATCTCCGTCGCAAAGCCGGGGTTTGAGGAAAAGCTGGCCGATGCACTTGACGCGTTGCTTGCACCCACTCACAAGGAGAAGGGAATCCTTGAGTACGAGATGTATCGCGATATGCGGGAATCGCGCTGCTTCGTCTTCATCGAGCGGTGGGAAAACGAAGAGACATTCAACGCGCACTGCAACGCCCCGCATATCAACGTTTACCTCGAAAGGACCAAGGGCTGGGTCGAGAGCAACAAGATTCATGTCTTAAGAAAAGGAAAGTAGCACCGCGCAGGCTAGCGCAACCGGGGAAGGCATCTGCGCAGCTGCGCCGACAGTGCGGTGCCTGCGAACGTCGTCGCGGGGTTTCCTGTTCCGGTGTTCTCATTGCAGTCTAGTATGCTCAAACCGTGTCGGGAGATTACCGCGCGATCCACAGTGCAAACTTTGTCAGCCTAACTTACCGTCGAAGCAACAAAAACGAACTGGACTTAACGAGGGTGCGAGCAATAAGCTAGTCGGGAAGGAGACATTCACAGCGCGTCATTTCCGCTACGAGAGAATATTCATGAAAGAGCATCAGGCGACGCTCGTCGCCGACGGCTTCGTTTTCCTGGAGGCGCCCAGGTGGTACGACAATCGCCTTTGGGTTTCGGATGTCTTCGATTTCAAGCTATATACCGTGACTGAAGACGGCACTCGTAGCGTCGTTTGCAACGTGCCGGGCCGCCCAGCTGGAATCGGGTTTTTGCCGGATAAAACTCCGATCGTGGTGTCCTGCGCAGACAAAAAACTGATGAAAGTGTCGGAGGGCGTTTTGTCTATCTACGCGGACCTGAGTGATGTCGCGACTGGCGATCTCAACGACCTCGTCGTAGATGACATGGGTCGAGTTTATGTAGGCAACTTCGGGTATGACCTCTTCGGCGGAGCGCCGATAAAAGCGACCGAGATGCACGTCGTTGAGCCCGACGCCTCTATTCGGGTGGCCGCCGCCGGGCTTGAATTTCCCAACGGAGCCGTCATCAAGGACGACGGACGCACGCTCGTCGTGGCTGAAACATGGAGCGGGAAACTCACCGCCTATGACCGCGCCGTAGATGGCGAGTTATCTCATCGCCGCCTTTTCGCCGATCTTGGAGGCAGGCAACCCGATGGCATCTGCGTCGATAAGCACGGGGCCATCTGGGCAGGCTGCTATAACACGGGCGAATTCGTCCGCGTAATCGAGGGCGGCGAAGTTACAGACTGCATCAAATTCGAAGGCAACGCCGTCTCATGCGCCATTGGTGGCCGTAGCGGGACCACGCTCTATTGCTGCGTGTATCTCGGAACGGATGAACAACTGCGAGCGCGACAGCGGCGCAGTGCTATCTATAAAGCTGAGATAACTGCCTGAACGACAGCCGTCAAGGCGAACGCACGGAACACCGACTGAATCGTTCGGCGTCCTGGATCACGGGAAGATTACGGACCCAGGCTGCGCACCGGTCTCACTCTTTCTCACACCGTCCACATGCCGGCAGTGGATTCAGCCCGTGTTTCTGCCGAAATATCGCTCGCCTTTTGAGGGAGCACCTTAATGGAGATAGGAAGCAAATGACGACTCATCGCAAATGGAACTACGAAGGCAAGGTGGCATTCGTAACCGGTGCAGCAAACGGAATCGGGCAAGCAACCGCGCTAGCTTTCGCGCAGGAAGGCGCTGACGTCGTTGTTGTGGACGTCTCGGAAGAAGGTGCCAACGCGACTGTACAGATGATCGAACAGGAAGGCGTGCGCGCGCTTGCTGCGAAATGCGACGTTTCGAAACCGGAAGAGGTTCAGGCGGCTCTTGCCGCGACTATCGACAAATTTGGTCGGCTCGACTTCGCTTTCAACAACGCAGGCATCGAGCAAGCGCTTGCCTACACCGCCGACATTAGCGACGAGGGTTTCGAACGCATTGTGCGCATCAATCTCGGCGGCGTCTTCTATTGCATGAAGTATCAGATTCCAATTGTGCTCAAGAACGGTGGCGGGTCGATCGTGAACACGTCTTCAGGCGCGGGCGTTGTTGGAATCCGTGGTCAGGGCGCCTACTGTGCGACCAAACATGGAGTTATCGGCCTGACAAAGTCCGCCGCTCTGGAGTACGGGAAGGACGGTGTCCGGATCAACGCTGTGTGTCCGGGCATCATCGACACACCGATGATTGGTCGCTTCACTCAGGGTACCGAAGAGAATCGACAGCGGATGATTTCGCAAGAGCCGATCGGGCGCCTCGGTCGGCCCGAGGAGATCGCCAACACGGTTCTATGGCTGTGCTCCGACGTAGCCGGATTTGCAATTGGCCACGCTGTAGTCATTGACGGGGGCCAGACGGCGGGCCTTTAAGTATCACGCAGTCGCGTACCCGCCCGCGCAACGATGCATGGACGGCCGCCGACGTGTGCACCATGCATCGCGCGGCGTGTGCGGCCATACACGTCGCCGGTAACCGGACGGGGCGACTCCGTCGCCGCGACTCATGAGCACAGCTCATAGCACCATGCGTCAGCGCCGGCTTAATTCCTCGTCAATCTTTCCATACAATCGACTATTCCGCCGTCCGGACAAGTCAAACACGTGTCCACGAACGGTGTCAGGTTCTCGAGCGCTACACGCCCATATCCACAAGCATCCCGATTGCTGGCGGATTCTACTTTCTCTCATTCATCCCAAGAGGTTCCACGATGAAGACGCGAGGCTATGCCGTTCAAACCCCGAAGTCGCCGCTCCAACCGTATGACTTCGAGCGGCGCGAACTGCGATTCAACGATGTTGCAATCGAGATCCTGTACTGTGGAGTCTGTCACTCCGACCTGCACCAGGCTCGTAACGACTGGGGCTGGTCCAACTATCCGCTGGTGCCGGGTCACGAGATAGTGGGCCGCGTCATTGATGTGGCTCCGCACGTGAAGCGCTATAAGGTTGGAGACCACGTCGCTGTCGGCTGCATGGTGGATAGCTGCATGACATGCGACCAATGCCGCAAGGGCTTGGAGCAGTTGTGCCGCGAAGGAAACACGCAGACTTACTGCGGGTTCGATCGGGTTACGAATGAGCCGACCAAGGGAGGCTATTCGAAACATATCGTGGTCCGCGAAGACTTCGTGCTTCGCGTGCCCGACAGCCTTGACCTCTCGCGTGTGGCGCCGCTGCTCTGCGCGGGCATCACGACGTACTCTCCCTTGCGCACATGGGGGATCGGTCCCGGCAGCCGGGTCGGCGTCATCGGTCTGGGCGGCCTTGGGCATATGGCAGTCAAGCTCGCGTCGGCCCTCGGTGCGACCGTGACCGTGGTGAGCCGCACGCCCGACAAGGCGGCTGATGCGAGAGAGCTCGGTGCCGAGGCACTTCTACTCTCCACCGACAACGCAGCAATGGAGAAGGCCGCATCCCGGTTCGACCTCATCATAGACACCATTCCGGTCCGTCACGACCTGAATCCTTACCTGCCGCTGCTCGACGTCGACGGCACTATCGTTCTTGTCGGCCAGGTAGGCCCGCTTGCCGAACCAAGCACGGTACCGCTCATTGTCGGTCGTCGACGCATCGCTGGCTCGCCGATTGGCGGAATTCGGGAAACTCAGGAAATGCTCGACTTCTGCGGGCGCAAGGGCATCCTGCCTGACTGCGAAATGATTCGTATGGATCAGATCAACGAAGCGTGGGAACGGATGGAGCGGGCCGACGTCCGCTACCGATTTGTGATTGACATGGCGTCCCTCTCAGTGTCAGCGTGAGTTGTAGGTGTTGTAAGCCATACACGGTCAAGCGCTTTAATCCGATCGCGACCGAGAGCGCTTGGTAGGTGGCTGGCTTACTGCCCCAAAATCTCGTCGAAACCTGCACAACTATCGGCCCAAGGCCGATCATGACTCTCTGATGAAACGGTTCGCCTCGAGACTAATGATTCTGCTTGCGGTCATTTCCGCAGCTTTTGGATTCGCCGTCTGTGTATATCTCCAGCAGCCCGTGTTTGGGAAGCTGCCGGATAATGGCAGCCTGTCGCGCATCGAACACTCCCCTAACTACGCAAACGGAAGCTTCCACAACCAGATCGATACGCCACTACATACAGGCGGAAGCTCGGAACAACATGCCGTCCAATTGGGCAACAGCGTCATCTACGGTCTCGTAGCTGGCGTCTGGACCGGAAACATCGGTCGAAGAGCGAGGCGCATGACGCACGCGCTCAAAGCTGGGACAGTCTGGGTCAACACGTACCGTGCGTATAGTTTCATGATGCCATTCGGTGGAATGAAGATGTCGGGCCTCGGCCGGGAGAACAGGATAGAAGCCCTCAATGATCGTGGTAAGTGGGGCTTACCGGCCTGCGAAGAAAATGCGACTCGACGCGCTCCGCTGCAGAGCGCACGATAGCGTAACGTCGCTTTTGATGCGACAGTCCGCCGAGGACAGCATCGGCAGTAAAAGCAAGGAGGAGATCCATGCGAGTCGGGTACATCGGGTTGGGCGCTATGGGGGGCGCGCTTGCCCGTCATCTGATCGGCAAGTTCCCATTAAGCGTGTTCGACCTGAATAGAAGGGCTGTCGATGCCTTCGTCGAACTCGGCGCAGCAGCGGCGGCGACACCGGCAGAACTCGCACGTAACAGCGACCTGGTGCTGCTTTGTCTGCCCAGAAGCTCGGATGTTGAAGCGGTGCTTTTCGGCCCGGACGGTGTGGCGCAAGGGCTTTCGTCGGGCAACATCGTTGTCGATCAAACTAGCGGTGTGCCAGCACAAACCCGAGAATTCGCCCGACGGCTTGAGGGGTTGGGCGTTCCGCTGTTTGACGCTCCGGTCTCCGGAGCGATGGCGACCGCAGTTGCGGGAACCATTTCCATTATTGCATCGGGTCCGCATGAGGCATTTGAAACGGCGTTGCCGATCTTGCAGTCAATCAGTCCTAACGTCTTTCATTGCGGAGAACAGGTCGGTAACGGGCAGACGATGAAAACCGTGAACAACATGATGAACGTCAGCTGCCGACTTGCAACACTCGAAGTTGTCGCGATGGGGCGGAAATTCGGCCTCCCGCTCGAAGTCATGACCGAAGCGATCAACGCCACGACGGCACGTAATTACACGTCACAAGGAATGTTGCCCGCTATTGCCCAAGGTCGCAAGTCCACCAAGTTCTGGCTGGCCCTTCAAGTCAAGGATATCCATCAGGCAATCGGACTGGCCGCGGAGCAGCGCGTCCCCATGCCTATCGGCGGAGCCGCACGCTCGATACTGCAAATCGGCCTTAATTCGCTAGGTAAGGACGCAGAACTTGAGCAGATGATTGGCGTCATCGAGTCGATGGCCGACACAAAGTTTGTAGACGCGACCACAGACGTAAAGTCTCAGGAGGAAAAATGACTACGATTGGCCTGGCGGGAAGCGGTGAGCTTGCTTCGTTTATAGCTCGCCAGTTGACAAAGTCTCACACTGTTCGCGTTCTGGACACGAACAACGTCTCTGTGCATTGCGCCGGTGCAGAGCGGGTCGACAACGCTGCTAATCTGGCCATGGGTGTGGACCTCGTCGTCCTCTGCATCGACTCTGACGAGGTGAGAGAAGCATTGCTACGAAGCCCGGATTGGCTGAACGCAGGGTCCGAAAAAAACAGAGTCGTGATCGACATGAGCCAAGGCGATCCTGACGATACCAGGTCCCTCGCCAAAGATTTGAGCGAGGTTGGAATTATCTTGGTCGATGCGCCCCTACACACGGAAAACATCGAAGAAGCCCCGGAGGCAGCGGCCATCTTCTTCGGAGGATCCGAAAGCGTCCTCCAGTCCGTGCAAAGCGTTCTTGAAGCTGTCTGTCCGAAGGTCATTCACTGCGGCGATGCAGGCAGCGGTCACGCCATGCGCCTGGTCGTCGCGGCAATCGCGGCATGCAATCGACTCATTACCTATGAATGCGCAGCGATGGGGGCCAGGAACGGACTCACGATTGCCGACATGGCCGTCGTGCTGAACAAGAGTTCCGGCTATAACAGCGCCTCGGCACGGGTTCTTCCGGCGCTCGCAGCCAACAGGCCAACCGCCAATGTCACGCTGGGCAGTTGGGCAAACGACCTTAGAAAGGCATCGGCCGTAGGTATGCGTTACGGAGCTCCGATGCTCATCGCAACAATGGCCCGCTCGACGCTGGATGCTGCTGCAAACAGACTTGGTCACTCGGTCAGCGTCGATCGACTTGCGGAGATCTGGGAGCTGGACTGCGGCCTACCGGCCCCGGGCGCGCGTTAGTTGCACGTACCTATCGCAAGGTGGTGAAAGGCGAGCGACGGCATGCAGGACCAACGATTGGCCCAGTCGCGCAAAAGTGCTTGCGGCCTTGTTTGCGACCAGAGCTTTTGCTGCGGTCGTCCGCGTGCAGTTGACCAGGTCCCAAGAAGACAGTCGGTGCCGAGACTGCAGCGAAGCCTGTTAGCGAACACGACGCTGCCGCAGGTCACCAAGGGGCCATCGGTGTCCGCGCTCGTGCGCGAAGCCGGCACGTCTTCTGAACCGAAGTACTGCGATCGCGTTTGAGGTGATTAAACAGTCGCGAGCCCTTATGCGCTTGTCGGCACGCTGTACAGGTAGTCGACGAGAGAAGCTCGCCGTGGAGCACAGCGGCGAGCGCGGTTGTGCAGTCAAAGAACTTTTGCGGGCAGCGAAGTCCCGAAAGGAGCGAAGTAAATGGCGCAGGCACTGCTCGGCTGCATTGCCGACGATTTCACTGGCGCGACCGATCTCGCCAACATGCTCGTGCGCGGTGGCATGCGTACGGTTCAAACCATCGGCTTACCGTCCGCAGGCGTAGAAGTCGAAGCGGATGCGCTCGTCGTCGCCTTGAAGTCACGCACGATTCCCGCCGATGACGCCGTTCGTGAGTCGCTGTACGCGCTCGAATGGCTGCGCGCGCAGGGTTGCCGCCAGTTCTTCTTCAAGTATTGCTCGACGTTCGATTCCACCGATAAGGGCAACATTGGACCGGTCGCGGATGCTTTGCTTGACGCCTTGAAGGATGACTTTACCATCGCCTGCCCTGCCTTTCCCGAGAACGGGCGCACGATCTTTCGCGGCAACCTCTTTGTCGGCGACAAGCTGCTGAACGAGTCCGGCATGGAGCATCACCCCCTCACACCAATGACCGATCCTGACCTCGTGCGCGTGTTGCAACGGCAAACGAAATCGAGAGTCGGCCTGATCCGCTATGACAGCATCGCGAAGGGCACCGACGCAACACGGGCGCGCATCGAGGAATTGAAGGAAGATGGCGTACGGCTTGCCATTGCCGATGCCATGTCCGACTCGGACCTGTTCACGATCGGCAAAGCGTGCCGCGATCTCATGCTGGTTACAGGTGGCTCCGGCATTGCGCTTGGTCTGCCGCAGAACTTTCACTCGGCCGATCTGCTCGTGTACGCAGGGCACGCCGATGACCTGCCGAAAATCGACGGCAGAGCGGTCGTGCTTGCGGGCAGCGCATCGACGGCCACCAACGCACAGGTGGCGCACTGGCGCGCCTCCAGGCCCAGTTTCCGTATCAATCCAATGACGATGTCTCGTGGCGAACCGGTGATCGAGAACGCCGTTCAGTTCGCGCGGAGCCACGACAACGAAACAGTGCTGATCTACGCGACGTCATCGCCAGACGAAGTAAAAGCAGTGCAGAGGAAGCTGGGCGTCGAAAAAGCCGGACATCTGGTCGAAGATGCACTGGCCTCTATTGCGCTCAAGCTGCGCGATGCCGGCGTGCGGAAGTTCGTGGTCGCTGGCGGTGAGACGTCCGGAGCGGTCGTGCAAAGGCTAGGCGTGCGCGTGTTGCGCATCGGATCGCAAATCGATCCTGGGGTACCAGTAACGCAATCTGTTGGCATCAACGATGAGGCGCCGCTTGCTCTCGTCCTGAAGTCCGGTAACTTTGGAACAGTCGATTTCTTTACCAAAGCGCTGAACGCGCTCAGCAGCTAGGCACGTGCCATTCGAGGCTCGCGGACTAAAACGCCGCCAAAACAGCGTTGCCTAAAGACACGCCCACGGCTTTAGTGGCGTCCAGTTCCGACCCAAGCCACCCGCCGCCCACGTTGGCTGCCGGCTTTCGCATGATCCGCCGCGCGTAACGAGTGAATCTCGCTTAATCGAACGAAACGTCAGCCTAACGCGTGCCCCTCGTTGTTATTGCCTTCCCTCCACTCCATCTCGCCGCCATCCTTCAATCAACCAGTACCGGCGAGCTGCAAAAAAAGCCTCACTCACCCTTCAACGGATTAACGTGAGGCACTATGAACGCGTCAAGATCGACGCGCCCTCCATAGCCGGAATCAAGCGGCTAATTCTGCGTCGAATCCAATCATCGCCTTCGTCTCGAGATACTCTTCCAGCCCAAAGACACCCATTTCACGTCCGTTTCCGGAGCGCTTATAGCCGCCCATCGGAGCCTCGGTGTTGCTCACGGCACCGTTCAAAAAGACACGGCCCGCCTGAAGCTGTCGACCTACCGACGTGCCTCGTTCCCGGTTCGAGGAGAAGACATAGGCGCCCAATCCATAAGGCGTTCCATTTGCGATCTCGATGGCTTCTTCTTCGGTACGATACGGAATAACTGCGAGCACCGGCCCGAAAATCTCCTCTTGCGCGATGCGCATGTTCGGCGTCACATGGGAGAAAATGGTTGGTTTGACGAAGTAGCCGCGCTCCAGTCCTTGCGGTCGCCCTACGCCGCCCACCCGGACATTGGCGCCCTCTCGAATGCCGATCTCAATGTATTCCTGCACCCGGTCGAACTGCAGCTTGTTCACCACCGGGCCCATGGTCACCTGCGCGTCAAGCGGATTGCCCACTTTGACCGCCTTCGCCTCCTGCTCAAGCAGTCCCAACACTTCTTCCATCTGGCTCTCATGTACCAGAATTCGCGTCGGCGCGTGGCAAGATTGACCGCTGTTGGAGAAAGCGCGAGCCACGTTCCATTTCACCGCGGCCTCAAGGTCCGCATCGTCGAGAATAACGTTCGCGGACTTGCCGCCCAACTCCTGAGCGACACGCTTGACTGAAGGGGCTGCCGCCTCGGCGATCATCACACCTGCTCTCGTCGAACCAGTGAACGAGACCATATCGATGTCCATATGCTTGCTGATCGCATTACCTACTATCGGACCGTCACCTAGCACCAGGTTGAAGACGCCCTTGGGCACGCCCGCGTCATGAAGCACCTCGGTGAGATGAATTGCACTGAGCGGCGTAAATTCGCTTGGCTTCAAGACCACCGTGCAACCGACTCCCAATGCATACGCGAGCTTCGTTGCAAGAAGCTGAAGCGGCCAGTTCCACGCCGTGATGAGTCCGCAAACACCAATCGGCTCACGACGAACCGTATTGGGCCCGAGACGGTACTCAAACTCATAATCCCTGAGAGTGGCCAGCGCTTGCTTGAAGGACCCGAGCGCTGCCGGCGCATGAAGCTTCTGTGAGATCGGCGTGCCTAGTTCGAGCGTGACGATTTCTGCGAGTTCTTTCTCGCGGCTAACGAAGCGGTCGATGATCCGTTCCAGCAAATCAATGCGCTCGGCCTTGGACGTCTTGCCGAAAGACTTGAAGGCAGTCCGTGCAGCCTTCACAGCCAGATCGACGTCCTCTGCTCCTGCCAGCGCAACGGTCGCGAACGGCTCCTCGGTAGCCGGATTGACCAACGTCCATTCCTTGCGACTAAGAGGAAAAACCCATTCACCGTTTATGTAGCACTTCTCGTATGATCGCATATCAGTCTCCTGTCAATTCAATCGGTCGATGTTCGCTCAGCGCTTTTTATCGAACCGAAAACAAAATGTGTTCGCATACGGCGGACCGCGCCTTCGGCGTGTTTCTCACAGATATCGACTGGTTTGTAACGTTCCAGCGCCGTTGATCGACACGGCTTCCTGTGCCCTCGCCTCGAACGGTCAACGCGGGCGCCTTAAGGGATTGTTCCAATTGATTGGACGCACTACTCCCCTTCAAAGGCTGAGGTTCATCGCGGGCCGCTTGCGCTCGGGCGGAAAGACACACCAGCTACCGTCATTGTGGCGGAAGAAAATGAGGGCGACGAGAGCCGCACCCGACGCACCTTCGACACGCACAAACCTGTGTTGCTCATCGCGACCATGGCTAAACTGCGTAACCCGTACGCTGTCCGTCCTTCCAATCCATTTCTCAATAACGGCGCGCAATGAACTTCCCGAAAGGCTCACAGATGTCTCCCGCTTGACGAGTTACAACCGCTTAATAGGCGCCGCTCTGTTCTGCGGCGAAGCACGACTACCCACCCCAACGCCGCGAGCCGGCGAACGACGCCGGTCCGGAAGCAAACAGAGCGCGTTTTCGGTTGAAGGACTGAATTCACTTCGCAGCCTTAGTGACCATGATGAGAGTTTGGAATCGCACCGACGCGGGGTCAAGTCAGCTATTATGGTGCATTGGTAAGCGGCGCTAACCGCCCGCGACACACTTGTCGTTTGGCATCCAGATAAGTTGTACGCGGGCGGCGGGCGGCGGCCGGCAGTGCGTTGTGGGCCGTCGACTGTTGAAAGGAGACGTGAGAAAGATGGAACTTCGACATCTTCGCTATTTCATTGCGGCTGCGGAGGAAGAACACTTCGGGCGCGCCGCGGTGCGACTACACATCACGAGGCCGGCCGTCTCGCAGATCATCGCTGACCTCGAGGGAGAGCTCGGAACACCGCTGTTCGAGCGGCTTGCACATACGGTTAAGCTCACGGCCGCGGGGCGCACGCTACTGCCCCAGCTCGTACGTGTGATGGACGATCTGAATGAAGCGATAGTCCTCACAAAACGTGTCGGACAGGGTATGACGGGAACGCTTCGGATCGGCTACGGCTCTCTTACGCTAATGCACTCGATTTTCCGCGCGGCAGTCAAGCAATTCCGCGAGAGCTATCCTGAGATCAGCCTCTCACTTGTCGAAATGTCAACCTCGCTTCAGCCGAAGGCTCTGGCAGAGGGAAAGATCGATGCCGGGTTCATGCACTTGGGGCCAAGTCCGCATCCGGGAAAGCGGCGTACCGAGATCAACATGGAGCGCGAAGGCATTGTTCTCGATTCGGTATGCATTCAGACGGGCAACCTCGGTGTCGTCGTTCCACACGACCACCGATTGGCGCGCAGGAAATCACTCACGCTCGAAGACCTCGCCAACGAGTGGTTTGTGGTGGTACCCAGATCCAGCAGCAGCCTTAGCTACGGACAGCTTTACTCGTTCTGCCAAGCCGCAGGATTTGAGCCGAACATCGTGCAGGAAGTCAGTACCATCGCGTCCCAACTGAACCTCATTTCCGTGGGGATAGGGATCGGGCTGGCAGTCATGGGTAAGAACTTTGCATACCCCAGCGACTTAACGATTGTTCCGCTCACCAATCTCAACTATTCGACGCGGTTCATCTTCGGGTGGGTAAGCAGACAGAACGATCCTATCCTCGACAAAATGATAGATATTGTGAAGAACCTGTCGAAGTAACCAACAGACGCAAAACTGAGCGCCGCATCAAGCCTCAAAGGCGGCGCCAAAGGTCGTTTCGGCATCCATATTGACCGGGTCGGGCGCGATGCGCGCCTAAACCCGGCGGGTTTTTTGCGCCTCAGCGCTTCAGCGCTTCCGGGTTCACCATGTTTACCGTCAAGGTCCCATCCAGGGCGCTGATAAGATTCTCGGCAGCGTTCTTGTTCATTGCATGACGAGTTTCGTGAGTCGCCGAACCAATGTGAGGCAACGTCACGACGTTGTCCATCTTTAGCAGAGGCGAATCGATCGACAGCGGCTCGTCAACGTACACATCGAGTCCAGCGCCCGCGATCGTGCCGTGTTCCAGCGCCTCAACCAGCGCCGGTTCGTCAACAATCGGTCCGCGTGACGCATTGATGAGGAACGCGCTGGGTTTCATCGCCTTCAGTTGAGGGGTGCTGATCAGATTGCGTGTCTCTTTGGTCAATGGCGCCTGCAATAAAACGAAGTCCGACAATCGAAGGAGTTCATCGAGGTCGACCTTCCTCGCTCCATACTCTCGCTCAGCGCGCCCGTTGACACCTTGGTCGACGTACAGCACATTCATCTGAAAACCCAGCGAAGCGCGTCGAGCCACCGACGCTCCGATACGCCCGAGGCCAACAATGCCCAGCGTCTTATGATGGACGTCCACGCCAAACAAGTCCTCACCGATTTTCTTCGTCCACTTACCGGCCTTTACATACGCCGCGAGTTCGGCAAGACGCCGTGCCGTAAGAAGAATGAGCGAGAATGCGGTGTCTGCCGTGGATTCCGTGAGCACGTCTGGGGTATTGGTCAGGAGGATCCCACGCCCATTCAGATAGCTAACGTCAAACGCATCGAAGCCGACCGAGACGGTGGAAAGCACCTTGAGACGGCGGGCACCCTCGAGAGTTTCAGCGTTCATCTTTACGCCGGTTCCGATGGCGCCGTCAGCGTCCTTGAGTGCTTCAACCAACGCCCCCGGCTGCTTCGGATCGACGATCGTAACTTCTGCATGCGAGCGTAGGTACGCAATCGTTTCCTCCGGGAGCGGCTTATAAACTACGATCTTCTTCATTTCCAATTTCCCTATAGTGTGGCAGCCCAACGCGATGCCCAGCGGATGGACACGCGGCTGCGGCTTGCGTGCCGGCAGACTCGATCTACAGGGCCCGTGACGCGGCCCGACCTACTCGCAGTACAGCCGCTCGCCGGCTCGCCGTCTTGCGGCGGTCAGCTAGGCACTTAGAGGTCGCGCATCACCGCTGCCTTGGCGCTCGCCCCACTGACCAGGAACGAAATGTCCGTCCCGGTCGATACATATCGAGCGCCCATTTCGACGAACTGGGCCACGAGTTTGGGGTGGGCATTGAGACCGCCGACGCCGAGGTGTTTGCCATACTTGCGGCAGGCAGCCATGCCTTTGGCATACGCATCGCGGACCATTCCATGCTCAAACTGACCCGGGATGCCCAGCGACGCGCACAAGTCGTTGGTCCCTATGAAGAGCAGGTCGACGCCGTCGATGGCAGCAATCTCGTCGATTGCGGCCAATGCCTCCTTGGTTTCGATCATGATGACCACCATAGTCGCGGCGTTCACGGCTTCGCCGACCTCAGAAGTCGGGAATGACCGGAAGCCCATATGCGGCAGCACACCACCATGCGAGCGTTCGCCCAAGGGCGGAAATTTCGCCGCGCGAACAACCTGCTTTGCTTGCTCAGCAGACTCCACATGCGGCGCGATCACGCCGAGCGCGCCGCCGTCCAGGATACGCGCAATGACGTCCGAACCAAGATTCGGCAACCGGACAAACGCTGCGACGCCCGAGTTCATAGCCGTCATGCAGATCTGACTGGCAGTCTCGATTGACAGTGAACTGTGTTCCAGGTCGATGTAAAATGTGTCGAAACCTGCAGTCTTTGCGATTGTCACTATCTCGGCCGTTCTGATTAATCGAACGGTCATGGAGAGAGCTACTTCGTCGCGCGCCAGTTTTTCCTTAACGACGTTGCGAACCAAATCCCGCGCTTCTACTTTCATTTTGTCTCCTGTTTCTCTGACGCAATAAGAACGACTGCAGAACCGGCCCGAACTTAACGAGGCGGAAGACTGCACCAAACGCTTGTTATTCGCCGTCGCATTCCAGTGCGCCAGAGAACAGCAACTGCGTTCACCTATAATTCAAACCATTTGAAGCATAAGGCCCGCTCTAAAACAGATACGAGTCGACTACTTCCAGGTGTCTCCCAGTTCCTGTCTTCAACGTGTGTTACCGAGCACTCGTTTTAGGGCTGCAACGCCACTGCGTGGGCTGGCGAGCACCGGAACTTGTACACCTTCCAAGAGCGGAACGAGTCGTGCCATCGACACCTGAGCTAGCACGACTACGTCGACCTGCTCTGCCAGGTTCGAGATAGTGCTCTTGAGGATCTCATCGTGTTGCGGGGCGTTTCCGCTGAGCAAAGCTTCGAAGGCGCCCTCCGCAATCCGCTCGGTCACCTCGACCGTCCGACCGAGTTCTACTGCCTTTCGTTTAATCAGCCGAACAGTGGGCTCGAGGGTAGTCGAGACAGTTGCAACTACGCCCACACGACGACCAATGGAACTGGCCTCTTCCGCCATCGCCTCATCGATTTTGACGATGGGCGTGCTGACGAAGTTCCGGACCGAGTCAACAGCCTCCCCCACCGAGGAGCAGGCGTTCAGAATGATGTCCACGTGCATCGCTTGCGCATTGGCCATGTACGAATGAATCCTACTCGCAACCTCGGGCGTGAGATGCCCCGCTGCGCGAACATCGTTGAGCAGGCTGTCGTCCATGATGTTGATCACACGCGCATCAGGGATCTGCTCGCTGATCTGCTCCTTGATAGGCTGGACGGTGACCGGTCCAGTATGAATCACCGCAATCGTAGTCATAATGTTTAAACTCAAGGTATGGAGGAAGATGTTGGCGGCAACATCAGTTTCCGTCGTGCAAGCGGCGAAAGCCGCGCGCTTTAAACCAGCTCAAAACTTCGGAAGCACCAGACAGAAGAACTCGGCCTCCTCTACCGCCTTGACCGGCACTGGACCTTCGTTCGCCTCGAATTCAAAGGCGCTGTGCAGGCCGTAAGTCTTACCTTCTAGGCTAACCTTCCCTTTGCTCAAGAAGAGCAGTTCGATCGACGACTGCATTCCGGCCGGAAACGTCGCACCAGCTTCTATCTTCACGAAACCAATCCGTGTGTTGCGTTCGGTGAATGAGCCAAGCCACTTCGAAAAAACTCCCGGTGATTCCTCAGGAATCCAGTCGTAGCTGGCCGGGTTCATGAGCACGAGATCCTCGTAGCGAGGCTTCGCGTATTCCAGCTTGCGCCCCATCACCTTCTCGAAACAAGCCTCGAAGCCGTCTTGATTGCGTTTTTTTCCCGACTCGTCGTACCACGTGAAGATGCCATCCTTGAATTCGCCTACGCTCTTCAATGCCTCGTTTGCCGCCTCGCGCTCTTCCACACTTGCAAAGCCGTAGCCCGACGCACCACCAAACTGGCAGACCATCATCTCCAACCCTTCGGGGCGGTCCTGCGGTCCATAGTAGACGCTTTCGGGGAAATAGCCGACCCGCCCTTCAGGCAGGCTCTTTCCTTTCCCGTAGGGGAAGCTGCCTTTGATCACGTAGCGAACCTGATCGAAATTATGGCGGTGACTCGGCGCCGTCCATCCGCCCGCACCCGTGCGGCCGACGTTTATTAGGTAATTATTCGGAGAACCGGGCTTACCCTGCAGAAGAAATTTTTGTTCGAGAACACCTTCTCGCATGTTGCTGCCAATTCTGCCAAAATCCGTCGACGAAGCCTCTGAAACGCGCATTTGATCCTCCTAAGAATCACTATCCATCCGCTTCTAATGCGGGATGCGCCTACTGGCGCGATACAAAACAATTTATAGGCGAACATCTTTCGTTATCCTATCGGTTGGGCAAAATGTCTTGCGATTCGGTTGACCAGACCGGTATTCAATCGATAAGATAAGCTCGCTCGACGAACGCTTTTCGCAACGGCGCCTCACATCTCGCATCGCATTCGTTTTGATACGCTGCCCACGCGCAATCGTCCCGCGAGAAGGACGTGAAATCTGTTACGTGAGTGCTTGAAGTACGTCCGTCGCGTCGTCGACATCCTCTAACTTCCGCACCAACTCCTGAGCTTTGCTGACACCTGCCTCTGACGGCGGAACTTGGGCAACGGAAGCGCAACTCACGAACTTGTCGAAGATCTGTTCCCAAGTCAGCGGCGCCTCCTGGCTGCCAGGAACCTTGTCACCAAGCCGTCCGAACACTCGTCCGTCGCGTGTAACAATCTCGATTCGACCGTCAGGCAGCTTGTACGTCCAGTTTTGATTCGGGTCTCGTACTGGTACAACCTTCGCCGCCATCGCCAGCACGTCGGGATCTTTCAGGGCCGTTTCACTGAAATCCCCGATGCCCATTTTTCCCTTGCTCGCGACGATGCCAACGATGAATGGCAAACTCATCTTCGCATCGACGAGCGTGCCTGGCTCGCGGCGCACTTCAAGGGGCATGCACATGGTGTAAGTGAAATCACCAACGAAGGTCCGGATCGTCTCGATGTCCTTCGCCGCAATGCCTGCCTCCTTCATCAGCTCGATAGTCGCGTGAATATAGGTGTGCGAATTTCCGACGGTTGGCCATGCCTTATACAGCGTCGTGCCTCCCAGGAACCGCTCACCCAGACCGTCAAGCATCTTCTCGCGGTCGTACTTCCCGCCGAAATAGACGTTAAAAATCCCAGCCTTTCCTTCAAACAGCGTGCTAATTCCAGTGATACCCTTTTGCGCCAGCAGAGCCGCAATCACCGCACCCTTCGCAGTGAAACCGGCATACATCCCCCGGAGGTCACTGCCCGTGGCGAAGATGACTTCCATCGTTCCACACGACTGCTGACTGGCAATACCAAGTGCATGTGAAGTCTGCTCGGCAGACAACTCGAGGATGTAGGCCGCAGATGCCGTCGCGGAGAATGCACCGACCATCGACGAAAGATTCCAGTTCTGGTTCCAGCCAACATTGCAACGCAGCCGCGCAAAGAGGTCCTGGCCGATGGCTACCGCAGTAATAAGCCTGCGCCCCGACACTCCACCCATGCGCTCGGCGATTGCGAAGACGGACGGCACAATTGAGCTAGCTGCGTGCGCGCCCCACGGAGTCTGATCGTCAAAGTCAAGGCAGTGAGCCATGGAGCCATTAGCGAAAGCCGCTGAGATCGCCGGCAACTTGCCGCCGAAACCGAGGACGGTGCTCTCTTCGCTCCCACCAATTTCCTTCAATAACTCGACCAACACTCGCACTGCCGGTTCCATGCCACTTGCAGCCAATGTCACGCCCAAGGTATCGAGAATAGTCTTTTTTGCGCCCTCGATAGCTTCGGCCGGCAAATCTTCGTAGCGAGCATTGGCTACAAACCTAGCGAAGTGATGGCAGAGGTCGACGTCGTCGTTCATAAAAAATTGCCCAGGAATATTTCATGCAGCAGATGCACCTTGAAAATGCTTTGCAGCCGTCAGTTACGCTATTGCTCGCAGTTAGAGAACACCAGCAGCAGGATTGAAATCGTGTGCTGTTCCCCGACTTGTTGCATACATTGTTCGGCCTGCATCCTTACCGTTTTGTCAATTTTGCGCGCGAGGTCGGCCTAAGTACAGTTCGTTTTCATCGACAGGACGGTAAGTTTCGCTAACGTCGACACCTCAACTGGCGGAGCGTGAGACACGCGATGCAATCAGGAAAACGATGCGTACTTAACGTTCTGAAAGGCGCGCAGCCCTTCGATTCCGCCCTCGCAAAACATTCCACTTTCTTTGTGACCGCCGAAAGGGGTCTCTGGGTAGGTCACTCTCCACCCGTTGCAGATCACGTTGCCCGCTTCGAGATCGTTCGTTGCTCGGTGAAGCGTCTCGAAGTCACGGGCGTGAACAAAAGCACTAAGGCCGTATGGCAAGCGGTTAGCGAGAGCGATCGCTCCTTCGTATGTGTCGAATGGCGTAACAGCGGCAATGGGGCCGAACGGCTCAACGTTAGACAGCTTGGCGTGAGTAGTTACATCCGCAACAATCGTGGGCTGGTAGAAAAACCCAGCTCGATCCAGGACGGCCCCGCCGGTTGTGACGCGAAGCCCGAATTGTCTTGCGTCGTCGACCATCTGTTCCACAGCCCTCAGGCGCCTTTCGCTTTTTAGGGGCCCCATCTGCGTATTCGGATCGAAGCCACAACCCACGACAATTTCTTTGGCCTCGGCCGTCATCGCCTCAACGACATCGGCGTAGATGGAACGCTGAACATAGAACCGGGTCGGCGCAAAACATACTTGTCCCGAGTTGGCGAACTTCGCGGCGACAGCCCGTCTTGCGAAGAGCGGTACGTCGATGCTCTCGAACGCCAGCACCGGTGCATGGCCGCCCAGCTCCATGATAGGACGTTTCATGTGCGCGACCGCCTGTTGCGACAACAGCTTTCCGACATTCGTCGAACCGGTAAACGTAACGGCGCGCGTCACAGGGCTTTCGAGTAACCGGGTCGAAAGCATCACAGGGTCACCGGACAGGACCGACAGGACGCCCGCAGGCAAACCGCATTCGTAGACAATCTGTCCCAGTGCGAACGCGCACGCCGGCACCTCTTCGGAAGCGCGAAGAACAATGGAACAGCCCGCGCCGAGAGCGCCTGACATCTTTCTGGACGGCGTGACCAGCGGCCCGTTCCAGGTGACGAAGGCCGCGACCGGACCCACTGGCTCTATCAGCACCAATTGACGTGCGTGGTTTTCCCTCGACGGAATGACCCTTCCGTAAGCACGCCTACCCTCCTCGGCGGCCCATTCCCACATGCCCGCGGCGACGTCGACTTCGCCGAGCGCCTCGTTCCACGGTTTGCCCAGCTCGAGCACCAGCAGTTCAGCAAGTTCCTGAGCTTTCTCGCGCATGCGCACGGCGACTCTGCGCAGCAGCGCGCTGCGCTCGAAAGCGGAAGTCCGACGCCAGATGTCAAAGCCTCTACTCGCCGCCGCCAGCGCTTCAGCGGCGTCGGCTTCGGTCGCCATCGAGACCAAGCCGAGAGGCGTGCCGGTTGTCGGGTCGATGACCTCCATGGTCGAGCGACCGCCGTCGTATTTCATCTCACCTGCGATGAGTTGGCCCAACTTCGGGTAGCGTCGGACCGCTTCTTTACGCGTAGTACTCATGTGCTTCCTTCCATCTCTTTTTCAGCAACGACTCCTCGAAGTGCGAAACCGGTCACGCACTACATCAGGAACACACCTTTGCCGCCGCTTTGCCGGTTAAACGCCTGGTAGGCCTCTTTTGCCTGGTCTAGTCGCCAGCGATCTGTGAACAACGTGTCCAGATCAATTCCCTGTTGCACAACGAAGTCGGCACAAGCTCGTTGCCCTTGGATCGACATGGTCCACGATGTGAGGATGCGCAATTGACTGCGCAGATACTTAGCGAGCGAGAAACTTAATTCAGAGCCGATCCCGACCAGGCAGACAGTGCCCCATGGGCTGACGGAATCCAGAGCGTCCTGGTTCGCCGCGGCGGCGCCCGACGTTTCAAGCACGACGCTGGCGCCTCTACCGCGCGTGATTTCACGAACGGCGTCAGCAACGCGGCCGTCGCGAGGATCGATAACCGCGTCCGCACCGAACGCTTTCGCTGTGTTGCGTCGCGTTTCGTCGATGTCGAGCGCAATGACACGAGCTCCTTGCGCCTTCGCCAGAAGCGTGGCGGAAAGCCCTACCGGTCCCTGACCGAATATCGCGACAGTGTCTCGACCCGTTAGGCCGATTCGCTCAAATGCACCCCAGGCGGTTCCCGTTCCGCAGGAGATGGCGGCGCCCGCCTCGAAACTCAGCCTTTCGTCGAGAGGCACGAGCGTGTCGGCGGCCACTTTCATATATGGTGCGTGGGCGCCGTGTGCGTCTGTGCCATAGACCGTGATAGGTGATGTTCTGCACATTTGCGGCCAACCCGAACGGCAGTCCGGACATCCCATACAGCCGCTGTAGTGATGGACCATTACGCGCGCGCCGATCCGTGCATGAGGTCCCATTGCGCCCGGGCCCACCGCAACGACGACACCACACGGCTCATGGCCAGCAATAACCGAGGGCGGCGGTGAGCTACCCGGTCGACGATAGAAATGTAGATCGCTTCCGCACATGCCAGAAGCCTTGATCTCCACAACAACCTCACCGACCTCCGGCGTTGGGTCGGGGACAGTCGCGAGTTCCAGCGTGCAATCACCACGAAAAACTATCCCGCGCATGCTTGACTTCCTCTGCTAAGTTCGTCTCCAAGCAACGTCACGCAGGCGTCGACCTGTTGCGCGCTCGGTCAAAAAGGTCTGAGCGCCTCAAAGGGGCGCGTCATGGACGATTACACATTGGATCCACATATCGTCCATCATCTATCGTCGGGTTGCCGGTTGAGGGAACGCCTCGGATGGTTCGGGGTGCTCCTCGGGCTCAAGAGCTTCCAGTGATTGCTGATTGGTCTCGATTCCGGCCACCATAACGAGGATCGCGATAAAGACATACGCGCCCGAGATTGCACCAACTACACCTGTGATGCCGAACCGGTTAAAGAGCCCGAGTACAACAAAGGGCGACCCGATGAGAGCCAGCCGCCCAAACATCTGGGCAACGCCACCGCCGCGGAACCGATACTCGGTGGGGAACAGTTCCGGCGTCATTCCCAAGCCAAGCGTCAGGAAGATGGCAACCGCAGACACGAGCAGGAAACCGCAAAGAATGATTGCGACCGAAGAGGTGAGGAAAGGATAAATGGCGCCTAAACATGCGCACGCAGCAGCGAACAACATGATTGCCGCACGACGTCCAAGTCGGTCAGAGATATATGAGAGAAACAACGGGCCTGCGATCCAGCCGCCCATCATCGCGGCGTTAAAGCCGAGCGAGTGAGTCACACTCATGCCCTGCCTCACGAAGAATGTTGGCATCCACCCCGTGAGGCTGTACGAACCGAATAGACAGATCACGTTGATCACGATCGCGAGCAACGTGCGCCGGATCACTGGACGGGAAAAAAGCGTCGAGAATGGGACCCAATGAGGCTCCTTGGCGGGCGTTTGCAGACCGTAAGGAAGGGGCTCGGTGACACCAGCCTCTTTTTCGATGGCCTGGACCACTTGCTCCGCCTCCACAGTTCGCCCAACTCGCTCCAGCCAGCGCGGCGATTCCGGCAGATGGCGGCGCATCCACCAGACCCATAGTGTGCCGATCCCCCCGATCACAAACATCGGTCGCCAGCCCACCAAAGGAATGATGAGCGCCGCAACCACCGAAGTGACGAATACGCCGGAGCCTCCGATGAGCGCCAACAGCCCGAGGTAGCGACCGCGATGGGTTGGCGGCACGAATTCGATGATCAGGCCGTAGCCCATCACGTATTCGGCCCCCATCCCCAAACCCATCACGAAGCGAAAGGCGATGAGCCAGGGCATAGACGGAGCGAAGGCGGACACGAGTGCCATCCCACCGAAGATTGCCAGATTGAACTGATAGGCAAACCGCCGACCGAAGCGGTCACTCAACCAACCAGCGAGCCCTGCACCGATCGTTAGTCCAACGAAGGTGGCTGACATGAAGATCGAATTCAGTTGCAACGTCGACCAGCCGCTATGAAGCATCGTCGCAAGGACGGAGCTTGATAACGTATTGTCAAAGGAATCGAAAAACATGCCCAATCCGACCAGCCATAGCACACGCGTATGGAAAGGTCCGACTGGGAGGCGATCGAGTCGAGCGCCGGCATTTACCCTGATATTCATCCGAAGTCCCCTGAAAACCATCACACCCATCACCTGCATCAGCGATGCATCGAGATGTAGTGGTCTAATTTCCTCGGACAGGTCGATAGGGGGACAATCCTGAATCGACGAGGAAAAAGAGCAAGATGACAAGAAGGCGCCGACAATTTGACGCCAGCTTCAAGCTGGAAGTAGTAAGGATG
>NZ_PNXY01000048.1 GCF_002879865.1 Paraburkholderia rhynchosiae
CCCTTTTAAATGGTGACTCGCGCGGCAAGCGACGTGCGCCTGAGGCTAAGAGGTAGCTCTTGCACGGCGCGCGTCGATTATCGTGCAGTGGGAATGCGGCGCTGACGCCGTCTGACATTGCGAAAGCGATCGACTCTTCGACCGGATTGTCGGGCACGAAGTCGTCGGTTGTTTTCTGAAACGGCGCGGCACCTCCTGACCACTGCAACAATCGCATCGACGAAATGAAAGTCGCATTCTGCGGTTCGGACAGACCATTGCCCGCCGCTCCCGAAGCACCGCGAGCTCACGAAAGAGAGACTTCGTCGTTGACGGTACTGCCACCGAGCCTGGTCCCGTGCGTTGAGAACCCGAATCCGCGATGGATGCGACGAGTCGTTGCGCTCAGATTGTCGTCCTTGGCTCCGGCCAGGGCCAGCCCTTCCGCTCACCGGACACCTCGCGCTCGCGGGACGAGGCGACCCCGGATCGATTTACTTCCTTCGCTGCATCATGCAATGGTTCGTCCCCCGCATCGTTCGTCATCCCGGGAAGCCCGTCCCCGAACCACTTCACCCTCTTGCGGAGGTAACCGACATAAGAGCTCCAGCCGTCAGGGTTCCCGCTTTGCGTGGAAGACGCAATCATCGGCTGGGACGGACACGAGTGACCGACTCTGTTAAGCGTTGTCCAACGCCTGCCCACATACGCCGCTGCGGAGTCACGCGTCCGCAGACATGAGCAGACGTCGAACAACGCTTAACACATGCGGGCGTCCGCGACGCTACTCGATTCATCGGGCATCGACCCTTGTGATCTCCCGGGTCCGGCCACAAACCGCCGTTCACATGCGCCGACGGCTCGACATTCAGGCGTCGGCTCCGCCCCCGTAACCGGCCATCCAAGACGATGTCCCTTTTGGTTACGCATCTGCTGACGGGCAGCGCGATATTTTCGGGTCAGACTGGCACCGCCAAGCGCGGGGGTTTGACTTCGCGGGGGATGGCACCGGGAAGACCGTCCCGCGTTCTCGCCACGGTCCCCACGGCTTGTGGCTATGGACTGAATCGCCGGCTCCTCGAGAAAGGCTTCGATAGCATGGTGTGTGCCCCGTCGCTGATTCCGAGAAAGCCTGGTGATCGCGTCAAGAACGACCGACGCGTTCAAACTGGTACGCTCGCTGCGAGCCGACGATCTATCCGCCGTGCATGTGCCGAGCGTGGAAGACGAGGCGTTTCGCGATCTGGTCAGTGCGTGGTCGTCCGGCTTTTGTCAACTTGCCGGTAGCGAGACGAAATGGTGGCAGAGGTCATCATTGCTCAGCAAGCACTCGACGGATTCTGGGTGGGCCTGTCGGTATCACCGACGACCGTAATCGCGCTCCCCGATCTTGCTAACGGGTGCGTTCGGCGATCGAGTCGAGTTCGGTTTTTGCGGCCGGCAGCAAAAACGATAAACGGGATCGCTGATATAGAAGGGAATTACCCGTCCAAGGGTGGGGTAGGCGAAAGAGCTGCTTGGTTCCGAGATAGCGAGGGCAACCTCCTCGGCATTGGGCAACCGCTTAAGTGAGCAGGCCGACGCCATGCCTCAAAGCGCTGCTTAGGTCAAAGCAGGCTATCGGTGCAAGGGAATCGACTATTGTCGATTTCTTGACCCCCCGCTCGTCGCGCGTATGGGCGGTCGTGTCGCGGTGCGCCGCCGACCGGCACCTATAGTCCGTATTGGAAAAGGAGATTGCGAATGACTTACGTCAATGGATTTGTTGTCCCTGTGCCTACAGCCAACCGCGAAGTTTACAGACAGTTCGCCGAAAGAGCGGCGGCCGTCTTCAAGGAGCACGGCGCGTTAAAGGTGGTCGAATGCTGGGGAGATGAGGTGCCGGAGGGCAAGGTGACGTCGTTTCCAATGGCGATCAAGCGCAAGGATGATGAGACGGTGGTGTTCTCCTGGGTTGTCTGGCCGTCGCATCAGTCGCGAGACGAAGGAATGAAAGCGGTAATGACCGACCCGCGGCTGCAACCAGATAAAAATCCGATACCTTTTGACGGCCAGCGGCTGATCTATGGCGGTTTCGAAGTGATTGTCGACGCGTGATGGCAGAAAAACATGGCGCCGGTTCGCGTTGAGACGCGAACCGATGCGTTCGAAGGTCGAACCGATGAAGGATGTGGTGCGATGATCCGCCGACACTTCGACGGAATCGTCGCCTGGACCCAGACCCGCCAGACCAACGGATTCATCGAAGCCATCAACGGACTGTTTCAGGCCGCCAAGCGCAAGGCACTCGGATTCGCTCGCTTCGAAACCATGCGAACGGTCCGGTTTCTCATCGCAGGCAAACTCGACTTCTCCAGCATCAACCCGCATGCCTCGTGAGCCGCATAACCCACTCCACTTTCAAAAGAGCCGCTTTAACAACGTACGCACGATATTCGGGAGCCAGCGGCTTGTCGGTGTCCAGATCGATCCAGGTGGACGAATAAATCCCATCGGCGCGAATCTTCGCACTCCCCTGGCCGGATTGACCGTTGATCGTCACTGAGCGAAAGTGAATCTCGTACGATATTGGCAATAGTCGGTGCAAATGCATGCTCGTTCGGATACGTCAGCGGTGTGACTTTGATAGTCATTTGCTGTACCTCTTGGTTTTCCTTCGAAAGAGGCCGTGCCCTCTCTGTTCGCGCCAGACTGCTTCCTGTGGCGAGCGCGCGAATTGACCTCTCTCCGCTTTCCTGTTATCGGCCGGCGCCGTCATTACTTGATTAACTGCATCCCGGCAACCTTCGAGGCCGCCACGTCGAAAGTGGCCGTATACTCGCACTCTGCGATGTGCCCCGAACGCTCGATCAGGCAGTCCGCGAAATCCGCGTTCGTGGATGCGACGAAAACGCGAAGTGCCTTGCGCACCGTGTCTGCACCTTCAACGACCAGTTCCTTGGTGCCGATCATCGAGTCGATAATGTCCTTCATCTGCTCGCGCTCAACACCGTAGCATCGCGCTAGCACCCACACGACCTCCACCAGTGCGACCTGAGAAACGTAGCCCGATCGTTCGGCCGACAGGGAATCCATCAGCGCCGTCGCCTTCTTCGATTGCATGGCGTCGTCCTGCGCGAAATAACGGACCAGCACGTTCGTATCCAGTCCGATCATCGCGCAGATGCCCCCTGCTCGGCTATCGCCCGGTTCATGTCCTCGATCGACACTGGTTTCGCCGGCTTCTTCACGACGCCCTTGAGGGACGCAAGCGACCGCGTGGCCGGATAGACCTCATACCGGCCCGTCGCCTCGTTGAAGCTGAATTCGATCCGGTCGCCCGACTGCAAGCCAAGCTGATTACGCACGTCCACCGGGATAGTGACCTGGCCCTTCGAAGTGAGAGTTGCTGCTGTCATGATGATATCTCCGTTCCCCCTTACTTTAAAGTAAGGAGTATGGAAAGGCAAGAGCACCGGCGGGAGTGCCACACGACTGATTACGCCCCGGATGGCATGCGTCGCTCGCCGAGATAAATCGCAGCGACAGCCTCGCCCTGATCGCGTTCGGACGTCCGTTACGTGTAATGCGCGCAGATGACCGACACCGGGACTACGCGCTAGTCAGCCGATCGGCCAGCCGTAGAGCGTGAGCGCGTCCGGCGCAACCGCAACGTCGAAATCATTTCTCACCACCTAGCAGAGTCATGAAGCAGCGTGTACGGACGAAGCTTGTTCAAAGGCGACAAGCACAGTGGCGTGCGGTCCGCAAACGTGCAGCCACAGCGAAGGAATCTGCCGAAGATAGTCATAGAGCGCGGCTTGTAGCGATCTGTTCTCAGCACAAAAAGTCGTTCGATCGACTGGCAAACGCGTGACCAGGTAAAAGCCACGCACGCGTCAGCTTCTGCCTTGCAACTCGTCAATGCATTGCCAGGGCGCTGTAACGTTGCGGACTCCATGGCGAGATATCGGCAAGGACAGTCGTGTCTCAGAACACGGTGGACGGACGTTAGGCAATGCCAGTGAAGAGACGCCACGCTTCGAATCGTGTGGCGAGCTGTTTGCGATAGTGCGAGGCGCGCAGCAGATGACGCTTGAGCGCAAAGTGCTGGCGGATCGGACCGAAGCATGACAGGAAGACTGCGTGCGTTCTGGCAAGCGAAAACCTCGCATTCGGCGCTCGCGTTCACGCGTGGGTTGATGGCTGTTTTCAGCGCGGTTGCTTACGCGCGTGCAGGCCTTGACGAAAACGTGCTTAACATTCGCTAGCCTAGGGATCTCTGCTTTCGCGCCCGGGTAGCTTCCTAGTTGGTCAGTGACGATTTTCTTCGGCGCGACAGGACAGGCCGCCAACACCCGTTTGAAGAAGCGTTTGGCCGCGGCCTTGTCGCGCCGCTTCTGAAGCAGGATGTCGAGTTCAATGCCGTGCTCATCGACTGCACGCCACCGCGGCAGGGCTCGCCGCGCAGCGTCACGAACATTTCGTCGAGATGCCATGTGCTGCCCGGCTTGCGACGGGCAGTCCTGACCTGATGCGCAAAACTGGCGCCGAACTTGTCCGTCCACCGCCGGATCGATTCATGGCTGACAACCACGCCGCGCTCAAACAGTAGCTCCTCGATGTCGCGAAGGCTAAGTTCAAAGCGGAAATACCACGGAACCGCGTGGCTGATGACTGACGCCGGGAATCGATGGCCATGGTAAAGCGATTTCGTCTTCTTCATCACGTCATCTTAGCTGACCAGCGCGCGAACGTGACAAGGCCCCCTCGTCACTATGTCGGCATAGCCGGACGGTCGGGGAGTCTGACCTTGATTATGGTACCGGCTCCCGGCGAACTGATAACATCGATCTGACCGCCCAGCATCAAAACGCGCTCTTCCATCCCTGCCAGTCCGAACGATCTTTTTCTGGTCGCCAGAACGTCGAACCCCTGCCCGTCGTCGCGTACTTCCAGAAGGCAACCGTTGCGCGTTTGTTCCAGCGTGACGATGACCTCGTCAGCCGCGGCATGACGGGCGACATTGGTCAACGCCTCCTGGACGAGGCGAAACAGGGCGATAGCGCGATCCTCGCTAACAACGATATTCTCGTCTTGCAAGTGGAGACGACAGACCGTGCGGCCATTGCGATTGAATTCGGCCGTGAGCCATTCGAGCGCTGCCGAAATACCGGTGTCCAGTGCGGCCGGGCGCAGCGACGCGACAACGCCTCTTACGACACGCATGGTTTCGTCCACAACGGAAATCAGTGCCTCGATCTGCTCCACCAGCGCCGGGCGATCGTCGCCGAACTGCATGCGCAATACTGACGCCCTCATGCGAAGCGCCGTGAGATGTTGTCCAAGCTCGTCGTGCATTTCACGGGCAATATGCTTGCGCTCTTCCTCGCGGGCTGTTTCACGACGCGAGGTGAGTTCCCGCAGCATTTCATAGGACTCGCGCAAGCGTTGCTCAGCCTGCTTGCGCTCGGTCAGGTCGACCACGAAAGCGACACCCTCCTTGCCGCTGGTGTCGAATGCAGCCCTGCCGACCATCACTGGGACACGACTGCCGTCCCTCCTGATATATTCCTTTTCGGCGGGTTGAGTGCGTCCGTTCTGCATGATCTGTGCCAAAGCCTGTTCGCTGCTTTCACGCCATTCCGCCGGCGTCAGATCCCTCCAGCGCAGGCGACCTGACAGAAGATCCTCGCGCCTGTATCCCACCATACGCAGAAACTCGTCATTGGCTTCGAGAATGTCACCCTCGGCATTCCACACGATGATGCCGATGATGTTGGCGTCGACGAGCCGCCGTATCCTGGCCTCGCGTTCGGCAAGGTCGCGGTACAGGCGGGTTTTCTCGAGCGAGGTCGCCGCCAGGGAGGCGAGGAGCCGGAGCACCGCAGTCCGGGCTGGCGCGAACGCGCGGGTGATCAGATTGTTTTCGAGGTAAAGGACGCCGATGAGTTTGGCCTGAGTCATCAACGGCAAGCAGAGAACTGAACGGGTCCGGTGCTTACTGAGATAAGGATCCATCGCGAACGCAGGCTCGACGGCGGCATCGTCGAGAATGACGCTTTCCCTCGTGCGCAGCACATGGTAAAGGATCGACTCGGGCATCGCCATCGCGCTCACGGGCACATCCCGCAACTGCACACGAGGCTTGTCGCCGTCCGTCCTGGCTTCCGCTGCGATCCGTTGCTCGGCTGTATCCGGAAGAATCAGTAGCCCCCGCTCGGCGCCCGCCTGTTCGAGTGCCGTGCGCATGATCGTATCGATCAGCCTGTCGAGGACGACCTCTCCCGAAACAGCCTGCGACACCTTGATGACAGTGGCGAGGTCGAGGTGTTCGATGGGCGCCCCAATCGTACTGTTTGGCCCGGGCGCTCGCTCTTTCTCCTCCCTGAAGTGCGGATAGAGCTCGTCGAGTTGTCGCACCTTGCCGTCGGCGCCCCAACGCTGGTAGCCGCGCCGTGCGTCATTCAGATACAAACGGGCAATCCTGTCGAAACCGTGCGTCGCGTAGAAGCGGGACGCGAGTTCGTTGGCAAGCGCTTCGTTGTGTACGAAGCCGTTTGCGCGTGCCGACAGGATGGCCTCTTCGTAGAGTTGCATCGCGTCAACATCGCGGTCCTCTAGGCGGGCCATCTCGGCACCGACCAGCGTCGCGCGGTTGCCGAAATTTTCCGGACAGTTTGTCGCCCAGACCGTCAATTGCCGGTAGTGTGCCGCTATGGCGTCCTGATGCTGCTGTCGCTCACCGGCTGGTGCGCGGTCGCAATCTGCGGCCCGGACCAGCGCACCGTAGAAGTGGTATTCGCTTTCTTCCAGGTGCGACGAGCAACTCCAGAGCAACGGCTGCGCCATCGACGCGGCGTCCATGGCGCCCGCCTGGTCGCCTGCGAGATAACGCGCCTGCAGTTTCCGTATCCAGTACCAGCACGCAGCCGTTGCGAGAGCCGGGTTGCTGGACAGGTGCTGCTCCGTACGAAGCTCGTTGAACTCGCCGTAGTCCAGGCGACTAAACTTCAGCGTCGAGCCCCGAAGCATGCGGATCAGCGCGAGTTGCATGGTGAGGTTATCAACGGCAAGGCCGAATCGCGCCTTCGCTGCAAACGCGAGACCCTGTTGAGCTTCGTGTTCCACCGCGAGCAACGGTTCACCGGCGAAAAGCAGGTCCGAAACGATATGGCAGCATGTATAGGCGCCAGATGGGAGGTCTCCGATGCGGGTCGCGGCTTCGAACGCGCGACGAAGCATCTCGCTGCTGACGCGCACATGTTTCGTCCAGCGCACGACATACAGCGCAAAGCAGAGATACGTCACCGCCTCGAATCGTTTGAGCCCGCGGTGCTCGACCAGATCGAAGCCGAGTTTGCCGAACTCGAATCCGGCCTGATAATCGCCGAAGCGTGGTCCTGCAATCCGGGGGAACATGACATACGCAAAGCAAGACGCGTCGCAGTTGCCACGTTCGAGGCTAAGGCTGATCACTTTGCATATCGTCAGCGACGCCAGATTGGCGTCAAAAAACCACGCTGGTCTCAGGAGCTTGCTCAGCACATCGGCGGTCGCGAGGGACGCCCGGTCCGTCATCAATGGCACATCGATGAGCGCCTCGATAGTCCGGCCAGCAAGCCGTGATCGGATGTTTTCGTACTCCCGCTGTGCGGCGTTCTCTTCCGGATGCGCTAACCAGTCAATACCCACCTGCCGGAGGTGGTCGAGGCAGACCTCGACTGCGCGACCGCTCCGATCGAGAGTCAGATAGACATCCATTCGCAAACACGTGACATGCGCCTGTTCGACCGTCGTCGTCGCGCGACTTGACAGCATGGCCAGTCGCTCTTCCGCGACCGATAATCGGCCGGTGAGGAATTCGCATTCCGCCCGGCTCAATTCCAGCGCGAAAATCAGTTCATGCCTGCGTTCCCAGCAATCGTTCTGCAGGAGTTCTACGCCGGCAATCAGGTAGGTGAGCGCCGACGCATAGGCTGTCGACGCCTTGGCTCGCTGGCCGGCTATCAGGTTGAACTCTGCCAGTTGCTCGCGCTCTTCCTGCGAGGCTACCAGAGCAGCGCCACGGTTGAGCTGACTGACGATCTCGAAGATCGTCTCTTCACGTTTGTCAGCGGGCGTTTGCGCCGTGAGCAGTTGCCCGATACGAAAATGGGCCTCAGCGCGCGAGTGTTCCGGGATCAATGAATAGGCGGCCTCCTGTACCCGGTCGTGCGCGAACCGGTAGGCACCTTTAAACTGATCGATTAGCTGCTGATCGACTGCCGGCAGCAGCAGGGCCTGAGTCTCGTGCTGCGAGTTCTCCAATACCTTCGACAGCATCTCGATCGAGGCGGTGTTGCCGAGGCAGGCGAGCCGTTGCAAGGCGCGCATAGTTTCGTTGGGCAGACGGATCAGTTTGGCGACCATCAGGTCTACCACATTGTCGGTGTAACCCCTGCCACGAATGTGAGGCAAATCCCAGCGCCAGCTGGCCCTGTCATGATCGAAGGTGAGTAAACCCTCATCAGCGAGTGCGTGCAGAAACTGGATGACGAAGAATGGATTGCCGGCCGTCTTCTCGTGCACGAGATGAGCAAGCGGTGCCGCCCGCTCCCGCTCGCAGCGCAGCGCTTCGGCAACCAGTTGCTGCACGTGCTCGTGGGCGAGCGGCGCGAGCGCAATTTCGTCGAGCCGCGCGCGCGCATTCCTGATAGCCTGAAGCCTGCGCATCAACGGATGCGCGGCATCGACCTCGTTGTTGCGATAGGCGCCGATGAGCATCACATATTGGAGATCGGAGCGGGTCAGAAGATCTTCGAGCAGGTCTAGCGTCGCGGCGTCGAGCCATTGCAAATCGTCGAGAAACAGCGCCAGCGGATGCTCCCGTCGCGCAAAAACACCTATGAAGCGCCGGAAGGCAAGCTGGAAACGGCGTTGCGCCTGAAGCGGCTCCAGTTCCGGCACGGGCGGCTGATCGCCGATGATGAGCTTCAGTTCGGGGATCAGCTCGGTCATGAGCCATGCATCCGCGGTCAGCGCTTTCATCAATGCGTCGCGCCAGATCGCCATCTCCGGCTCGTGCTTGCCTAGAAGCGGCCGGACCAGGCCCCGAAAAGCTTGCACGAGCGTCGAATAGGGTATGTCACGTTTGTACTGGTCGAACTTGCCCGAGGCGAAGAGTCCCCGCGACGGCACCAGCACCTTGTGTAGTTCGTTGACGACCGCGGATTTGCCGATGCCTGAATAGCCAGAAATCAGCACCAGTTCCGGCGTGCCCCCGCTGACGACGCGGTCGAACGCGGCCACCAGAGTCTTCACCTCGCGCACGCGCCCGTAGAGCTTTTCGGGGATGAGCAGCCTGTCGGGGGTGTCGTGTTCGCCCAGCGGAAAGGCGTTAATGCGGCGAAGACGCTGCCAGTCCTTGAGACAGCGCCACAGATCCCGCTCGACGGCCGCCGCTGTCTGATAGCGCTCCTCAGGTGTCTTGACGAGTAATTTCATGACGAGTTCCGACACGGGAGGCGGGATCGTTTCCACTAGGGTGTGGGGGGGCGGCGGTTTTCGGGCGAGATGGCAATGCACCCATTCCATCGGATCGGCGGCCACGAACGGCAGCGTCCCGGTGAGCATCTGATAGAGCGTGACTCCGAATGCATAAAGGTCGCTGCGCGAATCTATCGAACGATTCATCCGCCCGGTCTGCTCAGGCGCCATGTAGGCGAGGGTGCCGGCGATGGTTTCGGGTGGCTCAGGCAATTGCCGCTCACGTGGCAGGCGCGAGGCGATGCCGAAGCCAGTGAGCCGCACTTGGCCGTCAGTGCAGCCAATCAGAATATGAGGCGGCTTGAGGTCCTTATGGACGAGGCCGCGCTGGTGCAGCTTTCCCAGCGCCGCGACAATCCTCGCGGCGAGGTGCAAGACAACTTCTACTGCAATGGATGTGCCGATCAGCCGCTCGAGTGGCTCGCCGCCCGGGTCCGCCAGCACAAGTAGGGTTCGGCCGTTCTCGCGGACCAGTTTCATGGGCCGCACCGCCCACGCGCCATTGAGCTGGTCCTTTAGCGCGAATTCGTGAGCGAGGCGATCGAGGGTGGCGGCTGAGGGGCGTTCCCCGGCGGCACGAACAATTAGCACGCTGTCGTTGCCGGCCAAGGCACGGACCCGGCAGAAGATGCGCTCGCCATCCTCCCAAAGGATCTGGGTACTGTTAGCCGCGTCGGATCCGTATGAAGCGTTCATCTGCCGTCATTCACCGTCAAGTTTGTGTTCCTCATCTTATCAACGGAGCCGGCCATATTCGTCTGAGTTGGCGCAAGGCGCCCCCGGGGTTACACGGGCGAGGCGACATCTGCGTAGTCAGCGACTCGGGCAGCAGACGGGTCTGTCGCGGTAAGGTGATTTTGGCGAACGATCGCGATGTGATCAGGAATCGACTTTCTACCGGGTGCTGCGCGAGTAGAAGCAGCTTGCACACCTGCGCAGTGAGCGGCCAGCCAACACGCGCAGCAAGCCCCGTGCGGTCTGTGCCGACGCGCCGAACCAGCTGTACAGCTGGGACATTACTTGCCTGCCAGCGACGATTCGTGGGCAGCATTTGTATTTTATCTCTTTATGGACGTGTTCAGCCGAACGATTGTCGGCTGGCAGGTCTATGCCGAAGAGAGCAGCGCTGGGGCCAGCGAGGACCTCAAGGATCTCTGCGCGCGTGAAGCGATACAGCCCGACCAGATCATTCTGCATTCCGACAACGGTGGCCCGATGAGGGCGCCACGATGCTGGCCACCTTGCAAGCCCTGGGCGTCATGACGTCATTGAGCCGCCCGGGCGTGAGCAACGACAACCCGTTCTCGGAGTCGCTGTTCAAAACGCTGAAGTACCGGCCCGCCTACCTGCTGCAGCCGTTCGACACGCCATTCGCCGCGCGTACCTGGGTCACAGAACTGGTGCGCTGGTACAACCACGAACATCGTCACAGTGCGATCCATTTCGTGACGCCTGCGCAGCGCCATGCGAACCTTGATCAGGACATCCTGGTTCGACGTGCGGCGCTCTACGAGAGCGCACGCCAGCGTCACCCGCTGCGCTGGTAAGGCCCCACGCGCAACTGGAAGATCCCGATCGCGCTCACCCGGACAGCGTCATCTCACAACCCTACAACCAGGAGTTGAAAGCAGCCTGAATTCCAACCGTCGAGGCGACAACTACTTTGACAACGGCCCATCTAGAGTGAGAGACCTGTTTCACCGCGAATGAACGACCGTTGGTAGAGAGTTGGCTAGCAGCGGCCTTTGGACAATCCGTTCACTTTGACTGTCGAGTGTTGACTCTGCCCAAATGTTTGACCTTCATGCTCGCAAATGCGCAGATTACAATCGAGACCTTTCCGGTTCTGCTTTGTCGGAGATTCTATGCTGATCGAAATGTTCAAATATAAACAGTGGTCGGACATGCGAACGCTGGACGCGATCCAACGGATTGACGAACAGAAATTTCCTTCTGCTAGTGCATTCGCTGCACAGCAGTTGAATCACATGATCATCGTGGAAGAGTTGTTCACGGCACGTCTTCGTGAAAATCCTGATCCACATCGCTCTACAAATACCGAAACAGTTCCGGGGCTATTCGAAATTTCACAAAGGATCGTGGATTCACACCAGTGGTTCTCTGGCTATACGGAAAGCCTCAAGCAGCAACATCGGAATCAGTCTGTCTTTTTCCGATTTACCGACGGAAAGCAGGGAAGCATGACGCGGCTCGAAATCCTCTTTCACATCATCAATCAGGGGTGCCATCGGTCATGCCCTGGATCTAGCCCACGTGTCCCATCCTGGGGACACATACACTGTGTTCATTCACGCAGCTGAACCTGAGCGGCGCGTCTTGTCCGGGGCAGAATAGAGCAAGTCGGCGTGCAGACAAGCGGGAGTGTTCTATTGAGGGTGTTGGCGTTCACAGTTGATGCTAGCAGTGTTCATAGACGCGCTAGCAAGTTCACTAACGCTGCTAGCGTAGCCCCGGATTATCCTCGGAGACATAGTCTTCGAGATACTCGGACAGCAGGACAGCCTGCTTACGGTCTTCGCCTCCAACGAATCGCTTCATGTGGTCGTCCGGTCTGAACGCGTTACTTCAGCTTAGGCGATCAGCATGCGTTTTCACACAAGCTGGGTCGGCTTCGTGCGTTCGCCTCCCGCCCGCGTCCGGCTGGAAGCGGTCCTTCGACATCACCGCTCAGATCGACGACAACCCCTTTCATCGAACTCGCGCATGAGAGTGAACAGTGAATCGATTGGGACGTGATGAGCCGTTGCCACAGCAAATGCAGGGTCGCTGGATAACTCCAGATGATCCGCATTCAGCGCTAGTTGTGGATGGAGGCGAGATTACCTGTTTCGGGGCGGTCGTGAACTATGATCACAAGGTTGTAACCGAGGAAAACGGTGCCTTGAACGTGAGCTTGGGCGTCAACGACGAATCGCGTCTCGACGACTTTCAGTGTGAGAATATTGCGGCCTCGTCATAACACCCAAAGGACGCTTCCTCGCCTATAAGGTGAGATTCGGGCTGGAATTTGTGCGCCTGAGTCGCTGAGTGACCAAAAGTTCTCGGCCTATCGCTTCTATGCGGGGAAGGTCTGCAGCATTGGGCGACAATCGGGCCATCACGGTCATAAGCCTGCGGTTTGCATTGGCACTCGAGTGGCCGCTCCACTAGGGACATTGGGCCATTACCCATACCCGCGCGTCGATGCGGCGGATTTCCTCTAAATCTCACACCGCTCAAGCCGAGTTAAGCAGCATCTCCGTCACAGTTAGCTCGCGAGACTGCCGACAAATTCGTTGATCTTGTCCAGAACGGGCTGCTGATCGCCCGCGAAGGGCCAGTGATCGGCACCGTCGAGCTCGACGAATTGCGCCTGCGCGATGTGGCTGGCGAGATGCCGGCCGGCGCTGATGCGAACGGCGCGGTCGTCGTGACGATGCAGCACCAAGGTCGGCACTGAAATTCGGCCCAAGAGATGCCGCACATCCATGTCGCGCAGCGCCACGAGCACCCCCTTGATGGCTCCCGGGCTCGACGCGGCGCGAAGCAGGCCTGCCCACCAGACTCTCGCCTGAGGATCGCCCGACAGGCTCGGCGCGAATGTCTCAATGCCTGCAGGGCCGCCCCAGACCGCGACGAGCTCCTGCAGCCACATGTCATACTGACTCGCCTGAAGTGCGTGGGGATAGTCGTGTGTTGTGGTTCCCTTCGCCAACGAGGCGAACAGAATGAGACCGGCAACGCGGCTCGGGCAATCAACGGCAAACTTGATGCATGCTGGCCCACCCTCTGACGCACCGAACAACACGACCCTTTGGCTGCCGGCGGCGTCTAGCACGGTGCCGATGTCCTGCGCGGTCGCGTCGACGTTGGGATTGAACCCGACCCGGTCGGAAAGCCCGACGCCGCGACGATCGAGCAGGATGAGACGGCCCATCCCGGCGAGAGAAGACAGGAACGCCCGGCACCGGGGCTCCTCCCACACCCGTTCAACGTGAGACACGAAACCGGGCAGCATCAGAACATCAATGCGGCCGGTGCCGTAGGTCTGAAATGCCAGATGGACGCCGCCACTGCTGACGTAGCGCGTCGAGGGCGGGTCCTCGATGGGCAACGTTGCGCCGGCATCAAGCAGCGCGCGGGTCTCGGATTCGGGGGCGACATTCAGCTCGTCACGGAGGCGCTGCGTCAGAGCCCCAAGGTGCCGCTGCGCCGTGGCCCGGTCTCCTGCGAGCAGAAGGTTGCGGACGAGGTGCCGACCGTACACTTCGCTGAACGGATCAAGCTCAGCAAGACGGCCGGCATGCGCGGCTGCGGCCGCGTAGTCGCCCGCCGCATTCTTGTCGTGTACCACTCGCTCGAGTGCTTGAATCACCCGGCCGCGCAGGGCCTCTCTGCGAAAAAAAGCCCACTCGTCAAACTGTGGGCAGTCGCCCGGCGAAAAACCCTCGAGAAAGTCGCCGGGATAATGGCGGCACGCCCGCTCGAACTCGCCGCGATCGCAGGCTTGCTCGAACAGTTGGGAATCCACCTGCAGAGTGATCGCTGCAGACCATCTAATCGTAGACCGATCTATAGTAAGTGTATCGTCGCCGAGCGCGTGCTGGAGGCGATGCAACAGACGCCGCAGCCGCGCTCGTACAACCTCTTCACCGCCTTGCGGCCACAACATGGTGGCAACGACGTCGCGCCCGACTGAGCCCTCCGCTTCGGCCAGGTAGACCAACAGAGCTAGGCCTTTGCGCAGGGGCAACTGGCACAGCCGGTGATCCCGACGGATCTCGGGAAATCCAAGCGTCCGCACGCTGAACAGAGCCATGGCGAGGCGACCCTCAATGAAGGCGTCCAAGGGACGCTCAGGGGACGAACCAATCCTACCATTCCTGCAAATGAAGGTCGCGGGACTTATTGCGACGGATCGAACTGGAGGATGGCCATGAAGAAACTTGGTGAACATGCGATCGTGATCGGCGCCAGCATGAGCGGGCTGCTGGCTGCCCGGGTACTGTCGGATTTCTATACTATCGTCACCGTGCTCGAACGCGACGCGTTTGCGGATGCAGACGTGCCGCGCAAGGGCGTGCCACAAGGCCGTCATACCCATGGGCTCCTTGCGCGCGGCAGCGCGGTACTCGAGGAATTCTTCCCCGGATATAACGGCGAGGTCGTTGCGCAAAGCGGCGGCTTGATCGGTGATGCGGCCAACGATGTGATCTGGATAGGCCACAACGTCAGGCTTGCTAACAGCGCGAGCGACCTGATCGGTCTGCTTGCAAGCCGTCCCGTGCTCGAAGGCCATCTACGCCGACGGCTCATGAGATTGCCGAATGTGCGCGCCGTCGAAAATTACGCGGTGCGGGGTCTTGCGACCGACCCCGTTCACAGGAGCGTGACCGGCGTGCGTGCATATGCCGAGGGCAAGGCAGAGGAGACCATCAACGCGGACCTTGTCATCGATGCGACTGGCCGTGGCTCTTGCAGTGCGGCCTGGCTGGAAGAGTTGGGCTACCATCCTCCCGTCAAGGAGAAGGTCGAGATCCGCATCAGCTACATGACTCGTACTTATCGACGTCGATCTACTGATCTCGATGGCAAGCACGGTATCGTTGTCGCCGGTAGTGCGCCGAACTGGCGCAACGGCGTCATGCTCGCGCAGGAAAGCGACAGCTGGATCGTCAGCACCGGCGGTTATTTTGGCGACGATGCGCCCGACAACGACGAAGGCTTTCTCGCGTATCTTGCGACGTTGCCGACCATGGAGATTCACGACGTTGTCGCAAGGGCGGAACCGTTAACCGATTACAGGCGCTACCGCTACGTCTCCAACCTGCGTCGGCGGTACGAGAAGCTCGCACGTTTCCCCGAAAATTACGTGGTTTTCGGTGACGCCATCTGCAGCTTCAATCCTGTCTACGGGCAGGGCATGACGGTCGCGGCAGAGGAAGCGCTGGCGCTGCAGCGGTGCCTGCGGGCAGGTTCGAACGATCTTGCGCGTCGATTCTTCGGGGCGGCCGCGAAGATCGTCGATATTCCGTGGGACATTGCGGTTGGCAACGACCTGCGCCATCCACGAGTCAAGGGCGCCCGCCCGCTGATGCTGCGTTTCATCAACTGGTACATTGGCAAGCTTCACCTTGCCGCGACAGACGACAGCACGCTGGCGACAGCGTTTCTTGAGGTCGTAAACCTCATGATGCCGCCGTCGTCGCTGCTCAGCCCCGCGGTCGCCAGGCGGGTCTGGCAGGGCAACCGGAGGCGTGCTATCGGTTCTCTCGCCTGCAATCGAAGCAGCGAGGCGGAATAGCGCATCTCATGACCGGGCATCACGGTGTTGACCGGCGCAGGCGTCTACCCTGCGCTCGCCATCATGACGCTCCACGAAATGTGCCCTTTACGAAACCGAACGTTCACGCCGGCGGGTTCAAGCCAAGGTCCGGAAAACGGCTTCTTGTCGCCCCTTCACCGCTACTTTGTAAACGTTGGCCGCGGCCGACATCTGAAAGGCGGTCTCACGTGAGCGAATGGCCGTTGGCCTTTGAGAACGGCCATTTCGTTTGCGGCGAACTGGATGACGGCAATGGGTCGGGTGCCGCCGATCGCCGTCCCTTCAACTCCGCCGTAAAATAGCTTCGCCTGTGACCGCGGGAGTACAAGGCACTATGAAAATCCGTACGCGGTTCGTCACCGCAATATTGGCGGTGCTCGTCGCCATCGCGGTGCTCTTTGTCCCGTTGCCGCAGCGAATCGGGCTCGACACGCGCATCGTTACGGTTGCGTCGGTACAACGCCCTCCCACGGTCGTGTTCGACTATGTCACGACGCCGGCTCACTGGCCAGTCTGGCATCCGTCATCGCTCGCGGTCAGCGGTTCGGTGGACCATTCGCTCGATGTCGGCGAGCAGGTAACGGAGGAATTCAGGGTGGCGGGCAGGCGTGGCCGCGTGGTGTGGACAGTCGTGACACGTGTGCGCCCGAGCAGGTGGGTGATAGCAGGAAAGATTGACGGCAGACCGGCCGGCACCGTCACTTATTCGCTGATATCGACCGTGAGCGGAACGCGTTTTGAACGTGAGTTCACTTATCGCGCGCCGTCGTTGTGGTTCGCGATATTGAACTGGTCCGTGCTTCGCGCGCGGATTCAATCTGAATCGGATACGGCAGTCTTGCGACTTAAGAGCCTTGTGGAAGCGTCACCGCAGCATTAGCAATGTCGCTCGGCTGGCGTTGTGACGTGGCGCTTTCCCGACCAGGCTGGATCCTTGGGTACAAGTCTGCTGGTGGCCATTCGTGAGGTCAATCGCAGTGCAAGAGGGTGCCATATGTGGAACCGGGTCAGAGTCGGCGCGCGGGCCAGGAACGGACGTCGAGGTACCAGCTTGGGATCGCTCTGAAGCGGACTTTTGCGAACTGTTTCGCGCACGCACCGAAGAGGTCACAGGACCATCGAGTCTGGGGAACGTGAACCCGGCGGAGTTCGCATTGCCCGGCTTTGATTCGCGCGTCGCGCTGGTCAGGTTCGGCGCGACGTGGACGCCCTTCAAGCGCGCACGACCCAAGCAATCGCCCAGCCACGACGACGGCAATGCCGGCGGCGCGTTCGCGCTGGACATCGCCACGCGGCGCGGGCGCGCAAGGCCGCGCGCGTCGATTCACGCTTTTGGCTTAATGTTCTGGTTGACTCTGAACAGGTTATTGGGATCGTACTTCGCCTTGATCGAGGCGAGGCGCTCGTAGTTTGCGCCGTAGCTTAGTTCGACTCGGTTCTCGGCCTCGTCGGCATCGAGGAAGTTGACGTAGGCGCCTTCCAGATTGAACGGATGGATAGCCCTCCAGTAGGCACGGCCCCAGGTCTTAAGCGCCTCCGCGTCCTTGGGATCCGGACTAATCGCGGCAATTACCATCGAAAAAGACGCGTCCCGCGCGCTCCATGGCGTGGCATCCCTGGGTACCCGCCGAACGGCGCCGTCTATGGGGTAAAGGTGCATCAGGCAGAATGGGGTCGGTGCGTTGAGCGCGTTGGCGATGTGCACGTCGATCGCCTCATCAGGCAGCGCCTTGACAAAGTCGCCCTTCCAGTACCACTGCAAGCCTTTAGGGAAGAACGGGTCGAACAGACTGTTGATGGCAGTCCACGGCATCTCGCCCATCCAGTTGAACAGCGGGTCGGGCAGTTTCTCGAGCAGCGAGG
The DNA here is from genome assembly GCF_002879865.1 of Paraburkholderia rhynchosiae. Classification (GTDB taxonomy): domain Bacteria; phylum Pseudomonadota; class Gammaproteobacteria; order Burkholderiales; family Burkholderiaceae; genus Paraburkholderia; species Paraburkholderia rhynchosiae. Next base: position 17,675 of record NZ_PNXY01000048.1, read on the forward strand.
CCATGAGCTTCTGACCTTCTGGGATCGGCCCGTTGAAAGCGCCGATCAGAGCACAGGCGCGTTTGTTCCAGTGCTCGTTGGGGAAGGGATCGGTTGGAGGCACGGTTTTGAGGCCGACAAACAGACCCAGCTCTTCGGGGGCGTGTGGGATGAAGTCGCGGTACATCGCCATAACCTGCCGGGCGTCCTGGGCGTCCCAGAAGATCGGACCGGCGAACACCATTCTGGCCCAGTGGGCCTGAAACAGAAAACTCGTGACCACGCCGAAGTTACCGCCGCCGCCGCGCACCGCCCAGAAGAGGTCAACGTGCTGGTCCTTGTTAGCGGTGACGAAAGAGCCGTCGGCCAGCACGACATCCACCTCCAGCAAATTGTCGACGGTGAGGCCGTGCTTGCGCGTGAGGTAGCCGGTTCCTCCGCCCAAGGTCAGGCCTGCGACCCCGGTGCTGCCGACGATGCCGACCGGTACGGCGAGGCCAAAGGCGTGGGTCGCGTGATCGAGATCCGCTGCAGTGCAGCCTGGATCGACACGCACGGTGCGGCTCGCTGGGTCGACGCGCACGCTGCGCATCTGCGACAGATCGATGACCAGCCCACCGTCGCAGCTGCCCAAACCGGGGCCGTTGTGTCCGCCTCCACGGATTGCGAGAAGCAGTTGGTTATCGCGCGCGTAGTTGACCGCCGCTATGACATCGGCGGCGTCGGTGCAGCGAGCGATCACCCTGGGCCGCTTATCGATCATGCCGTTGTACAGCGCTCGCGCCTCGTCGTAGTCCTTGTCTGACGGACCGATCAGCCTCCCGCGAAATCCCTGAATCGCAAATTCGTCCATGACGCCGCCCTCTTTAAAGAGTTACTCCATTGCGCGCCCGCGCGACGACGCGCTGACGTACCAGGAAGCCTCGCGCCGAACAGTGCACAGGAACGAAATCGGCGCGTGGGACCAATCAGCATTTACGCACGTATCTGCTAGCCGTACGCGTGCCTTAGCCTCGCCCCTCACATGATCAAAAGCATAGTGCTTCGATGGAACTTCCGATCGGCAACCGGAAGAAAGACGAGCGAGCAACCTGTCAAATGAACCAATCGGCGGCCGCTCTTTGTCCAGGAGAAAAAAGGGGCGCGTCCAACCAGAGAACTTGACCGGCCAGACGGCATGGAAGCGCCCGTCGCAGCCTCAAATGGTCATCTGAATGGCCGCTGCCGGGAATTCCCAAGGTCTCTTTCGGGTCCGGGATATGCCATTGATACAGCCAGTCGCCAGCAAGGGATCGCGCGGAGTACGGTCCCATTGCCGACGTTCGGTGAGGACACCCAAGATTCTGCATCGCTTTGCAGGTTTACTGTGGCGGCACAGTGACTACACTTGGTAAGGCTCGCGGATCTCAGGTGCGCGGCCTTCTCGATTCGTTGCGCACACTCCACGCCGTCCCGAAGAGCAGTTCGAGGAGGCTGCACACATTGTTTCTGCGGCGTGCTCGTCGTGTTGGTCCATGAAACAGGAGGAGACAATCATGCAAACCGTAATAAGGACATATTCCGGAAAGGGTGCAAAGGAGCTATTCGATCTGCTGGAGAAAAGAGCGGCTGACGTCGAAGAACTGCTGCGTTCGGTCAACGGTTTCGTCGGCTACACGCTCGCACGCAGCGGCGATGGCGGATTCTCCGTTACTGTCTGCCAAGACAAGGCGGGCATCGATGAAAGCGTGCAAAAGGCGAAGGACTGGATCGCGAAGAACGCTGGAAACACGGGCGCGGCCGCGCCAGAAATATCGGAGGGATCAGTCCTCATTCACCTGAAGTAACTTTGCCCCTCCACTGGCACCCCTGAAATCAGCGCGCGGATTGCGAAGTTGCAAGCGGCCTCACCGGCTGCTGCACAAGCACACTTCTTGCCCAGTTCACCGGAGCTTTTACATTATCCGGAAGAGCCCACTGAGCGGATTGAGAATTCCGCGATCTCATGAGGGGGCTGCGGACGGCTTGTGTTGAACCCGGCAGCGTTCTCCGCGAACAAGCAGCACCACGCCGCTGCCGGTCCAACGTACGCATCCGTTTTGTTTTCATCGAGCGGCGAGTCGCGGACAGCCGAGGACGTGACTCATGTCAAACGTTGAACGGCCGGTCCGGGAGAGGATCACCTGGCCCGAGTGGGTCCGATCAGTGCCTGACGCGGCCGGATCGACGTTGCACGCGTCGCTGGCTCTCGCATTGGACCGTGCTCGGCCACAACCCGTTATTCGCCAGCGACTTCGGCCGCCAGCTGGAAAGTGAATCATAGCGCCGTGACGTTGCGCCTCGTGCCGTTACGTACCGCGCCCACGCCGCGCCAACAAATATGGGCATTTACGATGAGGTTTCTTTGCTAAGGGTGCCAAGGGGCGCTGAGTTACTAACGGATGCGGTTGTTCGGTCATTCAACGACCGGGTGGGAAAAGAATAGCCGATCACACCTTCAGGGTGAGGCCTGCCAAGCGATCAGCACGACGCCCTGCACGCGGCCGACGCGCTCACCGCCGGGCAGGATCACGAAAACAATTAGCGCCATCGCGGCAATCCAGACGAGATTCATGATGCCGCCGACGAACAACAATGCATTAGCAGCCAACAGCAACCCACGCAGTAAATCCGATGACGCATCCCGAGCTGGATGCTGCCTGCGACGCCAGCACGCCAGTGCGCAGTGAGGAAATTGACTGGTGAACGGCACTGCGTCAGGCAGGCGCGCTTGAGCTGCGACAACTGATAGACACCCGGACCCGATGCTACGTCGAGAAAAAACGCGCGCCCTGACTGATACCGAGCGTATCGAGCAAGGCGTCGTTCGACTGCGTGGTCAACTCAGTGAAATACTCGTGACAAGGTCCTGCTACCGACTCGCAACTTTCGCGCTCAAATGCGCCGAAATCGGTTTGTTCGATGGATTCGACTCCTCTTGACCATGAGCTCGACAAGTGAATGATGGCTATCACCGCCGCTCTGCCTGGCGTCCGAATTTATCGGCGGCAACGACACGGCGCAGATGATGGGTTCTGGCAAAAACTTGCGCCAGCACGGTCCTCATTCGGCAAAAGCGATGACTGCGAACGCCGACAGGACCTGTCGAAATTTAGGCTTTTCACCGAATAATGCGAATCCAATATGCCGATGGTTTGTTTTTCCCCTGTCGCTTTCAAGGATAGATTGGGGCGAAAGGGGAGGCCTGACGCGCCGGCGCGCGCAAAGCGTTAAACGCCGTTGCGACGCGCCGAGATGGGGCTGCTGCTGCTGGCGGTCTCGACACCGTTATGGGTGACCTCGGTCTGCCTCAAAGAATCACGCCTCCTGCGTCGGCAGTGGTACAGACTGGCGCGGACGTCCGGGCAAGAATGACCTCCCTGCGAAGCGCGCAGCCGCACAATGACATGTACGGGCAAGTAACATTGTTATTACGTCGGCGTTATATGAAAACGACGATCCGCAGAATGGGTAATTCGCAGTGTGTGCTGATTCCAAAGCCCGTCCTCGTGCAGCTTGGGTTGGAGAACGAAGTCGAAATGGAAGTGGAAGACGACGCGATTGTGCTTCGGCGCCCGCGCCACAAAGCGCGTGAAGGTTGGGCCGAGGCGAGCAAGGCGCTAGCCGATGCCGGTGACGACGCAGTGGTGATGGGTGAGTTTGGAAACGCCGACGATGCGGAGTTCGCATGGCAGTGCGCGGCGAAGTCTGTCTCGTCGGGCTTGATCCGACATTGGGAAGCGAAATTCAAAAGACACGGCCCGGTGTTGTGGTGTCGCCGCCTGAAATGCACGACCACCTGCGAACGGTCATCGTGGCACCGATGACCTCGAAGGGACGCTCGGCGCCTTTCCGCATCCCAGTGACGTTCAAACGAAAACACGGGTTGATCCTGTTTGACCGGATCCGGGCCGTAGACAAGGTGCGCATGGTAAAGAAAGAAGGCGCAATTGCCGATAGAACGATGTCGGACACCCTGCACATCTTGCAGGAAGTGTTTGCTGAGTAGGAGAGGCAATGGTCGAAAGACTCTGGACCGTGGCTCGCTTTCCCAGCGGCGCGTGGAGGTTCGGCGGCAAGCGGAGCGGCCCCGTATACTCCGAATGTGAGCTTTGGGAGATCAGCGCTGTGACGGGGAGAGCGGCGGGAAAGAAGGCGCAGGCAAAGCGGAGCCGCAATCGCACGCAAGCGTCCACGGATACGCGAGCGGGCGCGAACAATGGGACGTCAATGGGTGAAGTGAAGCTTTCATTCGGCGAAGGGTTCAGGGGCCTGACGACGGGGAGTGTCCACCACGTTCTCTCCGATCAATACGCGTACCTTGCGGTTCTCGAATTCTTTGAGCGCGTGATCGATATCCGTGGAAGCGCCCCCTCGCGGATTTTATCGCGCATTGCTATCACAAGCGCTTTTGTCGGCACGGACAGCTGCGAGGTTGACGACAGCATCGAGCCCATTTGTTCTTCCTTGGCGTTGCTAACGTTCTTTCCACGCTCCCGTCTCCACCTTGCACGTCCTTAAAGATACCGCCATTCTCCCCTGACGCGGACCTACGTCTCCGCCATCCGCCAACTCTTGCCAACCGGTCGCTTGGCGGCCCCATATCCAAGCCCGCCCGCACCGTTTTGCACGGCGCCATCTTACTTAGCAACACTGATTTAATTATTGCGGCGATCTTTGCAACGCGACAATACACAACGCGCATGCGCTTGCTCTGTGCGTTAGACCACATGTGAACGCGTCGCCGCAAGAGGGCGGTGCAAGCGTTGCGACACATCTTGCGGCAAACGTTCCAGAAGTGTTTTTCTGCACGCGTGCATCGAGATGTACTGGCTTATTCCCGTTCAAGATCGATTTCATCCGGGTTTTTCCACTCGTCAAAAGGGCGTCTACGCGGTGTGGTGTTTTCGCCTTACACAACATCATCAATGCATGGCTGGCGTGCTGTATCGCGTTTGAAACACTTCGAGTCTATTGCGATAGCACAAGCGGGCCATTGCCGTGCATCGGCCTGCGTCAAGCGAGCCCTTGGTTTCATTTGGCTATTCGCGTCCCTGACGATGATTTCGCATTCTTCGAACAGTTCATCGATGAAACGTATTTAGCCCTCGATGGTTGCACCGCAACATCCTTCAGCAGTCGAATTGTTGCCGGTAAAGGATTGGGCACCTCCTGGCACGGGCTTCGCTATATGCCTCGCCGGCTGCTGGACCCGGTCGTTGCGATAGCAGTGACTGCTTGCCGAATAAGACCCTGAACTTCTACGCCGCACGCCAGACCTCCGAGGCTCTCTGAATGTTCTCCATGCGTCATTTGCATGACGCATGGCCTCGATTTGTCTGAACGTCGGTATCGACAAACGAGGAACCATGAAAACGAAAAGCTCTAGCCGACGCAAGCGCGCGGCTGTCAAGGCGACAGCCCTGCTGCTGATGCTGTTGATGCGTGACTATTGCGCGCCGCAGCCGAGCGCTGCGTCGGAGGCACCGGGGAACGTCGCAGAAGGGACCATCGCGAAAACCACGGTTGCACAAGGGAAGGTCGTGTCCGAACGCGATCAGCTTCGCAAACGCGTTTTTGAAGAAGCCAGCGCGGGCGCTCCGCAAGTTGCGTTGCAGGAGGCGCGTGCCAGTGCGGATGCATTCTCCGAACATGATCTGCTGCAGATCGAAGCGCTCGTCGTTGAAACGGAAGTGCGTTGGGGACGTCAGCAATCGCTCGCCACGGACGAGCCCGATCGGCTTGCGCAGACCCGGGCCGCGCTTCACCACATCGACGACATGCTCGGTCGCATGCCGGCCGGCGAAGACTACGAGGACCTGCGCCGTGCGGTGCTCGCCGAACGTGTCGCGGTACTGCAAGGCGTCGGGCGCATGAAGGAAGCGACGGCGCTGTACGAAGATCTCGCGCGCTCGCCGCAACCGATGCCTGCGCATACCTACGCCGCTGCGGGTGACGCCTACACCTATCTCGACGAGCCGCGCAAGGCCGCGCCGGCTTATGAGCGTGCGTTGCAGACGCCCGTCGAGCCACTCACGCCGTCGCTCGAACCGCACGCGCTCAAGCGCATCGACGTGCAGGAAGGTCTCTTCTTTGCCTACCTCGACTCGGGCCGTTTCGAGAATGCGCAGCAACTACTGAAGTCGATCACGGTGAGCACGCCGATTCGCGCGGATCTCGCCGAGCATCCGGAAGACGTCAGCGAAGACTATGGCCGTGTGAAGAAGCTGCAGGCTCAGTACCTGCTCTACACGGACCGCACGCGCGAAGGCGTTGCCGCGCTCGACAACCTGCGTCACGAAGCGCCGTTCGATCCCGCGTTGATCAGCGCACGAGCGGATGCAACGCTTGTGCAGCAGCGCCCGCATCAGGCGGAGCAGGTCTACGCGGGCACGCTCGTCGATCACCCAGGCGACGTCGAAACGCTTGCGGGCCTCGGCAGGACCGCGTTGCAACTGAACCAGTATGACCGCGCCGCGGAAGTCAACGCGACGTTCGGCGACCGCTTCCCGGACAACAACACGGTGAAGACGTTTCAACGCGACTTCGAGGCATACAAGAGCCCGCAACTGATCGTCGCGGCGAACGGACAGAAGGGCAACTCGGTCATCGCGGACAACGACTGGGGCGTCGATACGCAACTCTATTCGACGCCGATCGCGAACTACTGGCGCGTCTTCGCGCATCAGTTCAGCGGACGCGCAAACACCGGCGACGGCAACAGCGTGAGCCGCATTCGCAACGGCATCGGCGGCGACTTCCGGTTTCATGGCATTGATGCAGCCGCCGAAGTGGACCGCTCGACAGGACCGCAGGCGAAAACGGGCGGCGCCGGCAGTCTGCGCTTCGCGCCCGACGATCACTGGAAATTCTCGGCGGGCGTCGACAGCAACGTCAACACGCTGCCGTGGAAGGCCTATCGGGCGGGCGTAACGGGCCGCGCGGCGACGGGCGAGATCCGCTACGACGTGGACGATTACCGCTACTTCGAACTCGCTTACGGTGCCGTGCGCTACAGCGACTCGAACCTCAATCAGTCGTGGGTGGCGACGTGGTACGAGCGCCTGATCAACACGCCCAGCCACCTCGTCGCGACCTGGGTCGAGCTGAATACGAGCAGCAACACGCTCACGAACGCCGCGTACTTCAGTCCGCATCGTGACCTGACCGCGCAGCTCACTGCGATGTACCAGTGGACCTCGTGGCGCAACGCGGATCAGTCGCTCGCGAACCGCGCCTATGCAACGGTCGGTGGCTACCGGCAGACCGACATCAGCACCAGCATGCTGTGGGAGGTTCGCCTCGAACAGCAGTGGCAGTTCAGCGCGCACGCATCGCTCGCCTACGGCATCGGTGTAGCGAGCCAGCGCATGGACCGCGTTCGCGAGACCAGCAAGCTCATCTACCTGAACCTGAACATTCCTCTGTAGGCCATCATGGACAAGCTCACCCGCAGACGCTTTCTTGCTTTCGCCGCCGGGCTCGCCGCGGTCCCCGCCGCGCAGGCGCGCGTCGCTCTCGACCGTTTGCCGCCGCCGGACGCCGACGACGGCCTCACGTTCCGCGTGCTCGCCATCCACGACGTGCGCGACGACCTTCACGCGGACGTGTCGACGGTCGCCGACACCTGCGCGATCAGTACCGCGACGCTTAGCACGATCTTCGCGTGGCTGAAGGCGAAAGACTTTCACCCGGTCAGCGTCGATCAGATCGTCGCGTCACGCAACGGCGGGCCGCGCCTGCCGCCGCGCGCCGTGCTGCTCACCTTCGACGATGCCTATAAAAGCCAGTACACCCGCGCGTTCCCGCTGTTGCAGCAATACGGCTATCCGGCGCTGATCGGCGTCGTGACGCGCTGGACCGATACGCCGGCCGGTCAGGCGGTGCGGATCAGCCACAAGTCCGTGATGCCGCCCGACTACTTCATGAGCTGGGACGATCTGCGCGAAATGGCGCAATCCGGTCTCGTCGAAATCGCGTCGCACACGCACGACATGCACCACGGCGCGCTCGCGAATCCGCAAGGCAACGAGCTGCCCGCCGCCAGCGCGCATCTGTATCTCGCCGATCTGGAACGCTATGAAACCGACGACGAATATCAGGCACGCGTGCAGGGCGACCTGCAGCGCAGCGCCGATCTGATCAGGCAGAACACGGGCGTCACCGTGCGCTCCGCGGTATGGCCGTACGGCATGTACAACGCCGCGCTGATCAAGGCGTCGCAGGCGCTCGGCATGGCCGTGCACTTCACTCTCGACGACGGGCCGAACACGCCCGACGTGCCCCTCACGCAGATCCGGCGCCTGCTCGTGTCGTATGACTGGGACGTCGGCACGATGATCGCGCAGATGCGTTCGTCACGAGCGTATCGCGGCGAGCACAACCCGGTGGAGCGCGTCGTCAACGTATCGCTCGACCAGATGTACGACCGGGACCCGCAGAAGAGGGAAGAGAAGCTGGGCCGGCTGCTCGACCGCATCAAGGATCTCGAACCGAAGTCGGTGTATCTGCAGGCGTATTCGGACCCCGACAACACCGGTGTTGCGCGCGCGACGTACTTCCCGAACCGCCACCTGCCGATGCGCGCCGATCTGTTCAACCGCACTGCGTGGCAACTGATCACGCGCGCCGGCGTGCAGGTCTACGCCCGCATGCCACTGCTGGCGTTCGCATTGCCGCCGCAGCATGCGGCTTCGGGCCGTCTCGTCGAAGTGGCGGCCGGCAGCCCAAATGCCGCGCGCAACGTGCGCATGCCGCGCCTTAGCCCATTCGATCCCGTCGCGCGCAGCGTGATTCAGGACCTTTACGACGACCTCACGCGCTATGCGAGCTTCAACGGCGTGGTGTTCGGGCCAGACGCGGCGCTCAACGCCTATGAAGATACGAGCGCTGCGGCGCTTGCTGTCTACCGGTCGTGGGGCCTGCCGGCCGACATCGCGCAGATCCACGCATCGGACGATCTGATGCAGCGCTGGGTCGCCGGCAAGACCGCGTATCTGAACGCGCTCACGAACCAGCTCGCCGAGCGGGTGCGCGCCTATCAGGGCGGCGGCAACGTATTGACCGCGCGCACGCTGCCCGCCGAAGCCGTATTCGATGCGAACGCGGAGCGCAACTTCTCGCAGAGCCTCGCATCGTCGCTCGTGAATTACGACTTCATCGCACTGGTCGCGGCGCCCGGAGCCGCCGGTGAACGGCCGGACGATGCATGGCTCGACGGACTGACAAAGGCAGTGGGGAAGCAGCCGGGCGCACTGGCGAAGACAGTGTTCGAGTTGCCGGCCGTCAACCGTGAGTCGCAACGCCCTGTCGAAGCGGGCGTGCTGCGCGCGCAGATGAAGCGGCTCAATGCGGCGGGCGTCGTGCACCTGGGCTACGGGCCCGACGACTTCATCGCGAACCGGCCGGACACGACCGTGTTGCGCGACGTGATGTCGGTGCAAAGCACGCTGCGATCCAACCAGGGAATGTTGGGCTGAGTGTCGGGTGAACCCGCCACGCACAGCCCTGCTAGGGGACAACAATGAAAAATGTGATGAGCGTCATATCGAACTTCGTCTTTTACTATCCGCTGCTGATGGCATATCTGTGGATGGTGGGCGGACTGCTGCACTATCTGCTGATCGAACGGAAGCACGCGAGCCAGAAGACGGCCGGACCGCTGCCGTCTTATCCGAAAGTGTCGGTCGTGGTGCCCTGCTACAACGAGGCGGACAACGTGCGCGAGGTGATTGCGTGTCTGGATCAGCTGAACTATCCCAACTACACCATCATCGCAATCAACGACGGCAGTCGTGACGAAACGGGCGCGATCCTGAACGAGCTGGTCAACGTCTATCCGAAGCTGGTGGTCGTGCATCAGCACCAGAACGAGGGCAAGGCAATTGGCCTCACGACGGCCGCGATGCTGAGCGACGCCGAGTACCTGATGTGCATCGACGGCGACTCGCTGCTCGACAAGGAAGCGATCGGCTGGATGCTGCGCCACTTTATCGATGATGCGTCGGTGGGCGCCGTGACGGGCAACCCGCGCATCCGCACGCGCTCGTCGCTGCTGGGACGCATGCAGGTGGGAGAATTCTCGTCAATCGTCGGCCTCATCAAACGCACACAGCATTTGTACGGGCGTTTGCTGACGGTATCGGGCGTGGTGTCGATGTTCCGCAAGCGCGCGTTGCAGGAAGTCGGCTACTGGAGTTCCGACATGCTGACAGAGGACATCGACATCAGCTGGAAGCTCCAGGTGCAGGGCTGGCACGTTCATTTCGAATCGCGCGCGCTGAGCTGGATCCTGATGCCCGAGACGCTCCGCGGCCTCTACAAGCAGCGTCTGCGGTGGGCCAAGGGCGGTATCCAGGTGCTGTTCAAGTATGCGGGTGAGGTGCTGTCCCGTCGCAACATGATGATGTGGCCGATCTTTCTCGAATACGCAGTCAGCATCGTGTGGGCGTACTGCATGCTGTTCACACTCGTGATGATGGCGATCACGGCGATATTTACGCTGCCGGAAACATGGCGCTTCGCGTTCGTCCCGCGTGGCACAGGTGTGCTGCTGTTCGCCACGGGCTGCGCGCAGATCCTGCTCGGCTGTCTGATCGACCGGCGCTATGACAGCAACCTGTTGCGTTATTTCATCGACACCGTCTGGTATCCGGCCGCGTTCTGGGCCATCAGCATGATTGCGTCGGTCATCGCATTGCCCGGCGTCGTCAGCCAGCGGCGCCGCAAGCGCGCGCGCTGGGTCAGTCCCGATCGCGGCATCCGCGCGAGCGGTGCCGTGACGGTCGATTCATCCACAGGGTTGGCTGCGCAACCGGAGCACGATGCCTCGCTCGAACTTACGCAATCAAGTCAACCTTCCTGACAAGGGCACACACCATGAACTTCCCGATCATCGATGTTTCGAAGCAGTCCATCGCTCAGTTCACAAGAGAATCCAGCAAGGCCCAGGCGATGCGCTCGGTCGCGTGGTATCGCGTCGTGCGGCCGGCGCTCGTGCTCTGCATGTGGGTGCTGGCGGCCGTCTACTTCCGCTGGTGTCTTGCGAATGCGAGTCCCGAGGAGTTGTCACTCGACGCGTTCATGCCAGGCATCACCGGCATCGCGGCCGTCGCCGCGGCGATGATCATCTGGACCTTCGGGCGCCAGATGGATGCGATGAACACCAACCGCGCGCGCCGGATGCCCGTCAGCGATGACGTGTCCTACGATGCCACGCGCGAAATTGCCGTCGGCAACGCGGGCCGCTGCCTCGTCGCCTATCACGACGACGACGGCACCATCTCGCACGTCGTGTCGATGCCCGAGTTCGAGCGTCAGGCGGCCTGAAGGCGCCGCGCAGATATTACAACCCGTATTGAACGCACCACGGAGACCACCATGTGCGGAATAGTAGGAGCAGTGGCGCAACGCGACGTTGTCGCGGTTCTGACCGAGGGATTGCGCCGCCTCGAATATCGCGGCTACGACTCGTGCGGTGTTGCGGTATGGCAGCACGGGGCGCCGCGCCGCGTGCGCAGCGTCGAGCGCGTCGCGAATCTCGCGGCGCAGATCGAGGAAGCACGGCTGTCAGGTACGGTAGGCATCGCGCATACGCGCTGGGCGACGCACGGCGCGCCCGTCACCGACAACGCGCACCCGATCTTTTCGCGCGACGAGATCGCGCTGGTTCACAACGGCATCATCGAAAATCATGAAGCACTGCGTGAGGAACTAAAACGGCTCGGCTACGCGTTCGAATCGGATACCGACACGGAAGTGATCGCGCATCTGATTCACTACATGCGCGAACAGGACGAATCGCGTGATCTGCTGACGGCCGTGCAAGGCTCGTTGCAGCGTCTGCGCGGCGCGTATGCGATCGCGGTGTTCGCGAAGAACGAGCCGGACCGCGTGATCGGCGCGCGTGCCGGTTCGCCGCTCGTGATCGGGGTCGGCGAGAGCGGCACTTATCTCGCGTCGGATGCAATGGCGCTGTCAGGCACCGCGGAGCATTTCATGTTCCTCGAAGAGGGGGACGTCGCAGTGCTGTCGTGCGATGGCGTGCATATCGTCGATCGCGACGGCGCGAGCGTGCGGCGTGAAGTGCAAACGCAGCACGCGAGCCACTACGCGGCGGAACTCGGCCCGTATCGCCACTACATGCAGAAGGAAATCTTCGAGCAGCCGCAGGTGGTCGCCGATGCGACCGAGCGCGTGCGCGCGATCGCGCCCGCGCTGTTCGGCGCGAAGGCGGAACGCGCTTTCGGCGAGATCGATTCGCTGCTGCTGCTGGCGTGCGGCACGAGCTACTATTCGGCGCTGACGGCAAAATACTGGTTCGAATCGATCGCCGGGATTCCCACGCAGGTGGAAATCGCGAGCGAGTATCGCTATCGCGAGAGCGTGGTGAATCCGTGCGCAATGGTCGTCGTCGTATCGCAATCGGGCGAGACGGCCGATACGCTCGCCGCGCTGAAGCACGCGCAACAGATCGGCCATCACCATACGCTCGCGATCTGCAACGTGCCGCACAGCTCGATGATGCGGCTCACGGAATTGCGGTACCTGACCGGCGCCGGACCGGAGATCGGCGTCGCATCGACGAAAGCCTTCACGACGCAACTGGTCGCGCTGTTCCTGCTTGCGCTCACGCTCGGCAAGGAACGCGGCCACGTGCGAGCCGACCAGGAAGCGCACGCATTGCGGCAACTGCATCATCTTCCGGCCGCGCTGAACAGCGTGCTCGCGCTGGAGCCGCAGATCGTCGCATGGGCGCAGGCGCTGGCGCGCAAGGAGCATGCGCTCTTTCTTGGGCGCGGCGTGCACTTTCCGATCGCACTGGAAGGTGCACTGAAGCTGAAGGAAATCTCGTACGTGCATGCCGAGGCGTATCCAGCGGGCGAGCTGAAGCATGGGCCGCTCGCGCTCGTCACTAACGAAATGCCGGTCATCACGATTGCGCCGAACGATGCGCTGCTCGAAAAGTTGAGGTCGAACATGCAGGAAGTGCGCGCGCGTGGCGGACAGCTGTTCGTGCTTGCGGATGCCGATGCGCAGGTCGCAAGCGGCGAAGGGGTGCGCGTGATCCGGCTGCCCGAGCACTATGGGCCGCTGTCGCCGATCCTGCATGTCGTGCCGTTGCAGTTGCTCGCGTATCACACTGCGTGCGCGCGGGGCACCGATGTCGACAAGCCGCGCAACCTCGCGAAATCCGTCACCGTGGAGTAACCGGACAGCATGCGAACGACCTTTGCAGTTCTCGCAGTGGCGGCCGCATGCGGCCTCGCGTCTGGCCTCGTCCCGTGCGCGTCGGCGGCCGGGGCCAGAGCGAAGGCGGCCAGCGCGCAGCGCGTGCCGACGGGCGATCTGCGCTCCTATATGCACGGGATTGGCGTGACGACCGACGCGCGCGGCGTATCGACCGTGTTCTTCAGCAGCTCGGGCCTGCCGCCACGCGGCGCGGGCCGCGACCGTAACTGGACGCACGACGTGTACATCGCGCGCTGGACGCCGCAGCAGGCGAAGCTCGGCAAGCCCCACGTGTTTATCAGTCGGCCGGAAGCGCAGGAGCCGGTGTCGGTTGCGCAGAACGACGGTGGCCGCGTGATGGTGACGTTCGAGGACGGATGGAATACGCCGAACGAGGTGAGCCAGCGTTACGGCGTCTACACGTCGAACCTTCATGATGTACGGCCTTATCCGGTCGACGTACTGTCGGGCGGTCATTCGGGGCACGTCGCGGCGGTGGGCCCGCGCTTCGTTGTGTTCTATTCGAACGACTGGATCGACGGTGGCGGCGTCGACAATCTCGGTACCGGTAACGGCGTCTACGCAAAGATCTATGACCGTAATGGCGCACTGATGCAGGCGGTCGATGTCGCGCGGCGAGTGCGCGAGTGGTGGCCGATGATCGCCGGTTCGCCGACGCGCGCGCTGCTCATGTGGCAGCAATACGTGCCCGGCGAGACATTCGCGCGGCTCAAGGCCGCGACGCTCGACCCCGCGACCGGCGCGCTCGGCGAGCCGCGCGTGATTGCACCACGCTTGCAGTACTACACGTATGCGGCGGCTTATGTGCCGTTCGTCGACCGCTTTCTGGTGGTCGCCACGGGGGCCGACGGCAAAGGCTTTGCGCAACTCATCGATCAGAACGGCGAGATCACCGCGACGCTCGCGTGTATGCCGGCGTCGGTGCGTGAGGCGGGTATCGCTGTGATTGGCGATCGAGCGTTCACGCCCTCACAGGATGGACGGCTGCTGCATTTGCGCGTGACGGCTTCGTCGATCGAACTGGAAGGCACGCAGCCATCGCCGATCAGATGGACCTACACCGGCAGCGTCGGGCTCGTGCGCTCGCAGACGCAATTGCATTGGGTCGCAACGAGTCCGAAAGGGCTGCAGGAAGCGGAGTTCGACCTGAATTCGGTGAAGCCGGAGACGGCTGCGGATCGCTGTGAGACTCCGTGAAGAGGGCTGATCACCAACTGCAAGTCACGCGCGGCATCGACCTTCGTACCCTCGTCATCCGGGCGAACAGCCCGAAATTTTTTAATCGCTAACGACATGAATATCGTGATTCTGGCGGCAGGCACCGGTAAGCGCATGCGTTCCGCGCTTCCCAAGGTGCTCCATCCCCTGGCCGGCCGGCCGCTCCTCGCTCATGTCATCGACACTGCCCGTACGCTCAAGCCAATGCGGCTCGTCGTGGTGATCGGCCATGGCGCAGAAGCCGTACGCGAGACCGTCGCCGCGCCCGACGTGCAGTTTGCCGTGCAGGAACAGCAGTTCGGCACGGGCCACGCGGTGCAGCAGGCTTTGCCGCTTCTCGATCCTTCCGTGCCCACGCTCGTGCTTTACG
>NZ_PNXY01000049.1 GCF_002879865.1 Paraburkholderia rhynchosiae
CGTCGCAGCCTTCGCTGGTGTCAAAACTGGCGCCGGGCACCCGCAAGGGTGCGGCAGCCGGCGTCTACAACACCACGCAGTCCATCGGTCTTGCGCTGGGCGGCATGATCGGCGGCTGGCTGCTGAAAGTGGATGGCCAGAGCGCGGTCTTTTTCACTTGCTCGGGGCTCGTCTTATGCTGGCTTATAATCGCCGCAAAGATGAAACAGCCGCCGCGCAAAGCGTAACTCAGACGACTCGCAGACCGCTCGCGGCGGACTCGGGCACGTCCCGGCATCACCCCAGAACTCACCCGGCGGCGGGCAGAGGCGCAGTTCTGGTCTCGGGCCCGCGGGCCCTGAGACGCGAACCGTGTATTGCGGCGCCGCCGAAATGGAATCAACAGGAGAAACTCATGGCATCCGTGAACAAGGTCATTCTCGTCGGCAATCTCGGAGCCGATCCGGAAGTCCGTTATCTTCCGAGCGGCGACGCAGTGGCGAATATCCGCCTTGCAACGACGGACCGGTACAAGGACAAAGCGTCCGGTGAAATGAAGGAAGCCACCGAATGGCACCGCGTGTCGTTTTTCGGCCGCCTCGCGGAGATCGTGTCCGAATATCTGAAGAAGGGCTCGTCGGTCTATCTGGAAGGGCGCATCCGTACCCGCAAGTGGCAGGCGCAGGACGGCACCGACCGTTACTCGACGGAAATCGTCGCCGAACAGATGCAAATGCTGGGCGGCCGTGGCGGCTCGATGGGCGGCGGCGATGAAGGCGGCTATAGCCGCGGCGAGCCGTCTGAGCGCAGTGGCGGCGGTGGCGGTGGCGGCCGTGCAGTGTCGGGCGGTTCGCGTGGCGGCAGCAGCGGTGGCGCTAGCGGTGGCGGTTCCAGCCGTCCGAGTGCGCCGGCCGGCGGCGGGTTCGATGAAATGGACGACGATATTCCTTTCTGACTAACGCTTCTCGCTGAACCGCAGAAAAAGGCCCCGCTTATCCAGCGGGGTTTTTCATTTTTGCTACCCACTACCGTCTCAGATGTGCCAGCGCATCTCGCATCGGCGAACTGGAAATCATGATCGGACCAGTAAGCGGCGAATCCAGATCGACGATCACATAAATCGCCGACGCAATCGACACAGCCCCGAGCGAAATCGTCACGAGCGCCAGCGCATTGCGAGGCGCGATCAGCCCGAAGCTCAAGAAAATCACGCACAGCCAGAACGTCAGCGTCTTGAAGAAGGGCTGCGAAATCGAGCTATGCGCCTCCTCGATGATTTTCCAGCGGGCGTCCACCACACGGCGGAATTGCGTCAATCCGTCATCGAGCGCGTGCTGTTGTAGCGGATCATGCGCGCGCAGTTGCCGCAATTGCCGGCCCACCGACGTCAGCATTTCGCCGAGCTGCACGTTTTCCAGTTTCTGCGAGTTGTCGGGCGAGCCGATGTTCGTAGGGTAATTGCCTGTCGGAGCCGGTTCGCGCGGCCACGTCGATGCAATTGCCGCCGCCGTGTACACGCGCAACAGGTTTCGCGCTGCGTCGGCATCGCTGCCGTAATCCCGCAACGTCATGTCGAGCTCGATGATGTCGGCGGCGTACGTGCGTAGATCGTTGGCCGCCGTGTCGAAGCTCGACTTGGCCGAGGCCGTCATCAGACCCAGCACCAGCGCGGCGAACGTGACCAGCATGCCGATCACCAACTGGACGAGCTGCACCGTTTCGTGCGCCTTGTGTTCCTCCGGCAGCAGCGGCCGCACCCACACGCCGAGGCCGGTCGCCACGAGCAGCAGAACGAAAACCAGCACAGCCGAGCCTATTTCCGACATAGCAATGCTCCATATACCCACGTCAATTCCCTGAACCGTACAGCAGAACGCCTGAAACCTGGCGATTGCGCCGCCGCGCCGGTTCAAACGCTACCGCTATCGCTCGCATTCGATATGCCGCAAATGCATGCGCGATTCGCCATAAAGTTTTCAGAAATTCAGCCGTAGTCCCTATTTGTGGCGTTCGCTTAAATTCTGACAAAAAAGTTGCGGACCATGCCGAACGGGCTTGGGCGCAGCACGCGTGGCCGAGGCAAATTCACTGAACGTTCGGTCAGGCCGCCCAAAACGGAGACTAGGCCCGATGTTGAAAAATCTGTCGATTCGCAGTTGCCTTACCCTGATGATCGCGTTCTTTGCCGTCGCCCTGCTGTTGGGCGCCGCAGCCGGCCTATTGTCCCTGCGCTCGAGCAACGCGTCGCTACAGCAGATGTACACCGTGGATACCCCCGCGGTCGCCGATCTCGAAGGCAGCGCCGGCCAGTTGTTGCGCTTGCGCCTCGCGCTTGCCACTTATGCATCGCTTGTCGACCTCAACGATCAGGACGGCGCAAATGCCGTGCTCAAGCGTTTCGATCGGTACCAGAAAGCATCGAACGAGCGGCTTGCCCACTATTTGAGCCGCGCAAGCACCGGCGCCGACGAGCAGCGCCTCATCAAGGATATGCAGGACAAGCGCGACACGTTCCTGCGCGAGGGCGTCGAACCGGCGCTGGCCGCGCTCAAGGCGGGCGACCGAACCACGTTCCAGCAATTGCAGGCGAAGAAACTGCCGTCTCTCTACAGCGCGTTCGAAAAAGCGATGCTCGCGCTTGAACAGTTGCAACTCGATCACGGCGCGCAGCGCTACGAGAGCGCACAAGACCTGTTTTATGCGATCTGCGTGGCTGTGGTGATCGGCATCGTGATCTCGCTGCTGGGTTCGCTGATCGGCCGCGCGGTGTTGGTCCGCGCAATCGTCAGTCCGGTCGATGCCACCATCGCCCAGTTCCAGCGGATCGCCAACGGTGACCTGACCGGCCAGATTGTCGTGACGAGCAACAACGAAATGGGACGTCTCGCGGCCGCGCTGCGCAAGATGCAGGAGTCGCTCACTGCGACGGTGAACTCAGTGCGTCAAGGCACGGAATCTATCGACAGTGGCGTGAGTGAAATCGCCGCGGGCAATACGGATCTCTCGCAACGTACGGAAGAACAGGCGGCGTCGCTTGAAGAAACGGCGGCGAGCATCGAACAACTGACGTCGACGGTCAAGCAGACCGCGGATAACGCGAAGCAGGCGAGTTCGCTCGCGCAGGGCGCGTCGACGCTCGCCGCTCAGGGCGGCGAACTGACCGAGCAGGTGGTGGGCACGATGCATGAGATCGTCGACGACTCGCGGCGCATTGCGGACATTGTCGGCGTGATCGAAGGAATCGCTTTCCAGACCAACATCCTTGCGCTGAACGCGGCGGTCGAGGCGGCGCGCGCGGGCGAGCAGGGCCGCGGTTTTGCGGTCGTCGCGAGCGAGGTGCGTTCGCTGGCGCAGCGAAGCGCCGCGGCTGCGAAGGAGATCAAGGCGTTGATTGAAGCGTCGACGACGCGCGTCGAGAACGGCTCGCACCTGGTCGAGCGCTCGGGCTCGACAATGACCGAGATCGTCCAGGCCATCTCGCGCGTCAGCTCGATCATGGGCGAGATCGCCGCAGCGGCGACCGAGCAGAGCACCGGCATCGATCAGGTCAATCTCGCCGTCGCGCAAATGGACGAAGTCACGCAGCAGAATGCCGCGCTCGTCGAGCAGGCCGCAGCAGCAGCGAGTTCTCTGGAGGAGCAGGCGAGAAGGCTGACATCGGCGGTGGCTGTGTTCCAGACCGAAGGCGGTTCGTCGTCGCGGGCCTTGGCGGACTTGCGTAACGGTCAGAGCGTTGTGGCGAAGCGTGCATCGAACAACGCGGACGAACTGGCCGCCGCTTGATCCGTTCGCGGCCGGCTTCGCGTTTGCCTCGCGGCGCGTGCCGTGTCGTCAGCAATGCACTGCGCCGTATCGCGCCGCGCCGTAGTGCAACGCAAGGCAAGGCAACGCACCGCACCGCACCGCACCGCACCCTCGCGCAACGCACCGGAGCGCACCGCACTGCCCTGCGCGCAAACCGTTCGCTCTACTGCATGGCCGCGTAGTACTTAGCGAGACTGTCTATCTCCGCCAAGGTCATCTGCCGGGTGACATTGCGCATCTGTTCGTTAATGTCGTTGCGACGCGCGCCTGAAGCAAACGCCCGCATCTGCGCAGCCAGATAGATCGACGACTGGCCGCCCAGCCACGGCGCCGAGCCTTTGCGGTCAAGCTGCCCGTGACACGCGGCGCACGGCGCGATATTGCGCTGCGGATCGCCCTGCATCGCGAGCCGCACGGCGTTCGCATCCGGCGTGCTGCCGGTGGGCGCGACTTCCGCTGCCGGACCTCGCGGCAGCGACGCGTAATAAGCGGCGAGATCGTGGAGGTCCTGATCGCTGCGAGCCGCGATGATCGGCTGCATCACTGCATTTTGCCGCACGCCCTTCTGATAATCGCGCAACTCCTTATAGACGACGTCCGCGTATTGCCCGGCCAACGCGGGCGCGGTGACCTGCACCGTGCCGAGCACGCCGTGACACATCGAGCAATTCTGCGTGGCGATGGTCGCGCCGCGGCCGATCGAATTCGCGTCGGCTCGCACGCGCCGCAACGGCGGCAACACCACGACGTCGCTCGGCGCCGGCCCTGCAATGTTTGCGCCGTGGTACCAGCTCGACGGCACGCCCGCGGCGCCGCAAATCGTCGCCCATAAGCTGCGGTTCGCGAACGCGCTGTTGGCCGAAGGCAGCCAGAGAAAACCTATCAGCATCGACACAATGGCGAGCGCCAGCGTGCCCGCGACGCTCACCGTGAACCACGGATTGCGCAAGCTGAATACGCGTTCCCGATTCATCGCTGCGCTCCGACGACGACCGCCGGCACCGACGTCTGCGGCAGTCTGAGCAATTGGACGATCGGCACGCTGTAATTGACGACGGTAAGTCCGATCATCAACGCGACCCACAAGCCGAAGCTATTGAGCGCGGCGGGCACCCGTTCTGCGGGATGCACCGCGCTCGCGAAACGGAAACTTTGCTGTGGAACCGCCGGTCCGAACTGCGACTTCGCGAGAATGTAGATGAAGAGCGCGCCCGATACGGCGAGGATCAGCCCGCCTATCGCCGACATGCTGACCCAGAACGCCTGCGCTTCGAGACCGGGCATCTTGTAGTCGTAGTAGGCCATGCGGCGCGGCGCACCGAGCAAACCGACGTAATGCCAGGGCAACGTCACCACCAGCATGCCAATGAACCATAGCCATAGTTGCATGCGCACCAGTTTCAGCGACGCAATCGCGCGGCCCGTGAGTTGCGGCCACAGTTCGTACGCAATCGCGAAGTACATGATGACGATCGCGCCGCCGAAGATCAGATGGAAGTGCCCGGTGATCCACTGCGTGTTGTGCACCGTCGTATTCAACTGATAGCTCATGTTGATCAGGCCGCCGGCGCCGCCGAATCCGAGCATTACGAACGAAAACGTGACGACGAGCATCATCGGGTTCTGCCACGGCAATGCCGTGAGCCAGCCGAATGCGCCCTTGCCGCCGCGCAGCCGGCCCGCAATTTCCACCGACGCGCAGATCGTGAACACGGTCAGAAGCGTCGGCACGGAAACCATCCCCGTGAAGACGGCGTGCAGGAACTTGAAGCCGGAGCCGACCTGCGGATCGGCAAACAGATGGTGGATGCCGATCGGCATCGCGAAAACGAGAAACAGGACGAACGACACGCGCGCCATGGAATCGCTGTAGAGCCGTCCGCCGATCGCTCTGGGCACCAGCGTGTAATACGCGATGTAGGCCGGAATCAGCCAGAAGTAGACGATTGCGTGCAGCGTCCACGAGAACAGAACGCGGGAGAGGCCGGCGTCGATCGTATTGGTGAGGCCGAACGCGACCGGCAGGATCTGGAACAGGATTTCGAGCGCTGCGCCGACCGCGGTCCACGCCCACAGATACGCGCCGGCGACATTCGCGAACATCGCGAGCGGCACCGGTTTGCCGGGGTTGGCGCGTCGCCAGATGCTCAGGTTCACGTGCATTAGCGCGACCCAGATCCACGAGCCGACCACCACCAGCACGACGCCGACGTAATAGAACGGACTACCGATCATCGGTGGATAGAAGGTGTAGAGCACCGAAGCCTTGCCGAGCGCGACGGGCACCATCGCCATCACAGCCCCCACCGCCAGCATGATGAACGCAGCCCATGCCCATCTGATGCCGGCGAGGCGTTGCGCGAGCGCAAGCTCGACAATCGCGTAGCCGAAGCCCATCGACACAAGGGTAGGCAGCACGTATGCCATCACCGTGCCGTGGGCGGTTACCGAGCGGTAGTAAAGCTCGGGGTTGCCGATCCACGGCGCGAGTGGACTGCGCACCAGCATCTGCCAGGCGCCGAGAAACAGCGCGACGATAAACGCGATAAAGGCGAGCCAGAAATGCGCAAGAACGAGTCGCTTAGCGTGAAACACAGCTGAGCCTCCGTGATTGTCGGGCCTGCTCGAAGAAGGCCGCTTTGTCGATCACCTTCACATGCGCCCACATGGCCTGATGGCCGAAGCCGCAGAACTCGTGACAGGGCATGGTGTGATCGGCGGGCTGGTCGAAACGCGTGCTCAGCGTCGCGACATAGCCGGGCACGACCATCGTGTTGATGTTGGTATCGGTGACGAGAAGGCCGTGCACGACATCGGCGCTCGTGATGCGGATCGTGATCGGCGTGTCAGCGGGCACGAGCAGACATTGCGGCGTGAACGAATACTGCTGCGCGATGAAACGCACGACCACGGAGCCGTCCGACTCCACCGCGCTGCCCAGATTGTCTTCGACGAATTCGCCCGAGAGTTGCAGGCGTGACGGATCGATCGTTTCGACGCGCGACGGCGGCATCATCGCCCAATGCAGTCCGGAGTAGACGATCACGGCAAGCATCAGCACGATCAGCGCGCCGACGAATATCGCCCAGCGGCGCTCAGCGCGTAGCGCGATCGTGTGACCGCTGCCCGGTTCATGTTGAGATTCGGTGGACATGATCAGTGCACAACGCCGCGCGGCAGAAACACGAGGAAGTAGAAGCCGAACCAGATCGCCATGACGATCAGCGTGGCCACACCCGCCACGGCTATCGCTCCATGCGGACCGGCGACGATCACACGTTCCACTTCGTCGTCGGTGGGCGGGAGCGTGATGCGGGTATCGTTCGCTTCCATCTAGGAGTGCTCCAGTTTCCGGTGCGGCGGTTCAGCGCGGTGGCTAATGCAGCGGCGCGTTGCGCAATTCGTTGACCTCGCGCGCGGTCACGGGCTTGCCATGATTGCCCCACGCGGTGCGGATATAAGTGACGACGGCAGCGGCGTCCGTGTCGTTCAGTTCCTGCCCGAAAGGCGGCATGCCGTAGGGCTCCGGATTGCGCATCGTGCCTGGCGGGAAGCCGCCGTTCAGCACGATCCGGATCGGGTTGACCGCGGAATCCATTTCGATCGACTGGTTGCCGGCGAGCGGCGGATAGTGTTGCAACTTTCCTTCGCCTTTGGCGCCGTGGCACAGCGCGCACTTATCGGCGTAAATCTTTTCGCCGGGCGCGTACACGTTGGTGTCGGTCGCAGCTGTCGGCCCGGTCTTGCGGCCGCGATTGTCGGGCAGCGTTTTCAGATACACGGCCATGGCCTTCACGTCTTCGTCGGTCATGTATTGAAGGCTGTGATAAGTGACTTCGGCCATCGGACCATAGACCGCGCCGCGATCCGAGATGCCTGCTCGCAGCAGATCGACGATGTCCTTGATGCTCCAGTCGCCGAGGCCGCCGTCCTTGTCGGAGGTGAGCGAGGGCGCGTACCAGTTCTGCACGGGAATCAGCCCGCCGGCGAACTGCTCGCTTTGCGACGAGCCGCCGAGCATGTTGATCTTGGTGTGGCACATCGTGCAGTGCCCGAGCCCTTCGACCAGATACGCGCCGCGGTTCCATTCGACGGAGCGGGTCGGATCGGGCTTGAACTCGCCTTCGTGGAAATACAGCGTGCGCCAGCCGTACAGCAGATTGCGCTGATTGAACGGGAAGCGCAGCGTATGTTTGCGATTCGGCTCGCGCACCGGCGCGATCGACTTCAGATAAGCGAAGATTGCATCCGAATCGTCGCGCGTGACTTTCGTGTATTGCGCGATCGGCATCGCAGGATAGAGCAGTGTGCCCTCCGGCGTGCGGCCCGTGCGCATCATCCGGAAGAACGCGTCCTCGCTCCATGTGCCGATACCGTACTGCGCGTCCGGCGTGATATTCGGTGAGTACAGCGTGCCGAATGGCGTTTCCATCGCGAGGCCGCCCGCGAACAGCTTGCCGCGCGGCGCGGTGTGGCACGCCACGCAGTCGCCCGCGCGCGCGAGGTATTCGCCGCGTTTGACGACGTCCGCGCGGGTGTCGGCGGTTGTGCTGGCTTTGGCTTTGGCTGCCGTCGCGGTCTCTGCGGCGCGTGCTTCGCTGACGAGCGGGAACAAAGGCGCGAGTGCGAGCGCCGCGCTGCCAGCCAGGAGCGCTGCGGCAACGAGCCAGGGGGACAGCATGCAGGAAAGCAGGCGCAGCGGCGGACGTATCGTTTTCATTGCGGCTGGCTCCCGCATGAGAGAGGTAAGCGCTCTGCGGATGCCGGCGCGGGCCGCGGATCGGCGGGACGCGGTTGCCGCGCGAGCCACGTCGACACTGCCGTGATGTCCCTGTCCGTCAGCTTCACCGCGATCGAGCGCATGCAATCCGGCGCTGGCGCGTGACGCGTGCCGGAACGCCAGGTGCCCATCTGCCCGGCGACATAGCTCGCGTGCAGACCGAGGAGGCCGGGAATGCCCGGTTGCTGGCCGGTCATGCGCGCGCCATGACATGCAATGCACGCCGGAATCTTGCGCGCCGGATCGCCTTGCATGACGAGCCGCTGTCCCGCCGCGAGCACGGCGGGCGCAACGTCGGACTGATCGGCATTCGGATAAGGCGGCTGCAAATCGGCGAAGTACTGACTGATCTTGCGCAGATAGTCATCGGGCAGAAAGGCGACCAGATAACCCATTGGCGGATAGGTGCGGCCGCCGTCACGAAACGCGGTTAGCTGATTGAACAGATACTCGGCTGTTTGCCGGCGATGCGCGGGAAATAATCGCTATTGAGGCCTTGACCTTGCACGCCATGGCACGAGGTGCAGGCGCGCACGCGTTCGTCCATGGCCGAGGGCATTGCGCCGGGCACGCTGGTGGCCGCGAGCGCCGCGCCGCTCCACAAGACGTAAAGCACAAACAGAGTCGCAAATCCCATAGCTCTACGATGCACGCCGGGCCTCGCTGCGGAACGTTCTTTTGTCGATTTACTTGGTCCGCATTGGTGGCTTGACTCGCTCTCAACCTGGAGACGCCATGCACAGCGGGTGCACTGCACTTCTTTGAAAACGACAGCGAAAACAGCAAATGTAAACAGACTTATTCTGGACGGCGAAACATCGATTCGCCATTGCAATGGAATTGCTGGATTAAATCGATGACCGGCCTGAATGCGCCGAAGTACGGCGCCTTTCAGGCTGCGCGATTAACGCTTCGATCATCTGGCAGCGTGTAGCAATTCTTCGAAGCATCAACGGTGAAACAGTGGGCTGATTGACTGCGTCTCAGACCATCATAGGTGTCGTTCACAGCGCTTTCAACAATTCAATTCGCCTCGCATGCAAATAACGCTAGCGCGCGAATGTGATTGTTCGATGTGCTCAACTAAAGAGTCTCATCAGCGCCGTGCGCGCATTGCTCACGCGTTCGCTCTCGCCGATTCGCCCAGGCAATAAATGAAACTCGACGGCGGGCAATGCGGGCAGGCCGATGCTCGTCGGACATGCGACCACGCCGCCGCCAATCGACGATTCGTTCAGACACGAGATGCCGAGCCCCGCCTTCAACGCGAGTTGCAATCCGGCCACGCCGGATGCCGAATGCGATACCACATAGGGCACCTTGTTCTCGTCGAGCAGCTTGACGACAAAACGCTGCAACTGGCAGCTCGACGGCAGCAGCACAAGTTGATAGGGCGCGGCCGGTCGCGGGCTGGCATCGGCTGCGCTGACCCACAGCAGTTTTTCGCGACGCACGACGATGCTCTGCGCGCCGCGGCGTTGGCCCGATGCGCGCGTGCTACCCGTGACGAGCCGCAACGAAAGGCCGATGTCGAACGAGGCGTCGTCGCCGGCGGCGCTGTCGATCACCGCGCTCGGCAGCACGGTGACATGCAGCTTCAGACGCGGATGCTGCTCGGAGAACGTCTTGAGGATGCGTGCGATGTCGTGCGGACGATAGTAGTCGGTGACGGCGATGCGCAGTTCGCCGTCGAGCGAGCGCCCTTGCAGGTCTTCGAACGCCGCTTCGCTCATCGCGATGATGCGCCGCGCGTGCTCCAGCAGGCGGCTCCCCGCGGGCGTCGCGCTCACGCCTTGCTTGCTGCGCACGAAGAGCGGTTGGCCTGCGCGCTCCTCCAGTTTCTTCAACTGCTCGCTTACCGACGATTGCGACAGGAACACGCGTTCGGCGCCCGCCGACACGCTGCCCGATTCGGCGACGGCGACGAAGGTGCGCAATTGCGTCAGGTCAAATCCGCGCTGGGTCATGATTCGATAAATCCGATGGATGGCATCTGGTTTTCCGGCTTTTCCGATGGAAGCCGTCGCCGTAGCATACCTCCGAATTCATCGCGGAGGAAAATCATGGCAGACGGACTAGCGGCAAGCGGCCAGATAGCGGGCGGCCGCGCAGCGAGCCACAGATGGAAAGTGCTGGGCGTGGGGTTCGCGGCGAACGCGAGCTTTTCGGCGGCGTTCTCGGGCATCCCGACCACGGCTGTTTATTTGCGCTCTGGCTATCACCTGGGCAATGACGGCCTCGGTCTCGTGCTCGGCATGCTCGGCCTGGGCATCGCGGTCAGCGAGTTGCCATGGGGACTTCTGACCGATCGATGGGGCGACCGTCGCGTGCTGCTGCTAGGACTTCTTTCGACCGCGGCGGCGCTGGGCGGACTGGCGCTCTTCGCGGCGCCTTCGGGCTCGCATGTGCCTGGCTTGACGACGCTTGCGCTCGGCTTGCTACTTGTCGGTCTGCTCGGCGGCAGCGTCAACGGTTCCAGCGGCCGCGCGGTGATGGCGTGGTTTCGCGAGGGCGAGCGCGGACTGGCAATGAGCATTCGTCAAACCGCAGTGCCTGCCGGCGGCGGGCTTGGCGCGCTGTTGCTGCCGGCTCTCGCGTCGAGATTCGGCTTCGTAAGCGTGTATGCCGTGCTGGCGCTTGCTTGCGCGATAACGTCGGTGTTCGCGTGGCGCTGGCTGCATGAACCGACGCGTCCCGATAGCCGCGATGCATACGCTGCGCGCCGCGGTGTTGGGCGCGCGGCACATGCAAAGAGCCGTTCGCCGTTGCGGGAAATCGGCATCTGGCGTGTGGCGCTCGGCGCCGGCGCGCTTTGCGTGCCGCAGCTCGCCATTGTCACTTTCGGAACCGTGTTCCTGCATGACTTCGGTCGCGCCGGCGTGTTGACGATCAGCGTGACGATGGCGGCGGTGCAGGCCGGCGCTGCAATCGCACGTGTCTGGAGCGGCCGGTGGACGGACCGGCGCGGCAATCGCCGCTCATACATGCGAGGCTGCAGTTTGCTGACCGCGGTGTTGTTCGCCGCCCTCGCGCTCGCGACGGGCGTCGCCGGCATGCATCACGCCGCCACGACAGTAGCGACGATGATCTTCGCGCCGATGATCGTGCTCGGCGGCGTGAGCGCGTCGGCATGGCACGGCGTCGCGTTCACCGAACTCGCGACGCTCGCTGGAACGAACCGCGCGGGCACCGCGTTGGCGATCGGCAATACCTGTGTCTTTCTCTCGCTCTTTCTGACGCCGCTCGCGATCCCGCCGCTACTGTCGCTTGGGTCATGGCCCGTGGTGTGGGCGGTGACCAGCCTGTGCGCATTGATCGCGTTGCCGGTTCTTCCCCGCGCGCTGCGCAATGACGAAGCGGGCGTCGCCCGCACCTGTGACGCTGCCTGAAGATTCAGAACTCGCCACGATGCTCGCTGGCGAGTCGTTATGCGAACGTCGCGCGAGACAGTGTTAATTGCAATGTTCGTTTTCGCACGAATCTCGTGGCGCGGAATTCTCCTAATTATTCATTTTGAGTAATTACGTCTTTTATTGTCGGTACGCAGCGATCGGCCGTTGGTTTCACTACACGATTCGGAACACTCCGATTTTCGCTATGCATGCGGCGGTGATTTTATGGTCACGTCGACGCGCTCGCGTTGAAAGCGGCGCGTCGAGGCATGCGTAGGGCGTGTCAATTTGCTCTGCGTATCTGATAAATATCCGACAGCAAACGAGAGCAATCCTAGTGAACATCCGAATCATTCTCGCCGACGATCATCCGTTCGTTTTGCTTGGCGTTAGAGCCACGCTTGAGACACAGGCCGGCGTCACCATTGTCGGTCAAGCCGTCAGTCCCGCGTCATTGATCGAACTGCTGCGGCGTACGCCATGCGACGTGCTGGTCACCGACCTGTCGATGCCGGATCCCGGTGGCGGCGTGGAGGACGAACTCAGCCTTATCCGGCAAATCCGCGACGAGTGGCCGAGGCTGCGCGTCGTCGTCATGTCGACGTCGACCAATCCCGCGATCCTTCGCGTCCTCGCGTCAGACGGCGCCGTGAGTCTGCTCAGCAAGACGGAGCCGATGCACGAACTGTGGCGCGCGATCGACGGCGGTGAACATGGCGCCGCCTACATCGGCCGCTCGATCGCCAGGCTTCTTGCAAGGCCGAATGAAGCAGGGTGCGAACAACCACTTGCGCTCCCTCTGTCGGGAATGCAGGCGATGATCGTCAGGATGTTTGTAGAAGGTCGGTCGATTGGGGAAATTGCTGCGGCGCTCGGTTGTCATCGCCGCACTGTTATTCGGCAAAAACGTGAAGCAATGGTAAAACTTGGCGTCACTAATGATCCTGGTTTATTCTCGTGCGTCCGGGCCATTGGGATTCTTAAATTTGAATCGGATATCTAAGGAATTAATAGCCGCGTTATTGAAGGTGTTTCGGAGCGATCTTATGTTTAACCTTTCCAGAATGTTTGATGATCGCGGTAGAGCCGGTTACGCGAGAGACGATGGCGGCAATTGATGAATGGAGGAGAGGTAGACGATGGGCGACACCGCTGAAATAGGCACACCGGTCCGGGCGATCATCGCGGACGATCATCCGCTGGTCCTGTTGGCGATCGAAAATCTGATGGGCGGCTATCCGAACATGGAGGTCGTCGGCCGCGCGGCGGATGCGACCGAGTTGTTCGCGGAAGTCGACCGTACCGGTTGCGACCTGGTGCTCATGGACCTCTATATGCCGGGCGGCTCGGATGGCAGCGGAATCGAAGCTGTGCGGCAGTTCAGGAGCCGCTATCCCGGCGTGGCCCTTGTCGTACTCACCATGGAGACCGAGGCGACCGCGCTGCAAAGCGTCATTTCGCTCGGCGTGCATGCGCTGATCAGCAAGCGCGACCGCATCGATCTGATTCACGTCGCGATCATTACGGCGTTGGCGGGCGAGTGCTATCTCGGTCCGGCGGTGCGCACGCTCATCGCGGATGCAACGGCAATGCAGCGGCTCGACTTTGTCCGCTCGGTGTTGTCGCGGCGCGAGCTTGAAGTGTTCACCCAGTACGCGTCAGGGTTCGGTGTCACGGAGATCGCAGGGCGGTTGGGGCGCAGCGTGAAGACGATCAGTGCGCAGAAATGCACGGCAATGCGCAAGCTTGCGCTGCATAGCGACGCTGAATTATTCCGTTTCGCAGTTGAGCATGGCGTGGTATCCGAGGCACGCGTCGAAGGGCGCTGACAGACAATGAGCCGTCGCGCCGGGCCGGCGTGACAAACAGAAAATGCATTGGCATCGCCTAGGGGAAGTACGTCTTAGTACTGGGCGCGTCACTTGAGAAGACAAAAAAAATGACAGAGAAGATTCGCATTATCGTGGCGGACGACCACGACTGCGTTCGTGCCGGCGTCAGGCAGTTGTTGCACGCCACGCCGCATATTGAGATTGTCGGCGAGGCACGCAACACGCAGGGCCTCGCCGAACTAACCGACATGTACCATTGCGATGTCGTCGTATCTGACATCGGCATGCCGGGGCTCGATGGCGGGAGTAACGCGATCCCGTTCCTGCGTCGCATGTTGAGAGGGCGGACGCATCCTGCTGTCGTCGTGCTGACTATGATTTGTCATGCACACATGCTTTCGGGCCTGTTGCATCTTGGTGTCAGCGCAATAGTCGACAAGCGCGACACGACTGCGGCGTTGATCGACGCGATCCGGACGGCTTTGGCGGGAGAGGTTTATCTGTCAGAACACGTGCGCATCGCGATCGAAACGACTGACACGCCGCCGCAACTGCGCGCCAGCGTTCTGAGCGCACGCGAGTGGGAGATCTTCCAGCTTTATGTGCAAGGGCTCGCGGTGCACGAAATCGCCACGCGCCTCGAGCGCAGCGGTAAAACCATCAGCACGCAAAAACGTACGGCGATGCGCAAGCTGGGTCTGGAGACGGAATCCGATCTTATCGACTACGCACGGCAGATCGGTCTGATCTAGCGAAGGTGCGCCACGCCGCGCGCGTATACCGATGTGTTGCGGTCCCATAATTAGGACTCTTCTGATTGGTTGAAGGGCATTGCCGCTCCATAGTTCTGAATTAGCTTCGGCTTTTGCTGGCGTTCGTCTCATTCAAGCAGTTATTTCTTGAGACCGAGCCGTGCATAGCTGGGAAATTCAGGCAGATGTCCTGCGGCCATCGCGCGGCGTCGTCTGCTTCGCATAGGGACAGGAGGCGGCATGGCCGTGCTAGGTAAGCGGTTGTTGGTTGAGGGCGTGGGTACGGCATGGCTTGTGTTCATTGGCTGCGGCAGCATCGTATTGAATACCGGCGCCGTTCAGCAGGGATACGGCGTGCTCGGGGTCTCGCTCGCGTTCGGTCTTGCGCTTGCCACGGCCAGCTACTGGTTCGGCGAAACATCGGGTGCCCACTTCAATCCCGCCGTCACTGTCGGCTTCACGGCAGCGCAACGGTTTCCCGTCAAAGACCTGTTGCCCTACATCGCCGCGCAGATTCTCGGCGCCGTCGCAGCGGCGGCGCTACTCGTTTATGTGGCGAGCGGCCGCCCCGGCTTTGAAATGGGGGCGAGCGAGTTCGCGGCCAACGGCTTTGGCGATCATTCTCCTTCCGACTATCAACTGCATTCGGCGCTGGTCATTGAGTTTGTGCTGTCGTTCGCGTTCGTCATGGCGAGCCTTCTGGTGACCACGCGATATAAACCGCAGTCGGGCGCGCCGATGGTCGTCGGCGGCTGTCTGGCGCTCGTCTATCTCGTGTCGATTCCGGTCACGAACGGCTCGGTCAATCCGGCGCGCTCCACGGCGCAGGCGCTTTTCGTCGGCGATTGGGCACTCGATCAACTCTGGCTCTTCTGGGCTGCGCCGATGTCTGGGGGTGTCGTCGCCGGCTTTCTGTTCTCGTTCCTGGGTGGCAAGTCCGATCAGTCCGCCGCTGCGCTTGCCGACGGGCAGGGCGAAGTCGCGTGAGTGGCGCTGTGCCGTTCGTTCTCGTCACCGCCGTGTTGCTCGAACGCGCTTCCATGACGCGTCTGTTGCGGTGCGTGTCGGGATGGGTGCTGGCCCTATCTCTATTTGTCGCAGCTCAGGTGGCGGCGGTCGCCCAGCCGTTTGGTGATGTCGGCTCCAGTCGGATTGCCGGTCCCTTTCCGCAGAAACTGACCGTCGGCGTACTCGCGGATGACTGGCTGCCATTCGACGCGCTGCGAAACGGCGAACTCACCGGAATGAGCGTCGACTATCTGCGCGCTCTGGTCGGGCCGAGTGTCGTGATCGAGGCGAGGGCGTTTCCCGATATGCCGCAATTACTGGCAGCTGCATGCACAGGGAAGGTCGATCTGTTGATGAGTCTCGCCCGTACTCCGGAGCGCGAACGTTGTGTCAGTTTCACTGCGCCGTATTTCCGGGCCTCGACATCGGCGGTGGTGCGCAGGGGCGGCGACATGTATGAAGGACCCGCTCGTCTTGCGGGGGCGTCCATCGCCATAGAAAAAGGCTTTGCACTCCAGCGCTTGTTGCGCGAGCGCTTCCCGCGCGCCCGGATCAGTGCATTCACATCGACGCACGCGGCTCTCCTCGCCGTTGCCCATGGCGATGCGGACGTCTACATGGGTTTCACGCCCGCCGTTCAATACGCGCTGGCGACCGAGGAGTTCCACAACCTGCGCGTTGCATTCGAGGAGAGCACCAAAACCGCAGAGCTGCGCTTCGGCGTGCCCCGGAGCCGGATTGCGTTGCGCGATGGGCTCGACCGCGCGTTGGCATCCCTGAACCAGGCCGACGACACGGCCATTCGCGTGCACTGGCTCTCCAGCAATTTCGACGCGAAGCCGGAGCCGAATACGTCGCGTCTGGAGCTGACTCAGCAGGAACAGGCGTGGCTGCGTGCGTTGCCGCCGCTGGAGGTGGGTTTCGACAGCAACTGGCCGCCGTTCAGCTATGTCGACGTTTCAGGGCGGCCTGCGGGCGTCACGGCGGACTATCTTGCGTATCTGAGCCGCACGCTTGGCATCGTGTTCAACCGCGCGCGGCAGCCCGATTGGCCCACCACCATTGACGCTTTCCAGCGCGGCGAGCTGGCGATTCTCACCACTGGCTCAAGCAACGATCCGCGTCTTCGCAAGGCGCGGCATACCCGTGCCTACGAGAGCTACCCACTGGTGATGGTGGGCCGCGACGACGAGCCCGCCGCGCGTTCGCTTACCGACTTTGCCTCGCGGCGCATCGTGGTGTCGTCACGTGTGGCCGGCGTCGATCCCCTCGCGTTCCAGCACATTCCGAAAGGTCACATGGCGGTGGCGCCCAGCCTGGACGAGGCTCTGCGCATGGTCGCTTCAGGCGAGGCGGACGTCGTGGTGGGAAACGTGGCCGCCGTCGACATTCCGCTGAAACGGCAATACGCCGGGGTACTGAAGATTCTTGGCACCGTCGGCGAGTCCGACGCACTCGACTTTGCCGTGCGCCCCGACCTCAGTCCGCTCGCCGGCTTGATCGACCGCGCCCTGATCGCTATGCCGCCCGCGGAAAAGCAGCGCATCCGGCTGAAATGGGTGACGGGCAACGCGCCGGGAGCCGGTACGTGGAGTGTTTCGGCGGTACGCCTATTGCCTTTGCTCATCGGCATTGGCGTCGCCTTGCTCGTCACGCTGCGCGCTTATCTGCTCCTGCAGCGTGAAGTGAGGCGCCGCAAGGAAACCGAGCGCGAACTGGCGCTGCAACTGAATTTCCAGGAAACCATGATGAAGATGGTGCCCTATCCGCTCGTCGCCCAGGATCTGCAGGGCCGCTACATCGCGGTCAACGGCGCCTATGAGCGGGCATGCGGACGGAGTCGTGAAGCGGTCCTCGGGCGCAGCACGATGGAGGTTCAGACATGGGGCGAGGCGAACAGCCGCGTACTCGCCGATATGACGCGCGACCTGCTGCAGGGCGGCGACATGGCTCAGGTCGAGTTACAGTTCGAGCGCATTGCCGGCGATTTGCGGCACGGCCTGTTCTGGACGAGCATCTGCCGCGGCAACGACGGTCAGCCGGTCTGCGTGCTCGGCACCATGGTGGACATCACAGACATCCGGCGCGCGGAAATGCGTGCGCGGGATACCGAGCGGCGCCTGTTCGACGTCACGCGTTCTTTGCCTGCCGTGGTGTTCCAGATGCGCCGCAGTTTGGACGGCGCATATTCGTTTCCCTATATTGGCGGCGACGCAAAGCTTCTGCCGGCGCAGGGCGATGTAAGGCTGGCCGGTGGCGGTCATGCCGACTTCCAGCTTATCTGCGACGAAGACCGGCCGTTCGTGATTGCCGAGCTCGAGCGCTCCGCTCGCCTGGAAACGCCGGTGCTCATCGAGTTTCGTCTGCGTCAGGACCAGCATTTCAAATGGGCGCGCGCGGAATTGGCGCCGCGCCGCGAGGCGGACGGGAGTGTCGTCTGGAGCGGCTACTGGGTCGATGCGAGCGTCGAACACGCGCGCGCTGAGGAGCTTGCCCGCGCGCGCGATCTGGCGGAGGCGGCGTCGCGCGCCAAAGACGACTTCTTCGCGATGATGAGCCACGAAATCCGCACTCCGATGAATGGCGTGCTCGGACTCGTCGAAGTGCTGGAGCGCACGCCGCTCAACGCGGATCAGGGCGAAATGCTCGGCATGATCCACGAGTCGGCAGGTGCGCTGCTGCAGATACTCGACGACTTGCTCGACTACTCGAAAATCGAAGCCGGCCGTTTGACGATCGAAGCCGAACCCATCGATTTGCGCGAACTTGTGGACAACGCTGTCGGCTTGCTGGCCGGCCGCGCGCACGAGAAGGGCCTGAAAGTCCGCGTGGATATCGCGTCGGATGTCGCGGCCACGCTGAAAGGCGACAGCGTGAGATTGCGGCAGGTCCTGTTCAACCTGCTCGGCAACGCGATCAAGTTCACTCCCGAGGGACAAGTGGACGTGAGCGTCGCGGTCGTCGCGCAAACGGCCGAGCTGCAGACACTCGAAATGATCGTTGAAGATACCGGCATCGGCATTGCCGCGGAAGTGCGGGCGAAACTTTTCGAGCCATTTGTGCAGGCGGAATCCTCCACAACGCGCCGCTTCGGTGGAACGGGCCTCGGACTGACCATCTGCCGCAAGCTGATCGAACTGATGAACGGCTCACTCGCGCTAGACAGTGAGCCCGGCCACGGCACCCGCATGACGATGCGACTCAGCATGCCGGTCGAGACGCAGAGTTATTCGGTGAGCGGCTTGCGCGGCAAGCGGTGTCTCGTGGCGACTACTGACGCGCGGATTGGCCAGGCCCTGGTGCACTTCGGGCAAGCGCTCGGACTCGAGTTTTGCCGCGTTCCGGCTGACGCCCCGCAATTGCGCTGTGTCACAGCACTAAGCGGCGTCGATCTGCTATTCGTGAGCGAGGACGTGACGTTGCCCGCTAACGTGACGCACAAGTTACGCGTGATCTCGCTGACGGAGAAGCCGAAGCCAACGGGTTACCGCATTCTCGACGACAACGTGCGTCTCAGTATCAACCCGATTTCGTGGCGCGGGCTCGGGGCGGCATGCGCCGCCGCGATGACGGGACTTCAGTCGGTGCCGGCGCCGTCGGTTGGCGTGCCGCGCACGCCGGAAGGCATCACCGCTCCGCCGGACCGCGAGCGGGCCATCGCGAGCGGGCGCCTGATTCTCGTCGCCGAAGATCATCCGGTGAATCAGGAGTTGATTCGCCATCAACTGGCGTTGCTGGGTTTCGCTTGCGACGTTGCGAACGACGGCGTCGAGGCGCTAGCCGCACTCGAGCAGACCAGCTATGGATGTCTGATCACGGACTGCCATATGCCCAACCTGTCGGGCTATGAATTGACGCAGCGTATTCGTGCGCATGAGCGCGAGCAGGAGCACGGCGGCTCGCATCGTCTGCGGATTCTGGGCATTACCGCGAATACGGCGCCCGAAGACCTGAGCCGGTGCCGCGAGGCCGGCATGGACGACAGCCTCGTCAAGCCGACGCGCCTCGCCACGCTGCGCGAGTATTTGAGCCGCTGGTTTGGGACCGACAGCGCATGGCACGTTGCACCCGCCGAAACCGTCGATGTGCCGGCGCTTGCCGCGTCCGTGGCAACTGGCGCCGAGCCGTTTATACCTGTCGACCTCGGGCACATGACGCAATTGTGGGGCAGCGAATCCACGGTCAAGGCTTTGCTCGGTTCGTTCGTTTCTTCCGTGCGCGAAGACATTCAGTCACTGTCGCCCTTGCTGGAGAAAGCCGACGTGGTTCGCCTGCGCGAGTGGCTTCATCGAGTGACGGGCGCCGCGAGCGTGCTGCAATACCCGCCTCTCATCAACGCGCTCGACGAATATCGCCGCGATATCGCCATCAATACACCCGAGCGTGTGCGCCGCGATGGTCTCTCGCTGATCGACAAGTGCAATGCGATGCTCGACGGCATCGAGCAACAAGCTGCGTTGCTCGCCTGAAGGCGCTGCCATGTCAGGTAATCCACAAGACGCGACTGCCGGCAACGTAACGCAATCAACTGGGCAAAAAAAACGCGGCCGAAGCCGCGTTAAAGATTTGGAGACATCCCTCGATGAAGGAGTCACTTCTCGCAGGCCAAAGCATACCAGGGATGGCGCAGATAATTCATTACAGAATCTGCAAATGATTGTTTGAAAAAATCGATACGTGCACGAGAGCGGCGCAGCGAGCCCGCCAACATGCGCCAACTCAACGGCGGCTGACGCGATTCCCGCCGCAGACGTCATCGGACGATTTGCACTAGTATGTGATGGCTCCGCGCCACCGAAACGTCGGTGTGGCGGCGCATCCAGTGCGGAGAAGACCATGATTACGCTAAAAAAACTGAGTCTGGCTGTGACGTTGTGGACGGTGCTGTCAGGTACCGCGTTCGCGGATACGGTGGCATTGAAAGCGGACCTCGAACCGTCGAGC
This sequence comes from Paraburkholderia rhynchosiae, assembly GCF_002879865.1. GTDB lineage: Bacteria > Pseudomonadota > Gammaproteobacteria > Burkholderiales > Burkholderiaceae > Paraburkholderia > Paraburkholderia rhynchosiae. The sequence goes on from NZ_PNXY01000049.1 coordinate 20,492, forward strand.
GAAGTGCCGCCTCGGGTGAGTCACGGCCACGGCGCGTTGAGCGCAACATTCGACACGTCGACGAAATCGCTGCAATGGACGGTCACTTACGAAGGCTTGAGCGGCCCTGTGACCGCCGCGCATTTCCACGGTCCGGCGCCGGTGGGACAGAACGCGAAAGTCCAGGTGCCGATCGGAAAGAGCTCGTTCGCGAGCCCGATGAAAGGCTCGGCGGCGCTCAGCGAACAGCAGGTGACCGATCTGATGGCCGGTCAGTGGTACGTCAACATTCACACCGCGCAAAATCCGATGGGCGAAATTCGCGGGCAAGTGTTGCCTGCTAACTAGTCGAAGGAAAATCGCAGCCCCACACACAGCGGGGCGCGCGAGCGCAGCGGATCGTTTTCAAGATTAGTAGCCGTCGTCCACCGACGCGGCGACGAACGCACGTACCATGAAGGGACATTTTCGAAGGAGCGTGTCCCGATGAGTTGGCAAAGCGCACTCGCGTGCTGGTTTTTGCGCCGGCAGTTTCGCCCTCAAACCCTGAAGCCACGTATCGACGTGGAAAGAGCGCGCGCTTTGACCGCGAAGCGCGCCTGGACGCCGGACGTGCCGCACGGCTGGCGTCTGCGGGAGTTGGACAGCGCGCACGGTAACGCGCTGCGTGGCGAATGGATTGAACGTGTCGGCAGCGCGTCGCCCGCAAGCAGCGGGCAATCCACGGTGTTGTACTGCCACGGCGGCGGCTACTACTTCTGTTCGCCGCGAACCCATCGCTCGATTGTGTTTGGTCTCGCAACGCGCACCAATGCGCCGGTTTTTTCACTCGACTATCGCCTGGCTCCCGAACACCGCTTTCCCGCCGCGCTCGACGATGCAATCGCCGCCTATCGTCAGTTGATTGCTGAAGGCGCGGCCCCCGAGTCGATTGTGATTGCAGGCGATTCAGCCGGCGGCGGCCTCGCGCTCGCGGCGCTCGTCGCGCTGCGCGACGCCGGCGATCCAATGCCCGCTGGTGGCCTGCTGTTCTCGCCATGGACGGACCTCGCGGCGACCGGCGCCAGCATCGTCGACAACGACGGCGCCGATCCGATGTTCAGCGGCCCGGCGATCGCAAGGGCCGCGAAGGTCTATCTCGGCGATATGCGCGCCACGCATCCGTATGCGTCCCCGCTGTATGCCGACCTGCGTGGCTTGCCGCCGCTTTTCATCATGGCGGGCAGCACCGAAGTCCTGCTCGACGACTCGCGGCGCGTGGCCGACAACGCGCGCGCGGCGGGCGTCGATTGTGAACTGGAAGTGTGGAAGAAGATGCCGCACGTCTGGCCAATCTTCGCGCCGTTCATTCCCGAGGCGAACCGTGCGCTGGACCGCGCAGCCGCCTTCGTTGTGCGCGCGACGAGCCGTGCCGCGAACGCCGCTCAGGTATCCAATGCAACGTCGATGGTCTGATACGCGGCCTTCACCGTTTCCTCGCCGTACTGCCGTTCGAGCCGCCGCACGGTGAAATGGCCGTGCGCGACCTGCTGGAAGTGGTCGATGAACACCGTGTTGACCATTGCGCCGAGCACCGCGCCGATCGCCGGAATCGATTTGGCGGCGATCTGTTCGCTCACCTGCACCGAGAAGCGCGCCGCGATCGTATTGAGCAGGCGCAGCAAGGCCGCCGAACCGTGCGCGGTGAATCCCTTGGTCGCAATTTCCGACGACGCTTTCGACACCGCCTGCGCCAGCGCGCCACGCATGATGAAGTAGCCGAAGTCGGCGTCGTCGTCGGCGGCCGATGTGCCGCCCATGCCTAGCACCGTCAGACATTGGAGCTGCGCGTCGATCGACGTCAGGTTCTCGCCCTCGCTGCGCGCAATGTCGCAGATCGAGCGGAACATCAGCGTGGTCGTGACCGGCAACTCGACGGGCAGTGCAAAGAGGCCAAATGCGCCGCCAGCGGCGCCGGTCGTGGCTACCGCGAACTTGTGCAGCAGATTGCTCGGCTTCTCGGGTGCAAGCAACGGCGACGCGCCGTCGCGCCGTCCCAGCGTGCGTAGCGCAATCGACAAACACTTGCGCAACGCCAGTTCGGTCGCGTCTGTGACTTTTTCGTTCGCGAACGCCGGCATGCGCGACATCAGCTTTTCCAACGGCGCCCCGACGATGCTCGCCAGTTTCATCGCCAGCGCGGGGCTTTCCAGTTCGTGTTTCGCGCGCCGCAGCGCGCTGTGATCCTCTTCCGACAACGACTGTGTTGCGAGCGAACTCGGCTCCATGTGCCTCCCTGGCGTCAGGTGATGCGCTTTCTTCAATCGGTTCCGGTGCGGCCAGCGTCCGGGATGTTCTGCTTAGAGCGTGAGCCCATGGTATGATTCCCAATCGTTTGACGAGTCAACTGTTGCTCCATCAAAAAATGGCTGTCCATACCGCTGCCCACCACTCGAGTGGGCAAGTCTTGCCGTTCCGTGAATCGCTTCTGGCGATGCTTGGCATCTCCTTCGTCACCATGCTGGTCGCGCTGGACCAGACGGTGGTCGGCACGGCGCTTCCCACTATCGTCGCCGAACTCAAGGGGTTCGAACTGTACGCGTGGGTGGCGACGTCGTATTTGCTGACCTCGGTGATTACGGTGCCGATTTTCGGACGCCTCGGCGACTACTACGGACGCAAGCCGTTCGTGATTGCGTCGATTGTCGTGTTCACCGGCGCGTCAGTCTTGTGCGGCGTCGCAAACAACATGCTGTTTCTCGTGCTCGCCCGCGGTTTGCAGGGCATCGGCGGCGGCATGCTGGTCGGCACCGCGTTTGCCTGCATCCCCGATCTTTTTCCCGACTCAGTGGTCCGTCTGCGCTGGCAGGTACTGATGAGTTCGGCCTTCGGCATCGCCAACGCGGTCGGGCCTTCGCTCGGCGGCTTTTTGACTCAGTACTACGGCTGGCGCTCGGTGTTCTACGTGAATTTGCCGGTCGGCCTGCTGTCGCTGTTTTTCGTCTGGCGTTTTCTGCCGCATTTGCGGCATGTCGAACACGAAGGCAAGATGCGGCTCGATTGGCCGGGCGCCGCGCTGATCGCGGTGGCGCTAGGCTCGCTTCAGTTGTTCGTCGAGTTGCTGCCGAAGCATGGGCTTACGCTTGGCGCTTGCGCATTGCTCGCGCTGAGCGTCGCGTCGGCGTATGCGTTGTGGCAATGGGAGAAGCGCTGCCCGACAGCGATTCTTCCCGTCGACATGTTCCGCAACCGCAGCCTCGCCGCGCTGTTCACGCTCGCGGTGCTCGGCGGCTTCTCGATGTTTTCGCTGCTCTTCTACGCGCCGTTGCTGTTCCAGGGCGGCTTTGGGATGTCGCCGAAGGAAGCGGGTGTGGTCATCACGCCGCTGGTCGTGTTTATTACGTTCGGCAGTATCGCCAATGGGCGCATCGTTTCGCGCGTGCGCAATCCGAATCTGATGTTGTATGTCGGCTTCGCGTTCATTGCGCTGTCGTGTCTCGGCGTGGTCGTCGCCACACGTTCGATGCCGCAATGGCTGCTCATGTCGTTCATGATGCTCGGCGGCCTCGGCCTCGGTTTCGTCATGCCGAATCTGACGATCTTCGCGCAGCAGACGGCCGGCCGCGAACATCTCGGCATCGCAACGGCGCTGCTGCAATCGCTGCGGATGATCGGCGGCATGATCGGCACGGCGCTCACCGGAACGCTGATCAGCCATATGTACGCGAGCGGCGTGCGCAGCTCGCTGGAAAGCGATCACGCGTCGCAATGGTTCACCGATCTCGGCGACCCGCAGATTCTGATCAACCACGAAGCGCAAGCCACCTTGCTCGGCGAACTGACACACGCCGGGCATAACGGCGCGATGCTTCTCGAGAGCGCGCGCGAGACGCTGGTAGCGGCGATTCATTTCGGCCTCGCGATGGCCGCGATCATCGCCGTGGTGTCGATATGGCAAAGCCGCCGTGTTCCACCGATCAAGCTTCAGCGCAAGCTCGAGCCTGTGATTCACGCCGACTGATTTTGGACTTAGGTTTTACTGAACCATCATGGAAGAACAGGACCGCGTCGCCGTCATGCAGCAGTTTGGCCGCACTTATCGGGCATTCATGTCGGCTTTCGAGGCGCAAGTGGGCCACCCATTGCCGCGCTGGCGCATTCTGCTCGCGCTGCATGAACAGGCGGGTGAGTCGTCGCAGAAGCGGCTCGTCGAGCGCTTGCGTGTCGATCCTGGCGCGTTGACGCGCCAGTTGAAAACGCTGGAAGGACTGGGATGGGTTGCGCGCAGCATGGATACGCGCGATAACCGCGTGACCAATGTGCGCCTGACCGAAGCCGGTGTGTCCGCAACCGAAGCGAGCCTGCCGCGCCGCAACGCTTTTCTGCATGACACGATGGCCGCGCTGCCGGACGACGCGCTGAGCGCGCTGTCCGGCGCGTTGAAGATGCTCGAAGCGAGAATCGGCGAAGTGGTGTCCACGGCACCTCTCCCCGACGCGGACGGCGATGTCAGCGCTGACGACACAGCGGCGTCAGCGGAGCCGGCCGTTGAGCGGCGCATGTGAGGCAACGCGTCTGACCGGTTTCGCACGGCCAAGGCATGAGAGCTGCGAGCAGCGCATCCACACGCCGCGCCCACACCGGCAAGCAAATCAGAAGAACGTTTCGATCACCTCGGTGACGCGATAAGCCGGATCGAGCACCAGCACCTGACGCCATTTGTCGAACGTCAGGCACGGATGCGAAATGTCGAACGCGACCATGTCGCCCACCTTCAGATCGGCGCCCGCGGGAATCCGCATATACGCGTGCTGATCCATCAAGCCGAAGATTTCCCAGCCTTCGCTCACGGCGATGTTGCGCGGCGCGTGATCGCCCGGCCGATAGTGGCGCGCCGGTTCTGGCAGGCCGGCGTCGAACGCGGAGTCGCGTTTGCCGAGCCCGATGATCGCGCGATCCGGCTCGGGAATCGACTGCACGTACGCCCACAATTGCAACGCGGGGAGCAAGCCTTCGCCCATTTTCTTGGCGACGGGATTGCGCGCGAGGATATCAGTCTGCGCCTTGCGATAAATGCCCACATCATGCGTCAGATAGCAGCCGGGACGCAGCACGACTTCGACCTTGCCGCTCTCCGACGCCTTCACGAATTCCTCGGCGACCACGTCATACCATGCCGAACCCGCGCCCGACAGCAGAGCCGGCGTGCGGTCAAAACGTCCTTCGTCGATGAGCGCGCGCGTGACCGCAACCGCGCTTTGCAGAAACTCGCGTACTTCGTGTTCTTCCTTCAGCACGCCTTCATATAACTCGACGCCAGCGAGCTTCAGCACGCCGGGATAGCGGCCAATCGCTTCGAGCACCGCGTTGCGCTGCGCTTCGTCGCGCACGCCGGTGCGGCCGCCCGGCACGCCGAGTTCGAGCAGCACCTGCAACGGCTTTTTCACCGTGGTGAAGAACTGTCCCAACTGTTCGACGCCATCCACTGAATCCACCAGACAGAAGAACTCGAAGTCCGGATCGCTCAGCAGTTCAGCGACCATCATCATGTTGCGGCGGCCGACCAGCTGATTCGCCATCAGCACACGCGAGACGCCGCCGTGATAAGCCGCACGAACCTGATGCGCCGTGGCGAGCGTGATGCCCCAGGCGCCGGTGTCCAACTGACGGCGAAACAGCTGCGGTGCCATCGTCGTCTTGCCGTGCGGCGCGAGCTTGACGCCGTATTCGGCAACGAACGCCTGCATCCATTTCAGGTTGTGCTCGATGCGATCGGCGTAAAGCACTGCGGCGGGCAGGCTCACGTCTTCGTTTAACAGATTCCACTCCAGACGCCCAGCGTCCGTAAGCTGGATGCTGGCGCCGGGAACCATGCCCAAGCCCTTGCTATAAGGATCAATCGTTGCGCCCTGATAGTTTGTAACTTTCATGTCTCCTGCTCCATCGTCCGGTTAAATTGCGTTGAAGTTGACTTTACCATGTTACCGAAAGTACGATTGGCGGAGAAATGTTATTTAGTACCAAGGCCGGGCCGCTATCGCGTTGTCAGTCACGGCCCGCCGCCGCGAGCGGCGGCACCGCCCTTCACCAGCAGCAAGACCAATGAACTCAACCGCCGAACCGCTGGCATTCGACATCGTCGCGCGCATCGCCGAATGTGCGCCTGAGTTGCGCTCGGCCGAACGCAAGGTCGCCGCGCTGATCCTCGACGATCTGACGGGCGCATCGCGCGCCAGCATCGGCGCGCTCGCGCAGCAGGCGCAGGTGAGCGTCGCGACTGTCACGCGTTTCGCGAAGGCGGTGGGTTGCCGCGACGTCCGCGAATTGAAGCTGCGGCTCGCGCAGGCCGCCGCGGTCGGTCAGCGCTTTTTGCAGGCGAGCAGCGCGAGCGACGCGCCCGAGCACATCGCGACCCGTGTATTCGACGAATTGCAGACGGCGCTCGCGCACAACCATCAACTGCTGCGCCAGGCGCCGCTGGCCGACGCGGCGGCTGCGTTGCGCGCGGCGCGCATGATCTACGTGTTCGGCATGGGCGGCGGATCGACGGCGCTCGCCGACGAAACGCGCTTTAGACTGGTGCGGCTCGGCCGGCCTGTGGCCACGTATCAGGACGGCTTGTTGCAGCGCATGGTGGCGAGCACGGTCTCGCGCGAAAGCGTGGTGATCGCGCTGTCCACAACCGGGCGTGTCCCGGAGATGGTGGAGAACTGCAACATCGCGCGCAGCTATGGCGCGACGGTGATCGCGCTGACGGCACCGGCGTCGCCGTTGGCGAAGCTGGCCGATTGGGTGATTCCGATCGTGGCCTTTGAGACCGACTTCATTTATAAGCCGTCGTCGTCGCGCTACGCAATGATGATGGCGCTCGATGTGCTCGTCACCGAACTTGCCGTCAGTCAGGGTGACGAGAGCCGCGAATTGCTGCGCCGCATGAAGCACGCGCTCGACACGCACCGCGGTGGCGGCGATCGACAACCGTTAGGAGACTGATCCATGCACTCGCATCCCGAAGCCGCCGACACGCTGATCGTCGGCGCGCAACTGTATGACGGCACCGGCGCGCCGCCTGTCGAGCGCGACGTTGCGATCCGCGACGGCCACATCGTCGCGATCGGCAATCTGTCGAACTGGCTTGCCGAAGAAGTGATCGAGGCCGAAGGCCGGGCGCTGGCGCCTGGTTTCATCGACGTTCACACGCACGACGACACGCACGTGATCCGCTCGCCGCAAATGCTGCCGAAGATCACGCAAGGCGTGACGACGGTGATCGTCGGCAATTGCGGCATTAGCGCGTCGCCGGTTTCGCTGAAGGGCGATCCGCCCGATCCGATGAATCTGCTCGGCGAACGCGACGCGTTCCAGTACCCGACCTTTGCGGACTACGTGAAGGCAGTGAATGCGGCGCGTCCGGCCGTGAATGTAGGCGCACTGATCGGACACACGGCGTTGCGCAACAACCAGATGGATCGGCTGGACCGTGCGGCCACGCCGCAGGAAATCGACGGCATGCGCGCGCAACTTGAAGAAGCGCTGGCCAACGGCGCGCTCGGTTTGAGTTCGGGGCTCGCGTACGGTTCCGCGTTCGCCGCGCCCACCGAAGAAGTGATGGCGCTCGCCGAGCCGCTCGCCACCGCTGGCGCGCTGTACACCACGCATATGCGCACGGAGTTCGACGCGATTCTCGACGCAATGGACGAAGCGTATCGCGTGGGCCGTCATGCGCGCGTGCCGGTGATCATCTCGCATCTGAAATGCGCGGGCCCGTCGAACTGGGGACGCAGCGTCGAGGTGCTGAACTCGCTCGAAGGCGCGCGGCGCATGCAGCCTATCGGTTGCGATTGCTATCCGTACAACCGCAGTTCGTCGACGCTCGATCTGAAGCAGGTCACTGGCGACATCGATATCACGATCACGTGGTCGGAGCCGCATCCGGAGATGGCCGGCAAGCTCATCAAAGAGATTGCCGCCGAGTGGGGCGTCACACAGCAGGAAGCGGGCAAGCGCTTGCAACCGGCAGGCGCGGTCTATCACAACATGTCCGAAGAGGACGTGCGGCGCATCCTGTCGCATCCCGCGACGATGGTCGGCTCGGACGGCTTGCCGAACGATCCGCTTCCGCATCCGCGTTTGTGGGGCGCGTTTCCGCGCGTGCTCGGCCATTACGCTCGCGACGCCGGTTTGTTGCCGCTCGAAGAAGCGGTGCGCAAGATGACGAGCCTGTCCGCTCGGCGCTTCGGCCTCGCGCAACGCGGCGAAGTGCACGTCGGCTATCACGCCGACCTCGTGCTGTTCGACCCGGCCAAAGTGCGCGACGCGGCGACGTTCGAGCAACCGCAACAAGCGGCCGACGGCATCGACGCAGTCTGGGTGAACGGCGTGCTGTCATACCGCGACGGGGAAGTGACGGACGAGCGCGCCGGGCACTTCGTGGCGCGCGGCGCGGCGTCGAAAGGGGATGCGCAGGGCGCATTCTGATTAATTGATCGAACGATCTATCAAGGCGCGCGCGGCGCTATGACCACGCGCGCCGAACCTTTAAGGAGTGTGATGATGAAGCGATATGGCGTTGAAGGCGGAAAGGGAACGGGCGGTCAGCATATGCCGTTTTCACGTGCAGTCGAAGCGGACGGCTGGCTGTTCGTTTCGGGGCAAACGCCGATGGAAAACGGCGAAGTGATCAACGGGGGAATCGTCGAGCAATCGCACAAGGCGATTCAGAACGTGTTCGCGATTCTGAAGGAAGCCGGCTACGGCGCGGAGCATGTGGTCCGCTGCGGCGTGTGGCTCGACGATCCGCGCGACTTCGCGTCGTTCAACAAGGTGTTTCGCGAATACTTCGGTGACAATCCGCCGGCGCGCGCCTGTGTCGTTTCGTCGATGGTGATCGATTGCAAAGTCGAAGTGGATTGCGTCGCTTATAAGAAGCCGACGGCTTGAAGCATCTGGTTCGCCGCGGGGCGTGAGTGACTGTGAGAACCCGCGGCGATCCCCCTTGCTTACTGACGCGCGAGCCGCATATTGTCCGGCATCGGCAGATTGTAGTTGGTGCGGAACGGGTTGATGTCGAGCCCGCCGCGCCGCGTATAACGCGCATAGACCGCGAGCTTGACCGGCTTGCACGCCTTCATCACGTCGATAAAAATTTTTTCGACGCATTGCTCGTGAAAGCCTGTGTGATTGCGGTACGAGATGATGTAGCGCAGCAAGCCCGCGTGATCGATCTGCGGGCCGATGTAATGGATTTGCACGCTGCCCCAATCGGGCTGCCCCGTCACAGGACAATTCGATTTCAGCAAATTGGAAAACACTGTTTCTTCGACGGGCGCTTCGTCTAAAGCCGCTTTCAGCAGCGAGGCGTCCGGCGTGTACACGTCTGTGTCGAGATCCAGCCGGTCGAGCGACATTCCTTCGAATTCTTCCATCCGCAATTTGCCGAAGTCGTGCGGCCCGGTCAGATAAACAGAGACCGTCGCGCCGCAAGACGCGGACACGTCGCGCTTGATCGTGTCGCGCACTGCTTCTATCGACTCAAACGCGGTCTGCGCGAACGAACCGAGATAAAGCTTGAACGACTTGGATTCGACGATATTCGGCGAGTCGGCCGGCACAAAAAAAGTCGCCACGGCGATTTGCGGTTTGCCGCGCTGATTGAGCCACGACAACTCATAAGCGTTCCAGATATCCGTGCCAAAAAACGGCAACTGGGCGCCAATTCCGATTGTTTCGCGCGCATTGCTGCGCGCAATCGGGAACAGCAGCGAGGCGTCGTATTGTTCGGTGTAAGAGGAGGGCTTACCCAGCGGTGATTGTTCGGGTGTCATGATGCATTCACGATGCCACTCAGCACGTGCCCGGTCGCCGTCACGACGCGGGCCGATTCGCAATGGCCAATTTGGTCGTCGAAGAAAAAGTCCGGCTCGAACTCGCGCAGAAACGCGCTCTTGTCGAGGCCGCCGAGGAACATCGCTTCGTCGATTTCGATGTTCCAGGCCATCAGGGTTCGGATCGCGCGCTCGTGCGCGGGCGCCGAACGCGCCGTTACCAATGCCGTACGAATATGCATCGGCGCGGCTTCGTCCGCGAGTTTTTGCAGCCGATGAAGCGCTTCGAGCAAGGGCTTCAGCGGCCCGTCGGCGAGCGGCAAATCCTTGTTGTGCGTCTCGTGGCCGACGAAGGCTCGCAGGCCGTCCTTCTGAAACACGCGCTCGGCTTCGTCGGAAAACAGCACGGCGTCGCCGTCGAAAGCAATGCGGATTTCGTCCGGATACTTGCTCGCCATTTTCGCCGATTCCGGCAAGACGCGTGCGGCCGGAAAGCCGGCGGCCAGCGCGTCGCGCACGTCGTCCTGATTCGCGGACAGAAACAGCGACGCGTTCAACGGCTTGAGGTAACCGAACGGCGCACGGCCGCGCGTGAACACGCCTCGCTCGATCGCGAGTCCGTGTTCGCGGCACGAATGAAACGCGCGCAATCCGCTGATCGGATCGCTGCGCGAAAGGATCACCACTTCCACGCGATGACCGCCCGCGTTCAATGCCAACAGCTTGCGGATCAGCGGAAACGCGACGCCTGGTTTCGCGGGCACGTTCAGCCGGTCGCGCTGCAGTGCTTCATAGGTCTGAAGGTCGCCTTCCTCGTACACGCGGTTCTCTTCCTCGAAGTCGAACAGCGCGCGCGACGAGATTGCCACCACCAGTTTATCGACAAGCGAGAGAGCCATCTGCGCGTTTCAATCCAAAAGTTCAGGCGAGGAACAGCCGATACACCGGATTCTGCGTCTCTTCCCAGTACGGATACCCAAGCGTCGAGAGAAAGCGCTCGAACTCCGCGTTGTCCGTTTCCGGCACCTGAATGCCGACGAGGATCGAGCTGTAGTCCGCGCCCTGGTTGCGGTAGTGAAACAGGCTGATATTCCAGTCCGGCGCCATCGACGACAGGAATTTCATCAGCGCGCCCGGCCGCTCGGGAAACTCGAAGCGGAACAGGCGCTCGTCGTGCGCGAGCGGCGAGCGGCCGCCGACCATGTAAC
>NZ_PNXY01000004.1 GCF_002879865.1 Paraburkholderia rhynchosiae
TGGACCGCCTGGGCGGACACATCCAGATCGCGTTCCTGCCGCCGTACGCGCCGGACATGAACCCGGTCGAATACCTGTGGGCCTGGCTGAAGCGCCACGCACTGGCCAACTACTGCCCCAACGATCTGGGCGAACTGCACGCGAGCGCCCGCAACAAGCTCAAGAGCGCTCAAAAGCGGCCTTCGATCATTGCCGCTTGCTGGATGCAGGCTACGCTGTGGTGACGTCATGAATTATGGAAGTCTCAATAGAATCGCTCCTGGCCTTTTGTGTGCAATTGACGGATCGAGTCGCCAGACAATACTCGGTCATTGAGGAGTAAAGATGTCGCGGGTTCGGCAGAGAAACCGGATGATCGCCATGAGCCCGTACATGCCGACTTGCCACGCGGTTATCGAAGCGATAGCACCCAGTACGAGCCAGGCAGGAACAGTACCGTAGGTCATCAGCTTCTCTCCTGTTCGGATGTCAAAGCGCCGGTGTCGATGACGACGGGCGCCCCGATCCCGTTGCAAGCAATCGGCGTTCCAGGTTCGTGCGAGGAATGCGATGCCACGCCATCATTGCGAGGGCACTCGCGCGACGCGCCGGAACGGAAGCCAACTGGATTCCCCCACGAATCGCCGCGCTGTGGCATGCGTAATGCGGGCCCCGATTCAAACCAGCAGCGTTATCGAACATTTTCATCCCGTCGGTGAACTGCAAGGAGCGATCAATTGACAATCGGCTGCCCGGAATGCGGTGCGCTGGAGGACATTCCGGCCCTACCCGCGCGCGCGGCTGCTTACTGCCGCGTTTGCCGTTGTCCGCTGGAGCGGCGCAGCGGGCGAAGCATCGACGGCGCGTTCGCCTGCGCGAGCGCAACCTTCGTTCTGCTGTTTCCCGCCAACCTGTCACCGCTGATGACGGTGCACCTGCTCGGCACGGATCATTCGTCCGTACTCGCATCGGGAATCGTGTCGCTGACCCAGGACGGATGGGTGCTGCTTGCCGTGTTGCTAGGCATCTCGGGGATCGCTCTGCCCTTCATCCGCCTGGGCGCGCTATGCCTGGTGTTGGGCGCGATTCGCCTTGGCAGGACTTTCCACGGCATCGGCGCAATGTACCGATGGGCACTGTGGCTCGACCCGTGGACCATGCCCGACGTGTTTCTGGTCGGCTGCTTCGTCGGCTATTCGCGCGTGACCCAGGATTTGACTAGCACGTTAGGCGCGGGCGGCTATTGCTTTATTGCCGCTGGCTTCCTGTCAATGTTGACGCGCGCGACGCTCGATCGCCGCGCGGTGTGGCGCGCAATCGGCGCCGAACGTCAGCTCGTCGCAGACGAGCCGACGCTTGCCTGTTCCGCGTGCGACATGATCTTGCCTGCCTCTTGCGAAGGACATCCCTGTCCGCGATGCGGGCTCAAACTGCAGGCGCGCAAGTCCGACGCGATCGCCCGCGCGACTGCACTGTCATTGGCCGCACTCGTGCTGGCGATTCCCGCCAACCTTTTTCCAATGACCATATCCACGCAACTTGGCCGCGATGTGCCGGTGCGAATCGTGGACGGTGTCGGGCAGCTTTTCTCCGCCGGACTCTGGCCGCTCGGCATTCTGATTTTCTGCACCAGTATCGTGATTCCATTTGCAAAGATCTTTGGAATGGCATGGTTCGTCACTTCGATACGGCGCCGTTCGCGCAGGCACCTGTCCGCAAAGTCCCACCTTTACCGGTTGATCGACGAATTGGGCCGTTGGTCGAATATCGACGTCTTCACCATCGTCGCATTCGTGCCGCTGATCCAGTTCGATGGCGTGGCATCGGCGCGCGCGGGTCCGGGCGCGACGGCATTCGCACTGGTCGTCTTCCTGACGATGGCGGCATCGCGCAGCTTCGATCCACGTCTGATGTGGGATGTACTTGCGGGGGACGGCCATGAGTGACGGACCTCCACAACGCACCCCGGCGGTCGTTAAACGGACTTCCTGGCCTGGCTGGATCTGGTCGGTGCCGATAGCGGCGTTGGCGGTGGCCGGCTGGATCGGCATTCGTGCACTGGTGCAAGGCGGCGAAAAAGTCACTGTCACTTTCGATAACGCGTACGGCATGAAAGCGGACGATACGAGCGTCACGATGCGCGGACTCAAAATTGGTTCGGTGTCCGAGTTGACCCTCGCGCCGGACGGACGCCACATTAAAGCGGTACTGAAAATCGATCGCGCCGAAAAACAATACCTGCGCAGCGGCACGCGCTTTTATCTGCACGGAGCCAAGCCTGACATCGTCGATCCGTCGTCGTTCAAGGGATTGATTTCCGGTCCGCAGATCGTCATGGAACCGGGTCCGGGCAAACCCGCGCGGCAATTCGACGGCACCGACCGCGCACCTGCGCTTGCGCCCGAACACCGACCGACGGTTCAGTACGTCGTGTACCTAAGCGGCCCCGCTGGCGAGCTAAAACCCGGCGCGCAAGTCGAGTTGCTGGGCTTTCCTGTCGGCACCGTCATCAAAACGACGTTGAAATACGATGCGCGTACCGGCGCCTTGGCGACGCCGGTCGAAATCGCGCTGGATCCATCACAGCTTGGCCTTGCAACCGCGACGACCGACTCAGGCAGCGATGCGAAGACGCTTGTCGATACGATGCTGAAGCGCCTCGTCGCGGAAGGTCTGCGCGCGCAATTGACGCAAGATCCGCCGCTGGTCGGCTCGCGAAAGGTGAAGCTGGATTTCGTGCAGGATGCGCCGAGCGCAACGCTGATGACCGAGAACGGCGCCACGGTGATTCCAACGGCTTCATCGGCCGGCGTCGACGGAATCGTTTCGAAAGCCGATCAGGTCATGTCGAAGATAAACGGTCTGCCGATCCACGAAACAGGCGAAGATGTCCGCAAGACGGTATCGCAGCTTCGTCGGCTCTCTTCGTCGCCGAAGATTCCCGATACCATTTCTCATATCGACGGTGCCGCAGCTCAGGCCGATCAGACGCTTCAGCAAGTTTCCCCGCAAATTCGTGCACTCGCTGCACAGTTGCGTGAAACCGCCAGCGAAGTGGAAAGCACGGCGCGCGCGGCCAACCGCACGCTCGGCGCGGGCGCTGGCAGTCAGAACGACTTGCCGGACACCTTGCACGAACTCACCAACACCGCGAGATCTATCCGGTCACTGGCCGACCATCTCGATCAGCACCCGGAGGAACTCCTGCGCGGACGACCGGGAAATGCAAAATGACAAACAGTGTGGGAAACGGGTACCGCAGTCGATTGCGCGCACGGCTGACGCCGGCTTCAATGACATTGGCCGCTGTTCTCCTCATGGGATGCGCACATAGTCCGCCCATTCAGTACTTCACGCTGAACTCCGTCGCGCCTGCAACGGCTGTGACTGGCAAAGTCCGTCCGTTGCAACTTACAGTAGTCCATATTCCCCCGGAACTCGATCGGCAAGAAGTGATCGTCGGCGTGTCCGGTGCTCGCCTGATTGTCGACAACAATTCGCGTTGGGGCGCGCCGCTTGCCGACATGATGCGCCGCTCCCTTGCGCAAGATTTACTTCAACGATTGCCGTCAGGCGCTTTCGTGCTTCCGGATGCGCCCGCGCCTGGCGGAACTCGCTCGCTGGTCGTGACCGTGCTGCAAGCCAACACCGACGCAGACAAGGTAATGACGGTCCAGGCGTCGTGGACGATGACCGAAGGACCGAATGCCGCGCAAAGGGCTACGCAATTCGCGACACTGACGTCCACGGTCGGAACAGCGGACACTGCCACGCAGGTCGCAGCGCTGAGCCGGCTCCTCGGCCGACTGGCCGATCTGATTGCCGCGTCTGCAGTGGACCAATAGGAGTGGCACGTAGCGAGCAGACAGCGGAACACACGTCAAAAACCGATGAACCAGGTCTGGACATCCATCTCTTCGGCCCAGATCTGGACATCGAGCATTTCGCGCAGCTCGACGGCCTCACCCTGATAGATGCAGCAGAAGCCGTGTGCCGTCCGGTAGACGATCGCCCATTCAGGCACCGGTTGCAGTTTTCCGGCTCGCATTGCGCCCGACACCTGTTTCAGGTAGTCCAGATGAAGTGTCTTGCCGATACGCTCGCGAAGGCTGTCCAGCTCATGTGCCAGTTTCATTGCCAACTCCTTTGCCGTCGCGGCCGCCCTTCTGTTTTCTTCGTCTTCTGTCAAACGGCCTCACGGCACCTTGTCGGGGCCGATTCTCGGCCTGCCCCGGGAATATCCTGATGCTGCTCGCAACTGCATCCGCAATGTGTTCCTTGGCGATCACCCCCAGCACGCGGACGGGGCCACGCCCTTCCTGTCGCCCGACTACGACCGCCATCACCGCGTGCCGCTTCCACAGCCGCGTGATGACACCGAACGCAACGTCGTTCTCCTCTACGACAATGAAATTGCGCTGCGCGAGAGCGCCGAGTGCGATATCCGGAGCGCCATGACTCACGGCGCGGCGCAGCCCGGTATTGATCCGCAGCACTCCATGGATCTCATGCGCCCTCGTAACGACGACATGCCGGAAAGCGGCGCCTTCGGCACCGGCAAGCACGTCGCGAAACGGTACATGCTCATCGAGCACGAAGACATCGGTTTCCATGACCTGGGCCGCGCTCTGCACAAGGAACATGTTCGCGTGCAGGGCGTTGGGAATCGGGTGTCCGCGTCGCACGAGCTTGAGCGTATAGATACTTTCGGGAGACAGTAGCCGGCGTGCGCCCAGGCTGAACGCCACCGCGATAATCATCGGCAGCACGATGTCATAGTCCCGCGTCATTTCGAAGACCATCGCAACCGCGGTCATCGCGGCGCCTGTGCCGCCGCCGACCATTGCCCCCATGCCCACCATCGCGAACGCAGGTGCGCTGACGGGCGCCCCCGGCAACGCCATAGCAACCACGGACGCAAACGCCGCCCCGAGCGTCGCACCGATAAACAGCGACGGAGAAAACACGCCACCCGACGAACCCGAACCCAGGCTGACCGATGTCGCCAGCATCTTGCACAGCGCCAGTAGCAGCAGGAACGCACCGCCCTGCAGTTGTCCGTACAGCGTGGCCTGGATTGTCGCGTAACCGACGCCTTCGACGTAATAATGTCCCGCGTAGCGCCATAGCAGATACATCATCGCGCCGACAATCAGCATCCCGAAGGCGTGACGCCGGTAACGTCCCGGTATCTTGTCGAACCCATCTTCAGCCCAATGCAGCGCGCGTATCAGTAGTGCGGCAGCCGCGCCCGTCACGGCACCGAGGAGCGCATAAAGAATCAGCGTCAGTGCACTGCCCGGCTGGTTCGGAATTGCGCCCAGTTGCGCAGGGACAAAGAACGCCGGTGCAGCCCCGAAGAACAGCCGGCCCAGAAAGGTCGCTGTCCCTGTTGCAATCGCCACCGGCAGAAAAGTGTTGACACTGATCTCGGGCATCATCAATTCGGTGGCGAACAGCACTCCGCCGATCGGCGTGTTAAAGGTCGCGGCAATGCCGGCACCGGCACCTGCCGCGACCAGCGTAATACGCTGGCCGGCCGTCATGGTGATCAGCTGACCGAGCGTCGACCCGAGCGCGGAGCCGATCTGGATGATCGGCCCCTCGCGTCCCACGGCAGCGCCAGAGCCGATCGCCAGCGCGGATGCAATCGATTTCACCACCGCCACGACGGGGCGGATGGCACCGCGTTTGTAGTAGATCGCATCCATCACCTCCGGCACACCGTGCCCTTTCGCTTCCGGCGCAAAGGTGCTCACGATCCAGGTGACCGCGAGTCCGCCCACGACAGGCACGAGAATGACGAAGATGCCCCACGGCGAGGCTGGCGTGAAGCGGCTCGCATCATAGGAGAACGACAGTTGCCCGAGAAAGAACGTGTTGTGCACCAGTCCGATCAGTCCCCGGAACACGACAGCGCCGAGGCCAGTCACGATGCCGACAACGAACGCGAGAAAACATAGCCAGTAAAGAGCGACCGGCACGACGGAGTCGTCATCGAGGTGGGCAACCGGGCGTGGCTGCACCGGCGCGACCTTCACGTGGTGCGCCTCGCTGGAGGGATCCTGGTGACGCTGGTGACGCTCGCCCGTCATAGCTTGTCACCCCAGAAGAACTACATGGTGGGCCCGCTGATGTCATGCATGTCTGGCCGGCCATTGCGGATGCACGCCGGAATGCAGCCAACGTCGCCGCACTTGCTGCAATGCACGCTTACCATCAATATCGGGACGCGATTCTGCCGCGATGAAGGAATTATAAGCAATCTGGCATACTGTGACTTATATGAAGCCGGGCAGGCGCAGCCATTCAGCCGTCGATACCGGCATAAAGACGCCCCTACTGTCTGCCTGTTCCGCCGAATGCCCAGCCGAACGACTCCATCTCCGACTTATGCAGCGCCGCCAGTTTCAGAAGGCAGCGTTCGCCCTTCGCCGTGAGATGCACCTGGACCTGACGACGATCCACAGGGTCCGGCCTGCGAACTACAAGGCCGACCGCTTCACAGCGCGAGACCAGTGCGGCCGTTCCGTTGGGCGCGGCCTGAAGGCGCTCGGCGAGTTCACCCACCGTTGCCCATTGACGGGCGGGGAACCCTCTGACGTGGAGCAGTAGCTGGTATTGCAACGGCGTAATGCCTTCCGCATGGGTAACCTCCTCGGAGTACCTGAGAAACTGCCGTAGCTGGTAACGGAATTCGGACATTGCCTCCAGATCCGGCTTGCCCGGTACCTTGACGGCCTTGCTTTTACGGGAGCCCATCCCACCTCCGGGAAATTCGATCACAGATTGAAAATATGTCATTTTGTGCCTAAACTGTGTCACGACATGCACAAATCCTGAAGATTCGCCAGGTACTGCTTTGTTGCAGCGAATGCAACGTTCAGTGACCGTTCGCCATATCAGTATGCTGCGATTTTAAAGGTCCGAAGCCGGGAACACCCGTATTGGGGGGGGTTACGCTGCTGCCGTGTCCGGGCAGCTCCGGTATTCCCGCTTGTTCGGGAGTAGTCGATGATCCGTTACCTTGCGTGCGCGTCCGTTGTCGCGTCAGCAGTCCTCCCGCCGGTTCCGGCCATCGCAGGCAACCAGGTCATCGCGCAGATTGCGATGCTGGAGTTCCGCGGTCCAGAGACCGTCCCTGCGGAATCAGTGTTCCGCCCGCACAATGTTGGAAACTTCGCCTTGGATTCGCGACCGTACCGCTCGCCTTCCGTTATCAACGGACCTTCATATTTCTCCGCGCTACGACGCTACAACCGCCGGCATTTAGAGGTCCCTCAGCGATTGCAGGGGCACGGTTTCGGCACTGGCTGGAGTGGGAAGCCGCGCTAGTGGGTGCAAAACATTTTGTCTGCCGAGTCTTCATTCCTGACCGATCGGCTACCGGAAGACGCGCCTAAGCTCCGCAGCGCCGTGTCTGCAATATCAGTGGCCGTGCGAAATGACGACGCGTTCAGGATTTCCGTCTGATCATCGTTTAAGCGGCGAGCCTGAGGTGGCTCGCATGCGGAAGGAACACGATTTCCCAGTAGTGTCTTGCATTACGCTTCGCCTGCTTCGTCCTGTCCAATGACGACCTCGACAGCCGATGCAAACATGTAGCGAGGCACATCCAGGTTTTGCGGAGCAGGTTTGTTTCGGAACACACGGCCAGCGAGGTCGTACGTCGAGCCATGACATGGACAAAGAAATCCACCGGGCCAGTCGTCTGGCAAACCAGGCTGAAGACCGGCATCGAATCGTGGCCTGGGCGTGCAACCCAGGTGCGTGCAGACACCGATTACAACAAGGATATTCTTTTGAACGGCTCGCGAACGGTACTCATTTCTACAGTAGCTCGGCAAAGGCATGGTGAATGGATGGTCGCTTGCCGGGTCGGCGACCAGCCGGTCCGCCTTGAGCACGTTTTCTAGCATCTGTGGGCTCCGGTTGACGATAAACACCGGTAGGCCCCGCCAGGCCACGGTAATCATATCTGTGGGACGCAACCCGCTTATATTTACCGTAACCGGCGCGCCGGCGGCCCTGGTCCTGGCCGACGGTGCAAGCGAATCGACGAACGGTACAAGGGTGGCAACGCCAGCAATACCGCCCAAACATGACGTCGCAATCAGCCATTGTCGTCGACTGTCGTCGAAGCCTTCGTTATGGGCAATGTCCATCACACTCTCCCGCGATAGATGTCTCTGTTCGTTAGACGCGCGAGCACTTAATACGCAGTCCACGATACCGGCGATTGTTGCCTACATACGAGCCGACACGGCAACGCAGAGGACGCCAGGTGCGCGCTCTTTAAATCAGTGAATTCAGCGTAGGTCAGCGCGCTTAAACGATACTTAAAATGTAAAGTGCTTTGAATTGGCGTAACAAGTCGGCGAACTTCGCAACCGCCGAGTAAAAACCGGCGACGTAACTTCCAGATGGCGGGAGCTGAGCGAACTGACAGTCTGCTTCCGCCACTCTGCTTTCGCGCTGCCTCAGCGACGGCTGCGTCCTTCGGGAATACCTTTCAGCAAGTCGCTCGTCACGTTCACCGCGCGTCGTGCGATCCAGGCCGGATCACCACGGAGAACGTCGAACTGCGTCGTTTCATCATTCCGCCAGAAATGAATATCGAAGACCTCGTTGCCGACGCGCAGGTCCCTGAGCGTCAGTTCACTCAGCCAGGCAGGCAATACCGGGTCGACATAAAGCATCTTGTTAGGCGCATCGGGCTGGAGGCCGAGGACCGCCTGCAATAACGAGAAGACCGATCCCGCTGCCCAGGCCTGCGGCACATTCGCGCCTGGATACTGGACCGGGAAATTCGCGGCATCCCGGTGCAGGCCCGCGTACAGTTCGGGCAACTGATTCAGTGCGAAAAAGCTCCCCGCGGTATAGACGTCATGGGCAATCCGGGCGGCCTCATCGGCAAAACCATAGCGCTTGAACCCCTGCGCAATGAGACCGTTGTCATGCGGCCAGACCGCGCCATTCTGATAAGAGTGGGGGTTATAGGCGGGATGACTCGCCGACAATGTGCGAACGCCCCACCCACTCCACATGTCCGGTTGCATCAGCCGCGCCACGACGCGTCCGGCACGTTCGGGCGGTACGATCCCGGACCAGAGACAATGACCCGGATTGGATGCGACGCTCATAACCTTTCTCTTATCGCCGTCGAGTGCGAACGCGTAAAAGCCTGCTCCCTCGTCCCAGAAGGCGTCATTAAACCGCCGGAACAGCGCCGCGGCTTTTGTGCGCATGGCGGCCGCCCGGCCGGTGTCGCCCAAGGCGTCGTAGATCTGCGCCATTCGCAGCCACGCATCGTAGACATAGCCCTGCAATTCGCAAAGCGCCTTCGGACCCTTCACGAGCGTCCCGTCCGGATACACGAGCGCATCGCCCGAGTCCTTCCAGCCTTGATTCTCGAGACCCTCGGAGGAGCGCGTCGCATATTCCTGAAAACCATCGCCGTCGCGGTCGCCGTACTGATCGATCCATTCAAGGCAGCGCTCAGCGGTCGGAAGGTGGCGTCTAAGCAATGCTGGATCGCCGGTGCAGCACCAGGCAGTATGCAGCGTGATGAGATAGAGAGGTGTCGCGTCCGCTGCCCCGTAATAAGGCGTATGGGGCACCAGTTTCAGCCTGGCTAACTCCCCCAGACGGAGTTCGTGCATGATTTTGCCTGGCTCGGCGTCGCGATAGTCGTCGCGCTTGCTTGCCTGCCAGACCCCGAGCACATCCAGCGTCCCGCGCGCAAAATCCGTATGGACGAAGGACGTTTGCAATGACGCAATCAGGCTGTCACGTCCGAACAGCGCCACGAACCACGGCAGTCCGGCCGCCGGCACAATTTGAGTGCAGTGAGCACCGCGAACCGGGAGGCGCAATGCCGCAAAATCGTCGGTTGCCTGACGAAACAAACGCCGGAATCCATCATTGCTGCTTTCAAGCTTGAGTACTTCGCGACGCCACTCCGCCTGAGACTTGCCTTCCACCGGCGTGTCGCTGCCCCCTCGGGCACATTCGCGCGGAGCAGGATAGCTCGTGGCACCGTCTGAAAGGTCGTAGGTAAGACAGCTATGCCAGCAGGCGCCATGCGCAAGTTCGATGTCGAAGGTGAGTCGGCCGTTTGCGTACACCGCCTGCGCGTCGCAGGCCCGGACGGTCAACGCTACGCCACGAAAAAAGTCCTTGTTACGGTAAGTGGTGGTAAGGCATTGCCTACGCGCGGACCATTTTGTGGTGATGCGTCCACGTCGGACAAGGTGACCAGACTTGACCTCGAAGATATCTGCAAAATCACTGCGCACCACGATTTCGAGGTTGAAGCGCACCTTGGCTCGACCGTAGTTGATGAGATCGATATCCTCATGCAAGCCGCCGCCAATATGACGTTTGAGCGCCAGCCCGATTGTGTGCGGCGCGACCGGTCCAGCCTCGGTGACAAATTCGCGATTTGCAAAATATATGGCGGCGTTGACCGAGCTGGTCGTGCCGCCATTGAGGAGATCCCAAGGCACTCCGTTGGCATAGACAGTCCAGGTGCTGATGACCCGGGTGTCATAGAAGTAAAGACCTTTATGGCTTGGCTTCCGGATCTGCCCGTCGGTTCCGGTAAGAAGGACGGCGTGTCCCTGGTGAATTGCGAGTTGGGGCGGTCCAACCTTGATCTCCAGCGACATGTTCCGTTCCTGGGGCATGCGCCGCCAAGCCTCCCACCGCTTGTGCCCGCTACCCGTCAATGCGGCACGACGACATTCAAAGCTACCGGCGAACCGCTCCTACAACACCCCACGTTATGTCATGGACTACTTCTCGCTCCCTGGAGGTGGACGCCACGTTGTAATCGATGGAAAGATCATCGTCGGGTAAATGACGGCAAGCGGTAAACATACATAAGGTCCTGCCTCTCGGCTCGAGGGACGGCTTAACGGTCGACCGCGCTGCGTGCCGATGGCCGGTCAGCGCAGTTCCAGCAAGCAACGTTCCGCGCACCGATGGGATTCCCCTCTGCCATTCGTCGGCATGCCCTCAGGTCACACGTGGCTCGGCGGGTATAACGGCTGGCATAGCGGCTGGCATAGCGGCTGCACCATTGCGCGTTGACGATAGTGATAGGCTCCGCTGCGTTTTCGCACGTCAGCGTCTGGCTTCGATCATCCCGATCACGGTGTGTTCCACAGCAAGGAGGATCTGCTGCACGGCTGCACAGTCCCGGTTGCGACAATGCAGATACTCAATGCAAATCGAGAGCCGCTCCATTGGGTTCACCGCTTAAACGTACCGGTATTGATTGTAAGAATGACAGCAACATGGCCGTGCAATACGACATCAACCTTTTGCGCGACAAGATTCGAACCACGAAATGTCTGTGCTAGTTGGCGAGCGCAGTCTTCGGTCGCTGCTTCTTCTCTTTTCGCCAGTCGGAGTCGCGACCCAGGCCGCCGCGACTTCTTTGTCCTATACTTTTTTGGCGACGAGATGCCCGGGCAGATGAGTCACACTTGAGTGGATTGGATGTGCATCCATGGCGCAAGCGTTTAGTCAGTCAACGGTTTTTGCCATCAAGCTGTTCGCCATGGCGGCGCTCGTCCTTGGGATCGGCGCCATCACTGCCGCGCGCTGGTACTCCTCGCCCGACGTCAAGATGCAAGAGCCTGTCGAGCAACCAATCCCGTTCAGCCACAAGCATCATGTTGGCGATGATGGTATCGACTGCCGTTATTGCCATACTTCGGTCGAAAAATCCGCGTTCGCCGGCATGCCATCAACCGAGATCTGCCTCACCTGCCATTCGCAGTTGTTCACCGATTCGCCGGTACTCGCGCCACTGCACGCGAGCATGGACAGCAATACGCCTATTAGCTGGAACCGCGTGCACGACCTGCCGGACTTTGTGTATTTCGATCACAGCATCCATGTCAACAAGGGCGTCGCCTGTGTGGAGTGCCACGGGCGGGTGGACGAAATGCCGCTGACCGCGAGGGTGGCGTCACTCGACATGCAGTGGTGCCTGCAGTGTCATCGAAATGCGCCGCGGCACATCCGGCCACTTGCCGACGTGTTCTCAATGACGGATACGCGGCCTTTGTCGCAGCAGGAGATCGGGCAGTTGAACCAGCTCTTTCATCTGCAGGATACGCGGCGGCTGACCGATTGCTCAACCTGTCATCGTTAAGATCATGCGCCATCGTCCCTTCATCCCGATCGTACCGGCTAACGACGAGCCGATGAGTGCGGAACGCCGCGCCTTCCTCAAGGTCATGGGTGCATCGCTTGCGATGGCCGGCGCGAGTTGCAGCGGACCGCCGCAGGAGGTCATCGTCCCGTATGTGGAGATGCCGGAAAAGATGCTGCCCGGCAAGCCACTGTATTACGCGACGACCTTCAGCCACGGCGGTTACGCACAAGGGGTGCTGGTCGAAAACGAGATGGGCCGGCCCACGAAAGTGGAAGGCAACCCCGAACATCCCGCGAGCCTCGGCGCTACGGGTGTATTCGCGCAGGCCTCGGTGCTGCAACTGTGGGATCCAGACCGTTCACAGACGGTGCAGCACGGCAATGCGCTCTCGACCTGGGAGGCCTTCAAGGCGGCCTTGCTGTCGCAACGCGCGCAGTGGCATGCGAATGGTGGCGCCGGTCTTCGCATTCTGACGGGGACCACGACGTCGCCAACACTAGCCGACCAGATGACCCGAATGCTGACGCAATACCCAAAAGCGCGCTGGCATTGTCATGATCCGCTGCACGACGACGCCGGCTTCGAAGCGTCGCGGCTCGCGTTCGGCGAATCCGCCGACATGCTGTATCGCTTCGATCGCGCTGCCATCATCGTGAGCGTCGACGCCGACCCGTTCGTGAATCGGCCCGGAGGCATACGCTACGCGCGCGATTTCTTGCACAATCGCCGCAGCGACTCACCGCAATTCGACAAGCGGCTCTATGCGCTCGAAGCGAGCCCGCAATTGCTTGGCGCGCTGGCGGACAACCGCCTTGCGATGCCGCCGCATGACATCGAAAGAACCATATGGCGCATCGCCTCCCGACTCGGTATGGCAAGCAGCGAGCTATCCGGCATTCCACCCGCTTCTGACCAGCGGGCCGCCAAATGGGAAGCAGTACTGGCGAATCGGCTCGCCGCGCATCGCGGACAGTCGCTCATTGTGGCCGGCGGCAGCATTTCGCCGCGCACGCGTGCGCTCGTGCATCGAATGAACGAACATCTTGGCAATCTCGGTGAAACGATTTTGCCGATCGCATCCGTTGAAGCCCAGCCGCAGAACCATGCGGAGTCGATTGCGACACTCGTCGAAGACATTCACTCGGGTGCGGCGACTTCGCTGGTCATGCTGGAGGTCAATCCGGTCTACGACGCGCCGCCGGACATTGGTTTCGAACGCGCTTTGAGCAAGCTGCCGTTCTCGCTGCACCTCGGCCTGTATCGCGACGAGACCGCGCACGCCGCCAGGTGGCACGTGCCGGCCACGCATGGGTTCGAGCAATGGAGCGATGGCCGCGCGTTCGACGGTACGGCGTCCATCGTGCAGCCTGTCATTGCGCCGCTCTACCACGGCCACTCCGCGCATGAGCTGCTGGCCCTCCTGACCGATGGCGAGGAGCAAACGGGGTACGCGCTGGTACGCCGTTACTGGCAGAGCAAACAGGAAGGGGGAAATTTCGAAGGCTTCTGGCAGCAGGCGCTTCGCCACGGGCTCATTGCCGGCAGCGCCAGCTCGGCGCTCAAGTTGGGCGGTCTGCCCGAGCTGCCGCCACCGCCTGATTTCAACGGCCCCGCGCTGCGCGCATTGTTTATCGGGGATCCGTCGGTGGGAGGCGGCGAATATGCCAACAACAGCTGGCTGCAGGAGCTGCCGCGTCCGTTCAGCACGATGACCTGGGAAAACGCGGCCTTGCTCGGAGAACACACCGCCCAGGCGTTGGGCGTGAGCACCGGCGACGTGCTGCGCCTGTCGCTTGTCGACGCGCCGGAAGTTGCGCTCGAGGCGCCGGCATGGGTGTGGCCCGCTCACGCTGAAGGCGCGGTTACGCTGCCGCTCGGATACGGTAGATGGGCCGCCGGTCAGGTCGGCAACGGGGTGGGCTTCAATGCATACCGCCTCAGGGTTTTGCGGGGCTCTCACGCGTTGAAGGCGGAAAAGACCGGACGCCAGATTGCCTTTGCCACCACCCAGAACCATCAGCAGATGGAAGGGCGCGAGATTGTGCGCATGGCGACGCTCGACGAATTTCGCCGTAACCCGCATTTCGCGAACGACGAACCCCGCAAACGCGTACCCGAAACGTCGATCTATCCTGAGTGGCAATACAAGGACTACAAATGGGGCATGGCGATCGACCTGAATGCCTGCATCGGCTGTCGCGCCTGCACCATCGCCTGTCAAGCCGAGAACAACATTCCCGTGGTCGGCAAGGAAGAAGTCGCGCGCGGACGCGAGATGCACTGGATTCGCGTCGACCGTTACGACGTCGGGCCGGCCTCCAATCCGCGCAGCGCCTTCCAGCCGGTACCGTGCATGCATTGCGAAACCGCGCCTTGCGAAGAAGTGTGCCCAGTCGGCGCAACCGTGCACGACAGTGAGGGGCTCAATGTGCAGGTCTACAACCGCTGCGTGGGTACGCGCTTTTGTTCGAACAACTGCCCTTACAAAGTACGGCGCTTCAACTTCCTGCAATACGCGAATACGGCAATCGACCGCACAAGGCCTGCCTACAATCCCGAGGTGACGGTGCGACGCAGGGGTGTCATGGAGAAGTGCACGTACTGTCTGCAGCGCATCACTCGCGGGCGCATCGAGGCGGAAAAGATTGGACGGCGCTTGCGCGATGGCGAGGTGGTGACCGCGTGCCAGGCGGTATGCCCGACCGAAGCCATATCATTTGGCGATCTGAACGATCCGACGAGCAAAGTCAATCGGGCCAAAGCGTCAACGTTGGACTACGCCTTGCTGGCAGAACTGAACACGCGGCCACGCACCACGTATGCGGCGCTCATTTTGAATCCCGATGACGATCTGGAGCAGGCATGAACCCGGGCTCGGAGCAGCCGCCCGTTTCGAAGGACAGCGAGGTCCTGCGCGCCGGGTGGGGCTATGCGAGCGTCAGCGACAAGATCGCCAACCTCGTGCTCGAGCGCCCCGTTCGCTGGCCGTGGCTAGCCGCCTTTCTCGTGACGTTCGCCGGTACGCTGGTGCTGTTTGGGGCGATCGTATGGCTCTTCACCATGGGAGTCGGCATCTGGGGTGTCAATATTCCCGTCGCATGGGGATTCGCAATCGGCAACTTCGTCTGGTGGATCGGTATAGGTCATGCCGGCACGTTCATCTCGGCTTTCCTTCTGCTGCTGCGGCAAAAGTGGCGCACTTCGATCAATCGCTTCGCTGAGGCCATGACGCTATTCGCGGCCAGTATCGCCGGGCTTTTCCCCATCTTGCACCTGGGACGGCCGTGGTTTTTCTACTGGCTCATTCCCTACCCCAATGTCATGAACGTATGGCCGCAATGGCGAAGCCCTCTGGTGTGGGACATCTTTGCGATCGGCACTTATCTGATCGTCTCGCTGATGTTCTGGTATGTGGGTCTGATCCCCGACCTGGGCACGCTGCGTGACCGCGCGTGCGCCGCCGGCAGGCGCTTTCCGACGTTTGCGTATGGTCTGCTCGCACTCGGCTGGCGGGGCGAGGCGCGGCATTGGGCGCGCTATGAGAGTGCCTACCTGTTGCTGGCGGGGCTCGCCACCCCGCTCGTGATTTCGGTGCACTCGGTGGTCTCGCTGGACTTCGCGATAGGCAACACGCCCGGCTACCACTCCACCATTTTCCCGCCTTACTTCGTGGCCGGCGCATTGTTCTCCGGCTTTGCGATGGTCCTCACGCTCGCCATCCCGCTGCGCTATTTTTTCGGCCTGGAGGATTTCATCACGCAACGCCATCTGGCGAATGCGGCGAAGGTGATGCTGGCAACCAGTCTCATCGTCGCTTACGGTTATACGGCGGAGATCTTCACCGCCTTTTACGGCGGGGACCTCTTCGAGCAATATATGACCGTCAACCGCTGGCTAGGCCCGTATGCGCCGGTTTACTGGTCGATGATGTTCTGCAATGTCGCCGTGCCGCAGCTTCTGTGGTTTCGCCGTGTACGTCATAGCGTGATAACGTTATTTGCGATCAGCCTCCTGGTCAACGTCGGTATGTGGATGGAAAGGTTTCTTATCGTGGTATCGAGTCTGCACCGCGACTTCATGCCTTCCGCCTGGGGACTCTTCATACCCACCGTCTGGGACTGGCTGACGCTGTTCGGATCCATTGCCTTTTTCGCCTGGTTGTTCCTGCTGTTCATCCGCTTTCTGCCGGTC
Organism: Paraburkholderia rhynchosiae; assembly: GCF_002879865.1. Lineage (GTDB taxonomy): Bacteria > Pseudomonadota > Gammaproteobacteria > Burkholderiales > Burkholderiaceae > Paraburkholderia > Paraburkholderia rhynchosiae. The sequence continues at coordinate 16,340 of NZ_PNXY01000004.1, forward strand.
ATTTCGATTGCCGAGATGCGCGAGCTCGTCCATGAAAGCGCGGAGAGCGAATTATGAGCGGCAGTGTCTACGGTCTGCTCGCGGAATTCAGCACCAGTGAAGCCTTGCTCGGAGCGGCGAAGCGCGCGCGGGAAGACGGCTATCGGAACATCGAAGCTTATTCGCCGTACGCGGTGGAAGGTATCGCCGAAGCGGTCGGTTTCGTAAAAAGCAGGGTGCCGCTCATTACGCTTGTCGGCGGCATCGTGGGCGCGGTGGGCGGCTATTTCCTGCAATGGTATTCGGCGGTGATCGACTATCCGATCAACGTCGGCGGACGACCTTTGCATAGCTGGCCGTCGTTCATCGCGCCAACATTCGAACTGACCATCCTGGGCGCCTCGATCGCGGCGGTGGTCGGCATGCTGGCGGCGAACGGGCTGCCGCGACTCAATCATCCGGTTTTCAATGCGCCTCATTTCGAGCAGGCCACCCGCAACCGGTTCTTCCTGTGCCTGACGGCTCACGACCCGCATTTCGATATCGAGCGCAGCAAGCGCTTCTTGCAAGAATTGCAACCGATGTCCGTAGTCGAGGTGCCGCGATGAAACAGCTGGCGGAGATATTGTTGTCCTGCTGCGTGGCCGCGTCGCTGAGCGGATGCGAAAAGGCAAAGCAGGACATGTATGACCAGCCCAAGTACAAGCCGCTTTCGCGAAGCGAGCTGTTCGCTGACGGCAATTCATCGCGCCCGCTGCCGCAAGGTAGCGTGCCTTATTCGCAGGGATCGTTCGCCGGCACCTCGAGCGGTCGCAAGGGCACGGACGACGTGAGCGAAGACGCCGCGGCCGGGAGTGCGCAAAACAATCCCTATCCCGTGACGATGCAACTTTTGCTGCGTGGCAGGCAACGGTATCAAATCTACTGCATGCCTTGCCACAGCGCGGTCGGCGACGGCGATGGATTAATCGCTCGACGGGGCTTTCCGCATCCGCCGTCGTACCACGACGATCGTCTTCGTCAGGCACCCGACCGGCATTTCTTCGACGTCGTCACCAACGGCTATGGCGTCATGTATCCGTACGCGGACCGGGTCGACCCATCCGACCGCTGGGCCATCATTGCTTATATCCGCGCGCTGCAGTTGAGCCAGCATGCCGACGTCTCCAGGCTACCCCCTGACGTGCTGGAGCGCCTTGAGGCCACCAAGCCGGGAGGGCCCCGATGAACCGGCATCTCCCACTGGTCGCCCTTCTCGCCATGGTTGCCGGCTGCGTTGCGGCCTGGCTGTTCGCCCCTGCGGCGTTCCTGGGCGCTTATCTCGCCACCTGGTGGTTCTGCTGCGGGCTCGTGATGGGTGGCCTCGCAAATGTCTGGGTCCATAACCTGACCGGCGGACGATGGGGCGAGGCGATTCGGGTACCCTTGCTCGAGCTGTCGCGCCTTATGTGGATTTTGGCCCTGCTCTTCCTGCCGGTGCTGATCGGCATGCATGAGCTGTATCCCTGGGCGCCGCGCGCATCCGCCGGCGTTCAGCGCTGGGCGGGTGAGCTGCCCGCGCAGAGTGCATGGTTCAAGAATATCTGGCTCACGCCCTGGCTGTTTGTCGTGCGCAGCGTCTTCTATCTCGCTGTGTGGACATTGCTCGCATCGCTTTCAAGGCAGCCGACGCTGCGGCGCTCCCCGCGTTTCTCGGCTGCATCGCTGATCGTGTACGGCTTGACGGTAAGCCTTGCGGCGGTGGACTGGGTGATGTCGCTCATGCCGCTTTGGTATTCCAGCGTGTTCGGCATGCTGGCGGGTGTGAGCCAGGCACTCGCGGGCATGGCGCTCGCGGCACTGCTGGCGACGCGCAGCCGTCCGTTGCCGCCGCCCATTATTTTTCGAGATCTCGGCAACTTGCTGCTCATGTACGTCATGACATGGGCCTATCTGGTATTTACACAGTTCCTCATTATCTGGGCTGAGGACCTGCCGCATGAAATCGCGTGGTACATCCCGCGCATGAAGCACGGTTGGCTCTACATCGCCTGGCTCCTCGCTCTGTTTCATTTTTTTGCGCCCCTCCTGATCCTGCTTTTTCGCAACGCCAAGGAAGCGCCCGCGCTGCTTGGATGGCTGGCCGCCGGATTGCTCGCGGCTCATCAGCTCGACGTTTGGTGGACAGTCTTCCCATCGCTGCCGGTTGGCTGGCTGCAGTGGCTATGGACCGCGCCGCTCACGACCATCGCGTTTTGTGTGGCTGCTTACGTGGCGGCAAAGAGGGGCGCTTCCTTCGCCGCTGCCACCGCCGCAGGGGCTGGCCATGTCTGATCGCCAACCGGAAACGTCCCCTGCTCCCAACGTAGTGAATGTCCGCGGCGTGCTGTGGGGGGGCGCTGCCATCGCGATCGGCATCATGATCGTGGTGCTGGCGGCATGGCTGCTCTGGCAGCGGTGGGGAGCACTGTCCGGGGCGCAGACCTATGGCGGCCCCAACGCCGGGAATGTGCCGCAGGTGAGCCCGCCCGCATTGCAAAGCGCGCCGCGACAGGAGCGCGCGCAGTATGAGGCCCAAAAGCGCAAATTGCTGGAATCGTGGGAATGGATCGATCAGCAACGTGGCATCGCGCGTATTCCGGTTGAAGAGGCGATGCGCATCATGGCCAACCCAAACCAGGGCCAAAACGGCAAATCGGCCGATGTGCGCAAGGAGTCCCCATGACGCGTCTGGACGGATTGTGGTCCTGGGTGGCCGAGTCTACCGGGAGGCGCCGCCTGGCGTACCGCATCGCGAGCGCGAGGCGCTGCCGGTGGACGCTACTCCTCGCTTTTGCAGGTCTTATGGGCCTGGTACAACAGCAGCCGGTGCGCGCGCAGGTACTCACCGTTCGTCCGCCGGAGCAGACGCGATATGTGCAACGGCTCAACTCGAAACTGCCTTTATCCAGCGCCTTTACCGACGACAACGGACGGCCCACGCGCCTTGGCGCGTATTTTGGCGACCGGCCGGTGGTGCTGGTACTCGGTTATTTCCATTGTCCCAATTTGTGCAGCACGCTGATGGATGGCGTGCTCGAGAGTCTGGCCGCGGTAGACCTGCCGCCGCACGCCTATCGCGTGTTGGGCGTTAGCATCGATCCATCCGAGACGCCCGAGCTCGCCGCCCGCAAGAAGGCTTCTTATGCGCCCTTGCTTGCCAACGCCGGCGCCCAGCTGACTTTGCTGACCGGGGCAAAGCCGGAAGTCGACGCACTGACGAGCGCCGTCGGGTTCGAATACGTCTACGACCGGCAATTGCGACAGTACATGCATCCGGCAGGCTTCATCGTGGCCACGCCCAGTGGCCGCATCTCGCATTACTTCATGGGAGTGCGCTTCGACCCGCGCGATGTGCGCCTCGCCCTGATCGACGCTTCATCGGGAAGCATCGGCTCGCCGGTCGATCAGCTGCTCCTGCTGTGCTCGCATTACGACCCGGTGACAGGCCGTTACAGTGCGCAAGTTATCGCAGGCGTGCGCGCTGCATGTATCGCGGTACTGGCCGCGCTCGTCATCTGGCTGTGGCGTGCGATGAGAAGGGGCGCGACATGAATGCGTCCTTTCACCTTTTTCCACACAGCGCGACAACGGCAAGCGGCCGCTACGACGCGCTCTTCATCACGCAGACGGTTGTACTGGCCGCCGTCGCTTTCGCCGTGGCCCTGCTGATCGTCGTTTTTTCGATCCGCTACCGCGCGGGCTCGGCAGCGGATCGCAGCAATGCGCCGACGACTGCTCGTGGGGTCGAAATCGCCTGGACCGTGATTCCTCTCCTGCTCTTTATCGGCACGTTTGCATGGGCCGCATATGACTTTACGCAACTCTATCGCGCGCCATCCGATTCGATGCCGGTGTTCGTGGTCGCCAAGCAGTGGATGTGGAAGCTCGAGCATACGAACGGCAAGCGGGAGATCGATGAACTACATGTGCCGGTCAATCAGCCGGTGCGCCTTGTGATGACTTCGCAGGACGTTATTCACAGCTTTTACGTGCCCGCTTTCCGGATCAAGCAGGACGTGGTGCCCGGCCGATATACGACTATCTGGTTCACCGCGACTGAAACGGGCGAATTTCATCTTCATTGTGCCGAGTATTGCGGCACTGACCACGCCGCTATGGGCGGGCGCATCATCGTGATGCAGCCGGGCGATTTCGCTGCGTGGCTGGCCAGCGGCAATACCCGGCCTGGCATTGCCGCGCATGGCTTTGAGCTGTACCGGCGCTATGGCTGTAGCGGATGCCATGAGGCGCAATCCTCGGTCCACGCGCCGGATTTGCATGGCTTGCTGGGGCGTGAAGTCCATCTATCCGACGGCCGCGCGCTCATTGCGGACGAAGCGTATATCCGCGACTCCATTCTGCTGCCGCGCAAGGACATCGTGGCCGGTTACGAGCCGATCATGCCGTCGTTCGCTGGACAGATTAGCGAGGACGACATATTGGCCATCATCGAATACATCCGTTCCACCGGAGGCAACTATGCACGCGCGGGTCAGTGAAGCCGAAGTGTCGGATTATCTGGAGGACTGGTCGCTCAAGTCGTGGCTCACTACACACGATCACAAGCGCATTGGCTGGCTTTACATGGTGTCCATTACGGCGTTTTTTTTCGTCGGCGGCGCGGCCGCGGCCCTTATGCGGCTGAATCTCCTCACGCCGCAAGGCGCCCTGGTTTCAGCCGACACCTATAACCGGTTGTTTACCGCTCATGGGGTGATCATGGTGTGGATGTTTCTGATCCCGTCGATCCCTTCGGCGCTCGGCAACTTTCTGATGCCAATGATGATAGGCGCGCGCGACCTTGCCTTTCCCCGCCTGAACCTCACGAGCTGGTACATATACGTAGTGGGCGGACTGTTCACGCTGGGCGCGCTTTACGCGGGCGGTGTGGATACGGGGTGGACTTTCTATACGCCGTTCTCGACGATGTTCTCAAACAGCAACGTGCTTCTCGCCGTGACTGGCGTTTTCATTGTCGGTTTTTCCTCCATCCTGACCGGGTTGAATTTCATTGTCACCGTGCATACGATGCGCGCGCCGGGCATGACGTGGTTCCGCTTGCCGCTCTTCGTATGGGCCAACTACGCAACCTCGATAATTCTCGTGCTGGCCACGCCAGTGCTGGCGATGACGCTCGCGTTGATCGCGGCCGAACGCCTGCTGCACATCGGCATCTTCGATCCGGCTTTAGGCGGCGATCCGCTGCTTTTCCAGCACCTCTTCTGGTTTTACTCGCATCCAGCGGTCTACATCATGGTGTTACCCGCGATGGGCGTGGCGAGTGAAATCATTCCGTGCTTTTCGCGCAAGTGCATTTTCGGCTATCGCTTCATGGCTTATGCGATTCTTGGCATTGCGTCGATCGGCTTTCTGGTCTGGGGTCACCACATGTTCGTGTCGGGTCAGTCGATGTACGCGAGCATGGTGTTTTCGCTTCTATCCTTTCTGGTTGCGATTCCATCGGCCATCAAGGTCTTCAATTGGACGGCGACTCTGTACAAGGGCCGCATTACGTTTTCCGCGCCCATGCTCTATGCGCTCGGGTTCGTCGGCCTTTTCACCATCGGCGGACTTGCGGGGTTGACGCTGGCCTCGCTGGCACTGGATGTGCATCTGACCGACACCTATTACGTCATCGCTCACTTTCACTACATCATGGTCGGCGGCACAGTGATGGCTTACCTGGGCGGCATCCACTTCTGGTGGCCCAAGATGACAGGACGCATGTACCCGGAAATGCTAGGCCGCGCGGCCGCTCTGATTATTTTTTTCGGCTTCAATCTGACCTTTTTTCCGCAATACCTGCTCGGCCTCGAAGGCATGCCGCGCCGCTATCACGCGTATCCCCCCGAGTTTCAGGTACTGAACGTCCTGTCATCGGCGGGTGCTTCGATCCTTGCAGTCGGCTACCTGTTGCCAATGGTTTATTTGACATGGTCGCTCTTCTACGGCAAGCGTGCCGGCCCCAACCCCTGGCGTGCCACCGGGCTCGAATGGCAAACGTCTTCACCGCCGCCCAAGCATAATTTTGAACACACGCCGATAGTGCAGCGAAATGCATACCAGTACGATCCGGAAACCGGAGAAGAGGCGCCCCAATGACCCTTCACGCCGAACAGTTCGATACTGCCGAGCAGCAGGAAGAAGCTTCGACGCTGGGCATGTGGACTTTTCTTGCGACGGAGTTGATGTTCTTTGGCCCGCTTTTTTTCGGTTACTTCTACGGACGCACGCATTTTCCCGAAGGCTTTGCCGCTGCGAGCCGTCACACCGATATCATGCTCGGCACAATCAACACCGCCGTACTGTTGACGAGCAGCGTGCTGATGGCAATCGCCGTGCAAGCACGGAAAATAGACGCGGTGCGGCTAGCCGCATGCATGCTGTATTTTACGGCGGCTCTCGGTGCCGGCTTCGTTATCATTAAGGGCACTGAGTACTGGAAAGAATGGCATGAGCACCTCGTGCCCGGCGCAAGGTTCGCTTTTTCCGAATCACGTCATGCCGACGCTGCGCAGTTGTTCTATTTCCTCTACTTCGGCATGACCGGGCTTCATGCACTGCATCTGATCATCGGCATTGTCACGGTTGCGGTCTTTGCGCTTGGCCTCTCCCGCGGCAAGCGCCGCTTTGCCAAACCTGAGCGCATTGAAGTGGCCGGTCTTTACTGGCATTTTGTCGACATTGCATGGATTTTTCTTTATCCCTTACTGTACCTGGTTGGAAGGAGCAGCGGATGAGCTCGCGTGAGGTGCATCGGTACGCGGACCAACTCAAGGTATGGGTTGCGCTTCTGGCGTTGCTGCTGCTGACGTTCAGCAGTTCGTACCTGAAGCTGGGCGCGTGGAATAGCGCGATCAACCTTTTAGTTGCGATAGCGAAAGCGTTGCTTGTGGCGATCTACTTCATGAATTTGCGGCGGGCGTCCCCGATGCTACGCATCGCGGCGATCACCGCATTGCTAACCCTGGGTCTGCTATTCGGCTTAAGCGGTACCGATTACTCGACGCGAGCTGTGCACGTGGCGCCATGGCAGGCACCGGCGGTGCCTCAAAACGCGGGGGCGGCAGCGTCATAAACTGTCAGCCGTCTAGCGGCTGCTGAGTACGAAGTCGCCCGTCGAAGTGGTCGTTGAGATTGAATTTGGCGCCATCACCCGCAGCAGTCGTGAGGATTTGTAGGGTCAATGCTGCGGAGGCCGCGATACATGCGGGAGCGCAGCGACGACTGCTCCATCGCGTGCGCCGGGGAACAAATGCTATTTACGTCACAACGTGACCTATACTACTCAAACGAGCGGCCGCTGAAACGGGCTTTCCATCGTCGCTCCCAGCGAGCGTCGCGACGCTCTCATTGGAAGCCGTCCGATGGGTGCAACGCCTTTTCAGGAGTAGCCGCACACCCGGTCGATACAGACAGAAGCCGTGCACCGGCCGCTGCTCCGACCGCGCAGCGCGCCGAAACGGGCGAGCAAAGCCCGCATGCACGCCATTGCAGTGAACTCATGCTCGCAAAGGAAACAATATGCGTTTTGCGAAGACTTTGACCCCCATCGCAGTTGCAGTTGGAGCACTGCTCGCTGTTGCACCGCTCGCCTGTCACGCGGATACCGTCGTGAAAATCGGTTTTGCCGCGCCGCTCACGGGACCCAACGCCAACTACGGCAAGGATCTGGAGAACGGCGTCAAAATGGCGCTCGACGACGCGAAGGCGCAAGGCATCAAAATCAAAGGCCAGCCCGTCTCGTTCGAACTCGTCGCCGAAGACGATCAGGCTGACCCGCGCGTCGGCGTGCAGGTCGCGCAAAAACTCGTGGACGAAGGCGTGTCGGTCGTCGTCGGCCACTTCAACTCGGGCACGACCATCCCCGCTTCCGACCTCTACGAGAAGGCGGGCCTGCCCGACATCGATCCGGCCGCCACGAACCCGGTCATCAGCGGCCGCGGCTACAAGAACGTCTTCATGGTGATCTCGAGTGACGCGCAAAACGCGGGCACCGCGGGTGCCTATGCGGTCACGACGACGAAGGCCAAACGCATCGCCGTCATCGACGACCGCACGGCCTTCGGCCAAGGCGAAGCCGACGAGTTCGTGAAGGCGGTCAAGGCACACGGCGGCGACATCATCGATCGCGAATTCACGACGAACCAGGCGACGGACTTCAAGACGCAACTCACGAATATCAAGAGCAGGAACCCGGATCTGATTTTCGTGGCTGCCCTCAATCCGCAGGCGGCCGGCATCATGAAGCAGATGAACCAGCTCGGCATCAAGGCGCAATACGTGGGCGGCGGCGGCGTGAAGGACATCGACTTCATCAAGCTCGCGGGCAACGTGTCCGAGGGCGCGATGGCCTGGGAATACGGCCGTCCGCTCGACAGCACGACGGTCGGCGCAAAGTTCGCCGAACGCTTCAAACAGAAATTCGGCGAAGACGTGCTGTCATACGCGCCGTTCGGCTACGACGCGGCGTGGACCGCCATCAAGGCAATGCAGGCAGCCAATTCGACAAAGCCCGACGACTATCGCGCGAGGCTACGAAGCATCAGCTTCGATGGCATCACGGGGCACATAGAGTTTAACGGGGACGGCTCGCTGAAAAACGGCTCTTCCACCGTCTATCAGGTGAAGAATGGCCAGTGGGTGACGGTCAAGACGGTAAGCGGCCTCTGATCGCAGGGCCGCCTGTTTCGGGCGAGCCAAGGGCGCAGTGCCTGCTGCGGTGCCGGGCAATTTCCCCGCCTGGCCGTCGCGAAAGGCGATACAGAGGGCGAGACCGTCCAGGCCTGGCACCACCGAGAAGTCCGCCGATAGCGATACCCGGACCGCTTCTGGTGCAAACCGCCCGATGCGGTCCGGGCCGGCTTTTGTCAGAGCGGCTGCTCTACGAACGAGAGGCGCCAGCGGACCGCGGGAGACCACACCGTGCCAACGACTAGACGCCCAGAATTTTGCCGACCGCCTCGTTAAACTCGCTGGTGGCGTTCTCGATCGCCTCGTCGGCCTCGTCGTCCAGCCTGTCCACGTTCTCATCCAGAACCGCCTGGAGCGTCAGGTACGCTGAAACGATGCTATCGAGCTGGTCGGCTCCCACGCGGGCATACACCGCCTCCCCCAGTGCTTCCATGAAGTCGCCCCGGCTGCCGCCGATCAGGCCGTCAGCGTTGTTTTCCAGGTCGTCCTTGAACTGTTCCACGTCTGCCATGTTTTTTCTCCGGAAGATCAGGTACAGCGTAGCTGGATAATTGGCCGGGCGCACTCGTTGCGTTCGAAAAAAAGCCGCTGACAACGCTGCGGCCAGCAAACACACAAGCCGAACGTTGAGAGCGCTGACGCGTGCCTATCCTATCGACAATTTCCGTTGGCGAAAATCCGGGGTCTGGTATGAACTTTCCGATGCTGCCGCGGCGCCTGTGGCCTGGCTTCTGCCTGTGCTGTTGCTCCTGCAGGTTGCGCAGATACAACGCAGACCCGCCGAAGCCACAAAAATCAGCCCGTCTCGCTGGCGGTCACAGCATAGACGTTGACGTGACAATGTGAAATCATCGGTGACTGGCTACAGCGTCGCGGTCAGTGCCGCTTGCTCGCGAAGTCAACCCAACGAGGACGTCTCTCGAAATGACGCACCGCCCGCCCTATGAAGACGAGGGACAGTTCGCCGTGTGGCGTCTGAAGCGCTCTTCCCGCCCGGTGAACTGCAGAAGCGTCGTAATCGCCCATGGCGACGTCCCGGTCGGCGAATCGCTGGCTTTGCTGTTGAGGCTGAGGGGATTCACCGCCGTCGCGACCTCGACCATGGAAAGACTGGAACTCATGACCGAGCACTGGAAGCCCCGTGCACTGTTTATTGACACACGCCTGGGCCGCGCAGACGACTTCCGGTTCGTCCGGAATGCGGCGAGCAATCCTGCATTCCGCAATGTCCTGATGGTGGCAATGACCAGCGTCTTCCAGCACGAATTACCACGCGACATGAGGCGAATCGGCTTTGACGGCCTGTGTCGCAGACCGTGCCCGGTGTGGCAACTTGCGGTGATGCTCGAAAGCTATTTCGACCCTTCGGCGGATCACTCCTGACCTATGCATGGTGGGTCTGGCGTACCCTCCAGGACCGCAGTGCGAATTTCGCACGGGGCAACGTACTGACAACAGCGGAGGCCAGGCCGATTACCGGCTCCACGGCTGTATAGCCCTTGAGCCGCAGCGCGAGCGCGCCCAGCATCACGGGCAGACCGATGTTGTGCAGCCAGAACTGCACCGTCGCTACCGGCCCCTCAGCGATCGCCGGATGGGCCATGCCGATCAGCGCGAACAGCACCATCGTGACCCAGCCGAGGAGGTTGAGGTGCGCATGCACGGCAGTGAGGGTAGGGTCGCCGGAGGCTCCCATCACGATGCCCAGCGCAACCGCAGCGGCGAAGTAGACGACGGCTACGCGGAACCAGGCGCGGCTGCGAGTGGTGTCGGTCATGGCATTGCTCCTTGAGGGTCAGTGGCCGTTACGGCGCGGCCACGGTGGCGTCCAATTGCTGCATGATCGAAGCGAGATCGATCCACACGTTCTCGCGCCGGATCAGGCCATCGGGCGCCATGTCGAACACGTGCAGCAAGCGGAAGCTCAGCCGTCGACCGCCGCCGGGAATCCCAAAGGGCGTGCCGGGCGCAGTGCCCTCCCACACGCTCTCATCGACGACGAAATCCGGCCCGTAATAGCGGCGCAGCGAGGTCACCTTCTCGCCTGAAAGGTCCGCGAACAGCGCGTCGTAGAAGACGCGCGCCTCTTGCGTGCCGTGCAGTGGGCCAGTGGGCGAGCCCACCACGTCATGTTCGACCTCCGGGACCATCGTGCTCAGCACGCCCTCGACGTCGTCTTCTGCCTCGAAGCGGAAATGACGATCAATGATGCGATCGAACTGCTCCTTGAGAATCGGTTCCATCGTGCTCCTCCGTAATGTGACGATCACTTATAATAAGACCATGTCTTTTCGTGAGACTACAGTCTCATTATTGAACGATGAAAATGAAAACGTCAAGCGCGACCGCAGGTCCCGCGCCGGCCGGTGAAGGCCGCGCCAATCAACGCCGGCGCACGCGGCTCGCGCTCATCGAGGCGGCGCTCGCGCTGTGCGAGGGCGGCCGCAAGCCCAGTTTTCCGGAGGTCGCGGAGCGCGCAATGGTGTCCCGCGCCACGGCTTATCGCTATTACTCCTCGGTCGAGGACCTCATCAGTGACGCAATGTTCGAGCGGGCGGTGCCTCCGTTCGAAACTTTCTGCCGTCCTGGACACGACGATCCGGCCGAGGTAGCCGCTCGCGCCGCACGCACCATGAACAAGCTGTTGCTCGATGATGAAGTCGGCCTGCACGCGGTGGAGCGCTCATTTATGTCGGCATGGTTGGACAACCCGCCGGAATCGCGGCCGCCGCGGCCTGCGCGGCGCCTGCAGTACATCCGTCCGATCGTCGAGGCATTGAAGAACGAGTTGGCCCCGGCCGCGCGCCGACGGCTCGCCCACGCGTTGACCATGCTGATGGGAACAGAAGCCGCACTGTCGCTGCGCGACGTCGCCGGCGCAAGCACCGACGAGGCGTTGGCCGCCAGTAGCTGGGCTGCGCAGGCGTTGGTGCGGCAGGCGCTTGCCGAAGCCCGCGAACGGTCTGGCAAGCGCTAGGTCAGGCGGCGGCTTTCGCTGCGAAGCGGACATCAAAGTCGTATAAAGGCGAAAGCCGGTGACGCCGCTGTCGCGCACGACGTTCCGTTCGTCATCGAGTCGATGAGAACGCAGCTCTCGGTGTGCGCTCGCAGTGCGGGAACCGCCCCCAGAATTCACGCGATTTCCGGCTCGCCAGTGCGCGCGGGCAACGCACTACAGTCGTTGAACGCCTCAGGAATGGTATGCGCTCTCTCCATGCGAACTGACGTCGAGCCCTTCGCGTTCGCCATCCTGTTCGATACGCAGTCCGACCGTCATATCGACCAGCTTGAACGCGACGATCGATACCACCGCCGACCAGACCAGCGACGTGCCCACGCCCCAGCACTGCGCGACCATCTGGGTCAGCATGTCGTAATCGCCAACCTTGTTGGCCACGTAATCGTAGACACCCGTGCCGCCCAACCGCGGCGACGTGAATACGCCCGTCAGCAATGCACCTACCACGCCGCCAAGGCAATGAACGCCGAATACGTCGAGCGAGTCGTCGACGCCGAGCAAGCGCTTCAAGCCGTTCACGCCCCAGTAGCAAACCACACCCGCAATCAGACCCATCGCGATCGCGCCCATCGGTCCGACATAGCCGCATGCAGGCGTAATGACAACGAGCCCTGCAATCGCGCCAGATATCGCGCCGAGCATGGACGGCTTTTTCTTCAAGACCCACTCGACGAGCGTCCACGACACAGTTGCGGCACACGTCGCAAGCAGCGTCGTGATGAATGCCAGCGTCGCCGCGCCGCTCGCTTCGAGGTTCGACCCGACGTTGAAACCGAACCAGCCCACCCACAGCAACGAACCGCCGACCATTGTCATCGTCAGATTATGCGGGGCCATCGTTTCACGACCGAAGCCGGTACGCTTGCCGATCATCACCGCGCCGACCAGCGCCGCGATGCCCGCGTTGATGTGGACCACCGTGCCGCCCGCAAAATCGATCGCGCCCTTCTGGAACAGGAAGCCCGCGGTCGCTGTCGCCTTGTCGCCCGCAGCCGCGCTCGTGTACGCGTCGGGGCCAGGCCAGTACCAGACCATATGCGCGATCGGCAGATACGAGAACGTGAACCACAGCACCATGAAGAGCAGCACCGCGGAAAATTTGGCGCGCTCGGCAATGCCGCCGATGATCAGCGCCGGCGTGATCGCCGCGAAGGTCAACTGGAACGACACATAGATGAACTCGGGAATCACGACGCCCTTGCTGAACGTCGACGCCGTCGAGTCCGGCGTGATGCCGGCAAGAAACGCCTTGCTCAAGCCGCCGAAGAAGGCGTTGCCCTCGGTGAAGGCGATACTGTAGCCATACACGGCCCACAACACGCCGAGCAGACAGAACACCACCAGCGTCTGCATCAGCACGGACAACATGTTCTTGGCGCGCACCATGCCGCCGTAAAACAGCCCGAGCCCAGGCGCGGCCATCATCACGACGAGCAGTGTGGCCACGATCATCCACGCGGTATCGCCCTTGTTCGGCACGGGCGCCGTGGCGGCGTTCTGCGCGTATGCCGGCGCGGCTAGCGCCAGCATCATGAGTAACGCAAAAACTTTGTTCAGTCTTTTCATTGCGCGATCCTGTAGAAACGTCGAAGCACCCCTGCGCGCAATGCACAATGCGTAAGGAAGCGATGACTGTAGTGTGTGGTGGTAGAACACAATGCAACGGCGACTGCTACGCCGGTTTTAACCGGCGGTGATGCGTGAATGCCGCGGCACAGTCCTCCGTTAGCGCCGTGTGCAATGCATTGACTGCTGCGATCGCTTCGACGCCCCGTGTCGCTCGCATAGCGAGCCCATACCGGGCGTCGAATCGATCGTCGCTCAGTACCACTGCCCCGGAATCCATGACGTACCGGCGAGCGGAATACGCGCCATGGCAGCGGCTTCCACGGTCAACGCGACAAGGTCCTCCGGCTCCAGGTGATGCACGTTCTGTTTGCCGCAGGCACGGGCGATCGTCGTCAGTTCCATGTTCAGCGTCTTAAGGTAGTTGCGTACGCGGCGCGAACCCTCTTCCGCCTGCACGCGCTGTTCGAGCACGGCGTCCTGCGTCGTTACGCCGACCGGGCACTTGCCGGTGTGGCAGTGATGACAAAAGCCGGGCGACGTGCCGAGCGCGGAATAATCCGCCGTCGCGGAATGCAGCGCGCCGTTCTGGAAATACGTGTCGCTATTGCAGCCGAGCGCCATCAGCATGCCCTGCCCGATCGCAACCGCGTCGGCGCCCATGGCGAGCGCCTTCGCCACATCCGCGCCGGAGCGAATGCCGCCCGACACGATCAGTTGCACGGTGCCCTTCATGTTCAGGTCCTCGAGCGCGTCCACCGCCTGACGAACCGCCGCCAGCGTGGGAATGCCGACGTTCTCGATGAAACAGGTCTGGGTAGCTGCGGTGCCGCCCTGCATGCCGTCGATCACCACGACATCGGCGCCCGCATGCACGGCCAGCTTGACGTCATTGAACGTGCGCGTCGCGCCGACTTTCACGTAGATCGGTTTTTCCGAATCGGTGATTTCGCGCAGTTCCTGAATCTTGATCGCCAGATCGTCGGGGCCGGTCCAGTCCGGATGGCGGCTCGCCGAGCGCTGGTCGACACCGGCGGGCAGCGTGCGCATAGAGGCCACGCGCGGGTTCACCTTCTGCCCGAGCAGCATGCCGCCGCCCCCCGGCTTCGCGCCTTGTCCGATCACGACTTCGATCGCATCGGCACGGCGCACGTCGTCGGGGTTCCAGCCGTAACGCGATGGCAGGCACTGATACACCAGTGTCTTCGACGAGCGGCGTTCTTCCTGCGTCATGCCGCCGTCGCCGGTGGTGGTGGACGTGCCCATCGCGGTGGCCGCCTGGCCGAGCGCTTCCTTCACGTTCGCCGACAGCGCGCCGAAGCTCATGCCCGCAATCGTGATCGGAATATCGAGTACGACGGGCTTCTTCGCGAAGCGCGTGCCGAGCACCGTTTGTGTCGTGCACTTCTCGCGATACCCTTCGAGCGGGTAACGCGACAGCGAGGCACCGAGAAACAGCAGATCGTCGAAGTGCGGCACGCGGCGCTTCGCGCCGAGACCGCGAATTTCATAGAGACCGCGCTGCGCGGCGGTGTGAATGTAGTCGATCGTCTTGCGGTCGTAGCCTTGCGACTCTTCCTGCTGCAAGCGGGCGAAATGGATGGGTTTGGCTTCCATGGGGACGTTCTCGATGAAGTTCAATATTCCTGGTCCGCGTCAGCGTTCCAGTGATAGAGCGTGCGGGCCGACGCGATGCGTTTGAACGAGCGCGGGTCGTGATCGAGACCCGCGGCGCCGAGCAGTGCGCCGACGGCGGCCACGTCCGCGTCGGTCATCGGCTCGTACTGCGCATCCGCGCCGAGTGACTTCACCTCGCCGCGAACATACAGCACGGCTTCATACAGCGAATCGCCCAATGCGTCGCCTGCATCGCCGCAGATCACCATGCGGCCAGCTTGCGCCATGAACGCCGAAAAGCTGCCCACCGAGCCGCCCACCACGATGTCGCCGCCCTTGAGCGAAATCCCGCAACGCAAGCCAGCATCGCCGTCGATCACGAGCAGCCCGCCGTGTGCGGATGCCCCTGCGCCGTTCGATGCAAAGCCCTTCACGTGGACCTTGCCGCTCATCATGTTTTCCGCGACGCCGGTGCCGGCGCTGCCTTCCACGACGATCGTCGCGAGCTGGTTCATGCCGCCCACGTAGTAACCGGCGTGTCCTTGCACCGTTACCGCGACGTGCGCGTTCACGCCCACCGCGATGTTGTGCGCGCCGTTCGGCGACGTGACATCCACCTTCACGCCTTCGAGCGCTTCTTTCGCGCCATGCAGATACTGGTTCAGTTCGCGAACCGACGACCCGTCAAGGTCAAAGTTCATGCTTTCCATACATACATCTCCTCGGGTGCGGATTCGAATACCCTGGCGTTCTTGATGTCCGGCAAGTGCGCGAGCGAACGGAACTCGGAAGCGATCGCCACGTAGTCGTCGTTTTCCGCGACCACTGCGGGTTTGCACGCGAACGGATCGCGAATCAGCGCGAGTTCGGTCGAGGTACCCATCAGGAACGTGTAGAAGCCGTCGAGTTCTTCAAAGCCCTTCTGCAATGCGACTGGCAGTTCATCGCCTTCACGCAGCCGCCATTCGAGAAAGCGACACGCGGCTTCCGTATCGTTGTCCGTCTGGAAGCGGATGCCTTGCGGTTCCAGCTTGCGGCGCACTCCATGCGCATTCGAGAGCGAGCCGTTATGCACGAGGCAAAAGTCTTCGCCGGCCGTGAACGGATGGGCTCGATCCGGCGTGACCGCCGATTCGGTCGCCATTCGCGTATGACCGACGAGATGCGAGCCGGTGAGCTTCGAGAAGTCGTAACGTTGCGCGACCTCGGCAGGCGAGCCGATGTCCTTGTACAGATCGATCGAGCGTCCGGTGGACAGCAAAAACAGCTTCGGAAAACGCTCGTTGAGCCATGCCTTCACTGCTTCGACATGGCCGTTCACGGTCAGCACCGCATGATTGCCCTTCGACTCGGCGCGTGCATCCACGTCGATCGCGCTGTGGAGCGCATCGAGCAACGCGTTCCAGTCGAAGTCGTGGCCGGCTTCGGTAAAGCCCGCATACAAGCTCAGCTTGCGCTGGCTGTCGCCCACCACGTTGCCGAACACCGCGAGTCCGGCCGAATCCGGTCCGCGCTCGGTCATGCCGATCAGCATCGGCACCATCAACTGACCGAGCTGCGCGCGCAATGCCGGCGTCTTGACCAGCAGGCCTACGATTCCACACATAGTCGTACCCCTTAGAAGAATTCCAGATAACTTTTCATTTCCCAGTCCGAGACATGGCGCATGTACTCGAGCCATTCCATCCGTTTGAGCTTGATGAATTCGTCGGCGACAGGTCCGAGCGCATCGCAGATCACGCGATCGCTTTCGAGCGCGTCGAGCGCCTGTTCGAGGTTTTGCGGCAGGATGCCGATCTGATGCTCGCGCAACTTCTCGGGCGACCACTCATAGAGGTTTTCATTAGCCGGCGCCCCCGGCGACAATTCGCGGTCGACGCCGTCGAGTCCGGCCGCAATCACGGCCGCTGTCGCGAGGTACGGATTGCACGCGCCATCGGGCAGACGCAGTTCGATGCGCTCGCCGGGCATGCGCACCATCGTCGAGCGGTTGTTGTCGCCATAGCTGATGTAGGCCGGTGCCCATGTCGCGCCCGTCAGCGAGCGGCCAACCACGAGGCGCTTGTACGAGTTGACGGTCGGGTTGCATAGCGCCGCGAGTGCCGGCGCATGCGCGAGCAGTCCCGCCGTGAACTGATAGCCGAGCGTGGATAGCCCCATGCCGAGTTTGTCGCTTCTGTCCGAGAACAGATTGCGTTCGCCGTCGCCAATCGACATGTGCATATGCATGCCGTTGCCCGGACGGTTCGCGAAGGGTTTCGGCATGAACGAGCAGATCATGCCCAGTTCATTTGCGATCTCGGAGGCGGCCATCTTGAAGAACACATAGTGATCGCAAGAAGTCAGGCAATCGGTATACGTGTAGTTGATTTCGAACTGACCGTTCGCGTCTTCGTGATCGATCTGATAGACGTCGATGCCGACCGAGCGCATCGATTCGGTGAGCTTTTCCAGGAAGACCCGCGTGCGCGACAGCCCCTTGTAGTCGTAACACGGCTTCGCGAGCGTATCGCTCGGATCGCACGGTTCGATTGCGCCCGTCACCGAGCGCTTGAGGAGCGAGAACTCCGGCTCCAGTCCGGTGAACAGCGTCCAGCCGCGCTGCGTCATGCGCGCGACCTGCTTCTTCAGCGTGACGCGCGAATCGAAAGCCCACGCTTGTCCGTCGACATGACCGTCGCAGACAATGCGCGCGAGACCGTCCTGCCACGGCACCGGCGTAAGCGTCGACAGATCGCCCACCGCCATGTAGTCAGGACCGTTCGGCTCGATACCCACGCCCCAGATCGCAAAACCCGCAAAGCCGGCGCCTGCTTTCAGCACGCCCTTGAGATGCGCGACCGGCACCGACTTGGCCTTCGCCACCCCGTGAATATCGACGAATTGGGCTAGCACGTACTTCACGCCGCGTTGCGTGAGATAGTCCTGGGCCTCTTCAGCCGAGCCAAAGCGGGGCACGCTACCCAACTCATTGACCGGCAGCTTGCTCGCATCGTTCAGGTTCATCGTCACTCCTTGCACCACCATCGCTGGCTGATTGAAGAGCCGTGCCCCATTGCACGACCCCACTGCGAGCCTGTTCGCAGCATCGATACAGATTTATTAACATGCAACAATAGTTCCTGCAGTGAAACTCCCAGGACGCAATACGGCCCTTCGATCTGCTACCCTCTCGCCTTTCAACGAGGTTCAACCATGCAAAACGGCGAAGACAGTAAAAACTCGCTCGAACGCTATCTGGGCGCAACGATCCGTGAACTTCGCCAGCGCCACGGACTCACGATTGCCCAGGTATCCGAGCAGGCCGGGATCAGCCGCGGCATGCTCTCGAAGATCGAGAACGCCCAGACTTCGACCGGACTCGACGTGCTCAACCGGATCGCCAATGCGCTGGGTGTGTCGATGTCCACGCTGTTCCGCCGTTTCGACGTGCCCGAAGGCGGCGCTCAGCTCGTGAAAAAAGGCGAAGGCATGGAGGTGGTCCGTAAAGGCACGAAACGCGGCCACACCTATCACCTGCTCGCCTACGACCAGGGCCCCAAAAAACTGTTCGAGCCGTTCCTGATCACGATGGACGATGAATCGGAAATCTTCCCCGTCTTCGAACATCAGGGCACCGAATTCATCCACATGCTCAAGGGCGTCATCGAGTACCGGCACGGCCAGCAAACCTACATCCTGCATCCCGGCGACACCATCACCTTTCAGGCCGACGTACCTCACGGCCCCGAGCGATTGATCAAAA
The DNA here is from genome assembly GCF_002879865.1 of Paraburkholderia rhynchosiae. Classification (GTDB taxonomy): domain Bacteria; phylum Pseudomonadota; class Gammaproteobacteria; order Burkholderiales; family Burkholderiaceae; genus Paraburkholderia; species Paraburkholderia rhynchosiae. The sequence continues at coordinate 34,981 of NZ_PNXY01000004.1, forward strand.
CGCCGATTCAGTTCCTGTCCATCTTCGTGTACGGCCAGGGTGACCGGGACTGACGCACCGTCATTCGCTCACCGGCAATCCTTACGCAACGTTCATGCCATGATTACCACTGGGAACATAAGATTCATGCCGATAAACATTCCCGGCGAACATCTACCGCAAGCGCATGGGTTCCAGGAGAGCGTCACCGCGTCAAAGCAATGCGTTTTATCGACCGCTGCGGTGCCTTGCTGCACAGGAACGGCACCTTGGGTGTTACGGGCCTGCCCGTTTCTGGCCGGGGCGTACAGGAGGGGAATCTCTCGATATTCGCGGTCACAACGCTATGGAAGGCCGCAAGCCGGCACGCTAATTTCGCCACGATTGGAAGGCCGCCGTATTGTTTACGCATCGCTCGCGGATGCGCCGGTCGGCGCATATCCCTGATAATCTGACTGTCCTGGCCAAGCAGCGCGCAAGCCTTTGCGCGCCGCATCGCCGTCAATCGAACTGCCGATGCCGCCACTGTTTCGCCGCTTACTGCTGCTCTACCATGCACTGCGTTACGGCGCGCGCCTGATCTGGCTCGCCGCGCCATCCGATCACAAACTCCACTGGATGACCGAACTCGTCGGCCGCGTGCATGCGTCGCCGCGCGGCGCGCAAAGCCTTCACGCCCTGCTGCCGACGCTCGGCCCGCTCGCCGGCCGCTTCGCGCAGGCGCTGATCGAGCGTCCCGAACTCGCGACCGCGACATTGCACGATGCAATCGACGCAGTCGATCATCTGGAAGCGCCGCTGCCGCCTCGCGAGTCCGAAGAAGCACTGGCGCGCGCATTCGGCCAGCCGCTCGCCATACTTTTCAGCGCCGTGGACCTGACACCCGTGCGCAGCGGTTTCGCGGAACAGACGCATTTCGCGCGGCTGCTCGCGCCCGTCAACGGTCATCGCGAAGTGGCCATCAAACTGCTGCGGGCTGGTCAGTTGCAACAGATCGGCGACGAGCTTGCGCTATTACGCTGGGTCGCGCGCTGGCTGGAAAAGCTGTCGGGCGCGGCGCGCCGCCTGCGACTGCGGACGCTGGCTCAAAGCTTTACCGACGACATCCTGCGCCGCTTCGATCTGCGCGCCGAAGCCGCGAACCTGAGCCAGACCGGTCATCATTTCGACGGCGACACGCGCATCGTCGTGCCCGATGTGATCTGGGACCTGTGCACCCGCGACACGCTGACAATGCAGCGCGTCAGCACACTGCCCGCGAGCGACCTGAGCGAACTCCACGCGCACCACATCAAGCTGGCGCCGCTCGCCGCGCATATCGTCGAAGTGATAACCGAGCAGGCGTTCGAGCACGGCTTCTTCCACGCCACGCTCGATGCACGCCGGGTTCGCGTGAGTATCGAGCCGGATTCGCTGGGACGTCTGGTGCTAGCGGAGTTTTCGATCATGTCGAGCCTCTCGACCGAGGAGCGCGAGTTCTTCGTGCACGGCGCGACCGCGCTCTTCGAGCAGGACTACAGCCGGCTCGCCGAAATGCATCGCGACGCGGGGCACGTGCCGCACGACACGCGAGCCGAATTGCTCGAAGCCGAGTTGCGCACGCGTGCCGAAGCGCATTTCGCCGCGGCTCCGGAAGACCGCTCGGCGGGTTCGCTGTTTCATCATCTGCTGCATGCGGTGCATCCGTTCGATGGCGTCGTGTCCGGCCGTCTCGCCACCGCTCAACGTTCGTTCCAGCAGGCCGAAATGCTGGCGCGCGCGCTGCATCCGGGCGTCGATACATGGAACATCGCGCGGCGCGTGCTGGCGGATATTGCCCGGCGCGACGTGGATCATCGCGGCTGGTTCAAGCGCATTTCACGCGAGCTGCCGCATCTCGCGCATATGCTGCCGCGCGTGCCGCAACTGGCGGTGCGCTATCTGCAGCACGAGCACGATCGCACGCGCACGCAGCGGCAGAGCGCTCAATTGCTGGCCGACATCAGCCGCGAATACCGGCGCACACGCGCGCTGCTGTGGGCGTGCGCGTTGTGCGGCGGCATCCTCGGCGCGGGTACGATGTTGCTGATGCGGTGAGGCTCTTTTCCCGGCCACCCCGCCCAACGCGGCGAATCAATCCGCCGTGTCCGTTCCTGGCGGCACCCTCGCGTGCGCCTTCGCATCTGGCGCGGGCGCCCAGGTGGGCCGAGCCTTGCGTCCGGAATCCACGACGACGATATAACGCCCCGCCCAGGGCACGATCTGCCGATCGCTCTTCAACACCCACAGCGATTTGCCCGCATCGACGAGTGCGGCATATTCCGCGTCGAGAATGCCGTAGTGATCGAGAAAGGTATTGAGCGACGCCGGAATCCGCACACAGCCCTTCGAGTGGCGCACGCCGAGTAAGGGCTCAAGACGCTCCGGATCGGTGGCGTGCATCTGGAATCGCATCTGCGAGATGCCGCCCTTGCCCCAGCCACGCTCGGCCTGCGCCCAGCCGAGATCGAAGATGCGCATGTCGCGCTTGCCGTAGCCGCGGATGTGATTGTCGTTCTCCGTGCCTTCGGAGCGGAAATCCATGTTGGACGGCGTATGTTCGAAGACACCGAGCGGCGTGACAAAGTGGTCGAACTCGCCAGGGCGGCCGGTCGAAACGGGCGACGCGCCGATCATCTTCCAGGCGTCGGCCGGCGCGGCGCGGAAATAGATAAACAGCGCCTGCACGTTCGGATTGCGATCGACCATCGCGACGTATTCGCCCGACACGCCACCAAGCACATGTTCGCGCAACGCCGCTTGCAAACGGTCGGCGTACGCGCGCTGTTCCGCAGCCGGCAGGTTGAGCCGGCGCGTGACGTGCCGGGCGAACACGTCTCGCAGCAGCAACGCGCGACGCGGGTCCACGACGCCGGCCGCATCGGGCACGGCGACCGACGACGCATCGACGGGAAAAGCGGACTGCCTGATTGCCGCGGGCGGCATTGCAGCGACACCGGCGCAAGCCGATGCGGCGAGCGCGGCGCCGCACGCGAGCTGGCGAAGCACCGAAGCCGGCGCGTGCATCAGGCGGTGCAAAGCACATGTTGCGCGCGGCAGGGGAAACACATTCGGCGTACAGCGGATCTTGCGCCGCCGGACTTGTATAAGAGTCAGGCGGTCCAATACAGGCGGGCGAGGCCGCTTGGTGTCGTTCATCGCGGGTTCGCGCTAATGTGATTATTATTGGCTGCTCGCAGGTTGATGCGGCGCTCGGAACCAGGATGTTACTCAGCGCATCGCGATCTGTCGATGGAGCTTCGGCAGGTCCGCTACATGCTCACCACTGTCGCGCGAGCGTTCTTTGTTTGACATTGCGCCCACAAGCGAGGAGCAAAACAATCATGAAGCAAAACGATCCGGCCGCCGTTCAGGCGGACATCGCAGCAGAAATGCACATGGCCGCCCAGTTCGACGCAAATCAGGAGATGGAGCGTCGCGTGTCTTTTCTCGCGAATTATCTACGCAGTAACGGCCTGAAGAGCTACGTGCTCGGTATCAGCGGCGGCGTCGATTCGACTACGGCCGGACGCCTCGCGCAACTGGCCGTCGAGCGGCTGCGCGCCGAAAACTACGACGCGCGTTTCATCGCGATACGCTTGCCCCACGGCGAGCAGAAAGACGAAGCAGACGCGCAGCAGGCGCTTGCCTTCATTCGAGCGGACGAGAGCCTGACCATCGACATCAAACCCGCCGCCGATGCGATGCTCGCCTCGCTGCATCGAAGCGGGCTGCCGTTCATGGACGAAGCGCAGGAAGATTTCGTCCACGGCAACGTGAAGGCACGGCAACGGATGATTGCGCAGTACGCGGTGGCCAGCACGCGCACGGGCGTCGTAATCGGCACGGACCACGCGGCCGAATCGCTGATGGGATTCTTCACGAAGTTCGGCGACGGCGGCGCCGATGTGCTGCCGCTCGCGGGGCTCAATAAGCGTCGGGTGCGCGCGGTCGCGAAGGCGTTGGGCGCTTCGGACGCGCTGGCGCACAAGGTGCCGACGGCCGACCTGGAAGCCTTGCGTCCGCAACGGCCGGACGAGGATGCGTACGGTGTTCCGTACGAGACCATCGACGACTTTCTGGAAGGCAAACCGGTGAGCGATAAGGCGCGCAACATCATCTTGCGTTTCTATGATGTCACGCGGCACAAGCGGGCGTTGCCGTACACGCCGTTCGACTGGCCGGCGCCGGCCAGCGGAGAACCAGCGCGAAACGAGCGGCGAGCTTAACGGCGGCAGTTACTGGGCCGGCGGTGGTTCGTCGGTAAAGAGATCGGCGCTCGCCTCGAGCGCGAAGCCGCCCAATTGCTTGCCGTGAATCTGCCGCGCGATAACCTCGCCGACATACGGCACTTGCGCGTCGAGTTCGACGGTAGCATACGCGCCGGGGGTGCCGGCGTCGACGACCTCGACGTTCCTGGCGTAATGCCCCAGTTCACGCTTGAGGAATTCGCGCACTTCCTGCTCGCTGCACGACGGCGCAATGTTGCGCACGATCAGGTTCATGCCTACCCTCGGCGGCTGTCGCGATTCGCGGCGTGCACGCGCACCGGGCGCAATGCGGCGCGCTGTTTCGCCTGAGCAGCGGCAAGTTCGCGGATGAGCGCAGCGCCCGCAGCGCCGAGAGCAGCCAATGACAGATAGAAAGCAATCATTCAATTCTCCCATGCAAGCCGCTTGCCGAGGCTTCGTCCTGTTTCAGGATAGCCACTGACGACCGTAAATGCGATACGGCACAGCGTCGTAAAAGAAAGCGAGAAAGCGGCTTTGAAAAGCGCCTTCAATGCACTGTACCCGAATAGAGGACGTCGAAAACAGCAAAACATCTGTTCAGTTAGCGAAACCATTCGCTTGGGCCGCCCCGCGGTGCTTTGGGACGCGTCGTATGCGGACGCCGGCTGCAAGAAGCGGGCCGCGGGATCAGTCCGCCGCTTGCACATTGGCCGCGCTCACCCACCATGCGTTCTTGCCCTGCGGCAGTTCGACCAGCACCGCAGAGGGATCGTCGACGCCGTCATCGGCAACCTCACAGACGGCGAGTCCGTCGGGCAGATGTTTTACTTCGCCCGCCGACTGGAACAACGCGATGCGTTGCGCGTTCAGCGGACGCAGTTGCCGGTAGACATCGAAGCTGATGGCCGCTGGCACATCGCCGCGAATCTGCAGCGTGTCGGCGTTGCCGCAATGAACCGGCTCGGCGGCGAGCGCGGACGCAGTGCCGGCGGCACAACCCAGTGTCAGCGCGGCAAGCGTCACTGCGGCAAGACGTGAATAGATCATGGTGATTCTCCAGGAATAAGTTGAGGCGGCAGTTGCACGCTAAAAAGAGTACGCCGCAGAGAGCACGCTACGCGCGAGCGCGGCCAGATCCGCGCGAACGAACCACGGCGGCAAAGTGATCCGGAGACACGCGGCCTCATGGCGACGTGCCCTGGCCGGTTGAGTGGCCGGTTGAGTGGCCGGTTGAGTGGCCGGTTGCGGGGCCAGCTGCGCGGCGGCTTTCGGCACTGGTTGCGACGTCCAGCCGGCTCACGTCGCACGACGTCTGACCGAAACCGGAGTAGACGATCGACCAGTCGTCGACGATCGCCGCTTGCGCTTCTGCGAGACTCAGTTTGCCTTCGCAGACGCAGCGCTTGAGCATGACCGCCGCGCGCGCCTTGCGGCGCTCGCCCTGACGGCCCGCCCAAGGCAGAAGGCCGAGATTGGAGGGCGCGTCGGGCGACCCGCCGAGCACCACCGGCACGCGTCTATCGAGAGCGAAGTCGGCGCCGCCATCGGCGTCGATGCCGCGCTCGGCGAGCATCCGAGCCTTGTGCGCCATGAGTTCGTCGAACGGCGGCGCGACAGCACGGGCATAACCGGGGCGGCATATCGTCTTACCGATCGACTGCTGGGTGACGCGGTCGTCTAGCATGTCCACGTCTTGCGCACGGACCGCGCCCACGGGCAATGCGAGCAGCGCGCTCAGACTCAGCACAAGCGCAAGACGCGCCTGGCGACTCGACCGCCACGCGAGCGTAAGCGGATACGGTCGAACGATACTGCCGCTGCGGTTGCTGCGATCGTTGCTGCGATCGCTGCTGAGCTGCTCGCCCGGATCGCCCTCGCAACGCCTGTCTGCAATGCCTGCCTTCATTCGTCGGCGCGCCCGCGGGGGCACGCAATAGTTCAATTCGCAGGGCAATTAAAACACATCCAGTACGCATGCAACAAAAAGCTCGCCGCATTCATGCGTACTCGCACCTGCCAATGCGCGCTGCCGCGAACCTTCCGCGGTCGCGGACAGCCGCCGTGGCGGTCATCCCGCATGCTACTGCGCCACGCGCGCCTGCAATGCCCGGATCCGCCCGAGCGCCTCCGAGTTGGCCACCGTCGAGTCGTACATTCTGGCGAGGTCGGCCTTCAGCGCGGTGCGCGATCCGCCGTCGAGATAAATCATGTGCCCCGACGGATAAAAGCGCGCCGACAGGTTTTGCCGGACCTGATGGCTCAACAACGGCATTTGCTGCAGATCGAGCACCGTCTGATAGAACGGCGTCACGAAATCGTAAAAGCCGTTTGCTGACAGTACCTTGAGGTCGGGGTTCAGCGCCATGACGGCGGCCAGATCGCCAGCCGTATAGAGAATCACGTTGCCCTTATCGTCCACGCCCTTCTGCGCGCCGGTCGGATCGATGTGGCCGAAGTCCCAGAAGTGAAACGCCTGATCGTTGAGGTCCGTGAACGACGAATTCGACGTGTATTTCAACTGCTCGTTCAGGTAGACGTTCCACATTGTCGTGTAGACGCCGGAAACCGCCGTCATGGTCGGATCGTTGCCGCCCGAGTTCGGGTCGACCTTGCCGGCGATGCCGGTCCCGATCGCGGTCACCCGACCGTCGTAGGCGCCGAGCGCCAGACCTTGCGGTTTCAGCAGCGTGGTCAGGAAAAGCGAGTTGCCGCGGCTGTCGTACGACGCGATATCGAGGCTCCACGCGAGCAAGGTCGTTTTGTCGATGCCGGTGTATTCGCTCAGCTTCTCGACCGTCGCCGAATCGGTGGTCGGAAATTTGCGCAGCGCCGCAAGATAGTCGGTGCGCGCGAACTGTGCGACTTCTTCGGCAAACGCGCCGAGATCCTTGGGCCGCGGCGCAATGCCCAGCTTCTTGTGATACCACGCGTCGGCGGCGGCCGTGGGCAGCGCGCCGATGGGGTTGCCGGCCTGCGTGTAATCGAGAATCGACGACTGCAGCGTGATGCCGTTCAGATCCACACCGCCTTCGTGCAGCCGGTATGCAAGCACGCAACTGCGCGCCGTGCCGTACGACTCGCCGAACAGATACTTCGGCGAATTCCAGCGGTTGTTCTTCGTCAGGAAGCGCTTGATGAACTGCGCAATCGAATCGGCGTCCTGGTCGACGCCCCAGAAGTCGCGGTTTTTGTTCGGCGCGATGGCCGCCGAATAGCCGGTGCCGACCGGGTTGATGAAGACGAGATCGCTCCGGTCGAGCAGGCTGTCGGGGTTGTCTTCGAGCGTGTACGGCGCGGGCGGCGTGAAGCCCGGCATCGACGTCTTGATGCGGCGCGGCCCGAACGAGCCGAGCAACACGAAAACCGCCGACGAACCCGGGCCGCCGTTATAGAAGAACGTAACCGGGCGGGTTTCCTCTTTCTGGTTGTCCTGCGTGAACGCGACGTAGAACATCCGCGCATCGGGCTGCGAACTGCTCGGGTCCACAATCACCAGGTGGCCCGCCGTTGCGGTGTAGTTAATCTTGTTGCCGTCTATCGCGACCGAGTGATGCGTGATCGCGGCGTTTTCGTCGGTGGCGGTCACGGAATCGTCCGGCCCGTTGCCATACGCCACGGGATCGAAGAAGGGCTGATCGCCCCCCTTGTGCTTGCCACCGGTCGCGGCGGGGCGGGGCGAAGCTTGAGAATTGTGCGGCGACTGCGGACTAACGGACGCTGACTCTGTGCTTGTCATGATCGCTCCATGGGTACGTTCACGTCTTATGTGCCAGTGCTGCTGCGGACTCTTGCAGACTATAGTGCGGCGGCCACTTTCTGACCATTGGGACTGCCGAGTCCGGTGCAGGCGTCCCATCCGGCGGACGCCGCGAAGCTGCCGTTGTTGCCCTGCGTGATGTCGTTGCAGACGCCAGCCGCCTTGTACAGCTTCGGGTTGACAAAGCCGGCCGGCTTGCCGTTCGCCGCGTTGATGCGGGCGATCAGCGCGGCCCACAGCGGCGCGACAGCGCTCGTGCCGCCGACCACCGTCTGCGTGCCCCCGACCAGCACGCTGTAGCCGGTAAGCGGTGACGCGTCGCCCGCGACATCGGGCACGCCGCGTCTGGCGAGCGGTTTCTTGCCGCCGCCCGCCGACGTAACCGACAAACCCTCCTGCCAGGCCGGCAACGAAAACGCGCCGCTTACGCCACCGCCGCCCGCGCCGCCCTGAGGCCCATCATTCCAGACCACCTCGTGCGAGATCGACGTGCCCGACGCGGTCAGGCTCGTGCCGCCGCAAGCCAGCACATACGGGCTCGCCGCCGGGAAGTCGACCTGGTCTCCCGCGCCCGCACCGTCGGTCGATCCGCTATCGCCCGACGCGGCGCAGACCGTCACGCCAAGCGCGGCCGCGGCTTGCAGCACGCTGTTGAATGCTTTCATCGACTGACTGGTCCAGATCGACTCCGGGCCGCCCCAACTGATCGAAATCACCGACGGCTTGTTGACCGTATCGTGCACCGCGCGGCTCACGGCGTCGACGAAACCCGCGTCGCTGTTCGGCGCGAAATACACCGCGATTGTCGCGCCGGGCACGATAGCGCCGACAATCTCTATGTCGAGCATGACTTCGCCGTCCGGGCCGTTAGGGTCGCCGGTCGGCTCATTGCGGGCCTGATCGACGCTCACCGCTTTCACCGTGGGCGAAGCGACGCCGAGGCTCGCGAAATACGACGCGAGATCGGCCGCGTTGTATCCACCGCCGAGTTCGATGATGCCGACGCACTGGCCACCGCCGTCACCGTCCGGAAATTTGTAGAGCGACGCGAGTTGCGGCGGCGTGAACGAAGCCTGATGCGTTCTGGCCGGCCGGAATGGTGGCCGGATGCGAAAGTGCGGCCATGCTTGCGGGCGGTTGTCGAGCCCGAGCACCGCTTCCACCACGCCGTGCAGGTCGTCCGGCACGTTGACCGTGCCGGTGCGGCCGCGGAATTGTCCGGCCGTATGGTGCTGATACTGTTCGAGCTTGACTTCGAACGCGCTCTGGAATTGCGCGACGGTGCCGGAGAGCAGCACCGAGCGCGCGGCCGGATCTTCACGTACCACCGTCAGGCCGTGCGCGGCGGCAAAGGCCTTGACTTTGGCGATGTCGTCGGGGGCCGCGCCGTAGTTTTTTGCCAACGCCTCGCGCGATAGCGGCTTCACATCCGGGTCGCCCGCTTCTATGCGGCGCATCAGCGCGTCGAACTGCGCCTGCTGCTGGCGGCGCAGCATCACGAAAACCTCGATTTTTTCCGATGGATCGCAAGCTCCGATGAGTTTCGAACCTTCTTCTACCGTTCGTTCGCTTCCGGGCAGCGGGTGCTTGTTGGGCATGGTGTCGACTCTCCTCCTGGCGTGACGGCGCGGCATGCGAGACAGGCTCGGGCGCGGGGCGCGCCGCGTCCACTCAGCGCCCGGCGGCCGCCGGCAGGTTTGCTGTTTGAAGGGACTTCGGGACTTCGGGACTTCGCAAACCTTCGGACCAATGCATTCAAACACAGTTCCGGCGCGCGCGGCAGTCGGCCGAATAGCTAACGCCGCGGCGACTCATGCGCGCTTCGCACGGCTCCGCTATGATGCTGCAGCGGCTATCCAGCCGTTCCATTGCCTCGCGCGCCGCCGGCGTGCACGATCGAAGAATCAGAGGAACCCATGTCAATTTCGATGTATCAAGCATCAGTGCCCGTGCTGATTCGCGGCCTGACCAATTTGCAAGCCATCCTCGGCAAGGCCCAGGCGCACGCCGCCGAAAAGCAGATCGAACCGTCGGTGTTCACGAACGCCCGCCTCGCGCCGGACATGTTGCCGCTCGTGCGCCAGGTGTATATCGCGAGCGATACGGCGAAAGGATGTGCGGCGCGTCTGGCCGGCGTCGAAGCGCCGAAATACGAGGACGTGGAACAGACTTTCGACGAACTGCATGCCCGCCTTCAAAAAACGATCGACTACCTGAAGGAATTCAGCGCCGGGCAGATCGACGGATCGGAGGGGCGAGAGATCGTACTGAAGATGCGCAGTGGCCCGATCGAGTTCACGGGCCTTTCGTATCTGCTCGGTTTCGTGCTGCCCAACTTCTATTTTCACGTCACGACGGCGTACGACATCCTGCGCCATAACGGTGTGGAACTCGGCAAGCTCGACTATCTGGGCGCATCGAAGTAAACGAGGCCGAGGCCGCTGGTCACGCGTTGTGCGCGTCAGTGCTGGGCGCCCGACGCTTCAGTGCCCGACGCGGTCGGCGCTGTTCGGATTCACACGCGCGGCTGGAAGGCGATGATCGCCATGCCGGCCAGCGTGACCACGACGCCGGCCGCGTCCCACAGCGTCGGCCGCACCTTGTCGACCCACCATAGCCAGGCTATCGCCACGGCCACATACACGCCGCCGTAAGCCGCGTACACGCGGGCTGCGGCGGTGCCGTGCAGCGTGAGCAGCCAGGCGAACAGCGCGAGGCTAAGCGCGCCCGGCACCAGCAGCCAGATCGAGCCGCCCTCTTTCAGCCACCGCCACGGCAGATAACAGCCGAGAATCTCAGCAACGGCAGTCAGGGCGTAGAGCGCAAAGGTTTTCATTGACGGGCAGGCAGTGATTGTCATGGTTGCGTGTAGCGACGGGCTCGGCTGTGCATCGGTCCGTTGATCGGCCCGTTGAGTGGACCGCTGAGCGGCGCTCTATAGGCCTTCGCTCTATCGGCCTTATTAATACAATCACTTGGCGCATGAGCATGGGGCGTGCGAAAGTCGCCCCCTCCACTGCCCTCCACTATCCATTTAGCGGCCATGAGCATCGCATCGCCCTGCATTGACATCTGCAAGTTCGACAGTGAAACCGGCTTCTGCATAGGCTGCCTGCGCACGCGCGACGAATGCAAAAGCTGGAAGAAGATGAAGGACAAGCACCGCAGCAAGATCATCGACGACCGCGCGCGTCGTGAGCGCAAGTTGAACAGGTAACGAACGGACAAGCCGCGTCAATCGAGCGAAAGCCGCAGCGCAAAACCGATCAGCGCCGCCGAGAAGGTCCAGCGCTGCAAGGTGTGAGCGAGCGGGTGCGCACGCATCCACCCCGCGATTCGCGCGGCGCCGACTGCGTACGTGAGGTCGAAGCACAGGCCCACCGCGAGCAGCACGGAGCCCAGTTCCATCATCTGCCACGCAACGGGCCCAGCTTCCGGACGCACGAATTGCGGCAACAACACCGAACAGAACAGCAACGCTTTCGGATTCAGCAGGTTGGTCAGCAAGCCTTTGGCGAACGCGGCCCTTAGTGAACGCAAGCCCGGACGCAAGCCCGGCTTCAGCGAGTCGCCGGCCTTGCCATCCGCCGTGCCGCCGTCGGCCAACGCGAACACCGGCGAGCGAAATATCTGGATGCCGATCCACGCCAGATAAACCGCGCCGCCATAGCGCACGACGTCGTAGAGCCACGGCGCGTTGCGCAATAGCGCGGCAGCGCCGCATGCCGACAGCGTCACGTGCGTCGCGCGCGCGACGCCGAGCCCGCAAGCCGCCGCGAAGCCGCTGCGCACCCCACGCCCGATACTCGTTTGCAGGATCAGCGCCATGTCTGGCCCGGGCACCGCATAGACGACCAGGAGCGCGGCGATATAGACGGCGAGCAGGTGTGCGGAAATCATGTCAGTCTCTTGAATTCGGGATCTCTATCTTGCTATCGTCGATGGAGGTTTTGCTGGCGAATTGCTGGACATGGTCAGCTGTATTGAGTGGAATGCGCTAACATTCACCCTACTTCACCAGCTTTCCGCCAAAGCACAGAACCCCGCCAAAAAACCATGGCAACCGACCTCGATAAGACTGATCGCGCGATCCTCGCCGCGCTGCAAAAAGACGGCCGCATGTCGAACGCGAAGCTGGCCGAACTCGTCGGCCTCAGCGAGACCCCTTGCGCGCGGCGCCTGAAGCGCCTCGAGCACGACGGCTACATCAGCCAGTACCGCGCGGTGCTGGCGCGTTCGGCGCTCGGCTTCGGCGTGGTGGCGTTCGTCCTCGTGCGCTTCGCTGTGCACGACAAGGAGTTGGCCAACCGCTTCGAACGCGAGGTGCAGGCGATCCCGCGCATCATCGCGTGTCACAACGTATCGGGCAGCGCCGACTACATTCTGCAAGTGGTGGCGCGCGACCTCGACGACTACGGCACGTTCATGCGCGACCAGATGCGCAGCCTGCCGGGCGTGACGTCGGTGGAATCGGCGTTATCGTTGCGGGAAGTGAAGGCCGATGGCGGCCTGCCGCTATCGTGAACGGTGAACGCGAACGCCAACGTGGCATAGTCACGCCATTTGACGCGGCGCGAGCCGCACCGACGAACACGGAGTTCTCAATGGATCACACGGACAACATCGATCACGATAAAGCCCGCGCGGAAGAAAGCGCCGCGATGGAGCGCGTATTGACCGCGACGCAGCGCGTGAAGACGGCGTTTGCGTCGTTGCAATCGCAATTTCCGCCGGCCGGCAGCGGCAAGCCTTCGCAGTTCGCGCTCCAAACTTTCGACGCCGCCTTGCAGGAACTCGAAGACGCCCAGGCTGCATTCGACGAACTGCTGGGCGATCTGCTCGACGGCAATCGCTAGGCTCGGGGCAACGTCCGCCGGCTGATTGAAGCGAGCGGCCTGCATCGGCGGGCTGCGTTCAACCCGCGTTGGTTTCGATCACCGGCTCGCACAGAATCGGGAAATTCACCGAGTTCGCGATATAGCACTTCTCATGCGCCACGTGATGCAAGCGCGTCGCCAGTTCGACGTCGCCGCCCGGCTGAATGACGACGCGCGGGCGCAACACGATCCGCGAAAAACGCCCTTGCTGCGGATTGTCGAGCATGGTTCCTTCGGCATGGTCGCGGTAGTCGACCACGGCAATGCCGGCGTCGGCGCAAAGATGCAGATACCACAGCTTGTGACAGGCCGAAGCAGATGCGACCAGCAGGTCTTCAGGATTCCACCGGTTGGCGTCGCCGAGAAAAGCCGCATCCGACGATCCCGGAATGGCCGGCTTGTCCCCTGCGCTAATCAGATGATCGCGGCTGTAGTCGCGGTATCCGGAGGTGCCGGTACCGCGGTTGCCTGTCCACTGCACAGCGACTTCGTATTTGTGCTCGCCGTATGCCATACGCCCTTCCTGTGATCGACTGAATCCGGTTGATGGGGCGTGCATTTTAATCCGCCGACACCCGCCGAAGCGCAACCTTCGCGATTCGATTTATCGTGGCGACGGCGGCCTGCCGCTGACGTTCGGTACTCTCGGGTCGGGATTCTGGTTCAGGCTCGTGCCGTTGGCGCGCATATTGTTGAGCGCCGGCCCCAGGCCTGCGCTGCCCGTTCGTCCACTACCGACAGAACCACTCGGGGTTGCGAGGCCTGGCGTCGGGCTCAGAGTCGAGCCGGCTGTCCCGGCACCTGTTCCTGCATTCGTTCCCCCACCCGCGCCGCCATTGACGTTTCCGTTCGACGGCGTAGCGCTCAAACCGCCATTGCCTGCGCGCGCCGAGCCCGATTGCGCATGAGCCGCTCCGATCATGCCGACCACGCATGCCGACATCAATACTGTCCGTGCCATACCGCCAGTCGCGATTTTCATTCCTGTGCTCCGTCAGATAGCGCGCTGCTCAACGAGTATGACGAGCCGCGGCCTGCTTCGTTCACGGTGGTAACACGTTGAGTCCGAATCCTCGTCCCCGCGGGCCGTTGCCATGTGAAGTCGTACAAATACTTACAAAGCAGCGCATCGTCGACGTGCACCGGACGCTTTGTGCAAGCGTTATTGCAAGCACCTACTCGCGGAGCCCGCAATGAACACGAACCTCACTTCCAGCAATTCACCGCGCAGCCGTATTCATCCGTTGGTCGCCGGCGCAGCAGTCGCGGTCATCGTTGCAAGCGCAACGGGAGTTGCGGCCATGACCGGCTTGCTGCCGACTTCGCATGCCGTCACAGAACCGTCGTCTTCATCGGCGGCGCTTGCCGCGCAGGCCGCAAGCGGTCCGCTCATCGCGCCGCAGCCGGCCGCTGTTCAGCAGAACGCGCAGCAGTCCACGCAACAAACCGCACAACAGCCCGCAGCGCCCGTGAAGCCGCCCGTTCATCGCACGCACAGCACCAGCGGTACGCAAGCGCCGCGATACGCAAACAATGACGGCTACCGGACGGCCAACGAACCTGCCGCCGCCCGGCCGGTCGCCGCCGACCCGTACGCGGGCGAAGTCGTCGCGATCAACACCGTGCAGTCGCCGGAACCGACGACGGGACTTGGCGCACTTGGCGGAGCGGTCGCGGGCGGCCTCGTCGGCAACCAGTTCGGCGGCGGACGCGGCAAGATCGTGACCACGATTGCGGGCGCGGTTGGTGGCGGGCTTGCCGGCAACGGCATCGAGCATGCGGTGCGCAAGCAGACGAGCTATCAGGTCCAGGTGCGCATGCAGGACGGCAGCTACCGCAACTTCGACTATCAAACGCAGCCGCCGGTGCAAGTCGGCGAACGCGTGCACGTCTCGGGCGATACGTTGAGCGCTTCGTGATCGTCTAGCCGGTTAGCGCGAGCCGGTGTGCCGGAAGAAGAACAGAACGAAAACCAGAACGAGGAATAAAACCGCTCGGTGCGCGTTATGATCAATCGTTACGCCATAACGGCTGATCGCGCACGATGGAGCAAGCCTACCTTCACCTGTTGCATCTGCTGGCCGGTCACCCGGAGTGGACGCTCACGGTCGTCTTCATCGCGGCCTTCCTCGAGGCGGTCGCCGTCATCGGCACATTTGTCCCTGGCAGCACTGCGATGTTTCTTGCGGGCGCGCTGACCGGCACGGGGTCGCTGAGCCTCGGCTGGGTGCTCGCATGCGCGATCGCCGGCGCGATCGCCGGCGACGGTCTGAGCTTCTGGCTCGGCAGCCGCTACGAGAGCCGGATCGTTCAGCTGTGGCCGTTCTCCCGCCATCCCGAAGTCCTCGAAGCGGGTTATCGTTTCTTCGAAAAGCACGGCGCGAAGAGCGTGGTGCTCGCGCGCTTCGTCGGTCCGTTGCGCGCGATCGTGCCGGTCGTAGCTGGCATGATGGGCATGCCGCCCCTACGCTTTTACGCGATGAACCTGCTGTCCGCGTTGCTGTGGGCGCCGGCGCATATTCTGCCAGGCGTCGTATTCGGCGCGTCGGTGCTGCTCGCCGGGGCCGTTTCGTTCCGGCTCGTCGTGATTCTTGCGCTGCTGGTCGGCAGCGTCTGGCTGAGTTATCGCGCGGCGGCCTTCCTGCTCTCGCACGCTAACGCATGGTCGGGCGCGGCCGGCCGTCATCTCGGCAACTGGGCTTGCCGTCATCCCGGACCGCTTGGCCGCGTCGCGCGAAAAATGCTGGACCCCGAAGCGCCGGATGCCACCAGTATTCTCGTCGCATCGCTGATCGTGCTCGTGTGCGGCGCGCTATTCTTCGGGGTCCTTCAGGACGTGATAGCGGGTGATCCGTTGACGCATGTCGATCAGTCCGTCTATCGCTTCATGCAGTCGGTGCGCACGCCGTGGGGCGATGCCGTGCTCGCCGGTCTCGCGACGCTCGGCAGCAGCGCGACGCTCGCGGCGCTGATCGTGACGGTCGCGCTGTGGATGCTCTGGGAGCGGCGCTGGCGCACCGTCGGCTACTGGCTCGCGGCCGTCGTCTTTTCGCAGATGCTGATCTTCGCGTTGCAGTTCGCGATGCACCGCGCCGCGCCCAACGAGTCGATGACGGACGCCTATGTGTTTCCCAGCAATCACGTGGCGGCGACCGTCATCGTGTACGGCTTTCTCGCGTTCCTCCTCGCGCGGCGCGTCGGCATGTTAGAAGGACTGGCCGTGGTCACCGCGAGCATGCTCATGGTGATCGTGGTCGCGCTCGCGGGCGTGTACTTCGGCCGCTACTGGGTGTCGGATGCGATCGGCGGCGCTGCGCTCGCGTACGTCTGGGTCGCGATAGTAGCGCTCACCGCGATGTTGCGGCATCCGCAGCCGCCGCCGCTGCGCCGCTGGATGCCGGCCATCGTGCTCGTGGTGGTGCTGGCGAGTATCGGCGTGCAGTTCGGTCTCGGCATGCCCGCGGCGCCGCAAGACGCGTCGCCGTTGCCGCTCGCGCGCGTCACGCGCGAACAGTGGACGCTTACCGTATGGAAGCGCCTGCCCTGCTACCGCTCGGATATGGGCGGCGACCGCAAAGAGCCACTCACGCTGCAATGGGTATCGGACCGCGATTCGATCCGCCGGCAATTGCGCGGTGAGGGATGGATCGAGGGCACGGACCTGTCCGCGCATAGCCTGCTTTCGCTGGCCTCACCGGATGTAGCCGCCGCCGCTCTTCCGGTATTGCCGAAGCTGAACAACGGCGTACCGTCGTCGCTAGTCTTCATGCGTCCCGGCGACACGCGCGATCAACGCGACGTGCTGCGCTTCTGGCCTAGCGGCTATGCCGTCGATAACGGCACGGCCGCCGTGCCGCTTTGGGTTGGCGCCATTGCGCATGAACGCCTGTCGCGCTCAACGTGGCCGCTCAACATTCTGCGTGTCGACAAGCGGGCGTCGCCGTTCGACGTTCGCGTGAAGCCCGGCGACGGCCTGGGCGCGGCGGTCGTGGCGACCGTGAGCTGTCATGGCGTGCCGGTCTCGCTGCTCGCCTCTGCATCACAGTGAGCCGGTCTATTCAAACGTCGCGCTAATGGCAAGCTGCACCGAGTTGCCTCCAGGCCGATGGCTCGCCTGGAATTCGTTGACCCAGCGCAGCGCGGCGGATACCGGTGTTTTGTAAGCCTTGCCCGACCACGTGAGCATCGGGCCGACGCCCAATACATGTCCGCGCGCACTCCCGACTCTGTCTGCAATGCCGCCGCTGTCGTCGGCGAGCTGCTGAATCCAGCCGCCGACGACGCCCACGCCCCAGCCGTTGTCGAAGCGTTTGAGCGCCAGCAGATCGAGCACGCTCACCGGCGCGTTGTGATAATGCGTCTTGTCGTTCGGCGTATAGAAGCCGATGCCATAGTTGAGCGTCAGTTCCACACCTTGCGACGGAATCAGGTGCGTGTACGCAATGGTCGGCGTGAAGGTCCAGGTGTTCTGGCCGGCATTGGCGAGGCGGCTCGTGCTGTAGGCGCCCGTGGGTGCGAATACCTGCACGCTCAACGCCACGTGGTCTGTTTTCGTGAGATGGTAGCCCGCGATCACCGGTACGAAAAACAGATCGGAGAACTGCGTGGCGTGGTCGTTCGGAAGCACTCCGTTGAAGCTGGACGCATTGACGTATGCCACCGGCACGCCGACCGCCGACGCGAAGTTCCACCCGCCTACGGTGACGCCCCACGTTTTCGCCATGTTCGCCATGATGTAGACAAGCTGTAGATCCAGGCCTGCCGTGACGGTGCCCGCGACAGGCACCGTCTTCGATGCGCCAAGCGAAGCCTCATAGTAGATGGCCGCGAACGACACGAGCCAGTCGGAGGTGGGCGGCACGACTCCGGCGTAAGGCGATACCTGCTGCCCCGTTACCGGCCTGCCGACGCCGCCCTCCGTCGCAACGCACTTGTTGCTATAGACGCAGACCAGCGCCGCGGTGACGAGCGCCACGCGCGAAGCGGCTGCACGCGTGGCCGGTCGGGCACCATTGTTCGTGTTGTCCAATACAAGCTCCGTTGAAGTGATCGCATTCCCCTTGCACCGCTACTGAACCGTGTAGCCCTTGCCCTGCATGCACGCGCCGTACGCATGCCAATAGGTGCTCATCGTCGATTGCTGAGACGCTTGCGCGGCCTGGGCCTGCGCAGCGTGCTGCTGACGGCTGCGCACTCCGCCCGCGAGCGCCCCCGCGGTCGCACCGACCGCGGCGCCATGTCCCGCGTCATTGCCGCTCACGTCTCCGGCTATCGCGCCCGCGGCCGCCCCTCGCGCCGCGCCTCTGACACGCGCGCCGGTCGGGCCCGATGGTGGCGCAGGCGTTTGCGCGACGACGGCCGGGTCAATGCCGGTGCTCTGCTTCGCCCAGGCATAGCAAGCGCCGTCGTCCGACATCTGCTGCTGTTGGCTTTGTCCATGCGCGGGATAGGTGGCCGGTTTTTGAGCGAAAGCGAGCGCACTCGCGCTTGCCAGAATCACTGCGGCGAATCGCTTCATGTCAACCCTCATATTCAGGAACACTGATCGGTTTCTAACCCGTCGTGCGGCCGCGACGCGAGAGGCCGAAACGCAGAACATCTTACCCGTCAGCATTGCCGCAACCGAGTAAAGAAAAACTGAACGCGGACGGCGTTGCTTAACACCCTGCGCGCCGTTGGAAACGCGCACCGCACCAGCTAGACGAGTTCGTCATGAAGCGCGGCTGGAGCACGCTGATTCATGCGCCGAGACGCACGCCGGCGAGCGCTCCTTCATGCACGGAAGATAGATAACGCCGCTGTGAAACGCAAGCCGACGATTAGACATCCATAGGTTTTCCTGAGTGGCCGCCTGCGCGCAGCCTGCCTGATCGGATACACGCTTCTTAGGTCATCATTGCCTCAAGTGCAATCTAAATTTATTTGGTTAAAGGATTGCAATTGTGTATAGACCCGAGCTAATAATCTCGCCATCGAAACGCACGGACCTTTTCGGAATCGCATGCATAAAGTGCTGTCACAGATGTCCCTTGAAGACACACAACCATTCGCAGTCCGATATTCCCGGTTGCCAGCCTGATGCAATCGACCTCACCGACCTCACCCACGGGCTCGAAGTCCGCAGTCCACTCTCACTCCGACGGCAACAAGACCTATGCAACTTCGAAACACGGAGACTCCATCGTGAAACGCTCAACGGCAAACCCGCGGGGAACGCTGATCGCGCTGGCCATACTGGCTGGCTTGCCGGTCATGCTCGATGTCACGGCCCCCGCCGCCTACGCGCAGACCGCCGCGAAAATATCCAACCAGCAACTCGATTCGCTCACGGCGCCGATCGCGCTCTATCCCGACGCGCTGCTCGCGCAGGTGCTAATGGCGTCGACTTTTCCACAGGACACAGAGGCGGCGGCGGCATGGTCGAAAGCGAACGGGAATACCAAGGGCGACGACGCCGTGAAAGCGGTCGCTGCGCAGCCGTGGGACCCCAGCGTGCAATCGCTCGTGGCGTTTCCGCAGGTGCTCGCCACGATGGCGTCGAAACCCGACTGGGTCGCGCAGCTCGGCAACGCGTTTCTCGCCCAGCCAAACGACGTGATGGATTCCGTGCAGCGTCTGCGCAAACAGGCGCAACAGGCGGGCAATCTGAAGACGACCGGGCAGCAGAAGGTGATCGTCGAGCAAACCACCATCCAGATCGTGCCGGTGAATCCGCAGGTCGTGTATGTGCCGACGTATAACCCGACAGTTGTATACGGCGCGTGGCCCTATCCCGCTTATCCGCCCGTGTACATGCCGCCGCCTCCGGGCTACGCGGTCGCGAGCGGACTCGCCGCCGGCCTCGCGTTCGGCGCGGGCATCGCGATCACGAGTGCGTTGTGGAGCGACGTCAACTGGAACAACCACAGCGTCAACATCAACGTCAATCGATACAACAACATCAACGTGAACCGGCGGCTCGACGTGAACAGCAACACGACAAGCTGGAACCGTAATACGACCTTCAACCGCAACACTTCAGCGAACGCAGGCGGCGTGCAGCGCGACGCTTACCGCGGACGCGACATGTCGACCTCGCGCGCGCAGGCGCAACAGACTTTGCAGAACCGCACCGGCCAGAATCTCGGCGGCACCGAGCCAGCGCGTGCAAGGCATCCAGCATGGCGGTATGAACACCGGCAACATTCGGGCGAGCGCGCAAAACGTGAATCGCGACAACGCACTGCGCGGCGCCGGCAACGGACCGGCCGCGCAGCAGGACATTCAGCGCGGGCGAGCGAGCAGGCAGGCGCAAGCAGGCGCTCGCAACGATCTGGGTGCGGCCGGTGGAGGACAACAACGCGGCGGCGGTTTGGGCGCGGGCGGCGGCGGGCAAGAACGCGGCGGTGGTCTCGGTGCAGCCGGCGGCGGACAACAACGCAGCGGTGGTCTCGGTGCGGGCGGCGGCGGACAACACCACTTCGGCCGGCAACGTTGAACGATCTCAGGGAACCGCTCATGAACCACATTCAAACAATCGGCGTCCGCTTCGCGAACGCCACCGCGCTCCCCTTCGCGCGTCGGCTTGCCTACACCGCCATCGCGATGTCCGCGTCACTCTTTTGCGCTGTATCGGCGCACGCACAAGCCGTCTATCCGACACCGGACGCCGCCGTCAACGCGTTCGTCGACGCCCTCGCCACCAACGACCACCCAGCGATGCAGCACGTGCTCGGCAAGGACTTCAACCGTTTCATCCCGTCTAAAGACGTCGGCGAAGAGGACATCTACGAATTCCTCGGCGCGTGGGCAGCGGGCCATCGGATCGTCGACGACGCCGTGCCGCTTCACGGCCGCGCGACCAGGCACCTCTCGGTCGGCACCAGCGGCTGGACCTTGCCGGTTCCGCTCGTGCAGGCGGCCAACGGATGGCGCTTCGATCCCGCGTCGGGCAGCGATGAAATTCTGACGCGCAGGATCGGCCGCAACGAACGCGCGGCGATGATGACCTCGCTCGCCTAACTCGACGCGCAGCGCGACTATCACGCGTCAACGCAGCACTATGCGCAGCGCCTGCTCAGCACACCGGGCCAGCATGACGGGCTGTACTGGCCTACAGCGCCGGGCGAAGCGGAAAGTCCCCTCGGTCCGCTCGCGGCCGCGATGCCGAAAACCGCGTCGATCAGCAAGGACGGTTATCACGGTTATCACTTCCGCATTCTGACCGCACAGGGATCGCACGCGAAAGGCGGCGCGCTGAACTACATCGAGAACGGCACGATGACGAAGGGTTACGGTCTCGTGGTGTGGCCGGCCGAGTATGGCAAGACCGGCGTGATGAGCTTGACCGTCAATCAGGACGGCCAGCTTTATCAGAAGGACCTGGGACGCGATTCAGCGAAAAAAGCGGCAGCGCTGAAATCGTTCGATCCCGATCCGTCATGGGAACCCGTGCAGCCTTGAGCGCCCTTAATCACGCACCAATAACGGCGGCAGTGCATCGCCGTCATCGCCGGTTCTGAAGCCGATGTCCTCATGGATTACAAAAAACTGGTTGCCTGCCACGAGTGCGACGCACTGTTTCGCAAGCCGCGGCTAGACGGCAAGTCATCCGCGCATTGCCTGCGCTGCGGCGCGATTTTGTACCGCGGCATCTCGCGCGGGCTCGACGGCATTTGCGCGCTCACGCTCGCGGCATTGTTCACTTTCGTGATCGCGCAGGGCTTTCCCATCCTCGAACTGGAAACGGGTGGCATTACTTCGCGCACGAGTCTGTTCGGCGCACTCGTCGCGCTATGGAACGCGGACATGCAGATCGTCGCAGCCATGGTGTTCTGCTCGACCGTGCTGTTTCCGCTGACCGAACTCGTCGCGCTGCTGTATGTGCTCATTGCAATCCGTCAGGGCTATGTGCCGCCTGGCTTTAACCGCGTGCTGCGCGCCATTCAATTCGTCCGACCGTGGGGCATGATCGAAGTGTTCATGCTCGGCGTGTTGGTCACGATCGTGAAAATGGTGAGTCTCGCGCGAGTGGTGCCGGAAGCGGCGCTGTTCGCGTTCGGCGCGCTCACGCTAATGCTGGTGCTTGTCGTCATGTTCGATCCGCGCGTGCTTTGGGACATCGCCGATGAACTCGGCGCGGGCCGCGCGGCGCGTCGTCGACGCGTCGCCTTCCGTACCGGCGCATCACGCGGCCCATGGCACAAAGGACGGGCAACGCGATGAAAACACTCACGGCGTCGAATGCCGGATTGCTCGCCTGCCACGCTTGCGCACGCGTGGCGCCAGGTGCAGCGCATGCTCCATGTGCACCACGCGAGCCAAAACCCCGGCGCCGCACGCAGCATTGCGAGGGTTGCGGCGCGCTCCTGCATCGGCGCAATCCCGACAGCGTGTCGCGCACATGGGCGCTGCTGATTTCAGCCGCGCTGCTCTATATCCCCGCTAATCTTTTGCCAGTCATGCATACCTCATCGCTAGTCGGCTCGGAAGACGACACGATCATCAGCGGCGTCATCTATTTCTGGACCTCGGGCTCGTGGCCGCTTGCGATCGTCGTATTCGTCGCGAGCATTCTCGTGCCCATGCTCAAGCTCTCCGTACTCGTTCTGCTCACCGCCACCGCACAGCGCCGTTCGGCGTGGCGTCCTATCGAACGCGTGAAGCTGTATCGGATCGTCGAGCGCATCGGCCGCTGGTCGATGCTCGACGTGTTCGTGATCACCTTGACTGTCGCGCTGGTTCGATTCGAATCGCTTGCTGTGATCACGGCGGGACCGGGCGCGCTTGCGTTCGGTTGCGTAGTCGTCCTGACAATGCTCGCCTCCATGAAGTTCGACCCACGACTCATCTGGGACAGCGTCGAGGGCGGCAGCCCGGACGCGGCCCGCCCTGCTCTGGAGACGCATCATGAATAGCCCGCAAGGCCCCGACATGCTGCCCGACGCGCCTGATCCGGGCATCGAGCCGCGCCGCGGCTGGCTGCCCTCGCTCGTCTGGGTGGTTCCATTGATCGCAGCGCTGATCGGCATCGCGCTCGTCGTCAAGTCCGTTACGGAACGCGGCCCGACGATCACCATCAGCTTCAACAACGCCGAAGGTCTCGAACCGGGCAAGACGCAGGTCAAATACAAGGACGTCGTGGTCGGGTCGGTCAAAACGACCACGCTGTCAAAAGATCATTCACACGTGGAAGTCGGCGTGCAGTTGAGCAAGCAGGCCGAGGACTTCGCGGTCAGGGACACGCGCTTCTGGGTGGTTCGTCCGCGAATCGGCGCAAGCGGTGTGACTGGAATCGGGACGCTGCTCTCTGGCGCATATATCGGTGTGGACGCTGGCCGCTCGAAGGACACACGCAACGAGTTCGTCGGGCTGGAAGCACCGCCACCCGTCACCGGCGATCAGAAAGGTCATCGCTTCACGCTGCGCGGCGATTCGCTCGGCTCGATCGATATCGGCTCGCCGATCTTTTACCGGCGCGTGCAGGTAGGCCAGGTATACGGAATTTCGCTCGACAAGGACGGCAAGGGTGTAACGATGCAAGTGTTCATCGCGGCTCCGTACGACCAGTACGTCGGCACGAATTCGCGCTGGTGGCACGCAAGCGGCGTGAACGTGCGGCTCGACTCCAACGGGTTCGTCGTCAACACGCAGTCTGTCACGTCGATCCTGATCGGGGGGCTCTCGTTCCGTGCGCCACCCGGGCAGCCACCGGGACCGCAGGCGGCGGACTACTCGAGCTTCCGTCTTGCGTCCGACGAAGCGGACGCGATGCGTGCGCCCGACAGCATTCCGGTGCGCGCCGTGATGAACTTCAATCAGTCGCTGCGCGGATTGTCCGTGGGCGCGACGGTCGACTTCCGCGGCATCGTGCTCGGACAGGTAACAGATATCGGCGTCGACTATGACCCCGGCACCCGCAGCTTCACGATGCCAGTCACGCTGGAACTGTACCCCGACCGCCTCAGGAGGCGCGCCCACGGCACCCCGGTTCCCGAAGCCGGGACGGCGGAAGGTCAGGGACTGCTCCAACATCTGGTCGAGCGGGGCTTGCGCGGACAGTTGCGCACCGGCAATCTGCTGACCGGCCAGTTGTATATCGCGCTCGATCTGTTCCCCAAGGCCGCGCCCGTCAAATTCGACGTGACCCGCGATCCGATCGAACTGCCGACCATTCCGAACTCGCTCGACGCGTTGCAAACACAGGTCGCCGAGATCGCGAAAAAACTGGAGCGCATTCCGTTCGATCAGATCGGCACGAACCTGAACAACTCGCTGAAAAACGCCGACAAGCTGTTCGCCCAACTCAACACGGAAGTCATGCCGCAGGCGCGCGACACGCTCGCGGCGGCGAAACAGACCTTCAGTTCCGCCGAAACCACGCTCCGGCAAGACTCGCCGATGCAGTCCGACGTGCATCAGGCGTTGCAGGAATTGACGCGCACGCTGCAGTCGTTGAACGCGCTGACTGATTATCTGGAGCGTCACCCAGAGTCGCTCGTGCGCGGCAAATCGGGAGACAAGCCATGAGCCGCCGTCTGTTTCACTATCTGGGTCGCGGGAAGGCTGTGGGCGCTCGCCGTTCGCTTGCGGCGTTGACTGCACTGACCCGATACACGGTATACGCCGGATTGGCCGCGCTCAGTGCATGTTCATCGCCGCCGAGCCGGTTCTACACGCTCGCCGGAAACGACTCACCTGCCGCCACGCGCAACGCCGCCACTCCCGCGCTGATGATCGAAGTCGCGCCCGTCGACGTGCCCGCGCAAATCGCGCGAACGGCGTTCGTGGTGCAGACCGGTGCGAATCGCGTGGACGTACTCGAGCAAACGCGCTGGGCCTCGTTGCCATCCGACCAGATCCGCCAGGCGCTTTCGCAGAACCTCGCGCAGCGGCTCGATGCGATCGATGTGTCCCGTTCTCCGCACCCTGTCGGCGCGCCCGTCTATCGGGTCAACGTCAGCGTGCAGCGTTTCGAATCCTGGCCGGGCTCCCATGCGCTGATTGATGCGGTGTGGAGCGTGCGGGCGTTGTCCGATCAGGCGGTGCTGACGTGCCGCAGCGTCGTCGTCGAACCGGTGAGCGGCGGCAACGATGCGCTCGTGGCCGCTCACCGGCAGGCGCTTCAGCAAGTCGCCGCAAATCTCGCTGCGGGCATTCAGGCGCTCGACGCGACGACGCGCGGCAATCGCTCAGTGCCCGGTCTGTCATGCCCTGCACAGTAACGTGGACGACCGCGGCTTCGCGGGGGTCGCCGGCAAAGTCCGCACGCTCGCGCAGCGCAGCGCGTCAGCCGCAAAAGAGATCAAGGATCGAATCGACGCGTCGGTGCCGAACGTGACAAACGGTTCGCAGCTCGTCGAAAACGCCGGTCAAACCGTGGGCGAGGTTGTGCGCCCAGTGAAACAGGTGACGGACATCATGGTGAAATTGCGTCGGCGTAGTGCGAGCGGAGCACGGGCATCGAACAGGTGAAGCTCACCGTCACGCAGACAGTCCCATTCGATAAAGAACCGGCCGGCGCGCCGGTTCTTTCGCTTTCCAGTCAGGCATTGACGACGCGTGACGTGCATTTTCCCGGTTGAGAAAAAAGTCTCACCGGCCACGATGGTGCACTGCAGTGTGCCCTTCCGATTCGCGCATGCTAAAAACGTACCGTACGTTTCAGACCTCGGAGACACCCGGCGCGCAACGGCGCAGAATGTCTCCAGCATCCAGTTCGCGCTGAGTTCGCCCGGAGGCTCGTCATGCCCTACGTTCCGTCCACGAGACATATCGACCGCATATGCAACGTCATAGAAGGACGGACGCAGCGCCCTGGCGTCGACGGTAAACGGCTGGCGTCGTCCTATAAGCGCTCGCTCGAGCAATATCATCTCGACCCCGGCGCGACCGTCGGGCCGCGCATTCTCACCGTGCCCGAATTGCGCGACGTGCAGCACCGCGAGGAATCGTTTCTGCGCGCCTCGGGCCAGTGCCTGTCGCGGCTGCACGAGATGGTGCGCGAAGCCGACTACTGCGTGATGCTGACCGACGCGCAGGGCGTGACGATCGACTACCGCGTCGACAAGGACCGCCGGCACGACTTCAAACGCGCCGGGCTTTATCTCGGCTCATGCTGGTCGGAGAGCGAAGAAGGCACCTGTGGCATCGCGACGGTGCTGCTCGACGCCGAGCCCATCACCGTGCATAGAACGGATCACTTTCGCGCCGCGTTCACCACACTGACCTGCAGCGCGTCGCCCATTTTCGGTTTGCGCGGCGAGTTGCTCGGCGTGCTCGATGCGTCGGCCGTGCGCTCCCCCGACGATCGCGAAAGCCAGCGGCTCGTCAATCACATCGTGCGGCAAAGCGCGCTGCTCATCGAGGACGCCTACTTCCTCAATGCGGCGACGGATTGCTGGGTGCTGCTCGCGCATCGTAACCGGCATTACGTGGAAGCCCAGCCGGAAATTCTGATCGCAATCGACGCGTGCGGCCAGGTGATTGCCGCGAACCGGCGCGCACGCGAATGTCTGCCGGCGCTCAACCAGTTGCCGCGTCACGTGTCGGAGCTTGTCGATGTTCCGGCCGAGCGCCTGTTCGACGCGAAGGCAAGCCGCGGCCTCGTTTCGCTGAGGCTGAACGAGACCGGCTCGCCGCTCTATGCGCGAGTGCGTCCGCCGTCCGCCGCACGAATCGCAAGACGCACGTTATCCACGCCGCGCGACAACAGCAGTAGCAGCAGCAGTAGCGGTAGCAGTAGCAGTAGCGGTAGCGCTGACAGCGTCGCGCCGCACGAGGCACGCGTCATGTCCGACAGCGATGCACTCGAACGCAACCGCATCGTCGACGCGATGAACGACGCGAAATGGCGTACCGAGGTGGCCGCGAAAGCGCTCGGCGTGTCACGCGCAACCCTGTACCGGCGCATCGCGAAGCTGCGTATTTTGCCGCCGCACAGGTGCTAGCGGCGCTACTCCCCTAGCGGGCACAGAACCCGCGTTCCCACTGATGTTCGACTATCCGTTTCATATGGAGGAGCAACCATGTCTGGAAACAATGCAAATCAAGCGATATCCAACGTTCTCGAGAGCCTCGAAGCCGCGCTGAAACGCGGCGACAGCCAGGGCGTCGAAACCGCCGTCGACCTGTTTCAGCCCGATTGTTATTGGCGCGATCTGGTTGCGTTCACCTGGAACATCAAGACACTCGAAGGCCGCGAACAGATCGCCGCGATGCTGAATGCACAGTTGGGCAAGATCAAGCCATCGAAGCTTCGGCTGGCGGATAACGAACCGGCAACGGCAGCCAACGGCATCGCGCAAGGTTGGATCACTTTCGAAACCGAGGCCGCGCGCGGTAGCGGATTCATTCGTCTCAAGGAAGGCCGCATCTGGACCTTGCTCACGACGATGGCGGAATTGAAGGGTCATGAAGAACCAAAAGGACCGATGCGGCCGATGGGCGCCGAACACGGCGCGCGCCGTGACCGCACGAGCTGGAAAGAGCGGCGCGAAGCCGAACTCGACGCGCTCGGTGCGTCGGAGCAACCGTATTGCCTGATTGTCGGAGGCGGGCAAGGCGGTATCGGACTCGGTGCGCGGCTGCGGCAGCTGGGCGTGCCGACGATCATCGTCGATAAGAATGAACGGCCCGGCGACGCGTGGCGCAAGCGCTATAAGACGCTCTGTCTGCACGATCCGGTCTGGTACGACCATATGCCCTATCTGCCCTTCCCCGACAACTGGCCGGTCTTTACGCCGAAAGACAAGATCGGCGACTGGCTGGAGATGTACACGAAGGTAATGGAACTCAACTACTGGGGGGCGACCACCTGCAAATCCGCGCGCTATGACGAAGCGAAAGGAGAATGGATCGTGGAGGTCGAGCGGGACGGACGCAATATAACCTTGCGGCCCAAGCAGCTAGTGCTCGCCACCGGCATGTCGGGCAAGCCGAATATTCCAGCCTTCAAAGGCATGGAGGTATTCAAAGGCGAGCAGCATCATTCGTCGAAGCATCCTGGGCCGGACGCGTATCACGGCAAGAAGGTCGTCGTGATCGGCGCGAACAATTCGGCTCACGACATCTGCGCCGCGCTGTGGGAGGCCGGCGTTGACGTGACGATGGTGCAGCGCTCGTCCACGCACATCGTCAGGTCGGATTCGCTGATGGAACTCGCGCTCGGCGATCTCTATTCCGAGCGCGCGGTGGCGGCAGGCATGACGACGGCGAAAGCCGATCTGACCTTCGCATCCATTCCGTATGCGATCCTTCACGAGTTCCAGATTCCCGTTTTCAACGCAATCAAGGAGCGCGATGCAGAGTTCTATGCGCGCCTCGAAAAGAGCGGTTTCATGCTCGATTTCGGCGACGACGATTCCGGCCTCTTCATGAAGTATCTGCGGCGCGGCTCGGGTTATTACATCGACGTCGGCGCATCGGAACTCGTCGCGGACGGCAAGATCAAGCTGAAAAGCGGCGTGGACGTGGTCGAACTGAAAGAGCATTCCGTGCTGCTCAGCGACGGCAGCGAACTCGAAGCGGATGTCATCGTGTATGCAACTGGCTATGGCTCGATGAACGGCTGGGCCGCCGATCTCATCTCACGCGAAGTCGCCGACAAGGTCGGTAAAGTGTGGGGACTCGGTTCGAACACCACAAAGGATCCGGGGCCGTGGGAAGGCGAACAGCGCAACATGTGGAAGCCCACGCAGCAGCAGGCGCTGTGGTTTCATGGCGGCAATCTGCATCAGTCGCGGCACTACTCGCAGTATCTGTCGCTGCAACTGAAGGCTCGCATGGAAGGCATTCCGACGCCCGTGTTTGGATTGCAGGAAGTACATCACCTGTCGTAGGTGTTAGGGCCGGCGTGCCGGTTCGCCGGCCTTTTCCGTCTATACCTTCATCTCCGTGAGAAGAAAATCGACCAACGCGCGTTGATGCGCGTTTAGCACGCCGCCGGAGCTGACAAGCGCAAGCTCCGTCGGCGGCAAAGGCGGGAAACCGGAGCATAAGCGATGCTCAGGAAGTACCGCTGTGGTCGGCAGAACCGAAATGCCCAAGCCCGAAGAAACCGCTGCCTGAATGCCCGTCAGGCTATGACTGCCGAACGCAATACGCCAGCGCCGATGCGCTTTGTCGAGACCGCGAATCGCGCGCTGGCGGTACACGCAGCCCTGCGGAAACAGCGCCAGCGGAATAGGCTCGTCCGAAGACTCCGCTGGTCCTTCAGTATTCGCGCTTCGCACCCACACTAGCGACTCCGGCCACGATGCAAGACACTCGCCGCTGCCCGGCTCGCGTTTGATCAGCGCGATTTCAATCTCACCGTTCGACAGCCTGCGTTGCAGGTCGGCGCTCATGCCGGCCACTGTTTCCAGGCGCACACCTGGCTTCGTCTTGACGAAGCCAGACAGCATCGCCGACATGCGTCGCGCGTCGAAATCCTCGGGCACACCGATGCGAAGCGGCGTGACGGCAACGTCGCTCATCAACGCGTCTTGCGCTTCCTGCGCCAATGCAAGCAAGCGTCGCGCGTATTGCGCGAGCAATTCGCCGTGCTCGGTCGCCGTCACCTGATTGCCGGTGCGGTCACGCATGAGCAGCGTGCGGCCGACGAGTTCTTCCAGTCTTCGCACCTGCTGACTCACGGTGGATTGCGTGCGATGCACCCGCTCGCCCGCGCGCGTAAAACTGCCTTCATCGACGACGCAAATCAGCGTGTTCAACAGATCGAGATCAAGCATGATGGGCTCGCTTCGTTATTTGCAGTGCGACTGACGTCAAGAGGTTAATTTAATTTTCAAATAACTGTCAATGCGCCTAATCTGACGCCATTCGTCGATCCATCACTTCTGGAGCACATTCATGTCACTGCAACATACCCCGCGCCCACGGTGGCTTACATTTGACTGCTACGGCACACTGATCCAGTGGGACGAAGGATTGCGGGCCGCCGTCCGCGAAATTCTGGAAACGAAGCGAGGCAGCGACATCGATCCGGCGCAAGTGATCGCGGTCTATGACCGGCACGAACATGCGCTCGAACAGACTCCACCGCATCGCTCGTTTCGCGAGGTCGCGGGCGTTGGTCTTCGTCTTGCGCTCGCGGAACTGGGCCTCGCCGGCGACGAGCGCGATGAAAGCGACGCCCGCATATTGACGGACCGCATTTCCGCAATGCCGCCGTTCCCGGAAGTGGTCGACACGTTGCGGCGACTCAAGCAAGATGGCTATCGCCTCTGCATCGTGTCGAATACCGACGACGACGTCATCGCCGGCAACGTCGCGCAATTGGGCGGCTATATCGACCGCGTTGTCACCGCACAGCAGGCCGGTGCCTATAAGCCGGCGCGGCAGTTGTTCGATTACGCGCATCGCGAACTCGGTGTGACGCCC
This sequence comes from Paraburkholderia rhynchosiae, assembly GCF_002879865.1. GTDB lineage: Bacteria > Pseudomonadota > Gammaproteobacteria > Burkholderiales > Burkholderiaceae > Paraburkholderia > Paraburkholderia rhynchosiae. The sequence goes on from NZ_PNXY01000004.1 coordinate 65,205, forward strand.
GAGGAAGTTGTGCATATCTGCGCGAGTCCGCATCTCGATCATGCGGCCGCGCGCGATATCGGCTTTCGTTGCGTGTGGATCGATCGTGCGACGGGCCGCACGCTGCTGCCCGATTACACGCCCGACGCAACGCTCTCCACACTCGATCAGGTGCCGACGCTTTTCGCTACACTCGGCTGGTGACTTTCAGGAACGACCAACATGGCGCATACCCTTTCATCCGTTGGCTCGGCGCAACCGTCTTCGACGTTGCGACTCGAATCTGACGCCATCATGCAAACGCGCATTGAACTGGCGGCATGTTTTCAACTAGCGGCACAGTACGGCTTCGAAGAAGGAATCTGCAATCACTTCTCCGCGGTCGTGCCAGGACACGAGGACCTGTTTTTCGTGAATCCCTACGGTTATGCATTCTCCGAGATCACCGCATCGCGTCTCTTGATCTGCGATTTCGACGGACATGTCGTGGCCGGCGAAGGCAAGCCCGAAGCGACCGCGTTTTATATCCACGCGCGTTTGCATCGGTTAAAGCCGCGCGTCAAGGCCGCTTTTCATACGCATATGCCGAACGCGACCGCACTGTGCCTGCTCGAAGGTCCGCCGCTATTGTGGCTCGGGCAGACCGCGCTGAAGTTCTATGGCCGCACCGCCATCGACGAGAACTACAACGGTCTCGCGCTGGACGATTCGGAAGGCGACCGCATTGCCGAAACGATCGGCGACGCGGATATCGTGTTCTTCAAAAATCACGGTGTCATGGTGGCGGGTGGCAGTATTGCCGAAGCGTGGGACGACCTCTATTACCTCGAGCGAGCGGCGGAAGTTCAACTGAAGGCAATGAGCAGCAATCGCCCGCTCAAACCCGTGCCGCACGATGTGGCGCAGCGCACTTACGAACAGATGCGCGCGGGCGACAAGGAAAGCGCACGCGCCCATCTCGACAGCGCGATGCGTGAACTACGCAGGCGTGGGATCGCATTCGATCAGTAGACTCAACCGGGCGCCGGTTCAAAGCCTGTTTATTTGCGCACCCTATGTGCGGCCGCGATTGCATCGAGCCCCGCCATCATGAAGCGAATAAAGTCTTCTGCAAGCGCAGTCCTGTCTTTTGCAACGGCGGGCAGCAGCGCCGCTTGCATCTGCTTGGGCGCAATCATCAGTGCGATACAGGGCAGCACGGTGAACATCAACGCTCGCTGCACCAACGGCTCTTGCGGATTCAACTGCAATACTTCGCCGATCAAGCCGAGCAGAACAGCGGCCTTCGGTCGTACCGCCTTTTCGATGAGCGCGGGAATTGCGGGCGACGGCGACAGTACCTCGCGCAACATCAGCATGAAGCCCCACGGCGCGCCCGTACTAGTCGAAAGACCGACGAATCGCGAGATCACCGCGCGTAACTTTTCCCGTGGCTCGCCCGGCCCTTCTGTCAACGCGGTCAATTCATCGAGACTCACGACCTGGCGGTGCGCCTCCACGAGCGCTGCTTCGTAAAGCGCCTCACGACTGCCGAAGTGATAATTCACCGACGCCATCGGCGTACCCGCGCGCTCGCATATTTCCTTGCTGGTGGCATCGGCGAAACCGCGCGCGGCGAACACCTGTCCCGCAGTATCGAGCAGATGCTGGCGCGTGGCCGCGCCATCGGGCCGGCTCGTGCGCTTCACCGGCCTGGACTGTTTCGGCGCTCTCGGTTCTTTCAGCACTCTCGGCGCATCGGGTTCCTTTGCCTCTTTCGTGCGCTTCGTTCGTGTGGCGATGGTCCTCGCTGGTTTCGTTGGCATGGGTCAATCACAACCTTGAATTAGTTTGAATTCGAATTCACATTCACATATTATCCATTTTACTTCATCCTTGCGGATCGGACACTCAGTGAAGATCATGAATGCCACCTCCGCTATCGCGAATGGATTGCTTACTGAACACGCGCCATCAGCGGGCGCGTCGAGTGGACAAAACCAATGATGAACTCAAGCACGTCAATTGCTTCAATCACGCAGCGCGCGCTATTGCTGCTCATCGGCGTGTTGCTCGCGGGCTGCTCGCATCGCGATGACAACGCTTATCAGGGCTATATAGAGGGCGAATACGTTTATCTCGGCTCGTCGCAGGCGGGCAAGCTCACGCAGCTACAAGTCGCGCGCGGCCAGACCGTGAAAGCGGAGGCGCCTCTGTTCGCACTCGATGCCGTCGACGAAACTGCCGCTCTGAAGCAGGCGCAACAGCAACTCACGGCTGCGCGCTCGCAACTGGCCGACATCCAGACCGGCAAGCGCGCGCCCGAAGTCAATGTCAATCGCGCTCAGCTCGCGGAAGCCGTCGCGAATGCGCGCAAGGCAGCGCTGCAACTGACGCGCGACGAAGCGCAGTACAGCGCGGGCGGCATTTCGAAAGCACAGCTCGACGACTCGCGTGCCAATTCGGACGCAACATCCGCACAAGTACGCGAACTGACGAGTCAGGTAGAAGTGGCGCGTTTGCCCGGCCGCTCACAACAGATCGCCGCGCAACAGGCGCAGGTCGCGGCCGCTGAGGCCATGGTCGCGCAAGCGCAGTGGAAGTTGGACCAGAAGCGCGTCAATGCGCCTGCCGACGGCCTCGTCTACGACACCCTCTATCGCACCGGCGAATGGGTGCCGGCAGGCAGCCCGGTCGTGCAGATGTTACCGCCGCAGAACATCAAGGTGCGCTTCTTCGCGCCGGAGACCGTCATTGGCGCACTCGCGCCGGGCCGCGACGTGACGATACATTGCGACGGCTGCGCAGCGGACATGCCGGCGAAAATCACATACGTGTCGAACAATGCCGAGTACACGCCGCCTGTTATCTATAGCAACGAAAGCCGGGCGAAGCTCGTTTTCATGATCGAAGCGCATCCGTCCATTGCGGATGCAGTGAAACTTCATCCCGGTCAGCCGGTGACGGTGGCGTTGAAATGACTACCGATGCGCCCGAGTACGTCATCGACGTACATAATCTGAACAAGCATTTCGGCGACAAGCATGTGGTCAACGACGTTTCGTTGCAAGTTGCGCGTGGCGAGATCTTCGGCTTTCTAGGGCCGAACGGCAGCGGCAAGACCACGTCGATTCGCCTGATGTGCGGACTGCTCACACCCGACTCCGGCACTGGCACATGCCTCGGTTACGACATTCGCCGCGAGAGTGCGCAGATCAAGCGCAATGTCGGCTATATGACCCAACGCTTTTCGTATTGGGAAGATCTGACCATTCGCGAGAACCTCGACTTCGTTGCGCGTATCTACCAGATGCGCAACCGGCGCGAAGTCGTCGACAAGTCACTCGAATCGCTGGGACTGCAAAGCCGCGCGAGTCAGTTGACGGGGTCGCTATCCGGCGGCTGGAAGCAACGTCTTGCGCTCGCCGCCTGCATGCTGCACGAACCGAAACTGCTGTTGCTCGACGAACCGACAGCAGGCGTCGACCCCACCGCGCGACGCGACTTCTGGGAAGAACTGCACCGGCTCGCGGCGCGTGGCATATCCGTACTCGTCAGCACCCACTACATGGATGAAGCCGAGCGCTGTCATAAGCTCGGGTATATCGCATACGGAAAACTGCTTGCGCAAGGCACGTCGAAAGAAGTAATCGAAGCGCAGAACCTCGCAACGTGGTCGATTCAAGGCGAGCATTTGAGTGAACTGTCGGAGAAATTGCGCGCGACGCCTGGCGTCGATCAAACCGTCGTATTCGGCGCCGCGCTGCATGCAAGCGGCAGCGATCATGCGGCGTTGGAGCGCGCGATCAGGCAGACCACCGCAGGCACCGCACTGCGCATGGAGCCGATCGAAACAGGACTCGAAGACGTATTCATTTACCTGATGAGCCAATCGAAAGACAACTTCGGAGCGCGATCGTGACTACAGGTACCGTCTTTTCGTTGACGCGCTGGTGGAGCGTGGTACTGAAGGAGTTTCTGCAATTGCGGCGCGATCGCGTCACATTCGCGATGATCGTCGGAGTGCCCATCGTTCAGCTCGCGCTTTTCGGTTTCGCAATCAACACCGACCCCAAGCATCTGCCAACCGCGATCATCGTTCACGATCAGAGTGAGTTTTCGCGCAGCTTTATCGCCGCGATGACCAACTCTGCGTATTTCAACATCGTCGAAACCTTGCCCGACGAGGAAGCGGGACACCGGGCGCTCGCACAGGGCCGCGTGCAATTCGTGCTGAACATACCCGTCGATTTCTCGAGAAAGCTGCTGCGGGGCGAGCATCCGTCACTGCTCGTGGAAGCCGATGCGACCGATCCAACCGCGACGCACACCGCTGTCGCCGCGTTGCCGAATCTGGTGCAGCCTGTCGCGGACAAGGACATCACCGGTCCGCTCGCATATCTGAACGGCAGGCAGAGCGCATTCGGCGTACAGGTTCACAATCTATACAACCCCGAAGGCATTACGCAATACAACGTCGTACCGGGACTCATGGGCGTCATTCTGACAATGACGCTCGTGATGATGACGGGCCTCGCCGTGACGCGCGAACGCGAACGCGGCACGATGGAAAACCTGCTTGCCACGCCGGTGCTGCCGATTGAAGTCATGACCGGCAAGATCGTGCCTTATGTCGCGATCGGCCTGATTCAGGCGTCGATCATTCTGATCGCGACGCGCTTCGTGTTTCATGTGCCGTTCGTCGGCAGTCCGGTGGCGATCTATCTCGCGGCGTTGCTCTTCATTGCGGCGAATCTGACCGTGGGAATCACACTCTCCTCGCTCGCGCAGAATCAGTTGCAGGCCATGCAGCTTACCGTGTTCTATTTTCTGCCGAATATCCTGCTGTCCGGCTTCATGTTCCCATTCGCGGGCATGCCGCAGTGGGCGCAATTCATCGGCAATCTGTTGCCGTTGACCTATTTCAACAGGCTCATTCGAGGCATTCTTCTGAAAGGCGACGGATGGGCGGACTTGTGGCCGTCGGTGTGGCCCATGGCTCTGTTCACCGCTATCGTGATGGCGATCGCGCTGCGCTTCTACCGGCGCACGCTCGACTAGGAAACCACGTCCATGAAAGCACTTCTTATCGCGTGCGCACTGGCTTTTAGCGGCTGCGCAGTCGGCCCGGACTTTCATGCACCCGCGGCGCCGGACACCGAAACCTATACGCGTGACGCATTGCCCGAGCGCACTGTCTCGTCCAATGGACCGGCGGGATCCGCGCAGACGTTCAACATGGCACCGAGCGCGCGCGCTATGTGGTGGCAGGAATTCCAGTGCGATGCATTGAACCCTCTCGTGGATCAGGCCTTGCGTCAGAGCCCCACACTCGCGCAAGCTCGAGCGAAGCTGGTGGAAGCCCGCGAGAACTACACCGCTCTAGCGGGTGCCACGCAATTCCCGAGCATCGACGCAACGCTTTCCGGCGCGAGACAGAAAGTCGATCCCGCGGCATTCGGCATTCCGAATGTCGAAACCCCGGGACCTTTTTCGTTGTTCAACGCATCGGTCAGTGTTTCGTATGCGTTCGACATCTTCGGCGGCAATCGGCGCGAACTCGAAGCAAGCATGGCGCAAGTCGATTATGAATCGTACGAATTCGATGCGGCACGGCTCAGCATTGCGGGCAATGTTGTATCTACCGCTGTGCGGCGGGCGTCGTTGCAACAGCAGATCGTGCTTACGCAACGCCTCGCCGATGCGCAAGCGCATCAACTGTCGATCATGGAAGCGCGCCTCGCCGCGGGCGGCGTATCGCAACTCGATGTGCGCAGCCAGCGCACGCTGCTCGCACAGACCCGTGCTTCGTTGCCGCCGCTTGCAACACAGCTCGCGGCGGCGGACCACCAACTGGCGATTCTTCTCGGAGCAGCACCGTCGAAAGCAGATTTCGACGGACTCGCTCTTGATGCGCTGCATTTACCTGTCGACATTCCGATCACGTTGCCGTCGACGCTCGCTCGCGCGCGGCCCGACATACGGGCGTCCGAAGCGTTGCTGCACCAGGCCAGTGCGAACGTCGGCGTTGCAACCGCGAACCTGTACCCGCAATTCGTGTTGTCCGCGGGAATCGGCTCAGAGCGCACGCGGATTCGCGACATCGTGACTGGCCTGAACATCTGGAACATTGGCCTCAATCTGACGCAGCCGATTTTTCACGGCGGAGAACTGCGTGCGAGGAAACGCGGGGCGCAGGCCGCCTATGACGCGGCATTTGCAGGCTATCAGCAGACCGTGCTTCAGGCGTTGCAGCAGGTCGCCGATTCGCTCACCGCAATGCAGAACGACGCGCATGAACTGCAAGCGCGTGCCGAGGCCGCACAGGAAGCGCAAGCCAGCCTCGGCGTTGCACGTCGGCAATATGCGGCAGGCGGAATCAGTCAGATCAGTCTTCTCGATGCCGAACGCCAGGCCTTGCAGACTGCAATCGACCAAACCCGCGCGCAAGCGAACCGCTTCACCGACACCGCTGCGTTGTTTCAGGCGCTCGGCAGCGGAGTGACAGAGACGACGCTCGGCAGCAACCGGTAATTTGCAGGTTCGCTTTGCGCCTTTGCTACAACTGGGCCTCGATAGCCGCCTTATCGATAACCGACCACACTTGTCCGATTCTTTCTCCACGAAATTCGTAGAAGACGTTCTCCGCGAAAGATACTTTCCTGCCGTTAATGTCGAGGCCGAGAAACGTTCCCTTGGGTGTGCAATCGAAACGCAGTCGGGCAGCTAAATAAGCCGGGTCGGCAACCAGCAGTTCGATGTTGAAATGAAGATCCGGAATTTGCCGGAAGTCCCTTTCCAGCATCTTGCGATAGCCTGACAAACCGATTCGCCGATCGTTGTAGTAGACGTCGTCGTGAACGAATTGCTGCAGGTTCTGCCAATCCTGCCTGTTAAGGCAGGTGATGTAGCTTCGGTAGATGCCGGAGAGGTCGAGTTCGGTCATGGCAATCGGTCCATTCGTCGTCAAGGTAGCTGGCGCCCACAATAACAGTCGAAAGTCGAATTTCTCATCGTCCGGTGCCTGCCTAGCGTGACGCACACGAGGCATGGGTATTGCTCGCTGCCGCAGTGCGGCGCGCTCGCGGTGCAGCTCTAATGGACGTCCGTTACGACCATGAAACCTGCCTGGCAGGGCCAGCCAGTAGCCACTTAAACGTCGCCGCGCGGTTCACAATGCATTGCACACCCTTGCACACCCCTTTTGGGATCTGCTGACGCACACAGGTATAGCAGTTGCTGAACCCCTGCGCGTTGTCGCGCATTTTACCCACTCGCACTTATACGGAGCATCTTATGAATGCCGTTGTATTGAGTCAGCCCGACGTCCGTTACGAAGGCCATCCAATTGCCGCCTATGAACTTGCAGCGCGAACTGTCTCTGGCCTTGAAAAAATTGTCGAACTGAACGTGCAGACCGTCAAGACATCTCTTTCCGAGCAACGCGCGCTTGTCGATGCGGCGCTTTCTTCCGAGTCCTTCAATCAGGTATTCGATCTGCAATTTCAGCAGTTCCCGGCAGCAATAAAGAAGACCTGCGCCTATTGGGGGCACGTTGAGGACATTGCGGTGGACACTCGCAATGAACTCGCCGAGGTGGTGCAGAACAGTGTTCAAAGCTATCTGACCACGTTGTTTTCCATGATCGACAGCGCAACGTCAATCGGGACGGCATCGGGGGGCCGCACGAATGTCACCAGTCCACTCGCGATCGAACAGCCGCCCGGCGCGCGAAACGAGCCGGTCGCTATCGTCGACAGTTCCGGCAATGTCGTTCCGCCGAGCGGGCGGGCGTCGGGCTTGCACTAGGTCGATCCAGGGCGAGGTGGCGAAGTGGCGCGTCGCACTTAGCCGGCCGCTGCCTCATGAGGCAGCGGCCGCACCTCGCGTTCGGCAATCGGACTCAACGTTTCGCGACATTTGTCCCACATTTACGGCCTTCTCCGAGACCTGCATTGTCTGCTTGTCTAATATCCCGCTAAAGGCCGCACCAGGGCAGGGGCGCCCGCGTTCCCCCGCTGCGGGGCCGATCCTCAATCAGGCGAAGCTCGACGCCCGCCGCACCGGATATTCTCTATGGATCGATCATGAGCAACGCTAGTTTCGCGTCGTTTTGGCATGGCCCGGAACTATCGGCCTATGAGGTGGCCTGTCTGAGTTCGTTCACGACCTATGGCAGTGACGTGGCTCTATATTGCTATAGCGAGGTAAAGAACTTACCAAAGGGCGTCATCGCGAAGGACGCCAGCGCGATTGTGTCGCCCGACGCATTGACTGCTTTTTCCATCGACGGCGTTCCCTCGATGGCGCATTTCACCGACTATTTCCGGTTCGTGATGTTTACGAAAACCGAGGAGATCTGGGTGGACACCGACATGCTGCTGCTGCGCGATTTCGACCGCAGCGTCAACGGCAACATCATCGGGCGAGAGTCAGCAACCAGCATCTGTACGGCTTTGCTTCGGCTCGATCCGGCCGATCACCGCCTGCTGGATCTTCTACTGCGCATTGAAGCAATGAAAGGGACCAACATCAAATGGGGTGACACCGGCCCGCGTCTGCTTACCGCCGTGTATGGCGTAAAGGCCGGTATGCCAGAAAGCGAATTTTATCCGATACATTTCGACGACTACTACAAGGTATTCCTGCCGCAGCATTTCGACGAATGCGCGACGCGGTGCGCCAACTCGTACGCGCTTCATCTCTGGAACAATCGCGTGGTGAAGATGGGCTTGTTCAAGCGGATCGGACCTCCTGTCGGCTCGTTCCTGCATCACGTCTTTGAAAGAATCGGCGCAAACAGTCTGTTCCAGGACTTTTATCCGGCGAACGTGATGCAGGCGATGATCGATAACGCCGTTCAGAAGGTGGGACGAGACGAAGGCTTCCGCAAGCTGTTGCAGATCGGCGTGCCGGTCGTGAAGACAGCCATTGTGAAACGGCTGGGGGTCTGAATTTCTCGACTGAATAACCGCATGCTGGATAACCGCATGACCGTTCAGTCATGCACCCCGCGCGACCTCGATGAGTTCCTTCACTCGTCTCGCGATATTCGTCAATATGTTCGATGACGAAGCAGGCTGCCGCCCTCTGTGCGGCATGCGCTGCAAATCTTCCCAGTCGCTTTCTACCGCGCGCGCATGGCTCTCCGGCGTGAACGGCCACTCCATTGCCACCGCTCGCACTGGCGCGGCACGCTCGCCTTGTCCCGAGCGCTCGACATGAGCATTGATAGCCGACGCCTCGCGCTCCGCCGCTTCTTTTGAAACCGCAGCGACGAAGTCGTCAGGCCCCTCAATATGGACGCACCACAATTGTTCGCTCACGTGACGTTCCTCGCTCAATACTGTCATACGGCACTGGCATTCAGCAGTTCCCATTTCAAATCAGAAAAACACGGGCCCTGGGTCGCCTCACTGAACTTCACATCGTTGTGCTCGCCATTCCATTCCATCACCTGCACTTTGCCGTCATCGCCCACTGTGACGTCCCATCCTATGCAGCGCGCAAAGGGAATCTTGCCATGAAGTTGCAGCACGGTATCGACGCAATCGCTGAATGCTGGAATCTTCACGCCAGCAAACCTGACCTTTGAATCCGGATGCTCCTCGGTGGCGCCCCAGTCGCTCAGGAAGCCTTTGCGCGCCAGTTCACCGGTGACCAGGTCGACCGGCACACACACTTCGTCGTCATTCCTGATGTGGGTATCGTGCGCCCGGCCGATACGCAAAAAGCACGCGCGGACAGAAACATGGCCGAGTTCATCGACCACGGTGGTCATACGCAGGGTCGCCACGGACTTTGAAGCAAACGCGCTGAATAGCGGATGTTGCACGATGAACTTCTGAATGACACCGTTGCCGAGCGACCTGATCAATTCGCAGTCGAACGATTCCCGGTCGAAGAAATAGATGCCTTTGCCTCGCGCCGAGCCGTCCAGTTTGAAAACGACCTTATCGCACTGACGGAAAACGACCTGTTTCAGTTCCTGTTCGGGAACCACCACGTTGCGTTCAGTGAAAAACAGGCCGTTGGCGAAATAGGCGACGTCGGGAAACGCGTCGCCGCCGAAGATAAGCCGCGACATCGGCTTCAGGTTAGAGATCCTGCCGTATCCACCCTTCATGCTGGGCACGACAACTCCGCCGTAGTAGTTGTCGGGAATCCAGCCTTCCTTGAATGCCCCGCTGAATGCAGCATAGACACGAAGCCATGGCGCGTAAATCGCGTCGCCGAATACATCGCGTGCATAGATGTCGGCGAGCTTGAGATGTGCCGGATCAGGACGCCCGTACTTCTTCTCCAGCAACTGGAGAATTCGTCCCGCCTGCGCGCCATGATCCCGGTGGAACCTGTATTGCCCCACCTTCTTCAAGGAACGTCTGACTGCTGTTTCAAGGTTGAATAATTTCATAGCTCGCCGCGATATAAGCTTACGTCTCCCACCTGTCCTGTACTGTATTGCGGGGCCTCGATCCGACGGATGAATCAGTAGGCGTTGGGATGATGCAGCCCCTTGAATACAGTCGCGAAAATGATTTTGACGTCGAGTGCGAACGACCAGTTTCGAAGGTAGTACAAATCGTGTGCTACGCGGCCCTCCATCTTTTCAATCCGGTCCGTCTCTCCGCGAAAGCCGTTGATCTGTGCCCACCCCGTGATGCCGGGCTTGATCCGGTAGCGTTGGATATAGCCGGACACGATGTCCTGATACAGATCGTCATGTTCGAGCGCGTGTGGCCGTGGCCCCACCACGGACATATCGCCGCGCAGTACATTAAAGAACTGCGGCAACTCATCCAGGCTGGTGCGGCGCAAGAACTGCCCCACTCGTGTAATGCGCGGGTCGCCGCGCGTCGCCTGCTCGAGCACGCCCTGCTTCTGTTCATGCAGACGCATACTGCGGAACTTGTAGATCATGAACACGCGTCCGTCCGCGCCTTTGCGGCATTGCTTGAAGAACACCGGACCTGGCGAGCTGAGTTTGACCGCGATGGCGCACGCAAGAAGAATCGGAGACACCGCAATCAACGCAACGAGTGCAAAGATGCGGTCGAAAAGCTCCTTCTTCACCAGTGCATTCGGCGGCAGAGGCGAGGCGGCAAGATTGATCGTCGGAAAGCCCAGCAGCTCGGTCACGCTTCCATCGAAGAGCGCGAGGGCCCTCACGTCCGGCATGAAACGCACATTGATCAGATCATTGCGAAACTCACCGACCAATTCGAGAATCGCACGTTCTTCCGATAACGGCAGCGCAAGCCATACTTCATCGATGTGGTGTTCACGCACATACTTTGCAAAGGCCGCGCGCTGTTCGAACACCGGTACGGACGTCGTGGTCGCGATTCCCGGGCGCAGGTTGTAGACAGCGTTGGCACGAAAACCCGCGGCGGGTTCGAGTTCCATTTTGCGCAGAATCTCGTCGCAATGCTCTCCGCATGCCGCAACTGCGACTTTCTGCAAATTCAACCCGGCATTCCGAACGCGTCCGAGCAGCACATGCGTCACCATGCGGCCCGCAATCATCCCCCATCCGGCCAGGCCCGTCCAATACGCGAACCATAGCCGGGACACAAAGTCGATGCGGTGCAACGAGAACATCAGTGCCAGGGCGCACGCCTGCACCACCAGCCAGCCGAGCGCCACCTGCCCCACCAGTACTCTTTTGGAGCGGCCGCGCCACGACTCATAGACGCCCAATGCCGGGAACACAGCGAGCGAAAACGCCGCCGCAAAAGCGACGAATGCCACATAGGAACGATGCTGCGCGAGATCGTCGAAGCGAATGTGCGAGGCAATGAATGCGCCTCCGACGATCATCGCAACATCGAATGATCTCGCCAATAGACCTGTAATCAGTCTCATAGCAGCCCCCTGGAAAACACTCTGGTTCGCCACGGTCGATCAACCCGCACGGCCATACTTGTCGTCGAATCGGACGATGTCGTCTTCGCCGAGATAGCTTCCGGATTGCACTTCGATGATTTGCAGCGGTACGCAACCCGGGTTCTCCAAGCGATGACGGATGCCCAGCGGGATATACGTGGACTCGTTCTCGCCCAGAAGGAATTGCTCGTCGCCGCGCGTGACCAGCGCGGTGCCGCTTACCACGACCCAATGCTCGGCCCGGTGATGATGCATCTGCAACGACAGGCGTGCGCCCGGCATCACCACGATTCGTTTCACCTGAAAGCGGTCGCCATGGTCGATCGAATCGTAAAAGCCCCACGGGCGGCGAACCTTTCTGTGCGCGTCCGCTTCCGGCGATTTCTCGGCTTTGATGCGTGACACGAGTCCCTTGATGTCCTGCACATGCGAACGGTCTGCGACGAGCACGGCGTCGTCCGTTTCAACCACGATCAGGTCGTTTGTGCCGACGCAAGCAAGCAACCGCCCGCCTTGCGAGCGCGCGTAAGTGGCCGTCGCTCCCTCGAATAGCACGCGTCCGTTCGACGCGTTGCCGGATTCGTCCTTTTCCATCGCCTGCCACACGGCGTCCCAGGAGCCGAGATCCGACCATCCGGCGTCGAGCGGCACGACTATGCCGGCAAAGGGTGATTCGGCCTTGCCGAGATGCTCCATCACTGCGTAATCGATCGAATCGGACGGCGATTGCAAGAACGCTTCAGCGTCCGGGACGACACATCCGTCGGTGAGCTTGGCGCCTTCATAGGCTCGCACGCACGCATCGTGAATTTGCGGCTGGAACCGCTGAATGACATCGAGCCAGACGGAGGCCCGCACCACGAACATGCCGCTGTTCCACCAGTAATTTCCGGACTCGACATATTGCGCGGCTAGCTCGGGCGCAGGTTTTTCGACAAAACGTTCGATTCGATGCACGCCATCCTGCAGCGCGTTGCCGAGGCGGATATAGCCAAAGCCGGTGTCGGCGCCAGTGGGCGGAACGCCGAGTGTTGCAATCGCACCTGCATCCGCATAGCCAGCTGCGATTTCGATCGCCTTATGAAGAGCCTTCAGATTCGCAATGGCGTGATCCGCGGGCATGGTGACGAGAATGGCGTCCTCATCTTCCGCGGACGCAGCCAGTGCGGCAAGTGTCAGCGCCGGCGCCGTGTCGCGGCGCCCAGGCTCGACCACGATCCGCGCATTGACGCCGACTTCTCGTGCCTGTTCGTAAGTTGCGAAGTAATGCTCGGCCCCGCAAACGATGATCGGCTCCGGAGTCACAGTCCATAAAGGACTAAAGTCGTCCATTCGTCCCATCGTGGCCTGCAGCAAGGTCTGATCGCCAATCACGTCGATGAGCTGCTTCGGGAACTGCTCGCGCGACACTGGCCATAGACGTGTACCCGAGCCGCCTGCAAGAATCACCTGGGTAAGCGGCGGGCACTGGGCGGACGCTTCGCCGTGAGCGTCGACGTTCGTCTCGCCATCAGTTGCAAAAATTTTTTCCATTTTTTATCGCTCCTAGACATGCAAGCCCGACCGCAATTAATCGCATAAGCGCCGACTCGATGCGTCGGCACTGCGCTGGTCTGGTCTCACATGTGATCAATGACAGAATGGGCGCATCAGCGAACTACGCCAGCCGTTCAGTCTGCGCAAACATGCGACACACACCAGCGGTTCACGCCCGTGAGCATCCGCACTCCCGAAGTCAGACGGCGGCCGGTCGCGTGCAAAAAACGAACGGCACATTTTTTCAGCGTGGCGCCAGAGAAGCCGATGCCACTAAAGCCACTACTCGACAAAATCAATCATAGTCACGTTACGCTGCACCACAGCAATGGTGGCGCGATCAGTTGAGGTTTTGGCCCGGGCCGTGGCATCAGTGTGCGCAGCCGCTTACATCAAGTTTCAATTACGCCCCGTATGTGCGGCAGCGCGTGGAAATCAGTGCCTATACGTGGTACCTTCACAGGCAAGTTGGAAACCTTCTTCGTGCAAACGTAGGACCCCGATCTTGTTCCAGGCGAGCCGTCCCGTACCGGTGCGCCGCATCTCAACCACGTTCTGTTCGCAACCAAGGGCCTCGTCATTGCAGGCTATGCGCCATTCGTTTTTCTGGAGTCGCGATGGTTTACATTTCGCTACTTGCGCTGTTTCTCACCGTCACGAATCTGGTGCCGGTGAGCGCGGTCGGGTTCGTCCCGATCGTTCTATATTCGTGGCGGTTTTTTGGACGCAGGTACCCAGCATTCATTACGCCCCTGACCGCGTTGACGGTCCTGATCACCGTCTCCACGCTGCTCTATGATCCCAAAGCGTTTACCGAATTTGAGTTCTACCGGCGCGACGGCAATTTCTTCATTTCATACGCTCCCATTTTTGCCGGTTGCCTGTATATGCATCGTCTCGAACTGAATAAAGTGCTTCGCACGTTTTTCATGTTTGCGGTAGGAATCAACATTCCGGTCTACGCCGTTTACATCGTGCAAACCGGATTGCTAAGTATCTTTACGAACCCGGACAACAGCTTCGGCAGTTACTTCATTGCGCGCAACGCGGCCGGGGGATTTTTCGCGATGCTGTTCTGCCTGGGTGTGGCGTGCTATCTGCAAAAGCGAAGCAAGCTGTTGCTCGGGCTGATCGCCATCAATGCCCTGATGCTGTTCTCGACCTACAGCCGCGGCTCGCTGCTGGGCGCCGTCGCCGTATTGCCATACCTCTATTTCGGCCGCAAGCGCTGGCTGCTCGCCGTGCTGATGGGCGGCCTGATTGCGGGCTCTCTCGCAATGGCGGTGATTAACACAGACCCGAGCGTCGACTACATGGGCTATACCTTCAACATTCAGAATCAGGATGCCAAGGTCGCCAATCTCAACATCCGGTATGAATGGCTATGGCCGCGCGCGCTCGCCTATTTCGAGCAGAGCCCGATTGTGGGCCTGGGCTTCGGCTCATTCGACGATCACATCGGCAACGTGGCCTCTTACTTTCATCTGTTTGGCGCGCCGTCCGACATCACGGTCGAACACAGCGATTCACACGCGCATAACTCCTATCTGAATTTCCTCGCGGAACTCGGGGTGGTTGGGCTCTTCCTGATGCTGAACTTCTTCTGGAAGCTCGTCGACTGGAGCAAACACGGCGCAGCTGCTGCGGCGCTAGTCGGCGGCGGGCAAAACTTCGCCGCATTCCGATTCGTCGAAATCTCGTCCGTGTGCCTGCTGGTCATGGCCGCCACCGAACATCGCCTTGTGTCGCCTTCGAATGTCCTGATCCTCACACTCGTCATCTCGCTGCTGCTGGCGTCGCATTCGGCCAATACGATCCTTGCCGAATTCAATCGGCGGAACTCGCTCATCCGTTCGCGCGTCTGACAAATTCCCGCGCGCCACGCGACGCTATAGCGGCAACGTCTCCCCGCTGTAGCGAAGACCAACAACAAAGAGAACCCTATGTGGACTGTATTTACCAACCTGGGCGATGCGGCCGTCACATTGCCCATTGCGGCGGTCTGCGCCTGCTGGATAGCCCTGTTCGATGTCAGACTGGCTTGCCGATGGATCGCCACGCTCGCCGCCGGGGTCGCCGTTGTCGGCGCGAGCAAGATCGTCTACGCCGGCTGGGGCATATCGTTTCCAGCTTCTGATTTTCGCGTGATCAGCGGCCACGCCATGTTGTCGACGTCGGTGTGGATCGTGGCGATCACACTGCAGTTGAAGTGGTGGCGGCTGCCACCGTCAATAGGCATCGTGGCGGGTCTGGCAATCGGGGCGCTGACCGGTGTGTCGCGTGTGATGGATCATTCGCATTCGTTGCCCGAAGTGGTTTCAGGCTGGATTCTGGGCGCGCTCGTGGCCATGTCTTTCCTGCGAGCCGCACTTTCTGTCGAGTTCGATCGCTTGCGGCCCGCGTGGTCGACCGCGAGCCTTCTATTCGTTTCCGCGCTCGCCTATGGACATCATGCGCCGCTCCAACGTCTGATTGAAACGCGTTCGCCGGAGATTCACAGCCATGCTCACTCGATCATGGCTTACGTCGGCCGGGTCCGATATCGCGTTCAGTCTTACGAAGGCACGCTCGCGAGGTGACGCTCTTCTACCGCGCGTTCGCGGACAAGATACGGGCGGAGCTGTTCGATCGAACTACGCAGAAGCCGCGCATCGATAAAATCCGTCAGTGCCGTTTTGAAGTTCTCAGTTGAGAACCGCTCGGCGTTCTTGCGGCAATTGCGCGGATCGAACAAAGGGGCATTGCGCTCGAACCGCACTACCGCCTCCAATAGCGATTCTGTCGTCTGATCGCCGAAGAAAACCCCGGTTGGCCGCTCGAGAGGCAAACCCACCACCGATTCAAGCGCACCGCCCCTGCCGAATGCAATCACCGGCGTGCCGCATGCCTGCGCCTCCACCACCGAGATACCGAAGTCCTCTTCCGCGGCAAACACAAATGCGCGAGCTCGCCGCAAATGATCGACTAGAACTTCGAGAGGCTGGTGGCCGAGTATCGTGACGTTTTCTCCAGCAATCGCCTTTATCCTCTTCATTTCAGGGCCGTCGCCGATCACCACGAGCCGACGCTCCGGCGTCTGCGAGAAAGCTCGCACGATCAGATCGATGCGCTTATACGGCACCATGCGCGACGCCGTCACGTAGAAGTTTTCTTTCTGCGTGCCCATGACCATATTGTCCAGATCGACCGGCGGATAAATGACGGTTGCGTCCCGCTGATACGCTTTCTTGATCCGTCGTGCGATGAACTGCGAATTCGCGAGCAGATGATCCACCCCATTTGCCGAGCGCGAATCCCAACCGCGGATATAGTGCAGCAGCGCGCGCGCCATGATCGACTTCAGCCCCCTGTTCAGGTTCGATTCGCGCAAGTACTGATGCTGCAAGTCCCAGGCATAGCGAATAGGCGAATGCACATAGCTGATGTGAATCTGGTTCGGCCCGGTCAGCACGCCCTTGGCCACCGCGTGCGAACTCGAAATAACGAGGTCGTATGCAGACAGGTCGAGTTGCTCGATCGCGATCGGCATCAACGGCAGATATGCCCTGTAGCGCTTCCGCGCAAAAGGCATCCTCTGAATAAACGAGGTGTTGACGGATTTTCCCTTCACGCAATCACGGTCTTCGAGAAAGTCGACAATCGAGAAGACGTCCGCCTTCGGAAAGCACTCGATGATGCTCTTCAGTACCTTCTCTGCGCCGCCCGAAACCACCAACCAATCGTGAACAATAGCGACTTTCACTTCAACCTCCTGTGAGATTACGCGCCGGACACCTGCCATCCGGCAATCCGGTTCACTTGTCTTTAGTCGCGCTCGCCTGGGCTCTCGCGCCCCACGCGAACCCCAGCATGCCGGCAGCACGTCGAGCGCCCGGCACAAGACCGACCAGTTCGAGCCGGACCATGATGACCATCAGGATGACCGCCAGCGTCGCCTCTCCGATGACGCGTGCGGCTGCCATGCCGATCGATCCAAAATGCGGAGCAAGCAAAAGCGCGGCAGCGAGATTGGCCACCCCTGAGGCGACTCCCGCAAACGCAAGCAGCCGATCCTTCTTGCGTGGCACAAACACGTAAAACGCGACGAATTCGTTAAAGGCCACGAACGGGAACATCCACGCGAAACATTGAAGGACGCGTGCGGCCGGTTCGAAGGCCGGGCCGAGAATCAGCGGCAAGACAAAGGGCGACAGCGTCAACGCGCCGCAGAACACGAGTAAGCCGTAACCGAGCAGCAGTGTTGCGCCTCGACGAGTGGTGGCATGCGCGCCCTCCTTGTCGCCATGGGCGAGTTGCCGCGAGATGGTGGGCACGAACACTTGCGATGCCGGGCCCATCAGACTCAGTCCGATAGTCGCGAAACGTTCGGCCGCACCAAAATAGCCGACCTCCGCCGGCGTGGACAGCAGCGTCAACAGATAGGTCGACGACGCCGTGAGTACAACGGAGCCGGACGAGTAGCAGAACAGCATCGTGGAGCTGCGAATCAGCGGCATCACGCCGTCCAGCTTGAGATGCGGCATTCCCAATTGCGCAGTGGTGATGCCATAGGAAATGATCGAAGACGCGACGCCCGCGACTAGCAGGCTCGCCAGCACCCATACGGAGTCGGCAGGCCGCTTGACGAGGCTCAGCACCAGAATGAGGCTCAACGCGAAGCCGAACACTTCGATCATGATCGGTGTGCGGAAGTGCTGACGTCCCTGAAATAGCCAGCCGAGGTTCAGCGCCGACACGATGCCGAGCAATGTGGCCAGCACACCGATTAGTGGCCGCTCCGACAATATCGGCGAGCACATGGTGGCGACAAGGCCGATGCATCCGCCCAACGCGGCCAGCATGAGCCGTGCGCTCACATGCAACGAATAGATCGCATTGCATTCCTTCGCCGAATGCGCCTTCGAGACTTCGCGCATTCCAACGAAAGTGAACCCGTAGCTCACGAGCATCCATATCACGTTCATCAGCGACATGGAGGCCAGCACGCGTCCGTACTCGGACACGCCGAGCATTCTTCCGTAAAACGGCACCACGATGATGAGGTACACGTACCTCATCAGATATCCGCCGTAAACAAACGCAATGACGCTTGCGTTGTCTCGTCTTTCCATTCCGTTCTCCAAAGGCATCTTCCTGACTTACCGCTGCGCTATGCGACGGCGCGCAAGCGGGTTGGAAATGTAGCGGACGACAAAGTCAGAAAGCGGCGAGTACGGCACAAGGCACAAGCCGGAAAGAAACAGCGTGCCGAATTTCTTCTTGACGCTCCAGAACGGGTTCGCGACGATCGCATGCAAATAGTTGCGCGAATCGCGCATCATCCAGCGCCAGCGAGTAGCGAGCGTCGCGCGATAGACGCTCGAGCAGAAGATCGCCTTCTCGTGGCCGAAGTCATGAAATGTCGGCGGAAGCTCGATGTTCAGACGCGACCGCGCAATGTTCCTCAGGATCGCCCATCGCATGCCCAGCGCTTTCGGTGCTTTGGAGATCTGTTCGGAGTTGGCAAATGACACCGTGCCGCCATCGGCGTTATGCACGCGATAACCGCCAAGCGATTTGCGCACCGTGGCAACGGGGCCCACTAACGCCGCGCCGTAGATCGCGAAAAAGTCGGCGCCGTAGCGGTTTATTCCTGGAGCGGGAACTGGAAAGACGCGCTTGAGCGCGCTCACAAGATAGGCATTGCCCGACGCGGGCGGCGACGGATACAGCCAGCCGGTCCGCAGAAGCTCTCCGCAATTCGTGGGCGGTTCGCTGTGCGGCACATAAGCGCCCGTCAGTGCTCCGTTTGCGTCCATCACGTCAAGTCGAAACTGCACCTTCGCCCACGAACCGCTCGCGAAGACCCGCATGACTTCCGACACGGCGCTCGGGTACAGGATATCGTCCGAATCGAGCAGGATCGCGTACTCCGAGTCTAGTGCGCGTATCGCGTGGTTGTACGCGGATACCTGGCCGCCGTTTTCCTTGAAGATCGCGGTAACGCGGGAACCGTAACTTTCCATGATCGCCCGCGAGCCATCGGTCGAGCCGTCGTCGAGGACGACAACCCGCGTGTCCGGATAGTCCTGGTTGAGCGCGGAGTCGATCGCGTCCGCGAGATAGCGTTCGTAGTTGTAGTTGCAAATGACGACTGTGACCTGGTTCATGGCATTCGACGCTATCTGAGATTTCGGTGAGTCGGAATTGCTACGCAAGCGGACGGACAGCGATATACGCAAGATGGGTGGGCGGATCGTTTCCCGCGCCATTGACCCTGTCCGGCACCTTGAATCCGAGTTGCAAGCCGTCATTACTCCAGGTGGTCGTAATAGCGTCCGGTGCACTTACTGTGCCCGTCAACGCATCGATGAAGTCAATCTTTACCGTGCGCGCGGAAGGCCGCTTGAGGCCCGCCACAGTCAACGTTCTCCAGCCCGCTGCGGCATTCACCTGCAACACGATGTCATTGCCTGAGCGCAATGCACTGCCGGATGCGCCCGGACCGAATTTCAACTGATTCGACAAACTTGCCAGCGAGCCGGAAACCGTCTGACGAAGCACAATCAGACTCCGGCCCGATACGTTGTAGGTGCGCGCAGGCGGACCGCGATGAGTAAGACGAAACGGTTCGTAGCCGTCCCAGTGGTAGATCATGGACACGTACTTGTTGGCGTTGTCCCAGTTGCGGTCCAACGCCCATACCGCGAAATCGAAGAAGTACTCCGGCAGGTAATGCGGATTCTTCATGTACGCATCGCCGATTTCGGTCTGCCAGATGCCCTTCGCCGGACCATTCTTCACATACTGCTGATACAGCGGATCGAGGTCGGCGACGCCCAGGTAGTGCGTGTCCAGATAGTCGACCCAGTCCAGCATCCGTTCATTCGAACCCGGACTTCTGTACTCGAGCCACTTACAGAAGTTCGAAACACCGCCCTGATCTGGCCAACCGCCGTAGACGATATACGCGTTGTACTTGCGAATGATGCGAGCCGCCGGCAGGTGCACCCGCTCGACGTAATCCTGCATGGCACGCTCGTACGGTTTCGAGCGTTTCCCGTCCTCGTTGAAGTTCGGACCGTGCCAGAAGGTCGCCTGAGCCAATCCCCCGGACAATTTGCCGGCGGCCTCATTCCAGATCTGGAAATAGCGCAAGTTAAACGGTGGTGCCGAGTACTTTCGAACGACTGCCTCGACATAGCGCGTCCATGCGCGCACGTCCACCGGAGCCGAATTGCTGTCGCCCGGCACGGTGGCGTTCCATGGCGGCGTATAGCCAAGCAGCAACAGCGACCGGATGCCATTGCGATTGTTCGCAATCAGCGCCGACGGAAGGTCGCTGTCGAACTGAGACCCTGTCTTGTCGATACGCATGACCTCCGTCGGTGAATCCGGCTGGCCGGGGCCCACTGAATCGCGCCCCCAGGTGATGCCCATCTGCCGCCACATCTCAACGTCGCGACTTGATCCCGCCCATCCGTTCGTCCCGATCATTTCCGTTATTCTGCGACCGCCGGCGTCGAGCGCCTGCGGCACCGCGGTCGGCGCCGGCGACGTCTTGCCTCGCGCAAGCGGAATAGCCGCAAGCAAAGCCGCGATTGTGCCCAACACTCGCCGTCTGCCGGCACTGTTTGAAGTGCGATCCATTGGCCTGCCCACCGACATGCGCTAGCTCGCCGACGCGCTGGCCGGCACGCCCGCCAACCGTTCGCCTGCCTGCCCTTTCAGAATGTCCAGCACGGTTTGCGCCGTCATATCCCAGCGGAACTCGCGCGCACGTTCGAGACCCATTGCTCTGTGGCGTTGCCGCAGTGCTTGGTCTGTCATCATCAAAGAGATTTTTGCGGCGATGTCGTCCGCCGATGTCGCGTCGCAATACATCGCCGCTTCTCCACAGACCTCGGGTATCGAGGTCCGCGACGAAGCGACAACCGGACAACCGCAGTACATCGCCTCGAGGGGCGGCAAACCAAATCCCTCATACAAGGACGGGAACACAAGACAGCCCGCGTTTTCATAGAGCGCTTTCAACTCGCCGTCGGTGACAAAGCCAGCCCAGACTACGCTCTCCGATTTCGGACCCTGTTCAGCGAGCTCGCTATTGAAAATGCGCGCGTTCTTGCCGCCGACCACGACGAACTTGACATGATCGAGGTGTCCGAGCTTCTCGATTGCTTCCAGCACGCGTTGCAGGTTCTTTCGCGGGTCCAGACTGCCGACAACAACGCAATAGGTGTCTTTTACGAGGCACAGGCGCTCCATTACCGAAGGGTCCGACGTAACACGGTCGAGATGATCCGCGGCGGGGCTCACTACCGCTACTCGCGACTGGTCGACTTTCAGGTGGTGGCAGATGCGCGATCGGGAGAACTTCGACACGGTGAGAATCATCGGCTCCATTCGCGGCAGCAGAAAGAAGCACGTGCGATACCAAAGCACGAACTTTCTGGAGAATCCACCTGGCACGTCGTACACCGCCATGTCGTGAACCATCACGACCTGCCGGCGTTTGAACACCGGACTGGTATTGCACAAGTTGAGAAGCCTGACACCTCTGGCGGCGATGGGAAGCGTAATCTGCTCCCATAGCGTACCGAGCAACCACGGAAAGCGCCGTTGCCATTTCAGCGACGCGCCCGGCTCGATCGCATTGCGCGGCACGAATATCTCCAGCTGCTCGCCGGGGGGTACTCGCATTTGCATTGCTCTCGTCAACTCATACGCGACCCGCTGAACACCCGTGACCGGCTGCGAAGTGAATTTTCCGTTGATTGCAAACGCCATCTGTTTCTCCGTTTTGCGAATTCATCGAACGACGGTGGCAACTCGCTCACGTGCGGAGAGATCCACTGGTTGCGTCGAGGTCGCCATAATCGCTGGCATAGTTCGTCGCATAGCCGTAAGTGCGGGTACTGCGCCGAAGCGGAATACCGTTGAACACCGCGCCGGCAATACGGCCCTCTGCGCGCTCCATCTTTTTGATGGTGTCCTCGATTTCTTCCTCGCTTTGCATTCCAGAGCGCAAAACCAGCAGCGATGCGCCCGCTTCGCTTGCAATGATCGACGCATCGGTCACTGCGAGGAATGGCGGCGTATCGAAGATCACCAGATCGAACTGGGCACTCAGGCGCTCCAGCACTTCCTTGAAACGCGGCCGCGCCAGCAAAGCGGCCGGATTGTCCGGACGCGATCCGCACGAGAGGAACGACAAACCGTCGATTCCCGTATGACGGAGTGCGTTGCGCAACGGCATGCGGTCGGACAGAACTTCGGAGAGTCCGCCACGATTGTTCTGATTAAAGAGCGATGCGAGATGACCACGACGCATATCCGCATCTATCAGAAGAACTCGCGAGCCGATCTCAGCCTGCAAAGTCGCGATGTTTGCGGCGACAAAGCTCTTCCCCGCTGACGGAGTCGGCCCAATAACCATGAGGACGTTATTGCGTGCATGCGCGAGATCGCGTGCCAGCGACGTGCGCACCGCCCGCAGCGCCTCCACCGACGTGTCATGCGGGAAGCGTTCGGCAAGCACCCTGTTGCCGCCTCCTGCCACCTGTATCTCGGGTACACCACTTGTCGCCGGCTGAGGTAAGCCGGCTCGCGCCGGCGCGCCGGGCAGCGACTTGGCCCCCGCATTGGTCCGGTCGATCAGAGACTGCTGTTGACTGAACAGGATCTCGCCGAAAACCGGCACGCTCATTCGGCGTTCGACGTAACGCGGATCGGTCACGCCCGTCAGTACATGACGGCGCATGAACACGAGCACGACCCCGGAGACGATGCCCAATGCGAGGCCGCCAGGAAGCACGAGTATCGGTTTCGGTTTGACGGGTCGATGAGGCGTGATTGCCTGGTCGACGATATGCGCGCCGCCCGTGGTGCTGGCCCGACGCACCTGCAATTGCTCCGCTTTCTGCACCATGCCCAGATAAATCGTCTCCGCGACCTTCTGCGCGCGGATCAGATCCACGCTCGAGCGCTCCGACGCCGGCATGCCGTTGAAATGGCCATCGAAGCTCGCCTTCGCACTCTTCAATTGCGCGAGTTGCGTATCGACGCTCTGAACCCAGCGGCTCTGCGGCGTATAGCGTTCGAGAAGTTGCGTGCGTTGCAGTTGCAGCGTCGCGATCTGACGGTCGATATCCAGACCGCCTTGCAGATAGGCTTGGGCCTCAGCCGTCGGCTGCATTGATTGGGAATTGGCTCTGAATGCCTTTAGCGCTTCCTCGGCTTTTCGCAAATCTGCGAGCAAACGGGGAAGTTCTCCGTTGATGAACGCGAGCGTCGTGGTGTCGTTGAGTTGCCGACTGGCGATCGCCGTCGTGAGGTATTGCTGTCCCAATGCATTGGCGACTTCCGCGGCCTTCGCGGGGCTCTTGTCCGTGTACTCGATCTGTAGAAGACCGGAGTCTTTGACCTTGTCGCTAACCTTGATGAGCGCGTCAAAACGCTTGATGGCGTCGACCGAGTTCCAGCGAACGACGGTGAATTCCGTTCCGGGTCGTGCAACCAGTTGGTCCACACGCATCGAAATTCCGTTGCCCGACACGTCTTTGCCCACCGTACCCTCGAGGAATACCTGGTCCTGTGGGCCGCGCAATTCGTAGGTGTTATCGTCGCGCGCAATCAACGTCATTTTTTCTTCTTCCAGATCTTTCGGGACATCGAGCGCGCCGATTTTTACCTGCTCGCCTCCCCACGCAAATGACTTGAGTCCCAACCAGGGACGGGACGGCTCTCCCGGTGTCGCGAACTTCTCCGCGATATCACCAAGCAGGGGCATCGTATGCGGCGTCACCGACACATCGAACCGGAAGCGTTGAATCACAGGCTCCAGTACCGAACGACTACGCATGACCCCCATTTCAGTGACGGGGGACGGCGCGGGCGGAGGCAGGTTCTCCTGGTTCTGGAGTGCGAGACCCAGCGCGTTCGGCTCTGGTGGATCGACGCGCACGAGCACATCCGCCGAATAGATCGGCGACGCAACGAGTAGATAGCCGGCGGCCAAAGTGAGAACCACAACCGTGGTGGTTACGATTTCCCAGATATGGTCGCGCATCAGGCGAAACATGGCACTTGCGCTAAGTTGGCCACGCTCCGTGCCGGCCGCCGGGGGGAGCGAATTTAGAGGGTAGTAATCCACCGGTTTGATCCTTTCATGTTTGATGGGCACAGTAATGAATCGACACCGCCTTGGCTGCACCAACAGTCCGCAAGTCGGCCGTTGCCGGCAAAAATGCATATGGCGCAGCCCAACGCGAGGTCGGATCTGCGTCATGGTTTGCCAAGCCAAGTGGCTGTCCACCTGCTTGAACGATCACAGGCCGCGCCGCTAACAATGCGGCGAGCCCTGTCTCCAGAGTCTTCCATCCCCCAAGATTGCGAAACGATAGGATCTACGCCACGCTTCGCGTTTTATTTCGTAGTACACAAATTAAAGTGTTGTGATGCACCGGTAGCGGTTGCACGGTCCAGCTCGCAACTCGCGGTCCAGCTTTCGGACTCGCGTGAGCGTTGCCTCGTCGTGCATCCTCAGTGCAGAGCACTTTCAGGACACGGCAATTACTACGACCCAGTCGACAGCTTCCTCGAAAGGGAGAAGAAATTGCGCATTGCTGACATTCGATAGCGCCTAACAAGGCAAACGCTATTGCTACAGATGCTGCAATAAAGCATAGCCTGCGTGTGAATGAGCGGATCGACACGGGCAGAAATTCGGGTGCTATTGGCCGATTCCGTGGAGGCTATTACCGCCCAACACTTCAGTACAGAAAGTGTTGTAGCTATCTGCAATGGATGTAACAGAGTGATACGGGTGTGCTAATCCGCCGTCGCACCGATTTTAGTGACAGTTCATTGGCCCAAAACGCAGTGCATCTTGGGCCAATGCCCGCCTTGCCTTGTCACACGGGGCTTCGCCCCATAAGTTAACTTCGTTCCTCGATAAACACGGCCAATTTATTGAAGGCAAAAATTGCTGATTCAGCGGCCTTTTCGTATGGATTTATTTGGGCTCGCGAGGTAAGTATTTCCCAATTCATGATAAATGCGCCAAAACACCCTCACTTGCCGGCCACGTTGGCCAGGCCGGTTGGGGTACGTTAATCTCGTCACATAGACAGTGATTCACCCTGTTTGGAGAACTAAGCGTGACGACTTCCACCGATTTTATTACGTCATACATCGATGTGCACCGGCACGGACCCGAAGTGGCGACGCAGAAACCTGCGAAGCACATTGGACTTCTAGTTTGTCAGGAATGCTCGATGGCGACGGCTGGAGCAATCGGCGACGTATTCCGTCTTGCCAACGAATCAGAAGGGCTCGCCGACGGTTCCGCCTATCGTCTTTCAGTGCTCTCAGAAACGGGAGGGCTCGTGACAAGTTCTTCGGGCATTTCGATCTGGACACAAGGCATCGAGCGCAACAAGCTCGGCGACTTCCACGCGTTGTTTGTAGCGTGTAAGGACGCGGCGACGGCGCTCGAGTCGAATGATCGCCTTCTTTCATGGATCGCGCGTCAAGGTTCCATTGCATCGTTCGACATTCAGCAAGGCGCAAATCTGGTCGTCGTTTGTAAGGACCCGCGGCATTCCACGGTGCCCATCTTTCTGTTCGACGATGCACCTACTACAACCCGGACCAACAGCGCGACGCCAACCGACCTCGCCTTGGCACAGATTGAACGCGACCTCAATTCGGAAGTCGCCCGCAAGATCGCCGACATGCTGCAAACGACTTACGTCGAATCCGACAGGCTAGATCTGGACGATGCAAGCATTACTACGACGACCGAGAAGATCCGCGAGTCCGCGCGCTGGATCAAGGAGAACTACAGCAATCCTATTTCCGTTGCGAAGGCGGCGGAATGCGCCGCGATGAGCAAGCGCAACTATCAGCGCCGCTTCAAATGCGAGTTCGGCATGACGCCCCTCGAATATCTGCTGCGCACCCGTTTCGAAGTCGTTCGGGCCATGTTGCGCAATACCGATCTGCCGGTCGACAAAATTGCACGACGGTGCGGAATGGGTGACGGCAATCGCCTCGGCCGTCTTTTCAAGGAACGCTATGGCATGTCGCCCACGCAGTTTCGCGCGCAGCAGCGCCTGGAAGTCGCGGAACGGTGCTTAGCAATCGACGATTGAGATTGGTGGTCGGCGCAGTGCAGACGGAAGCCTCCGCGACGGATAGATCGCACCGCCTCACTGCGTGTACGCAAGAAGCGTGGAAAAGCTATTCGATAAGGACAAAAAAATGACAACGACGAAGTCTGCGCAGTTCCCAAACGAAGCCGGCACACCTGCTCGCCGGCGCGATCAGGCCGACCCGTCGAAAGACGCCGTACCGGATGACTGGATACGCTCTGCCGGCGTCGCGAGACAATCACCGCGCAGAGAGCCGGCCATCAGAAGATTGAAGGAAGCGGCCAAGTCGATGCTTCCGGCGCCAGTGTTTCTGAGCATGCTGCATCACAAATGTATCGGCCGTTATCCGAATCTGCTTCGCCCCACGACATTCAACGAGAAGATCCTGCAGAAGAGCTTACGCCCGGACCCATGGTTCGTGGAGTTGACCGACAAGCTCACAGTTAGAGCCTATGTCGCGCGAAAGCTGGGCGAAAAGCACGTGATACCTTTGATCTGCGCCCCGGATGTCTTCACACAAGAAGTATTCGATGCCTTGCCCAACTCGTTCGTGATGAAGGCGAATCACGGCAGCAGCTACGTGGAGGTGGTGAGAGACAAATCGGCCACCTCTTTCGAGGCGCTACAGGAACTCGCGAATTACTGGTTGTCTCTCGACTTCTACAAGATCGCTCGCGAAAGACACTATCGCCACATCAAGCCGCGCATCTTCTTCGAGAAACTGCTGCTCGATGAGAGCGGCAAAATCCCCGCCGACTTCAAGCTGCACTGCTTTGGCGGAAGAAGCGGACAACCCGTCATCTACATTCTGGTGATTGCGGACCGATTCGGCGCCGACACGCGCGGCGACGTATACGACGTCGACTGGAATCACCTGGACATAGCAATCGGTTATTACAAACGCAGTCCGGTACCGGCCCCTCGTCCCGAGAACCTGAATGCCATTGTGGACGCTGCCGTTAGGCTTTGCGAAGACTTCGACTATGTTCGGGTCGACCTGTACGCGCCCGATAACCACGTCTACTTCGGTGAACTGACGTTCACACCGGGCGCCGGCGTGCTGCCGTTCACGCCAGACAGCATCGATTACGAGTGGGGAAAACTGGTGCCCGAGACTTTCTGCCGTTAGCTTGGCGCCACTGGCCGAATTGGCATGGAAAAGAAAATCCGAGAATCGACGAAAAGAACCTGGTTCTCGCCTGCAAGCCAGGCGAGAACCAGGTTCATTGACCGATGCGAGTGCAATCCCGATCAGTTGTCAGCGTGGCTCGAGGTGTAGCTGGTAAATGCGTTGTACGGCTCGCTCAACGGTTTGCCGTTGATCATAATGCCGTATGTATCGTTGCCGCTATCGAGCACGTAGTACATCACAGACTGGATGTTGTGCGTCTTTCTTGCGTCGTAGAACGCAGCCAGCCTGTCCGAAATGTAATTCGCGCGATAGCTTTGCGATCGCTCCGGCCCCGCGTTCCATTCGGTGACGATAAACGGCACACCATAGCGGGCCTTGCAATACGTCGCCAGGTCGAAGCCCGGACCGGCGCCATCGGTCCCAATGTTGAACAAGTCGCCATAGACTTCGTAATTGTGCCAGGTGGTGATGTCCCAACGCACGGTCGGATAGCCGCCGCTGCCATCGGGCTGCATGCCATCCCACAGCGCGTCTGACGCGCCCACATCCGCAACACAGAAATTGATGCCGCACTTTGCGGACGCCTGCGCCGACTTGACGCCGTCGATCATCCCACGCATGACACCGCGCATGATCGGCCAGTTCGCGTTGTTGAAGTCGCTCGCCTTCGTGCCTGCGTAGGTGAAGTCAACCACGGTCGCGTCTTGTCGCGTCAACTCGTTGCCGCATTCGTAGATCGTTACGCCGTATCCCTTCAGCGCGTTAGCAACGGTCGAGCCGATCGAGAAGCCCTGGTTATAGGCGGCCGACTCGCTGCCCATCACACTGCCGCCGGCGCCGTAGACACCCTGATCGATCAGCACCACCAGTGTGAGTCCGGCCGCCTGGAAAGCTTGCGCAAGCTTGACCACTGCATTCAACTGCCTCGGGTCATCCGTGACGCCGACGCGATAGCTGGTGCAATTCATAGCCTTCAGCATCGAGACGATTTCCGCAGGCGTGTACGTGTAGTCGTAGTGCCCGTTCATGCCGTAGAAGCTGCCCGCAACCGGTGCGACGGCGATGCGCGGATCGCTCGAGGGCCGCCATTCGCCTTCGACGTCCGCGTTCACGTAGAACTGACCGCCGGTGCCGCAATGCCAGATCTTGCCGCCGTACCAGAGCACGAGCGACACATCATATGTATTGCCCACAGTTCGGCCGTTCCTGTAAATCACGCCGTTGACGAGCGTCCATACGTCGCCGGAGCTGTCAGTGATGGAAGCCGCTGGCGGCATGGCGGTGCCGCTCGCAGATGCCGCGGCAGCCTTCTTCGCCGTCGGAGCTGCTAAAGCCTTTGCTGATGAACTACTCGCGCTTGCGTCTTCAGAACCACCGCCGCCGCAAGCGCTCAGGAGATAGGAGCCGGCAAGGGCCGTCAGGCCGCCAATGAATTGTCGTCGTTTTACCATGGTTGATTTTTTTCCACTGCCGAGAAAGTTCTCGATAAAAGATCAAAAAGATTAGTTCTTGAGGTTTCGAACTAGTGCGTTCCTGCAGGACAGCTTGTTATTAATTCGGTGTACTTATCGATGCAAAATGACATGTCGCATCTTCGTCACCTTAATATGGCGATCACATTGTCCGAGACAACGTGGATTGAATCTGGTTGGCCGACGGACAAAGCTTCGCCCGTCGCGATGCGCGATCAGCTCGACGCCGCGATGCTTCAATGAATAGAGCTGGAACGACCGCCTACGATACCTACTGCGGGCAGCGACTTTCCGCTACGCAAACGTTTTACCGATGGAGGTCACTGACCTGCACAACTCGGAAAATTGTTCGCTTTTCTGTCGCGACCGGGGTAAATCGTACCCGGGAATATGGGATAGGTCACATAAGAAATAGTACTTTTCGGCCAAAAAGCACGAATCTTTCCGAGAACTTCGCGTGCCGCGAAAATTCCTGCTTTCACATGATGATCGGAAGATTAGATGGGCACGAACTATGGGTATTCGACCCCAGAAGAATGGTTTGTTATCTAAAGAAGGGGCAGCAATTTGTTCATAGTGCGGCTGCCGCGGAGGCCCAGTGAAGAAAAAACGACCTGCTTTCGTCCGACGTTTACCGGCGCGCTGCCGTATCGTGCGCTGCTCGCCGATCGAAATTTCCGGGATGATTCGCCATACGAACTATCCTTTCTCGTGGTTAACGCGGTTTCATCCGACGTTTCCTCGGAGAACAGACGGTTACTTCTCGTTGTGTCGCAGGCACCCGCGCTGCCGACCAGGAAGAATTCCTCCGTTGCCGCTGCATTAAACCAGGCGCCCAGTCCGTGAAATGTATGTCGACGCGTTGCCAGCATTAATTTTGGCCTGATACCGTGTGGGCGCTATTTATTCCGCACGCCATCGTGAAAGCCACTCCCCATTAGAAGTTCGCAACTTCCCGCATTGGCCGATTCAGAGTTGTCGCTATTGAAGCCTCGCGTACCGGCGATGGCCGCGTCTCAGCGCTCATGGCGGTGTCGGCGAGCTATCGATTCAGTCGGCGCTGGCTCGCGCGCGTCGCATGGAATGGCGTGATCACGCGCTATGGCCGTGACACCGATCTGAAGGCGGAGCCGGCGTGAGGTTTTAAGGCCTTCCCGAGGGCGCACACCGAGCGGGCGCACCCTCGAGCAGGCTAGCTGCGACGCCGCGGCGGTAGCACGTTATGACCTGCAGGCAGATTCATCCGCCGAATCCCGCACCACTTGCCACGGACGCAGCGCATACGTGAGCGAAGCGAAACCGCTCCATATATGCACGAGCCGCGTGAACGGGAAGATCAGAAACAGCGTCATGCCCAGCACCATATGAGCTTTAAAAACCCAGCTCGCCTCGCTGATCAACGCCGCTGCACCTGACCTGAACGTCACGATATGCTGCGCCCAACCGGCCAGCTTGAGCATCATGCTGCCGTCCAGATGTTGGCCCGACAGCGGAATCGTGCCGAGCCCTAGCACCAGTTGCAGCCACAACAGCACGAGCAGGACCACATCGCTCGCCTTCGACGTCGCGCGAATACGCGGGTCGCCGAGGCGGCGGCGCAGCAGCATGGTCACGCCGATAAACGCGAGGGTGCCGGCCACGCCGCCCGAAACCATCGCCACAATCTGCTTGGCGCCCGCGCTGATGAACGGCTCGTACACGAAGTGCGGCGTGAGCATGCCGAAGAAGTGCCCGAACAGCAGAAACAGCACGCCGATATGAAACAGATTGCTGCCCCAGCGTAGAGTGCCAGTGCGCAGCATCTGCGACGAATCGCTTTTCCATGTGTACTGATCGCGGTCATAGCGCAACAGGCTGCCAAGCAGAAACACCGTGACGCAAAAGTACGGGTAGATGCCGAACAACAGCGTGTCGAGTGTGTTCATAGCGCGGCTTCCTTGTACGTGCTGCTCGGCGCGGCGTCACGGCGGACAATCTGGATAGTCCGAAACTCGGGTGCGCTGCTTTGACCGGCGGACGAGCATCCGCCGAAGGCCGCGGGCTCGGCCCATTGGTCATCGACCGAGGGTTCCGCAGGCGCCTGGGGCACGGCATCGGGCGGCTGCACCGGCTCTCCGGCCAGATCCAGTGCAGCCGCGACCGCTGCCGCATACGGGCTTTGCTGACGCGCTAACGCCGCATGGATCGATTGCAACAGGTGCGCCATCTCCGCAAGAAACTCGCGCGCGGTGTGCTGCGGTTGCATCGCGGCGAATTCCAGAACGACCGGCAAGTAGTCCGGCAGTTCGCCCGTCGTGAGCAACAGGCCCTGCTGTGCGTAAGTTTCCTGAAGATCGATCAACGCCGGGCCGCGCTCCCTTGAATCGCCATGCACATGTTCGAACAGATGAAGCGACGTCTTGCGTCCGCGATCGAACGTATCGACGTAACGCGCTTCGGCTTCGAGCGGATCGGCCTGTTGCAAAGCATCGATCAACGCGGCCACGGCTTCGCGGCATGCATCGGACAGCGAGCCGTCCGAGCGCAGCGCGAAGCGCAAATCCGGCAGCATCGCGCGAAGCGCCGCGTCCGGATAGCCCAGCAACGCGGCCAGCACGCGCGCAGCGACATAGTGAGGTTGCGCATTCATGTCGGGACCTTCATACCTCCGCCTTGATTGGGATCGTGCGCTTCTTCTTACCGCCGAACAGGCTCGTCGCGCTCGCGCCGTCAGAACAACCGTTGCCGAACGAGAAGCCGCAACCGCCCTTCAGGTCATACAGGTTTTCCGCATATTCACGGTGCGTGCCCGGCACCACGAAGCGGTCTTCGTAGCTGGCAAGCGCCATTACGCGGTACATGTCCTCCACTTCGTTGCGGCTCAAACCGACCTGCTCCAGCACCGCCGGATTCTCGCGGCCGTCGATGTGCTTTTCGCGTT
The DNA here is from genome assembly GCF_002879865.1 of Paraburkholderia rhynchosiae. Lineage (GTDB taxonomy): Bacteria > Pseudomonadota > Gammaproteobacteria > Burkholderiales > Burkholderiaceae > Paraburkholderia > Paraburkholderia rhynchosiae. The sequence goes on from NZ_PNXY01000004.1 coordinate 97,242, forward strand.
GATATGCGCGCATCGCCAACATCCGCTCGAGTGCGCGGATCACCGGCGCTTCGTCGCCGGCGGTCAGCAGATTGGCCAGATACTTAACCGGAATGCGCAGTTGCGTCACGTCGGGTATTTCGCCGTTCAGGCTCATATGGCCTTCGCTTGCCGCTGTCGTGATCGGCGAAAGCGGCGGCACGTACCACACCATCGGCAGCGTGCGATATTCCGGGTGCAGCGGCAGCGCCACCTTCCAGTCCATCGCCATCTTGTAGACAGGGCTCGTCTTCGCTGCCTCGAGCCATGCCTCGGGGATACCGTCGGCGCGCGCCTGTGCGATTACTTTCGGGTCGTTCGGATCGAGGAACACATCGAGTTGCGCCTGATATAGGTCGGTCTCGCGTTCGACAGAGGCGGCGGTCTCTATCCGATCGGCGTCATACAGCAGTACGCCGAGATAACGAATGCGGCCGACGCAGGTTTCGGAACACACGGTCGGCTGACCGCTTTCAATGCGCGGATAGCAGAAGATGCACTTCTCGGCTTTGCCCGATTGCCAGTTGTAGTAGATCTTCTTATATGGACAACCGGACACGCACATGCGCCAACCGCGGCACTTGTCCTGATCGATCAACACGATGCCATCTTCCTCGCGCTTGTAGATCGAGCCCGAAGGACAACTCGCGACGCACGCCGGATTCAGGCAGTGCTCGCAGAGCCGCGGCAAATACATCATGAAAGTGTTTTCGAACTGACCGTAGATGTCCTTCTGCGCGTCGTCGAAATTCTTGTCCTTGCTGCGCTTCTCGAACTCGCCGCCGAGAATTTCTTCCCAGTTCGGACCCCACTCGATTTTTTCCATGCGCTTGCCGGTAATCAGGCTGCGCGGTCGCGCAACAGGCGGCGCCTTCATTTCCGGGGCGGCCTGCAAGTGCTCGTAGTCGAATGTGAACGGCTCGTAGTAGTCGTCGATCCGCGGCAGGTTCGGATTCGCAAAGAGGCGCGACAGCACCTTCAGCCGGCCGCCCTGGCGCGGCTCGATCGAACCGTCGGCGTTGCGCTTCCAGCCGCCGTTCCATTTCTCCTGGTTCTCCCACTGCTTTGGATAGCCGATGCCCGGCTTCGTTTCCACGTTATTGAACCACGCGTACTCGACGCCTTCCCGGCTCACCGGCACGACCACGATCAGCATAGCCATCGTGGCCGTACTGATCAGAGACTTTTCGGCCAGGCCCACGCTGCCTTTCGGATCGAGCACCTCAAGATTGCTGCACCCCGAGAGCGACGCGACGAGTCCTGCCCCCAAGGGCATCAACACCCGTTCAAAGGTCTTTTTATTCACCATATCTGCCTGATTCCCATAGACCGATCTGAAACACCACAAAATGTTCTCGCCATGAAGACCAGACCCACTACTTCATGCGCCGTCGAATTCTAAGAGCGTGCCCGTATACGGAACATGATCTTCGACAAGCAAAACGAAACAAGCTTGATATCGATGTGTGCGAAGCAATTCTTATGATCTGGGTCAAGCGTCGTCGCGTTCGCCTGGCTTATCCTGGCTGCCTCTTGAACTACGGCGTGGAAGGCGGGTGACACCTTTCGCTAAAGTCTCGGATGACGAATGGACGTGCATCGCCGTCGGGCGGCGTCGCGAGCCGTGCCGACTCGATTATCGGCATCGTTACGATAGAAGATTGACGTGGTATCTGGAATGCCTGGCGAACGGGCCGCGGCGGCATGGGGATGCAATGGGCACAGTTACTTGAATAGGGATAACCCGCTTGCCGCTCGCGCAACGCATGGCTGAAACGGCATCAGGTGGTGGCTCGCTCCACGATCTCGAAACCGACGTCGGTCACCTTGTCTCTGTCGGCGCCGGCCAGCCGGTCCAGCAGGCAACGCGCCGCGGTAAGCCCGATACGCGTGCCATCCACGCGCACCGAAGTGAGTTGCGGCGTCGTCTCGGTCGCGAACTCGAGATCCCCAAATCCGCAGATCGCCAGTTGCAACGGCACGCTCAGGCCCAACTGTTTAGCCGCACCCAACGCTCCAATAGCCAGCAGATCCGATCCGCAAAACACCGCATCGATGTCCGGCGCCTGCTCAATCAAACGAGACAGCGCAGCCTTTCCGACAGCCACCGAACTCGGCGGCGCAACAAGCACCTCGGCAATGTCCCGAATGCCCGATTGTGCGAGCCGCTCGCGGAACCCGCCGCGTCGAGCGAGCGCCCGCGCGTCGTTCGCCGACAGGAGTCCGGGCTTGCGCACTTTCTTTTGCAGGAAATGCTCGGCCACCGCGACGCCAATCTGGTAATGCGAAAAGCCGACCAGCATGTCGATCGGCTGATCCGTCATGTCCCACGTTTCGACGATCGGAATGCCGACGTTGGCCAGCCGTTCGCGCAGCGAGTCCGTATGCGCGACGCCGGTCAGCAGCACGCCTTCAGGGCGCCGGCTCAGCACGGCGTCGAGCAACGCCTCCTCGCTCGAATCGTTGTAGCCGCTCAATGCGAGCAGCACCTGATAACCCGCGCGCGACATCGTCTCGCTGAACACCTGGATCGTTTCCGAGAATAGCGAGTGCGCGATGGTCGGCACGATCGCCGCGATCAACCGCGAGCGCGACGACGACAAGCCGCCCGCGAGCCGATTGGGCACATAGCCGAGTTTTTGCACGACCTGCCGCACACGTTCGAGCGTTTCGGGCGCCACGGTCTCCGGGCTGTTGAACACACGCGACACCGTGATCGGCGCAACGCCCGCCTGCGCGGCGACATCGGTGATGCGCAAGCCTTTGGGGCCGCCACGCATGCGTCTGACGGGCGCCGCCGCCTCGGGCAGATCGGCGCCGGCAGCAGCGGGCGGTTTTTGATTGGGCATGGTGTGCTGACAGGAGGTAATGGATCGCGCGCGTATTCTAAACCGCGGTAGACCGCGATCCACTTAGGCAAACAGGCGACATACTCAGATGTCCCGCGCGATTTACTCGGTCACCGCCACGTGCCCTTGCGCCATGCGAGCGCCTCTCTCACGACGTAGGATAAACAACGTGATGATGGCGAAAACCAGCAGACAGGTAGCCGGAATCAGCATGGGTGCCTTCACGCTGCCCGTGGTCTGACGAACCCACGGCACGAGATTCTGCGCGATGAAGCCGCCAATATTTCCCAGCGAATTGATCGCGGCAATTCCGGCCGCAGCCCGCGCGCCGAACAGGAATTTCGGCGGCAACGTCCAGAAGCACGGGATGAGCAGATACATGCACGGCGCGCCAAAGCAGAGCGCGATAAACCGCAGCGTGTTGGTCGGCAGAAACACAGCACTCAGGAAACACATGACACCCAGCAGCGCAGAAACCAGCATCGCGATGATCGCGCGATTGCCGCTGCCGCGCAGTTTCGAAGGCAGCCACGCGAGCATGATCGTCGCCATCAGCCATGGAATGATGTTCAGCAAACCATTGGTCGTGTTGCTTACGCCGAAGCCCTTCACCAGGGTCGGCAACCAGTAGCTCACGCCATACACGGAAATCGACAGCATCATGTAGTAGAGCGCCATGCCGATCACGCGTGGCTCCATGAGCACGCTCAGCAGCGAACCATGCGCGGCGGCGCCCGATTTGATCTGCGCGCGTTCGGCCTCGAGCGTGCTGGCGAGCCACTGCTTTTCATCCGCGGAAAGGAACTTCGCTTCTTTCGGCGACGTGGGCAGCAAGTACAACACGACGACCGTCAATAGAACCGATGGCAGCCCCGTGACGATGAACACGAGTTGCCAGCCGTCCAGGCCCGCGAGGCCGCCCTTGTCGAGCAGCCAGCCGCAGATCGGCGCGCCGACCATATTGCCCAGACTGCTGCCCACAGTGAAATAGCCGAGCATACGCACGCGATGCCGCGACGGAAACCACAGCGTCAGGTAATAGATCACGCCAGGATACAAACCGGCTTCCGACGCGCCGAGCAGAAAACGCAGAACGTAGAACATGGTGGCGTTCTGCGTGAACGCGAGCAGTATCGTGACGATGCCCCACGTCAACATGATGCGTGCCATCCAGCGCGGCGCACCGTATTTGTGCAGCATGACGTTGCTGGGAATTTCGAAAATCAGGTAGCCAATAAAGAACAGCGACGCGCCGAGTCCATACGCGACCTCGGAAAGCCCCAGGCTGCCGAGCATTTGCAGCTTGGCGAAACTGATATTGGAGCGGTCGATATAAGCGACCAGATAAAGCAGCCCCAGCAACGGCATCAAACGAAGGGCAAGGCGATTGATCAGGCGTGATTCGGCAATGGCCGGGGTCGTAGTTGTCACAGCGTCTCCTATGCCCGCGCCGTTAGCGCGAGCCTGTGTCCTGCGATGGGTCGAAGCAGGCGTCTTATTGTTGTTGTGCTCGCCATTGCGCGTAAGCGGCCAGCGTTTCCCCGTTCGGCGGATAGGTGCCGCGCAAGGGCCGGCCTTCGTCGATACGCTGCGCGATGAACACTTCGAGTTGCTCCTGCTCGGCGGCATCGCACGCGACGTCGGCGGCCATTTCACGCGGCACGATGACGACACCGTCCACGTCCGCGACGACGATATCGCCCGGATACACCGGCACGCCACCGCACGCAATCGGCACGTTCATATCCACCGCATGATGTTTTGCGAGATTCAGCGGCGCGCTTGCGCCGGCGCACCAGATCGGCAAGCCCAATGCAGCGATGGTCCCGCTGTCGCGCACGGGGCCGTCCGATACCATGCCCGCGACGCCGCGCTTTGCGAGACGCAGCGCGAGAATCGAGCCGACCGATGCAACCGAGCGCTCGCCGCGGCAGTCCTGCACCAGCACGCTGCCGGCTGGCGCGGTCTCGACTGCCTTGCGCTGCGGATGATCCGGGTCCTGAAACACGCCTACGTGATCGAGGTCTTCACGTGCCGGAATATTGCGCAGCGTAAACGCCGGGCCGACCACATTCGGCATGCCGGGCGCCGGCTTGACGAGCGGCGCGACGCCCTGCAAAAACACATTGCGCAAGCCGCGCTTGAAGAGTTGCGTGGTCAACGTGGCCGTGCTCACGTGCCTCAATTGTTCGAGTGTCGCTTCGCTCACGGCGATTTCGGATGCGGTCATCAAAGGCTCCGGTTCAATTAGTGGATTTCGGGTTCGCTGCGCTGCGCGTCCGGCGAATCTTGCGTGGCCGGCTCCGTTTGCGCCGCTTGCGCCGGGGTCTGCGCAGCCGCTGTCTTGACCGGCTCTTCGAGGAAGTCGAAGTCGCAGCCCTTGTTCGCCTGCAGCACATGCAACTGATGCATGACGCCGAAGCCGCGTTCGAAGGGAAGCTTCGGCGGCTGCCATGCGGCCTTGCGCGCGGCCAGTTCTTCGTCGCTCACTTCGAGATGCAGACGCCGCGCGGCCACATCGAGTTCGATCATGTCGCCGTCCTTCACGAGCGCGAGCGGCCCGCCGACGAACGACTCCGGCGCGACGTGCAGCACACACGCGCCGTAACTCGTGCCGCTCATGCGCGCATCGGAAATGCGCACCATGTCGCGCACGCCCTGCTTCAACAGCTTCTGCGGAATCGGCAATTGGCCCCATTCGGGCATGCCTGGCGCGCCGACCGGACCCGCGTGTTGCAGCACGATCACCGAATCGGCGCTCACGTCCAGTTCTTCGCTATCGATGCGCACCGCCATGTCCGCGTAGTCCTTGAACACGACTGCTGGGCCGCGATGCTTCTGCAGATGCGCTTCCATCGCCGCCGGTTTGATCACGGCGCCATCGGGTGCGAGATTGCCGGTCAGCACGGCGAGCCCGTCGCGTGCCACCACCGGATTACTGCGCTTGCGGATCACGTCGTCGTTGAAAATCTCGGCGCCCGCGATGTTTTCGCCGAGCGTCGAACCGTTGACCGTCATCTGCGAGCCGTCGATCAACTCACCGAGTTCGACCAGCAACGCGCGCAGGCCGCCGGCATAGAAAAAATCTTCCATCAGATATTGGCCCGACGGACGCAGATTGCCGATCACCGGCGTGATGCGCGAAAGTTCGTCGAAGCGCGCGGTCGTCAAATCGATACCGGCGCGGCGCGCGACTGCAACAAGATGGACTATCGCGTTGGTCGAGCCCGACATGGCCAGCACCGTGGTCACGGCGTTATCGAATGATTTCGCGGTGAGAATGTCCGACGGCTTCTGATCGGTCCACACCATCTCGACGATGCGTTGACCGGTCAGCGAAGCGAACTGCGCATGGCGCGAGTCGACGGCGGGAATCGACGAAAAGCCGGGCAGCGTCAAGCCGAGTGCCTCGGCGGCGCTCGTCATGGTCGACGCCGTGCCCATCGTCATGCAATGGCCGGGCGAGCGTGCGATGCCGCTCTCGATGCCCTTCCACTCATCCTCCGTAATCTTCCCCGCGCGCAATTCGGCCCAGTATTTCCACGTGTCCGAACCGCTGCCGAGCGTGCGGCCGTTCCAGTTGCCGCGCAGCATCGGGCCGGCGGGCAGAAAGATCGACGGCAGGTTCATGCTGATCGCGCCCATCAACAGGCCGGGCGTGGTCTTGTCGCAGCCGCCCATCAGCACGCAGCCGTCGAACGGATACGACTTCAGCAGTTCCTCCGTCTCCATGGCGAGGAAGTTGCGGTAGAGCATCGTGGTGGGTTTCTGGAACGGTTCGGCGAGCGTCATCACCGGCATCTCGACCGGAAAACCGCCGGCCTGCCAGATCCCCCGCTTCACCTCTTCCACGCGCTGCTTGAAGTGCGTGTGACACGAGTTGATTTCGCTCCACGTATTGGCGACGGCGATCACCGGCTTGCCCATGTAATCGGACGCGTGATAGCCCATTTGCGCAGTCCGCGACCGATGGCCGAACGAGCGAAGGTCGTTCACGCCATACCAGCGATAGCTACGCAGCTGCTCGGATGTTTTGCGATTCGACACTGATGTCTCCATGGTATCGCTACCATCCCGCGGCAAGACTTGCCGGCGTGACAGAGCTTTCGGGATGAATGCGATGGTAGCGATACCATCGTCCGCTGTCGCTCAGGGATATTACTGAGCAGACGCTGTTGCCCGGATTGACTGCGGCTAGCGATCGGAATAGCATTGTTCCATCTACTGATTATCGGTTCTATCTGATAGAACTTCATGGAGATGGACATGCCCCGCAGCAGCGAGACGGTGCGCCCGCCGCAAGGCGTCACACCGAGTGGGATCGACGTACTGGATCGCGCCGCGTCGATTCTGTTTGCCTTTCGCCGAGACGACGAACCGCTCACCCTCACCCAGCTTTCGGAGCGCACGGGACTTTACAAGAGCACGCTGTCGCGGCTCGCGCAGGCGCTGTGCCATCACCAGCTTCTGATTCGCCGCGACGACGGGCGCTTCTGGATCGGCTCGGCCGCGATGCATCTCAGCGCTGTCTACGAAGCCGGCTTCGATCTGCGCGACATCCTGCTGCCCGCAATGAAGGAGCTGAGCGTCGAGACCGGCGAGGCTGTCTCGTTTCATGTGCGCGAGCGCGATCACCGTGTCTGCCTGTACCGCATCGCGTCGCGTCACTCGATCCGCGCGGAAGTGCAGCAAGGCGACACGCAACCGCTCGAACGCGGCGCGGGCGGACGCGTGCTGCTCGCGTTTGCCAATGAGCCGGGCGAGCCCTACGAAACGGTCCGCGCTCGCTACGTGTATGTGTCGATCGGCGAACGCGACCGCGAAACGTCAGGCATTTCCGCGCCCGTGTTTCGGGTCGGCCAGGAACTGGTCGGCGCGCTCGGCATCGTCGGGCCGTCCGCGCGCATGGGCATCGAGGAAATGGAGCGCTATCGTCCGCGCCTGCTCGAGTTTGCGGCGCGCGTCACGAAGGCGCTGGGCGGCGACGCCGAGCCTTTGTTGAACGCGGCATCGGCTATAGAAGAGGCGCAAGAAGCGGCGCGCCCCGACAACGCGCTGCCACGCTAAAGATTTCGCCACACGGCATTCCGATTCGGAGACACACTTGATGATCATCGACATTCACGGTCACTACACGACCGCGCCGAAATCGCTGGAGGCCTGGCGCAACCGCCAGATCGCCGCGCCAGGCAATCCCGCAGAGGCACCGAAGCCGTCCGAACTGCACATCAGCGACGACGAACTGCGCGAGTCGATCGAGACCAACCAGTTGCGCCTGATGCGCGAACGCGGCCTCCACCTCACCGTGTTCAGTCCGCGCGCGAGTTTCATGGCGCATCACATCGGCGACTTCAACATGTCGAGCACGTGGGCGGCCATTTGCAACGAGCTGTGCTACCGCGTGAGCCAGTTGTTCCCCGAGCATTTCATTCCAGCGGCGATGCTGCCGCAAAGCCCAGGCGTGGATATCGCCACCTGCATCCCTGAACTCGAGAAGTGCGTCGAGCAATATGGCAACGTAGCGATCAATCTGAATCCCGACCCTTCGGGCGGCCACTGGACCAGCCCGCCACTGTCCGACCGCTACTGGTACCCGATCTACGAGAAGATGGTCGAGTACGACATCCCCGCGATGGTTCATGTGAGCACGAGCTGCAATGCGTGCTTCCACACCACCGGCGCGCACTACCTGAACGCGGACACAACCGCGTTCATGCAGTGCCTCACGTCGGACCTGTTCCGCGACTTCCCGACGCTGCGCTTCGTGATTCCTCACGGCGGCGGCGCGGTGCCGTATCACTGGGGGCGCTTTCGCGGCCTCGCGCAGGAAATGAAGAAGCCGCTGCTCGAAGAGCATCTGCTCAAGAACATCTTCTTCGACACCTGCGTCTATCACCAGCCGGGCATCGATCTGCTTACTAACGTGATTCCCGTCGACAACATTCTGTTCGCGAGCGAGATGATCGGTGCGGTGCGCGGCATCGATCCGCAAACCGGCCACCACTTCGACGACACCAGGCGCTACGTCGAGGCAGCCGATATGAACCAGGAACAGCGCTACAAGGTCTACGAAGGCAATGCGCGGCGCGTGTATCCGCGCCTCGATGCCGCACTTCAAGCACAAGGACGTTGAACATGTACGAACTCGGCGTGGTTTATCGCAACATCGCGCGCGCGGACAGCCGCGTCGCGGACGGCCTCGGCGCGCTCGGCAGCGCGACCGTGCACGAAGCCATGGGACGCGTCGGCCTGATGAAGCCGTACATGCGCCCGATCTATGCGGGCGCGCCGGTGAGCGGCACGGCCATCACGGTCCTGCTGCATCCCGGCGACAACTGGATGATGCACGTCGTAGCCGAACAGATTCAACCGGGCGATGTGGTGGTGGCAGCCATCACCGCCGATTGCACGGACGGCTATTTCGGCGACCTGCTCGCAACAAGTTTCCAGGCGCGCGGCGCTCGCGCGCTGATTATCGATGCGGGCGTACGCGACGTGAGCGTGCTCGCCGAAATGGGCTTCCCCGTCTGGAGCAAGGCGATCTCGGCGAAGGGCACGATCAAGGTCACGCTCGGCTCGGTGAACATTCCGGTGGTCTGCGCGGGCGCACTCGTCACGCCGGGCGATGTGATCGTCGCGGATCAGGATGGCGTAGTCGTCGTGCCATCGGCGAAGGCTCAGGAAACGCTCGACAAAGCCAACGCGCGCGAGGGAAACGAAGGGCAAAAGCGTGACAAGCTCGCATCGGGGGTGCTCGGCCTCGACATGTATCAGATGCGCGAACCACTGAAGCAGCTGGGTCTGCGCTACGTCGACTGAGCGTCACCACGGACGCTATTCCCAGAGTACCAGCATGCCTCACTCAACTCATCGATCCGGCCGCCGTATCGCGATTATCGGCTTCGGCGAAGTCGGCCCGATCTTCGCGCGCGCGTTGACGAACGTCGGCCGAACAGTGTCGGTCTTCGACATCAAGCTGCAAGACGCGGCCACGCGCGCGACGATTATCGAGCGCGCCGACAGAAGCGGCGCGCAAATCGCCGACGATCTTGCTTTCGCGCTGCGCGATGCGCAACTCATCTTTTCGGCTGTGACCGCGAGCCAGGCCGAAGCCGTTGCGACTGCGGCGGCCGCGCATCTCAAAGCGGGCCAGGCGTTCATCGATCTCAATTCGGTGTCGCCCGCGGTGAAGCAGCGCAATAGCGTCACGGTCCAGCAAAGCGGCGCCGACTACGTGGAAGCCGCGGTCATGGCGCCGGTGCCGCCGCAAGGCATTCGCGTGCCGATGCTGCTTGGCGGACGCGTCGCCGAGCAAACGGCGGAACTCCTTAACGGACTCGGCATGCGTTGCGAAGCGGTAGCGCAGGAAGTCGGGCTCGCATCGGCGATCAAGCTGTGCCGCAGCATCATGATCAAGGGCATGGAAGCGCTATGCGTTCAGTCGATGCTCGCCGCCCGCCAGTTCGGCGTGGACGGCCGCGTGCTGGGTTCGCTCGCGGCCACCTTCCCCGGCGTGGGCTGGGATACTGGCTACGAGGCGTATCTGATCGGCCGGGTGGTCGAACACGGTCAGCGGCGCTCGGAAGAAATGCGCGAAGCCGCGTTGATGCTCGACGGCCTCGGCATGTCGAGCGCGCTCGCGACCGCCGTGGCCGACGTGCAGGAGCAGCTTGCCGCGCGCGCCGCACCGCTCGTCAACGCGCTCGACAAGAAAGGCAGCCTGCCTGAGTGGCGGACATTGTTGAAGCCGGCATGAGGATAAGCGCGGCTCGCAGCGCGCATGATTAACCGCGCTCCGATGTCCGCTTCAAATCGTCGATGATCCAGTCCAGACATTCCTGCGCAAGCTCGTCGAGCTGACGCCCCGCGAGTGTCATGACCTGAAGCCGGCGCTGCGCGAGCAACGGATTGTCGAAGGCAATCGCCGTCAAACGATCCACGGCGAGGCGCTTCGCTACCGACACGTAGCCGGACGGCATGATCGCGTGCGGCACGACTTGCGCAAAACGGTAGAGTGCCGCGACGTAGCGGCTCGTCATCTTCGGTACGATCTCGATGCCCTCGACACTGCAGGCAATGTCGAAAAGCTGCCGGTTCGTCGTGCCCTTGTCCTGCAGCAGTACAGGATAAGCGGCGAGATCCTTTAGCGAGACTTTGGCCTTGCTTGCGAGCGGATGATCGTCGTGCATCAGCGCCATCACCGGCGCGCGCTGCGTGAATTGCACGACCACGCCCGGCTCGGGCTTGAAAGTAAACGCAAGCGAGATCGACGCTTCACCGGAGAGCAACATCTGGCTCGCGCGCTCCGAAGGTACAACCTCGAGCTGAATCGCAACATCGGGATGCTTGCCGCAAAACGCGCCCAGCGACACGGGCAGAAAGTCGAACGCAAAACCTTCCGTGCACGTAATCGTAAGCGTGCGCGCGCGCCGCCGCTCGTCGCCCTGGATTTCATCGAACACGGTTTGTGCGTCGGCGAGCGTGCGCTGCGCATGACGAAACAGCAGGCGCCCCGCGTGCGAAAGCACCATTCCGCGCGCATGACGCTCGAACAGCGGCACGCCAATGTCGCCTTCGAGCTTGGCGATATGCCGGCTCAATGCCGACACGGTCAGGCCGAGCTTCTCGGTTGCCGAAGTCAGCGAACCCGTCTGCGCGACCACCGAAAAATAATAAAGCGAAGGCTGCAGCAGTTTGCGCATGACGTCGATCAGCGAGGCCGGCTTGAGGTTTGACTGAAACGCAAATGTACCTTGTTTGATTGCGAATACAAAAATACTTGCGCAGGGCTAATCTGGGGACACCCGATTTAATACGACTCATCCTCTATGTCCCGACACAGCGCTCTTGCCCTCGCCTGCTCGCATTTCGACAGCGGCGATTTTCTTGCAACCTTGAGCCGGCGCGTCGCGCTCGCCACCGAAAGCCAGCGTGCCGACGCCGCGCCGCTTCTACGGCGCTATCTTTCTGGCGAGATCGAAGGCGCGCTAAAGGCACTCGGGTTGACCTGCGAGATCGTGGATAACCCGGTGGCCGGCATGCCGCCGTTTCTGATCGGTGAGCGCATCGAATCGCCGGCGCGTCCCACGGTGCTGCTCTATGGCCACGGCGACGTGATCGATGGTGACGCCGCGAACTGGACTAACGAGCGCACGCCCTGGCAAGTGCGCGTGGAAGGCGAGCGCTGGTACGGCCGCGGCATTGCAGACAACAAGGCGCAGCATTCGATCAACCTCGCCGCACTCGCCGCCGTTTTCGCCGAACGCGGCGAGCTCGGCTTCAACGCGAAGATCGTCTTCGAGATGGGTGAAGAAGTGGGCTCGCCAGGACTCGACGTAATCTGCGCAACGTTGCGCGAGCGGTTGTCGGCGGACCTGCTGATTGCCTCCGACGGCCCGCGTCAGCGCGCCGCGTCGCCCACCGTGTTCCTCGGCTCGCGCGGCGCCTTGCACTTCAGGCTGCGCGTGGCCAATGCGTTCGGCGCGCGGCATTCGGGCAACTGGGGCGGCGTGCTCGCGAATCCGGCAACGGTGCTCGCCAATGCACTCGCAAGTCTCGTCGACGGTCACGGCCGTATTCGCGTGAACGGACTACTGCCGCCGCCGATTCCGCCGCAAGTGCGCGAGCGTGTCGCTCATCTGGAGATCGGCACTGACGAAGGCGATCCGCCGCTGTCGCCGAACTGGGGCGAGCCCGGCCTCACGCCCGCCGAACGCGTGTTCGCATGGAACACGCTCGAAGTGCTCGCGATGCAATCGGGCAACGTCGCCAATCCGGTCAGCGCGATTCCGCGCGCGGCAGAAGCAGTGTGCCAGTTGCGCTTTGTCGTCGGCACCGACTGGCGGCGCGCGAAGGAGTTGATCACCGCCCACCTGGCGCGCGAAGGCTTCGAAGGCATAGAGGTGACTATCGAGGCGTCAGGCAACGCGACGCGGCTCGATCCGGACGACCCGTGGGTTGCATTCGCGGAGCGCTCGATCGAGACATCGACCGGCAAGCCCGTGACGTTGCTGCCCAACCTCGGCGGCACGATTCCGAACGAATGCTTCGCCGACACGCTCGGCCTTGCGACGATCTGGATTCCGCATTCGTATCCGGGATGCCGCCAACATGCGCCCGACGAACATGTGCTCGCGCCCGTCATGCGTGAAGCCTTGCAACTGATGACGGGCGTCTTCTGGGATCTCGGCGAACCCGGTGTGCCGCACGCCCGCTGACGCTCCTTTTTCCGCTATTTCCGCCATTTCGGCCTCTTGAACGGAACACACATCATGGATTCGACTGTCATCGAGGATCGCGCGCAGCAGACAACCGCGAAGCCCATGCGGCGCCTCATCGTCGCCACGAGCATCGGCAACGCACTGGAGTGGTTCGACTTCGCCGCCTACGGCTTTTTCGCCGTCACGCTCTCGAAGCTGTTCTTTCCCGCTCATGACGAGACCGTCTCGTTGCTGCTGACGTTCGGCACCTTCGGCCTTTCGTACGTGTTCCGGCCGCTCGGCGCGCTGCTGCTCGGCCGCTATGCCGATCGGCGCGGCCGCAAGTCAGCGTTGCTCGCATCGCTGGGACTCACGACGATCGGCACGCTGATCTGCGCGGTGATTCCGACGTACGCGTCGATCGGTCTCGCGGCGCCCATCGGTCTGATGACGGCGCGCATTCTCATTTCGTTTTCGACCGGCGGCGAGTTCGGCAGCGGCACCGCACTCATGATCGAACAGAAGAGCAAGCGCAAGGCGTTTCTCGCGAGCTGGCAGTTTTCCAGCCAGGGGATGAGCACGGTGCTCGCATCGTGTGCGGGGCTGGCGCTCAGCACGCAGTGCTCGCCCGCGCAGATCGAGTCGTGGGGATGGCGGGCGCCGTTCATCTTCGGCCTGCTCGTCGCGCCTGTGGGTCTGTATATCCGCCGGCATATCGACGATACGTTGCCCGCCGCCGCGAACGCAGCAACGCACAACGCGCCTGTGCGCGAACTGCTCGCGCACAGCAAGGGCCGCATTCTTATTGCCGCCGGCATCATGGCGGTGTCGACCGCAGCAAGCTATCTGATGATTCTCTACATGCCGACTTACGCAGTGAAGCAGTTGCATCTGCCGGCATCGACCGGCTTCGCGGCCACGGTCGTAACGGGCACCATTCTGATGGTCTGCACGCCGCTCATGGGCCATCTCGCCGACCGCTACGGACGCAGCCGCATGATGGTCATCTCCGCGCTTGCCACGGTGGCCACGATCTATCCGTGCTTCGTCTGGCTGATCAAAAGCCCGTCGTTTGCGGTGCTGATCGCGATCATGGCACTGGCCGGCGCGTTGAAGGCCATCTACTTCGGCCCGCTTGCCGCGGTGCTCTCGTCGCTCTTTCCGACTACGGTGCGCAGCACTGGCCTCGGCTTCAGCTACAACGTGGGCGTGATGGTCTTTGGCGGATTCGCGCCCTGGCTCGTGACCGCGATGATCGGCGCGACGCACAATCCGCTGTCGCCCGCGTTCTATCTGATGGCGTGCGCGGTGTTGAGCCTGGCATGCATTGCGGTCTATCACTTGAAACTCGTCAAGCACATCTGACGCATGACCCGCCAGGAAGATCCGTTCAACTGGAACATCGACGCGTTCACGTATGCATCCGATGCAGGCCGCTTCGATACGGGTACGCCTTCGGCGCTGCCCTTTATCGCGTCGCAACCGGGCATGACGTGAATGCGCGCCAGGCTGCGGGCCACAATGAATGTGGCGCGAGCATCATGGCCGAGGCGCCCCTGCATCTCGACGCAACCCGGCTCGTTGCGCAACTGAAGGAAGCCAGCCTCTTCGTCGATTCACACAACCGCACGCTGCGCTTCTCGCGGGGCGTGTGCAGGACGCGCGCGGGGTTCGAACGGCTCGCGCAATGTCTGCCGCGATGAAGTCGGCGCGCGCCTTTTCGCGAGCGCCCCGCCGATGCGATGGTACTTCTCGTTGGCCCCTTCAGCGCCCTCTGTCAGTTGTCCGGATGGCTCGCGATGAAACTGACGAATGCGTTGTATGTCTGATTCACCGTAACGCCGTCGATCATCAGGCCGTAAGTGGTGTTGCCGCTATCCAGCACGTAGTACATCGCGGACTGAACGTTCTTCGTCTTTCTAGCCTGATAGTAGCTCGCATAGCGCGAGCTGATGTAGTTGGCGCGATACGATTGGCTCTTTTCCGGACCCGTATTCCACTCCGTGATCAGAAACGGCGCACCGTAGCGCGCTTTACAGTAGGTTGGCAGATCGAAACCCGGACCTGAACCGTCGGACCCGATATTGAAGATGTCGCCGTACACCTCGTAGTTGTGCCACGTCGTCATATCCCAGCGCACTGTTGGGTAGCCACTCGTGCCGTCCGGCTGCATACCGTCCCATAACGCGTCGGCCGCGCCTATGTCCGCGACGCAGAAGTTGATTCCGCATTTCGCCGTGCCCTGAGCCGATTTGACGCCGTCGATCATGCCCCGCATCACGCCGCGCATGATTGGCCAATTCGTGTTGTTGAAGTCGACGGCCTTGGTCCCGGCGTTGGTGGAGTCGAGAATGATTGCGGCGTCGCGTGTCAATTCGTTGCCGCACTCGTACATCACGACGCCGTACGGCGCGAGCGCGGCAGCCACTGTCGCGCCGCATGATCGCCCCCGGTTGTATGCAACCGACTCACTCGGGAAGAGCACACCATTCCAGTCGCGCACGCCGATGTCGATCAGCACGAACAGCGTGAGCCCAGCCGACTGGAACGCCTGCGCGAGGCTGACCACCGCGCCGAGTTGCGTCGGATCGTCAGTGGCGCCGACGCGATAGGTCGAACAGCCCATGTTCCTCATGATCGACACGACCTGCGCGGGTGTGTAGCGATAGTCGTAATGCCCGTTGATGCCATGGAACGTGCCCCTCGCCGCCGCCACGGAAATGCGCGGATCGGTGCACGGCAACCATCGCTCGATATCCGTGCATACGTAGAACTGCCCGCCCGTTGCTCGATACCAGAGCTTGCCGCCATACCACAGCAGCAACGACACATTCGACGTCGTGCCGACCGCGGCGTTGTTGCGAAGGACGACGCCGTTCGCCACGGTCCAGACCGCGCCCACTTTGTCGATGATGTACGACGCGCCGGGGATGGTCGTGCCGTCAGCGGACGTTCTACCAAGGCGCGGATCGTTGGACGAGAACCAGTTCGAACCATTCCATCCATAGAACTGTCCGCCTGTTCCCTCATGATAGATGCCGCCGCCATACCAGAGCAGCAACGACACGTTGTACGTGTTGCCGGCCTTGATGCCGTTCCGGTAAACCGAACCATTGACGACTGTCCAGCTGGCCGCCTGATTGTCGGTGATCGACGCCGCGGGCGGGATGGTCGTGCCGTCGGCCGATGCCGGCGTGCCGCGGTTCGACGCCCCTTTGTTCGTATTGCCCGACGACCCCGAAGTCGATCCATTCGCGCCCGTGGACGTTGCGCTGCCTTGCGCAGTGGTCGTGCTCGCGGTCGTCGCTGCGGTGCCGGTGCTGGTGGTAGCGCCGCTTGCGTTGATCCCACTGGTCGTGCCGCCCTTGTTAGTTGCGGCGTCCTCGCCACTGCCCGAGCCGCCGCCACCGCACGCACTCAACACATAACTACCGCCGACAGCAGTCAGCAAACCGAGAAATTCACGTCGTTTAATCATGACAAGCCAATCCAGCGTCGGGGCGCGCCCGGAGAAAACTGCGACAAGGGAATGAGGGTGCGTGGTCGAGAGAAGTGGACCGGCCTTTGTTATTTAGTTCGATATCCTTATCAATCGACGCTTGGCGTCGACCAGGAAAGGGTTGCGACTAATGGGGCTCGGTCAATTTTCCCGCCGCCTGTTCAGGCGATGCAGCCAATGTCTGGATGTCGGCAGGAGGCACGCACTTGCGTAGGGCTGGGGCGAAATAACACGAATCTTTCGGAGAAGAACGCTATGCGGAAATGATTTGCTTCTCCGCACAATAGGAGAAAAAGAAGGCGCTGCCGCTGCCGAGTGACGCACCGGTCACCACCGCTCAGGTTTGGGCGGACCATCTGCAAAAAGCGACAGCGCAAAGGAACACGTCCAGCTCGGGTGGTCTGGTCGGCTATCACTACGGCAGCATCACGCGCTCGGGCAGCTGCGTCGACGTGTCTGCCGAAGGAACGCCCGGCGCGCTGATGGTAGCCGGCCAATTCAGCGGTGCTGATGTGTGGGGTCGTTGCAAGCGCACTCGTAATTTGAGTCGTTCCACGCATTCCCGAGAATGATGCTGCAGAAGTTCTTGCGACGGAAACCCGGGTCCTTTAGCGCAAGCACATCGTCGTTGACCGTGCCGAACGTCGAGTCCGGCCGGTGCTTCATGCCCTCGTTAAAGGCGTGAATGATCTGCTCCTTGAAGTTCTTTCCGCGAGGGTGAGCAGCGACTACCAGCTTGCGCTGATCCTCGGTGAACTCGTCGTATGCGAAGCCGAGCACGCCCATCTCGACGCCCGCCGTCACGAGTTGAACCACGGGCTTCTTGAATGGCGGAATCGCGCCAAAGATAATTCTCCACACCGGCAGGCGCAGTCGTGATACTGCATCGCGCCTTCATTGATGCCCTTATTGGTCACCTTGATACGGTCACGCTAACGTCCTCGCGCGACTAACAGCTGTCTTCCGCCAGGCGAGCGCCAAGGCATCGATGGCGGCAATTGACCCGGCGAACAAAATCATGGACTGAACGTCGCTTAGCTGCGTGCAGCGGACCTTAGAATGTCCGACTCCTTCGACGGTCGACTGGCCGGAACTGGCCGAACCTGGGCGGGCGCCGACCTCGCAGGATCGCTAATCGCAGCAGATATGCAGAAGGCATGGACCGACCCACTTCGGACCTACGATCTGTCGACAACTAACGGCAGCTTTCAAAGTGAAACGGCCATCTACCCCCGTTTCCCGCCATCCCTGAATGAATCATTCCACGCCGAACTTTAACGGTATCCGATCACTTTTCATGCCACTTACCCAAGCGCAGCCGCTGCAAGTCTTTAGAAGCATTATTGTCGGCAACGGACCATGTGGCGCGCATAAGCTTCAGCAACCGATAATTTTCTTTCGCTCAATTCCTTCATGATTCGCTTTCGTGGTCAGCACGCGCCGATGTGAGGGGCATTATCGCAAAGTGATTGCTCATATTTCACACGAACCGCCCGGCTATGACGCGAATCTCATCGAAACCTGCTGGTACACCCGCGCCGACGAGCAGCAGTACGGCAACGACGCCGCCCCACGCCGCAACAACACATGAGCCGAAGCGCCGTCTGCTGTCGCTGCTGCCCTTCGGCGGACGCGCGCGCCCATCCCTACGCACGGCGACGCCCGTTGCAGCGGGCGGCAGGCCGCTCGCCGTTACGCGCCCGCACTCGACGCCGCCGCGCGGAGATATTCGGGCACTTACCGCAAAGTTATCGACCCAACGCGTGCCGCGCGACAACCGGCCTACCGCATCGACATCTGGCGCGGTTGCGGAGGCGCGCACCATCCACCCCGAGCGAATGCTCGAACGGCTTCACCGGTTGATGGGCCTAAGCATCGATGCGAAAGTGGCCGACGAGATTCTCGCTGTCGCCGGCAACGCCCAGTGTCCGGTGAAGTTCGACGGCTTCGGCCGGATCGAAGATTTTGCGCCACTGCATCTAATACCGCCGACGTTGGTCACGAAGCTCGAGAACGCGGTGATCGAGCCGCTCACGAGCACCAATGCGCGCGGTCCGCGCGACGCGCCGCGCGCCGAGCGTGACATCCTCGTGCGCGCAATGCATCTGCTTGGCATGGAACACAATCCGGTCAACCATGCGTTGCTTGACGATTCGAAGAAGCTATTCATGTCCGGCGCGTTCAGCCGCGAAGCCGTCGCCGCATTTCTCCACGACGCGATTGGACGCGTCAGCGACGACCCGCTGCTACATGATCAATTCACGAAACTTGCGGCTGAAATCGCGAAGCCGGTGACCGTGCCACAGCTGGCCGACAATCTGTACGGTCGTACATTCGAATCGCTGCTGGTGGACGATCTGGTGCGCTGGCCTACGAAGGGTATGCTGCGCGCGACGCGTGAGCTCGGGCGCGGTGTAGTCGAAACGCTGGAGTCGTATCCGCCTGCCGTACTCGACGAAATGGCAAACATTCTGCGCAGTGACGTGCGGCCCTGGTTCGGGCTGTCACCATCAATGCGAGAGTTTCTCGAACGCCCATCGATGGACACGCTCAAGGCATGCATGGTCGATACGTCGAACGGTATCGAAGCAATCAAGACGATCAACGTCGCGCAGCGCATGGTTCTCGCCATTCACAACGTGTCTGAGCGCGGAGAAATTCGGCGCCCTGGCTGGTATCGCCGCTGCTTCGATTTCTACTCGGATTTCCTCAGCTCGCAAAAACCCGGAGGCAAGTCGCGATTGTCCGGGGTGGCCGCGCAGCAGCCGGGCAACTGGCTGCACTACCAGCCCAATGCTGCGACCACGAAAAGCCCGTGGCAAGGAACGAGCTGGACGCACGCCCGGGTGGTCACTCCGGAGCGCCTTTCGCTCTTCGAGCAGGATGCGCTCGCGCGCGGGCAGCCGATCGTCAACGGCGCGTCCGGCCAGACCGGCATGGTCGTGTCCTTCGCTCACTATCTTGCGCGGACCCATCCGCGGCTATCGCAGCATGACCTGCATCTGGCGATCATGACTTGCCTTGTCTTCAACGGCGGACACTCGACCGAGGAAGTGTTGTTTGCGCTCGATGCGATCAAAGGGCTGTATGCGCCGGACAGCGTAGAGCCGGGTTGGGCAAGTGGTTTTCGCGGCGGCTATGAGGCGATCGAGGAACTGGCCGGCAATGAGGCCGACAAGCAGATGCTGCGGGACCGCATGGACGCCGCGTTGAAGCGGACCGTCGCCTATTGCGCGATGCATGTTGCCTGACGGTTGTATACTCAGACATCGCGATCGATCCAGGTCCATGCGCGAGGCACTTCTTTGTGGGATGGCAATGTTGGGTCGTCAGCGCAAAACGGCACAATGCGAAAACAGTGTCGGTATTGCGGCGACATAAGTCGGTGCCGCATGCCGCGGTGGCCAATGGCCCAACAACCTCGTTAGACACCCGAATGTTCCTTGCCAAAGGTGGAGGCGACGTTCCAGTGTCCGTATGAAGGCACCGGCGACCGGCCGTAGTTGGCCGACAGTATGCGTTCACACCACCAACCGGAAAGCCGCCGTTGAGGATTCCAATGTCGGCTCTGCAAAGTGTTCATCGAACTGGTGCTATCGGCCAGAACCAGTCATTCAGCATGAGGAAATACCCTGTCATAGGGCGTCCGGTTCAGGTCGGATAACTGCCGTTCAACAGTGACCGGAAAACTTGCTATGAGATTGGCTGGCCAGACGGCCATGAGAGAATTCTTGTTCTTGCACTTGTCCTCACCGCATCATGAAGATTCTCGAATACACAGGCCTCGACACCTCACGCGTCGAGGCCAGCTACGACAAGGTGTCCGCGGCCATCGCTCGCCACGACTTTCGGGCTGCCCAAGTCAAGAAGCTCGCCAATCTGAGCCACGGCAAGTTCTACCGGGCGAAGCTGGATGACGCCGACCGGCTGTTGTTCTCGCTGGTGCGCCACGGCGATGAAGTCTGCGCACTGATGCTGGAAGTGATCGCCAATCACGCCTACGATAAGTCACGTTTCCTGCGCGGCGCGGCCATTGACGAGAGCAAAATTCCAGACATCAGCGCTGATGACGCCATAAGGGAGGCGCAAGCTCTACGCTATCTCCATCCCGAGCGTACCGGCATTCACCTGCTCGACAAACCGATCTCGTTTGATGACACGCAGGAGACCATTTACCGACAGCCACCTCCCCTAGTTGTCGTCGGTAGCGCTGGCAGTGGCAAGACCGCATTGACGCTCGAAAAGCTCAAGCATGCCGAAGGTGAGGTGCTCTACGTCACCCACTCCGCCTTCCTGGCGCAGAGCGCCCGCGACCTTTATTACGCCAACGGTTTCGAGCATGGCGCTCAGGATGCCGTATTTCTGTCCTACCGGGAGTTCGTCGAGTCGATCCGCGTTCCGGCAGGACGCGAGGCTAGCTGGCGCGACTTTGCGGGCTGGTACTCCCGGATACGGCAGAACTTCAGGGATGTCGATGCCCACCAGGCTTTCGAGGAGATTCGCGGCGTGATTGCTGCCAGCGCGGGCGGCGTCCTGTCGCGCGACGAGTATCAAGCACTGGGGGTGCGTCAATCAATCTTTCCCGTAGAACGGCGCGACCAACTCTACGATCTGTTTGAGAAGTATCGCGCCTGGCTGGCCGAGGCAAAGCTCTACGACCTGAATCTGGTCGCCCAGGACTGGCAGGCGCTGGCTGCGCCGCGCTACGACTTCGTGGTTATTGACGAGGTGCAGGACATCACCACCGTGCAACTCGCGCTCGTGCTGAAAACCCTGAAGAAACCTGGCCATTTCATGCTCTGCGGGGATTCCAACCAGATTGTCCATCCCAATTTCTTTTCCTGGAGCCAAGTCAAGAGCCTGTTCTGGAAGGACCCGAAACTGGCCGAGCGGCAGGAGTTGCGCGTGCTAATGGCCAACTTTCGCAACGGCCTGGAGGCCACTCGCGTCGCCAATCAGTTGCTCAAGATCAAGCAGCGGCGCTTCGGCTCCATCGACCGCGAGAGCAACTTCCTGGTCCAGGCCGTCGGCGGCGAGACCGGCCAGGTTACGCTGATACCCGACAAGGACGCGACCAAGCGCGAACTGGACCAGAAAATTCGCCAATCCGCCCAGTTCGCCGTCCTGGTAATGCGCGATGAGGACAAGGCCGACGCCCGCAAGCACTTTGCCACGCCGCTGTTGTTCTCGATCCACGAAGCCAAGGGTCTCGAATACGAGAACATCGTGCTCTACCGTTTCATCTCGGATCACCGGGGCGAGTTCAACGACATTGCCGAGGGCATCGCCAGGACCGATCTGGCGGTCGAGACACTGGATTACAAACGCGCCAAAGACAAGAGTGACAAGTCGCTCGAAGTCTATAAGTTCTTCGTCAATGCCCTGTATGTAGCGCTGACGCGCGCCATCAAGAACATCTACATGATCGAGTCGGACACCGGGCATGATCTGTTCGCGTTGCTGGACCTGATCGTCGGCCAGACCAGGATCGAGGCCAGGCAATCCACGCTCGAAGACTGGCAGAAGGAAGCACGCAAACTCGAACTGCAGGGCAAGCAGGAGCAGGCGGAGGCCATCCGCCGCACCATCTTGAAGCAGGTCCCGGTGCCGTGGCCGGTGTTCGATGAGGCCAAGGTCAGGGAACTACTGATCAAAGTCTTCCGCGAGCAGTCTCCGGGCAACAAGGGCAAGCAGCAACTCTTTGACTATGCCACCTGCTTCGATGAACCGCAGCTCGCCGAGTGGCTGGCAGTCGAGGCGAAATTCGAGCAGGCACGAACCTTTGATCGGCAGCGCGCGGTGTTTGCCCGCAAGAGCTACGTCCCTTTCTTCGCCAACCGCTTCAAGGACATCCTCAGGCAGTGTGACCAGCATGGCGTCGATCATCGTCTGCCAATGAACCAGACGCCGCTGATGGCCGCCGCTGCTGCAGGAAATGTGGCGCTGGTGGAAGCACTGCTGGAGCGCGGTGCCGACCGCGATGCCGTCGATCACTATGGTCACAATGCCCTGCACTGGGCTTTGCGTCAGGCATTTGGCGATGCAAAATTCGCTGCTGGCCCGCTGGCGGCAATCTATGAATGCCTGGCTCCGCCCTGCATTGATGTCAGAGCGGGTGATCGCCTGGTCCGCATCGAGCGGCATCTGTCTGAATACTTGCTGTTCCAGACCCTGTGGGTATTGTTCAAAGCCCGGTTCAGCAAGCTACGAGGCAATGCAGACAGCGCGTTCCAGACCCAAATCATCCTCGATGCCTGGCAACACTTACCCGCTAACATCGCGCGGCCAGAGCGCAACAAGCGCCAGCATCTTTCTGGCGTGCTGGCGAGGAACGAAATCGACAGAGACTATGCCTACAACAGATCCCTGTTTCTGCGCGTATCCACCGGGCGGTACCAGTTCAATCCCAAACTCGCTGTGCGTCGCCGCCAGGGCGAAGAAGAAAACTGGGTCCCGATCTACACGGCACTCAACCTCCCGTTGATTAGCGAGTTCGCCTACAACGACGGCTGGATCAGCACCTGGGACAATATCGACAAGCTTGTGGTCCTTGCCGGACTACCTGAACGAACCACACCCATCGCGGCTGAACGCTTCGCTGAACGGCAAGCGGCCGAAATGAGGGAGTTGGACGAACGCAGAGCCAATCAACTTGCTGCCAAGGCACGCATTCGTGCAGCCGCCGAAGCCACCCAGAACAGAGCGCCACGATGGGGAACAAAGGAAGCCAAACGGCTTGAAATCGAACGTGTGAAACAGGAAATCGAAAGACGAAAGAAGGGTTGACTTGCCAATACTTCTTTTGGGGCGGCTTTCGGCCGAGGGCGTGTCAAAACTCGAAGTTGCCTTGTTTTCGGGTGTCGCTTTACCCCTCCCCAGGTGCCGCAAAGCCGATACAGAGCATTCTGGCGGGTCGACTTTCGCGCGCAACGTCGAAGCCGCACGTTTTGACACACCCTCGGCCAACTGCTGCCGTTCGACCGCGCTCTTAGATGGACATTCGAACGTCGGCTTCGACGAAGCAACGGACCGTCGCGCGTCGACGGCAGCCACCTCGCAGTCGGCTGGACGATCGGCGGGCTTATTGGCAGCGGTTTATGTCCACTATGGCGCGCAGGTGACTGCCGGAGCCGCCGGCCAGTTATCGATGGACGTTCCCAACTTCAGTCGTGAGCCAGAGCTGATCGAGCCTTTCAGGCGCGCGCGGCCCGTCTCGCCGTGTCGGCAACGCGACAGCATAAGTCTCGGCCATCCAGCCGGGCTGTTTCTTTTGTGCTACCCGTCTCTTTGCCTCGATACGAACAAAGCGTGGCCGCCAGACGTCAGTGCATCTTATCGGCTTCGACGCGCTCCATGGCATTCTCTCCGACTGCGACGGGCGGTTGCGCGACCGGCCGCGAATTCTCGCGATAGCGGGCAACCGCCTCGTCGGCATCGCGGATCTGTGTACGGCCGTGTGGCGCCGGCTCGCCGTTTTCATCGAGATTCACGAACACCATCTTCTCGACCGTCAGGATGCTCTTGCGCGTGATTTTGTTGCGCACCTCGCAGCGCAGCGTGATCGACGTGGGGCCAAAATGGGTCGCCGTCATGCCGAGCTTGATGATGTCACCCTGCCGGGCCGAACTGACGAAGTTGATCTCCGACATGAATTTGGTGACAACGCGCTGGTTGCCCATCTGGCAGATCGCGTAAATAGCGGCTTCTTCGTCGATCCAGCGCAGCAAGCTGCCGCCGAACAGCGTTCCGTTTGGATTCAGATTTTCGGGCTTGACCCACTTTCTGGTCTGAAAATTCATTTGGCATCCCGTCTTTCAGCGTGTTCTGGTCTTTGAACGTGGCCAAATCAAGGTTGACACTGAAACTATAATCTATATAAGGTTTTCCCTTATTTTTTCAAAAAACTCGGGAGAGGCGAGGTCGCCGTGCGACCGAAGGACGGTGGCCGCGCCGTGCTGATCGCGTCATCGCGTGCTGATCTCGCGCCGGCGCCGCGTGCAACGAACACGACTATGCGTCGGCCGATGCGCGCATCATTGGCAGCGATGCCTGTTATCGGCGCACGCGCGCCAACGGCGACCTTCAGGTGACCGACATCGACAACATCCAACCGCCGGCGGACAAGCCACGCCTGAAGATGCTGCAATCCGACACACTCAGCATCAACTGGGTTGAGTATCAGGACGCGCGGGACCGCTCGAAACTCAGCCCGCATAGCCACGCGAATTTCGAGCAGGGCTCGCTCGCGATTGACGGACACTTCGTTCATCACCTGCGCGTGCAATGGGGCGTCGATGCGAACCAGTGGGGAGAAGATCAGCATGTCGGGGCCGGCCCGGCTTCGATGAACTCGATCCCGGTTCACCTGATCCATACCACCGAAGGCGTCGGCGCGGGCCGTCATCTGTTGATCAACGTGTTCTCGCCACCGCGCAAGGACTTTGTCGACAAGGGTTGGGTCGCCAATTCGGCCGATTACACACACGGTTGAGCGATAGCGAGGCCCGGCATGTTCGCCATGAATTCCACGCGGGCGCCAATGACGGGAGTAATCTCAGAAACGGCCGTCCGCTCAAAGCAGCACCGAACGGCCGGTGAGGGTCGTAAGTACGCGTTCGCCGATGTGAGCGTCGGGCTCAGGATCCGGCTCCGGCGAACGGCCGGTTAGCGCCGTGCAGCCGCCCGATGTTGGACGATAGCTGAGCGTCTGCAATGGCCGATCACCAGCCTCCCACGCCGAGCACCCCATCTCTGACGACGCTAACCGTCCAGACCGAGGCGAAGATCGCAGCGACGTTCGAGCACCCAGGACACCCCAAAATGCGCTGTTGGCTCGTCGAGCACGTTTCGGATCGAAACCGAAAGCAGAATGAAACTTTCCGGCAAATCAATACTGGATGGGGCGGGTACGGACATATATTTAGTTATCCGAACGTAAAGCAAAGCGCAACGCCGCCCTTTTCGGCTTTTGCGGCGCTCCTGACGCCACGACAAAAAAACAAAACTATAAGCAAAACAAATGCATACGATCAAACCCCACACTATGGGACGCCGGGTGTGCGCTTTTTTGCGCGTTTACAGCACCCTTAAAAAGGGCGGACTTTTTGTATGTCGATATTGAATCACCCCATCGCCAGTAGTGCCTCGATATATATCGTCAAATTCCGATATATACTTCGTCCTGTAGCGATGCAGACGTGAGGACACCTGCACCCTCCACGCCTGCCCATTGAAGCAGCTCGACGGTGTTGACGAATGAAACGAACCCCCATCGCCCCGGACATCGACGCGATACATAAAGCGCTCGCCAATCCGGTGCGCCGCGAGATTCTTGGCTGGCTGCGCGAGCCATATGCGCATTTCGCCGACCAGGAACTCCCGCTCGATCACGGCGTGTGCGCGGGCAAGATCGACGCGCGCTGCGGGCTCTCGCAGTCCACCGTGTCGGCCCATCTCGCCGCGTTGCAGCGCGCGGGGCTCGTCACGTCGAAACGTGTGGGTCAATGGGTGTTTTTTAAACGCAACGAGCCCGTTATTCAGGCGTTTCTCGAGCATATGAACTCAAAGCTCTGACCGGTCTCGCATCGCCGCTTCCTTTCGCTTTTTCGTTGCCACGCAACTATTTTTCGCCAGGCGTCCGCGCCTCGGCCAAGGTGAACATTTATGCCGACTCTTTTCGACCCGCTGCAAATTGGCGACCTCACGTTGTCGAACCGCATCATCATGGCGCCGCTCACGCGCCAGCGCGCCGAGGAAATCCGCGTGCCGAACGCGCTCATGGCGAAGTACTACGCTGAACGCGCAACGGCCGGTCTGATCATCAGCGAAGCCACTTCGGTCACACCGCAGGGCGTGGGTTATGCGGAGACGCCGGGCATCTGGTCGCAGGAACAGGTGGAGGGCTGGAAGCTGGTCACGAAAGCCGTGCACGCTGCGGGCGGGAAGATCTTCTTGCAACTGTGGCACGTCGGCCGTATTTCCGACCCGTTGTTCCTGGATGGCGAGTTGCCCGTCGCGCCGAGCGCGATCGCCGCGAAAGGGCACGTGAGCCTCGTGCGTCCGGAGCGTCCCTATGTGACGCCGCGCGCACTCGAACTCGATGAAATCGCCGGCATCGTTCAGGCATTTCGCAAGGGTGCCGAGAACGCGAAAGCGGCTGGCTTCGACGGTGTGGAAGTGCATGGCGCGAACGGCTATCTGCTCGACCAGTTCCTGCAAGACGGCACCAACAAGCGTACCGACGCGTACGGTGGTTCGATTGAAAACCGCGCGCGGCTGCTGCTTGAAATCGCCGACGCATGCATCGACGTGTGGGGCGCAAATCGCGTGGGCGTACACCTTGCGCCGCGCCGCGACTCGCACGACATGGCCGACTCAAATCCCGCAGCGACTTTCGGTTACGTGGCCCGCGAACTCGGCAAGCGCAAGATCGCGTTTATCGCCGCGCGTGAAGCGCTCGGTGAGGACCGTCTTGGCCCACAATTGAAGAAGGAATTCGGCGGTCCCTATATCGCGAACGAAAAGTTCACGAAGGAAACCGCGCAGCAGGTACTCGATGCAGGTGAAGCGGACGCTGTGGCATGGGGTCAGTTGTTTATCGCGAATCCGGATCTCGTGCGCCGCTTCGCAACCAACGCGCCGTTGAACAAGCCGAATCCCGCGACCTACTACGCGCGCGGCGAAGCGGGTTATGTCGATTACCCGGCGCTCGAAACGGTGGAATAAGCGCGGCAACGTGCTGCTGGAAAGTGGCGGGCGCTATCGGTAGCGGAGCAGTCTCCGGCGGCGCCCGCTTTCTTTTGCATTGTGCTATGGCCGGCCGGCTCGCGCCGCGCACAGAAATAGCATCATGCAAGATCACGCTGCATGAATACGCGTTTCGATTCATCGAGCCCTCGTGCGACATGCGCGTCGCGCCTTGCGATCAAAGCCGCATCGAGTTCGGCTTCTTCGATCTCGCGGAACCCCAGACGCCGGTAATACGGTGCATTCCACGGCACTTCACGATACGTCGACAGGATGAGTCGCATAAGCTTGCGCGAACGCGCGAGTTGTGCGACCTGCTCGATCAGTGCCGCGCCGATGCGCCGCCCTGCGTGCAATGGGAGCACATCGAGTTCCTGAATATAGATGCGCGCGGGCTGCGGCTCGAACATCACAAATCCGGCGCACGTTCCGTCGACATCCACCGCAACGATGATTTCCTGCGCCGCGATTTTGCGCTCGATCAGCGCGAGACACATGGGCGGCGCGTCCGCAATACCCGACATGCCCACGCTAACGAAGCGCAGACCCGCCTCGAACTCGATCGTGCGAACGGTTTCGGCATCGTGTGGGGCCGCAAAACGGAAAGTGACGTGGGCGGGTTGTTGCATGGTCATTGGATAGTTGATGTTCGGCTCGATTGCCGGCACGCCACGCGATATTGACATTAGCCCGGCGAAATAGACAAGTATCCGCATCGGCAGAGGACTAAACTGCTGAACATCCGACTATCGTGAGACCGGCATGCACCTGATGCAAATGCTGCAGATCGCCCTGCACTTCGACCAGCACCTGAGCAGTCTGATCGTGCAATACGGCACGGCCGTTTATGCGATGCTGTTTATCGTTGTGTTCGTCGAGATCGGCTTTCTGCCGCTATTCTTCCTGCCGGGCGATCCGCTGATTTTCATTTGCGGCGGGTTGGCCGCCACGGGCGCGCTCAACGTCTGGCTCGTGATTCCGCTGCTATTCGCGGCAACGGTGGCGGGAAGCGTGGTCGACTACGCGATTGGCCGCGCCATTGGCGAAAAAGTGTATACGGCCGACTATCGCTGGCTCGACAAGAACGCGCTGCGCAAAGCGCATGCATTCTATGAGGCGCGCGGCGGGCTGACCTTTCTGCTGTCGCCTTTCATTGCGGTCGTGCGCACCTTCGCGCCGTTCGTCGCCGGCGTCTCGCGCATGACGTTCACGCGTTTTCTGTCGTTCGTCACGGCGGGCGCGGCGCTCTGGATCGTCTCGCTTGTCGCGGCCGGCTATCTGTTCGGCAACGTGCCACTCGTGCGCGATCACATGAGTTCTATCGTGCTGCTAGGGGTTTCGCTCGGTGTGGGATCGTTGCTCGTCAGCGCGCTTTGGCGTCTGGTCAACCGCCGCTCGCGGGTTCACTGAGCCAATATGCGCGAGCACTGAACAACCGGCTTCTCGGTGCACTTTCGCGGCGCTTGGGTTGCGTTATACCCAGCCTTCTATTTTCAGGCCGCTCGCACGTTCCGCTTCTTCGCGCGATACCGCGCGCACGGTCTGCCCGAAACTCCAGATATGTCCTTCGGGATCGCGGGCCGCATAGACACGGTCGCCGTAAAACTGATCCGCCGGTTCGCGGGTAATGATGGCGCCGGCCGCGCGCGCCCGAGCGCAATGTTCGTCGAGGCCCTCACGTAGTTGTACGTGCACCGATTGCGTGTTCTTTCCGCCAATCGAAGCCGGACTCGCGGAGTCTTCCGACCATTCACGGCTGATCATCACGTAGCTGTCGCCGAAACGCATTTCCGAATGGGCGAGCTGCCCAGCGTCGTCGGTGATCACCATTTGCCGCGTAAAGCCGAAAGCCCGTTCGAGCCACTCCAGCGCGGCGAACGGATCCTGGTAGTACACGGCCGCGCCCAATGAGGGGCGATGCAACGATTCGCTCATAGCGGTCCCTTTCTAGTCGGGCGCCAAAGCGCTCGAATGCTCATGCATTCACTCGCACGTTGGCGCGTTATTGACTGCCCGAGGCGGCGCTTGCCGCACTGCCGGGCATGCCAGGCATACTCGCTGCCGCTGCCGCGCTGCTCGCTGTCCCGGGGCCTCCCATCGCCGCGAGACCGCTTGCGCGCTTGGCGGCGTCGCTTTGACCACTCGTTCCATTCGCGCCCGCGGAGTTGCTCATCACACCGCTGCTGCCGGAACTCATGGTGTCCTTGCTGGTGTCATCGACCTTCTTGCAACCGGACGCGCCGATTGCCAGTGCGGCAATCGATACGGCCAGCAACGCGCGTTTTAGATCCCAATGCATGGTAGCACCCGTTCGGTTCGTCGCGCGGGGCGCGGCATGTATTCTTCAATGGTTCGTCGGTATCGCGGGCGCAGCATCGGGCGTGCCTGGCCACGCATCGGCGCTTCGCGCGCGACGCGGCAAGCCGCTTGCTTCGACGCTAATCTCACGCAAACAAAACCGCACGCGAAAGGAGAGGAACCATGCTGCTCAGCGACGGAGAACTTGCGCGTCTCGACGGAGTTGCGCCGTTTCTGGAGAGCGAGGCCAGGACCTCACTCACCTTTGCACCGGAGTACGAAGTGACGGCCGAGCTGCAAGCGCATCTGCAACCGGGCTTGCGTGTTCGTGCGCCGGCTGTGCACGCGGCGGCTCGCGCTCCGGATTCGGATTCCAATCCCGATCCCGATAAGCCGCCCTATCCGCTCAATCTGTTTGTCGGCCTACCGCTCGACGAATTGCGTAATCTCGCGCACGCCGACGACATGGCGCGCGAGGCGATGATCGCGCGCTTCGGTGCCACATTCGCGCCGCGTCTGCTGCGCGCGATCGAAACCGGAACGCCGGGCGCAATCAATCTTGACGCCGGCGTGCAAAACGAACCGGGCACCTTGTCAGTGATGCTTGAGGCGCTGTCCGAATTGTGACGTTCGCGCCGCTCCGGACCGGCACAACGCGCGCAACTGCTGAACCCGCGCAGTCCTGACTGCCGGCACAGCTGGCCAGCACAAGCTTGTAGTTACTTCCGCGTGCTTGCAGATTTGACAGCGGACGGCGGCGCGTCGCGTGCTCACGCGTGCGCCGTTTCCTGATCGTCACTCCTGAGCGTCATTCCTCGCCGTCATTCATTACCCACGCCCTTCGATACCTCCGCGGGACTCCCATACTCCTGCTCCGGCAGGCGTTCCAGCGCGTCGAGTACTTCGTCGTCGGCGCCGTTGCCTTTCGCCGTATCGAGCAGACTCGCTTTGTCAGCGGGGTACGAGGCGCCCTTCAAAGCCTTCTGGACATCGATGAATTTGCGGATCGGACCGCCGTTCGAATTCGTCCTGGACGTTGGCATGTGCATCTCCTTCACGTTCGCGATCTAAGTGGCAGACGATGCAGCATCGCGCGTTCCTTGCGACCCTGTGGAAGGTTTCGTGCCGCGACGAAGATGCGGCTCGGCATCTGCCGCATCGGGAATGAATCTGGCTCGTCATACGCATTAGGCCGCCGCAACACGAGCGGCTCACTTTCGTCACCCAAGCAAGCAAGGGATCTTGCCGTGAGCACTGCGGACCGCGAAGCCATTCTTGTCAACCAGCAAGCGATTCTGGCGCGATTCGGCGAACTTGCGCTTCGCTCGGATGATCTTGATGAGATTCTCAGCGAAGCATGCCGGCTCGTCGCCGAAGCGCTGCAAACGGATATGGCGAAGGTCATGGAATTGCAGAAGGACCGCATCACCCTCATCGTGCGTGCGGGCGTCGGCTGGCCGCCCGGCGTAGTCGGCCAGGCGCGGGCGCGAGCGGAGCGCGGCTCATCCGAGGGCTATGCGCTGCAAACAGGCAAGCCTGCTATTTCCCCTGACATCGCCAATGAAAAGCGCTTCCGTTACTCGCAGTTCATCGTCGATGCGGGCGTGAAGGCGCTCATCAACGTCGTCATTCTTGGCGGAAAAGACCGGCCGGCGTACGGCGTGTTGCAAGTGGACAGCCGCAAGCCGCGCGACTTCAGCGACGCCGACACCGAATTTCTGCGCTCGTACGCGAACCTGCTCGCCGCGGCCGTCGAGCGGCTTCGAATCGCCGCCGAAACGCGCAAGCATGCCATTTCGCTGCGGGAGAGCGAGGAGCGCTATCGCATGCTGGCAACGCAGATTCCGCAACTGGTTTTCACTTCCATGAGTACCGGCGAGCGTACATGGGGCAGTCCGCAGTGGATCGAATACAGCGGCATTTCAGAAGAAAACAGTCTCGGCCTTGGATGGCTCGAAGGGATTCATCCAGACGATCGCGAGGCGACGATGGCGGCGTGGAGCACGTGCGAGGCGAAAGGAGAATATGCAGTCGAGCACCGCATCCGTCGCGCGTCCGACGGCGCCTACCGCTGGTTCCAGACGCGCGCAACGCCGGTCCGCGCCGAAGGCCGCACGGTGACGTGGCTCGGCACATCGACGGATATGGAAGAGCAGGCTCGCGCACGTGAAGCGCTCGAACGCAGCAGCGAGGAACTCGAAAGACGCGTCTCCGAGCGCACGGCGGAATTGCAGCGGGCGCTCGATACGCTTCATCGCGAAAGCCGCGAACGCTCGCGCGCCGAAGAACGTCTGCGCCACAGCGAAAAACTGAAGGCGATTGGCCAGCTCACCGGCGGCATCGCTCACGACTTCAATAACATGCTGCAGGCCATCATGAGCTGCCTGAGCCTGATTCGCGTACGCATGCAGCAGGGCCGGCCAACCGACGTCGTCACGCTCGTCGAGCGGGCGGAGAAAGGCGCGGTCCGTGCGGCGACGCTGACCCACAGGCTGCTCGCGTTTGGCCGGCAGCAGACGCTCGAACCGCGCCTGGTAAGCCTCGATGCGGTCGCACACGACATGGAGGATATGATTCGCCGGGTTGTCGGCGCGGGCATCAATGTGGAACTGAAGCTCGGCGACGGAACCTGGCTCGTGCAATGCGACCCGAACCAGATGGAAAGCGCGCTGGTGAATCTATGTGTGAACGCTCGCGATGCGATGCCGGACGGCGGCTGGCTCACCATCAGCACGAGCGAAGTCGTCCTGAACGAAGCCGACGTCACCGGATTCGAAGAGGCGCAGCCGGGACGTTACTGCTGCATTGCGGTGTCCGACACCGGCACCGGCATGTCGCCAAAGGTCGTGGAGCATGCCTTTGAACCGTTCTTCACGACGAAGCCGTCGGGCCAGGGCGTCGGCCTTGGCCTCAGTCAGATTTATGGCTTCGTCAGGCAATCCGGCGGCATCGTGCAGATGGAGACGGCCCTGGGCAAAGGCACGACCGTGCGCCTGTGCATGCCGGCTTCCGTGCAAAGAGAAGATGTGGAGGAAAACCGCAACGACCCCGCGAAAACCATCGTGCTTGTCGAGGACGAAGAGATCGTCCGCGAAGTCACCGCGGAACAATTGCGGGAACAGGGTTATCGCGTGCTCGAAGCGGATAGTGGCGCCGCTGCGTTGAGGCTCCTGCATGCGGGCGCCCGTTTCGACCTGCTCATCAGCGACGTGGCTCTGCCCGGCACGATGAACGGACGGCAAATCGCGGAATCCGTCAGACAACGCTATCCGTGGATGCCGGTTATTCTCGTCACCGGTTATGCGCCGGGCGATGCGCTCTCGGATATGGAAGTGATCCGCAAACCCTTTCGTCCAGAAGTACTGGCCGACCGGGTGCGCGCCAAACTCGAGCAATTGCGAACGGACGTGGATTAAATTATTCAGCCTCCACACGCGGCGATTTGCCGTTACTTTTTATTGATCACGCAGATCGAACTCCATGCCAGTTTACGACTACGAGTGCACCGAATGCGGCGGCTTTGAAACCGTTCGCCGCATCGCCGAAAGAGACGAACCCGCGCTCTGTCCGCAGTGTGGAGAGGCCGCAGCGCGTGTTGTCATCGGTGCGCCCTCGCTCGGCGGCGGTTCGCCGGACACCCGCGAGCAAACGGGAAGTTATGGCATGCGCCACCGCGGCGGGTGTTCGTGTTGTTGAAGCTGGAGCCGCTTTAGCGGGAATAGCAAAGCCCCGGCACACAGTGTGCTACGAATGCAGAAAGGGCAATTCTCGGAGAAACAAATGCGACAAGGAGAAGCGGGGTCCAGCGCGGACAGTATCGATACCGTTCCGCCGACGTCTAGCCCTGCCTACGCGGCGAGCAATCCGGTCACGCGAGCGTTCGACGCTTTCGCGAGTTCCGTCACGCGACTTGCCGGTTCGCCAATTGCGTTCGGGCTCGCTATGATCACCATCATCGTCTGGGCTGTGACAGGTCCGGTATTTCACTTCTCCGACGCGTGGCAACTAGTTATCAACACTGGCACCACGATCATCACTTTTCTGATGGTCTTTCTGATCCAGCAAAGTCAGAACAAGGACAGTGTCGCGATGCATCTGAAGCTCAACGAATTGCTGGCCTCTCATCGTGCGGCGAATAATCAGTTGATCGGTATTGAAGACGCGTCGGAAGACGACCTGCGCCGGCTCGCCGCCGCGTATCTGCGGCTGGCTAGCCGGGTCGGCGCGCATGGCAAGGAAACCGTCGACGTGGACGCGTGCGTTGAAAAGGGCACGCAGCATCCGCGGCCGAAATAAGGTGCTTAATCCTGCGCGTGGCCGGCTTTGGATGCGGCGCCCTGCTCATCATCAGGACCGATATAGCCGGGCAGGCCGAGGGCTGTCCTGCTTTGAGCGAGTTCAACCGCTCGTTGTACGAGCGCGTTGTATTCGGCGTCGTTCGCGGGAAGCGGCAGCATGTGCCGGAACAGATCCGCCCAGCGAAACTCCGCCAACGGCACATTCGTCTTCCGATAACCGCCAGCATCGCGCACCGACGCGGCAAGACTGCGGAATTCATCGTCGATCATGTCCCACAGATGCGGCGGCATGTCGGCGAAAGAGACCCGCTGGCCGCGTTGATCGTACGGATAGGTCCAACGGTTGTCTTCGAGCGTAAGCCAGAATTCGGCCGGCGAGGATGTCGACAGATCCCTGACCAGCACGACGGGTGCCGACTTTATGTCGGCATGCCATAGCGCCGCAGCGACGTGATGATGATCGATAGCGAACGAATCACCGCCGGGCCCGAGAACGATCGGGACAGGCTTTTCCGCAATGGCCATCTCGAGATCGTGACCGGACAACGACTGATAGGACCTCGTTTTCTCCTGTATCTCGCGCAATCCGCGAGTCACTTGCGTCGGGCGCAAACGCTCGATGTCCAGCGTCTTCATCGATGTCTCCCATCGTGGATGTCCCTGCTCGACGACTCGCGCCTTCGCTCATAGGGGGCTGCTCGCCCTGAGCGCGCTCACCGCTCGGGGTTCAGCAGATCCGCCGCAACGACGTCCGCGCCCTTGCGCGCCGCCGCCTCGCGTGCTTCGAGCGCGGTCTCGAACGGTCCGATCATGGGCGCGCCGTCGTACGGAAAGATCAGACGGTCGTCCGTGGTCCGCACGACTTTCAGGTCGCCGGTGAACGTGCCCGTCGCGGTGCGTCGATAGGTCGGGTAGATCCTGTAATCGCTTGCGGTGGCGGGTGTACCGTCGGGCGATGCAAGATCCCGCAGCGAACTATTATGAAAGTGCAACTTCCTTCTCACCATCTCAATCCCTGCAATTGCGATCGTCGGCTGTTTGTTGGCTTTGCAAAGGAACGCATAACGACGGCGCACACGCGGACACGGCGCACATTGAATGTGCGCCGCGACCTCCCGCGTGATGCGGGGCATTCAGCGCCCAAGATGAGGCGCCGGCAAAACTTTCAGCAGCGAATCAAGGCTGACGTTGGCCACCCTGATGCTGAGGCGTCTTCTGCTGATTCTGCTGTTGCTGCCCGTTCTGCTTGCCCGCGTTCTTCGGATTGCCCGGTTGCGTATTGGATTGCTTCGGATCGTTCATCTCGGCTCCTTTACCTGAAAGTCACGGCCGCTCGTCGTTCCTCGACTACTCGGGGCTGTCCTGCCGGTATTCGGTACGGACACCTTTGGGCAGCCATGGCTCTTTATGACAACACCATAGTTCGTAGGTCGGCTCGTAAAGGCCGGTGCGATCGAATGCGCCGAGCGGTATGTCCAGCTCATCGCTTCCCACGTATTCCATGAACGCGACCGACCCGCACGTCGGGCAGAAATGTCTTCGCCCTTCCTGCGAGCTTTGCCACGCCTGAATCGGGCCGGAAAACTCCACTGCGTCGCGCGAAAACATCGCATACGCGCCAAATGCACTGCCATGTATGCGGCGGCACGTCATGCAATGGCACAGCGATACTCGCCGAGGTTGCGCGCTCACATGGAAGCGCACGGCTCCGCACGCGCAGCCGCCGGTCTGTTCGACTTGCCCGCTCTGTGTGTTCTGTGCGCTTCCCGTGTCCACGCGGTTCTCCCGACCCAAGGTTGCGATGTCCTTCGAGCGCGTTACTTGTCGCTCTTTTTCGGAATCTTCTTGCCCGATTTGCGGGCCTGATTCAATGCAATGGCGACCGCCTGTTTCTGCGGCTTGCCATGCTTCGCTTCCGTCTTGATGTTGCGCGACACTGTTTCTCTGGATGTCCCTCTCTTTAGCGGCATGATCCTCTCCTATCAGTTGACGCGTTGATCAAAGGGCAGCCCTTGCGCAGTGCGGCTGCAATGAAAACACAGCACGCCACGTGCCACGTGGCGCGCCGCACGGTTGCCGGCCGCAATGCAACGACGGACGCCGCCTCGCGCGCTATCTGCGGCGCGGCACCGTTACTGTTGAGCGACGCCCTTCTTCGAGGCGAGCTGCTCTGCGCGCTGGTAATGCTCCTTGATGGTCGGGAGCGCCTTTTGGGCGGCCTTCTTCAGATCCGCGTTCTGCCCGTCGGCAATTTCTTTCTCGAACGCGGCAATGGCCTGCTTATGCCCTTCGAGGCCGACCTTCTGGATATAAGCATGATCGAATTCCTTACCCTTGAGCGGCTTCAGCGCGTCGAGCACACTGGTGTCCGAATTGTCCTTCGGCACTTCCACGCCATGCGGCGCGGCCATCTTCAGTTGGACCGTCAGCTTCGTGTGGTCGAGCATCATGTGATGCGCGAACGATTTCACGTCCTTGTCGCTGGAGTTGCTCGTCGCGAGTTTCGCCGCGTCGATTTCAGTCGACGAAGACATCGAGGCGGCCTGAACAAAGTCTTTGTCCACCTGCGCCAGCGGATTGGCCGCGGTAGTTGAAGCGGCTTCTGTCTGGGCATTGGCAGCAACAGGAAGCAGGCTGAAACAACCGCACGCGACTGCAATTAATGTCATGTTTTTCATGCGTATCCTCACTCATGTTCGAACGGGGTAGCCAGGGTGACGCAATATTCGTTGCGACATCCGGGGGCGCAGCAACCGGCATGCCGCGGCGCGTCAACCGCCGGGATTTTTGTTCTCTCTGTCAAACGTGCATTTCCGCCTGAGCGATGGAATCTCTCCTGCACGAATTTCCGCGGGGACAGGCAGCCATTACAACCTCCTGCCCCGGACCCGAAGCGCGGTCTCACCACTCATTCTGCGGCAAGCGGGATCGCGCCTTGCTCGTTGGCCGTTGCCAACCAAACCCGCGGGAGAACGCAATGGCGACGAAACCGAAAGATCCAGACGACACCATGCAGAACGAAGCCGACGATGAGTCGAACGAAGGAACATTCGAAACCGACGTGTCCGAAACCGGCGAGGACGGCACCACCGTCCGGCAAGCGGAAGTCAAAGAGAGCGACTTGTCGGAAGTGAAAAAAGACCAGTCCTGAAGCCATGCACGGCGATCGCCGTCCGCATTCATCGCGGACGGCGATCGCAACTCAACCTCCATTGCACGATCGCCCAGTGAGAATCGCTCAAGTCGCCCCCCTCTATGAAAGCGTTCCGCCCAATGCCTACGGCGCCACCGAGCGCGTGGTCTCCTACCTGACTGAAGAACTCGTTCGACGAGGCCACGAGGTCACGCTGTTTGCCACCGCCGACTCGCGCACAGCGGCGCGGCTCGTGCCCATTTGCGAGCGCGGATTGTGGCGCGACACCGCCGTGTGGGACACACTCACGCATCACGTGAGGCAACTGGCTCGCGTCGCGCATCTCGCGAATGAGTTCGACGTCGTGCACTTTCATGGCGACCCGTTGCACTTTCCGCTCACCCAGTCGCTGCCGTGCAAATCGCTCACCACGCTGCACGGACAATTGCTGCCAATGGATCACGGGCCGCTCTTTCGTGAGTTCGCGTCGGCGCCGCTCGTGTCGATCTCCGACGATCAGCGCAAGCCCGTTCCGTCTGCGAATTGGCAAGCAACGATCCTTCACGGTCTGCCGCGCGACGAATTCGAATTTCAACCGGATCCCGCGCCTTATCTGCTGTTTCTCGGCCGCCTGATGCCTGGCAAGCGGCCCGATCTGGCCGTCGACATTGCGCGGCGTGCGGGACTGCCGTTAAAAATGGCCGGCAAGGTTCACCCTGGAGAGCGCGAGTACTTTGCGCAGCAGATAGAACCGCTGCTTCAGCGTTCGAGCGACTTCACCGACTTTCTCGGCGAAGTGGGCGGCACGCTGCGTAAGCAACTGATCGCGAATGCGCGGGCGCTGCTGTTTCCAGTGGAATGGCCCGAGCCCTTCGGCATGGTCATGATCGAGGCAATGGCATGCGGCACGCCGGTCATTGCATTTCGGCGCGGCGCGGTGCCGGAAGTGCTGGAGCATGGAGTCAACGGCTTTATCGTCGATGACGTCGAAGAGGCCGTTAATGCGGTGGCGCGCATCGGCGACATAGATCGCGCGCGATGCCGCCGCTCGTTCGAGCAGCGCTTTACGGCCGCACGCATGGCCGACGATTACCTGCAAGTCTACGAACGCCTGCTGGCCGGAACGCGCGCGGCGGTGCCGACATCGAACGCCGATGCGCAGTTATACGGCTAGACACAAGAAAAGCTACGGCCCCAGGCCGGGGCCGTAGCAAGCGGCATTAGCCGACGTTGACTTCAATGCGGCGTGGCCGCGCTTCTTCCCGCCGCGGAATGGCGAGCTTCAACACGCCGTCCTGAAGATTCGCTTCGATCTTCGACGTGTCGAATTCCGCGCCGAGCATGAATGAGCGCGAGAAATGCGGCGCGCGAATTTCCGCATGCTGCAGGCGCAATCCTGCGCGCGTCGGCACGCTCGCCTCCGCCTCGATATGCAGATTGCCGTCGTGCACGCGCACTTCCAGCTTCTCTTTCGACACACCCGGCAGATCCGCCCACAGCGTCACGCCATGCGCGTTCTCGATCACGTCGACGGGCGGCGTGAGCGTGGTGCGCGGCTCGGCCGGCTCGCGCTCGCCACGCGCCACAGGTTGCTGCTCCTGTTGAACAACTTCGGTCGTATCGTTCATGATTCGCTCCATCGTCAATGAGATCACTGAATGGTGACTGCGCGAGGCCTGGACGATTCGCGCTTGCCGACACTGATCGACAGGCAGCCGTTTGAATAGTGCGCCTCGACCTTGTCGGGATCGGCCTGTTGCGGTAGCTCGATCACGCGGCGAAAAGAGCCGGTAAAACGCTCCTGCGCGTAGTGGCGCGTGGACTCATCCGCTTCCGGCGTGATGCGCTTGCGCTCGCCGGCAATGGTCAGCAAACCTTTATCGATCGACACCTCCAGTTGCGACGCATCGATGCCCGGCGCAAATGCCACGATTTCGATTGAGTCGTCGGTGGTGCCGATATTGATTTGCGGAAAAGCCGACAGGCGGCCGGAGCGGATGCTCGAAGGGAAACCGCCGAACAGCGCCGACATCTGCTGTTGCAGACGATCGAACTGGCTGAACAGGTCGGTCGCGAAGTAAAGGTCACTCATGATCGTTTCCTCCTCGGTAGTGCCGGGGCAAGGAGACGGATGAGCCTACGCGCTCCAGTCCGTCCGCCCGCACCCGCTGACAGACAAATCG
Source organism: Paraburkholderia rhynchosiae (assembly GCF_002879865.1). Taxonomy (GTDB): domain Bacteria; phylum Pseudomonadota; class Gammaproteobacteria; order Burkholderiales; family Burkholderiaceae; genus Paraburkholderia; species Paraburkholderia rhynchosiae. Next base: position 136,465 of record NZ_PNXY01000004.1, read on the forward strand.
AAACACGCAGCGCGCCGCCGGAACGGCGCGTCTGCCTGAGCGAAATCTAAAATAGATGCCGCCACATCGATTTCAAGATCCTTCACGCAAATTTTTTGCCTTGAAAAGTAGATGCGAAACCATATAGTCGTGCGAGATCAAAACGTGTCGGAGAATGAGGCATGGAATTCGATTCAGACCGGCTCACTCCTGGCACGGCATCGCGTACGTCTGCGCTCGCCAAGGGGCTTTCGCACCGAAGGACTGCGAACCGCCGTGCACGTCACACGCATTGCGATCGGGAACAACAGGAGCGCACGAGCGCGGCCCATGGATGTTGCAGTGCGAGAGGAAAAAACGTACGACTATCGGTAGGGACAACCTCTGCCGACGACCGGCCTTGCGCCCCGCAACTCGAAACGGCGATTGCCAGCGTGCCAGGCATGATGCCGTCGCAAGTCCGTATCTTCGTGACGGTCGTCACACAGGAGGAAGTGGATTTCCACTTCGGCGTTTATGAGCGGATGCTGGCCGGGAAGTTCAGCGGATTGCCGCCGATCCCCGCGGCCGCAGCGAGTAGTTGCATGCCCACTATTGATCGAAGCCGCGCAGCATGGCGCTCAATTCATCCATGCTATAGGGCTTGCGAAGCGCTCCCCAATGAAACGGCAGTGTGTTGACCGGCGGCATTTCGTGACCCGATGCAAAAATGACGCGCAGCGCGGGCCGTAATTGCGCGGCCCGGCGCGCCAGTTCGAGGCCCGACATGGCCGGCATCGACAGATCGGTGATCAGCACATCGCATGGTTGCGCTTCGAGCATGCGCAGCGCTTCTTGCGGCGAATCCGTAAGCGCCGGCTCGTGGCCTAGCAACTTCAGCAATTCGCCGATCGCCTCGGACGTCTCCAGATCGTCGTCAACGAGAAGTATGCGCAGGCGCGTGACTGCCGCGGCATGCACTTCGGGTTGCGCGCCGTGACCGTTGCGGGTGAGTGGAGGAGCGCCGAGTATCTGGCGAATCTTGTACGCGAGCTGTTCGCGGCTGTACGGCTTGCTCAGCAATTCGACGCCCGGGTCCAGCCGGCCGCCGTGAACGATCGCATTCTGCGTGTAGCCCGATGTAAACAGCACCTTCATACGCGGCAATAACTGCACTGCCTGCGCAACCATGGCCGGGCTGCGCAGCGGGCCCGGCATTACCACGTCGGTAAACAGCAGATCGATATGCACGCCGCTGCGAATCACCGCGAGAGCCTGCTCCGCGTCGTTCGCCTTCAGCACGCTATAGCCTAGCCCCGTGAGCGTGTCGACCACGGTCGATTGCACTTCCTGATCGTCTTCCACCACCAGGATCGTTTCGGTGCCGCCGAGCAGCGTCACGGGAGGCGCGGCCGGCGTTTCGACCGCCTCTTCGGTCGAGCGCGGCAGATAGATCTTGACCGTCGTGCCGAGCCCGACTTCGCTGTAAATCCGGATGTGGCCGCCGCTCTGCTTCACGAAGCCGTAGGCCATGCTGAGCCCGAGGCCCGTGCCCTGCCCTTCGGGTTTTGTCGTAAAGAATGGATCGAACGCGCGCTGCACGACTTCTGGCGGCATGCCCGTGCCCGTATCGGTCACGGCGAGCATCACGTATTGACCGGCGGGCACATCCGGAACGCCTGCAACGTACTGATCGTCGAGCATCGAGTTCGACACTTCCATGGTGAGCCTGCCGCCGTCCTTCATCGCGTCACGTGCATTGATCGCGAGATTCAGGATCACGTTTTCCATCTGATGCACGTCGACGAGGGTATTCCACAGGCCGCCTGCCACCACCGTTTCGATCTCAACGGTTTCTCCAAGCGCGCGGCGCAGCAGGTCGTCCATGCCGCGAATCGCGGCGGCGAGATTGATGACGATGGGCCGCAACGGCTGCTGGCGTCCGAACGCGAGCAGTTGCGACGCGAGCTTCGCGCCGCGCTCGACGGCGTCGATCGCCTTGTCGAGGCGCTCGCGAGTCCATCCGTCGCGTTTATGCCGGCTTTCCAGCAGTTCCAGATTGCCGCGCAGAATCTGCATGACGTTGTTGAAATCATGCGCGACGCCGCCGGTCAGCTTGCCGATGGCTTCCATCTTTTGCGATTGCACCAGCGCGACGCGGGTCTCTTCCAGCAGACGATTGGCTTCCATGCGCTCGGTGATGTCGCGGGTGATCTTTGCAAATCCGACCAGCGCGCCCCCGTCGCGAATTGCGTCGATCACGACGTGCGCCCAGAAACGCGAGCCGTCCTTGCGCACGCGCCAGCCTTCCGCCTCGAAGCGGCCATCGCGCGCGGCCGCGGCAAGGCCGCGCTGCGGCAGCCCGGTCCTGGCGTCCTCCGGTGTATAGAACCGCGAAAAATGCGAGCCGATGATTTCGCTCGCCGCGTAGCCCTTGATGCGGCGCGCGCCCGAATTCCAGTTAGTCACCATGCCTTCCGGCGACAGCATGAAAATCGCGTAGTCGGTCACGCCGTCGACCAGCAGGCGAAAGCGCCGTTCGCTTTCGAGCACCGCGTCGTGCACCGTCTTCTTGTCGGTCATATCGCGCACGATCTCGCCGAAGCCGAGCAGTGCGCCGTCGCCCGAACGCAGCGCTGTGAGAACCACGCTTGCCCAGAATGGGCTGCCGTCCTTGCGCAGGCGCCAGCCTTCGCTCTCGAAGCGCCCTTCGCGTCGCGCGGTAGCGAGCGCTGTTTGAGGAAGGCCCTTGGCGCGCTCGTCGGGGGTATAGAAGATATCTAGCGGCTGGCCGATGACTTCCTCTTCGCCAAAGCCGTGAATGGCCTCGCCGCCCTGATTCCACGATCGGATGCGGCCATCTTCGGACAGGCCGATCACCGCATAGTCGCGCAAAGATTGAATCCAGATGTTGGCCCAATTCTGGATGATGTCATCGGGCTCGTATGCATGCGCCATTAACCTGCTCCATGGAGAATAGGCCGACGACCTAGTCTGCAATTTAATGCGCCGGGAACGGCGCACCGCGTATTTTCTTCTGTTGTTCCGTATTGTCTTGCACGCAAAGCCTTTAAATGTCACCGCCTTTGGGCTTTATGCGTATTGCGACATTTTATTAGCGAACGCGCGCGATATGAAGCGGTGTTTCCGTAAGGGCCGCTTCCGCTGGACGTAAGCGTTTGGGAACCCGTAGGTACGCCGATTGCTACCTTGTCGCAAACGCCCCATCCCGAACCCACCGCGCGGAAGTATGCAAACAGGCCACGCACCTCGACGCCGCCTGCCAGGCGCTGCACACAAGCTGCTGCGCGGCCCGCTTCCGCTTTGGCTCGGCGGCGCCGGTTGCTGTGGCCTGACGTTTTGCGCCCATGCAGAGTCTGCCCATGATGCGCTCAGTCCGGCGGGCGTGCAGGCGTCGCACATCTTCGGGCTGTGGACTCTCACGCTGACAGTCTGCTCGCTGGTGTTCGCGGCCGTGCTGATCGCGCTGCTGCTCGCGATGACGCGCGCGCCGCGCGTGAACCGCGATGCCCGACCCGACCTGGGCTCCCTCGAACGTCCGGAAAGACGCGTGCGCCGCGTCGTGAGCGGCGCGTCGATCGTGTCCGTGCTCCTCCTGTTCGGCCTGCTGCTTGCCGACATCATGACCGACCGCGCGTTGTCGCGGCTGCCTGTTGCCGACGCGGTTCATCTGCAGATGACCGGGCATCAATGGTGGTGGGAAGCGCGCTACGCCGACGAGTCCCCCGGCGGCGGCTTCGCGGTCGCGAACGAACTGCACGTGCCGGTGGGACGGCCCATCGTGATCTCGCTCAAAGCCGACGATGTGATCCATACGTTCTGGGTGCCAAACCTGCACGGCAAGAAGGACATGATTCCCGGCCGCGAATCGACGATCGAGTTTCGTGCCGACCGCGCCGGCACTTATCGCGGACAATGCGCCGAATTCTGCGGCCTCGAACATGCATTGATGGCTTTCACGGTCGTCGCGGAGCCGCCCGCCGAATACGACGCGTGGGTCGCGCGTCAGCGCCTGCCCGCGCCGCAACCGGCCAACGCGCTCCAGGCGCAAGGCGAGCGCCTGTTCATGAGCGGCAACTGCGCCGGTTGCCACACAGTGCGAGGCACGTCTGCGCAAGGCGTGCTCGGCCCCGATCTCACGCATGTGATGAGCCGCCCGATGCTCGCCGCCAACACGTTCGAAAACACGCGCGCCAATCTCGAGTCCTGGATCAAGGCGCCCGGCAGCATGAAGCCCGGCACCACGATGCCGGCGAACCAGTTTTCGCCGCAAGACCTCGATGCTGTCGTCGCATGGATCGGAAGCCTTCAATGAGTGAACATCATGCCGCTTCGGGCCGCGCTATACGCCATCTGGTGGACGGCCCCGCCGCCGGGCCGCAGGTCGTCGACGCCCTTGCGCGCACGTGGAGCGACCCGCCCGGATGGCTCGGCCGGCTTTCCGCGATCAATCATAAGACCGTCGCGCGGCGCTTCGTGATCACGACGTTCGTGTTCTTTCTGCTGGGCGGCCTGCTCGCGCTCGCGATGCGCCTGCAACTCGCGCGGCCCGGCAATCGTCTCATCGGACCGGAACTGTACAACCAGCTTTTCACGATTCACGGCACCACGATGATGTTTCTGTTCGCCGTGCCCATCATGCAGGCCGTCGCCACCTGGCTCGTGCCGCTGATGATCGGCGCGCGCAGCGTCGCCTTTCCGCGAATGAATGCATACGCGTACTGGGTATTCCTGTTCGGCGGCGCGACGCTGTACGTCGCGTTCTTTCTCGGCGCCGGTCCCGACGCAGGGTGGTTCAGTTATGTGCCGCTCGCCGGTCCCGATTATTCGACAGGCAAAGGCATCGACATCTGGGCGCAGATGATTACGTTCACCGAACTTTCGGCGCTGCTCGAAGCGGTCGTGTTGATCGCGACGATCTTCAAGATGCGCGCGCCGGGCATGTCGCTCAATCGCATGCCGCTATTCGTGTGGGCTACGCTCATCACGCAATTCATGGTGCTATTCGCGATGCCCGCAGTGATGCTCGGCAGCACTGCGTTGATTCTCGACCGGCTCGTCGGCACGCATTTCTATAACGCGGCGCGCGGCGGCGACGTGCTGTTATGGCAGCACCTCTTCTGGTTCTTCGGCCATCCCGAGGTGTATCTGATCTTCATTCCGCCGCTCGGATTCCTCTCGTCGATCATTCCCACTTTTGCGCGCCGCCCGATTTTCGGCTATCCGGTGATGGTGCTCGCGCTGATCATGACCGCGTTTCTCGCCTTCGGTCTGTGGGTGCATCACATGTTCGCGACGAGTATTCCGGCACTCGGCAAGAGCTTTTTTACCGCTGCCAGTCTGATGATCGCCATTCCATCCGGCGTGCAGATCTTCTGCTGGATCGCAACATTGTGGACCGGCCGCCTTAATCTGAAGACACCGCTGTGGTTCGCACTCGGCTTCTTCTTTATTCTCGTGCTCGGCGGCATGACGGGCGTGATGCTCGGCTCGGTTTCGCTCGATCTGCAAGTACACGACACCTACTTCGTGGTCGCGCATCTGCATTACGTGCTGCTCGGCGGAGCGGTATTTCCGCTATTCGGCGCGTTCCACTACTGGTATCCGAAAGCGACCGGCCGTCTGATGAACGAGACGTTGGGGCGCCTGCAATTCTGGCTGTTCTTTATCGGCTTCAACGTTACCTTCTTTCCGATGCATCTACTCGGCCTGCACGGCATGCCGCGCCGCGTGTGGACTTATCCTGGCGGCATGGGCTGGGACGGCATGAATCTGACCGCCACGATCGGCGCTGCGACGATCGGCGTGAGCGTGCTGATTTTCATCGTCAATGCACTGCATAGTTACCGGCATGGCGAAGTGGCGGGCGCTGATCCGTGGGGCGCGGGCACGCTCGAGTGGAGCACCGCGAGTCCGCCGCCGCCGCACAATTTCGACGCACTGCCGGTGGTTCACGGACGCGATCCACTATGGGAACCGGGCGCGCAGCCGGCAAATGTCAGTGGCCTCGCAGCCGAGTCGCGCGAAGTTCTGTCGACTACCGCGCTCGATGCGCTGCCCGACCTGCGTCTGCTGTTTCCGTCGCCATCCATCTGGCCGTTTGTCAGCGCGGTGGCGACCACCGTGCTGTTCATCGGCTCGATCTTTTCGCCGTGGGCCGTGGTGTGGGGCTCGGTGCCGGTCACCATCGCGTTGATCGGCTGGTTCTGGCCCAATCGCGGCCAGAATAAGCGGGCGCTTCAACTGGAGCAACGGCCATGACGGAGCTCCGGAAAGTGCCCTTGAACACGGCGTCGAATGACGACGGCGCCGCGCCTGCGTTGATGCTCGACGTGCGCTATCTGCCGAGCTTCGGCTTCGGACATCGGAGCCTCATGTGGTGGAGCACTGTGTGTCTGATGCTGATCGAGGGCACTGTGTTCGCCATCGCCGCGATGGCGTACTTCTATCTGCGCGGCCTCACCGCGAACTGGCCGCTCAACGCGGCGCCGCCTGCGCTGGTGTGGGGCACCGCCAACACCGTGATCCTGATGTTGAGCATGTGGCCGAATCAGCTCGCCAAGCGGGCCGCCGACCGCCAGGAACGCGCCCGCTCGCGTTTGTGGCTCTCGGTATGCCTGCTGTTCGCGTTGGTGTTTCTGGTCCTGCGCGGCTTCGAATTCGCGGCGCTGAACGTGAGCTGGTACACGAACGCCTATGGTTCTGTCGTATGGCTGCTGCTCGGCCTGCACACCACGCACCTCATTACCGACGCCGTGGATACCACAGTGCTCGCCGTGTTGTTGTTCACCGGCCCGTTCGAAGGAAAACGCTTTGTCGATGTCAGCGAGAACGCGCTGTACTGGTATTTCGTCGTACTGAGCTGGTTGCCGATCTACGCGGTGATCTATCTCGCTCCACGGTTGTGATGGAGGTTGCCATGCGAACCTGGCTTGCGCTCCTTGGTGCGCCCTCCGCGGTACTCGCCGCGCTGAGCGCCGACTATGCACTCGTCACGCCCTCGTGCGCGTGGCGAACCCTCCTGCCTCTCGGCAGCGTGACGGGCACGGCGCTGCTGTTTTCGATGGTCGCGACGCTGCTCGCGTGGCACCGCTGGCGCGAAGCCGACGCGATTGCTCCCGCGAGCGCGCCCGCACTACCCGCGCGGCCCGCGATGCTCGCATGCGCGGCCACCTGGATCGGCATGATTTCGACGCTCGCGCTCGTCGCAATGTGGATACCGCAATGGCTCATTTCTCCCTGCGTGCAGTGAACATGTCGACGACCCGTCTACCCGCTTTCGCCGCGGCGTTCGTCACGGCTTGCGCTCCTGTCTGCGCGCAAGCGCATGTGCTGACCGCTGCCGAGCGAAGCGCGCCACCTGCGCTGCGCTGGACATTCGAGCCATGGGTCGTCGCTTTGCTGATCCTGAGTCTCGCGCTATATGTGGCGGGCTATCGGCGCCTGTGCTCACGCAGCAGACGTGGCCGCGCTATTCGAGTTCGCCGACTGAGCGCCTTTGTACTCGGATGGCTCACGCTCGTGGCCGCGCTGGATTCGCCACTCGATGCATTGAGCGCCGCGCTCTTTTCCGCGCATATGGTCCAGCATGAATTGATGATGCTCGTCGCCGCTCCGCTTCTCGTGCTTGGCCGACCGCTCGCCGTCTGGCTATGGGCGTTCCGGCCTGCGTCGCGGCATGCGATAGCGGCCGCAGTGCGCACGCCGGCGTTGCGTGGTCTGTGGCGCTCGCTGTGCGCGCCGGCCGTCGCCTGGCTGCTGCATGCGGCCGCATTGTGGGCGTGGCATATGCCGCGCCTTTTCGAAGCGGCGCTTGCGTCTCCCGTCATTCATACGCTGCAGCACGCGAGTTTCCTGCTGAGCGCGCTGCTGTTCTGGTGGGTCGTCTTCGGGGAAGGCACGCGGCGCGATCAAAGCGGCTACGCGATGTTGTCGCTGTTCACGACGATGGTCCACACCGGCGCGCTCGGCGCGTTACTGACGCTCGCGCCGGGGCTCTGGTATCCGGCGTATATCGAGCCCACGTCGGCGCTCGGCTTCGATCCGTTGCAGGACCAGCAGCTCGGCGGACTCGTGATGTGGGTGCCCGGCGGTCTCGCGTATCTGATCGCGGCGCTCGCAACGGGCGCTCGCTGGCTGATGCACCGCGCGCCCGTGACGTTCATACCGAATGCGCTGGCCGCGCGCCGGGACAGTGGTTCATGACGCGGCACTTCAAACATCTGGCGCTGTACGGTGCCGCGATACTCTGCGCAGTGCTTGCGCCGCGCGTCAGGAGCCAACCGTCGGGCGCGGTGGACGCCGCGCTCGTCGCGCGCGGCGAGTATCTCGCGAAAGCGTCGGATTGCGCGGGCTGCCACACTGCCGTCGGCGGGCAAGCCTATGCGGGCGGCCTCGGACTTACGTCGCCGTTCGGCACGATCACCAGCAGCAACATTACGCCGGACCGCCGCTACGGCATCGGCGCGTACAGCTACGAAGATTTCGAGCGGTCGGTACGCGAGGGTGTCTCGCCTGGCAACAAGCGGCTCTATCCGGCCATGCCGTATGCGTCGTTTTCGAAAATGTCCGCCGACGATATGCGTGCGCTCTACGTCTATTTCATGCACGCCGTAAAGCCTGTTTCCCAACCGGTGCCGCCGATCAAGGTTCCGTTCCCGTTCAATCAGCGCTGGACGCTCTATTTCTGGCAACTCGTGTTCGCACCGAAAGAGCCGTATCAGCCGAAGCCCGGACGCGACGCTCAATGGAATCGCGGCGCGTTTCTCGTGCAAGGCCCCGGCCATTGCGGCGCATGCCACACGCCTCGTGGCCCGGGTTATCAGGAACGCGGCTACGACGAATCGTCGTCCGCATACCTGACGGGTGGCGTCAATGACAACTGGTTCGCACCGAATCTCACTGGCGATTCAGGCTCAGGCCTCGGACGCATCGGCGAAAAAGATCTCGCTGCCTTTCTGAAGACGGGCCACGGTGCGGGCGTTTCCGCGTTCGGTTCGATGGTCGAGCAAGTGGAAGACAGCACGCAATATCTGACCGACGAAGATGCGCTAGCAATAGCGCATTATCTGAAGTCTCTGCCCGCGCAAAAGCCGTCGGGACATTACGACCCGCATGCGCAGCCCGATTTGCCGACGCGCAATGGGAATCGCATTGACGCGCCCGAATCTGTGGGCGCGCGTGTCTATATCTCGTTCTGCGCGCAATGTCACGGTGTGGAAGGCGCGGGCGTGCCTCATGTGTTTCCTCGGCTCGCGGGCAATCCGGCAGTGATCACGGAAGACACGACATCGCTGATTCGCCTGATGGTGGAAGGCGGCAACAGCCCCGCGACTATCAGCGGACCGCCGCGCCAGGCCATGCCGGGCTTCGCTCAAACGCTCACAAATGCGCAAATGGCATCCGTGCTTTCGTGGATTCGCGCTTCATGGGGCAACGACGCCCGGCCCGTGACCGCGAACGACATTCAATCGTTGCGTCAAAAATTGCACAAGTAACGCGGTAAATCGCGCACAACCGGCGAGGCGCTCTTTACGCAGGCGCCAATGCTTCAGGCATCGCGCATTGTCGCCTTGCGCTGGTTATCGGGCGCCTGGCCATCGATACGCTTCTCGAAGCAGCACCATTGCGCCTTGCTCACATACGGCCCATACGGCGCAATGCGATGAAAGCCGTGCTTCTCGTAGAACTCGATAGCGCGGCGATTCTTCACGTGCGTCCCAAGCCACAAAGCCAGGTAGCCGAGCTGTCCGGCGTCTTTCTCGAGCCGCGCGAGAATCGCGCCGCCCACGCCCTCCGCGCCGGGACGCGCATATAGGCGCTTGATCTCGGCGATATGCTCGCCCAGTGGCCGGAAGGCGCCGCAGCCGAGGGGCGTTGCCGCACCGCTTCTCGCGACCAGAAAACGCGAGCGCTCCAGTGCGACGTCGCGAATGGAAAAGCGGCTCTGTCCGCCATCGCCGGTGAACAGTGCAAGCGTGGCGCTCAATTCGTCGAGCAACGTCTGCGCGTCGGTGGAGGACGGGTCCTCACGATTGATAACAATTGTCGGGAACATCATGGGCGTCGCCTCCTTTTCCATCGCGTGCGAAGCAGAAACAGCAAACGCTGTACCGATTGGAGCGGTATGGCACATGAATGCCAAGAGGCAGTTCACCCAAAAAAACGGCTCGCCGATTGGCGAGCCGAACGGAACAAACAACCATGGCGTCCCGATGAAGGGACCATCCTGCCGAGCAATTGCCGTGCCGCCAGATGCACGCCCCCCGCAACGGGTATCGCACTTGCTCGCATTGAAATGAGTGCTACACCTGAATAGACGAGGACGCAAAATGAACATTCCCCGCAGCGTGGTTGGATTTCTCTCGTCGCGCGGTCTCGTGATCGCCACCGCGGAATCGTGCACCGGCGGCCTGATCGCATCGCTCATCGCGGATGTACCGGGCAGCGGCGCATGCCTCGACATGGGATTCGTCGTGTACTCGCCATCCGGCAAATGCGGCGTGCTGAACGTGCAAGCGCAGACGATCGAAGAGCACGGCTTGACGAGCGAGGCCGTTGCCAGAGAGATGGCCACCGGCGTGTTTGGACTGGAAGCATGCTCGGCTCACATCGCGGTCGCGAACACGGGGCTCGCGGGTCCGCCACCGAAAGGCACGAATCTCGCGCCGGGTACGCAATGCTTTGCGTGGCGCTATAAACGCCGCGACGGCGAATACATGTTCAGCGAAACGCGTGTGTTCGACGGCGACCGCACGACCATCAGGCAACGCGCCGCGCTTTACGCGCTCTCGCGGGTCGAGTATTACTTCAACCAGTTGCCGAATGTGAGGCGCGCACCATGACGCGATCATTTTTCAATCTCTACAGTCACGATTTCGCGCGTGTCGCAGTTGCTGTGCCGGTGTGCCGCGTCGCCGATCCGCAGTTCAACGCAAAGCAAACACTTCAACTCGCTCGTGAAGCCGCGCAAAAAGGCGCGGTGCTGGTTGCGTTTCCCGAACTGGGCCTATCTGCCTATACGTGCGACGACCTGTTCCATCAGCGTGCGCTTCTCGACGCATGCGAAGCGGCAATCGGCGACATCATTGCGGCGTCAACGACCATTCCCGCGGTACTCGTCATTGGCGCGCCGCTGAAGATCGACCATAAGCTGTTCAATTGCGCACTGGTCATTTCGAACGGCAAGTTGTGCGGCGTGGTGCCGAAAAGCTATCTACCGAACTACGGCGAGTTCTACGAAGCCCGGCAATTCAGCGCGGCGGAGAACGCCTCGTCTACAGAAGTGACGTTATGCGGACAGCAGGCGCCGTTCAGCGCGTCATTGCTGTTCGACATTCCCGCCGTGCCGCTCTTTCGCTTTCACATCGAAATATGCGAGGACGTGTGGGTGCCCGTGCCGCCTTCGTCATTCGCCGCGCTCGCCGGCGCAACGGTACTGGTGAATCTGTCGGCATCCAACATCGTGATAGGCAAGTCGGGTTATCGGCATCAACTGGTGGGACAGCAATCGGCGCGATGTTTGTCAGCGTATCTGTATTCGTCGGCGGGCCGTGGCGAATCCACGACCGATCTCGCGTGGGATGGCCAGGCCCTGATCTACGAGAATGGCGAATTGCTCGCGGAATCCGAGCGTTTTCTCGACACCTCTCATGTGATTTACGGCGACGTCGATCTCGAACGACTATCGCGCGAGCGAATGCGGCAAACGACTTTCGGCCACTCGACGCGCCGCCACGCGCACGAGGTCGGCAAATTCCAGGCGGTCAGCGTGCCGGTTTCCCTGCCGGACACGGAGCATCTGCCGCTTGCGCGCACGATCAACCGCTTCCCTTATGTGCCGTCGGATCCCGCGACGCGCGACGAACGCTGCGCCGAGGTCTACAACATTCAGGTGCAAGGGCTCCTTCAAAGACTGGGCGCAACGAATATTTCCAAAGTCGTGATCGGTGTATCGGGCGGGCTCGATTCCACTCAGGCACTGCTCGTCTGCGCAAAAGCCATGGACAGATTGAAGCTGCCGCGCTCGAACATCCTCGGTTATACGATGCCGGGCTTCGCGACCAGCAGCCGTACACTCCAGCAAGCGAAAGATCTGATGCAGGCTGTGGGCTGCTCCATGGAAGAAATCGACATACGCCCTGGCTGCCTGCAAATGCTCAAGGATCTGCACCATCCCTTCGCCTCGGGTGAGAAGCAATATGACGTCACGTTCGAAAACGTGCAGGCGGGCGAGCGCACCAGCCATCTTTTCAGGCTCGCCAATTTCCATCGAGCAATCGTGATAGGCACGGGCGACCTGAGCGAATTGGCGCTGGGATGGTGTACATACGGCGTGGGCGATCACATGTCGCATTACAGCGTGAACGCGAGCGTGCCCAAGACGCTGATTACCCATCTCGTCCGATGGGTCGCCGAATCCGGCCAGGTCGGCGACGCGGGCTCGCGTGTGCTGGAGCAGATTCTGGACACCGACATCAGCCCGGAACTCGTACCGGGCAAAGTAGATAAGGTCATCGACCAGAAAACCGAAAGCGTGATCGGCCCGTACGAATTGCAGGACTTCAATCTGTATTACCTGTTGCGCTTTGGCTTTACGCCGTCGAAGGTCGCGTTTCTCGCGCTTTGCGCATGGAGCGATCGCGAGCGCGGCGTGTGGCCCGCGGGCGAGAAGATGGCGCGCAACGAATACACGTTGGCCGACATCAAGCGCAATCTCGCGATATTCGCGGATCGCTTTTTCCGCACGAGCCAGTTCAAGCGCTCGTGCATTCCCAATGCGCCGAAGGTCGGCTCGGGCGGCTCGCTATCGCCGCGCGGCGACTGGCGCGCGCCGAGCGATAGCGAGGCAACGGTCTGGCTGCAAGACATCGAAAAGATTCCGGACTGAGCGGGACGTTGCAGGTACGCCGAATGCGGCATGTCGCGCATCCGCGAGCGCCCGCATGTTGATTTCGCGTGCCGACTATCCCCACCTACCGACGCCAGGCGCCGCGTCATTCTGGAGAACTGCCATGCCCGAGACCAATTCGTCGATGTCGCCAAGCATCACCGCGATGATCCGTCTGGATCATATGCATGTACTCACCGCATTCCATCGCTATCACGCTGACACCGCGTGGTGGCGCAAGCGCGCCATTGTCAATTCCGTTTGTGCCGCTCTGGAAATTCACGCGCAACTGGAGGAAGAAATCTTCTACCCGGCGCTGGGCGGCGTACTCAGCGCGGACCAAACGCTCGAAAAGAGCCGCCCGGAGCATGACGAAATGCGCGCGACCATCGCCAAGCTGCGCGCGACAGGGCCTGAGGATGCAGCCTATGACGGCCTGTTTCAGCAACTGATGCGCGAGGTCATGCATCATGTGGCCGATGAGGAAACCGTGCTGCTGCCCGCGGCCGAGCGCGCATTGAAGAGTGAGTTGCGTTCGCTTGGCGCCAGAATGACGCGTCGCAGACTTCAGCTTCTCGGCGAGCGTCCGCGTGAAATCGCCGTGAATACGGCCGGCACGTTCCCCATTGCCACGTTCCTGCTCGGGTCTCTGCTAGTAATCGGCGCGACGCACTGCATACCGAAGTCTCGCAGAACGCGGTACGCCGATTAATAGCACAGAGAGAGCGGCGAGAAAGCGTAAAGACAGTTTCGCCGGGTAAATTCGCGCCCGGCGAATCTCTCACGCAGAAGGCCGGGCGCCTGGCTTGTCGACGATCCTCACAGGAATGGACTTGGCACCGGGCACTTTGCTCTCCTCCGCGTAATGCCAAAGCGGCAGTAGCGGATTGCACTCCGGATAATAGCCGGCAATGCATCCGCGAGGGATGTCGTACGCCTTGATGGTGAGGCCGCTTACGCGCCGCTCGAAGCCGTCGTCGGCAATGGTCTGCAAGCCGACCCTGTCGCCCTCCGAAAGACCGCTCGCGGCTATGTCGTCCTTATTCATCAGTATGATCATGCGGCTGCCTTTTACGCCGCGAAAACGGTCGTCCAGACCGTAAATCGTCGTATTGAACTGACTGTCCGAGCGCAGGGTCATCAGCCGCAGCGCGTCGGTTTCTCGCTCGGGCATGTCGGGGTCTTCTCCGAGAGCTTTGGGCACCAGGAATTCGGCCTTGCCGCTCTTCGTCTCCCATTTCCGCTCGCGTGCCGGCAGGGGCTTGTGAAATCCGCCCGGGGTCCACATGCGCTCATTGAAGTCGTGAAAAATCTTCGGATAGGTCTTCGCAATTTCCTCGCGTACCACCGAGTAGTCGTCTCGCCACGCGTCCCAGTCGACCGTGGAGCGCGCACCTAGCGTCGCCTTCGCAATGCCCGCGATGATGTACGGCTCCGAGCGAATGTTCTGACTAGCGGGCTCGGCCACGCCACGCGATCCGTGCATGCAGGCCGTACTGTCTTCCATGGAGACAGCCTGATCGCCGCTCGCCTGCCGATCGATCTCTATTCGGCTCAGGCAAGGCAGAATGTAGGAGATCTGGCCGTGCACCAGATGGCTGCGGTTCAGTTTCGTCGCCACGTTCACATTTAGCCGCAGACCTCGCCATGCAGGTTCCGTCCGCAAGCGGTCGGGCACGGAACGCACGAGATTGCCGCCCAGATTGAAAACGCCCTTGATCTCTCCTCTCAGCATGGCCTCAAATGCCTCGACCGTATTGAGGCCTTTTTTGCGGGGCGGTTCGAACGAGAACTGACTGGCCAGTTCGTCGAGCGGCGCCAATTCGGGCTTCTCGGTGATGCCGACGGTGCGCTGTCCCTGCACATTCGAATGGCCGCGCACAGGAGAAGGTCCGGCGCCTGGCTTGCCGATATTGCCGCGCAGAAAGAGCAGGTTGCACACCATGCGGACGTTTTGCACACCGAGTCTGTGCTGCGTCAGTCCCATTCCGTAATGGATCATCACGGCATTGGCCTTTATGTATTCGCCGGCTGCGGCCTCTATCGCTTCGCGGGTCAGACCGCTGACTTTTTCGATGTCCGCCCACGACGCCTCGCGTGCATAGTTCGCGAATGCTTCATAACCGGTCGTGTGATCGCGGAGGAAATCCACATCCACGACACGCGGCCGGCCTTGCTCGACGGCCAGGTCGTCAGCGGCAATCACAGCCTTGCACATGCCGAGAATTGCAGCGGTATCGCCGCCTGTCTTGACCTGATGATATTGCGTGCTGATTTGCGTGTTGTCGGGCGTGAGCATCTGCACCGGCGACTGCGGATTCGCGAACCGTATAAGTCCCGGCTCGCGAAGCGGATTGAACGTGATAATCGGCACGCCGCGGTTGCGTGCGTCCTGCAACTGATGAAGCATGCGTGGACTGTTCGTGCCGACGTTCTGGCCGAAAAAGAACATCAGGTCGGTCTTCTCGAAGTCGTCGAGCGTAATGGTGCCCACGCCTACTCCGATCGCTTCCTTCAGCCCGACACTGGTGCTCTCGTGGCACATGTTCGAACTGTCGGGAAGATTGTTCGTGCCGTACATGCGCGCCAGAAGCTGGTACATGTATGAGGTTTCGAGCGAGGCACGGCCCGACGTATAGAACACCACGCTGTCCGGCGCGAGGCTGTTCAGCTCGCGGCCGATTTCATCGAAGGCCTGCTGCCACTCCACTTGCACGTATTTGTCGGTGGCGGGATCGTAGCGCAAAGGCGCCGTAAGCCGCCCTGCTTCTTCCAGATCGTGGTCGTGCCAGGACAACAGTTCGGTCACCGTGTGCAGTTGAAAGAACTCCGGCGTCATTCGCTTCGATGTGAGATCCCACGCCGTTGCCTTCGCACCGCTTTCGCAAAACTCGAACACGTGGGGGTCGGCCGGCTTGGCCCACGAGCAGCTCACGCACATGAAGCCGTCCGGTTTATTCTGCTTTGCAAGCACCGCACTGTCTTTCACACTGACATGCTCTTGCGTGAGGATTGTCGTTACTGCCTTGAGCGATCCCCATCCTCCGGATGCGTAGGGGTAGTCTCGAGTCGTGTCCTTGTCTTTCATCGCCGTCTCCGCCTGAACGTCAAAATCTGAATACGTCAATACGAACGGAGAGCAAAGGCTATACCTGTGCGCTGAAAGAGCGCATGCTCCTGACAATCGTATTACCGCTGCTTTTCATTGCGCTTGACGTCTCATAGGGCGTTCGCGATCGGGCCGCAGGTTTGCTCCCTGTGCAAACGCGCCTTGCAGTGCAAAATGAGGTGCGGATGCCGGCCAATGCGAGCGTGGGCGACCTTGCTGCCCACTGTCATGGAGGCGCTGAAAAACTCACGCACACTAATTTCCGCCCATTACTCGAGGTACCGCGATGTCACCCTCGGTTGACGCTCTCTTTCTGGCCCGGACGCAATTTGGCTTCACCATCGCCTTCCACATCATTTTCCCGGCGATGTCGATAGGAATGGCCAGCTACCTCGCAGTGCTGGAAGGCGCGTGGCTCGTCACCCGCAAGCCGGTCTATCTGGCCGTCTTTCGCTACTGGTTGACCATTTTTGCCGTGGTGTTTGGCGTGGGCGTGGTGTCGGGTCTCGTCATGTCGTATGAGTTCGGCACCAACTGGGCGGGCTTTGCCTATCGCGCCGGACCGATTGTGGGTCCGCTGATGGGCTATGAAGTGCTGACCGCTTTTTTTCTGGAATCCGGCTTTCTCGGCGTGACGCTGTTCGGCATGAACCGCGTCGGTCCGAAGCTGCATTTTCTCGCCACCGTACTCGTTGCAATCGGCACGTTGATGAGCGCCTTCTGGATTCTCGCCGTGAATTCATGGATGCAGACGCCGCAGGGGTTCACACTGGTCGGCGGTCGCTTCTTCCCCGCCGACTGGCTGAGCATCATTTTCAATCCGTCGTTTCCCTATCGGCTCGTGCATATGGTGCTCGCGGCATATCTGAGCGTGGCGTTCATCGTGGGCGCGGTCGGCGCATGGCATCTGTTGCGCGACTCCAGCAATGAACCCGCGCGCCTGATGGCCTCCATGGCGCTATGGATGGCGTGCATCGTCGCGCCGATCCAGATTCTGGCCGGCGACGCGCACGGTGTGAACACGCTCAAGCATCAACCCGCGAAGATCGCCGCCCTCGAAGGCGATTGGGAATCGAAGCCGGGCCAGCCGCTCATATTGTTCGGGATGCCAAACATGCAAAAGGAGAGGACCGACTTCGCCGTCGAGATTCCGCACCTCGGCGCGCTGATTCTCACGCATACATGGAACGGCTCGATTAAAGGGCTAAAGGAATTCCCACCAGCCGACCGTCCGTTTTCGCCGGTGGTTTTCTGGGCGTTTCGCATCATGGTCGCCCTTGGCGTGCTGATGGCACTGACCGGTTTCGCGAGTCTCGCGCTTCGGGCGCGCCACTCGCTTTACCAGGCGCGCTGGCTGCATCGGCTCATGGTTGCAATGGGGCCTTCTGGCCTGATCGCGTTGCTGTGCGGTTGGACTGTCACTGAAGTGGGCCGCCAGCCGTACACCGTATATGGCCATTTGCGCACGGCCGACAGCGTGTCGCCCATCGCCGCGCCCGGTGTCGCGACATCGCTCGCAGCCTTCGGCGTGGTGTACCTGATCGTGTTCGGTGCCGCGATGGTGTTTGTATTGCGGCTGATGGCGAGGCCGCCATCGTTCGCCACGCAGGGGCCCGCGAAGGACAAACCGCATCGCAGCGCGGGCATTACACCGGGACCCGCGCAACGGCATTCCGCATCGACCACTGCTGAGGACAATCGCCATGACATCCGCCACGATTGATCTGCCGCTCGTGTGGGCGGCTATCCTCGCGTTCGCCGTGCTTGCCTATGTGCTGCTCGACGGTTTCGATCTGGGCGTGGGCATCCTGTTCGCCGTCGAGCGCCATCGCGAGGATCGCGACCTGATGGTGAACTCCATTGCGCCTGTATGGGACGGCAATGAAACCTGGCTGGTGCTCGGCGGCGGCGGGCTCTTCGCGGTCTTTCCGCTCGCGTATTCGATCATCCTGCCCGCGCTCTATCCGCCGATCATCGCGATGCTGCTCGCACTGGTGTTTCGCGGGGTGGCCTTCGAATTTCGTTTTCGCGCGACAGGTGTGGGCCGCGCATGGTGGGATGTCGCTTTCTTCTCGGGCTCGGCCATGGCCGCGTTATGTCAGGGCCTCGTGCTGGGGGGCCTGCTTCAGGGCATACACGTCGAAGGCGTTTCGTATTCCGGCGGCTGGTGGGACTGGCTCACCGGTTTCACCGTACTGTGCGGCCTTGCAGTTATCGTCGGCTACACGCTGCTTGGATCGTGCTGGCTCATCTGGCGCACGGAAGGCGCACTGCACAAGCGCTGCCGACGTTACGCACGCGCCACGGCCGTTGCGGTTCTCGCGTTGATCGTCGTGGTTACGCTATGGACGCCCATGCTGCAAGGCTCACTAACAGAGCGCTGGTTCCGTTGGCCGGCCATTGCATTGACCGCGCCCGTGCCCGTGTTGCTGATTCTTTTCGCGGCTGGCTTCTGGCGCAGCCTGTCCTCGCGGCGCCACGTGCTGCCTTTGCTTTTCGCCTATGGCATCTTCATTCTTTGCTATGCGGGGCTTCTTATTAGTCTCTATCCGTATCTCGTGCCGCCCGCCATTTCTTTCCGCGATGCGGCTGCGCCGCACGCGAGCCTGCTATTCCTTCTCGTAGGCGCCGCGATTACCATTCCGATGATTCTGGGCTACACGGTCTACGCGTATTCCGTCTTCAAAGGCAAAATGCGTCCCGGCGAGGGATACCACTGACATGTGGCGACGACTTGCATGGTTTGTCGGCTTGTGGCTGCTCGGCGTCGCGACAGTCGGTCTTGTCGCAGGCGTATTGAAAGCTGTATTACACGCGGCGCCGCGTTGAGCGATTCACAAAAAGTCCGGGCGCGAGCCGCAGCGGCTGCAATGTTTTCTCGTTGACGCGTAACGTTTTCAACCCTATGTGCTGGCACATGGCTGGACGCAGTCAGGGCGGATGCCAGCGCACCCACTGCGAGCACGCGGCGCACGGCGAATCGAGAGATTCTTCTTTCTGACATCCGCCGGCGCGCAATCCTCTAATCGGAAGTTCTTCAAGGCAGCGTGTACGCAATCACATAGTCGCCCTGTTTCGTGCCAAGCGAGCCATGACCGCCCGCCGTGACGAGTACATACTGCTTGCCGTTGCTATCGGCATACGTCATGGGGGTCGCCTGGCCGCCTGCGGGCAACCGGGCCTGCCACAAGCGGTCGCCGGTGCGCACATCATAGGCGCGCAAATAATAGTCGAGCGTACCCGAGAGAAACGCCACGCCGCCAGCGGTCGTGATCATGCCGCCGAGGCTCGGCACACCGAGCGGCATCGGAATCGGCAAAGGCGCGCTATCGCGGATCGTGCCGTTCTTGTGTTCCCACACAATACGATTCGTGCGCAGATCGACCCCCGCCACATAGCCCCACGGCGGCGCCTGGCACGGAATGCCGAGAGGCGAAAGAAACGCGTTCAATTCAAAGCCGTACGGCGTGCCGCGAGCGAGCTTGATGCCGCTCGTCTCACTGCCTTTCTTGTCGCCGTTATCGGATGGAATCTGTGAGCGCGGTATCAGCTTCGACGTAAAAGCCATGTAGCTCGGATTCGCAATGAGCACCTGGCGAACCGGGTCGACCGCAATGCCGCCCCAGTCGAATACGCCGAAATTGCCGGGAAATACGAGCGATCCCTGTTCCGACGGCGGCGTGAACATGCCGTCATAGCGCAACGATTTAAACTTCACGCGGCACCACAACTGATCGAAAGGATTGGTGCCCCACATGTCGCGCTCGCGCGCTTTCGGCGGCTTGAAGTTAAGTGCGGAGAACGGTTGCGTGGGCGATGTGTGATCGCCGGTGCCGGCGCCCTGAGGCACCGGCTCTTCGGTGATCGGCACGATCGGCTTGCCGGTCTCGCGGTTCAGCACATAGATACTGCCTTGTTTCGTCGATGCAATCAGCGCCGGCTGTACACCGCCGGGTGTCTGCAAATCGATCAGCGAAGGTTGACCGCCCACGTCCATATCCCATAGATCGTGGTGAGTGAACTGATAATTCCAGCGCATTTTGCCAGTCGCGAGATCGAGTGCGACCACGCCGGCCGCGACCTTTTCGGAAGCAGGAGTGCGCAGCCCGCCCCACTGATCGGGCGTCTGGTTGCCGAGCGGCAAATAGACCATGCCGAGTTTTTCGTCGACGCTGAACACCGACCACATATTCGGCGAATTGCGCACGTAGGTCTGATTGGCGCCAATTGGCTGTGTCGCATCGGGATTGCCTGCATCCCAATTCCACACCAGATGGCCGTCGTGCACGTCAAACGCGCGAGTGACACCTGAAGGTTCATTGGTCGATTCGTTATCGGTGACGTGGCCGCTAATAATGACGAGGTCACGCGTGACCGCAGGCGGCGACGTCGAGTAATAACCACCCGGCGTGAATGGACCGATATTCGCACGCAGGTCGATTTGACCGTTATTGCCGAAGTGCGTGCAAGGCTGGCCCGTGTCCGCATTGAGCGCGATCAGGCGGGCATCGGCGGTCGGCAGGAAGATGCGGCGCGGGCATTCGGCGCTCGCGGCCGCATTGGCGGTCTGCTGCGCGGCCGCCAAGGGCTCGCTAGCCGCAGTGACTCCCGATGCCGCTTCCGCAGTGACTGTCGCGGCGGAAGCGGCAGTGCCTGCTTCCGTACTTGCCGACGCCGCGTCCGCAACCGGTGCAGAAGCAGAAGCCGAGGCCTCGGCATTCGGTGCGGCCGTGGCGGATGCCGAGGCGGTATCCGCATTCGCACTGGAACCCGACGCTGCGGCAGCATTAGCCGCTGACGCCACGGTGGCATTCGCGGGATACATCGCGTCGTCATGGTAAGACACGCCGCGGCAAGTCATATGTTCCCAGTGCTTGAAGCCGACGGGGCTCTGAATATGCGGGTCGTAACGCCAGATTTCTTTGCCCGAGGCCGGATCGAGTGCAATCACCATACTGTGTGGCGTGCATAGAAAGAGTTTGTTGCCGACCTTGATCGGTGTGTTCTCATCGGTCGTTTCAGTCGGATCTCCTGGCCCCGGCTTGTCGCCTGTTTCGAACTGCCACGCCACTTTCAACTGGCGTGCATTTTCCGGCGTGATTTGCGTAAGCGGCGAATAGCGCTGACCGAGCGGCGAGCCGCCGTAATCGGTCCAGTCCGCAGCCTGCCGGTTTGCATCGCCGGGAAGCGGTGCGGCGGGAACCGCAGCGGTTGACGCCAGCGTGCCCGCATGATCGTACGGATGGTTGAACGCAGTGACGATGCCGAGCAGCACCGTCAAGAGGACGGCGGCGGCTAATGGCACCACGCCTTCGCGATGCGCGGCAGGCGGCCCGAATACGAGCTTGCGCGTGACTGGCGGCAATAGCAGCCACAACGCCAGCACCAGCCACACCCATAGGCGCGGCAGCAACTGCCAGAAGTCGAAGCGCGCCTCCACCACCGCCCATATCGTCGAGCCGAACAGAATGACCGCGAACAGCCACAGAGCCGAACGCCGGCGAATGGCCAGCAGCACGCCGGTTAACGCGATTGCGCCACCCGTCACCACGTAATAGGGTGAGCCGCCGAGCGCGACAAGCGGGACTCCGCCCGCGGCGAGCGCCAGGCCGATAATGATAAATACGACAGCGGGAACCGCGAGCGCGGGGGGAAACCGATGTGGCTTCGACATATTCACCACCTCTACAGACAATGATTCGAATTGAATTGCATAAATGGCCCCAGGCAGGCCCTACGCACCGCCTTGCCAGTAGCATTTGCGGTTCCCGGACGTCCTTGGCATCGAGGCACGGTGGATGCTTTGTAACCACGCCTTTTTTGCATGAGATGTCATGAAGCACCGAGCTACCGTACTCTGCCTGCGCGCCAATCGCATCCTGCTCGTCGCAAGGTCCAACGGAAGATGGGCGCTGCCCGGCGGCCGGTGCAAAGCCGGTGAACCTGTGTCGGACGCCGCCGTGCGCGAGCTTCTCGAGGAGACGCGATTGAGCGACATTACGCTTCACTACATTTTCGAATTCTGGGGCGTACGTACTCGCCACTATGTATTCGCGGCGCGCATTCCCGAAGGCGTCGAGCCGATACCTGACCACGAAATCAGCCGATGCCGCTGGGTTCGCGTGCAAGACATCCATGCGGCATGGGTCAGCGTGTCGACACGCGGCATCGTTCAGATACTGCTTGAAGAAAGCAGCCCGATGGGGCCGGCACGCAGGTCGAGTCCGTTGCGCGTCTTCTGACCGCCGCCTCGCATGGCACAGGCGATGCGTGAATAGCAACGTGCTTGGAGGAAGAGCATTTTCCGCCGATGCACTGTGGCAAAGATGCACACTTCGAGCTTAAATGTGCGGCCACCCATGCGGCGAGGAGAGGAAAACAGTGGCCAAGACTTCTGCTAGCCCGTTCAACCTGGCTGAGCGCGCAATCATCAGCCTGTACGACGGCGGCGTATTGTCGCCCGCCGTCCTTGAACGGCTTCTCGCCGCATTCTCGCAAGCGAATCCCGACTGGGAAACTGAGCCCACCGAGCGCTCCGTGGACGGACGTTCCCTGCACGAAGTTGTTGCCCTGACGATGCTGCCCGGCGAGTCGCCACGCGCGGCACGCAAGTCGTTCACGTCCGTGATCGAGCACATTGCGGGCACCGCGAAAGCGAAAAAGTCCGCACGCAAACCGACGAAAGAAGAAGACGAAGAACCGTCAGCGGAAGACGACGATAGTGCCGAACTCGCTGAACAATTATCCGGTCGCACGGGCAGCATGAGCACCACGCGCGGTGCAAGCGGTGGCGGCAAGTCAAAGACCAAAGCTGACGAAACGTCCACCAAACCGCCGGCGAAAACGGCCGCATTCAATCCGCTTATGAATGCTGCGGCGCCGCGTAAAGGCAGAAGCTGAGCCGCTTTCCGATGGGCACAGTGCTTGCGGTACTCGCCTCAAACGTGCCGACAGGCGGCGTTCACCATGGAGAGCGACATGCCCGAAAAATCATCGAATCCCAACACCGACGATGCACTCGAATTGCTCATGGCGGATCATCGAGCGGTTGAACGGCTTTTCACCGCGTTCAAGCAGGCAAAAGACAATGATCAGGAAGCGAAGGCAACCTTGGCGCAACGGGCCTGTGAGGAACTGACCGTTCACACCATCATTGAAGAAGAACTGCTTTATCCGGCCGCGAGCGAAGCCCTGCCGTCAAGCGACGTAGTCGACGTCGAAGAAGCGTACGTCGAGCATTTTCTCGTCAAGACGTTGATCGGCAAATTCGAAACGCTGAAGGCAGGCGACAAAGGCTTCGATGCGACGTTCAAAGTGATGAGCGAAATGGTGCAGCATCACGTCGAGGAAGAAGAGAACGAACTGTTTCCCGAATTGCGCAAAGCGAATTTCGATGTGAAGGCACTCAGCCAAAAGATCGCGAAACGAAAGACGGAACTGCAGAGCAAACTCGATGCGGTCGGAAGCCGCGCTGTCGGCGACAAAACCTGACGCGTGCGTAGCGGGCGAGGACGCACCCGCGCGTGCGCCGCACATACAAAAACCCGCCCTGAAATGGGCGGGATATCAACATCAACACACCTGTACCGCGCTAGCTGCGTTCTTCACTGCGCAAGACACCACGCTTACCGTTGCTGCTTCGCCTTCTCGTTGCCGGCTCGCTCGGCGAATTCGGTGAGCTTCAGGTCCGTGGCCTTTTCTTCTTCCAGCGTTGCTTTCAGCAGATTCACGGCTTCGGTAAAGCCCAACTGCTTGCCGATTGCGCAAAGGCTGCCATATGTGGCGATCTCGTAGTGCTCTACCTTCTGCGCGGCGGCGACAAGACCTGCATCGAGTACCGCGCCTCTTTCCATTTCGTCGATAAGCTCCTGCCCTTCCTCGATCAGACCTTCCATCGCGACGCACTTCATTCTCTTTAACTTCACGCCGCTCGTTTCTACAACCTGATCGATTCTTTCTACCTGTCCTTGCGTTTCCTCCAGGTGAATCTTGAACGCCTCGCTGAGTTGCGGATCGGACGCCGCCCGCGAGAGTTTCGCTAATGCTTTGGTCAATTGCTTTTCGGCGCTATAGATATCCGAAAGCATGTGAACGAACAGATCGTCTATGGTCTTTCGCTGTGTCATGTGCGACTCCAAGTCATGTTCAGGAGTCCATCATCGCGCAACAGATGTGCCCGGCGAGCGCAACGCGCGTTCAATCCACTCGCGCGCACCGCATTCGTTCCGGGTATGCCGCATGCGCGGGCTGCCATGCAGTCCGCAGTTTCCCCAACCATGCTCAACGGAGAAGCCAATGTTCGTTCACAACAAGCGACTTCAATATACAGTGCGTGTCGCCACCCCTAATCCGGGCCTTGCCAATCTGATGCTCGAGCAGTTCGGCGGGCCTCAGGGAGAGCTTGCGGCCGCATGCCGGTACTTCACCCAGGCCGTCGCAGAAGACGACCCGGGCCGCAAAGATTTGCTGTTCGACATCGCAACGGAAGAACTGAGTCACCTCGAAGTGATCGGCTCCATCGTCGCGATGTTGAACAAGGGCGCGAAGGGTCAGCTCGCCGAGGGTGTCGAGCAGGAGGCGGATTTGTATCGCTCGCTGACGGGCGGCGGCAATGACTCGCACACGACCGCGCTGCTGTACGGCGGCGGGCCTGCGCTGACGAACTCCGCGGGGGTTCCGTGGACGGCCGCCTATATCGACACGATCGGCGAGCCGACCGCCGACCTGCGCTCGAACATCGCGGCCGAGGCGCGCGCAAAGATCGTCTACGAGCGGCTTCTGAACATCACGGACGATCCCGGCATCAAGGAAGCACTCGGCTTTCTGATGACACGCGAAATCGCACACCAGAAGTCATTCGAGAAAGCGCTGCACTCTATCCAGCCGAACTTCCCACAAGGTAAATTGCCGGGCGTTCCCGAATTTACAAATGTGTACTACAACATGTCGGCGGGCGAAGGCGACGCACGCGGTCCATGGAACGAAGGGCCGGAATGGGAATTCGTCGAATCGCCACAACCCGCAGTGGATGGCGGCGACGGTCTGCCGACCGTCAACGTGACGCAAGCGGATGTCGAAGTGCTCGGCGCGCTGGCTTCGCGCACCGCTTCCAATACGACGACAGATCCGGTGACGGGTGCGGACCTGGGATCAGGGCAGCAACCGGGCTAATCGGCGCGTACCGCGATGGGACGCCTCGTAAGAAAAATGCCGCGGAGCGCCTGGCGTTTCGCGGCATTTCGAACAGCCGGATTGCCTCGCTCCCACTATCTCGCCGTCGCAACGTGCGTATTCACCTTGACTGCGGACGCATGCTCAAACGGAGGTTGAGGAACAAAACTGCTAATCACGCCCGGTTCGAACACGAGGCAGCACGTCGAGCCGCCGTACTGGAAGAAGCCGATTTCGTCGCCCTTCGCGACGCGTTGTCCAGGCAGCGCCTCGATCATGCACGACGACACATCGGCCATGCCGACGAACACGCAGCCGACCTGGCCAATGGCGGGATCGTCGCTTTCGATCACGATCACCGCGCGCGCCGCAACCGCCGTGATATAGCCCTGCGAGTCGTTCAGACCGCCGGGGTCACGGCCTTCCGCATCGGCGTTCGAGTAATACGTGCCGTCGAGCGCATACGCCTTTCTGATGACTCCGCTTACCGGCGCATGCCACCGGTGGTAGTTGAACGCGCTCAGAAAGCACTGGTGAATGGACCCGCCGACGAAGCGCTGGGCGAGTTCCCGCTGGCTCGCGGTGAACATATCCACCAGCGAATAAGGCTGCGCCTTGATCCAGAAAGTGTCGCTCAGTTTGGCGTCCGTCTGGATGTTATAGGGCGCCGCCTCGCACGCACTAACAATGATCTTGTCGTTATCCGGCTGATCGACCGGTCTCGCGCCCTCGCGGAACCGGCGCGTGAAAAAGTCGTTCCACGAAGCAAAGCCCCAATACGGCTTGTCCCGATCACAAACGAATTGCGACAGGCCGATCTTCTTCTCGGCCGCCGGAGAGAACCATCCATTCGGTGCAGAAGTATTCAAATGCTCTCGCGAGTGCGGCCCACTCAGAAACCCGCACCAGCAATTGAGCACGCGCTTGAGTTGCGCGTTCAGCGCGGGATCGCGAAAGAGCGCGTAGCCCGAAGGCATGCACATCGGCCAATCGAGCACCGCATTCAATGGGCAGTGAATCAGACTGGTTTCGCTGAACGGCGGCGCATAGGTCATCACGTAGTCGATGATTGTCATCAACTCTTCGATCGACGAATAGCCGAGTACATAGCCTTCCTCGAGCGCCTGATTGATCGCGCGCGTCATGTCCATCCGGAGAACCGGATCTCCGTTTACCAGCGCGGCGAGGTTTTCCACAGCAGCCATTCGCGGCGCGTGGGCCGCGCGAGCGCGGGCTCTTTCGGCGAGGTCCGTGCGGTATTGCGCAAGATGCGCCTCATTGGTCGGCAGCCAGCCACCGAGCCGCCGTCGTTCAGTCGCTGCATCCCGCTTGTCTGTCATGCTCGTCCCTTCCTGGTTGCGTTCACAATCGAAATACCGCTGCGGTCCGTTATTAATGCGCAGCCACCGTCTCAGCCGCAGCGCGGTAACTGTCACTTCGCACGCGGCGTTTCCAGCGCGTCATCGGGCTGTCTGCGTCCGTTGCGGATCTGCTCGACGCATTCGGCCACCGCCTCGGCCACGTTCACGACCTCTTTCTGTAGATCGACGTCGCGGTCCAACGCCGCGTGGCTCGTCGCATATGGCTCGTAGTAGCCGATAAAGCGATCGAGTTGCGACTTCTGACCGGATTCGATCAGACCCATCCAGCCGAGCCAATCGCTCAAGGCACGACGTGATCCCTCGATACCCGCGACGTCGCCATGCACGACGATGCCGTACGCCCTGCCCGCCAGGTGCTTTGGATAATCCCAGCCGGCAAGCTCGATTCTTTTTGCTTCGTCGGCCTTCTTGCCATGGGTCGACGTCGGGTCAGGATTGCCGCCGTCCGCACAAACGAGGCGATCCATCAGTAATTTCAGCGGACTGCTCACCTGATACCAATAGACGGGAGTGACAAATATCACGCCGTGAGCCGCTGAAAAGCGTTCGTAGATCTCGTTCATCCAGTCGTTGACGAGACCGAGCGAATGATTGGGATAGCAACTGCACGGCCAGTGACAAAGCGCCATTGCCGTGGACACGCAGCCTTTGCACGGATGGATATGCAGATCGCGATCGGAATTCAGGCGCGACAGATCGAGAAAATCCACGTCGAAAGCCCGACGCTCGACAGCGCCTTGCGCGATCTTCGCGAGACGGAAGCTCTTCGACATTTCGCCGGGACACGTATAGTCGTTTCGCGATGAGGCATTCACGATCAGCACACGCGAACGGGTGGCCGGGTCGCGTTGCCGGGCTTGCGCGGCCTTGATCCGTTCACTCGCGGCGCGCCATTCGACGGACAGATCGTAGTCAGGATCGGCATAGCCAACGCCGGCCTTAACTGTGACCGGCGATTTGCGCGCGTTCGAATAAGCGTCCCACGCGATAGCCTCCAGTCGCGCAATCGATTCATCTTCCGCGCGAAAAGCCGGATCGTAGAACCGCGCCATGAAGCGTTCGCGGAAGACCTCGCGAGAAAGTTGCTCCGTGACCTGCCCTTTACGGACTTCGACGGGTATGGCCGCCGCCGACGGGTTCTTCGATTCGCTCACGACGCCCCATGTAGTCAAACAGTACAGTCAACGCATAGCAAAGTGCGTTCCTCTTGTCCCCGGCTTGCAGTTCCTCCGGGGACGAGGTCCGCGATTTGCTGATGAACCATTTGTGTTCGCGCTTCAGAAGCACTTCCATCACCTATGACGCAATCGCGCTACCGTCTACTCGTCGTTTCTCCACATCTCGACGACGCCGTATTGAGTTGCGGCATGTTGCTCGCCGCAAACCCGTCCGCCGTCGTCTGCACGGTTTTCACGGCGCCGCCCCGCGAGAACATGTTGACCGACTGGGACCGCCAATCGGGCTTCGACGACGCGTTGCAGGCCATGCAAGCCCGTAAGAAAGAGGACATTCACGCGCTGCAGATCTTAGGCGCGCAGCCTGCCCATCTGCCCTTCTGCGATGCGCAATATCGGCTCACTCCGTCGCACGAGAGTTTGGTCGACGCACTCGAACAAACGTTAGATGAGCACAAGCCGGAAACAGTGATGATCCCGTTGGGCCTGTTCCACTCCGATCACACGCTGGTGTCCGACGCGTGCCTCGCGGTAATGCCGGGCATGCGTCGCGTCCGGTTCCTCGCCTATGAAGATGTGCCCTATCGGCACATGGAGGACCTGGTGCCGAGGCGCATTGCAGAACTGACGAAACGCGGCTATATGCTGGGCGTCCCAGACGATCTCGACACCGCCGCCACTTGCGGCACCGCGCAAGAAGAGCGGCTGAAGCGCGAAGCAATCGCCGCCTATGCGAGCCAGTTGCGCGCATTCGGTCCAGAAGGCGAAGCCGCGCTCTACTCACCGGAAAAATATTGGCTGCTGCAAAGATTTGAAAACAAACTGAAACCCGGAGGCACATCGTTTGCTTGAAGCGGGCATTGCCTCGTTAAGAAAAAAGAACAGCATGGAAAAGACATCGCTTTCCCGGCGCATTTCGGTAGTCGTTCTGACACACAACCGCGCCGACGAACTTGTCGCTACTCTCAAGCGCTTAGTCGCCCTTCCAGAAAGCCCGCCCATCTTCGTGGCGGATAACGGTTCGAACGACAATACAGTCGCGCTCGTGAAGACGCTGTTTCCGACCGTATGCATCGTCGAATGCAGAGGCAATCTCGGCGCGGCCGGGCGCAATCGCGCCGCTGCCTACGTCGGCACGGACTATGTTGCGTTTTGCGACGACGACACCTGGTGGGAACCAGGCTCTCTCCAACGCGCGGTGCAACTCCTCGATGCGTGGCCGAATGTCGGTGTATTGAGCGCGCGCGTCGTGGTAGGAGAAGACAAGATCACCGACCCGACCTGCTCGGTGATGCGCGCCAGTCCACTCGGCAGCGAGGGCTTGCCTGGCCCCGCGTTGATCGGCTACATGGCGGGCGCGTGCGTGTTTCGCACATCGCTGTTTCGCCAGTTAGGGGGCTATGAGCCGCGCCTTTTTATCGGCGGCGAAGAAGAACTCGTCGCGCTCGATGTGCTCGCATCGGAGCACGCCATTGTCTATTGCGATCAATTGACCGTGCATCATCACCCGTCGCCGGCGCGCGATAGCGGCTTGCGGCGGCGCACGCTCGCGCGCAACGCCGCCTGGATTGCGTGGCTGCGCCTGCCTTGGCCCGAAGCCTGCCGCGCGACCATGCAGGCGCTCACCACATTCGCACGGGAAGGCACGCTCGCGCGCGACGGCCTTCCCATGCTGCGCGGTCTCGCATGGGCGTTGAGACGGCGCAACATGGTGCCGCATCATGTGCTGAATCTCCGTGAGCGCGTGCGCGCAGGCGAGCGGCAGATAGCAGCGCCGGCACCGAACACTCGCGCGAAGCCTACGGTAAGCAAAGCGAACGCGCGCACCTGAACTGCTCAACGGCTACCTTCAGCCACTACGCCGTGCGATCGTTCTACGCGCCGGTACGCGCGGACGCCATCGCGAGGTTACGAATCTCGCCGATCAGCTTCTCCGGCGAAACCGGCTTTGTCAGATGCGCCTGAAAACCCGCCATCTTCGCGCGCATGCGGTCTTCGCTCTGCGCATAGCCGGTCAACGCGATGGCCGGCACGCGGTCCTGTAGCGGCAGTTGCCGCTCGGCTTCGAGCCGCCGCAAACGGCGCAGTACGTCGTAGCCGTCTTCATCCGTGAGCACGATGTCGCATAGCAATGCATGCGGCCATTGCGTCGTGGCCGTATGCGCGAGCCAGTCCAATGCTTCCTTGCCCGACGACGCGGTTCGCACACGTGCGCCGCTCGATGCGAGCACCGCTTCGAGCGCGTCGAGTGCATCTTCCTGGTCGTCGATAGCCATGACGAAGAGGCCTTCGAGTGGCGATGCGCCGTCGATCACCAACGGCCACGGCGCCGCCGGCGACCTCGAATCCGCGTCGGCCAGCGGACGCAGCGGCAACATCGCCACATACGCAAGCCGGCCATTCAACGGCATCAGCGTGAAGCTGCCGCCCGCGGCGGACAGCGCCTCTTCCATATAGCGCGCCGCCGCTTGCG
Organism: Paraburkholderia rhynchosiae; assembly: GCF_002879865.1. Classification (GTDB taxonomy): domain Bacteria; phylum Pseudomonadota; class Gammaproteobacteria; order Burkholderiales; family Burkholderiaceae; genus Paraburkholderia; species Paraburkholderia rhynchosiae. Next base: position 166,643 of record NZ_PNXY01000004.1, read on the forward strand.
ACAATTCGGCGGGCTCCTCGCCCATGCCCAGCACGCTGACCCACGCGTGATTGTTGTGCCGCTCGACGCGCAATTCGATGCGCTGCCCCGGCTTCGCCTGCACGATCTCATTGCGGCACAGTTCGGCGATCAGCGGTTGAAGAACACTCGGATCGCCGGTCACGCGCAGATCGTTGTCGCTGATGTCCGGGTACAAGGTCACGCGCCGCGCAGCGATTTCGTCGTGCAATGCATCGATCACGCCGGCCATCAATGCCGCGAGACTCACCGACTGCGCGGTGAGCTTGCGCTGCGCGTGCTCCAGTTCTCCCTGCTGCCATTGCAGAGACCACATCTTCGCGTAGACGCCATCGCGCGCAAGCAGTTCGCGGTGCGTGCCCTGCTCGACCACGCGGCCATGCTCCATCACGAGAATCCAGTCGGCGTCGACCACCGTTGAGAGCCTGTGCGCAATCACAATCGACGTGCGACCCTGCGCGAGCCGCGTCAATTCGGTTTGTATCGCCCGTTCGGAGCGCGTATCGAGCGCGGACGTGGCCTCGTCGAAAACAATGATGCGCGGGTCCTTGAGGATCGCGCGCGCAATCGCGATGCGCTGCCGCTCGCCGCCCGAAAGCCGCACGCCGCGTTCGCCGACGCGCGTGTCGTAATGATCCGGCAAACGTTCGATGAATTCGTCGAGCTGCGCCGCGCGCGCCGCACGCACAACGTCCGCGCGCGTTGCGGAAGGCCGGCCGTATGCGATGTTGTAGGCGATGGTTTCGTTGAACAGCACCGTATCTTGCGGCACGATGCCGATGGCTTCGCGCAGGCTCTTCTGCGTAACCTGCCCGATGTCCTGGCCGTCTATGCGGATCTTGCCGCCATTCGGCTGATAAAGACGAAACAGCAGTTTCACGAGTGTCGACTTGCCCGAGCCGCTTCCGCCGACTATCGCCAGCGTCTTGCCCGGATACGCGTGGAAATCGACGTCGCGCAGTATCTGCCGCGCTGGGTCATAGCCGAAATCCACGTGCTCGAATGAGATTTGCCCGGCGCTCACCATTAGCGGCTTCGCGGCGGGCTCGTCGATATCTTCGCCCACGCGGCCGCGGGCCATCAGTATTTCAAACATACGCTCGACGTTGACCATCGCGTCGTTGGTCTCGCGAAATACGAAGCCGAGCGTGTTCAACGGCATGCAGATCTGGATGACGTACGCGTTCACCAGAATCAGATCGCCGACGCTCATACTTCCGGCCACCACATGCTGCGCCGCGAGGAGCATGATCGCGCCGATGCCGAACGCGATCACCGCGCTTTGCCCCACATGCAGCGCCGTCAGCGCGCGCTGGTTCGCGGTTCTCGCATGCACCCATTTCTCGAGTACGGCGCCGAGGCGCCGCGTTTCGGTGTCTTCGGTCGCGAAGTATTTGACGGTGTCGTAGTTGAGCAGACTATCCACGAGCCGGCCATCCGACTGCGCCTCCAGACCATTGACTGCACGCTGGAATGCGACCCGCCGCCGCGTGAAAATGAATGTATAAGCCGCATAGCAGACGAAAGTCGCGGCAATCGCGATCATGAACCCGCGCGCGTAGTTGTGAATCATGATCGCGACGATGGTGGCGATCTCGAAGGCTGTCGGCACGATTGTGAACAACGCGACGCCGAGCAGAAAGCCGATGCCGTCAGCGCCTTTCTGCACGTCGCGCACGATTGCGCCGGTCTCGCGCCTGGTATGAAAGCGCGCACTCATCCGATGCAGGTGAGCGAAAGTCCGCTCGGTAAACGCGGCCACCGTGCGCTGCGTGACGATGCTGAATACCACGTCGCGCGCTTCGTTCAGCGCGTCGCCGAGAAAGCGCAGCAACGCATACGCTAGTACGAGGAATACGGGAAACAGCGCTTGCGCAACAGGATGCCCCAATTCGTCGACAACATGCTTCAGCGCGAGCGGCATCAGCACGGTGGAGAGCTTGGCCGCGATCATCAGCAGCAACGCGGCTACGGTCTGATTGCGATAACGCCAGACCGCGCGCATGAGGTCCGCGGCAATGCGGCGGGTCAACTGGGAACGGGGCAGCGTGGCGGGGTTCGGCATGGTGTCCCTGTGAGGGTCGGCGCGGCGCAATGGGCCGCCGCCGAAAAGTGAACTTGAGCAGGTTCGCAGGCGGGTTCATAAAGCGGCGCAACGAAAAACGCGGAACAGGTTTGCCGCGCCGAGGCCCATAACGAGCAAGCGTTGAGCCCGCCATCGGACAAAACTTAGCACAGCGAGAACGTGAACGACAGCCACTATTAAGGGCGCATCGCCGTGCAAAAACTTCGCGCTTCTCCCTCGCCCGCTGCTCGAATTTACATGACCGCTTGTAGAAAAAGGGAACGCCACACCGCTTGTTTCCTTTGAAAAAGGGAACGCTACAGCGCTTCTCCGTACCCCGCGCCATATTGCGCTTCGCGGTCTGCCGCGAGCTTATAGGCACACGACATGCTGTGGCCGGGTAACAGCGTCGTATTGCGCGAAATTGCATAAGAGTGCTCAGCAAAGCGCGCCATTGATGCCCCGCTAATGCCATCTCGCGAAGGATTGTCAATGAAGATCGCCCTCATCAGTGAACACGCCTCGCCCCTCGCCGTTGCCGGAGGCGTCGACAGCGGAGGACAGAACATTTACGTCGCGAATGTCGCGCGTCAACTGAAGGAGATGGGTCATCAAGTGGATGTGTTCACGCGGCGCGACCGCGCGTTGCTGCCGCTCGTGTCCGACATGGAGGGCGTCCGCGTCATTCATGTTCCAGCCGGGCCGCCGATGCAGTTGCCCAAGGAATTGCTGCTGCCTTTCATGGATGAATTCGCCGCATTTCTCATCGAGTTCTTTCGCCGCGAGAAGACGCCCTATGACGTGATGCACGCGAACTTCTTCATGTCGGGTCTCGCCGCGTTGACAGTGAAAGCGGCGCTCGGCGTGCCGCTCGTTATGACGTTTCATGCGCTTGGCCGGGTGCGCCGGATCCATCAGGGAGCAAACGACGGCTTCCCTGACGAACGTTTCGCGATCGAGGACGACCTGGTTGCGCAGTCCGACGTGGTAGTTGCCGAATGCCCGCAGGACGAAGCGGACCTGATCGAACACTACCAGGCCGACCCCGCGCGCATCGAGATCGTGCCGTGCGGTTTCGACGCCGACGAGTTTCATCCGATGGATCGCGCCACCGCCCGTGACGCGCTCGGCTGGCAGCAGGACCAGTTCACCGTGCTGCAACTGGGGCGCCTTGTGCAGCGCAAGGGCATCGACAACGTGGTGCGCGGCGTCGGCCTTCTGAAGAAAGCGTTCAGGACGTCCGCGCAACTCTATGTGGTGGGCGGCAACTCCGACGCACCGAACGAGAAGGCCACGCCGGAAATCGCGCGCTTGCGCGGCATCGCACGCGAATGCGGCGTGGCCGATCAGACCAACTTCGTCGGACGGCGCGGGCGCGCGCAATTGCGCTACTTCTATAGCGCCGCGGACGTATTCGTGACGACACCATGGTACGAGCCGTTCGGCATCACGCCCGTCGAAGCAATGGCCTGCGGCACGCCGGTAGTCGGCGCCGATGTGGGCGGAATCCGCTATTCGGTAGCCGACGGCATCACCGGCTTCCTCGTGCCGCCGCGCGATCCAGCCGCGCTGGCCGCGCGTCTGAACCTGTTGCGGCGCGACCCCGCGCTCGCGCGCCGCATGGGCGAAGCGGGTCTCGAACGCGCGCGCAAGGAGTTCACCTGGCGCGGCGTGGGCGAATCGCTCGCGCAAATCTATATGCGCACCGCGCGGCTCGTGCCGGCGAAAACCGCGGAGGAACGCGTGGCGGTTCCGTTGCGAGCCGCGGCCGGCGCGTCGTTCCGCTAGGAGGCCACATACCGACGCTAGCTGCGACACAGCCTGGTTTTGCCGAGCCGAGGCGGACGCGTTGTCCGCTTCCGGCGATTCGCTCACGTTTTCCGCACCGCCTTCATCATGTTGCAACCCGCTGTGTTTTTCGACAAAGACGGTACGTTGCTCGACGACGTGCCCTACAACATCGATCCCTCGCTGATGCGCCTCGCGCCCGGCGCGCGCGACGCGTTGACACTGCTCGCGAGCCAGCCGTTCGCGCTCTTCGTGATCAGCAATCAGTCGGGCGTCGCGCTCGGCAAGTTCCAGCGCGCGGCGTTAAAGGGAGTGGAAGCCGAACTCGCGCGCATGTTCGTCGAATGCGGCGCAACGCTCTGCGGCGCGTACTGGTGCCCGCATCATCCCGACGGCACGGTGGCGCCCTACGCGACCGGCTGCGATTGCCGCAAGCCAGCGCCCGGATTGCTGCTGCGCGCGGCTCGCGAGCACAAGCTCGATCTCGCGCGAAGCTGGTTCATTGGAGACATTCTCGACGATGTCGAAGCGGGCAACCGCGCGCGATGCCGCACGATTCTGCTCGACAACGGCCATGAAACCGAGTGGATAGAAGGACCACAGCGAGTGCCGACCGCGCGCGCCGCGGATCTGCACGAAGCGGCGCAAATCGTCGCGCGCAGTGCCGAAGCCGCGTCGCGCCCCGCGCCCGCCGGCGAGGAAACCGCTCAATGAATGCGCCGCTTCTGATCGTTCAACCGACGTTCGCTCACGCTCGCGTGCCCGACACGCCGCAACTCGCGCATTGGGGCGAGGACATCAAGCGCATTCTGTGCGTGCGGCTCGACAATCTCGGCGACGTGCTGATGACCACGCCCGCGCTGCACGCATTGCGCGAGTCGGCGCCCGGCCGTCATATCACGCTCCTCGCGTCGCGCAGCGGCGTGGCGCTGGCGCCGTTTCTGGATGATGTCGACGACGTCATCGAATATGAAGCGCCGTGGGTCGCGAATCCGCTCGCGAGTTCACGCTCGCTCGCCGACGATCGACGCATGCAGGAACGCTTGCGGCGCGGCGGCTTCGACGCCGCCGTGATCTTTACCGTCTATAGCCAGAGCCCGTTGCCCGCGGCGATGCTGTGCTATCTGGCGGGCGTCCCACGGCGGCTCGCGCATTGCCGCGAAAACCCGTATGCGCTGCTCACGGACTGGCTGCGCGAGCCGGAGCCCCAACAGCGCACGCGTCATGAAGTCGAGCGGCAGCTCGACCTCGTGCGTCAGGTTGGCGCGCAAGCGCCCGACACGCGCATGCGTTTCGCAGTGCAGCAGTCCGATCGCGAGACGCTGCACGCGCAGTTAACCGCGAGAGGCATTGACGATAAATCGCACGGCAAGGCGCAAGGCAACGCACTGGAAAAAGCGCAATGGATCGTGCTGCATCCAGGTGCCACCGCCGCATCGCGCCGATATCCGCCCGAGCGCTTCGGCCAGGTGGCGACGCGCCTCGCGCGCGAGACCGGCGCGCCGCTGCTGATCTCCGGCAGTGCGAGCGAGCGCTCTCTCGCCGATGCAGTGATCGACGCGGCCGCGCCTGCCGTTCGCGGGCAACTGCACGATTTGAGCGGCGCGCTCACGCTCGGCGAACTTGCGGCGCTGATCGAACGCGCAAGCGTACTCGTTTCGAATAACAGCGGGCCGGTGCATCTCGCATCGGCGCTGGGCACACCGGTCGTCGATCTGTATGCGTTGACCAATCCTCAGCACACGCCGTGGCAAACGCCGAATCGCGTGCTGTTTCGCGATGTCGAATGCCGCTGGTGCTATCGCAGCGTATGTCCGCAACATCATCACGCATGCCTGCTTGGCGTGGCGCCTGGGGAGGTCGTGAACGCGGCGCTCGAATTGCGCGCGCAAGTGCAGTCGCGCACCGCGGCGGCCGCGTCCAGCTCTTCCGGCACATCCGGTTCGTCCGAAAACCAATCCAACGCCCACCACAGCGACGCGGCGCCGCCGCTCGCCGATGAACCCGTGGCTCCCTGAAACCCACTCTTACTGCGAACGCCCATGTACACACTCGGAATCAATGCCGTCTATCACGACAGCGCCGCAGCCTTGCTGCGCGACGGTGTGGTGCTCGCCGCAGCGGAAGACGAACGCTTCACGCACGTCAAGCATGCGAAGCGCCCCGTGCCCTTCTCGACCTGGCAACTGCCGTTCGATGCGATCGACTACTGCCTGAAAGCCGCCGGCATCACGCTGGGAGACGTCGACCATGTGGCGTACTCCTACGATCCGAGCCTCTTCAGCGGCATGCCCAAGCGTCCCGGCGCGACCATCGAGTTGCCGTTCGATCCGGCCAACACGCGCCTCTCCGACCCGTCGGCGTCGCCGTGGGACCCGCTGTTTCTGAGCTACATCGCGAACGCCAAAGGGCAATTGCTCGACGGTGCGCCGCATCATCTGCGCAAACGCTTTCAGGGCGTGGACCGCGACAACGGCTTCAAGTGGCACTTCGTCGAGCATCACCTCGCGCATGAGGCGAGCGCGTTTCTCGCCGCGCCGTACGACGACACCGCCGTGCTCACCATGGACGGCCGTGGCGAAGGCGTGACGACCAGCATGGGGCAATTTGTCGACGGCGAATACACGCGGCTCAAACAGGTAGAACTGCCGCACTCGCTGGGTCTGCTCTATGAAGCCGTGACGGACTGGCTAGGCTTTCTGCATTCGTCGGACGAGTACAAGGTGATGGCCCTCGCCTCGTACGGCAAGCCGGAATACGTCGACGTGTTCCGCGACATCGTCCACTATCGTGGCGACGGCAGCTATACCGTCGACGCCCCGCGCCTCGTCAAACGTTTCGGCCCGGCGCGCGAACGCGGTGGTCCGCTCGAACAGCGCCATTTCGACATCGCGCATTCGTTGCAGCGCGTGCTGGAGGAAACCGTGCTGCAACTCGCGGGCTGGTTGCATGAAAAGACGGGTCTGAGCAAGCTCACCATGGCGGGCGGCGTCGCGCTGAACTGTGTGATGAATTCGAAGCTGCGCGACGCGGGCCCCTTCGAGGACGTATGGGTGCAGCCCGCCGCAGGCGACGCCGGCACTGCGCTCGGCGCGGCGCTGTGGATCGATTACCGCACCCGCGCCGAGAACGGCGACCGCAAGCGTCATTGGACAATGGATCACGCGTACCTCGGCCCCGAGTATCCGGAAGAGGAAATCGAACAGTTCCTGCAATGGTCGAAGGTGCCTTATCGGCGGCTTGGCGACATTGCCGGTGAAACGGCCGACCTGCTCGCCAACGGCCAGGTGATCGGCTGGTATCAGGGCCGCACGGAGTTTGGTCCGCGAGCGCTCGGCGCGCGCTCGATTCTCGCGTCGCCGGTCGATCCGCACATGCAGGCCAGGCTCAACGAGATCAAGGACCGCGAGGACTTCCGTCCGGTCGCGCCGGTCGTGATGGAAGAACTCGCGAGCGAATGGTTCGTGAACGGCAACGTCGCGCCGTTCATGCTGTTCGTGTTCGACGTGCGCGCCGAGAAGGCCGCGCGCATTCCGGCCGTGCGGCATGTGGACGGCACCGCACGCGTGCAGACCGTGAACCGCTCGCAGCATCCGCTTTACTACGACTTGCTGGCTGCGTTCAACGAGCGCACCGGCGTGCCGATTCTCGTCAACACGTCGTTCAATACGCGCGGTGAACCGATGGTGAATTCGCCGCGCGATGCAGTCGAGTCGTTCTGGACTTCGCCGCTCGACGCGCTCGTGATCGGTCCGTTCCTCGTCGAGAAAGCGCGGAGCGGCGCATGAGTCCGTCCGCTACGGGACCGCTCGACGTAGGAACCAGATTCGGCAATCCGCAGAGCGCGGCCGAGCCGATTGCCGCCGGCTATCCGGGTGTGCTGCTGGCGCACATGGATGTGTCGGTGGTCGTGCCGACTTATCGCCGGCCCGATCTGCTCGCCGCTTGCCTGCGCGCACTGACTGCTCAGGACTTTCCCGCTGGCCGCTACGAAATCGTGGTCTGCGACGACGGTCCCGACGACGCCACGCGCGCGTGCGTCGCACGGATCGCGGCCGAGCAGGCCAAGCGCGGCCTCGCGGTGCGCTATGTACCCGTGACCCGCACCCAGGGCCCGGCGGGCGCGCGCAATGCCGGCTGGCAGCAAGCGCGCTCGCCAGTGATCGCCTTCACCGACGACGACACCTTGCCCGATCCGCAGTGGCTGCAAGAGGGTCTCGCAGCGATTCGCCAGGGCGCGGCTGCCGCCGCGGGCAGAATCGTCGTGCCGCTGCCGGCCTCGCCGACCGACTATGAAGCGGACGCCAGCGGGCTGGAGAGCGCCGAGTTCGCGACCGCCAATGTATTCGTCGCCCGCAGCTTTCTGACGATGACAGGCGGCTTCGACGAACGCTTCACGTCGGCCTGGCGCGAAGACTCCGATCTGCAATTCACGTTGTTGCAAGCGGGCGGCAAGATTGTGCGCGCGAACGAGGCGGTGGTCGTGCATCCCGTGCGCCCCGCGCGTTGGGGCGTGAGCATCTCGCAACAAAGGAAGAGCCAGTTCGACGCGCTGCTCTACAAGAAGCACCCCGAACTCTTCAAGGCGCGCATTCGCTCGACGCCTCCGCTGCTCTACTACCTGATCCTGTGCGCCGTATTGGCCGCGCTGATCGGCGCACTCATCGGCGATGCGGCCACATGGACGATCGCACTGCTGGCGTGGTTCGTGCTGACCACCTATTTCTGCGTGATGCGTTTGCGCGGACGGGATCGCGGTTTGCGACACATCGCTGAAATGGCGTGGACGTCCATTCCCATTCCGTTTCTTTCGATCTTCTGGCGGCTCTACGGCGCCGTCCGTTACAAGGTGCTCTTTCTATGAATGCAGCCTCGTTCCTCGCGACACTCGCGCCGCGCCGCATCGTGATTTTCCGTGCACTGCAACTCGGCGACATGCTGTGCGCGGTGCCCGCGTTGCGCGCGCTACGCGCGGCCGTGCCACAAGCGCATATCGCGTTGATCGGCTTGCCGTGGGCGCAGTCGTTCGTCGAACGTTACACGGATCTTGTCGATGAACTGATCGTGTTTCCAGGCGCGGAGGGCTTTCCCGAGCAGCCCGAATCGAACGAGGGACTGCCCGCGTTTTATGAGCAGATGCGCGCGCAAGCTTTCGATCTGGCGATCCAGTTGCATGGCAGCGGCGGGATCGCGAACGATCTGCTGCTTCAATTCGGCGCGCGCGCTTACGCGGGCTTCGTGCAGCCTGACGAGCCGCAACGCGATGGTGTATTCATCGGCTGGCCCGATGACTTGCCCGAGTCCGAACGCTACCTTGCATTGATGAGCGCGCTGGGCGTTCACACTTCCAATCGGCAGCTGTCGTTTCCGCTCAGCGAACGCGACGGCGACGAATATGCTTCGCTGATGGCCGCGCACGGCCTCGAAGCTCAACGTCTCGTGCTGGTTCATCCTGGCGCGCAATTGCCGTCGCGCCGTTGGCCCGCAGAGCGTTTCGCGGAAGTCGCCGATCGTCTCGCCGCCGACGGCTGGCAGATCGCCATCACCGGGACCGCTGCAGAAGCGCCGCTCACCGGCGCGGTGCTCGGCGCGATGACCGCGCCCGCGTTGCATCTGGCCGGCACGACGTCGCTCGGCGGACTTGCCGCGCTGGTCGCTCACGCACGGCTCGTGGTCTGCAACGACACCGGCATTTCGCACATTGCCGCGGCCATGGCCACTGAATCCGTTGTGATCGCTTCGGGCAGCGACACGCAGCGCTGGGCGCCGCTCGACCACGCGCGGCATCGCGTGCTCGCCGACTATCCGCCGTGCCGCCCCTGCATGTTCCGCGAGTGCCCTTACGGCCATCCCTGCGCGCTCAATATCAGCGTCGATCGCGTCGTCGAGACGGCGCGCGCGCAACTGACTCAGGTCCACGGCGCTCATCCTGCCGCTCCGTACGCATTGCATACACAGCCCGAAGGCGGGCCGTTCGAGGAGTTGCATCATGTTGCGTGACTGCCGCCGTCTCCGTGTGCTGACATGGCACGTGCACGGCAACTATCTGTATTACCTGACCCAGGCGCCGCACGATTTTTATCTCGTCACGAAGCCCGGCAATCCGCCCGGGTACGCGGGCAAAGTGGGCGTGCTGCCGTGGGGCGAAAATGTGCACGAAATCAATGCGGACGATGTGCCCGATCAGGAATTCGACGTGATCCTGTATCAGCATAAAACGCATTGGGAATACGACCGCGAGCATGTGCTGAGCGAAGCGCAGCGCCGGCTTCCGCGCGTGTATGTCGAGCACGATCCGCCGCAGGAAAATCCGTTTCAGCAATGGCATTGGGTCGACGATCCGGACACGCTGCTAGTCCACGTCACGCACTTCAATCAGTTGATGTGGGATTGCGGCGTCACGCCGACGCGCGTGATCGAACACGGCGTGGTGGTGCCCGAAGGCGTGCGCTATAGCGGCGAACTCGAACGCGGCATTGTCGTCGTGAATCATCTCGCGCAGCGCGGGCGGCGGCTTGGTGCGGACGTATTCGCCGAAACACGCACCCGTGTGCCGCTCGATCTCGTCGGCATGGATGCGCAGCGGCTCGACGGCATCGGCGAAATCGGCAATCTCGAACTGGCCGCGTTCAGCGCGCGCTATCGCTTCTTCTTCAATCCGATTCGCTGGACCAGTCTCGGGCTCGCCATCGTCGAAGCCATGACGATCGGCATGCCGATTGTCGGTCTCGCGACCACCGAACTCGCGACCGTTATCCGCAACGGCGAAAACGGCTTCGTGCATACGGACGTGAATGCGCTCGTCGACGCAATGCATGAACTGCTGCGCAATCCCGACGAGGCGCGGCGTCTGAGCGAAGGCGCGCGGCGCACCGCGCTGGAGCGGTTTCACATCGACCGTTTTGCGCAGGACTGGCACGACGTATTGCTGCAAGTCACCGCGTAAGGCCGCGTTTCGCCGAACTATCGCAAGGACGACGCATCATGAAAGAACTTACCCGCAAGCGGATTCTGGTCACGGGCGGCGCCGGCTTTCTCGGCTCGCACCTGTGCGAGCGGCTCGTGACGCAAGGTCACGACGTGCTGTGCGTCGACAACTTCTATACGGGCACGAAGGACAACATCGCGCATCTGCTCGACTGCGCGAACTTCGAGTTGATGCGTCACGACGTGACCTTTCCGCTTTACGTCGAGGTGGATCAGATTTATAACCTCGCGTGCCCCGCTTCGCCGATTCACTATCAGCACGATCCGGTGCAAACCACCAAGACGAGCGTGCACGGCGCGATCAATATGCTCGGCCTCGCCAAGCGCCTACAAGCCAGAATCTTCCAGGCGTCGACAAGCGAAGTGTATGGCGATGCACTCGTGCATCCGCAGAAAGAAGATTACTGGGGCCACGTGAATCCAATCGGCCCACGCTCGTGTTACGACGAGGGCAAGCGTTGTGCGGAAACGCTCTTCATGGATTACCGCCGTCAGCATGGGCTGTCCATTCGCATCGCGCGTATCTTCAATACGTATGGGCCGCGCATGCATCCCGCCGATGGCCGCGTCGTATCGAACTTCATGATGCAGGCGTTACGCGGCGAGCCGCTCACGCTGTATGGCGACGGCTCGCAAACGCGTTCGTTCTGCTACGTGGACGACATGATCGACGCGTTTATCCGCTTGATGAATACGGCCGACGATCCCGGCGGCCCGGTCAATCTCGGCAATCCGTATGAGGTCAGTATGCGCGAGATCGCGCAACGGATCGTCGCGATTACGGGCTCCAATTCGCCGCTCGAATTGCATCCGTTGCCAACGGATGACCCGTGGCATCGTCAGCCGGATATTTCGCGCGCTCGCGAATTGCTCGGCTGGCAGCCGAAAACCTCGCTTGACGACGGCCTTGAAGAGACTGTGCGTTACTTCCGCGCGCGGATCGAAGCAACCTCCGCACGCGAGTCCGCGGCTCAGCGTCCGGCTCTGACATAACTCGCCAGAAACGTGCGCGTGCTGCCGTCGGGGAACTGCACAGCCACCTGTTCCCCGCTCGCGAGCGCAACCTCGCCCGCACCATAGCGCGGCACGCGCACAGCGTCGCCAGGCGCCCAGATATGCGGCTTTTGCGGCTCCTTTTTTTGCGGCTCCTTTTTCTCGTGCGGCCCGACCTGATTCGCCGAGGCTTCGGCCGCAACGAGCGCGTCCGGCGCGACGTCGATTTGCGGCGGGTTCACGCAGTTGTCGCAGACGCCGCAACGCTCGATAGCGGGAGTGTCGCCGTAGTAGTCGAGAATCGCGCGCCAGCGGCATTGGCCAGTTTGTGCATAGTCGATCATCTGTTGCAGCGTTTCCCTGTCGTGCGCGCTCATCTGTTCGAATTGCGCGGCGGCTCGGGCAACCGTATCGCGTGCGGACTCCTGCGCGTCTTCACGTGCTCGCAGCCGATAGCGTCGCTGCCGGTCGCGGCCGGCCACACGCGCGTCGACCAGCATGTTCAGCGCAACTTCCAGTTTGCCCGCGCCCACATCCGCTAATGCGTCTTTGAGCGCGGCCAGTGTGACGCCCCTGGGTTCTTCGGCAATACGCGCCGCCAGCGTGTCGTAAACCCGTTGCGCGAGTTCGACGCTCGGATAGCGTCCCGCCAGAAAGAACTGCTGGATGCGCCGGTCGTTCAGATCGAAGAGCAGCACACAATCGGCCGGTTCGCCGTCGCGGCCCGCGCGGCCCGTTTCCTGATAGTAAGCGTCGAGGCTGCCGGGAATCTGGTAATGAATCACGAAGCGTATGTCCGCTTTGTCAATGCCCATGCCGAACGCGTTGGTCGCGATCATCAAGCGCGTGGCGCCCGACATGAACTGCTCCTGCGCTTCTTCGCGCGCGGCGGTCCGCATTTGTCCGTGATAGCGCGAGACCGATTCGCCGGCCTCCGTCATCCAGCCGTATATGCGATCGACGTCGCGAACGGTGGCCGCATAGACGATGCCCGTTCCCTTCAGCGACGCAATCAGCTTCGACAGTTGCTCGCGTTTGGTGGCCATTGCGCGCGCCGCGCCGTCCTTGCCGCCCGCCGCGCTAACTTGCACCACGCGATAGCGCAGATTCTCGCGATAGGTGCCCGTCCGAACCACACGCGGATCGCGCAACGCGAGCGAATGCACGATGTCGTCGATCACGCGCGGCGTGGCCGTTGCGGTTAACGCGAGCACAGGCGGTTGCCCAAGCGCCTTCACCGCGGCCGCGATCTCGAGAAACGCAGGACGAAAATCATGTCCCCATTGCGACACGCAGTGCGCCTCGTCGACCACCACGAGGCCCACGCGATTTTCGGGGCGCGCACGCAACGTCTCGATGAAAGCCGGCTGCGCAAGACGCTCCGGCGTCACGAACACAATGCCGCTATCGCCCGCCGCGATGCGTTGCAGCGCCTCGCGTTCGGCACGGCTACGCAGCGTGCTGTTGACGAGCGTGCAGTCGATGCCGGCCGCGAGCAGCTTGTCGGCCTGGTCCTTCATCAACGCGATCAATGGCGACACGACGAGCGTCGTGCCGTCCAGATGCAGCGCGGGCAATTGGTAGCACAGCGACTTGCCCGCGCCGGTTGGCATCGTGGCAAGCGTGTCCCGATGTTGCAAGACGCTGCGGATAATGTCCTCCTGGCCGGCGCGCAAACGCGCGATGCCGAACATATCGCGCATGGTCTTGCGCATGCTGCGAAGCCGCTGGTCGACTGTCATGGTTGGAAACAGGAGTCCTTGCGGGCATTGACGCCCGCCGTGATATGAAAGCGAAAGGAAGTCCCCGCAGGTAACGTCGTGACGCTTCCCTCACGGTTGCAGCTTCACCTTGATCCAGCCCGGCTCGCGATTGTCGAAGGCACGGTAAGCCTCGATCGCGTCTGTGATCGGCTCTCGCTGCGTCAACACGGCAAGCGGATCGAACGACCCGTTGCGCACTATTTCGACGAGATGCGGTGTAATCGCGCGATGGTTGCAGTTGCCCATGCGCACGACGAGATTACGGTTCATCGCTTCGCCAATCGGAAAAACGCGATCGTTCTGCGGATACACGCCGATAATCGACACGGTGCCCGCTTTCGCAACCGCCCTCACCGACCACGTCAACACTTGCGACGGTCCGCTGCCAGGCCGCCAGTTATCGCCGTCCGGCTTCGCATCCGGCGCGATGTCCTTCACTTCCTTGTCGAACGCCTGTTGCCGATCGCGCTCTTTTTGTGCGGCGGGACCGCGCTCGGCACGCGCGGCGTCGACGCCTACCGCGTCGATCACCCGATCCACGCCGATGCCGCCGGTCAGTTGCAGGATGATGTCGACGGGATCTTCCTCGTCGAAATTGATGACTTCGGCGCCTTGCGTGCACGCCATGTCGAGGCGCGACGCAATGCGGTCCACCGCAATGACGCGGCCCGCGCCCATCAGTTTCGCGCTCGCGATAGCGAACTGGCCGACCGGTCCCGCGCCGAATATCGCCACCGTGTCGCCGGTACGAATGCCCGCGAGCTGCGCGCCGAAATAGCCAGTGGGAAAAATATCGGAGAGCAGGATCGCGCGGTCGTCGTCGATTTCATCCGGTAAGCGGATCAGGCTCGCGTGCGCCATTGGTGTGCGCGCGTATTGTGCCTGGAGGCCCTGGAATGGGCCGGTTGTTTTGGGGCCCCCGAAGAATGCCGTGCCGGCGCTCGCGCCATTCGGGTTCGCGTTGTCGCATTGCGCGGTGTAGCCCGAGCGGCAGTATGCACAGTAGCCACAGGAGATCGTCGACGGAATCAGCACGCGATCGCCCTTGCGCAGATTGCGCACACTGCGGCCCACTTCCTCGATCATGCCGATTCCTTCATGGCCGAGAATCGTGCCCGGCACCATGCCGCCCATCGTGCCCCGCACCATATGCAGATCCGTGCCGCAAATCGCGCTCGACGTGAGACGCACGAGCGCGTCGGTGGGCTGCTCCAGTTTCGGTTCGGGAACGTTGTCGAGACGAATGTCCCCTATGCCGTGAAATACCACTGCTTTCATGTGCATTCTCCTTCTCTTTCGGTCAGGACAGTGTCGCGGCCCGCGCGTGCTTGCGCGCATCGAAACCGCGGGCCTCTTCAGCGACGCAGCAAAACAGAGACCCACACGCGCCGCAGCGGGTATCGCGCTTGCTCGACCCCTTGCGAGCGTGAATCAATCCTGAAAGGAGAAAGCCATGAGTCAAGAACCGTCCGATCCCGTCGAACGCGCGGACAAGCGGCGCGAAACACTTCGCGACGGCGACGTGAAGGTCAAACCCGATGGCACAGTCGAGCAACGCCCACATGGAAACATGGATGCAACGCTCGTTCCGAAAGGAAAAGAGCATCCGTCCGAGGGGCCGTATGCGCCTGAGCATGATCACGTCGATCCGGATCTCGAGCCGGGTGGCGCTAAGGGGCATCCCACCAGTAAGCGGGACTTGTCCGCTTGACATTTGTCCGCTCGAATTGCAGCGCGTGACGGCGCGGCACCGAAACAGCTAGCAAAAAAGTCCACGGACATAGCCAACGCAAGAAAGCGTGCCCGCCACGCGGCAGGCACACTTTCGTGTTTACGCTTCGCCTGTGACGCTGCCCGCTCGCCGGCGTTCGACCTTGGCCGCGGGTTGCTGTTCGCGCGTGTATGGCGCGAGCGCATCGGGCGTGCGCATATCGCGAGGTGTTTCAAAGTCCGACAGCGCGGCGCCGCGCATCTCGGCGGGCGAGTTCGCGAAGCCTGTGCGATCGCGATAGTCGACCGAAGGCAAACGCCGCGCACTGGCCGCGCAATTGGCGGCATAGACGTCGAGCGCTGTGACGCATGCAACGTTCACGGCCGCCACCGTCGCACGTTGCCGGTCGCGCGCGCTGAGTTTGTTCGACGACAACGCGAGCGTGCCGAGATCGAGTGCATCGCCGCCCACACGTGCCCATAAAAATGGCCGCGGATTGCGCGATGCGAGTATGCCGACACCGCACGCCACTTCACGCAATCCATAGAACCGCATCGCGCCCGCGCCGGTCTCCACGCCCGCGACCCGCGCCATCATGCGCGGTGCAACGAGTTCCGCGAGGCCGAGCGCGATGCTGAACCACCCAAGGCCACGCGCGACCGAATCCGGCTGCGGCAATCTTTCCTTCAGAGCGCGACCGCTCTCCTGCTTCGCTTCAGAACGAGAATCCATTTGCATCACCTTCATTCATCATAGAGGCCGGCCAGCACGCCGGATTAATGGACCAGAGACGTGCAGCCGTTTATGGTTTGAGCACGACCTTGATGCAACCGTCTTCCTTGTCGCGGAACGTCTTGTACATGCGCGGACCTTCATCGAGCGCGACCGTGTGCGTGATGACAAACGACGGATCGATCTGACCTTCCTGGATTCGCCGCAACAGGTCGTCGGTCCAGCGGTTCACGTGCGTTTGTCCCATGCGCCACGTCAGGCCCTTGTTCATCGACGCACCGAACGGCACCTTGTCGATCAATCCGCCATATACGCCCGGCACCGACAACGTTCCGGCGGGACGGCATACGTAGATCATTTCGCGCAGCACATGCGGCCGGTCGGTTTCGAGCATCACGGCCTGCTTCGCGCGGTCGTATATCGCATCCACGGAGCGCGTGGCGTGCGATTCCATGCCGACGGCGTCGATACATTTTTCGGGGCCTTTACCGCCGGTGAGTTCCTTCAGGCGCTCCAGCACGCTCTCTTCCTTGAAGTCGATCGTGATCGCGCCGCCCGCGCGTGCCATAGAAAGACGTTCGGGCACGCAATCGATTACGATCACCTGCTTCGCGCCGAGCAGCACGGCGCTGCGAATCGCCATTTGACCGACCGGCCCCGCGCCCCAGATAGCGACCGTATCGGTCGGTTCGATATCGCACTGCACCGCGGCTTGCCAACCGGTCGGGAAAATGTCGCCGAGGAAAAGCACCTGCTCGTCGGTGAGGCCGTCTGGAATCTTCACGTGCGTTTTGTCCGCAAAGGGCACGCGAACGAATTCCGCCTGCCCGCCTGGATAACCGCCCGTCAGATGCGTGTAGCCGAAAAGTCCGGCCGTAGTGTGGCCAAACAGTTTATCGGCGAGGTCCTTATTGCGGTTACTGCGCTCGCACACCGAGAAATTGCCGCGCCTGCACTGATCGCATTCGCCACAGATGATCGTAAAGGGCACGACGACGCGGTCGCCAACCTTCAGCGCCGTGTTCTCGTTGCCGACTTCCATCACTTCGCCCATGAATTCGTGGCCCATGATGTCGCCGGATTCCATGCCGGGCATGAAGCCGTCATAGAGGTGCAGGTCCGAGCCGCATATCGCGCAACTCGAAACCTTGATGATCGCGTCGCGTGGATGTTCGATCTTCGGATCAGGTACGCTGTCGCATCGAATGTCTTTCTTGCCATGCCATCTGAGCGCCTTCATATATCCCTCCGCACTGAACGGTTCATTTGTTCGCTGGTGTCCGGGGACGAAGACAGGCGCGCCCCACAGGTTTCCAAGGGTGAGCAATGGCCATTCCGCGAACCCGGCAATAACAGCGGGACGCGCACATGTGGGCGAGAATGCGTTGAGCAAGTGGATGATCGTTACGAAGGTCGCGCGTCACCGCGCTAGCAGCGAAAACACGCGCATATTGGCGCGCATCGCAACGCGCCGCGATGGAGAACCCGCGATAGTTGCTACATCGCGCATGTAAATCCGTTGCACCGTCATGCGCGCGCCGCGGGCCACGTTAGCGCTGAAACACGTTTCTCGCGGACTTCGTGAGCCACGCCATCACGCCGGAGCGTGCCAGCGTGCCGATCGCCTTGCGGGGTCCGAGAAGGACAGCGGCAAGACCGGCCGCCAGAACGAGTGCCACGTAAGGCGTGTCGGCGAGCGAAGTGATCACGTTGACGGCCGGCACACCCGCCCTCGTGGTTCGTCGCGGCGCATACAGCGCCAGGTTTGCAGACAGCAATTGCGCGCGCGAAGTGGCCATCCGCTGAAGAATGGCCGCGCGGCGTTCCTGATGCCACGCTGGATCATGTTTCATTTGAGAGCATCCTTCAGGGCTTCGAGGTCGGCGGACATTTCGTCGCGCAACACATGCAACGGCTCGGCGGGTTTCTGCGTCCTCATCATCGCGAAGGTGGCAATCGATATGAGCAGCCACGCGGCGGCGACGCCCCACGCTACGCCCACAACGTATGGCGTATTCCATGCCGTGACGATGATGGCCACGCAAAGAAAAGAGAGCGTGAACATTGCGGCGACCGCGAGCACCACCATTGCGATGACTTCGCGAACCAGGCGCGCTTTTGCCTCGTCCAGTTCGAGCGCCAGGAGTTCGGCGTAGTCGACGGCGCGATTGGTACAGAAGCGCGCCACGTTGCGCCACTGGCTCACTTTGGAATGTATCGACATCCTGTATCTCCCGCCAGCAATTGCGCCGTCGCAGGAGATTCGCCGCCGGATGCCTCAACCGGCGACGAACCCTCCATCGAGACGATGCAATCGACTCTGTGCCAACCGTATCTAACGGTAATCCCTGTCGCTACGAACATCGCGCGCGGTGGCCGAGCGCAGCGCACCGAGAATGAAGCCCGCGGCCGCCGCAATCGCGAGCGCGGTGAACGGCCGCTCGAGGGTCGACTCGCGCACGACATCGGTGAAATCGGCCCACACCTGCTGCGCTTTTCCGCTGAATTCGCGGGCCGTGCCGGCCATTTGCGTCCCGGTGTCGCCGAGCATTTCGCCCGCCGTCTGCTGCACCTTGCCGCCCATTTCGTTCACTACCCCTTCCACCTTTCCTGTTTCCATGTCCGCTCTCCGTGGTTTGCGCGCACGAGGGTGCACTGCGCTGGCCGCGCTGCCGGAGTTCCGGCATGCGTTGCCGTCACGACGCAAGAAGCGCGCCGCGTTAGGCATGTCGAGAACGTAGGTTAGCGATGCGAGGTGCCGCCACGGGCAGGCGTCGACGAATGAAGATTAAACGGGGGAGAGAACCGAACAGCGAGCGGGAGAGAACCACTGATCAGTAAAGGAGAGCGGCTGATGGAAGCGATAACAAGCGATAGCAAGCGACGCCTTCAGTGAGCGCCGACACGTCAACGACGCCCCCACACTGACACATGCATTCGCGCAACCAGGACAACTCACCACGCGTTGCTGCGTCTTCAAGGCACTCACGAGACATTGCGGAGACACCCGCGCAGTAACGCGCAACGTGACCCGCGGTGCGGCTCGTGACAAGCGGGTTAACCCGGTGGCACCGCGCCGCTCAGTATCCGCTGCAACGTGTCGATCTTCCGCAGATGCACGCCCCACAGTTGCCCGCCGTCCTTGATGCGGCGCAGGCGCTCGTGCCAGTAGTCAAGCGGGAAAGCGGAATTGTCGCGGGCACTGGCGCGCGCGCGCAGAAGCACGTGTTCGAGATGAGCAAGATCGCGTTCGATCATCGCCTGTCGCATGGCGTCCAATGCTCCGGAGGAGGAAGTTGCTTGCATAACGGTCACAAAAATAACGGGAAAGAAGCAGGGCGTGTAGCAAGCCACGTGCCGCGATACGGCCGCCGCCCACGCCAGTCCCGCCGAAATCCATGCTTCATGCGCTAAAGTCGGGTATCTAGCAAAGGCGCGACCAGCGCTTCGCCTCACTTTCTGGCGCCAATGCACGGCGCAAAAACCATCTGCACCGATGCCCTTTTTACAATTGCGCCACCCGCTGGAGGCAACACCTGAGTCCCCATGAACAGAGGATCGCAAGCTCGCCGTAATTCAAGCTTCCCTTCTCGCAGCCGATAACTGACAGATGACGATCCATTTCAAGGAGCGTTCCCAGACCAACCGGCTGTCATGGCTCTCACTACGCGCGCTTCATTTTCCATTTCGCACCGCCTCGTCGTTTATTCGGTCGCCGCACTGGCAACGCTAAGTTCGCCGGCCGTTTTCGCCGCTAGCGAACCTCGCGCGAGCGAGGCGCCCGGTTCGGATTCAACCGAACTGGCCGCGATGCCACTGGAGGCGCTGATGCAGGTCACCGTCAATACCGCGTCCCGTTTCGACCAGTCTGTCACCGACGCACCGGCCGCCGTGGTCGTGCTTACCGCCGAGGACATCCGTCAGTTCGGCTGGCGCACGCTCGCCGAGGCGCTCGCGTCGCTGCCCGGCCTGTACGTCACCAATGACCGTTCGTACGAGTACCTCGGCGCGCGCGGCTTCCAGCGCCCCGGCGACTACAACAGCCGGTTTCTGCTGTTGATCGACGGCATGCGCACGAACGACGGCGTGTTCGGTCAGGCGCCGATCGGCACGGACTTTCCGCTCGACATGGATCTCGTCAAGCGCATCGAATATGTGCCGGGCCCCGGTTCCTCCGTGTATGGCGCGAACGCGCTCTTCGGCGTAATCAACGTAATCACGAAGAACGGCAGCGATCTGGCAGGCGCGGAGGCGGCAGTCGCGGTAGGCAGCTACGGCGAAAAGAAAGCGCGCGCGTCATACGGCTGGCATGGCGCGCAAGGCGCGGACATCCTGCTTTCGGCGACCTCGTATGGGCGAAGCGGTCAGGATCTCCACTACGCGGCGTTCGACACGCCCGATCAGAACCACGGCGTGGCCAACCGGCTCGACTACGACCGCGCGCAGGACTTTCTCGCCAAGGCCGCATACGGCGACTTCCGGCTCAGCTTCATCTACGGAAATCGCACCAAAGGGATTCCCGACGCGCCGTACGGCGTGGTCTTCAATGCACCGTTCAGCGTGACCGATACGCATAGCTATGTCGACCTCACCTATCAGCATGCGCTGTCGGAAGGCGTCATGCTGGCATCCCAGTTGTACTGGGGCCGCTATGACTACCGGATGCCGTCCGTGTATGGTCCCGAACCGGATGTAGCCAACGTGGACGGCAGCCACGCGCTGTGGTACGGCGCCGACGTGCATGCGACGATATCGTCGATCGCGAAGCATCGCATTGTGATCGGCACTGACTTCGCGAGAGACGCGCGCCTCGACCAGTACAACAACAACGTCGACCCGTATTCACAAATACTGGACGATCATCACAGCGGCAACCGCGCCGGTGTCTATATCGAGGATGAAATCACGCTGCCCGCCAGTTTCATGCTGAACGCTGGCTTGCGCTATGACCAGCAGACGGCCTCTGGCGGCAACCTGAGTCCACGCATCGGGCTCGTCTACAAGCTGACGCCGCGTGATACGTTCAAGCTCCTGTATGGCCAGGCGTATCGCGCGCCGAACGCGTATGAGATGTACTACGCGGTGAGTGGCACAGACGGTCAGTTGAAGAATCCATCGCTGAAGGCCGAGCATATCGCGACCACCGAACTGGTCTACGAAAGAGCCGTGTCCGATACAGGGCGCGCCACGCTCTCGTTGTTCCATTACAACGCGCGCGATCTGATCAGCGCGACGCAGGATGTGTCCGGCCTCTATATTTTCCGCAACGTCAGCCGCGCAACGGCGAGAGGCGCTGAGCTGGCCTACGAACAAAAACTGGCGGGCGCGCGCCTGCGCGCAAGCTACTCGTACCAGATAGCTCACGATTCGAACACAGGCGCCGCGCTGCAAAACTCGCCGAGGCATCTCGCGAAAGCGAACCTCGCGGTGCCATTCTTCGCCAATGCGCTGATGACGGGGCTCGAAGTGCAATGCACGTCGCCGCGGCTTGCCGCGGTCGGCCACACCGGCGGCTTCTGTCTTGCGAATCTCACGCTAGGTTTACGCCGGCTGATTCGCGGAGCCGACCTGTCGTTTTCGATTTATAACCTGACCGACAAACGATACGCCGACCCAGTGGGTCCCGGCTTCACACAGGAGACAGTTGCGCAGCAAAGCCGAACCTTCCTCTTCAAGGCCGTCTACGGGTTCTGACATGGATCGCGTTCGCATCCGGATCATTGCGGCCTGTTTCGTATTCGCGTCACCGCTTCTCGCGCAGACATCCGTCGACGCGCAGGTCGACCTGTCCGCGCTCGAGGCGGCGTACATCTTCAACTTCGCGCAATTCACGGACTGGCCATCGGGGCGGCCGACCGACAACCTGCTCTCTGTTTGCGTGGATCAGGACAGCCCGCTCGGCCAGGCGCTCGCGAAGCTCGACGGCAAACATACCGGCAAGCAGGCGTGGCGGGTGCGCCCGTTGTCTCGCGTGGAAAAACCTGTGGATTGTCATCTCGCGGTGCTGACGGCGAGCACTGCATTGACTTCGGCGGTGAAGGCCCTGCTCACCTCCGACGCGCCCGTCGTCATCGTAAGCGAAGCCGACGCAACCGAGCAGGGCTGGGTGATTCGCCTCGTGCGCGACGGCGATCATCTGAAGTTCGATATCAACGTTAGCGAGGCTTCACGCCGGCGCATCACACTCAGCTCAAAACTCATGCGCCTCGCGAGGACAGTCCTATGAAAATCTTCTCGGTCTGGTCCAGGTTGGTGCGGCCACGCGAGCATGTCAATCTTGTCGGCGTCGCGATTGCGCTGTTGATTTCCAGTGTCGTGCTGCTGGTCTATCAGGCGTTCGCGTTGCGCATCTCGTTGACCGACGACGTCAGCGTGCAGGCATCGGTGCTCGCGGAAAACCTCACCGCGTCCGCGATGTTCGGCGACCGCGACTCGACTGCGGAAGTCCTCAATTCGCTGCGCAAAGTCCCTCATGTGGAAAGCGCGACCGTCTATACGCCCGACGGCGAACTCTTTGTGCGCTATGCAAGTCCTGGCCTGAGCCGCAACGAATACGCCGAAGGCACGCTGGCGCACGTCGGCGATTCGCGCCGCCTTTCACTCGAAGACGTCTTCGTCGCGGCACCGATCGTTCATAACGACCAGTTGCTCGGCAATATTGTGATCGTGGCGACAACGGATGCGATAAAAATTCAGCTCGTTCAGTACGGCTGCTTCCTGGTGGGCGCGTCGTTGTGTTCGGTATGGATCGCCCTGCTCGTGATGAAGCGCATGCGCGAGCGCGTGTCGCGCGTGGAGAAAGACCTCGAATATCTGGCGTCGACCGATCCGCTGACGGATCTGCCGAACCGCCGCGCGTTCTACGATGAACTGAAGACGCGATTGCACAAGGCAAGCGCAGCCAGAAAGCGCGTCGCGCTGATGATGGTGGACCTCGACAACTTCAAGACCGTCAACGATACATTGGGCCATGGCGCCGGCGATGAACTGCTCAAGCAGGTCGCCCAGGCGCTACTCAATGTCGTGCGGCCTCATGACCTCGTGAGCCGCATCGGCGGCGACGAATTCGCCGTGGTCATCGGGCCCGATGCGAGCCGCGTTCGCGCACGTTCGACGGCGGGCCGCATCGCGCGCAACCTGTCGCGCCCTTTCATTCTGCACGGCGTCGATTCGGCCGTGACGGCAAGCGTGGGGTTCAGCGTCTATCCCGAGGACACCACCGAAATGGCGGAACTCGTCAGCAATGCGGATATCGCGCTCTACTCTGCTAAAAGCCGGGGCAAGAGCGTTGCCGTGGAGTTCCAGAGCGAGATGACGGCGGAAGCGCAGCGGCGCGCGCGCATCGAGGCCGAACTGCGCAAGGCCGTGGATCAGGATGGGCTGGAGATCGTCTACCAGCCGCAGTTTGACTGCCTGTCTGGCCGCCTGCTCGGCGCGGAAGCACTAGTCCGCTGGACGCATCCTTCGGAAGGCCCTATTTCGCCAGCTGAATTCGTTCCGATCGCCGAGAACAGCGACCTGATCGTTGCGCTCGGCCGTTGGGTGTTGTCGCGCGCGTGCCACGACGCGGCGAACTGGAATGCCGGCATGAATGCGAGCGTTCACGTGGCGGTGAACATTTCGGCGCGTCAATTGCGAACCGACGGCTTCACGAATGAAGTGTGCAATGCTTTGGAAAAAAGCGGCCTGCCCGCGTCGCTGCTCGAACTCGAACTGACGGAAAGCCAGTTGATGTCCAACATGTCGGTGGGTATTCAGGCGATGCAGGAATTGCGCGCTGCCGGCGTGCGTCTGTCGCTCGACGACTTCGGCACCGGTTATTCGTCGCTGTCGTATCTGCAATCTTTTCCAGTGCATAGCATCAAGATCGATCGCAGTTTCATCAGCCCATTGCCGAACGGCGGTCAACCCATCGTCACCGCGATCATTTCGATGGCGCATAGTTTCGGCCTGCTCGTCGTCGCGGAAGGCGTCGAATATCCCGCGCAACTCGAATGGCTGTGCGACGCGCACTGCGATGTGGTTCAAGGCTTCCTGACCGGCCGCCCGATGTCGCTTGAACAACTGCTCGCGATCATTCGCGCAGAAGACGAGACACCCCCTCCTCGCAACCCGCCTCAAGTTCGGGCGAAACCGCAGCGGCTTCCCACCGCCTGAGCGCGCGCTTGACCGCGGCCATCTAAGAAGGTAGCCTGCACAGGTAACCTTCATAAATTTCCTGACACGCATGGGTAAGAACGATCCGGCGCTCGACTCCGATTCTCTCCACGCGTTAGCCGAAGATCTGCGCGTGCTGAACGGCAAGCTGCGCCGCCGTCTGCGTGAAGAGGCACATCTCGGCGATTTCACGCCTTCGCAGATACAGGTTCTTGGTCTGCTGGAGCGCGACGGACCGGCTACGGTCACCGAACTCGCACGCGCACACGGCATGCGCCCGCAATCCATGGGCGAGACGCTTTCGGTCCTGAAAGCCGCGGGTCTCGTGAGCGGCGCCCCTGATCCGAACGACGGCCGGCAAACCGTTCTGTCTCTCACGCCCGCCTTCCGCAAGAAAATCAAGGCCAGCCGCACGGCACGCGAAGACTGGCTGTTTCGCACTATTCAAACGCGCTTTTCAGCGGCCGAGCAGCGGCAACTGGCAAGCGGCGTCGATTTGCTCAAACGTCTGATCGACTCGTAACTCGTCAAGCACACCACAGCAGGAGCATCCATGGCACTGACTACACTCGATGCAAAAACCGCGCTGGTCGTGATCGATTTGCAGCAAGGCATCGTCGCGCTGCCCACCGCTCATGCCACCGGAGAGGTCGTCAAGCACGCGGCCGCATTGGCCGACGCGTTTCGCCGCCACAGTCTGCCCGTGGTGCTCGTCAACGTGGCGGGCGGCGCGCCGGGACGCGCGGAGCAATCGCGCCCCACGGGCGACTTTCCGCCTGGATTCGCGGACCTCGTGCCCGAATTGAACGTGCAGGCGTCGGACCATCGGGTGACGAAGCGCACTTGGGGCGCGTTCACGAATACGGATCTCGAAGCGTATCTGCGCGAGCAAGGCGTCACGCAGATCGTGCTGGCGGGCGTGTCCACCAGCATCGGTATCGAATCCACCGCGCGTTTTGCACATGAACTCGGCCTGAATATCGCGTTCGCCATCGACGCTATGACGGACCTGCATCTGGACGCTCACACCAACAGCCTTACGCGAATCTTCCCGCGCCTCGGCGAAACCGGCACGACGCAGGAAGTGCTCGATCTGCTTGAAGAAACACGCGCATGACCGTGCGTTGGAAGCCATACACCCCGCTGACTCTCGCATGGAGGGGGCTCAGGTGAGCAGCACCTTCCGTTCGCTGCGCAACTTCAATTACCGGATGTGGGCAAGCGGCGCGATCGTCTCCAACGTCGGTACATGGATGCAACGCACCGCGCAGGACTGGCTCGTCCTCACGGAACTCACGCAACACAATGCGACTTCGGTGGGTATCGTGATGTCGCTGCAGTTCGGGCCGCAAATGCTTCTGTTGCCGCTCACCGGTTATGCGGCCGATCACTTCGACCGCCGCAAGCTGTTGTTCATCACGCAGGCGGCGATGGGCAGCCTCGCGCTGGGTCTCGGCCTGCTCACCATAACCGGCCTCGTGCAGCTCTGGCAGGTCTACGTTTTTGCGGGACTCCTCGGCTGCGTGACTGCTTTCGATTCACCCGCGCGTCAGACCTTCGTGTCCGACCTGGTCGGCGAAAACGATCTGTCGAATGCGGTCGCGCTCAATTCCACGTCGTTCAACGCGGCGCGCATGATCGGTCCCGCGGTCGCGGGCTTGCTGATTGCATCGGTCGGAACGGGCTGGGTGTTTCTGATCAACGCGCTGTCTTTCGCTGCCGTGCTCGGTGCATTGCGCAAGCTGCGAGTGGGCGAATTACACCCGAAGCCGCGTATGGCGCCATCGCGGGGCAGCTTCGCCGAAGGCTTCAGGTATGTGTGGAACCGTCCCGATCTGAAGGCCGCGTTATTGATGCAGTTTCTGATCGGCACGTTCGGGCTCAACTTTCCGATCTTCATTTCGACAATGTCCGTCACCGCCTTTCATGCGGGCGCGGGCGAGTACGGCGTATTGAGCTCGACCATGGCGGTCGGCTCCGTCACGGGCGCGCTGCTTGCCGCGCGCCGGGCCAAACCGCGCATGGCGTTGCTGCTCGGCGCGGCGGCGGTGTTCGGCGTGGGCTGCACGGCGGCTTCGTTGATGCCGAACTATGTGCTGTTCGGCATCGTACTTGCCTTGATCGGGGTGTCGACGCAAACCTTCAATACGTCCACGAACAGTCTCGTGCAACTCTCCACTGAACCGGCCATGCGGGGCCGCGTGATCGCGATTCTGCTCGCTATCGCGCTCGGCGGCACACCGCTCGGCGCGCCCGTGGTTGGCTGGGTCGCTGATCGTTTTGGCCCGCGCTGGGCGCTCGGCGTCGGCGCGGCGTCCGGTTTCGCGGCGGCGCTCGTGGGCTTGCTGTACCTCATCAAATACCGGAGCTTGCGTGTGTACGTCGAGGGCCGACGTCTGCGATATAGCATCGAGGAATCTCGTCAGGCGCTGCCTTATGTGAGCCCCGCCATGGCCGTGCAAAACGCTGTGCTCGATGAAGCCGAAGAGGAATCGTCCTCGGGTGTGTAGAAGCGCGATGCGAATAGCCCCGGCTGATTGATCAGCCGGGGCTTTTTGTTGCGCCGTCCAGGCGGATTCGAGAACCGCCAGCTGTATCGACGGGATGGTTCATATTCCCCGCACAGCGAAGCGGAACAGCGCTTGACTGTGTTGTTCTCGCGCGGCAACTGTATTGAGTGGCGATTGAGGCCTTGCCGCGCATACCGGCCATCTGCTGCAGGGCAACATGCGCTCCGGGCTGCCCTACCTCGCGTATAAATCCTGGCTTGCATTGTTCGCGTCCCCGACGCCAAATGATGCAGCCGGACGAGCAGGTCACAACATTTCCGGCTCAGGAGGCGCGACATGGCAACGAATGCATCGGCGGGCGACCGCAAGCATCGCGGGCAGGCTCGCAAAGCAACCGCCAGCGGCTGGATCGGCTCAGCCCTCGAGTACTACGATTTCTTCATCTACGCACAAGCAGCGGCGCTGATCTTTCCTCAACTGTTTTTTCCATCGGGCAATCCGAAGATCGCGATTGTCGCGTCGCTCGCAACTTATGGCGTGGGTTACGTCGCGCGGCCAATCGGCGCGTTCGTGCTCGGGCATTGGGGCGATACGCATGGCCGCAAAAACGTATTGCTGCTGTGCATGTTCCTGATGGGCTTCTCGACTATGGCGGTCGGCCTGCTGCCGACCTATCACCACGTCGGCCTGCTCGCGCCCGCGCTGCTCGTCGTGCTTCGTTTGATCCAGGGCTTTGCGGTCGCCGGCGAAATCTCGGGCGCCAGTTCGATGATTCTCGAACATGCGCCATTCGGACGACGCGGCTATTACGCGAGTTTCACACTGCAAGGCGTGCAGGCCGGGCAGATTCTCGCTGCTGCCGTGTTTCTGCCGCTCGCCTATTACATGGACGAGAGTTCGTTCAATTCGTGGGGCTGGCGTGTTCCATTCCTGCTTAGCGCACTGGTGCTGGTGGCCGGCTACATCATCCGCCGCGAGGTTGAAGAAACGCCGGCTTTCGCGAACGAAGACGCTTCGGGCGGCGTGCCGAAATCGCCGATCGCGGAAGCGTTCCGCTACAACTGGCAGGACATGTTGCGCGTGGTCGGCTGCTCGCTGATGAATGTCATTCCCGTGGTCGCGACGATTTTCGGGGCCGCGTATGCGGTGCAGGCGTCGTACGGTATCGGCTTCTCGAAGAGCGTCTATTTGTGGATTCCGGTGATCGGCAACATCGTCGCCGTGCTTGTGATTCCGTATGTGGGCAATCTGTCGGACCAGATCGGGCGGCGACTACCGATCATCGTCGGCGCACTCGGCGCGGGGCTGCTCTCGTTCGCGTATCTGTACGCGATCAGCATTCACAACGTGGCGCTGGCGATAGTGATGTCGATCCTCATGTGGGGCATCATCTATCAAGGCTATAACGCGACGTTCCCAAGCTTCTATCCGGAGCTGTTTCCCACGCGCTCGCGCGTCTCCGCAATGGCGATCGGACAGAACATCGGCACGACGATTACCGCGCTGTTGCCTGCGTTGTTCGCCTATGTCGCGCCGCCGGGATCGCACAATGTCCCGATCACGATTGGGGCGATCACGTTCGGCATTACCATCATCGCGGCTGTGACGGCATGGAGTGCGCGCGAAAACTACCGCGTCAAACTCAGCGATCTGGGTCAACCCGGTGCAATGCCGCTCGACAAGCACAGCTATGACCAGCTGAGGGCTCAAACGATGGCAGAGTCGAAGAAGGCCGTCGCTTCACCGTGACGGACAGGTGTTTTATCTCAGCGCCATTGCGCGGTTAACTCGTTCGCGAGGACCATTTTCTCGCGAACCCGTTCGACAAACGCAGCGTCGACACCGCTCTGCGCCTTGAGGAATTTCAGAGCGGCGGAATGCACGGCGCGCATCGACCCGCCGTCCATTGCGCCGATACGCGCCGCATGCCGCCGTGTTTCGTCAACGAGATCACGCGCGCTGCTGAAGTCGGGCGACAAGCCGCTCTGCGCTTCGAACCCGGCACACAGAGCGGCCGCGTAGTCACGCGACTGTCCAAGCAGATCCATATCGACGAGCAAATCGACGCCTTCCGCCATTCGCCACGCGCAGAGCATCCATAAAGCGACAAATGCGCGGTATGCGTTGTTGCCCTCCGCACTGCGCGCATAGTGTTCGCACGCCATTGCGTAGGCGTCATCCGAAGCGGGTACGGCGGGCGGCAACTTCACATCGCACATCTCGATGATCTGCTTGACGAGCGGGTCGGCACGATTCAATCCGAGCACGCGAAACGGCGCGGCCACAAAAAACGGATTGCGCCATTGCTGGCCAAGCAGCCAGCCGGAAGCGAATTGCGAGGCGGGATTGCGCAGCACGCCCACATGCATCACATCCGGAAACGCGTGCTTGAGCCACGGCAATCTTCCCGACGAGCGGCAAAACTTGAGGACCGGCACGCTGCGCTGCCGCGCCGAGTGCTCGCATAGATTTTGTAAATACGCATGCAGCGCGGCGAATTCCGCGTCCGGCACACCACCGAAACGATCGATGCTGAACTGCCTTCTGTATCCGGCCACGCCGCGCGCGCCTTCGTGCAGAAACGGCCGGTACTCGTCGAAGTAAGGCGCCTCGAGCGGCGGATGCCCGGAGGTCAGCGTGGGACGGCTCGCGGAAACATCGGCAAGGGTTAAATCCGCGAGTACATTGCTGAGCGGCTCGTAAAAACCGGTGGCGGCGTCGAGCGCGCGCAGACGGGACCAGACCCAGGTGCCCGCGCTGCGCCAGCCTGTGTGCAGAAAAATGGCTCGTTTCAGGGCACTTTTGGGCGCGGCATCGGCCTCATGTGACAACGGCATCGGACTTCTCTTCGAATAAATGCGGCGGGGAATAGTTCAACGCATACTGTAGCGTCTGGAGCTGTCGGCTGCGTTACAGAAGCGTCACTTTACCTTGCATCGCCGGCCGGCACTGGAAGCGCGCGTGCAAACGCATTAAGCTCCAGAGTCCCGAACTGGAAAAGCGCCCCCATGAACGAATCCGCCGATATCCGCTTCCTGCTGGCCATTCGCGAAAGCGGGAGCCTCGTCGCCGCAGCGCGAAAACTGGGCCTGTCGGCGTCGGCGATCACTCAGCGCTTGCAGCAACTCGAGAAGAAGCTCGGCGCCCAACTGCTGAACCGCACCGCGCGCCGCCTGCAATTTACGGAAGAAGGCACGCTGCTGTGCGAACGCGGCGCGGAACTCGTGCAGCAGTTCGACATGCTGTTCGAAGACCTTCAAATGCGCCGTGGGGGTCTCATCGGCACGCTGAAGGTCAATGCGCCGCTCGGATTCGGGCGGCGCTACGTGGCGCCCGCCATCGCCGATTTTCAGCAGCAGCATCGGGATGTCGACGTTGCGCTGACACTCTCCGATCGACCTCTGACGGAGACCACGGAACGCTTCGACATTGTCGTGCATATCGGCGAGTTGCCGATATCGAACCGCGTGGGCTACACCATCGCACCGAACGCGCGCTTCGTATGCGCCGCGCCCGCGCTCGTCAAGCGCCTCGGCTCGCCCGAGTCGCCCGATGAACTGGGCACAATGCCTTGCATCGTACTGCGCGAAAACAATGAAGACGTTACGCTGTGGCAGTTCAGCCGCGGACGCACTCGCCGTAGCGTACGCGTCTCCTCACACTTGAGCTGCAATGACGGCGACGTTATTCGCCAATGGGCATGTGAAGGCCGTGGCGTGATCCTGCGCTCGGAATGGGACGTGGCGGACGACATCGCGAAAGGAAAGCTCGTCCGTTTGCTGCCCGCGTGGAAAGCACCCGACGCTGACGTCATGGCGCTCACGCATCAATGCGCCGGTCTGCCCGCGCGGACGCGAACTTTCATGCAGTATTTGCAAGCAAGATTCCGGCCGTTGCCGCCCTGGCGAGCGTCGCGTTAAGCTGCGCTGAATCTATAAGTTAGCGCATGTGAACGCGCTGTCACGGGCCAAACTCTATAATTAAGCCCGACTCCGCCGCCTTTCCGTTCGCAAGCATATCGCTCGAATAGCGCTTAATTTACCGGTGAAAGCATGAAACTGGAACAGATAGACACCCCCGCCGCCCTTATCGACATCGCCCGGATGCAGAAGAACATCGCGCGTATGCAGGGCCATATGAACACGCTCGGCGTCGCATTCCGTCCGCATGTGAAAACCACCAAATGCATCGATGTGGTGCGCGCGCAAATCGCGGCCGGCGCGCGCGGCATCACCGTTTCCACGCTGAAAGAAGCGGAAGCGTTTTATGCCGCCGGCGTTGACGACATTCTTTACGCGGTCAGCATCGCCCCTTCGAAACTGCCGCGAGCGTTGGCACTGCGCCGCCAAGGCTGCAATCTGAAGCTGGTGGTGGACAACCCCACCGCCGCAGCGGCCATCGCCGCATTTGGCGATCAGCACGGCGCAAGCTTCGAAGTATGGATCGAAGTGGACACCGACGGACACCGCTCTGGCATCACGCCAGAACACGAAAGCTTGCTCGATGTGGGCAGAATTCTTCATGAGAACGGTATGACGGTCGGCGGTGTGATGACGCACGCCGGTTCCAGTTACGAACTCGACACCGCCGAAGCGCTCGCCGCGCTCGCGGAGCAGGAACGCGCCGGCTGCGTGCGCGCGGCGCAGCGCTTGCGCGAAGCGGGCATCGCTTGCCCCGAGGTCAGTGTGGGATCGACGCCAACCGCACTAGCCGCCGCGCAGTTGGAAGGCGTGACCGAAGTGCGCGCCGGCGTCTACGTGCTGTTCGATCTCGTCATGCACAACATCGGCGTGTGTTCACTCGAAGACATCGCGCTGAGCGTGCTGGCCACCGTGATCGGGCATCAGGCCGACAAGGGCTGGGCTATTCTCGACGCAGGCTGGATGGCGATGAGCCGCGATCGCGGCACGTCGAACCAGGCGCATGACTTCGGCTACGGCCAGCCGTGTTTGCTCAACGGCACGCCGCTGGCCGGTTATGTCGTGAGCGGCGCGAACCAGGAGCACGGCATTCTTTCATCGGCGGATGAAGGCTCGCGTGCAGACAGCCAAGACATTACGCAGCGCTTTCCAATCGGCATGAAGCTGCGCATTCTGCCTAATCATGCGTGTTCGACCGGCGCACAGTTTCCCGAGTATCACGCCGTGACGCCGGACGGCCACAGCGTGCAATGGATGCGCTTTCACGGCTGGTGAGCAAGCGCGCTCACAGCGTGCACCGTCACTCGTCTTCTTCCTCGAGACCCGCCAGTAGATCGTCGACGGCGCGATAGACCCGCTCGACGATCTCCGGCCCCACCTTGCGCTCGAGCTCGCGGTAGTGCGCCTCCAGATCCTTCGAGATCACGCGCACCAGTTCAACGCTCGTGTCGGTTAGCGAAACCAGCACGCGGCGCTGATCTTCCGCGAAACGTTCCTTCGTCACCAGTTCCATGCTCTCCATGCGCGCAAGCACGCCGGCCATGCTCGGGCTCGAAATCGTGCAGATATCGGAGATATGGCGCGGCTCCATCGGGCCGTGCTCGTTGAGCGCGCGAATCACACGCCATTGCTGTTCGGTCAAGCCATGCGCCGTGATCAATGGCCGGAAACGCTCCATCATCTTTTCTCTGGCGCGCAGCAAGAGCATTGGCAGGTTGCGGTGCAAAACTCGTGTGGAAGCGGAAGCGGACATAGTGGACGATGATTGAAAGCAGCCCGTCGAAACTTAAGGGAAAACCCGCGATCAGCCGACTGGCTATTGACCCTGGATCATACCAAGCGCAATACTACTAACATGTTAGTGTTTATGCCAGACATTCATTCCCGGATACCGCTACGTCATGTTTGCACTTGCCGATCATCTGCTGCACCTTGAAGGCGACGCGTTGCCTCGCGATGTGGATGCGCATGCCGCGGCAGCGCTGCTCGCGCGCGGCATTGCGTGCCGTGCGCCGGTTCGCGGCGCGGTCTACGGCACGTTGCTCAACGACCGAGCCGCGCTCGATGCGCTAGGCGATGCAATGCACGCCGCCCCGTACAAGTCGCCGCCGAAAGCGCCGGTTCTTTACCTGAAGCCGCGCAACACGCTCGCGGGACATCGCGCGAAAGTCGTCATACCGGACGATACATTGGGTGCTGAAGTAGGCGCGTCGCTTGGCATCGTGATTGGGCGCACTGCAACGCGTGTCAGCGCGGACCACGCGTTCGACTACATTGCGGGCTATACGCTCGTGGCCGATCTGAGCGTGCCGCATGCAAGCGTGTACAGGCCGTCGGTACGGTTCCGCGCTCGCGATGGCTTTTGCGTTGTCGGACCCGCGGTTGTTGCGGCGCGTCACGTCGCGAATCCAGACGAACTCGCAATCAAGGTCTCGCTCAACGGTGCTGACGCGTTTGCTGCGAGCACTGCGTCGTCGGTACGCAATGTGGCCCGATTGCTCGCCGACGTCACCGACTTCATGACGCTCTCACCGGGCGACGTCATCACGCTGGGCGTGCCGCATGGCTCGCCCGTCGCTCATATCGGCGACGAGGCCACGTTGGCGATCGGTGCGCTGCCACCGCTGCGTGTGTCGTTTATCGGCGCAACGGAGCAAGACGGAGAACAGCCATGATGCGCGGCCGTGTAGCGTATGCAGGCGCGATTCACGAAGCCTATCCGCATGCGGAAGGCGTGGTTCTTGCAGACGGACGTGTATGCCGCGAAGACCAGGTCGTCTGGCTTGCACCTATCGATGTCGGCACCGTCTTCGCGCTCGGCCTGAACTACGCCGAACATGCAAAGGAATTGCAGTTCAACAAGCAGGAAGAGCCACTCGTATTCCTCAAGGGACCGGGCACGGTGATCGGTCATCGCGGTGTCACGCGCCGTCCGGCCGATGTGACCTTCATGCATTACGAGTGCGAACTCGCTGTCGTGATCGGCCG
The DNA here is from genome assembly GCF_002879865.1 of Paraburkholderia rhynchosiae. Lineage (GTDB taxonomy): Bacteria > Pseudomonadota > Gammaproteobacteria > Burkholderiales > Burkholderiaceae > Paraburkholderia > Paraburkholderia rhynchosiae. Next base: position 200,275 of record NZ_PNXY01000004.1, read on the forward strand.
AACCGCGCGCAACGTGAAGCGTGAAAATGCGATGCAGTACGTGGCCGGCTACATGATCGCCAACGACTACGCCATCCGCGACTACCTCGAAAACTATTACCGCCCCAACCTGCGCGTGAAGAATCGCGACGGCGGCACGGTGCTTGGGCCCTGGTTCGTCGACGCAGCCGACATCGAAGACGTCACGCAACTAGAGTTGCACACGTTCGTGAACGGCATGGTGCAACAACACGGCAACACGCGCGATCTGGTGACCGGCATTCCCGCGCTGATCGAATACCTGAGCAGCTTCATGACGCTCGCGCCCGGCGACGTCATTCTGACCGGCACGCCGGAGGGCATCGTCAACGTGAATGCGGGCGACGAAGTGGTGTGCGAGATCGACGGCTTGGGCCGCCTCGTGAATACGATTGCATCAGACGCGGACTTCGGCCGCGCCTGAGCGGCAGCACAAAAAGTAAAGGACAACGCAATGCGAATCGAACATCTGATCGACGGCAATACGGGCAGCGCGAAAGACTATTTCGAAACGGTCAATCCGGCGACGCAGGAAGTGCTCGCCGAAGTGGCGCGCGGCAGCGCGGAAGAGGTCGACGCCGCCGTGCGAGCGGCAAAGGAAGCGTTTCCCGCGTGGGCCGGCAAGCCAGCCGTGGAACGCGCGAAGCTGATCCGCAAGCTCGGCGAACTGATCGCGAAGAACGTGCCAGATATTTCGGAAGCCGAAACAAAAGACACAGGCCAGACGATTTCACAGACGCGCAAGCAACTTGTGCCGCGCGCCGCCGACAACTTCAGCTACTTCGCCGAGATGTGCACGCGCGTGGACGGCCATACGTACCCCACCGAGACGCATCTGAACTACACGCTGTTTCATCCAGTCGGCGTGTGTGCGCTGATTTCGCCATGGAATGTGCCGTTCATGACGGCAACGTGGAAAGTCGCGCCCTGCCTCGCGTTCGGCAACACGGCTGTTCTGAAGATGAGCGAGCTGTCGCCGCTTACCGCGTCGATGCTCGGCAATCTCGCGCTCGAAGCGGGCATTCCTGCCGGCGTGCTCAATGTCGTGCATGGTTTCGGCAAGGAGACGGGCGAGCCGCTTGTCGCGCATCGGGACGTGCATGCGGTTTCTTTCACCGGATCGACGGCCACTGGCAATCGGATTGTGCAGAGCGCCGGGCTCAAGAAGTTCTCGATGGAACTGGGCGGCAAATCGCCATTCGTGATTTTCGACGACGCCGATTTCGAACGCGCGCTCGACGCCGCGGTATTTATGATCTTCTCGAACAACGGCGAGCGCTGCACCGCCGGTTCGCGCATTCTGGTGCAGAAGTCGATCTATGCGAAATTCGCAGAGCGCTTTATCGAACGTGCAAAACGCCTGACAGTGGGCGATCCGCTTTCCGATAGCACGATTGTCGGACCGATGATCAGCCAGGGGCATCTGGCGAAAGTGCGCAGCTATATCGAGCTTGGGCCGAAAGAAGGCGCAACGCTCGCATGCGGAGGGCTGGACATGCCTGACGTGCCCGACTCGATGCGCAAAGGCAACTTCGTGATGCCCACTGTATTCGTCGATGTGGATAACCGCATGCGTATCGCGCAGGAAGAGATCTTCGGTCCGGTCGCGTGCCTGATTCCATTCGACGACGAAGCCGACGCGATCAGACGCGCAAACGACATCTCCTACGGTTTGTCGAGCTACATCTGGACCGAGAACACTGGGCGCGCGCATCGCGTGGCGGCTGCCGTCGAAGCAGGCATGTGCTTCGTCAATAGCCAGAACGTGCGCGATCTGCGCCAGCCGTTTGGCGGCACGAAGGCATCGGGTGTGGGCCGCGAAGGCGGTACGTGGAGTTACGAAGTATTCCTTGAACCGAAGAACGTGTGCGTGTCGCTCGGTTCGCACCACATTCCGCGCTGGGGCGTCTGACACGCCGGGCATTTCACGCGTGACGCGCACGGCGTCTCGCGACATAAACAAAGGGAGACCGCGATGGGCAAGCTCGCGCTGGCAGCAAAAGTGACTCACGTGCCGTCGTTATATCTGTCCGAGCTTGACGGTCCGCATAAAGGCTGCCGTCAGCCCGCGATCGACGGTCATCATGAAATCGGCCGGCGTTGCCGCGAATCAGGGGTGGATACGATTGTCGTGTTCGATGTGCACTGGCTCGTGAATAGCGAATACCACATCAATTGTGCGCCGAGATTCGAAGGCGTTTACACGAGCAACGAACTGCCGCATTTCATCAAGAACATGCCATACGCGTATCCCGGCAATGTCGGGCTCGGCAATCTGATTGCGGAAGTCGCGAACGAAATGGGCGTGAAAAGCCGCGCGCACAGCGAGACCACGCTCGAACTCGAATACGGCACGCTGGTGCCGATGCGCTACATGAACGGCGATCAGCATTTCAAGGCCGTGTCCGTAGCGGGCTGGTGCATGTGGCATGACCTTGAAACGAGCGCGCGCTTCGGCCTCGCCGTGCGCAAGGCAATCGAAGAGCGTTATGACGGCACTGTGGCGATTCTCGCGAGCGGTTCGCTGAGTCACCACTTCGCCAATAACGGCACGGCCGAGCAGTTCATGCACAAGGTCTGGAGTCCCTTTCTCGAACAGATGGACCGCAGAGTGGTCGAGTTGTGGGAAGCCGGTGACTGGAAAACCTTCTGCGAAATGCTGCCGCTCTACAACGAGAAATGTTGGGGCGAAGGCGGCATGCACGATACGGCGATGCTGCTTGGCGCGCTCGGCTGGGATCGCTATGAGGGCAGAGTGGAAGTCGTCACGCCGTATTTCGGCAGCTCGGGGACTGGGCAGATCAATGCGATTTTCCCAGTCACTGCACTGCCCGTTTGAATCCAAACCAAGGAGGCCACTGTGCCGCATTTGACACTCGAATACAGCGCCAATCTCGCGAACACAGAAAGTATCGGCCGTCTGTGTAATGCACTCGCGCAATGCCTCCATGAGCAGCGGGATAACGAACAGCGTGTCTATCCAACCGGCGGCATCCGCGTGCGCGCGCTGCGCTGCGAGCAGTACTGCATTGCCGATGGACGCGCCGACGCCGCGTTTCTGCACGCGAACCTGAAGATCGCCGCGGGCCGCTCCGATGCCACCAAAAAGGCAACGGGCGATGCGCTATTCGCGCTGATCAAGCAGCACTTCGCCGCTGAATTCGAACAAAGCGGGCTCGCGTTGTCGCTGGAAATCAATGAATTCAGCGTAGCCGGCACGTGGAAGCACAACAATCTCCATGCGCGGCTCAAAGCGCAATAGCGGGCCGGCAGAAACTCATAGCGGCTCATAGAGAACCCATCATGCTAGACCAGCAAACTATTCGCGAACTCGCCGCGCAACTCGATCACGCGGAGAAGACCCGCACGCAATTGCGCCACTTTTCCGCAGCGTATCCGCAGATGACCGTCGAAGACGGTTACGCGATTCAGCGCGAGTGGGTGAAGCTCAAGCTCGCCGAGGGACACGTGATCAAGGGACGCAAGATCGGCCTTACGTCCCGTGCGATGCAGCGTTCGTCGCAGATCGACGAGCCGGACTACGCGCCGCTGCTCGACAGCATGTTCATTGAAAACGGTCAGGACATTCGTGCCGACCGATTCATTGCGCCACGTGTCGAAGTCGAATTGGCATTTGTGTTGAGCAAGCCGCTGAAGGGCCCAGGCGTCACGCTGTTCGATGTGCTCGACGCAACCGCTTATGTCACGCCGGCTGTGGAGATTATCGACGCGCGCATCGAGCAGTTCGACCGTGAGACGCGCGCGCCGCGCAAGGTCTACGACACGATCTCCGACTTCGCGGCCAATGCGGGGATCGTGCTGGGCGGGCGCCCTGTGCGTCCGTTGGACGTCGACCTTCGGTGGGTCGGCGCATTGCTTTATAAAAACGGCGCAGTCGAAGAAAGCGGTCTCGCGGCGGCCGTATTGAATCATCCGGCTACCGGCGTCGCGTGGCTCGCCAACAAGATCGCCCCGTACGATGAAATGCTCAATGCAAACGACGTGATCCTGAGCGGCTCATTCACGAGCCCGATTGCCGCCAAAGCGGGCGACACTTTTCACGTCGACTATGGTCCGCTCGGCGGCATTGGTTTGAACTTCATCTGAGCGCGTACATGTCCCTGCCGCAGAACACATTCAAACGCGCGCTGCGCGAAGGTACGCCGCAATTCGGCCTTTGGGCCGCGCTTGCCGACGCCTACGTGACCGAGTTGCTGGCCACGGCCGGTTTCGACTGGCTGTTGATCGACAACGAACACGCGCCGAACGACGTGCGCAGCACGCTCGCGCAATTGCAGGCGGTGGCGGCTTATGCATCGCATCCGGTGGTGCGTCCGATCCGAAGCGACAGCGCGTTGATCAAGCAGTTGCTCGACATCGGCGCACAAACCTTGTTGCTGCCGATGATCGACACCGCTGAACAGGCCGCCGATGCAGTCGCGGCGACGCGTTATCCGCCGCAGGGCATTCGCGGCGTGGGCAGCGCATTGGCGCGCGCGTCGCGCTGGAATCGAATTCCCGACTATCTGAACAGGGCCGCTGAAGAACTGTGCGTGCTGGTACAAGTGGAGACCGTGCAGGGCATGGAGAATCTGTCGGCGATTGCCGCGGTGCATGGCGTCGATGGCGTATTTTTCGGTCCCGCTGATCTGAGCGCGTCGATGGGCCTGCTCGGCAAACCGGGCGATGCCAGCGTGCGCGATGCAATTCGCGGCGGCATCGAAAGCGCGCGGCGCGCGGGCAAGGCGGCGGGCGTGCTCGCGCCGGATCGGGCGATAGCCGCGGAGTATCTTGCGGCGGGCGCTACGTTTGTCGCGGTCGGAACGGATACGGGTTTGCTAAGCCGCGCGGCAGCGGATCTGGCGGCTTTGTATAAACAGAACCTGCAAGTGGAGGCCGCGGCGAAGGGCGGATACTGAACGCAAGCGCAGGGGAAAGCCGTTCGCAAAGGGGACGGCTCGAATGTCCCCTCACTCCCCCGCCGGCCACGGCAACCCATGCGCCGACCAATCCAGCTCGACGCCAATGACCCACCGCTCGTCCGCGAACTGCAGGGCGAGCGTCACCGCAATACACGGCCTTCCGCTTGCGAGCGAAAGATAAGGATTGCTCGCAATCGCCACGCCCGGCAACAGCACCGCGTTGCGATAGTACGGCCGATGGTCCCAGCGCGCGTCTCGCGGATTCGCCACCGGGTGCAGCGACGCACCCTCCGTGAGCCCTGCAGGACCCTGCACCTCATGACCGACCTGCCTGCCCGCATCGTCGAGAATGAAGCAGCTAATGCAACGCTCGAACGTCGCGACAAGCGCGAACGCGCGATCCATGTCGACGCCTGAGCGCAATGCGTCCGCGGCCTCTCGCAACGCAGACCGGTACGGCTCGACTTCGGATTCGAACAACGCATGCTGATGCGCGCGGCCTTGCGCGATCACATCGAAAGCATCGTCGATTCGCAGATGCACCGAGCCTGGCGGCGCGATCTCCGCCGCGGGCCGCCCGAGCAGATACCCTTGTGCGAAGTCCACATTCGATTCGACCGCGAGAATCAGCTCCTCGGTCGTCTCCACGCCTTCCACTACCACCAGCATGCCGGCCTGATGCAGCAACGACACGAGCTTCGGCAAGATCGGCTGTCCGGTTCCGTGACCGGTCGCGCGGATCAGTTCGCCGTCGAGCTTCACAATGTCCGGACGAATGCGCAGCAGTCTGTCGAGATTCGATTGACCCGCGCCGAAATCATCGACGGCGATCAGGAAACCATGCTCACGGTACGACGTCGCCACGCGCGACATCTCGTCGACACTGCCGCCGCGCGATTCCAGAATCTCGAGGATCACCTGTTCCGGTGCGAGCCCTACTCTTCGGACGATCGCCGCGAGTTGACCGGCATAGCCCTCGGCGACAAACGTGGCCGGCAGAATGTTGAGGAACAGCCAGTCGCCCGCGGGCAGTGACCGGCGCGCGTTCGCCAGGTGCACGGCGTGACTCGCGCGATCGAGCACGCCTTCGTCGCCGGACGGCTTGGGCGCGAATAGCACGGCCGGCGGCAACAGCGTGCCGTCGTCGAGTTCGCCGCGCAACAGCGCCTCGAAGCCGACCTGCTTCTGATGCGACAAACTGAAGAGCGGCTGAAAGTGCGAGGTCAGGTAATAGTCTTCCCATCGATGCCGCGAACTCGCGGCACCGTCTACGCCGCATGCGTCCTCGATCAGCAGTTGCAGCGGCGCGTCAGGCAGCGGGCGCTCGGCGCACACGCGGTTCCTGCCTGAATGCTTCGCGCGTAGCAAGGCTTCGTCGGCGCGATCGAGCAGCACCATGATGCTTTCGCCGCTACGGTGCTCGGCTACGCCGAAGCTTGCAGTCAGATTACCGTCCGGGCGTTCAATCGCGGCAATCGCGCCACGCAGCCGCTCGGCGAGGCGCAGCGCGCCGGCCAGGCCATCGCACAAGAGCACGGCGAACTCCTCGCCGCCGATGCGGCTCACGCTCTCGCTGGCTCCCGTGCCTTCCATCAGCACCTGGGCGACCTGGTGCAACGCAAGGTCGCCCACCGCATGACCGAACCGGTCGTTCAGCGACTTGAAATTGTCGATGTCGACAAAAATCGCACTGACCGGCGCGCCGTGTGCAACGTCGGCGAGGCGTCGCTCGGCCTGCGCGACGAACGCGCGGCGATTTTGCAGGCCGGTCAGCGGGTCGGTGGCCGCCAGTTGAGCCAACTGGTTCTCGAGCAGATAGTGATTGCGCCGGAACGAGTAGAAGCCGAAATGAAAGACAACGGAAGTCGGCATACCGACCGCCGCGATCCACATCCATACAACGATGTCCACGTCGGCCGTGCGCTGCGCACCAAGCAGCATCGGGATCGCCGCCGCATAGAAGAGCGCGCTGCCGACAAAGAAATGCGTCGGCGTGAGCCACAGCGGCGCGGCGCAAACCGGTATCACCACCATTGCCGGCAGCGTCCACAGCAGCGGTTGTTGCACGCCTGCGACGTTCAGCGCGACGCCGCCTAGCAGCGCCAGCGAGAACGCAACGCCGATGGCGCCGAATGTCCACGTCGACTTTGCGTGCGGAATGGCCAGCACCAGCAACGCCAACACAAACGCGCAGCCAAGCCGATAGACGAGCGGAGCCGCCGGTCCGTCGGCGAGGCCCCGCGCCGCCACGACGCAGAGGAACGCGACGACCGTGAACGCCATCGTCACCGTTGATAACGGACGCTGATGTTCGAGCGAGCGCCGGTGAAAGCGCTCGCGCAGGCCGGTATCGGAGGATTGCTGCGGCAAGGTAAAGAGCATGGGTGGCTAACAGGCGGGTCCGGTCACTCTATCCATGTTTATCGGCAAATATCTGACGAATATTAGAGCTTTTGGCAACAAATTCGCGACTGTCGCGTTTGTGCCTATCGGACACGCCATGAAAGTGGCCGAATGTGGCTAAAAGTTAATGTCTTAAGTAGACTGCTCCGAAATGTGCGCTAGCGCCTGGTAAAAGCGGTAAGTCCTACCTGGTCGCACGAATGCGCGCAATCACGCGAGCCACTTTCCCTGCACCTCCGGTCGTCGGCGTCGGTTTGGGCGATTTGAAGCGACGGCCATTCTCCAGAAAACATGGTTCCAATTCTCGATTACCTGCTGGACCGTCAGATGTCACCGCAATGGCGAGGCATGCTCTCCGCATTGGCGTCGGAGTTCGAAGCGCAGATTGGCCGCGATGAGCTACGTCACTTGATGCACCGCGTGGGCGGCCGGTTCGCCGCCGCGCATCCGCTGCCGGCTAGCGACTCGACCGCGGACCTCGCGCTGACCTTGAATGCGCGTTGGCATGAAATGGATTGGGGCTATGTCGAACTCGCGGATGAACCGGAGTCGCTGCGCATCGTCCATTACTGCGCGCCGCTGCCGGCTTTCGGCAAAAGTGCGCTCGCCTGGACCCCGGCGTTTCTCGAAGGCGCCTATCAGACGTGGTTGAGTGCGCTCGGCGCGCAGGGCCTGTCGGTCGCGCAAACCAGCAACTACACGGACGACACGGCCATTGAGTTCCGTCTGAGCCGCCATGCGGTGTGACCGGCACAACAGGCAATAACGCTGTGCGCAGACCGGTGCGCGTCAGCAGCAGGCAGGCACTTGCGCAATGGTTTTGCGCCACGAGCGAGTGTAAGGACCGGGCAACGCAGGTCATGAAAAGAATGGCGGCATTATGAGTTCATCAAGCGACATCGAAAAACTGTTCGATCATTTCGGCGGCGACGCCAAGGCGTACCAGGAAATTGGCCGCGAAAACGAGGCACACACGGCGCGCACACGCTGGCCGCTTCTGGTGACGCTGGATCTGAGACAGCCGCCGATTCCCCCAATCGGGCAGCGCGCCGAAGCCAGGCCGCAGCCGACTGCCGACGATACTGCGGCGTCCACAGCTCGTCAGGACGGCGCGCCGAAAGACGCCGCTTCGGTGACGCGCGCGAAAGCGCCGCTTTTTACGCGATCGCATCGGCGGGACATTCCGCCGGTCGCGGTCGCCGTGGCGCCGCCCGCGACGCCGCGCGGCGCGTCGCGTTTCAGCTCGCCGGAAACGAAGAGTCAGGCCACCGCAGCGCCCGCCCCGGTCGGGGTCGACGCCGTGCCGCCGTCAGTGCAGGCGATAGCGGAGCAAAAGCAAACCGCGGCGGCCGACGTTGCCGTGGCCAGCGTCGCACCGATTGCGTCGATCGCAGCAATCGCGCCGGTCGTGTCAATTCCACCCGGTACGGCGACCACGCCGGCTGCCAGCGTTCCGCCGACGGTTTCAATGCAGACAGCGTCCGCCCAAGCCGCCAGGCCGACTCCGGCATGGGTCCAGGCACCGGCCCCCGCGCGCGCTTTTGCGACCCCGGCAACGCCAGCAACGTTGACATCCGCCCCGCCCGCAACCGCGAAACAACCGGCGTCGGCGTCGATCCTCGGCAAACTGTTCGCCCCGCAATCCAAAGCCGCGCCGCCGCGCGCCGCCGCACCGGCTACGGAATCTGTGCCGCTGCAATCGCTGTTCGACCGCCTGCGCGGCACGCCGCATGGCACAACTGCCGCGCCGCGAAACACAGCAAGCGCAGCAAACAACGCCGGCCATGCCGCGCACAACTCGTGGCTCGTCAGCGGCCCTCGTCGCTCATGAAAGTCATCGCGGTAGTGTCCGCCAAGGGCGGGGTCGGCAAGACGACCCTCGCCGCGAATCTCGCCTCCATGCTGGCCATAAGCGGCCGGCGCGTAATCGCGCTCGACCTCGATCCGCAGAACGCGCTGCGTCTGCACTTCGGCGTGCCGCTCGACAGCATCGACGGCCTCTCGCGCGCAACGTTGACGGGCGACCTGTGGCAATCGGTGATGTTCGACGGCGTCGACGGCGTGACCGTGCTGCCCTACGGCGCGGTGCTCGAGGACGACCGCCGCCGCTTCGAAGCGCACATCGACCACGACCCGCTGTGGCTCACGCACGCGCTGCGGACCTTGCGGCTCGAAGCCTCCGACGTCGTCATCATCGACACGCCGCCGGGTTCGTCCACCTATGTGCGCACGGCGTTGTGCGCGGCGACTTACGCGCTGAACGTGGTGCTCGCCGATGCCGCTTCTTACGCGGCGATTCCGCAGATGGAGCGGCTGATCGACACTTACGCGACGCCGCGCGCCGAATTCGGGGGCGTCGGCTACGTGGTGAACCAGATCGACCAGTCGCGCCAGTTGACCAAAGACGTACTCAAGGTGCTGCGCCAGATGCTGGGCGACAAGCTGTTTCCAGGCGTGGTTCATCTTGACGAAGGCGTGAGCGAAGCGCTCGCGTGCGACACCACGCTCATCCATTACGATCCGCTTAGCCAGGCCGCCGCCGACTTTCGCGCGTGCGGCACGTGGCTGATGTCGGCGGTCGACGCGATCGCTGTCTCGCCAGGGAATGCGGCATGAGCACGCGTCATCCGGAGGACATCGAAGCAATCGAACCGGCACGGCTCGAACGTTTCGTCGATGCGCGCTTCTGGAATAGCCGCATCGTCGCGGGTCTCGTCACGCTGTTTGCGCTCGTGATGCTGTACTTCGTCTTCACGGTGCCGCTCGCTTTTTACGAACAGCTGACGTTTGCCACCTGCTGCTTCGTCACCGCGCTGCTGTTTCGCCGTCTGCATGGCCGTTACGCGACGATGGTGATGATCATGCTGTCGGTCGTCACGTCGGGCCGGTATATGTATTGGCGACTCACGTCGACGACTTACTGGGAACATCCGCTCGACGCCGCATGGGGTCTGCTGCTGGTGTCCGCCGAAGTCTATTCGACGCTCGTGCTGCTGCTCGGCTACTTCCAGACCGCGTGGCCCCTCAAGCGCAAGCCGATGCCGCTGCCCGTCTCGCGCGACGAATGGCCGACGGTCGACGTCTTCATTCCGACTTATAACGAACCGCTTTCGGTGGTCAAGCCGACCATCTACGCGGCGCTCGCGCTCGACTATCCGGCCGCGAAACTGTCGATTCACGTGCTCGACGACGGCCGGCGTCCGGAGTTCAAGGCGTTCTGCGAGGAAGTCGGCGTCAACTGGACGATCCGCACGCACAACCGCCATGCGAAGGCCGGCAACATCAACGAAGCGCTGAAGATCACGAACGGCGAATACCTCGCGATTTTCGACTGCGATCACATCCCGACCCGCTCGTTCCTGCAGATCGGCCTCGGCTGGTTCCTTCGCGACAAGCTGTTGTCGATGTTGCAAACGCCGCACCACTTCTTTTCCGCCGACCCGTTCGAGCGCAATCTCGGCACCTTCCGCAAAGTGCCGAACGAAGGTGAGCTTTTCTATGGACTCGTGCAGGATGGCAACGATCTGTGGAACGCGACGTTCTTCTGCGGTTCCTGCGCACTGCTGCGCCGGACGATGGTCGAAGAGATCGGCGGTATCGCGGTGGAAACCGTCACCGAAGACGCGCACACCGCGCTGAAGCTGCACCGCCTCGGCTACACCACCGCGTATCTGGCGATTCCGCAAGCCGCGGGGCTCGCCACCGAAAGCCTGTCCGGCCACATCGGCCAGCGGATTCGCTGGGCGCGCGGCATGACGCAGATTTTCCGGATCGACAATCCGCTTACCGGCAAGGGCCTGAAGATCGGCCAGCGTCTTTGCTATCTCAACGCGATGATGCACTTTTTCTACGGCATCCCGCGTCTCGTGTTTCTGACCGCTCCGCTGTCGTACCTGTTCTTCGGCGCGCACGTGATCGAGGCCGCGGCGAGCACCATCGCGATCTACGCGCTGCCGCACATGATGCACGCGAGCATCACCAATTCGCGGATGCAGCGCTCGTTCCGTCATTCGTTCTGGGCCGAGGTATATGAATCGGTGCTGGCGTCTTACATCACCGCGCCCACCTTGCTCGCCCTCATCAATCCGAAGCTCGGCAAGTTCAACGTGACGGCCAAGGGCGGCCAGATCGAAAACAACTATTTCGACTGGGCGATTTCGCGGCCCTATCTATTCCTGCTGTTGCTGAACCTGATCGGGTTCTGCGTGGGCGTCGTGCATATCTATCTGAACTGGCATACGCGCAGCGTCGTGCAGACCACGCTCCTGAATCTGGGCTGGACTACCTACAACATGCTGATTCTCGGCGCGAGCGTGGCCGCCGCGCGCGAGCGCCGGCAGATTCGCGCGGTGCACCGCGTGGCGATGGAAATGCCGGTGATGCTCAAGTTCTCGACGGGCCGCACGCTCGCGTGCAAGACCATCGACTACTCGGAAGGCGGCGTGGGCGTCGCGCTGCCCGCCTCCATTCAGGTGCCGATGCACGAGCGCGTCACCGTGTCGCTCTTTCGCGGCGACGAGGAATACGCGTTCCCCGCGACCGTCGGCTTCACGGCGCCCGGCCGCGTGGGCCTGCGCTTTGCCACGATGACGCGCGAGCAGGAATACGAGTTCGTCAAGACCACCTTTGCGCGCGCCGACGCCTGGACCGGCTGGGCCGAAGGACGCCAGCAGGACACGCCGCTGCGCGGCCTCTCGCACGTGCTGACGGTCGGCGCGCGCGGCATCGTGGGCCTCTTCGAGCATCTTTACAACGACCTTCGTAGCTCGATGAAAAGCCGTCCGGTGGACGTCAAGAAGCTAAAGACCAAAGACTGATCTATGCGCAACAGGATGGCGAAGGGAAGCATCGAACGCTCGAATCACGAGCACATTGAAACCCGCAGTGGGGCAGACCGGCAGACGCGCCAGGCGCAACGCCCCCGCTCTTCACGGCTGATGCGCGGCCTCGCGTGCTGGCTCGCGTTGCAGACCGCGCTGGCGGCGCCGCTCGCGTCGGTGGCCGAAGCGGCAGTGGCGGGCGCAGCGCAGACGGCGGATACAACGGCGCCAGGCGCACAAGCCACGCAGAAGGCGCAAGCAACCTCGTCGGCCACGGCGGCCACGCATCTGGCCACCGGCACAGGCAACGGCCCTGCGCCGAGCCCCGCCGTGCCCTACGATCCGACCATGCTCCCGCAGACGCCGTTGGCGACGCCGACGCCGGCGCTCGCCGCGTCGGCGGTAAAAGCACTGGGCGTCAAGACGCCGACCACTGCCGAGCCGGGCACGCTGGTGCCGGGCGGCCGCCGCCAGACGCTCACGTTCGCCGACCTTGGCGCGCTCGATCCGCTGCAACTGCGCGGCACCGACGGCCAGAACGGCGTCGCGTTCTCCGTGCGCGGCGACGAAGTGGTGACCGGCGCGATCCTGCATCTGATTTACAGCTACTCGCCCGCGCTGTTGCCGAACATCTCGCAACTCAAGGTACTGGTGAACGGCGAAGTCGCGGCAACCCTGCCCCTACCGCGCGAACAGGCCGGCATGCTGGTCGCGCGCGACGTGTCGATCGATCCGCGCTTCGTCACCGAATTCAATCACCTGAACGTACAGCTGATCGGCCATTACACGACAAGCTGCGAAGATCCGGCGAACTCGTCGCTGTGGGCGACCGTCAGCAACGCGAGCTCGCTTGATCTGACGTACGCGTCGCTCGCCAGCAAGCCGGATCTCGCGGCTTTGCCGCAGCCGTTCTTCGACCGACGCGACGTGCGGCGCCTCGAATTGCCGTTCGTGTTTCCGCAGAAGCCGACCGCCGGCACGCTCGAAGCGGGCGGCATCGTGGCCTCGTGGTTCGGCGCGCTCGCCGGCTATCGCGGCGCGATCTTCCCGGCGCAGCAGGACAATGCGCCGCTGTCGGGCAACGCCGTGGTCTTTGCCACCGACGATCAACGCCCGGCCGGCGTCACCATTCCGGCAATCTCCGGCCCGACCATCGCGGTAGTCGACCGTGAAGCGCCGGCGCGCGGCAAGCTTCTGCTCGTGCTTGGGCGCACGGAAGCCGAGCTGAAGATCGCCGCGCGCGCGCTCGGCATCGGCCAGAACACGCTGACCGGCCCGAGCGCGACGGTCACGCGGCTGAACGAGCTGGCGAAGCGCACGCCGTACGACGCGCCGAACTGGCTGCCGACCAATCGCCCGGTGCGTTTCGGCGAGCTTGCCGACGCGCGCGACCTGACGGTGTCCGGTTATGACTCCGACGCCGTCCACGTGAACCTGCGCGTGCCACCCGATCTGTTCATGTGGCACACCAAGGGCGCGCCGATCGACCTGCGCTATCGCTACACGGTGCGTCCGCAGCGCGATCGCTCGTCGCTGAACCTGAGCGTCAACAGCGGTTTCGTGCAGGCGCTGCCGATTCCGGCCGAGTCCAGCTCGGTGTTCGAACTGGGCCGTTATTTCGCGCATGTGCTGCCCGACAAGACCGCCGAGGCACGCCGCACCGTGCACATTCCGCCGCTGCTGTTGACGCCGCGCGCACAACTGCGGCTGCACTTTTACTACGACATTCCGAATACCGGCGAATGTCACGGCCGCCTGCTCGAGAACGTGATCGGCGCGGTCGATCCGAACTCGACCATCGACCTGTCGTCGTTTCCGCATTACATGGCGCTGCCCGATCTCGCGGCGTTCGCGAACAGCGGCTTCCCGTTCACGCGCATGGCGGATCTGTCGGAAACCGCGGTGATTCTGCCGAACGACCCGGATTCGAGCGACTACAGCCTGTACCTGCTGACCATGGGACGCATGGGTGCATCGACCGGCTATCCGGTGGCGGGCGTGACGGTAGGCACCGCCGACGACGTCGACACATACGCGGACAAGGACCTGCTGATCTTCGGCGCGCCAGGCAAGCAGCCGCTCTTGCAACGCTGGGCCAAGTCGATGCCCTTCTCCAGCGACGGCAACTCGCGCACCTTCCAGCTCTCCGACATCGTCTTCAAGCTCGAGGACTGGTGGCATGGCGAACGCGGCGTCGAACGCCTGCCCGCGCGCGCCGACCTGACGCTCGTGAGTTCGAACGGCGACGCGCTCCTGACCGGCTTCGAATCGCCGCTGAAAAAGACCCGCAGCGCAGTGGCTCTCGTCAGCGCAGCCGGCCAGTCGGACGCCGATCTGTCGGCCGCGCTGCTCGACGCCGACGTGCTGCCGGAGATTCAAGGCGCGATGGCCGTGATCCATGGCCGCACCGTCACCATCACGTCGAACGGCGACGCGTACTTTGTCGGCCACTTGTCGCCGCAGGAGTATCTGCGCTGGGCGCTGTCCTCGCATCCGCTGCTGTTGATGCTGGGTGGCGTGCTCGCGGCGCTGATCATCGCCGGGCTGTTCTACCGGATGCTGCGCGCCATCGCGGCACGCCGTCTGAAGGACTAACAGGACTGATATGCGGGTTCGAATCAACAAGAAACGAGGCATGGCACTGATGGCCGGGCTGGGGATGGGACTGGCGGCGTCAGCGAGTTTCGCCAACCTGGCGAAGGTCGCGCAGGACGCCGCCGCACCCGGAGCATGCGGCGACTGGACGGGCTATCGCACTTTCGTCCAGCGCTTCGTGCAGGCAGACGGCCGCGTAATCGACTACTCGACGCCGGCTCAACAGACCACCTCCGAAGGTCAGTCGTACGGCCTGTTCTTCGCGCTCGTCGCGAACGATCGCGCTAACTTTGACCGGCTTCTGAACTGGACCCGCACCAATCTCGCGGGCAATCAGTTCGATCCGCAAAACCTGCGCTTGCCCTCGTGGCAATGGGGCAAGAAAGCGGACGGTTCGTACGGCGTGCTCGATCCCAATTCCGCGTCCGACTCCGACTTGTGGATCGCCTACGATCTGCTGCAAGCCGGCCGTCTCTGGCACGACGCGAGCTATACGCAGCTCGGCGAGGCGCTCGCCGAGCGCATCGCCCGCGATGAGATGACCAGCTTGCCCGGCGTCGGTCCCATGCTGCTGCCTGGGCCGCAAGGCTTCAGAGATGGCGGCGTGACCCGCCTGAATCCGAGCTATCTGCCGTTGCCCGTGCTGCGCGCGCTCGCACATCAAATGCCGAACGGTCCGTGGAGCAAGCTCGCGCAAAGCGCCTACACGCTCGTCAAGACGACCGCGCCGCAAGGCTTCACGCCCGACTGGGCGGCGTGGCAAAACGGCCAGTTCGTGGTCGATCCGAAAAACGGCGACACGGGCAGCTACGACGCGATCCGCGTGTATTTGTGGGCCGGTCTCGCCTCACCCGCCGATCCGCTCGCGAAGCCGTGGCTCGCGGCGCTCGGCGGCATGCGCGCCAAAGTCGCGCAAAACGGCTTTCCGCCCGAGAAGGTTTCATCCACCAGCGGCTCGGCAAGCGGCGAAGGCCCGCTCAGCTACTGGGGCGCGCTCGCGCCGTACTTCAAGGCGCTCGGCGACGCGCACGGCCTCGGCCTCGCGCGCACGCATCTGGCCGCGCTCGACGCTGACGTGCCGGGCCACGATCCGGTTTACTACGACAGAGTGCTGGGCTTGTTCGGCACGGGTTTTATCGACGGACGCTATCGCTTCGACGAAAGCGGCCGTCTCGTGCCGAGCTGGAGAACCGCATGCGATTGAACGCCCTCGCGTTGTCATTGCGCTTCGCGCTGAGCGTCACGACCGTCTGCTGCGTGGCGGCAGCCGCGCCCGATGCGTTGGCGCAGGCGCTGGGGCAAGGGTCCAAAGACCCATTGAATGTATTGATCGATCAGGGCAAGTACTGGCAATCGCACCATCGCGGCGACCTCGCGGAGCAGGCCTGGCAGAAGGTACTGCGCATCGATCCCAAACAGCCCGATGCGTTGTACGGCATGGGCATGGTGCTCGCCGACCGCAAGGACGGCGCGGGCGCGCAGCAATATCTGTCGCGTTTGAAAGCCGTTGCGCCGAACTATCCGAGCCTCGATGAACTCGGCCGGCGGCTCGGCGAATCGAGTCTGCGCGACCAGACCGTGAACGACGCGCGGCGGCTCGCGCAAAGCGGCCAGAGCGCAAGCGCGGTGCAGGAATATCAGCGCGCCTTGACCGGCAAGCCGGCCACGCCGGCGTTGCAGCTCGAATACTACCAGGCGCTCTCAGCGACGCCGCAAGGCTGGGATCAGGCGCGTCGCGGGCTCGAACAACTGGCGCGCGACAACCCCGACGATCCGCGTTACGCGCTCGCCTTTGCGCAGCATCTGACCTATCGCGACGTCACGCGCCGCGACGGTATCGCGCGGCTGCAAAAACTCGCGGGCGACAGCACGGTCGGCGCGTCGGCGAAAAAAAGCTGGCGCCAGGCGCTCTTGTGGCTGGACGCGCGGCCCTCGGACGCCGCGCTGTATCAGGCCTATTTGCAAAACGCGAACGACGACGCCGCGGTCAAGGCTCGGTTCGATTCGATGGTGCAGCAGGACAAGGCGGCGCGTGAGCGCGCGCAGGAAAACGCCACCGTCGACGCGCGCGGCCGCACCATCGCCGATGGTTTCACCGCGCTCGATCGCAACGATGCAGCCACGGCGCGCGCGAAGTTTTCGTCGGTCCTGGCCAATAGTCCGAACGAC
The DNA here is from genome assembly GCF_002879865.1 of Paraburkholderia rhynchosiae. GTDB lineage: Bacteria > Pseudomonadota > Gammaproteobacteria > Burkholderiales > Burkholderiaceae > Paraburkholderia > Paraburkholderia rhynchosiae. Next base: position 217,202 of record NZ_PNXY01000004.1, read on the forward strand.
ACCGACGCGCTCGGCGGCATGGGCATCGCCGCATTGAAGCAGGAGCACTTCGCCGAGGCGCGCAACTACCTGGAGCGCGCCTCGCGCAGCGGTAATCCGGCGCGCTGGAAAACCGCGCTCGACAGTGCGACCTACTGGACCTACACGAGCGATGCGATCGGCGCGCGCAGCAACGGCGAGTTCGCGAAGGCGAAATCGCTGTTCGAACGCGCGATCGCGCTGAATCCGTCCGACGTCACCGCGCAACTGCTGCTCGGCGAAATGCTGCTCGCGAACCGCGATCCCGCAGGCGCGGAACAGGCGTACCGGATGGCGCTGCGCCGTCAGGCCGACAACCCCGATGCGATTCGCGGACTCGTCGGCGCGCTCGCCGCCCAAGGCCGCGGCGACGAAGCGTTGCAGTTCGCCAATCAGTTGAACACGGAACAGCAATCGAAGGCCGGCGGTATCAACCGTCTGCGAGGCGAAGCGCAGGCCGAGCAAGCGCGCGCGGCCGAAGCGCGCGGCGATCTGGGCAGCGCTCGCAGTCTCTTCGAAGACGCGCTGCTCAATACGCCCGACGACGCGTGGCTGCGCCTCGACCTTGCGCGCATCTACGTGCGCCAAGGTGCGGTCGCCAACGCGCGCAGCATGATGGACGGCCTGCTCGCCACGCATCCCGACATGACCGACGCGCTGTATGCAAGCGCGCTGTTGTCGGCGGAAACGCAGGACTGGTCGGCCGGTCTCGCGCAACTCGAACGCATTCCGACCGCCCAGCGCACCGACGCAATGGCCGCCTTGCAGCATCGCTTGTGGGTGCATCAGCAAGCCGAGCTCGCCACGCGCATGGCGCGCAGCGGCCAGACGCAACAGGCGCTCGCGACGCTGCATGCCGCCGAGCCGGTGGCAGGCAACAGTCCCGAACTGATCGGCGTGATCGCGGCCGGCTACCAGCAGGCCGGCGATCCGAACCGCGCGCTCAGTCTCGTGCGCGGCGCCATGAACGCGGCGCCCGGCAATACGGATTTGCTGCTGCAATACGCAGGCATTCTGTCGGCCACGCAGCAGGAGGCCGAACTTGGCATGGTGATGCGCCGACTCGCATCCATGCAATTGACGCCACAGCAGCGCACCGACTTCGGCAATCTGAACCTTGGCATCGTTATCAAGCAATGCGACCTCGTGCGTCAGCGCGGCGATCTCGCCAGCGCCTACGACGTGATCGCGCCATGGCTCGCGTCGATGCCCGACAATCCCGATCTGCAAGCGGCGCTCGGCCGTCTGTATGCGACTGCCGGCGACGACCGCAGCGCGCTCCCGAGCTATCGCGTCGCATTGCGGCGCAAGCCCGACGATCTGAACCTGCTGCAAGCCGCGATTTCCGCTGCGGCGGGAGCGAAGCAGTTCAGCTACGCCGAAACGCTCGCGACGCAGCTCTTGAACGCCGCGCCCAACGATCCGGGCGTGCTCGCGACCGTCGGGCGCATGTATCGCGCGGAAGGCAAGCTGTCGCTCGCGTCCACTTATCTGCAACGCTCGCTGGTCGCCGCCAATACGCCGCTGATGGCGAATGCGCCACGCAATGGCGCAGCCAGCAATGTGCCGCGCGGCTGGGAAACGGCGATGCGCCGCATCGGCGCCGCGCCGCTGCCCGGCACCAATCCCTTCGAAGGCAAAACCGCGACGGTGACGCCGATCGACGCCGACAACGCTGCGCTCGGCTTCAATCGTCCGAATGCCGCGCGCGCATCACCTCCCTACTCGCAGTCTTCCTTGCCGACGCAGACCGTGCCGAACTATCCGCCTCCCACGCAGCCCGCACCGTACGTCGCACCTCATACGGCGCCCGCGCAGCCTTATACGCCGAACAGCGCGCCCGCCGCGCTTCCATACAACGCGCCGCGCCAGGGCGCCGACTCGGGCGGCTACGGCCAGGAGAGCTACGGTTCAAGCCAGTCCGGTGCGCCGTTGCAGGCGTATCCTGGACAAACCGGTCAAGTGGGACAAATGGGCCAAGGCCAGTCGCGGATGCCGGCGCAAGCCCAGATGCAGCCGATGCAGCCAACGCAGCAGCAGTACAACCCGGCTTATGCACAGCAGGCGCCCTATCCGCAGCAGCCGCAATACGGCGCGCCGGATGGCTATGCGCCGACGCCCTGGCCCATGTCGCCCGCCGCGCGCCAGGCTCAAGCCAATGCCGGGTCGATGCAGCAACAACCATATGGATCGACGACTGCCGCGGCCAGTGGCAAACGCACGGCGAACAAGAAGCAGAGCGCGTCGAAAGCCAGCCGCAATACAGCGGGCTATGCGCAACAGCAGCCTTATTACGGACAGCAAGGCTATCCGCAACAGCAACAGCAACAGCAGCCGCAGGGCTACGCGCAACAGCCTTACCAATCGTATCCGCAGCAGCAGTCGTATGGTCAGCAGCCGTATCAACCCTACCCGCCGCAACAGCAGGCTTACGGCAATCAGGGCTATTACGCGCAGCAGCAGCCGTACATTCCGGAGCCGCCGACCGGCTATGCACAAGCCTATTACCCGCAGCAGCCCGGGGTGAACGGCAATGGCGGCAACTACGGGCAGCCGAACGTCGCCAACACGCAGACGCTCGGCGTGGCCGATGAACTGGCGCAGGTCAATCGCGAGCAGGCGAGCACGATCTCGGGTGGCATCGTGTTTCGCAATCGCACCGGCGAAGACGGCCTGTCCACGCTCACCGACATCGAAGCGCCCGTTCAGGGTCGCATCAAGGCGGGCAATGGCCACATCGTCGTGACGGCGACGCCCGTCACGCTCGATGCGGGCACTGCCAGCGACAATCCGTTGACGCAGGCGCGCTTCGGAGCGGGACTCTCGACGCTTTCGTCTCTATTAGCGGTGGCCCGCGGCAACACCAACTATGGCGACCAGACCGCCAGTGGCGTAGGTCTGTCGGTCGGCTATGAAGGCCGCAGCGTAAGCGGCGACATTGGCGTCACGCCGCTTGGCTTCCGGGAAGTCAATATCGTGGGCGGCGCGCGCTATAACGGCGGCGTGACCGACAAAGTGTCCTACTCACTCGCAGTCGCGCGCCGCGCGGTCACCGACAGTCTGTTGTCGTACGCCGGCACTCGCGATCAAGAGGCCAATCTCGAATGGGGCGGCGTAACGTCAAGCGGCGTGCAGGGCAGTCTCGCGTGGGACGACGGCACGAACGGTCTGTACGTGAACGCGGCCTTCCAGTATTACGACGGACATAACGTGTCGAGCAATGCCGCCGTCAAGGGCGGCGGCGGCGTCTACACGCGTGTGTTCAAGGACGCCGATCAGACACTGACGGTCGGTGTGAACAGCACGCTGATGCGCTACAACAGGAACCTCTCCTACTTTACGTATGGCCAGGGCGGCTATTTCAGCCCGCAACAGTATGTGATCCTGAACTTGCCGGTCGAATGGACGGGGCGCAATGGTGCGTTTACCTATGACGTGAAGGGTTCAATCGGGGTTCAGCATTATCGGCAGGACGCATCGAACTATTTTCCGCTCAACGACGGTTCGAGGCGTCAGGGGTTCGCCGCAGCCGTTGCCGATGCTGTTGCCGGCAGCGGGCTCGACGCTGGCGCCCAGTACCCCAGCCAGAGCAAGACCGGCGTGTCGTACTCGCTCAGCGCGGTCGGCGAATACCAGCTTGCGCCGCAACTCGCGTTCGGGGCAACCGCGTCGCTCGGTAATGCTTACCAATATCGCGAGTGGCTCGCCGCGGTCTATATGCGCTACAGCTTCACGAAGCAGAGGGGTCTGCAACCATTCCCGCCGACGCCGCTCACTTCGCCTTATCTGTCGCTGTCCAACTAGCATCCGTCTGGTTTTGCCTTTGGCGCGTCAGGTCTTGATGACGCCGCCAAAGGCCGCTTTGCTTCAGCCCGCCTGCGCGCCGATCGGACATTTGTGGCAATGCCCGCGCCTATGGTGTGAAGCAATCTGTAAGTACCCGCGCGCCTCGAACGACCCAACGACTTGAGATGAAAATCGCCGCAATGAGCCGCAACAAGAACACGGCGAGGCGCTTTACAGGGACTTCGATTAGCGCTTCTTTCCGCTTTAAAACGGGCTCGCGCGAATTCCACGGTAAAACTTGCGAGCGTGCAGCAGTGCGTAAGACTAAACCCGCACGGCATCGCTTAAGCAGGTCACCGCGGCCTCGTTGTGGCCTACAATTGTCGCAGCCGATAGCCCGCATCGAACCGATAAGCGATTAGCGATTAGCGATACGCGGACACGGCGAAGATCGTCCCGCTCCCTGCCGAGCCCTTTACCCCCTTAACCTCTTACCCACGCAATGTGAACCGGCAGACTGGAGACACACTCATCAACGTGACCTCTGTGGAGCGCAGCATGCCCTTTCCGGCACAAGATCACGGTTGCCAAGGCTGGAGCGGCGAAATGGCTCGGCGCATCAGTGAATTCGACTGGTCGGCGACCGGTGTCGGCGCCATCGCAGACTGGCCCCGCAGTTTGACCGCGACCGTTCAACTGCTGCTTGCCTCGCCTGTGCCGCTCGTGCTGTTGTGGGGCAAATCCGGCTATATGATCTACAACGACGCGTACGCCGTTTTTGCGGGTGGACGGCATCCGTATCTGTTGGGCTGCCCCGTCGAGATCGGCTGGCCCGAGGTTGCCGAATTCAATCGTCAGGTGATGAATACGTGTCTTGCCGGCGGCACGCTGTCGTATCGCGACAAGGAACTCGTGCTGCTGCGTGAAGGCAAGCCCGAAGACGTATGGATGGATCTGTACTACAGCCCCGTCGCCGACGACAGCGGCGCGCCCGCGGGCGTACTGGCGATCGTCGTCGAAACCACAGGACGTGTGCTTACCGAGCGCTGGCGGCAACGCGCCGAAGCCGAGTTGCACGAGACCAATGAACGCCTGCAACTCGCGCTCAATACCGGCGCCGTGCTCGGCACGTGGGTGGTCGACATGCACACCGGAAAGATCACCGGCGACGAACGCTTCGCCCGCACCTTTTCGTTTTCTGTCGAAGAAGCCGCGAAAGGCGTCGATCACAGCGACGCGAAGAAAATGATTCATCCGGATGACCAGTCGCTGATCGAGCGTCTGAGCAGCGAAGCGATGTGCGCGGGCCAGCCGTTTCGCGCGGAATACCGGATCCGCCGCCCCGATGGCGACTACCTGTGGGTGCAAGCGAACGGCCAGTGCGAGTTCGACGAGAACGGCGAGCCCACCCGCCTTCCCGGCGTGCTGATCGACATTCACGAACGCAAGGTCGCCGAACAGTCGTTGCGCCAGTTGACCGAGACGCTCGAACAGCGCGTCGCCGACGCGGTTGCCGCACGGGCTGTCGCTGAAGAACAGCTGCGCCAGGCGCAAAAGATGGAAGCGATCGGCAGCCTCACGGGCGGCGTCGCGCACGACTTCAACAACGTGCTGCAAGTAATCAACGGCAACCTTCAAATGATGGCCGCCGACGCCGGCGACAATCCCGCCACGCTGCGCCGTTTGTCGGCAGCGACCGACGCCGTGAAACGCGGGGCGAAACTGGCTGCGCATCTGCTCGCATTCGCGCGCCGCCAGCCGCTCTCGCCGACTGTACTCAATCCGCGCCGACTGCTTACGGGCATGAGCGAGATGCTGCATCGCGCGCTCGGCGAAACCGTCAGGATCGAAACGGTATTAAGCGACGATCTGTGGCATGTCCAGGCCGATCGTAACCAGCTCGAGAACGCGCTGCTCAATCTCGCGATCAATGCGCGCGACGCGATGAAGGCAGACGGCACGCTCACCGTGCGCGCCGCGAACCGCGTGCTTGACGCTGCGTTTTGCCGCGACAAGGCCGAGCTTTCGCCGGGCGAATACGTGGTGTTTTCGGTCACCGACACGGGCGCCGGCATGCCGCCCGAAGTACTGGAGCGCGTCTTCGAACCGTTCTTCACGACCAAGCCCGACGGTCACGGCACGGGCCTCGGCCTGAGCATGGTGTTCGGCTTCGTCAGGCAAAGCGGCGGCCATACGCTGATCGAAAGCAAAGTGGGACGCGGCACCACGGTGTCGCTGTTTTTCCCGCGCTGCTGCGAGCCCGAAACCGAGGAAGCCGCGGATCGAACCAGCACGCCCGTGGGCGGTGGCGAAACGATCCTGGTCGTCGAGGACGATGCCGACGTGCGCCTGACCGCCGTCGAAATGCTCGCGCAACTCGGCTACAAGGTGCTGACCGCATCGAGCGGCGACGTTGCGCTCGAATTCATCGACAGCGACGTACCGATCGACTTGCTGTTCACGGACGTCGTGATGCCCGGCAAGATCAAGAGCGTCGAGCTGGCGCGGCGTGCCGCGGCGCGCTCGCCCGCGGTGCCGACGCTCTTCACCTCGGGCTATACACGCGACGAGATCGTTCATCACGGCAAGCTCGACGCCGGCATTACGCTGCTGTCCAAACCGTATCGCCGCGACGACCTCGCGCGCAAGGTGCGCAGCGTGCTGCGCGCCTCGGCAGGCGAAGCGGCCGGCGTGCCGCCTGTCGGCAAAGTGACCGACAGGGAGATCGCCGCGTGCGTGCCGCCGGTCGCGTACGACCCGTCGGCGGTGGATGGGTCGGGCCTGGACATGCGTGAACCCGAAGCTCGTCGCGAGATTGCCTCCGAAGCAGCACCGGTGCGCTCGCCGGCTCACGTGCTGCTCGTCGAAGACGACGCGGATTCGCGCGAAGCGCTGAGCAGTCTGCTCGGCGCGCTGGGGCTCGATTGCACGTCGGTGGCAAGCGCGGAGGAAGCGCTGCCGCTCGTGCCCGCGCAACGCTACGACATCCTCTGCACGGACATCACGTTGCCTGGCATGTCGGGCGACAACCTCGCGCGCGCTGTGTTGCGTGAGCAGCCGAATGTGCGCGTGCTGCTGGTGTCCGGGTACGGCACGGATGCGCCCATCGGCGACAGCATTCCCGGCGCGCGGCTGCTCGGCAAACCGCTCGACCTCGCGCAGTTGCGGCAGGAACTCGCGCAGTGGCTTCATCCGACTCAAGCGGCGTCGTAAAGCGCGGCGGCGCGACGAGGGCAACGCGCTTTTCGCGCCGCGACCCGGAATGCGGCATATATTGGTTTATATCGATAAAGCCACGCGCGGCATGAGGTTCGCGGCACGGGCATGCCCTGGTATGATGCCAGGCGCGCGCCTGTATCGCTGTTCGATGGACGCCGTACCTTCCGCCGCCCTTTTGTCACGAGAGCCATCATGCCTGCCCAACACGACGACGCCCCCACTGCCAGCCCAAGCCCTGCCGAGGCAAAGCGCAAAGGGCTGTCCATCACGGCGCGCAATCTTCTGATGGTAGCCGTCGGCGTGCTGGTGTTCGCGGCCGTTGCCGGCGTCGTGCTGTACGAGCCGATTGCCTACGGCGACCCGATTCCGAACTTCGGCATCATCCTCATGCTGACGGTGCCGGTGATTGCGGGCGTGGCGTTTCGCGTGGGGCTGGATGCGTGGCTCGATCGGGAGTGAGGATGGGGCAACAGGCTGCATTGTCATTGATGTCCGCCTAACTGCCCTCCCTCGGCAACACTACCCAGACCTCCAGCCCACCCCCATCCCGCGCATGAAACTCCACCCTGCCTCCGTGCAGCCGCGCGATCCGCTCGACGATCGCAAGCCCCAGCCCCGTGCCGCCGCTATGCGCCCGCGCGTTGCGGCCGCGTTGAAACGGCGCCTTCAGTTGCTCCAGCTCTTGCGCCGATAAGCCCTTGCCGCGATCGCCGACCGCGAGGTACACCGCGTCGTCGGTTGCCCAACTGCGCACCGCCAGTCCGCTACCGCCGTACACGATCGCGTTCTGCATCAGGTTCATCAGCAGCCGCAACATGCTCACCGGACGATAGGCAACAACCGGCAAGCGCGCGAGCGACAACTCGAACTCATGGCCGAGCCCCGCGAAATCGCCGGCAAGCCGCTCGATCAGCGCGTTCAGATCGCCAGGCTCGGCTGGCTCCCGCTCGCCGCTTCCCGCGTAATCCATGAACTGTTGCAAGATGGTTTCGATCTGATCGAGGTACGACTCGGCCGCCACCACGAAACTGCTGTCGCTGTTCTCGGGCATCGCCATTGCCATCGAGAGGCGCAGTTTGGTGAGCGGCGTACGAATGTCGTGCGAAATGCCGGCGAGCATCAGCGCGCGCGTCGCCTCGGCCTGCTGCAACGCATGCGTCATCTGATTGAACGCGCTGCTCACTGCGGCGATTTCGACGGGCCCGTCGGTCGGCAGCGGCGCGGGCGTTTCGCCGGCGCTCAGGCGGCTCGCCGCCCGCGTCAACTCCCGAAGCGGCCGGTTCAGGTGAAGCTGAATCGCGTAGCCGGTCAATGCCGCCAGCGCGGCGAGCCCCAGTGACAGAATTATCGCGGCGTCGAGTCCGTTGCCCTGCGCATCTTCGGGAATCGGCAGCGCGATCCAGTATGGCGTGGCCAGCCCACCAGTTCCCGGCGCGTCGGCGCCCGGCACGACCGCGGGCGCATGCATGCGAATCCAGAGGCGCTGGCCGCCTTCGGTTTGCCAGCGCGCCTCCATGTCGGCGGGAAGATGCTTGCGCAAACTCGTGAGGAATACCTTGCGCTGATACGTGCGATACGCGCGCAGCAAACTCGGCGGCGGTTGCGCGTCAGCATTGCCCGGCACCTCCCCGCGTGCGTCGAGACGCGCGGTCAATGCGTTGCGAGCAGCAGGCGGCGTCGTCTGCAGCAGATTGTCGAGCGTCGTCACGTAGGTGGCGAACACGGCTGCCGCACGCTCGACGCGAGGCCGCTGCACATAATGCAGCAGCACCGCGAGCGAACACACCTGGCTCAACATGACGAGCGCGATCAGCAACGCGATATTGCGCGCGAGTAGCGTTCTCGGCAGCACTCTGTGCAACAGCGGGCGCGTCATGAGTCGACGTCCGCGATCAGCATGTAACCCACGCCCCACACGGTCTTGATGAAGCGCGGCTTGGAGGGGTCGTCCTCGATGATCTGCCGCAGCCGCAGCACCTGCACGTCGATGCTGCGATCGAGCGCATCGTGATCGCGGCCCCTCGCGCGCGCGAGCAGATTGTCGCGGCTCACCGGCCGGTTCGGCGACGACGCAAGCGCGGCGAGCAGCAGCATCTGCGCCGAATGAATCTCCAGCAGCGTGCCGCCGCGCGAGAGTTGCTGCTTGCCGACATCGAGCGTGAATTCGCCGAAGCGCACGCTTTGCGAAGTCACGGTGACCTCGCCCGAAGCCATCTTCTGACGACGCAACAGCGCATTGATTCGCGCGACCAGTTCGCGCGGAAGAAACGGCTTGGCGAGATAATCGTCGGCGCCCGTTTCCAGGCCGAGCACCCGGTCGAGCGGATCGCCCTTCGCGGTCAGCATCAGAATCGGCAACGTCTGGCCCTGCTCGCGCAGACGTGCGCAGATGGCGAGCCCGTCTTCTTCGCCGATCATCAGATCGAGCACCAGCAGATCGAACGGCTCACGCTCGAGATAGCGGTCGAGCCGCTTGCCGTCTTCCGCGACTCTCACGTCGAAGCCCTGATCGCGCAAAAAACGCTGCAGCATGTTGCGCAGTTCGACTTCGTCATCGAGCACGATGATTTTGGCGGGGCGATCCATGCGAAAGCTCCTTGTTTTCAGGCGTCGGCCGGCGTCTTGCGCGCGGCTTGCCGTTCGGCAATGCGCTGCAACAGCACGTAGAACGACGGAATGAACAGCACGGCGATACAGGTCGATGCGAGCATGCCGGAGAACACCGCGATACCGAGCGAGCGGCGCGCGCTCGCACTCGCGCCCGTGGCGATCACGAGCGGCACGACGCCGAGAATGAACGCGAACGACGTCATCATGATGGGCCGAAAACGCAGCCGCGCTGCTTCGACGGCCGCCTCGGCAATGCCGACGCCTTGCGAGCGCAAATGCCGCGCGAACTCGACAATCAGAATGGCGTTCTTCGCCGACAACGCGATCAGCAAAACAAGGCCGATCTGCGTGTACAGATTGTTGGCGGCGCCGAGCAATGCAAGCGTGCCCGCCGTGCCGAGCAATGCGAGCGGCACCGCGAGCACCACCGCGACCGGCAGCAGCCAGCTTTCGTATTGCGCGGCGAGCACGCAGAACACCAGCAGCACACCCACCGCGAACACCCAGTAAGCCGAGTTGCCCACCAGCTTCTCCTGATATGACATCGCCGTCCATTCATAGCCAATGCCGGCCGGCAGAATCCGCGCGGCTTCCTGCTCGAAGGCCTTGATCGCATCGCCGGTGCTGTAGCCGCTTGCCGGATTGCCGTTGATGGCCGCCGCCGGTGCAAGGTTGTAGAGCGTCGCAACCGCGGGGCCGACGCCAGGGCGCGCGTCCATAAAAGTCCCCAGTTCGACCATATGGCCGCTGTTGCTGCGAATCTGCAAGCGGCGAATGTCGTCCGTTTCGCGCCGAAACGCGCCGTCTGCCTGCACGAACACCGGGAACGTATGATTGAACGTGGTGAACTGATTCACGTAACTCGAACCGACGTAGTCTTGCAGCAGATCGAACACATCGCCGACCGGCACTTGCAGCGACTCAGCCTTCGCGCGGTCCAGCGTGAGTTCGACGTTCGGCACCGACGCACGGAACGGACTGAACACGCGCTGCAATTCGGGCCGCTTCGACACGTTCGCGATCAGCGCGTCCGTCGCGCTTTGCAGCCGTTGATAATTCTGTGAGCCGTCGGTCAACATCACTTGCATCTGCACGCCGCCGCTATTGCCGAGACCCTGAATCGGCGGCGGCACGATAACCACGGAACGCACGTCGGGCAGCTTCGCCAGTTCGCTATTCATGCGCAGATACAGCGAGCGCAGATCCTCGCCCTTGCCGCGCTTGCTCCAGTCATCGAGCGTCACGTAGATCAGCGCGGCATTCGGCAACGACGCGTTGTTATCGAGCGGCGAAATGCCGCCGATCGACACCACATGACTCACGCCCGGAATCGCGCCGATCCGCTTCTCGATCTCGGTACTCGCCTCGCGCGTTCGTCCGAGCGACGCAGCGTCCGCGAGTTGCGCGGCGATCAGCATATAGCCCTGATCTTCGAGCGGAATGAAACTGGTCGGCACGCGCGTGAGCAGAAATGCCGAGGCCGCGCCGAGCACGAGCGCAATGACGAGCGCGAGCTTGCAACGCGCGACGAACCATGAAACCACGCCCACATAGCCCTTTTCGACACGCGCATAAGCCTTGTCGAACACGCGGTACACCACGTTCGGCCTGGCCGCCCGCTGATGCCGCAACCAGCGCACGCTCTGCACCGGCTTGAGCGTCACTGCATTGATTGCGCTGATGATCGTGGTCGCGACCACAACGAGCGCGAATTGACGGTACATCTGGCCCGTGACGCCACCGAGAAACGCCGACGGCAAAAATACGGACACCAGCACGAGCGTGATGCCGACAATCGGCCCGAGCAATTCGTGCATGGCGTCGATGGCCGCCTGCTTCGGCGTCTTGCCCTGCTCGATATGCTGCGTGATCCCTTCGACCACGACGATCGCATCGTCCACGACAATGCCGATCGCGAGCACGATCGCGAACAACGTCAGCAGGTTGATCGAAAAGCCCATCAAGTAGATTGCGCCGAACGTGCCGATGATCGTCACAGGAATCGTCGTGGCGGGCACGAGCATCGCGCGCCAGTTTTGCAGGAACAGCAGGATCACCGCGAGCACCAGCAACGCCGCTTCGAAGAGCGTCTTGTAGACGTCGATCACGGATTGCCGCACGAAGATCGTCGTATCGAATGGCAATTGATAGCTGACGCCTTTCGGCATGTCTTTCGCGAGGCGCGCCATGGTGGCCTTGACCGCGTTGCCGACTTCCAGCGCATTTGCTTCGGGCAACTGATAAATCGCGATGCCCGCGGCGGGCTTGCCGTCCAGATTGAAGAACTGGCCGTAGCTCGACGAGCCGAGCTCGGTACGCCCGACGTCGCGAATGCGCACGAAATGGCCGCCGCCGCTCGAATCGGCTCTCACGATGATGTCGTCGAATTCATGCGGATCGGAGAGCGCGCCGCGCATCGTCACGGTGAGCTGGAACGCCTGGCCGCCCGCGTTCGGTTCGGAGCCGAGCTGGCCCGCACTCACGTCCTTGCTTTGGCTTTGAATGGCCTGCATTACGTCGGCGGCGCTCAGGTTGCGCTCGCTGAGCTTCTGCGGATCGAGCCAGACGCGCATGCTGTACTGTCCCGTGCCGAACACAGTGACGTCGCCGACGCCCGGCAAACGCGCGAGCGTGTCGCGCAAATAGATGACCGCGTAGTTGCTGAGAAAGAGCGAGTTGTACTTCGGATCCGGCGATTGCAGTGTGTACAACTGCAGGATCGCGGTGGAACGCTTGCGCACGGTCACGCCCTGCTGCTGCACCGCTTGCGGCAATTGCGCAGTGGCGGCCGACACGCGGTTCTGCACCAACACCTGCGCCTTATCAACATCCGTGCCGACTGCGAACGTGACGGTGAGCGTGTAGCTGCCGTCATTCGTGCTGGTCGACTGCATGTAGAGCGCGTTTTCCACGCCGTTGACCTGCGTTTCGATCGGCAACGCCACGCGGTCGATCACGGTCGCGGCGCTCGCGCCTGGAAAGTGCGCGACGACCTGCACGGTGGGCGGCGTGATGGGCGGATATTGCGCAATCGGCAAATTGATCAGCGCGACCGCGCCGAGCAGCATCACGATCAGCGCGATCACATTCGCGAATACGGGGCGCTCGACAAAAAAGCGGATCATGAGCGGCTCTGCGCGGCGGCGTCGATCGTCTGCACCTTGATGCCCGGCACCACGGCGAGGCCCCCGCCCGTCACGACGTGATCCGATGCACTGAGGCCGCTTTTGATCGCCCGCAGCGAGCCGTAGAGGCCGCCGGTGGTGACCCCTCGTTTCTCGACTACGTTCGCCCCGTTCACGACCAGCACCGAGGCGCCGGCCTGTTCGCGCAGCAACGCGGTGTCGGGCACGAGCAGCACGTTTTGCGGCGCGCTGGCGGGGATATGCACTTCAACCGACATACCCGGTATCAGATGCGCGTCGTGGTTCGCGACATCGGCGCGCAGCTTGATTGCCCCGCTGGCTGGGTCCACCCGCGTATCGACGAATTCAAGCGTGGCGTCCTCGCCTTGCTCCGGTGTCGCGCCCAGCACATTGACGCGCACGCTGTGCGGCGCTCGCGTGAAGAGACCGATGCGGTTCGCGTCGCGTTCATTCAGCGTGAAATTCACGTAGACGGGTTGAATGCGGTCGAGCGTGGCGAGCTTTGTCGAATCCGATCCGCCCACTACGTTGCCAACATCGAACGCACGTGCGCCAATGCGGCCCGCGAACGGCGCGCGAATTTCCGTATAGCCGAGATTGATACGCGACATGTCGCGTTTGGCGAGCGCCTGGTCGCGCGTGGTTTGCGCCTTTTGCAGCGACGACTCCGACGTCGCATTATCCGACGTGAGCTGCTTCTGGCGCGTGAGTTCCTGCTCGGCGTTATCAAGCGCGGCCTGGTCGTAGACAAGTTGCGCGCGGTACGTGTCCGGCTCGATACGAAACAGCACTTGCCCCTGTTTGACGTTAGCGCCGTCCGTGAAACCGATTTCCTTTAGCACGCCCTGCACGCGCGCGACGAGCGTAACGGTCGCCGAAGGCGCGACGCTGCCGGTCAAGTCGAGTTGCTCGCGCACCTCGCGCGGCGCGGGTCGCGTCACGCTGACTTGCGGCAGCGGCGCATTCTGCGCGGCCGGTGCATTGCTCTCATGACATGCGGATAGCGCCGCGAACAATGCGATGCCGGTCAGCGCGCTCAATGGGAGGCAAGACGCGACACGAAACGCGAGTCCTCGCAGCTTGCCGCGCATAGACGCATTCTCGGTAGGTCCGCTTACTCCGCTTGGTCTGGCCATGTTGTTATTCCCCGCATGGTTATTTGCCGTCCGGCGGCGAGTCCGCGTTCGCGCGCGCGACCGGCGATCTGGCGGGCGGGTTCAGCAGACGTCCCCAATCCGTGCGCCGCGCCATCTCTTCGGCGATCCGTTCGCTCACCACTTGCTGACCCTCTGCGACTTCCCATCCACCGCCGAGTGCGCGATACAGCGACACTGCGGCAAGCGCGGCGAGCCCCTGGCTCTGCGCGAGCGAATCGCCGTCGCGCAGCGCCGAACGCGATGCGTCCAGCACCGTGTCGTACGTGACCGAGCCCGAGCGATACTGCGCGGTGGCGAGCCGCAAGGCGCGCTGCGATGCATCGGAGGCACGCGACGACGCCGCGAGCGCATCCAGCGACGTGCGAAGCGCGGCAATCGCGTCCTCCACTTCTTTCTGCGCTTGCAGCACCGTGTTCTGATAATCGAGCACGGCTTCCTGAAACACCGCGTCCTGGATGCGCACTGCGTTCTTCAGTTGCCCGCGATCGAAAATGGGCAACGTGATGCCCGCCGAAAAAAGCCCGATCGTTTTGCTGCCCCATTGCGACAATCCGATGCCATGTTGTTCGCCTGACGACAAACCGAACAGTCCGGTCAACGACAACGACGGATACAGCTTGGCCTTCGCCGCGCCGATCAACGCCGACTGCGCCGCCGCGTTGAGCGCGGCCTGGCGCACGTCCGGCCGGCGCCGCAACAGGTCGGCGGGAATGCCTACATCGATCTGCGTCGGCGGCACGGGAACCGCGTTGCTGCCTTTGAGTTGCGCATCGACGGCATCGGGCGGATCGGCGAGCAGCACCGCGAGCGTGTCGCGATCCTGCGCGCGCGCCTTGATGAGCGGCGGGATTTGCGCCTCGGTTTCAGCGACCAGCGTGGCAGCCTGTTCGACATCGAGCTGACTGGATGCTCCGCGTTTGTAGCGCGCCTCTGTCAGCGCGAGGCTTTCCTGAACCGATTTCAGATTCTGCCGCGCCACGGCGATGCGTTGCTCCAGCGCGCGCAGATCGATGTAGGCGTTGGCCACATCGGCGAACATGGACGCCAGCGCGTTATCGTATGCCGCTTCCGACACACGCAATTGCGCGCGGTCCGATTCGATCTGCCGGCGATATTTGCCCCAGAAATCGAGCTCCCAACCGGCGTTGACACGAAGATGCTCGGCCCATAAATGCGTGGGCGGAAACGGGCCGACGCCGCTCGTGTTGATATGGTTCGCACCGGCCGACACGCTGCCCGATTGCGGCAGCAGATTCTCGGCGCTGACCGCCAGTTGCGCGCGTGCCTTGAAGATATGCAAACCGGCGACTTGCAGCGACAGGTTGCGCTCATACGCTCGCTGTTCGAGCGCGCTCAGCACCGGGTCGTTAAACGCGGTCCACCATGCGGCCTGCGCAGCGGGCGCGCTCTGCGCCGAGGCCGGCAAGCTCTCGAGCCACTGGTTTTCCAACGTGACGTCCGGCTGCCGGAAATCGGGCCCGACGCTCACGCAACCGGCCAGCACCGCACTCATCGACACGATGATCGACGCACTCGCAAGGCGCAGACGGCTGGACGTGGCAGGTTTCATCGCGCGTGTGGGGCGTGTCGGGCGCCAAGCCTGAGTGAATGATTCGATGCAGATGAAAGTCCGCGCACGGCGCCGGCGTCCAGGTTCCGCGGCAAAGCGCGCGGCTCAGTGCGCCGCCCCGCGTTCGCGCATATAGGCCTCGATCTGCGGCAACGTGATGTAGCCGGTCTTCTGCGTATCGATCTCGTCGAAATGGCTCGCGACCATCGGCATGCCCGTCGCGGCCTGCTCTCTGGTGAGCTTGCCGTCATGCGTGGTGTTGGCATTCGCAAAACGCGTTTGCAACTGCTGGACCATGCGCTCCATGCGCTGCGGGTTGCCGCCTTGCGGCGCGGCCTGAGCGAACGTGACAGTGGACGCGCAGCACAACAGGACGGCGGCGAGCAATTTTTTCATGACTGACTCCTGGGATAGAGCCACCGAGCGTCGCCTGCTTGTGCCGCGATCCGTTCAATGACAGGCCGAATTCTTGTAGAACCGCTGCCGGAAGGCAATTGCAGAGTTATGTCGTTCGATGTCATGAATCCTCCGCTGGCCGGTGAATCGCCGTCAACCGCCGTGCTGCATGTCGTCGTCTAGGGCGACGCGGTGTGACGTGACATCGAATGAAACGAACGCTGGCTGCCGTTTTTGCGGTGCTTTGCGTATTGTTGGTCCCGCGTCGACCTGTGTCTGACGTGCTGATTGCAGTAATTGCCGCGTGCTTCAGCATAGGACATGCAGATGGTAACAACGCCTGGTAAATTCCCGTTGTCCTGACGAATCAGGGAACGCTACTTGCTGCCCTCGGAATGTAGTGTCGGAGTCGCTCTACCTTGACCCTTTGTTGGATTTGTCATGAGCTACCAGAACCTGGACAGAGAGATCGCCCACCTCGAACTCGTGTTCGGGCGGATCTCGGTGAATGACCGCATACCGCTTTCCTATTGGCAGAACCGGCTCGACATGCTGTCGAGCGCGGCGCTGATGCCCGCGCAGCGCGCGCGCATCGTGAAGCTCGAAGCCACGCTGTCCGCGCTGCGGGAATCGGAGGAAACCGTTTGTGAAGCGCCGCCGGGCAGCTTAAAGGGCGCCCGTTTATGACGGGGGCGTCGAAGAACGAGCGTTCTGAAGCGCCTGCCGCAAGTGCCGGGAATCACGCTCCCCGTGCCGAAGACGCGGGGGCGGACTCGCCGCATCTGAACGAGGGCGAGCAGAATCAGGCGGCGCACCACATGGCGCCTCATGCGCTGGTGCTGCATGAAATCGTCCGTGAAGAAGGCGAAGCGGCGCTCGAGCGAACCATCGGCGCGTTGATCTGGTCGTCGCTGGCTGCGGGACTGTCGATGGGCTTTTCGTTTCTCACGCAAGCGGTGCTCGAAGCCGGCTTGCCGGATGCACCATGGCGTCACCTGGTGTCGAGCTTCGGCTATTCGATGGGCTTCGTGCTGGTCATCATGGGGCGCCAGCAGCTTTTTACCGAGAGCACGTTGACCGTCGTGCTGCCCGTGTTGACGCGGCGCGATCCGCTCACGCTCCTCAAAGCCATGCGCTTATGGGGCATCGTGCTCACTTTCAACCTGATCAGCACGTGGATTTTCGCGGCGATGCTGCGCATACCCGATGTGTTCGCGCCCGCCGTGGTGGATGCATTTGGCGACGTGTCGCGCGCGGCGGTCGGCTCCGAGCATATGCTGCCCACCATGGTAAAAGCGATTTTCGCCGGCTGGCTGATCGCGCTGATGGTGTGGCTGTTGCCGAGTGCGCGCTCGGGCCGCTTGTTGACCGTGCTGCTGATTACGTATGTGGTGGCCGTCAGCCATCTTTCGCACATCATCGCCGGATCGACGGAGGTCGCTTACGCGTTCATGACCGGGGATGCGAGCTTGCACGACTACTTCTTCCGCTTTCTGGTGCCGACGCTCGTGGGCAATACCGTCGGCGGGATGTCGCTTGTCGCGCTGCTCAATCATGCCGCCATCGCGCCCGAGATAAACGGCCATCGTTGAGCGGCGACACATAGAAAGCGCGCCGGGCCGACGCATGTTTTCTAACCCGGTGGGCCCTTAAAAGCCAGCGGTTCAGCCGATGAGAATCCGCGCACCAAGCGCCAGCACCAGCGCGGGCAGCATCACCACGACGCCTACCTTCAGGAACTTCATGAAGCTGACGTCCTCGCCTTCGCGGCGGATTGCGTTGAGCCAGAGAATCGTCGCGAGCGAACCGGTGATCGACATGTTGGGTCCGAGGTCGACGCCGATCAGCAGCGCGTCGATCACACGCTCGGGGCTATGCGCCTGCATCACCGTGGAACTCGCGATCAGACCGGCCGGCAAGTTGTTCATCAGATTGCTGCCGATCGCGATGGCGGCGCCGGCCCAGCCCGCCGTGGTCACTTGGTTGTGTTCGGCTCCGGCGCGCGTCATTGCGGCCAGCATGCTAATGACGCCGGTGTGGTCGAGCATTTCGACGAGCACGAACAGCGCGGCCACGAGCGGCAGCACGCTCCACGATATTTCGCGGATCATCGGCAGCGGCGATTTGCGTTCCTGGATGAGCACGACGAGCGCGGTCGCCGCGCCGAGTATCGCGGTGGGCAGGCCCAACTGGATGTCGAATGCGGACACCGCCAGCAGCACGACAGCCGTTACGCCGATACCCGCCAGCGCGACACGTCCGCTCGACGATAACCGAAGCGGTTCGAGATTCGCCTCGCAGACGCCGGCAAGCGCCTCGCGCTGCGTCCAGCGCAGCAGCACATACGTCGCGACGATCGACAGCAGCGAAGGCAGCGCGAAGCGCATCAGCCACGCGCCGAGCGCGGGCGTGTGGTTGCCGTACAGCACGATGTTGGCCGGATTGGAAATCGGCAGCACGAAGCTCGCTGCGTTCGCAATCAACGCGCAGACGAACAGCAGCGGCAACGGATCCGTCTTCGCTTTTTTCGCCGCGGCAAACACAGCCGGCGTCAGCACGACGGCGGTGGCATCGTTCGAAAGAAAGGCGGTGATGACCACGCCGACCAGATAGACCAGCAGGAAGAGCTTGCGCGGCGAGCGTTGCGCATGGTTGACCGCGAGGACGGCGACCCAGTCGAAGAGCCCTTCGCGGCGTCCCACTTCCGAGAGCAGCATCATGCCGAACAGAAACAGATAGACGTCGGAGCCCTTGCCGACGGCTTCTATCGCGAGGTGGACCGGCAGCAGCCCAAGCGAGACCAGCAGCAATGCGCCGGCCACGGCCCACACCGCCTCAGGCCATTTGAAAGGCCGGGTGATGACACCAGCCGTCGCGAATGCGGCGATGCCCCATGAAAGGAAAATCGAAGTCACAACGTAAGCCCCGAATGGATGGTTGTACGTAGGCAATGCCTGGTGCGCAGGATAACCCAACTCGAGTCCGGCTCACGCTTCGTTCAGCGTTGTTGGCAGCCACGCGCCACCGCGGCATTAGCGCTACCACTACAACGATCTGTTCTGTCGCACCCGGCTATTCAGGTTCGATTGACATCCCTACTATTCGCAGTCACCGCGACAATTCACGACCTGCGAATGAACGATACATCCCGCTCTATCGATACCGACGGTTTCCGCGGCGCCGCGATCGCCTTGCATCGGCCCATTCGTCAACTAGCAGATCATCGGCGTCGATTCATTACGGCTTGTTGGCAATCAAATTCCCCACTGCGCGCAATCAACGCGCGCAGGTTCGATAGGATGCGTACCACTATGAAAACCACTTTCCATCGTTCTATTCTTGCGGGCGTCGCCGCCCTTTCGTTCGTCGGCGCGGGCCTCGCGCATGCCGACATCGACACGAGCAAAAGCACCGTCATTGCAACGACGAAGCAGATGAACGTGCCCGTTGACGGCAAGTTCAAAAAGTTCTCGGCGCAACTGTCCTTCGATCCGGCGAAGCCGGCGGCGGGCAGCGCCAATGTGTCGATCGACACGGGCAGCTACGACCTCGGCGCCGACGATTACAACAAACAGGCGCAAGGCAAGGAATGGTTCGACAGCGCCGCATATCCGGCCGCTACGTTTGTCTCCAGCGCGATTGCGCCGGCCGGCGGCAATCAGTACAAGATCACCGGCAAGCTGACCATCAAGGGCAAATCGCAAACCGTGGTCGTGCCGGTCACCATTGCAAGCCAGGGCTCGGCTCAGACTTTCGACGGCTCTCTGCCGATCAAGCGCTCGCAGTTCGACGTCGGCACCGGTGAATGGAAAGACACGTCGGTCGTCGCTGACGAAGTGGTCATCAAATTTCACCTCGTCGCTTCCAGAAAGTGATTAGACACACTCGAACGAAACACTAAAGCGTCATAGCACTTTTCGAAACCTGGAGAACATCTTGAAGAAACAATTCCTGCTCGCCGCGGGCGCACTGGCCGCCGCATTGTCGTTCAACGCAATGGCTGCCGACACGTATCAACTCGATCCGACGCACACGTACCCGAGTTTTGAAACGGATCACTTCGGCGGTCTGTCGACCTGGCGCGGCAAGTTCAAGAAGAGCAGCGGCACCGTGGTGCTCGACCGCGCGGCAAGAACCGGCACGGTCGACGTGACAATCGACATGAGCTCGGTGGATATCGGCAATGACAAGCTCGATTCGGAACTGGTCACGAACAAGTTCTTCGACGTCGCGACGTACCCGAGCGCGACCTACAAGGGCACGCAAATCCGTTTCGACGGCGACAAACCGGTCGAAGTAATCGGCACGCTGACGCTGCACGGCGTGACGAAACCGGTCAATCTGAAGATCGAATCGTTCAAGTGCTTCGTGAACCCGATGCTTAAGCGCGAAGTCTGCGGCACGGAATCGACGGCGACGTTCAACCGCGACGATTTCGGCGTCGACTTCGGCAAGACCTATGGCTTCAAGATGCAGACCACGCTGCACATCCAGGCTGAAGGCATCAAGCAGTAACGTCAGGGCGGGCGCCGCTTCACGCCCGCTTGCTAGCGCAGGCCTCAAACCACGCTTTCGCTCGGCGACAAGGTCGAGCGCCACAAGGTCTACCGCGTGCTGCAGATTGGCGTGAGCTATCGCTTGCACGCAGTACTTGCGACGGCGGAGCGAGGTACTATTACGGGTCCCATCCGTTTCCGCCCGTCATGAGTTCAGCAGACCGCCGTATTGCGCATCTCGACATGGACGCGTTCTACGCGTCCGTCGAGCTGTTGCGCTATCCGGAATTGCGCGGCAAGGCGGTGGTGATCGGCGGCGGCCGCAACGGCGCGCCGCAAACGCTCGAAGACGGCAGCCGCCGTTTCGCGAAACTGCGCGATTATGCGGGGCGCGGCGTGGTGACCACATCCACGTACGAAGCACGCGCGCTCGGCGTGTTCTCCGCAATGGGCATGATGAAGGCGGCCGTGCTCGCGCCCGATGCGATCCTGCTGCCCACCGATTTCGACTCGTACCGTCATTACTCGCGGCTCTTCAAGGCCGCGGTCGCCACCTTCACGGATCGCATTGAAGACCGGGGCATCGACGAAATCTATATCGATCTCACCGAGTTGCCGGGCGATGCCCGCGACATCGCGGCGCGCATCAAGCAGGCCGTGAATCAGGCCACAGGGCTCACGTGCTCGATCTGCGTGGCGCCGAACAAGCTGCTCGCGAAGATCGGTTCCGAGCTCGACAAGCCAGACGGCCTCACGATTCTTACGCCGGCGGACGTGCCGCTGCGCGTGTGGCCGTTGCCGGTGCGCAAGGTCAACGGCATCGGTCCCAAGGCGGCGGAAAAATTGACGGCGCTCGGCATCGCCACGGTTGGCGATCTGGCCGCGGCAGACGCGGGCTTGTTGCAGGATCATTTCGGACGCAGCTACTCGGCGTGGCTAATGCAGATTGCGCAAGGGCACGACGAACGGCCGGTGGTGGTCGAGTCGGAACCGAAGTCGATGAGCCGCGAAACCACCTTCGAGCGCGATCTGCATCCGCGTCATGATCGCCCCGCGCTGTCCAGCTCATTTACCGGCCTGTGCATGCGAGTCGCCGAAGATCTGGTGCGCAAAGGCTATGTGGGCAAGACGGTCGGCATCAAATTGCGCTACGACGATTTCCGCACGGTGACGCGCGACCTGACACTCGACACGCCGACCGCGGATGCCGCCGAAATACGGCGCGCGGCTACCGAATGCCTGCGGCGAGTCGAACTGAACCGCAAGCTGCGGCTGCTCGGCGTGCGCGTGAGCGCACTGACTCGGGCAAGCGAGCAAGCGCCGCAGAGGCGTCTACCGGTTCAGGCCGACTTGCCTTTCACAAGCGACGAATAAGTGCCCGCTGCCGGCTCGGAGGTATCGGGCACGTTCGGGCCTACGTTCGCGCTCACATTCGAGCCCGCATTCGAACCCGCATTCGCGCCGGCGCTTGAACGCCCGTTCGGCGCCACACTTTCCGCGCGCCAAGCCGCAATCGAAAACGCAAAAGTGTTGATGCCACGGGCGCTATGCACCGACACGCTACCTCGATGCATCTCCGCAATCGCCTTCACAATCGCGAGACCCAGGCCGTGATTCTCGCGGCTATTGGTGCGCGAAGCTTCCGCGCGATAGAAACGGTCGAACAGATGTTCGAGCACGGCGGGCTCGATCGGCTCGCCGGGATTGGCCACTTCAACGCGCACCTGGTCCCCTTCGCGCACGATCCTGACGCTGATCACGGCACCCGGCTCGCAATGCTGGATCGCATTCATCAACAGATTGGTGCAGGCGCGTCCGAACAGCGAGCGGTTCACACACGCGAGCGCGTCGCCTTGCAAGCGTGCATGCACTCGCGCTTCTTCAAGCGGAATCTCGAGAAACTCCAGCGTATGTGCGACTTCAGCGGCGAGCGACACTTCCATGAGCCCCGTCGCGCGCTCGCCCTGATCGGCGCGCGCAAGGAACAGCATGTCGTTGATGATGGCGCGCATGCGTTCGAACTCTTCGAGATTCGATTGCAAGGTGTGGCGCAAATCGTCGACGGAGCGGTTGCGTGTCAACGCGACTTCGGTCTGGCCGATCAGAATGGTCACCGGCGTGCGCAGTTCATGCGCGACGTCCGCATTGAACGATTCGAGGCGGCAGTATGCGCCGTCGAGGCGTTCGAGTGCGCCGTTGAACGAATTAGCCAGGTCGTTCAATTCATGCGGCAACGACGCGGTATTCAACCGCTGCGAGCGATTGTTCGGACTGACGGCGGACGCGTCGCGGGTGAGGCGCGTCAACGGAGCGAGACCGATGCGCGTCACCGAATAACTGAGCAGCAGCACCGCGAGGCTGCCTAACGCCGACAGCGCGGCGAGCGCGAAGCCGAACACGCGCATCGTGCGAATATTCGGCGAATAGCTCGACGCGACCTGCAATTGCATCGGCGGACGCGTGGAATAGCCGGGGATGGACACGGTGGTGGTGAGCATATCTTCGCCACCGTCCACCGGCTTCACGCGCGCGTAGCCGCCGGGCCACGTCTTCACAGTCGAGCCTTCGATAGGCTTGCCGTAGTTATACGACGGCTCGATGCTCGTTACCGCGTACACGGTGCTGCGGTCATGCGGCGTCATGTCGGTGAGCTTCTCGCGCGACATGCGCCATTTGTCCGGCGTCAGCCCGTGATTGCAAATTAGCCGCGCAATTTGCGCGCGGTCGTCGAGCGATTCGCGCAAATGGTTTTCGAGCTGCGTGCGCAACACCGCAAAAAGCCCCGCGCCGACGAGCGTGAACACGAACAGCGCGACGAGCGCGAACATCAGGGCGAGCCGTCGCGCGATCGAGCGGTTCATGACTGCTCCGCCTCTTCGCGCACTTCGAGCACGTAACCCATGCCGCGCACGGTGTGCAGCAGCTTCGATGGGAACGGACCGTCGAGCTTCGCGCGCAATCGTTTGATCGCGGTTTCAACGACGTTCGTGTGACTGTCGAAATTGACATCCCACACGAGTTCGGTGATCGCGGTCTTCGACAGAATATCGCCTTGCCGGCGAGCCAAAACACTCAGCAGTTGGAATTCCTTCGCGGTCAGATCGAGGCGCACACCGTCACGCGTCGCGCGCCGTCCGATCAGATCGACAAACAGATCGCCGACGGAAATCAGCGTGGACTCCTGCGAGCGGGTACGGCGCGCCAATGCGTGCAGGCGCTCGACCAGTTCGAGAAACGAAAAGGGTTTGGTGAGATAGTCGTCGGCGCCTTCGCGCAGACCGCGCACGCGGTCGTTCACATGATCGCGCGCGGTCAGCATGATGACCGGCGTCGACTTGCGCATGCGCAGCGCCTTTAACACGCTGAAGCCGTCGCGCTTGGGCAGCATCACGTCGAGCACGATGACGTCGTAATCGAATTCGGTGGCCAGATGTGTGCCCTCTTCACCATCGAGCGCGACGTCCACGACCCAGCCCTGCTCTGTCAAACCGGAGCGCAGGTAATCCACCACCTTGTGCTCGTCTTCAACAATCAGCAATTTCATGCGCGTCCCCTAGTGTCTGCATTATACGAAACGCCTTGCATTGCTTCTTTCACCATGTGGCGTCTCACGGCGCGGCGACTCGTGCTTGCGGCGTGCCGCTCGACTTCATGTCCTGTTGCCCGACGCCCGGCGTCGCCATGCCCGCATCCCAACCGCCGCCCAGCGCTTTGACGAGCGCAACGGATAGCGTCATCTGCTGGCCGTGAATCTGCGCGTCCTGGCGCTTGCTGTTGAGCAACGACTGCTGCGCGGTGATCACATCGAGATACGCGACGAGGCCGCCCGAATAGCGGTCGTTAGCGAGCGCAAGCAGACGCTGTGCATCCGCGACCGCTTCCTCCGACTGCCTGGCCGCACCATCGAGCACGGCAAGACCCGTGATGCCGTCCTGCACCTGCTGGAATGCGTTGAGCACCGTTTGCCGATAGTTCGCCTCGGTCGCCTTGTAGCCTTCGCTCGCGAACTGCACATTGGCCGCGCGGCGGCCGCCGTCGAACAGCACCTGGCCCGCTGCCGCGCCGAGCGTCCACATCAGCGTGGGTGCGCTCAACAAACTCGCGAACTGCGTGCTTTCCCAGCCGATGCCCGGTGTCAGCGTCAGGCTCGGAAAAAACGCCGCCTTGGCGACGCCGATCTGCGCGTTGGCCGCCGCCATCGCGCGCTCGGCCGACGCGATATCGGGCCGGCGCTGCAATACGTCGCTAGGTACGCCGAGCGCAATCGCCGGCACCGGAACGTCGAGGACCTTGGGCTCGATTGCGAACTGCGGCGCAGGCACGCCGACGAGCGCGGCAATCGCATGCTCGAACTGCGCGCGCTGATTCAGCAGCAGTTGCGCCTGCACCCGTGTGGTGTCGAGCAGCGACTTCTGCTGCAATACGTCGAGCCCGGACACCGCGCCAAGTTCATGTTCGGAGCCCACGTAATCGAGTGCTTTCTGCTGCAGCTTCACCGATTGATTCAGTACGTCGATCTCGGTGTCGAGCTCGCGCAACGAGAAATAGTCGCTCGCGACTTCGGTGGTGAGAATGAGCCGCGCGTTGGCGAGATCGTCCGCCGATTGCTCCGCGGAAGCCGCCGCGCCTTCCACCTGGCGCCGTATGCGGCCGAACAGATCGGTGTCGTAGCTGATCGTGGGGCCGAGTTGCAGGTTGTTCTGCACCGTCGACGTGGTCGGCACCGAGTAATTGGTGCGCGGCCGGTCCCGCGAAATTCTGAAGCGCGATGCCGATGCCGCGAGGTCCACTTCCGGCACCTGCTGCGCGCGCGTGTTCGCGAGCGTTGCCTTGGCTTGCGCATAGTGCGCGCTCGCGGCGACAAGCGTCTGATTCTGCGCCAGCGCCTGCGTTTCCAGCCCGGCAAGCGTCGAATCGCGGTAGACGTTCCACCAGTCCGGCTCTATCGGCGCGTGTGACGGAGCCGCGACGCGCCAGTATGAATCCGTGTTCCATGCGGGCGGCACGTCCGCTTGCGGCCGCTTGTAGTCCGGTCCTACCGTGCACGCGGCGAGCAAGGCCGCACTAGTAGCCGCTGCAAGGACGATGACAATGCGGCCCGCGCAATTCCGCTTCACGACGCCCCCTTCGTGTTCTTTTGCGGCTGCGAGATCTGCACGTGATCGCCGTCGGCAATCGAATCGCTCGGGTTAATGATGATCCTGTCGTTCCCGTCGATGCCGCTTTCTATTTCAAGCGTCTGCCCGAAATCCTGCGCGATGACGATCTTGCGCAACTGCACGTTGCCGTTTGCGTCGACCACGGCAACGCGCGGACCTTCTGCGCGAAACAGCAACGCATTGCCCGGCACCATCCATTGCGAGCGCGCCACTGAAGGCAGCGCGACCTGCACATACGCGCCGGGACGCAGCGTGTTATCCGGATTCGGCAGCGTCACTTCGATTTGCAGCGAGCGAGTGGGCACATCGATCGCGCCCGAGATATGGGTGACGGCGCCATGAAACTGGTGGCCGGGCAGTTCCGCCTGGGTGACGACGACGTTCTGTCCCACCGACACGTTTTGCGCATACGCTTGCGGCAATTGCACGAAAACCCGCAGCGGGTCCGACTGCGCGAGCGCAAACAGCGCGCGGCTCGTGCCGCTGCCCGCGTCGATCAGATCGCCGACATCCACATTGCGTTGCGTGACCACGCCCGCGAACGGCGCCACGATCCGCTTGAACGATTCGAGCTGCCGCAAGCGCTGCACGTTTGCATCGGCGGCGGCGAGATTCGCGACGTCCTGCGTGTAGGTGCTCTGCCGTTCGTCGAGTTCCTGCTGCGATACCGCATCCCGTTGACGAAGCTGCTGCCAGCGCTCGAGCGAGCTCTTCGCAAGCGCGAGACTCGAACTGGTTTGCTGACGCTGCGCCAAAGCTTGCGCGAGCTCCTGATCGATTTCAGGCGTGTCGAGTTCAGCGAGCAATTGGCCCTGCTTCACGCGCGTGCCGATGTCGACGTATCTGTGCAGCAGATAACCGGTGGAGCGCGCATAGATCGGCGACTCGACATTGCCGCGCAACGTGCCCGGCAATGTGGTGCTGCCGCCGCCTTCGGTCGGCGTCGGGCTCACCACGTTCACGTATTGCGTGGCGTTCTGTTTCGTCGTTTGTTCGACGGAACGGTTTTGCATGAGATTCGCGATCACCGTGCGTAACGCGCCTACGGCGAGCAAGGTCAGCACGATCCAGATGGCGATCTTCGCGCGCTTCCATTCGCGATTGCGCGGCGGCAGTGCGTGGCCGCCTTCGGTCTCTCGCGACGGAATCGCCAGCGATGCATGAGTTTTTTCGGTCATCTCAGTTAGCCATCTCGGTTAGCTAGCTCCGTTAGCCTGGGTAGCCGTTTTCTTCAACTTCATTATCCAACGCCAGGCCGGTTCGGCGGCGCCGTCTCGCTATTGCCTTCAGCGCCGTCACGATGACGGCGCGCGAGGCGCGTATGAATGGCGGCGAACACCAGTGGCACGAAAAACAGCGTGGACACCGTCGCAAAGAGCAATCCGCCAATCACTGCGCGGCCGAGCGGCGCATTCTGCTCGGCGCCCTCGCCGAGACCGAGCGCCATCGGAATCATGCCGATGATCATCGCGAAGGCGGTCATCAACACCGGGCGAATGCGGCTCGCTCCCGCTTCGAGCGCGGCAGTCAGCGGCGGCGCGCCGGCGGAAAGCCGCTGACGCGCGAACGCCACCATCAGAATACTGTTGGCCGTGGCGACGCCCATCGTCATGATCGCGCCGGTCAGTGCCGGCACGCTCAAATGCGTGCCCGTCAGGAAGAGTATCCATACGATGCCGGCCAATGCCGCAGGCAACGCGCTGACGATAATCAGCGGATCGACCCACGACTGGAAGTTCACCACGATCAGCAGATACACGAGCACGATCGCCATCGCCACGCCGAGGCCAAGACCGAAGTACGAACTGCGCATGGTCTGCACCTGGCCACGCACGGTGATCTGGCTGCCGCGCGGCAGCGACGCGCGCGCGTTGTCGACCAGCTTGTCGACCTGATCCGCGACGCTGCCGAGATCGCGTCTATCGACGCTCACATACAGATTGATCACGGGCCGGATGTTGTAGTGCGTGACAACCGCGAACTGGTTTTGCGGCGACACGCGCACCAGATTGCCGAGCAGTTGCGTCGGTCCCGTTGCGGAGCCGGACACCGGCGTGCGCAACAGGTCGTCGATCGATGAAATGCGGTACTGCGGCGTTTGCACTGCCACGTTGTACTCGACGCCGTTGCGGTCGTTGTACCAGAACCCGGGCGACGTCTGCGAGCTTCCCGACAGCGAAATCAGCACGTTTTGCGCGACATTGCTCGCGGTCAGATTGAGTTGCTGCAGACGCGTGCGGTCCATCTGCAGGTTGATCGCGGGCTCATCGAGCTTCTGCTGGATATGGGTGTCGACGGTACCCGGAATCATGCGTACCTGTTTCAACAGCTTGCGCGCAACGTCGAAATTGCCCAGTTGATCCACGCCGGAAATTTGCACGTCCACCGCTGCAGGAAGGCCGAAGTTGAGGATCTGCGTGACGATGTCGGCGGGTTGAAAGAAGAACTCCACGCCGGGAAAGCGTTGCGGCAACATGGCGCGTAGCTTGTCTATATAGATTTGCGTCGGCTCGTGGCCTTCATTAAGCGCGATCTGAATCTCGCCGTCGAGCGTGCCGATCGTCCCTGCATTGCTGTACGAAAGATTGATACCGCTATACGGCAAGCCGAGATTATCGAGTATCGTGCCGAGTTCTTTCGGGGGCACGACCTCGCGAATCACTTTCTCGACCTCGTCGGCAAGACGGGCAGTTTCCTCGATGCGCGTGCCGGTCGGCGCTCGCATATGCAAGCGGATATTGCCCGCGTCGACGCTCGGGAAGAAGTCTTCGCCGAGCACGAAAACCAGACCCATCGAAACTACGCAGAAGCCGAGAAACAGGCTGCCGAATCGGCCGCGGCGCACGAGCAGGCTGCTGAGAATCACAATGTACGCCGCTCGCATGCGCTCAAAGCCGTTGTCGAAGCGTCGATAAAGACGCGCGAACAGACTGGGCTTCGCGTCGGCCTTCGGCTTGTGCGCGTGGCCCATCAGCAGCATCGCCAAAGTCGGCACCAGTGTGCGCGACAGAATGTACGAAGCGAGCATCGCGAACACGACCGCCTCGGCCAGCGGCACGAACAGATAGCGCGCCACGCCGGTCAGAAAGAACATCGGCACGAAGACGATGCAGATACACAGCGTCGAGACGAGCGCGGGAACGGCGATTTCGCCGGCGCCTTCGAGAATCGCATCGTGCAGATTCGTGCCCATATGCAGATGCCGCTCGATGTTCTCGATCGTGACCGTGGCATCGTCGACGAGAATACCCACTGCAAGCGCGAGACCGCCGAGCGTCATGATGTTGATGGTCTGCCCGAGCGCATGCAACGCGATCAGCGAAGAAAGAATCGACAGCGGAATCGAGACCGCGATGATGCACGTGCTGCGCCAGTTGCCGAGAAACAGCAGAATCATCGCGGCCGTCAGCGCGGCGGCGATCACAGCCTCGCGAACCACGCCCTGCACTGCCGCCTTCACGAATACCGACTGGTCGAACAACGCCGTGATGTTCAGATCCGGCGGCAACGCGGCGCGTGCGGTCGGCAACAAACCGTGCAGCGTATTGACGATTGAAAGCGTCGACGCACTGCCGTTCTTCAGCACCGATATCAACACGCCCCGATGACCGTTCTGCCGCACGATATTGGTTTGCGGCGAGAAACCGTCGCGCACGTGAGCGACTTCGCGCAGATACGTCGTCGCGCCGTTGACGGTGCGCACCGGAATATCGTTGAGTCCTTCCAGCGTCGGCGGCGAGCCGTTCATGTTGATCGTGTATTCCTTCTTTCCGATCTTCGCTGTCCCGGTTGGCAGGATCAGGTTTTGCGCATTGAACGCACTGACCACGTCCAATGGCGTAAGACCTTTGGTCAGCAACGCGCGCGTATTCAGGTCGACGGAAATCAGCCGCGATTTGCCGCCGTACGGATAGGGCACGGCCGCGCCGGGGATCGTCACGAGTTGCGGCCGCAGGAAGTTCAGCGCCGTATCGTTGAGTTGCTGTTCGGAAAGCTTGGCGCTCGACAAGCCAAGCTGGATCACCGGAATGCTCGACGCGGAATAGCTGATCACCAGAGGCGGCGTGGCGCCAGGCGGCATCTGCTTGAGCTGTGCCTGTTCGACCGCCACGGTCTGTGCAATCGCCGTCTGAATGTTCGCATTCGGCTGCAGAAACACCTTCAGGATCGTGATGCCCGCGAGCGATTGCGACTCGATGTGCTCGATGTCGTTGACCGTGGTCGTTAAACTGCGTTCGTTGACCGAGGCGATCCGATGGGCCATGTCCTCAGCGGACAAACCGTTGTACGTCCAGATGATACTTACCACCGGAATGTTGATTTCCGGCAGCACGTCGACCGGCGTGGTGAACAGCACGAAAGGCGTCGCCAGCAGGATCAGAATGGCCATCACGATGAACGTGTAGGGCCGCTTAAGCGCAACGTTGACGATCCACATGAAACGCGCCGAAGTAAGGTGAAGGTGAATTCGAGCTTATGCTAGATCGCTAGAACCAACACCTGCATGGCGCGAAAATGGCGGAATTGTCAGGAAGCTTATCGTAAGAAAAGAGTATTGCCAGGCGGCTCTGCACAATGGCCGGCCGCCCTTTCATTTCAATTTGCCTACGCTTTTTTCATACGTTCACTTGGCGAAAAGCGACGACATATCGGCAAACGCCTTAAATTCCAGCGCATTGCCCGATGGATCCAGGAAGAACATCGTCGCCTGTTCGCCGACTTCGCCCTTGAAACGCACGTGCGGTTCGATGATGAAGTCGATGCCCGCCTTTTGCAGCTTGTCCGCGGCGGCCTGCCATTGCTCCATGGAAAGCACCGCGCCGAAGTGGCGCACCGGCACGGCGTCGCCGTCGACCTTGCTGGTCTCACGGTGGCCAACTTCTTCCGGCGCCAGATGCGCGACGATCTGGTGCCCATAAAAGTTGAAATCGACCCACTCCTCCGAACTGCGCCCTTCCGGGCAGCCCAGCAACTCGCCATAGAACTGCCGCGCCGCAGTCAGGCTATGGACGGGAAATGCCAGATGAAACGGCGGCAAGACGGTTTGCGCAACGCTCATGGTGTGAAGACTCGCTGTTTGTGAGGAGGTTGAAATGGGCCGCGCATTGGGCACGGCGGACTATTGGCTCAAAGTTTAACCACAAGTAAAAGTGGTGCAAAACGATATATATTTGAGCTGACCAACACCAGAATCGATCAATCAGCAACGATGCTCAGCGAACTCAGAACCCTTATCGCCGTGAGCCAGTACGGCACGTTTTCCGGCGCGGGCGCCCGCATCGGCCTGACGCAGTCGGCCGTCAGCGCGCAGATGCAGCGGCTTGAAGAGCAACTCGGCTTCGCGCTATTCGACCGCACGGGCCGCTCGGCCACGCTCAACGACGCGGGGCGCGAAACGCTCGTGCTGGCCGAGGAAATGATGACGCTCTATGCGCGCCTCTCTGAACGCGGCGCAGGCGCGGCGGAAAGCGGCATGCTGCGCATAGGCGCAATTGCATCGGCGCAGGTGTCGTTTGTCGCCGACGCATTGGCCCGCTTTCGCGAGGACCACCCAGGCTGGCGGATTCGCGTCGTGCCGGGCGTGTCGCTCAATCTGCTTGGACAGGTCGACTCGGGCGAACTTGATCTGGCCGTCATCATCAAGCCGCCATTCGCACTGCCGTCGGAACTGGAGTGGCGCACGCTCGTCACCGAACCGTTCGTGCTACTCGTGCCGAAAGCACTCACACGCGGCAAGCGATCGTGGCGCGAACTGTTAAAGAGCGAGCCGTTTATCCGCTACGACCGGGCCTCGTTCGGCGGCCGGCTGGTCGACCGTTTTCTGCGCCGTTCACGGCTCAATGTGCAGGACGTGCTCGAGCTCGACGAATTGCCGGCGATCGTGCAACTGGTCGCGCGCGGCATTGGCGTCGCGCTGATTCCGGACACCGTGGGCCTCGGCAAATGGCCCGCCGGCGTCGCCGCGTTGCCGCTCGAAGACGCGACGTTCGATCGCGAGATCGGCCTCGTGCAACGTCCGAAGCATAGCCGGCAGGCGGTGGCCGGCGCGCTAGCCGATTGCATCGGCACCGCGGCAAAAGGATAAAACGCGGCGTACACGAAGGATTGTGCCGATCGACGCTCGCTCAACTGTATCTGTGCGAGCCGCACGGCGGCGCGCAGAATCGATGATCCCGTTGTCTGCCCCGAGGCTCAACTCATGATCGCCAGCACCTTTCTCACCGCCGATGTCCTGTTCGCCTACAGCGCGTACTTCGTCGGCACGGCAAGCCCTGGGCCGAGCAATCTGGCGATCATGTCTCTGGCAATGAGCGCGGGCCGTCGTTCGGCGCTCATCTTCGCGCTGGGCGTCGTGTCCGGTTCGTTCTTCTGGGCGCTGCTGGCGTCGTTGGGTCTGTCGGCGGTGCTCGCTACTTACTCGCAATGCCTCGTCGCCATCAAGATCGCCGGCGGGCTTTATCTGCTATGGCTCGGCTTCAAATCGGCGCGCTCGGCCTTCGCTCCAGGCAAATTGCCGGCGAGCGAGGCACGCGAGGACGAGCCGCTCAGGCGGCTCTATTTGCGCGGCCTGCTGCTGCATCTTACGAACCCGAAAGCCATTCTGGTGTGGATGTCGATCGTTTCGCTCGCCATGTCGACGGCGAGCGGCACGTCGCATACCGCACCCGTCGTGCTCGGCTGCATGTGCATCGGCGTATCGGTGTTCAGCAGTTACGCGGTGCTGTTTTCGACGGCATCTGCGCGGCGTGTGTATATGGCGATCCGGCGCTGGCTCGACGGTTCGCTCGCGATCATGTTCGGCTTTGCCGGCCTCAAGATACTGACGTCGAAGAGCTAGGCGGGCGGCGCTTCAACTGGCCATGGGCTGTTCGACACCTGCTGCGCGCAGCGCTTCGTGCAACGTGCCGAAAATACAGCTCGAGTCGATGATCGGCGTAATGCCGTGCCGGTCCATATCGGAGCGCAAATAGCGGTTCACGCGCGCGAAGATCACCTTGATGCCATTGCGTTTCAACAGACCGCACAATTCGCCCACCGAGCGTGACGCCGAATAGTCGAGGTCGGTAATCGCGCTCGCGTCGATCACGAACCAGCGCACCGCGCTCGGCGCATGAGCGATCAGACGGCGCGTATCGTCGACGAAAAAATGGTCGTTCGCATAGAACAGGTCCGCCCCAAAGCGATAAACGATCAGCCCCGGCGCGGTCTGCGTGCCGGGCACCGCGGGCACCGGCACCCACATGCCGTCGTCGCCGGGCGCGAGGATCATCGTATGGGGACGGTAGCTGTGGCGCACGTGGCGCAGCAACGACAGCGCGACGGCCACCAGAATGCCGTGCTCGACGCCGATCAGCACCACAGCCGCAGCGGTAAACACGGCGAGCGCGAATTCGCCTGGACTTTCGCGGCGAATGGCAAACAACGTCTTGAGGTCGATCAGTCCGATCGCGATGGTAAATACGATGCTCGCGAGAAGGCAGCGCGGCAGATACTGCAAAAAACGGCTGAAAAACAGCAACACCACAACCACCACCGCCGCGAACACGAGCTGCGCGAACTGGCTGCGTGTGCCGGCACGATCGGCCATGGCGGTTTGCGTCGGACTGCCGTTGACCACGAACGCGCCCGAAAACGCGGCCGCTGCGTTGGCCGCGGCAATGCCGAGCAGGTCCGCATTGGTGTCGGCCGTTTCGTGATGGCGCTCGGCAAACACGCGGCTCGCCGCGGCGCTTTGCGCGACGATCATCACGAAACATGAGGCGGCGACCGGCACGAGATCGAGCATCTGCTGCCAGGTGACCGACGGCACGCGCAGCGGCGGCAGCCCGCCCGCGACCGGACCCAGCACCGCAATGCCCTGCCCGGCAAAACCATAGATATCGCTCGCGGCGATTCCCGCCACGACCACGATCAGCGGCATCGGCAAACGCGGCCAGAAACGTTTGAAGAACAGAACGGCCACGACAACCAGCGCCGACATGGTGAGCGTCGGAACATTGACCTGCGCCCAGTCATGCGCGACGAGAACAAGCTGATCGGTACTGCGCGCAGCGTGACCGGGCAAGCCGAGCATATCGCCCAACATCGCGATGCCTACCTGTATGCCAACTCCGGCAAGAAAGCCGACCAGCACCGTGCGCGACAGGAAATCGGCGAGAAAGCCCAGTTTGAAAATGCGCGCGACGAGCAGCAACGCCGCCGTGAGCAACGCAACCATCGCGGCGAGCGACGCATATTCGGCGCTCGAAACGGGCGCCATCGTCGAAAGACGGCTTGCGAAAATTGTGGCGGTGGCGGAATCGGCGGCAACCACGAGTTGTCGCGAAGCCCCGAAAAAGGCGAACGCGATCAGCGGCAGAAAAACGGTGTAAAGCCCGGTAACGGCCGGCATGCCGGCAATGCGCGCATAGCCGAGCACCTGCGGAATATCCATTGACGCGAGTTGCACGCCCGCCAGCGCATCTCGCGCCGCCGCGGCGCGGCTCAATGGAAGCACGCCCTTGAGCACGCTCGCGCGCGACGCCAATCTCGCCAGAAAATCTCGCATACGCGATGCCGCCCTAAACTCAGGTTATCGCGCATCGTGCCGCGACTCGGCACCTTAAAGCAAGTCCCGCGGAGAAACCCGCAACGGCGAAAAGCCGGCAGCGGAGCTTACTTGCCGGCTTTGTTAAAACTCTCGACGTTCAAATTCAACGCTTGAAGTGACCTGTCAGCGGATCGACATGCCGCGCGAAACCGAATAACGCGGCAATGCAGATCGGACAGGCGATGATGAAAACGGCCAACATCTCGCACCCCGTAAACACTTTTTTGTTGCTGACAAGTCTACGCGATACCCCGCCGAATTGAATGGGGGAAAACCGCAAAGCACTGTTGCCGACTATTACAACCATGTCAGATAGAAATGCATTTTGGCCCTGGAAAAAGGGGATAAAACTGTTGAGCTGCTCGCGCGGAATGAGCGCGGATGCGAGCACGCAACCGTATGCGCCGAAGCGCAAACGTTTTCGCGCTTGTCGTCATGTATCGCGCAATCCGTCCAATCCGGTGCATCCGCCAAACGCCTTAAACGGACGCTTCCAGCGGTTCGCGCAAAATCACATCGGCGGCAGCCACGTCCGTGTTTAAAGAGGAGTGGCGCTCCACCCCTTATAATCCGGCATGACTCGAATTCCGCACCACTGTTCCTCGCCGCCGGCCGCATATCGCCGCCGCATTTCCGGCCACGCCACGGCGGCCGCATGAAAACACCAAAACGCTTGCTCCCACTCGTCGAGGAAGGCCTGATCGACGAAGTCATTTCGCAGTTGATGAGCGGCAAGGAAGCCACGGTCTACGTGGTCCGTAGCGGCGACTCCACGCGCTGCGCGAAGGTCTATAAGGACGCCAAGCAGCGCAGCTTCCGCCAGGCCGCGTCGTACCGCGAAGGCCGCAAGGTCAAGAACAGCCGTCAGCAACGCGCGATGGAAAAAGGCAGCCGCTACGGCCGCGAAGTGCAGGAACAGGCCTGGCAGAATGCCGAGGTCGATGCACTATTTCAGCTCGCCAACGCCGGCGTGCGCGTGCCGCAGCCCTTTATTTGCACCGACGGCGTGCTGCTGATGGAACTCGTGACGGACGCCGACGGCAACGTGGCGCCGCGTTTGAACGACGTCGATATGAGCGAAACGCGTGCGCTCGAATTGCACGCGCTGCTGGTCAATCAGGTGGTGCGCATGTTGTGCGCCGGCATGATTCACGGCGACCTGTCCGAATACAACATCCTGCTCGCCGCTGACGGCCCGGTCATTATCGATCTGCCGCAAGCCGTGGACGCTGCCGGCAATCTCGAAGCGCCCGCGATGCTCGAGCGCGACGTGAACAATCTCGCCACGTATTTCGGACGCTTCGCGCCGGCGCTGTTGCAAACGAGTTACGGCAAGGAAATCTGGGCGCTGTACGAGGCGGGCGCCTTGCACGTGGATGCGCAATTGACGGGGCGTGTCGAACTGGACACGACGCCGGTCGATCTCGACGCCGTACTGCAGGAACTCGAAGATACGCGGCTCGACGAAGAAGCGCGTGTGCGCTATGAAGAGTCGCTGCGCAGCGGCACGTAAGCGGGCAATAAGCCGCATCAGGCCGCGTGATGTGAAATCGCGCGGCCGCCTTCGAAACGAACTATAAAGTGCTGCTCAAGCGCGACACACCCATCGACGCGGGCTCGATACCCGGCGCCGGTCCCACGGATTCGCGCATCGTCACGCTCACCGGGAATTCGCGGAATACCTCCCACGTGGTTCGATAGCACTGGTTGACGAGCCAGCGCACCGCGTTCTGCGTGAGTTCGGCCGTTGGAATATGCACTGACGTGAGGCCCGGCGCGGCATAAGCGGCGGAGTAATCGTCGTCGTAACCGATCACCGAGACTTCGTCCGGCACCGAGATGCCCGCTTGATGAAAACGCGCCAGCGCGCTGACAGCCATCGTATCGTTCGCGCAGAAAAGACCCGTAAAACACCGCGCCGAATCGAGTAGCTTTTGCGCAGCGGCATAGCCGCCTTCCGGCGAAAAGTCCGATTCGATCAAGGTCACGTCGTGGCGAGCAATGCCTTCGCGCGCAAGTTCGGCGAAAAAGCCTTCGAGCCGCGTCAGGTTGTCCGACACCGTAAAAGGCGCAGAAATCACGGCGATTTCGCGGTGCCCGTGGTCGAGCAGGGTGCGCGCCGCCAGTTCGCCGCCATGCCGATGATCCGCGCAAAACGACGCTTCCGGCAATTGATCGAACGCGCGATTGAGGAACACCATTTTCGGGTGCATCCGATGCAGCATGATCAGGTCTTCGTCGTGGAGATCATGGCTGATTACGACAACGCGGTCGCAATCGCGGCCAATCAGAAAACGCACTGCCTCGATGGCCTGCTCGCGCGGCGACGCTTCTCCGCAGCCAGTTGCCACCACCACATGACGGCGCACAGCGCGCAGTTCCGCATCGGTCTGCTTGAGGATCGTGCCGTAGTAGGAGCCGAAAAACGTCGGCACGAAAATGCCGATCATGCCGAGCGACTGCGTTGCCATCGCGCGGCCGATAGATGACGGGCGAAAGTTGAGCTGCTCGATTGCCGCTCGCACGCGCGCGGTCGCGTCGGCCGAGACGGGGCCCTTGCCCGAAATAACGCGCGAAGCGGTCGACATGCCCACACCGGCCAGTGCCGCGACATCTTTCAGCGTTGCCACACGGTTCTCCGTCACACCATGCTGTTTTCAATGACGCCAATGGTCACGCTGCAAGCGCACGCCGCCCGCCGCGCCGAACAGCGAGACGTGCGCGCTGTGGAGCGAGAACGACAGCGTATCGCCTGGCGTCACGGGCGTTTTGCGCTGATCGATCGACGCGATCTGCACATAGTCGAGCCAGACGACACGGTGGTTGCCCATTGGCTCGACGAGCAATACTTTGGCGTGCTCCGCCAGGCCTTCACGCAGTTCGCCTATGCGCACGTCTTCGGCCCGCACGCCGAGCACATACGGCTGCGGCTGAAATTGCGATTGCGGATCCACGCGCGAATTCGTGAACGCGTAATTAGACACGTCGAGCCGCCAGTGCTCCGTGCAAAAGTAAAGCGAGCCGTCGCGCTGCTCCAGCGTGACTGGAATACGAGCGCAACGCGGCGATCTTTCGGGTCGGCCCATGTCATGTCTTCACCGGCAATTTCAATGCTGCAATCGGTCACGTCGATCAGCCCGGCAATGCTGTGCAGCAACGTGGATTTGCCGCAACCCGACGGACCGAGCAGCACGACGAACTCGCCGGCTTGCACGTCCAGATCGAGGTTTTCGATTACGTGTTTGCGCTGAGCCGGATGGTCAGATTACGCACGACCACGTGGCCGGATGCGTGAGATCCGCAGCGTCCGCTACGCCGGACATGTCCGTCACGCCTACGGACCCGGCGGCATCCGTCATGTCAGCCGCATTCGTCAACGCAGACGGGCGGAAAATTTGCATACTCGCGCTTAAAGCCGATCAGCAGGTGACGCAAACCGTCGGGATACACTTCCCAGCTCATCTGCGTACGCCCCTTCGATCTGGTATGAAGCGGTGGCCGCGCCCAATAGAAAGTTCTTACGCCACAGCGCGGAGTCGGCGGGCGGCGTGAAGGTGTCGGCGGGCGAGTGCGAGGAAAGAGTTTCGTGTTCCACGGAATGTCCTCAGTGCAAAAGCGGAAGCGCTTCTATAGCGACCCGCGAAGGAGATCAGTGGCCGCTTGCGCGCAGCAATCAGGGTTGGTCTGGAGCGGCGCTGGCACGCGCCGCTCCAGCGCATCCGCCGTGCATTGCGGGCATCGCGCTACACCGCGAACGCGTCGCGGTCATAAGCCTCGCAATACGTTTTCCAATCCGCCGCGACTTGCGCCTCGCATTGCGTCGCGAGTTCGATCAGCGGCACTTGCCAATCCGTGCGATTGCCGAACGCGATCAGCTCATCCGCAATCGACGACTTCTGCCGCCCGCCGCTGCGCAAATGCGCCCATGCGCCGAGCTCCGCCATGCTGTTGACGACACCCTCGAGCCGCGGCAGCTTGCCGTTCCAGTCCTGCAACGCGACGCGATCTTCCGACGGCTGCAAACTGCGCAGCACATACGAGCGCTGATCGAATTCGACTGCATGCAAAAACGCCTGCGAGACCGCCTGATTACGCCGCTGAATTTCGACGACCCGCTGTGCCTCGGTTTGCCATTTCGGCTGCGGCGTATGCACGTGCGGCACGACGGAAGAAGGCAGCGCCTCCTTCAGATCGATCAGATAGTTGCCGTCCGCCGAGCCTTTGCCTTCGACCAGAATCACATAACGATCCACGCCGAGGCTTCCGGTGCCCGCGATTCGCCGCGCGACATCGAGAACGCGATAGAAGTCAGGATCGCTCTCGCCGGCGGCGAACTGCTGCATGAACTGCGTAACCGCGGCGCGTCGTTCATCGCTCACGGCGAGCGCTTTCTTGCCATCCAGCTTGAGCAAGCGGCTCTTGCCTTTGAGCGTGGTGCGCCGATCAAGATGCGCGGCGCGCGTCCGGCTCGCCAGTGCATCGAACAGATCGCGGACCATGCCGGACGACGTTTCGCGTTCGACCCAGCGCGCTTTGCCGAACGCGAGCGCCGCGCTATAAGCTTGCACCGCCGTGTGACACAACGCGAGCGCCTGTGCGCGGCTCAACTTCAGATCGCCCGCGCCGACCAGCACGCTCGTCAATAGACGCACCAGTTCGTACAAATTCGGCGCGAGGCACGCTTCGTCAAAATCGTTGTTGTCGAAATAGATGAGGCGATTGTCCGCCTTGTAGCTGCCGAAATTCTCCAGATGCATGTCGCCGCAGATCCAGACCGGCGGCGCATCGTCGAGCACCTTATGTTGCGGCAGGCGCTCGTAAAACAGATGGCATGTGCCGCGCAAAAATACGAACGGTGACGTGCGCATCGCCTTGTATTTCATTGCGAGGCGTTCGGGATCGCGGCCGGCATTGAAGCGGGCGATAGTCTGCGGGATGTCGATCATGGTTGTCCTTTTGCACGAGGTTCGCCCTGTGCCGCCTGGGCGCCGAATTTCTTGCGATACGCGCCGGGGCTCGTCAGTGCGATGCGCCTGAAATGCCGCCGCAGCGATTCTTCTGAACCGAAGCCGGCGAGCTCCGCGACGCGCGCCATCGGCAACGGCGTCGGCGCTTCAAGCAACTCCCGCGCAATGGCCACCCGCTCTCGCACGAGCCATTCGTAGGGCGCCATGCCGGTCGCGTTGTGGAACTGCCGCTGCAGGGTGCGCGGACTCATCGCCGCGTGATCGGCGAGCGAGCGCAACGTGTGCGGCAACGCGGGATGACTGCGCAGCCAGTCCATCAGCCGCGCGAGGCGTCCGCTTTCATCGTGCGGCACGGGCCGCGGCACGAATTGCGCCTGGCCACCCTCCCGATGCGGCGGTACCACGAGCCGCTGCGCGACCCGGTTCGCCACGGCGCTGCCATGATCGCGGCGCACGAGGTGCAGCAGCATGTCGAGCCCCGCCGCCGATCCTGCGGACGTGATGATCTGCTTCTCATCGACATAGAGCGCGTCGGGTTGCACGCGCAACTGCGGATAGCGCTCCTGCAATTTCGCGGCATAACGCCAATGCGTTGTGACGGTCTTGCCGTCAAGCACGCCGGCGGCGGCCAGCACGAACACGCCGGAGCAGATCGAGCACAGCCGCGCGCCGCGCCGGTACGCGGCGCGAATTTTCTTCAGCAAGGGTTCGGGCGGCACTTCGTCCGCATCGCGCCAACCGGGTATCACGATGGTGTCCGCGCGATCCAGCAGCTTGAGCGTGTACGGTGCCGCGATCGCGATGCCGCCGGCCGCTCGAATCGGGCCGGCCTCGCCTGCACACACGGCAAAGCGATACCAGTTCACGCCGAGCTCGGGACGTTCGAG
The DNA here is from genome assembly GCF_002879865.1 of Paraburkholderia rhynchosiae. Taxonomy (GTDB): domain Bacteria; phylum Pseudomonadota; class Gammaproteobacteria; order Burkholderiales; family Burkholderiaceae; genus Paraburkholderia; species Paraburkholderia rhynchosiae. The sequence goes on from NZ_PNXY01000004.1 coordinate 257,203, forward strand.
CGCGAACAGTTCGGTCACGCAGCCGAATTCGAAAGTGCAGAGCCGGTCATAGGCCAGCGCCACGACAAGATGATTGTGCATGGCGTGATGTTACCGAAGATTGACGATTGCGCCACTTATCCAATGCGGGCCCGAGCGCCACAATCGATCTGCCTGATATCGCGCTACAACCAGGAAAACCCTTCACACGCTTTTGCCGAGACCTCGTCATGCCCAATATCAACGCCGTCACTGCTGTGCCCGCCGCGCCATGCGCCGCCGCGATTGCCCATTTCCAGGCATCGTTCGAATTCGAAACCGATTGCGCCGATGTATTCGCCGCGCTTCAAAGCGGCACGCCCGGCTTCGTGCTGCTCGATGTGCGCAGCCCGGCGCTCTTTGCGCACGGTCACGTGCCGGGCGCGGTGAACCTGCCGCACGGCAAGATCGTCATGTCCAAGCTGGCCGCCTATCGCGGCGACACGCTCTTCGTCACGTATTGCGCGGGTCCGCATTGCAACGGTGCCGCGCGCGGCGCGCTGCGGCTCGCGCAACTCGGACGCCCCGTCAAGCTGATGGCGGGCGGCATCACCGGCTGGCTGGATGAAGGCTTCGCGTTGACGTCGGACGCGTGCATCGGCGAGTCGGTCGGGACCGAGGTGGGAATCAATCGCGAGCAGCGGACGCGACTCCAGAGCCAACGCACCGCAGATCAAACCGATGCGTAGACTCGGAGCCATCCAACATCCGCTGGTTCTCTTCGAGTCCGAGCAGCGCGAGGTAGCGCGTCATATCGCCCAAGGTGCGGACGATCTCGCGAAACGCGGCGTATGACGATTTGCTCTTGTTCCATGCGCTGGCCCTTAAGCGCTCCCTAACCAAAAACGCGCGCCCATACCGCCCGCAGGCGCCTCGCGCGGTCTTCGAAGAGATATGAGGCGGCCAGCGCCAGAAGGCCGGAAATTGCACCCGTCACGAGGTGCTCGAGATAGGGCACGCGATAGTGGCTCGTGTGCGAGTAAGCGTCGCCAATCGTAGTCAGCAACCCGACGAGCAGCGCATTGCCGTATCGATGCCTGAAAAATTTCGCTGCTGGTGTGAAAGTCAGAAGTACGGCCAGGAGTCCGGTCAGCAGACCTGTCCGGAATGCTATCGTCCAGTGGGCAAGGCTCATCAGATTGCCCCAACTTCCTGGCATACAGGTCATGCACGCGCTGGTCGGTTGCCAGAAACGCTGAATAAACAGCCTGACGCGGCGCATCCATTCGCTCGACATTTTCAATGCCCTTGTCACTGCCGACACCGCTCTGAGTTTCGTCTGAACCGTTTGCAGGCGCTCCGGCCAGTTGCCGTCCGGATTCATGAGCCGATGCGCCCAACTTGCACGGTACTGGGCCGAGTCAGAACCTCGGCATTCAACAATACTACAGCGCGCCACGGCCCGTGCCGCGAAATGCCCAACGCCATCGGTAACATGCTGAAGATCAATTAAATAAACTCCGCAAAAGTGTCGATAACAGGGGTGCAAGGCTCCTGCCCGGCAAGCCGCTGACAGCGGACGACTTCGGCGAATTGCTGGGAGGATGAGCGATGACGGCGGACGTCCGCTGACTTTCGCAACACGCGGCACAACGCGATTGCATCGCGCCGCGCTCCGTCGCGCTCCGTCGCGCAAACGTTGTCGTCCAGACGCCGCTTTGCAGATGGCCGTTTCAGCAGCGAACAATAACGAGTGCACTGGTGCTGGAGACTTCATGAAATTCGATGTCGCGACGTTTACTTCCCTGTCGTTGATTATGTTCCTGTGCTGCGCGTTGATCGCCACGGTGCTGTCGCGCATGTTCGCGCAAGTGAGCGCGTTCCGCTTCTGGGCAACTGGTTTCTATCTGCTTGCGGCGGCTTCGGCATGCTTTGCGTTGCATCGGATCTGGCGCACCGATCTGCTTCTTTTCGCGACCGCGGCGCTCGCTTTGCAAAGCCGCATTCTGATCTGGGCCGGCACACGCGAGCTGTTCGGCGTCGCCGTGTCGTGGCGCAGGGGACTCGTCGTCACGGGCGTGTTTTGCGTGGTCTACGGCAGCGCACTGTTCTTCGAGATGGCGATGTTGCCGCGCGCCGTTCTGCTCGCACTCTTCTTCGTGCCCTACCGCGCCGCCACGCTGTATGAGATATGCCGCCGACGTCGTCCCCATGTCGGTCTGGCGCGCTCCGTCGTTGCGATTGGTGCGGCAATCGCGACGCTTGGCGCGATCGTGCCGCTCACGCTCGTGCTGCTCGACCGCGCGAATCTCTCGCTGCTGCTCGGCAACCCGCGGACCACTTCCGCGGTCTATGCAGTGGTATTCGCGGGCGACGTACTGCTCGCAAGCGGTCTGATCGTACTGGCGTTCAAACTGGTGATCGTCGAACGCGATATGCTCGCGACGCTCGATCGCACTGCGAGCGAACGGCTCGCCATGTCGCGTCAAACGCGAGCCGGTTCGCACCTCACTCACGGCGACTCGCCCGGCTACGACAAACCGGCGCAACGCGTATCGCTGCCAGGGATGATATAAAACTCAGTCGCGCCCGGCGTCGGCCATCGACGTCAGCGGCGTGGGCGCCTGAGCGCCGTCGCGCCGCGTGAGCTTGCCGTCCACCGAGGCGCCGCAATCCATGCGCAACTGCTGATAGTAGATGTTGCCCGTCACGTGAGCGTTGACCTGCAATTCGACGAAATGGTCCGCGATCACGTCGCCGACTATCCTGCCGTTGATCACGACGTCGTGGCCGTGCACGTTGCCTTCGATCGAACCGCGGTCGCTTAGCACGAGCAATGTCTGGCTGCCCGGCTCACCGCTGACGTTACCCTTGACTTGACCGTCGAGGCGCAGGCCGTCGGTGAACTGAAGGTCGCCCGTGATGCGCACATCGTGAGCGATCAATGTAGCGAGCTTGGCCTGCCGAATACCCGCGCCTTTTTTCTTGTTGAACATCAGTACTCCGGAGATGAAAGTGTGGTCGCGCGATGCGCCGATACGTCGACGCTGCGTCGCGCTCAACGGCGCGGCGTGGGCGTCTGCGCGTGCGGCGCGGCCTTGCTCTGGCCACGCAGGAACTGCAATTCGGTGTTGAGCCTGGTGACGTCGGCTGCGGCGCTATCCGCCGTCTTCTGCACTGCCATGCGCGCCGCCGACTCCTGCTCCAACGCGAGGCGCGATCGGGCCAGCTCCGTCTGCCCGGCGCTTTTATCGACGGGCGCGGGCAGGCATTGTTGCGTCTGCGGAATGCCCGTGCGCCGTGCCTCGCCGACCACTACAGCAGCCGCACCGGCGAGCGCACTAAGTCCGCAAACAATCGCCCATACGGCCATGCGAAAGCGCAGGCTGCGAACCGGTTCAAGCGTATAAGCGCGATGCGCCAGACCGCCCGCGTCGCGGGAGAAAGGTCGGTCAGCCATGAGGGACGGGTGCGAAGAGCGCCAGGTAGGCCGCGGGATCGACGGGCGCGCCGTTGACCAGCACTTCGAAGTGCAGATGCGGACCCGTCGAGCGGCCGGTCGATCCGACGTCCGCAATATATTGACGTGGCAGCACGAGATCGCCGACATGCACGGCAATGCGCGACGCGTGACCGTAGCGTGTCATGAGTCCGTTGCCGTGATCGATTTCGACCGCGTTGCCATAGCCCGACTTCTCGCCCGCGAACGCTACCCGGCCACCTGCCGCCGCCAGAATCGGCGTACCCGTTTTAGCGACCAGATCGAGGCCCGGATGAAAACTGAGCCGATGTGTGAAGGGATCGGTGCGGTTGCCGAACGGCGAACCGAAACGCGTGCCGTCGGCGGGCAGGCGGCCGGGAAACGCGGCATAAGCGATAGCGTGCGCCGCAGTCTGATCTTCCAGCGCACCCAGGGTGGCGGCGATGCAATCGATCTGCTGGCCGGTCCGCTCGGCGTTCGCGTGAGCGCCAGGATGCCGCATGACGTCGTTGCAGCGGCGTGGCGGCAACGAAGGACCGCCCTCACCTTCGCCGTCAGTTGCTGAGGCATCGGCGCCTGAAGCCGGAGTCACGGCAGCGGGCGCGCGCGGCGCGGGCCGCGGCGTATTCAGACGCGCTTCGAAATCGTGCAGCGCGCCGACTTGCGCGGTGAGGCGCGCAATGCGCGGCTCAATCTGCGCCACCGACGCGTTGAGCTTGCCGAGTTGATCGATTGCATAATCGCGCTCGATGCGGTTCGCCGTCTGCATGCCGGAGCCGTCGCTGGCGGACCAATGCATGCCAACGGCAATGCCCGCCGCCAGCGCCAGCAGAGCGGCCACGCTCGCAGCGGCCAGCGCGAGCGTCAACGCCGAACGGCGCGTGACGAAACCGACTGAGCCGCTGGCAAGCTGACGCCGTGCGCGAAACATGGACGGCATCACCGCGTCCCCGAGCGCGAGATGCCTGTGTTGCACGGTCTGCCGCGCGCCACCACCGTATGCAGACCACACATCAAACGGACGGAGCGGACGAAAAGAACGAAAAGGACCAAAAGGACGAACAGAACTGACTGCATGCGGCGTCAGCCGGACAGATGCCGGCGGCGATAATGGATAGAGGGCGCCGATTATCGCCTCGCAGCCGAAAGCAGCATCTCAAATAGACCCGTCGCGGCAGTTCGCTTCGCTCAAGTGTTGTCCAACGCAATCAGGCGCTCGGCTAACTCGTCGCTCGCACGCGTCATCGGCCGGCGCAGTTCGTCGCGGATCAGCCCTTGCGATGCAAGCAGCGCCTTCACCGGCGCGGGATTCGGTTCGGCGAACAGCGCGTGAATCAATGGTACGAGCGTGTGAAAAATGCGCCGGCCTTCATCGAGTTCTCCCGCCGCGAGCGCGCGATACAACGCGACGAACTGCTCTGGCCGCACATGCGCGGACGCCGCGATCGCCCCGCTGCCGCCAAGACACAGCGTGTTGAACGTCTGCAGATCTTCACCGGCGAGCACCTGCAAGCGGCCGTCGCGAATCAGCGCGAGCGTCGTGTCGAGCGACCCGGCGCAATCCTTCACAGCCTGAATCCGCGGATGGCTGGCAAGTGTGAGCAGCGTGTCGAGTTCGAGCCGAACACCGGTCCGATACGGAATGTCGTAGAGCACGACCGGCTTGTCGCTGGCATCGGCGAGCGTCATGAAGTGACTGACGATGCCCGCCTGCGAGGGCCTGATGTAATACGGCGCGGCCATCAGCACGCCGGCGATGGGCAGCGGGTTTAGTTGCTCGATACGCTCGCGCATGCTCTCCGTGTAATTACCCGAAACGCCGACAATCACGGGCAGCGCCGGGTCGGTCTCCGCACTGATGTTTGTGCTCGTGTTTCTGCTTGTACGTCCCGCTTGCGCTGCATCGAGGATCGTCGCGAGCACGGCGTCCTGTTCAGCGGCGTCAAGCCCGCACGGTTCGCCGGTTGTGCCGAGCGCGACGAGCCCCGCGATTCCCGCGTCGGCGTAGCGGCGCACGAGCGCGCGCAACGCGGCGTGATCGACCGCACCGTCGGCGAAAGGCGTGATGAGCGGAACCCAGATACCCGAAAAAATAGACATGTCTTTCCTCTTTACGTCGTATAGCGACCGTATCGATTCCGGCAGCATGCGAAGGAGGAAAGACAGGGAGGACCGCCGAAGCGCTTGATCCGCTGTTCCGTCGCATCTGACGGAACAGCGTGCTCCGGTCAGATGAGCGGCTGTTTTTTGGCTTTGGCGCTGAGTTCCGAAGTGCGCTCTTCGCTGCGCTGTTCACTGACGAGCGAATGGCGCACGCATGCGTGCGCAACGCTCGCGAAAACGTAGTGGGTCACGGTCGACGAGCGGAGTCGGAGTGCTTGGCCAAGGTGCATGAAGTGCAGCGTAACCGCGCTTGCCGCGCGTTGGCAAAGTGCATCCCGAAATTGCTTGACTTCTATAGCCGGCAAACTAATATACGCACTGCGTATATTAGCGCGCAACTCTTTCGACAGGTGCCTCCATGAGCGTCCCGCAACAAGCCTTCCTCCGTGACGCCATGCGTCGCCTGAACATGACGCGCGACACCTTCGCCGGCCGGATCGGCGTGTCGCGTCGGGCGCTGGATACATGGCTTTTGCCGGACGACTCGCAGGAATCGCGGGCCATGCCGGAGATCGTCGAACGTTTCGTGTCGGAAATCGTTGTGCATGGCGAGCCCGGCGAAAAGTATACGCAAAGCGTAGACTCCCAGTCGTTGGCCAGTCAGATGCTGTGGGAAGGCAAGCCGCAGTTGCTGTCGGTCGACCAGTTCTCGCGCGACTCGGTAGAGGCGCTGTTTCGCGTCGCGGACATCATGCAGCCCATCGCCCGGCGCCGCAAAATCTCGCGCGTGCTCGAAGGCGCGGTGCTCGGCAATCTCTTTTTCGAGGCGAGCACCCGAACCCGCGTGAGCTTCGGCGCGGCGTTCTGCCGGCTGGGCGGCTCGGTGTGCGACACCACCGGCTTCACGTTTTCGTCGATGGCCAAGGGCGAGTCGATCTACGACACGAGCCGCGTGATGAGCGGTTACGTCGACGCTCTGGTGATCCGTCATCCGGAGCAAGGCTCGGCGGCCGAATTCGCGCGTGCGACCAACGTGCCGGTGATCAACGGCGGCGACGGCCCCGGCGAGCATCCAAGCCAGGCCCTGCTCGATCTCTACACCATTCAGCGCGAATTCTCACGGCTCGGCAAGATCGTCGACGGCGCGCATATCGCACTCGTGGGCGACCTCAAATATGGGCGCACCGTGCACTCGCTGGTCAAGCTGCTGGCGCTCTATCGCGGCATCAAGTTCACGCTTGTATCGCCGCCCATGCTCGAAATGCCGGGCTACATCATCGAGCAGATTTCGCGTAACGGGCATGTGATCGAACAGACTCACGATCTGACGAACGGACTGCGTGGCGCCGACGTGGTGTACGCAACACGCATTCAGAAAGAGCGTTTCACCGATGAGTCTTTCGAAGGCTACACACCCGACTTCCAGATCAATCAGGCATTAGTGGACAGCGTGTGCGGCAGCGATACGCTGATCATGCACCCGCTGCCGCGCGACAGCCGGCCCGGCGCCAACGATCTGAGCGTCGACCTGAATCACGATTCGCGGCTCGCGATTTTCCGACAAACCGACAACGGCATTCCAGTGCGGATGGCGATATTCGCAGTGCTGCTCGGCGTCGAAAAGCTGGTTCAGCATTCCATGCGCGATGCAGCGTGGCGTCCGCCTGTTTATCTCGGCCCGGACGACGCGGTGTTTCATGGCATCGACTGAATCGAAAATAATTAGTTCGGGTTACGAATTGAAATCTCGAATCTGAACGTCGAAAAAAACGCGTGAAGGCGAAGCAGCGCATCAAACCATCGCACTGCTTCCATTACGCTTGAATCTGTCAGCAAAGAACTGCACCTGATACTGCACCGCATTGGCCCAGTACTTCCAGGTGTGACCGCCGGGTCGCTCCGCATAATGATGCGGCACGCCGAGTTCGAGGAGCCGCGCATGCAGCATCCGGTTCGACTGCACCAGCGAATCGTTCATGCCGCAGTCGATGGTGAGCGCGATGTGTGCGTTAGCAAAGCTGTGCGCATGCTCGACGATCGCCTCGTCATCCCAGAAGTCCGCATGCCGGGCGGGATCGCCGAACACCTGATCGATGCCCGGTTCGTCCTCGCAACCGCGTGGGTCCACTGCGCCGCTCATGCTTCCCGCCGCTCCGAATTCATCCGGCCGATCCAGTGCGATATGCAGCGCGCCGAATCCGCCCATGCTCAGGCCGGTGATCGCGCGCGCCTCTCTGGTTGGAATCGTGCGGAAGTGCATGTCGATGTAGGCAAGCACTTCGGTGCCCACGTAGGTGGCATAACGGCTGCGCGGGTCGACCGGACTATCGATGTACCAGCTCTCGTGGCCGCCGTCGGGCATCACGAGTATCACGTGATAGCGGTCGGCAAGTTTGCCGATAGACGAATTCGCGTTCCAGTCTGTGTAATCGCCGCCCGAGCCATGCAGCAGATAGATAACCGGAAAACGATCAGCCGCCTTGCCGCGCGCGTAGCGATCGGGCAGCACCACCGTCGCGGCGAGAGACTTGTGCATTGCCGCGCTAGGAATCGTCACGACCCTTGCCTGAAATGCCCATGCGGGAGCGGCGACAAGCAGCATCAGAACGAGCCAGCAGAGACGTGCGCAACTCATGCGTGCGTTAGTCATGGTGTGTCGCTCTCCCTTTCTACGTGTCCGGGGAACACAGTCGGCATACGGGCGTACGGGTATACCGGCAGCAAATTTCAGCGACGACTCTAGCAACGGCGACTTACAGCCAAATTTCAGCGAAACCTACGATCCCCTGGTTTGATGCGTAACGCATGCGACAGAACATGCGGCCGCAGTGCAACTATTTGACATGCACGCCAAAGCCCTCGCGACCCGGAGCGATGTCGTCCTTCAGCGTGAGTTCCGGAATCATGTAGTCGCCGCCGTTCTGCCGACGGAACGGTATCGGCGCTGTATTCCAGAGATTGTCGAGGCGCTCACCGAGTGCGTCGCGTACTTCCGCATATTTCGCTTCGTCCACGCGGCTCGTGCGATCGACCACGAACGGCGGCAGTACGTCGAAGCCGGGGTAGTACAGGATGCCATGCTGGATGGGGAACAACACGTCGTCGATCGGACCGTTGATGCCGCGCGGGCTGTAATGCGATTGCCATCCGCCTGTCGTGACCACCAGCATCGCGCGCTTTCCGGCGAGCATACCCTCGCCGTAACGGTCGCCCCAGCGCGCGTCCGAATGTTCTCCCACGCCGTATGCAAAGCCATACGCGTAGACGCGCTCCACCCATCCCTTGAGGATTGCCGGCATCGAGAACCACCAGAGCGGAAATTGCAGGATGACCGCATCGGCCCACTTGAGCTTTTCCTGCTCGGCTGCGATGTCCGCGCTCTGCAGTCCATTCTTGAACGCATGCTTCGACAAGATGGAGCACGTAATCGTGTCGCCGGACGGGCGGCGGCTTTGCGGGCGCGACCGACGAAGCCCTTGCTAAATCCGGCCTCGCGCGCAGAGTCGTGCTGTCTGTCCCGCACTTTCTGTTCATGATCTCCGCGCTCGCGAGCACCGACCTCGTGGCGATGGTGCCCGCGCGGTTGGTGCGCAACAACGCCGCGCTGTGCGTGGTCGAGCCGCCCGTCGAGGTGCCGGGCTATGAAATGGCGATGCTATGGCATGAGCGCTCGCATCGCGATCCGGCGCATCAGTGGTTGCGCGCGCATGTTGCGGATTCGGTGTGAGCCGCGCCGTGCCGTTTCAACCGTTGTCGCGACCGATCGCATCGAGCTTCGCGAGAAGCTCGCCGGTCAGGTTCAGGTGTGTGGCTTGCAGGTTCTCGCGCAAATGCCTGGTGGACGACGTGCCCGGGATCAGCAGAATGTTGGGCGCGCGCTGTAGCAGCCACGCGAGCGCGACTTGCATCGGCGTGGCGCCTATCGTTCGTGCGATGTCCGTCAGCGCCGACGACTGAATCGGCGTAAAGCCGCCCAGCGGAAAGAACGGCACATAAGCGATGCCCTTGCCCGCCAGTTCGTCGATCAGCACGTCGTCGGCGCGGTGCACGAGGTTGTAGTGATTCTGAACGCAGACAATCTTCGCGATGCGCTGTGCCTCGTCAACCTGCCTCGACGTCGCGTTGCTCAGGCCGATGTGGCGAATCAATCCGCGCTGCTGAAGCTCGGCAAGTGCCGCCACCTGCTTTTCGATCGATCCTTCGCTCGGCGCGTGTACGTCGCCCATGATGCGCATGTTGACCACTTCCAGCGCGTCGAGACCAAGGTTGCGCAGATTGTCGTGCACGCCGCGCTCGAGGTCCTCCGGTTCCTGCGCCGGCAGCCATGCGCCGTCGCTGCCGCGCACCGCGCCGACCTTGGTGACGATCACGAGATCGTCTGGATAAGGATGCAGCGCTTCGCGAATCAACTGGTTGGTGATATGCGGCCCGTAGAAATCGCTCGTATCGATGTGATTGACGCCGGCGGCCACCGCCTCGCGCAGCACTGCAATGGCGGCGTCGCGATCTTTTGGCGGGCCGAATACGCCTGGTCCGGCGAGCTGCATCGCGCCGTAGCCCATGCGCCGCACAGGGCGGCCGGCGAACGCGAAAGTGTCCGTGGTGTCGGAATTCGGCATGGCTGCTCTCCTTCGTGAGTGGTTGAGCCTGGTTGAGCCTGGTTGAGCCTGGTTGAGCCTGGATGGAACCGCAGTATGGCCGGGATTGCACCGTTTAATAAGGCGGGCTAACGTGCACAGGTTGTTCAAATTCTTGCACAGTCGCCATGGAATTAAATGACCTCACCGCCTTCGTTTCAGTGGCACGCGCAGGCGGCTTTCGCGACGCGGCGCGCAGCAGCGGCGTCTCCGCGTCCAGTCTCAGTATCGCCGTGCGCCGCCTCGAAACGAAGCTCGGTCTACGCCTGCTGAACCGCACTACGCGCAGCGTCGCGCCAACCGAGGCGGGCCTGCGTCTGCTCGAGAAACTGACGCCGCTCTTCAGCGAGATGGAAGCCGCGCTCGACGTGCTCAACGTGTTCCGCGACAAACCGAGCGGCACGCTAAAGCTCAACGTGCCGTCGAGCGCCGCGCGCATCGTGCTGCCCGGCGTCATCGCGCCGTTTTTAAAAGCCTATCCTGACATACGCGTGGAAGTGCTCGTGGAAGACGGCTTTGTCGACGTACTTTCGATCGGCTGCGACGCGGGCATCCGTTACGACGAGCGGCTCGAACAGGACATGATCGCCGTGCCGATTGGCCCACGGGTGCAACGCTTTGCGACGGCTGCTGCGCCGGATTATCTCGACATCCACGGACGGCCGCAGCATCCGCGCGAACTGCTTTCGCATGCGTGCCTGCGCGGCCAGTTTGCCGGCGGCGCCACGCCGACCTGGTACTTCGAGCGCGACGGCGAAGTCGTGCAACTGAATCCGTCGGGCCCGCTGCTCGTGCGGCCCGGCGCGGCGATCGACCTTGCGGTCAGCGCCGCGGTCGCAGGCGTCGGCGTCATTCATCTGTTCGAAGACATGCTTCGCGCGCATCTGGACAGCGGCGCATTGCAGCCGATTCTCGAACCATGGTGGCAATGCTTTTCAGGGCCGTTTCTTTACTATCCGGGGCGCCGTCATTTGCCCGCGCCGCTGCGCGCGTTCGTCGATTTTCTAAGGGACCGGAATGGATGAATCGGCCGCCCCGCGATTTCGGCGCTATGTCGTCAATTTACGGTGATAATGGGCTGCGCCATCACAGCGCATGCATATTCTTAAAACTTCATCCACCGCACGATCATGACTGACACACGCGTTAGCCCGCTGCGCAATTTTGCCGACTTCGTTCGCGCCGGGCGTGTCCGGTTTACCGAGCAATGGATGAACGCCGTTTTCGGCGATGCCGACCTGGTCGAAGCCGACAAGCTCACGTATCAGCAACTCGCCGATCATTTGCCGGAGATTCTCGAGGGCTTGTGCACGGCGCTCGATATCGAAGATCTCGAACGAGTCGAACCGGTGATCGAACGCGACGCACGAAGGCACGGCATGGTGCGTTGGCGCCAGGGCTATCGGATCGAAGAGCTGGTGCGCGAACTCGATCTGTTCCACCAGGTTCTTGCCGATGCGCTCGATGAATACGCCGCGTGCGACAACGCATTCACGCGCCGCCACGAAAGCCGCGCGCGCCGCATGATTGCGGAAACGGTCAGCATGGTGACGCTCACGTCGATCAAGGAAGTGGTCAGCGAACGCGACCGCAAGATCGACGAATACACCGGCCGGCTCGAGCGCGCCAATCATGAATTGACGCTGAAGCAGCGGCTCGTCAGCGAACTGTATGAGTCGCGCATGCATATCACGCGCAGCGTCGTTCACGATTTGCGTAATTTTCTGAACGCGTTTTCGATGGCGCTGCAACTGATTGCTCGCGTGCCCGCGAAGGCCGACACCGCGTTGGCGCTCGCGAACCGGCAGGCCGCGGACATGAAGGCGCTGGTCGAGCAAATGGTGGAGTACTCGGTGATACTCGGCGACGGCACGCCGCTGACGCTCGAGCAGGTGGACCTGCGCGAGCTTTACGATGAACTCGTCGCGTCATCGCGGCCTTCCATCGAGGCGAAGGGGCTGACGCTGCGCGCGGCGTTCGACGCAGCGCTGCCCGCGGTGACGTCGAACCGTCTCAAGCTCAAACAGATCGCTGTCAATCTGCTCTCGAACGCAATCAAGTACACGAAGTCCGGGCAAGTCGAACTGGGCTTCTCGATGGCAGGTCCGGAACATTGGTCGATTCGCGTGTCGGATACCGGCGTGGGCATTGCGCCCGCCGACGCCGACCGCGTGTTCGACGAGTTCGAGCGTGCCGCCGGAGAGGATATTCCGGGCACCGGCCTCGGTCTCGCAATCGTCAAGGAACTGTGCCGGGTGCTCGACGGGCACATTGATTTTTCCTCGCGCGAGGGCGTGGGCACGACGTTCACGATCCGTTTCCCGCTGACGCTGACGCAACCGCAGTAACGGTGGACCGCGCCGCGGTTGCGGCCCTCCGCTAATGTGTCTCTTCGCTGATGCTCATGCGCGGGCACGCGTTCATTGATCCGCCCGCGCCGCTCAATCCACGCATCACGACTTCCGACGATGTGCCGTCGCGTCGCGCCAATTCCGCGAGATCGAGCAAGGCGGCGTAGCGTGCCGGGCAGTTCGTCGACGGCACGATCGCACGAAGCTCGCGTGGTACGTCGGCGTTCGCCATGAACTTGTGCGCGGCGATCACCAATGCCGTCGCCACAATAATCGTCGCCCACCTACCCGCCCTCCGAGCCGTCCGTGTTTCCGATGCGTGCAGCGGCCGTCGATGCGGGATGGCGAGACGCTGCGGGTCCGCCGTGGCCCGGCGAAGTTGCATCGCTCGTGCGCGGCTGAAACAACTGAAACAACTGAAACAACTGAGGCGGCTGAGGCGACCAGGACGCTGTCTGAATGGCATGGCTTCGCTCATCAGGACCAGTGCGCCGGCACGTACAGATTGCCGATCCAATGGGCCGGCACCCAGACCGCCGGGCGCGGCGCCGGCGCAATGTAGACCCGGCGCGGCGCGACATAGACGACTGGCGGCGGGGCATAGACGACGGGCGGCGCCACATAAACGACCGGCTTCGGCGTGATCACGACAGGCGGCGCGACTACAACCGGCGGCGGGGGCGTCGGTACATAGACCACCGGCTTCGGCGTCACGACGACAGCCGGCGGGGGCGGTGCCACATAGACGACCGGCTTCGGTGCGATCACAACCGGCGGCGCATAAACGACCGGCTTCGATGCAACCACTACAGTCGTGCCGCCCGTCGCGACCACGCCAGTCGTCACCACTGTTCCGCTCGACGTCACCGTATTGCCGTGCGTGCCCGTCGCGCTCGTCGAGGTCGTTACGACACCCGGCGCCACACGCGTCGCGGTTCCAGCGTGCGTGACGGTGCCGCCATCCGAACCGGTCACGGTACCCGAACGCGAGCATGAAGCCCCGGCGCAATCCGTCGATGCAGAATGATTGACCGTGTTGCCGTTCGAACCCGTCACCGATCCCGACGACGAGTACTGCCCTGCGCCCGTCTTCGTGACATCGCCGGATGTGGCGGCCGTTTTACCGTCCGGTCCTGTAAGCGTGCCCGCATGCGAGCAAGTGCCGCCGGCGCAATTGGTGTCGCCTGAGTGCTGCACCGAATTCCCGTAGCGGCCGGTCGCGGTGCCCGAGTTCGAAAACTGGCCGGGCGCATTGCGAGTGACCGTGCCGGTGTTGGTTGCAGCCCCGCCATAAGGTCCGACGACGCCACCCGCATGCGAGCAGCTGCCGCCGCCGCACGAGCCGTAATGCCCTTCGTTATAGACGCCCCGCGACGTGTATGCGGTGCCGTGCTGCGACCACGCGAATGCCGACGCGCTGCCGAATGCAAGCATTGCGGCGGTCGCAGTCAGCGCAAGTTTGCGAAATGCGCCGCGAGCGGAAGAAGACGTCGTGGCCGGGACTGCGAATGATTGGGTGTTCACGGTATGTCCTTCGTGGATTCAGGCCACTTCGTGCGACTGCTGCGCTGCGTGGCGATGAACGGACTATAGAAGGACTCGCCGTAACAATCAGCAGCGCAGATATGTCATGCCGTTTCACCGCGAACGAGGCATGCTGGACGAGGCTTTGCGCGCGTTTTTCCAGCGCCGTGACATACTCCGACATAGTTTGTTGCAGGTGAATTGCCGCGTTGTATCGCTGCCTGGGCCGGGCATGGCGCCGCCGCATGTCGCTGAAAAAGCCAGCCGATTTTGATTGACAAGGCATGCGGCAAAACGGCACACTCATTCGCATGTTGACGCACACCTCCATCGCCGTAGCGATTAATCATCCGAAGCGAGCCATCATCGGCTGGCCTTTGGGAGCATGTGCGCGTTAGCAGTCTGAATCTGCAAAACAAGACCCCAAGGCCCCGCCGGTAACGGACGGGGCCTTTTGTTTTATGGGCGCCTCCGTGAGCCGGCTCGATAACGGAGAGCAAGATGGATCAGGCAAGCCCGCAGTGCATGGACGATGCACAGCTTTTTGCGCATCAGCAGGAGCGTCTGCCCAAGGTGGTGGTGCATTTCCCGGTCACGCCAGGCGCGACGCTGACATGGCGTGTGGAGGCGGACAGTACGCTCGACGTGAAGGGCGCGCGCCTTTGGCTGACGCGCATCTGTTCGCCTTACGATCACTGGATCGCGCCGGGCCAGACATTCCAGCTGCAACGTGGCGAACGCATATGGGTCAGCGCGGACGGTGACCGCGCAGCGCAAGTGTCGCTGACCTATGCGTTGCCCGCGAAGGGCGGCATCTTCAAGCGCTGGCTGACGCGACTCGCGTGTTTGAGCCTGGGACCGCCGACGCCGCGTTGACATGCTTCGCGCATCTCTCGCGCAAATCAGTGGCATGCCAGGAGTGAAGGCGTGGAAAAAGCAACGGCGCGATGGCCCGCAAGGCCATCGCGCCGCGCAAAACATACGCGTTATTGAGCCGTGTCTTGCGCCGCATCTTGCGGCGTAATCTGCACAGCCGCGGCCGAGACGAACACCGCATGGACTGTGTCTCCTACCTTGACGCCCGTGAGATCAACCTGCGGACCGGCTTCGAGCGTTTGCGTCTGATACGCGCCGCGCAACGTGACGAGGCGCCGCTTGCGGTCGATCTTCTGCACGGTCGCGAGCACTTCGATCTGGCGCGCCGATTCGAAGCCGCCCGATGCAGGCGCGTAGACCTGCGTATCGACACGTTCGCGAATGCCCTTTTCTTTGCCCGTAACGCGCTCGGCCTTCACGAGCAGTGCGTTCTTGTACAGCGCGTCCACACGATCGCCCACTTTCAGATTGTCGAAACCGGCGACCTGCTGCCCCACGAGCACGATCACCACATTGCCGCTCGGTCCCTTCAGCGTGAGCGTGCGGCTGCCTGGATCGATTCCGACAATTGTGGCCTTTATATGCACCGGCCGTACCGCGCTGACGACACCTTGCGCGGCGCTCGCCATTGCGTCTTGCGCCCATGCCGGTTGAGCCGCGGCGAGCACGGCTGCCACCAGCGCTGCACCAATCGTCGCTGCCTTCATTTACGCTCTCCTTGAGAAATTGCCTCATGCGATTAGTGCCCATTTCGCATCGCGTTGAATGCCCATATATTCAGGATGCCTGACTAAAGGCACAGCGTAACGATTGTATATGTCTTATAGAACGCTTCAATTGCCCAAATGGCCGCATCCAATGCCTTTAGCTGGAATACCGGCACAAAAACAAACAGCCTCTTCGCTGCCGCGAAGAGGCTGTTTGTCGAAGCGAAGCGATGTGCCACATGCCGCCGCATGCGCGCTAAACCATCACACGCGCTCGATAGCGATTGCAATGCCTTGACCCACGCCGATGCACATCGTGCACAGCGCAAAGCGCCCTTGCGTGCGTTGCAGTTGATACATCGCGGTCGTCACGAGGCGCGCGCCGCTCATGCCAAGCGGATGGCCGAGCGCAATCGCACCGCCGTTCGGGTTCACGCGTGCGTCGTCGTCGGCCACGCCGAGGGTGCGCAGCACCGCAATGCCTTGCGAAGCGAACGCCTCGTTGAGCTCGATCACATCGAACTGATCGATGGTCATGTTCAGGCGCGCCATCAACTTCTGCGCGGCGGGCGCCGGGCCCATGCCCATCACGCGCGGCGCGACGCCGGCCGTGGCAATACCGAGCACGCGAGCGCGAGGCGTGAGGCCGAAGCGCTTGGCGGTCTCTTCGTTGGCGAGCAGCAGAGCCGCCGCGCCGTCATTGACGCCCGATGCGTTGCCGGCCGTCACCGTGCCGTCCGGGCGCACCACGCCCTTCAGTTTCGCGAGCGTCTCGAGGCTCGTCTCACGCGGATGCTCGTCTTGCGAGACCGTGATCGGATCGCCCTTCTTTTGCGCGATCGTCACGCCGACGATTTCCTGCGCGAGCGTGCCGTCCTTCTGCGCCCGCGCCGCTTTCTGCTGGCTGCGCAGCGCGAACGCGTCCTGATCGGCGCGGCTGATGTTGTAGTCGGTCGCGACGTTTTCGCCGGTCTCGGGCATCGAGTCGACGCCGTACATCTGCTTCATCAATGGATTGACGAAACGCCAGCCGATGGTCGTGTCGTAGATATCCGCCTGGCGCGAAAACGCGCTAGTCGCCTTGCTCATCACGAACGGTGCACGGCTCATGCTTTCGACACCGCCCGCCACCATTAGCGCGGCCTCGCCGGACTTGATCGCGCGCGCGGCGATGCCGACTGCGTCCATGCCCGAACCGCACAGACGGTTCACCGTCGAGCCCGGCACGTCTTTCGGCAGCCCCGCCAACAGCAGCGACATGCGCGCGACGTTGCGGTTATCTTCGCCGGCCTGATTCGCACAGCCGTAGATCACGTCGTCGATGGCGTTCCAGTCGACGTTCTTGTTGCGCTCCATCAGCGCCTTGAGCGGCACCGCGCCCAGATCGTCAGCGCGAACCGACGACAGCGAACCCGCATAGCGGCCAATGGGTGTGCGAATCGCGTCGCACAGGAATGCTTCGGTCATGTGATGTCTCCAGTGATGTGCTGCATGCGCCGCGCTGCAGGCATGGATGCGCGCGGTGCCAGGCGGATGCGTCGAGGCATCGGCCCGGGTGGGCACGGCCGTGCGGCTGCCAGGCAGCCGTCGCGTCAATTCAGCTTAGCGCAGGATGGTGAGCGATGCGTTCGAGTCGGCAAACGTTTTGTTCTTTCTGCGAACATACGGTCACATATCGAACAACCAGGCTCGATAATAGGCGTGTCGCCGAAACGCTGTCAAGCGCGCGCCGGCCGGCACCAGGGAATACGTGCAGGCCGCGGCGGCGCTGGAGAAGCGTCTGACGATTGATGCGCCCGTGCCGTCGAACCCATTGAAGGCCGCGACGCGAGGCTTGGGGACAATTTCAGCGAATCTGGATGCCCTCGTCCGCAATATAGCCGCGAATCACGTCGGCGAAACTTTGCTCGCCGCGCAGGCCTAGTTGCTCCGCGCGCGAGGTATCCCAACGCCCCGGCCAACTGCCGACAATTTTTTCCACGCGCGCATCCGGTTGCCACACGATGCGTTTCGCGACTTCCTCGCCGGCCACTTCGCGCAGCGCCGCGACCATCCCGTCGACGCTGACGGAAATGCCCGGCAAATTCAGCACGCGCTGGTTGCTGAGCGCGGCGGCATCGAGTTCGAGCCCGGCGATGAGGCACTCAATCGCTTTACGCGGCGACAGCAGCCACAGGCGCGTCGAACCGCTGACCGGGCATACGGCCTCTTCGCCGTTCAGCGGCTCGCGGATAATGCCGCTCGCAAACGACGACGCCGCCGCATTCGGCCGGCCGGGCCGCACGCTGATGGTCGGCAAGCGCAGCACGCGTCCGTCGACGAAACCGCGCCGCGAGTAATCGTTGAGCAGCAATTCGGCGATGGCCTTCTGCGCGCCGTAAGACGACTGCGGATTGAGCGCCGTATCGTTCTGCACGACTTCAGGCAAATCGCCGCCGTACACCGCAACCGAACTCGTGAACACCACGCGCGGCCGGTGTCCGCGTTGACGGCAAACGTCCAGCAACAAGCGCGACGCATCGAGATTGATGCGCATACCGAGATCGAAGTCCGCTTCGGCCTGACCGCTCACGACCGCGGCAAGGTGAAAAATCGCCGCGGTGTTGCCGTCGATCACGCGTTCCAGCACGCTGCGCTCGGCGATATCCCCCACTTCCGTGCGCACGCGGCTGTCGCCGAAATCGTTCGCTCGCACGACGTCTAGCAACACCAGTTCGGTGATGGCTTGCGGCGCGCCCTGCGCGTCTTTCAACGAACCGCGCGCGAGCAGTTCACGTGCGAGACGTTGGCCGAGAAATCCCGCGCCGCCGGTAATGAGTATTTTCATGGTTCGGTTGTGTCCTCTTTATTGATCAGGCGGCGTTCAGATACCGCGTGAGCCAGCCCAGTCCCGCCGAAGTCGCGGCGCGCGGACGGTATTCGCAACCGATATAGCCGTCGTAGCCGAGCGAATCGATCACGTCGAACAGATACGGATAGTTGATCTCGCCCGTATCGGGTTCATGCCGCTCGGGCACGCCTGCAATCTGGATGTGACCGATGCCCGCGTGATCGCGCTTGAGTTTCATCGCGAGATCGCCTTCGACGATCTGGCAGTGGTAACAGTCGAACTGCACCTTGAGATTCGGCTCGCCGACTTCGGCACAAATCGCCTGTGCCTCGTCCTGCCGGTTGAGGAAAAAGCCCGGCATGTCGCGTGTATTGATCGGCTCGATCACAATCATGATGCCCTCGGCTTGCGCAGCCTTCGCGGCATACGCGAGGTTTTGCAGGTACACCTCGCGATGCCGTTCGCGTGGCTGATCTGCGCCGATCAGGCCGGCCATCACATGCAACTTGCGATTGCCGATCACACGTGCGTACTCGAGAGCAGTGTCGATGCTGCGGTGAAACTCGTCCTCACGTCCGGGCAGTGTCGCGATGCCGCGCTCGCCGCCTGCCCAGTCGCCGGGCGGCGCATTGAAGAGCGCTTGCGTCAGACCGTTCGCGTCGAGCCGCGCCTTGATTTCTCCGGCGCGGAAATCGTAGGGGAACAGAAACTCGACCGCTTTAAAACCGTCTCTTGCAGCAGCCGCGAAACGGTCCAGAAAAGCGTGCTCGTTGTACATCATCGACAAATTGGCGGCGAAGCGAGGCATGGCGGCAACTCCTTTCAAGCTGTGTTCAGCGCGCGGCAACCGAAGCTATAGCAGCGACATATGCACCGCGCGGGTGATTAACGATTGACCAGTTTGGCCGGTGTGAGCCAGGTGGCAATCGCACCGATCACCAGCATGCCGGCCAGCACATACATGCCGGTCTGCGTGCTGTGCGTGAGATCCTTCAGATAGCCGATCATGTAAGGGCTCGCGAAGCCTGCCAGATTACCGATCGAGTTGATGATCGCGATGCCGGCCGCCGCGGTCGCGCCCGACATGAAAGCTGTGGGCAGCGACCAGAAAAGCGGCGCGCAGGTCAGCACGCCGGCCGCGGCGAGCGACAGAAATGCGATCGACACCACCGTGTTGCTCGCGAACGAAGCCGCGACCGTGAAGCCCACTGCGCCGAACAAGGCCGGCACGATCAGATGCCAGCGACGCTCGCGGCGTTTATCGGCGCTATGCCCCATCAGATTCATCACGACGATCGCACAGAGAAACGGAATCGCGCTCAGAAGACCGATGTTGAACGCGCCGCTCACGCCTGTCGATTTGACGAGCGTCGGCATCCAGAATGTCAGGCCGTATTGCCCAGTGACGAACGCGAAGTAGATCAGCGACATCCACCATGTGCGCGGGTCGCGGAACACCGAGCGCAGTGAATGCGCGTTTGCTTTTTCCTTGGGCTGTGCGGCGGCGATTTCATCGTTGAGCAGGCGCTTTTCGCGTTCGCTCAGCCACTTTGCGCTCGCGATGCCGTTGTCGAGATACAGGATCGTGGCGATGCCGATTGCAACCGCGGGAATCGCTTCGATCAGGAACATCCACTGCCAGCCTTCGAGACCCGAGCTGTTATGGAACGCCTGCATGATCCAGCCGGATAGCGGATTTCCAAAGATGCCCGAGACCGGAATGGCCGACATGAACACCGCGATGATCTTCGCGCGCCGATGCGACGGGAACCAGTAAGTCAGATACAGGATCACGCCCGGATAGAAACCGGCTTCGGCGAGGCCAAGCAGGAAGCGCAAGATATAGAACTGCATCGGCGTCTTGACGAATACGAACAGCGCCGACATCACGCCCCAGGTAATCATGATCCGCGCGATCCAGATGCGTGCGCCGAGCTTGTGCATCAGAATGTTGCTCGGCAATTCAAACAGAAAGTAGCCGATAAAGAACACGCCCGCGCCGAGACCGAACACCGTTTCGCTGAATGCGAGATCTTGCGACATCTGCAGCTTTGCAAAGCCCACATTCACGCGGTCCAGATAGGCGACCACGTAGCAGAGCATCAGAAACGGCACGATGCGCCAGAACACTTTCTTGTAGGTACGCTCGACTTCCGCGGCGCCGGGTTGTCCCACGGCCGCCGCAATCGGCTGGCTCGATACGGCCTGATACGAACTCATGCAATGTCTCCTTGAATGGAAATGTGAAGCGTCGCCTTGGGCGATCTGTCTGACTGTGTTGAGTCGGGTGTGCTACCAGCGCGCGCCGAACACGCTGCGCAATTCTTCGAGCGATGCTTCGTCCAGCGGCGCTGGCCGCGGATTGGTCATGAGCCACAAACGCGCGGTTTCTTCGAGCTCTTCGAGCGCATACGACGCATGTGCGACCGAGCGCTCCCACACCACCGGACCCAGGCGTTCGAGCAGCACCGCGCGAACACTGTCGGCAAGCGCCGCGATTTGCGCGGCCACTTGCGGATCGCCGGGCCGGCTATAACGAATCAGCGGTACGTGGCCCACTTTCATCACGTAGTACGGGGTGATCGGCGGCAGTACGTCGCTCTCGCGCCAGACGCCCGCGAGTGTGAGCGCGACCAGATGCGTCGAATGCGTATGGACGATGCCGCGCGCCCCGCCGCTGCGCGCATAGATGCCGCGATGCAGTGCGAGGGTTTTCGACGGCTTGCCGCCGGACACCGCGTTGCCGTCCAAATCGACTTTGGCGATATCGACGGGATCGAGCCGGCCGAGGCACGCATCGGTCTGCGTAATGAGCCAGCCGTCATCGAGCCGCGCGCTGATGTTGCCGGCGCTGCCCACCGTATAGCCTCGCTGATAAAGACTCGCGCCTGTCACGCAGATTTCTTCGCGCACGCGCGCTTCGTTCGTCGTGTGGATTGCGGGCGCGTTGCTCATTGCGTGGCTCCGTTCAGATGACGCAGCGCTTTTTCGAAGAAGTCGGTGGTGCCGAAGTTGCCGGATTTCAATGCGAGCGCCAGCGGTTGTGAGCCCGTGGTTGCCGTCGCCGGCACGCCCGGATCGATCTGTGCGCCGATACGCAAGGTGCGGACATTCAGCGCCTGCACGACCGCGCCCGACGTCTCGCCGCCGGCCACGACGAACTTGCGCACGCCACGCTCATGCAAGCCGCGCGCAATCGACGCCAACGTGGTTTCGACCAGATGCCCCGCCTTATCGACGCCGAGTTCGCGCTGCACCGCTTTGACTTCGTCGGGCGTGGCGGTTGCGTAGATCAGCATGGGCTCGGCTTTATCGAGGTAGGTCTGAGCGAATGTCAGCGCCTGTTCGACGACCGCTTCGCCGCGCGCCGCCGCGAGCGGATCAATGCGGAACGCAGGCCGCGTTTCGCGCCATGCCGCGACTTGCGCGTTGGTTGCCTTCGACGCGCTGCCGGCCAGCACCGCCGACAATCCTTCGACGCGCGGCAGTTGCGCGGCATCGACGGAATCTTCAAGCAGGCCCGCGCGGCGGAAGTTGGCGGGTAAGCCCAACGCGATGCCGGAGCCGCCCGTGATCAGCGTGAAATCGGCGCATGCTTCGCCGAGCACGTAGAGGTCGGCGTCGGAGACCGCATCCGCAATCGCCATGCGCATGCCCTGGTTGCGCAACGCGTCGAACGATTCGCGCACTGCCGACACGCCTTGGGCCACCGCGTCGTAACGCACGAGGCCGACTTTCGATTGCGTTTGACGTTGCAGCACGCGCACGAGGTTGGCGTCGCGCATCGGCGTGAGCGGATGATTTTCCATGCCGGACTCGTTGAGCAACACGTCGCCCACGAATAGATGTCCGCGAAAAATCGTGCGGCCGTTCTCGGGGAACGCCGGGCAGGCGATCGTGAAAGCGCTCGCGTTATCTTGTGCGGATAGCGCGTCGAGCAATGCATCCGTCACGGGTCCGATGTTGCCCGCATCGGTCGAATCGAAGGTCGAGCAGTATTTGAAAACGAACTGGCGGCACCCTTGCGCGCGCAACCAGTCGAGCGCGGCAAGCGATTGCGCGACCGCCTCCGCGGCGGGTATCGTTCGCGATTTGAGCGCAACCACGAGTGCGTCGGCCTCGATTGTTTCGCCCTGTTCCGGCACGCCGATGGTTTGCACCGTACGCATACCGCCGCGCACCAGCATGTTCGCGAGGTCCGTTGCACCGGTGAAGTCGTCGGCGATGCAGCCGAGCAGCGCGCGTTGTGTTGTAGCCGTCATGACGGGCGCTCCGGTTTACTTCGCCGCCGGCACGTCGATGCCGGGGAAAATCTTGATGACCGCGGAGTCGTCCTCGCCGCCGTGACCGGCCGTCGACGCCATCATGAACATCTGATGCGCCGCCGCCGACAGCGGCAACGGGAATTTCGAACGCCGCGCGGTATCGAGCACGAGGCCGAGATCCTTGACGAAGATATCGACGGCCGACAGCGGCGTGTAATCGCCCTTCAGTATGTGCGGCACGCGGTTCTCGAACATCCACGAATTGCCTGCGCTATGCGTGATCACGTCGTAGAGCGCGTCGGGGTCGACGCCTTCGCGCAAACCGAGCGCCATTGCCTCGGCCGCCACCGCGATATGCACGCCGGCAAGCAACTGGTTGATGATCTTCACTTTCGACCCGGCGCCATGCCCGGAGCCCAGGCGATAGACCTTGCCGGCCATCGCCGCGAGCACGTCCTCGCACGCCGCGTAAGCCGCTGCGGGGCCGGACGTCATCATCGTCATCTCGCCGGATGCGGCGCGCGCCGCGCCGCCCGAAACCGGCGCATCGAGCATCTGCAAACCCGCTGCTTCAATGCGCTTGCCGAGTTCGATTGCGAAGTCCGGCGCGACCGTCGCGCTCGCGATCACCACGCCGCCGGGCTTCATCGCCGCGACCGCGCCCTGCTCGCCGAACAGCACCCCCTCCGTCTGTGCGGCGTTCACGACCAGCGTGACGACCACCTCGCATTGCGCGCCGAGTTCCGCAGGCGATGCGCAACCCACGCCGCCTTCCTTCACGAACGCCTGCAGGACTTCACTGCGCAAATCGCAGGCGTGAACCTGCAAGCCCGCGCGCAGCAACGAACGCGCGACACCCAAACCCATCGCGCCAAGACCGATGACACCGACATTTCTGGACATGCTGAACCTCTATGGAATCTGTTATGCGCCTGGCGCCGATGCGCCGGCGCGATTCGACATCAGCGGATGCCCGCTTCCGCGAGCCGCCTTGCCGCGTTGTACATGTGGGTTTGCGCCGCGTTGCGCGCGGCCATGGGATCGCCGGCACGAATCGCGGCGGCAATGGCCGCGTGCTCTTCGCGCACCTGACGCGAAAAGTCCTCGCGCAATGCTTCGTTGCGACGGGTGACGACCGTGCCGGCTTCGAGATACTGATTCAGAAACGTGAGCGTCTTGAGGAAATACGGATTGCCGGTGGCCGCAGCAATCGCACGATGAAACGCGACGTCTTCGGTCACGCCGTCTTCGCCTTCGGCCACGGCCTCGTCGATCTTCGCGAGCGCGGCGTCGATGGACATCATGTCGGCGTCGGTCCGGCGCATCGCGGCCTCCGACGCGACCTCCGCTTCAATCGCCCGCCGCAGCGCGAGAATCTGCACGACCGAGCCCGGCTCGACCGCTTCCGCGTAATCGATGCGCAGCGGCCGAATCGCGCCGTGCGCCGCGATAAACACGCCGCTGCCCTGCCGCGGCTCGACCACGCCTTCGTTCTTCAGCCGCGAGATCGCCTCGCGGATCACGGTGCGGCTCACGCCGAACTGCTGCGCGAGCACCGCCTCGGTGGGCAGCTTGCCGCCGCGCTCGAACGTGCCCTTGTCGATCTGCTTGAGAAGCTGCTGCGCGACGGTATCGCTCAGTGCGCGGGCAGGAATCTTTTCGAACATCCGATGCCTCGATTGTCATGTCATCGGGTCATCATACAAATTTTAGAAGGCTCGATGCATCCACGCAAACCCTGGGTTTTTAATCCGGCCGCCCGTGAAGTTGGCGAAATAGAAGGCTTAAGCTATCGTCACGCCTTTGCGCACTGTCGCCGCGATTGAGTCGCCGCGCACGGTGTCCGAGCCTTCCAAACGCACTTTCCGAACGCACTTTTCAGGTCCATGAGCAAAGCCCTGCCGCCGTCTTCTGCCGTTTCCACCCGCGCCGAACCAGCCCCGGACAAACCGGGCGACTCATATGTGCAGTCGTTCGCGCGCGGCCTCGCGGTGATTCGCGCGTTTGACGCGAGGCGCCCCGAACAGACGCTCACCGACGTCGCTGCCGCGACCGGCCTCACGCGCGCGGGCGCGCGCCGCATCCTGTTGACCTTGCAGACGCTCGGTTACGTTGAAGCCGAAGGGCGCCTGTTTCGTCTGACGCCGAAGATTCTCGACCTGGGCTTCGCGTATCTGACGTCGATGCCATTCTGGAATCTGGCCGAACCGGTCATGGAAGAACTGTCCGCGCAGGTGCACGAAAGCTGCTCGGCGGCCGTGCTCGACCGCACAGAGATCGTCTATGTGCTGCGCGTGCCGACACACAAGATCATGACGATCAACCTGTCGATCGGCAGCCGCTTGCCGGCGTATTGCACGTCGATGGGCCGCGTACTGCTCTCCGCACTCGACGACGAAACGCTCGAAGCAACGTTGAATTCCACGCCGCTCTACGCGCACACGCCGCGCACCGTAACGGACAAGGAAGAACTGAAGAAGCTGATCGCGCAGGTGCGCCGCCAGGGCTGGGCAATCGTCGATCAGGAACTGGAAGGCGGTTTGATTTCACTCTCCGCGCCGATCCGCAACCGCCAGGGGCGCGTGATCGCGGCGATGAACATCAGCGGCAATGCGCAACGCAATTCGGCGAGACAAATGGTCAAGGTGTTTCTGGAGCCGCTGCAACACGCCGCGCAAACCGTCTCGGAGATGGTGGCAAGGCGCGGTTGATGCCGCTGGCGATTTGTCGTTGAGTCTCGAAGCCCGCGGCCTGCGTGCGCGGACGCGGCGCCTAGCGGCTGAGATACCGCTCCACCAGCCGCGTCCAGAATGCCGCGCCGACTGGCAGATTGCGGTCGTTGAAGTCGTAATGCGGGTTGTGGACCATGCAGCCGTCCTCGCCCACTCCATTGCCGATTCGCAGAAACGTGCCCGGCCGCTTTTGCAGCATGAACGCAAAGTCCTCGCTGCCCATCAGCATCTCGGTTTGCGCGATGACCTTGTCGTCGCCAACGAGTTCGCGCGCTACTTCAACTGCGAAATCTGTTTCGTCATCCGAATTAATGACGACCGGATAGCCTTCGACATAGTCCACGACGGCCTTGCCGCCATAACTCGCGGCTTGCGTTTGCGCGAGTTCGGTAATGCGCTTTTTCAGCAGCGCGCGCACTTCAGGGCTGAACGAACGCACGCTCAGCTCGAGCGTCGCCGTACTCGCGATCACATTGCTCGCGGTGCCTGCGTGCATCGAGCCGACCGTCACGACAGCCGGCTGCGATGGATCGACATTACGCGCGACGATCGTCTGCAACGCCATCACGATGCTCGCCGCCACTACCACCGGATCGACCGTCAGATGCGGACGCGCCGCATGGCCTCCGACGCCTTCAATCGTGATGACCGCCTTGTCGCCCGCCGACATGAACGGCCCCTTGCGAAACAACAGCACGCCCGGCTCCGCGCCGGGATGATTGTGCAGGCCGAACACGGCGTCGCACGGAAAACGCTCGAACAGGCCGTCTTCGATCATCTTCTTCGCGCCACTATCAATGCCGCTTTCCTCGGCCGGCTGAAAGTACAGATGCACGGTGCCGGAGAAATTGCGCGTGGCCGCGAGGCGCTGGGCAGCGCCGAGCAGCATCGTCGTGTGGCCGTCATGGCCACATGCGTGCATCTTGCCGTGCGTCCCGCTCGCATAAGACAAGCCAGTTTGTTCGATGATAGGCAGTGCGTCCATGTCCGCGCGAATGCCGATGCTGCGCTTGCCGTCGCCCAGTTTCAGCGTGCCGACCACGCCCGTTTGACCGACGCCGCGCGTCACCTGCCAGCCCCATTGCTCGAGTTTCTCCGCAACGAGCGCGCCGGTTTGCAACTCCTCGTAAGCCAGCTCGGGATGGTGATGAATGTGATGGCGAATGTCGCGCAGGCTTTCAGTGGCAGGAATCAGGTCGGATACTTCGGTAAACCGCGCGGCTTCGCTCATGACTATGGGTTCCGTAAATTGAATATGGCGAACGTAGCGCCGGAACTATAGTCCGGCTTGCTGCTTGAGGAATGCAATCAGCGCATGGCCCGCGTCTTCGAGTTCGCCGGAATTGTCGATTGACTGGCACCGAACGCCATCGGGCAGAGAAAAAGGCGCGTGCCGCGCGAGCCGCGCGGCCACCTGTTCCGCCGATTCACGCGCCCGCGCGCCGAGACGCGCTTCGAGAATATGCGGCGCGGCGTCCACATGCACGACTTCGGCGCCAGAATAACGCGCCAAAGCATGATGCAAATGCTGACGCGATCCGTTGACGACGACAGTACAACCGCGCGCGAGCCACGCATCGAGTTCGATACCGATGCCGTAGCGCAGCGAATGACTCGACCATTCCAGCGCGAACAGACCCAGCAGCGAACGCGCGGCGAATTCCTCGACGCTCAGCGCGACATGCTCCTCGCCATTGCCGCTTGGCCGCGTAATGTAGCGATGCGCGAACAGAATCGGCTCGCCCATCAAACGCTTGCGCGCGAAACCCAACAGTGCGTCCTTACCCGCGCCGGACGGCCCCATCACATAGACCAGGCGACCTGTCATTGGTCCCTCACCTCGTGGCTTTGAAACGGCACACTTTGCCACAATGCGAAGGTTTGCGGGACCAGGCCAGCGTCACGTTTTCACGTGGACAGCGGCACGCGCTCCGGTTCGTCGGCTTCGAACCACGCGGGATTGCGCGCCGCAATCGGGCCGAGCGACACGAGGATTTCACGCAGGTGGCTGCGCATTGCGTCTTCGGCGGCGGTTGGATCGTGTGCGCGCAAGCCGGCCAGAATCTTCGCGTGCTGTTTGATGAGCAGATCGAGCGGGGACACGTCAGGGAGGCTCAAATAGCGCACGCGGTCCATTTGCGCCTTGATGTCCTGAATCGTTTCCCAGGCCGCTGTGCAATCTATGGCCTGGGCGATCGCGTAGTGAAACGCCTCGTCGAGCGCGAGGAACGCGGCTGTATCGTTCGACTTCGCCGCGAGCTTCTGGTCACGCAGATTGTCGGCAAGGGCCTGCAATTGCTCGTCAGTAATAGACACGGCGGCTTTGCGCACCACCGCTGTTTCGATGGCCTCGCGAATGAAACGCCCTTCGCGGACCTGGCGCGGCGAAATGCGCTTCACGAAGGTGCCGCGTTGCGGCAAGACCTGCAGCACGCCGGCCTCGACCAGTTTGATGAACGCCTCGCGCACCGGCTGCCGCGATACCTGAAACATGTCCGACACTTCCTTCTCCGAGAGCGGCGTGCCGGGTACCATCTGTCCGACGAAAATCGCCTGCCGCAACGCGCGGAAAATCTGCTTGCCGATGGGTTCGTGCGAATCGAACGATACGTTCTCGGTCAAATCAGGCAGTGGCACATGCGCGCCCGCCTGCGCGCCCGCACGACGCCGCGCTCGCGGCGCCGCGAGCGTTGCGTCGGCGGAACCAGACGACTTGCTGGCGAGGAGATTCCTGGTCGACATTTTGCAAACAACGAAAGAGCAGCGAGTAGTAGCGTCAACGCGCATCGACGTCATATGCATCCGTGCCGATGTGCGTTGTCAGTGCGTTCAGTGCCTTGGGAGGCTTCCCACCATACTACCATGCACCTTTCATTGTCAGCGTGCTTGCCCGCGGCTCGCGAATCCACACGAGCGAACACACCGCGCCGAGCACCGCGATGGCGCCGGCCAATACAAATGCGCTGCCATACGCGCCATGCGTCGCCTGAACGATGAAGCCAGTCACCGCAGGTCCAATCACGCCGGCCAGATTCGCCAGCAGATGCACGAAGCCGCCGACGCCGCCCACATGTTCGCGCGGCACCGTGTCCTGAATCACGGCCCAATAGACGGCGCCCGTCACGTACAGGAAGAAGATCGAGACCGACATCAACGCGACCGCGCTTTGCGTGCTCACCACGCGTCCGGCCAACGCGACGCATACCGCTGCGGCGCCCAGGCATGTGCTGAGCACGATCTTGCGCGAAAGCAGCGGCTTGCCGGTCAGACGCAGAATCAGGTCGGAGATAAAACCGCCAGCCGCGAGTCCGATGCTGCCGAGTACCCACGGAATCACCGTGGCGATGCTCATGTCATGCAGGCTCAGGTGATGCGCTTCGGTCAGATACGTCGGGAACCAAGAGAGAAAGAAAAACAGCACGTAGTTATACGAGAAGAACGCAAAGGCAGTTGCAAGAATGATCGGCTTGCGCAGGAAGTGGCGGAGGCCCAGCTTTGCACCGTCGGCGGAATGTGCGATGGCATGCTCGTCCGCCTGGCCCGCCAGAATCAGCTCCATCTCGTCACTGGTGACACGTGAGTTCTGCTGCGGATGCTCGGTCGTCGTCGCGGCCCAGACAATGAGCCACAGCAGACCCAGCAGCATGATCGCGACGAACGCCCAGCGCCAGCCGAACTGCACGGCCATGAACCCCACCACCGGACCCGCCAGCGCGCCGCCGAGCGGCGTACCGGAACTGATCACACCGATCGCGCTCGCCACTTCCTTGCGCGGAAACCAGTTGTTGACCATCTTGCTGTTCGACGAACTGAACGGACCCTCGCCCATGCCGAACAACACGCGCAACACGATGAGCGAACCGATGCCGGTCGCCAGTGCAGTCGCGCCGCAAAACACGGACCATACGCCCATCGCCGTGCCGAACACTCGCTTTGCTCCGATCTTGTCCGACAGCACGCCGCCGACAAAATTGAACAACGCATAGCCCACGAAAAAGCTGCTGAACACCACGCCCATCTGCGCATGCGAAAAGTTCAGGTCTTTCTGGATCAGCGGTGCGGCGATAGACAGCGCGGAGCGGTCGAGATAATTAACGACGCCCGCCAGAAACAGCAGCGCGACGACAAACCAGCGTTGACTCTTGATCATTGGATGTCTCCTTCCATACGCCTCTTGACGGGCGTTCGAACGGCTTGTGAAGTTCAGGCGCCTGGTCGACGCGCGCATGCGCAACGCGCGTACAGGCGTGCGGGGTCAGTCGAAATTCAGGTGCACTTTCATGGACTGGGAGCGGTCCAGCGCGACTTCGAACGCCTGGTTCGCGTCGCTTATTGCGAATGCGTGCGTCATCAGCGGGCGCAGGTCGACTTTGCCCGACGCGATTTCATCGGCGGCAATCGCGTATTCGTCGGTGAAGCGGAACGAGCCTTGATAGCGAAGTTCTTTCGACATCACCAGGTTCGCGGCAACCGGCGATTGTCCCGCGGGCAAATTGCCGACCTGGATCACCGTGCCGCCGGCGCGCGCCGAACGCAGTGCGGTATCGAGTCCTGCGGGGCTGCCGGACGCTTCGATCACGACATCGAAGGTGCCGCGTTGCGCGGACCACTGTTCGATAATCGCGGTATCGGCGGCATTCACGGTCTGGTCAGCGCCGAGTTGTTCGGCGACCTGCAAAGCACGGCTCGACAGATCGACCGCAACGACTCGATGCGCGCCGGCGCGCCGCGCCACCGTCAACAGAATGCAACCGATCGGACCGCAGCCGATCAGCAGCACGCTCGCACCGACCAGCGAGCCGGCCTGCTTCACCGCATGCAGCGCGACGGCAAGCGGCTCGGCCATCGACGCCTGAGCGAAGTCGACGCCAGCCGCAACCGGAATACACTGCCGCGCCGCCACGACGATGTACTGGCGGAACATGCCCTGCGTGTGCGGAAACGTCGACGCGCTGCCCATGAAGCGCATGTTCAAGCAATGATTAGGCATCCCTACCGTGCAGTACTTGCACGTCCCGCATGCGAGGCCCGGATTCACCGCGACGGGCTGACCAGGCACGAGGCGCGCGTCCGCACTCATGCCTTCACCGAGCGAATCGATTTCGCCGGCCACTTCGTGTCCGAGCACGAACGGCTCGCGCACGGCGAAATCGCCGCTTTTGCCCTTGAAGTAGTACGACAGATCGGAACCGCAAATGCCGCCCGCGCGCACGCGCACTCGCACCTGACCGGGGCCGGGCTCCGGCGGATCGACCTCGTCGATGCGGATCAGTCTGGGTTCGTGAAGCACGGCTGCAAGCATGGTGGACTCCGGTATGACAGATGCGCGAACTCAACGCCGCGCGGCAAAAAGCGAGATGAAAAAGCCAGGGCTTCGGCAGCGGTGCTTCACCAGTTCCACAGCGTGCCGTCTTCGAGACGCGCAACGGGCAGATACGCCGGGTCGTATGGGAAACGCGCGGCCGCGGCTTCGTCGATATCGACGCCGTGACCCGGCGCATCGCCCGGATGCATCATGCCTTTGTCGAAGCGCCAGGCATGCGGGAACACTTCGAGCGCCTCCTCAGGAAAGCCCATGTATTCCTGAACACCGAAGTTCGGCACCCACAGGTCGAAATGCAAGGCCGCGCCCATGCACACCGGCGACAGGTCCGACGGCCCATGACAACCCGTGCGCACCTGGTACAGCGAAGCAAAATCAGCAATGCGCCGAAGATGCGTGATGCCGCCCGCGTGGGTCAACGTCGCGCGGATATAGTCGATCAGTTGCTCCTCGACCAACTGCTTGCAGTCCCAGATACTGTTGAACACCTCGCCGACTGCAATCGGCGTCACCGTATGCTCGCGAATCAGCCGGAAGCCGGCCTGGTTCTCGGCGGGCGTGGGGTCTTCCATCCAGAACAGGCGATACGGTTCAACCGATTTGCCTAGACGCGCCGCCTCGATCGGTGTCAGGCGATGGTGCACGTCGTGCAGCAGATGGCTATCGAAGCCGAACTTGTCGCGCACGGCTTCGAAGAGCTTCGGCACAAAGTCGAGATACTTTTCCGACGACCAGCTTTGCTCTTCCACCGCGCCCTTCGTCGCCGGCTCGTACATGCCGCTGCCTTTCGACACGCCATAGACCGAGCGCATGTTCGGCACACCGCATTGAATACGAATGGCCTGATAGCCGGCCTCGATGTGCTCGGCGTAACGGTCGAGCGCTTCGGGAATGTCGCGGCCGGTGGCGTGGCCATAGACCATGACACCTTCGCGCGACGCGCCGCCGAGCAGCTTGTACAAGGACATGCCCGTGACCTTGCCGAGAATGTCCCACAGCGCCACGTCGACGGCGGCGATTGCCGTCATGGTGACGGGACCGCGGCGCCAGTACGCGCCTTTGTACAGATACTGCCAGGTGTCCTCGATACGGCCAGGATCGCGGCCGATCAGCAGCGGACACACATGGTCTCTCAGATACGATGCAACCGCCAGTTCGCGGCCATTGAGCGTGGCGTCGCCGATACCGTGCACGCCTTCATCCGTGACGATTTTCAGTGTGACGAAGTTGCGGCCTGGGCACGTGACAATCACGTCGGCGCGAACGATTTTCATGTCTGCTTCCTTGCTTAAGACGGGTCTTGCACGGCGCGGAAACCGCGGTCGCATTGGACTCGCGGCTTGCGGTTTTCATGTCGCTTTCAACGAGGCGATGCGGCGACGCGGCTATTGAATTCAGCTTCAACTGCTTGCCTCGAATCGTTTAAACGATGCTACCATACAAGTATAGCGAGACGTCAAATCAGGGTTTTCCCGCTGACTCACGGCGTTTTCCGGCCTGTTACCTCATCTGGACTTCACTACATGAGCACGCCACCTTCACTGCCTCGCCTTACCCGCCACGCGTTGCCCGCGTTGCATGACCATGTGTTGTTACCGGAGCGGCCTGAGTGGCACGAGCCGCGCATCGGCATCGTCCATCTCGGCATCGGCAATTTTCATCGCGCGCATGAGGCGCTCTATACCGAAGAAGCCATGCTCGCCGAAGGCGGCGACTGGGGTATTTGCGGCGTCACGCTGCAAGGCGACGTGGCCAAGCGCGACGCGCTGATGGAGCAGCAAGGTTTGTACAGTGTCGTCGAGCGCGGGCCCGAAGGCGCAAAGGTGACGGTCGTGCGCGCGTTGCGTGAAGTGCTCGCCATGCCTCACGATCACGACGCACTGTTCGCGCGCCTCGCCGATCCTTGCGTGCGGATCGTCTCCCTGACGGTCACGGAAAAAGGCTATTGCCGCGATCCAAAGACTGGCGACGTCGCGCTCCACGATCCCGCCGTCGCGCGCGATCTGCAGAATCCGCACGCGCCGCGCACGGTGCCCGGCATTCTGGTCGCGGCGCTGCGCAAGCGGCGCGATACGGCGAACGCGCAACCGTTCACCGTGCTCTCGTGCGATAACCTCGCGCACAACGGCGCGGCGTTGCGCCAGGTCGTGTGTTCGTTCGCACGGCAGTGGGATGCGGCGCTCGCCGACTGGATCGCGGCAGAAGTCGCATTCCCGTCGACGATGGTCGACCGCATTGTGCCGGCTACCACCGAGGCAGAGCGTGCCACTGCAGCCGCCACGCTCGGCTACCGTGACGACGCGCCCGTGCCTTGCGAGCCGTTCCGGCAATGGGTGATCGAAGATCGCTTTCCCGCGGGACGTCCTGCATGGCACGCGGTGGGCGCGCAACTCGTTCACGACGTGACGCCGTTCGAGCTGGCGAAGCTGCGCATGCTCAACGGCACGCATTCCACGCTCGCCTATCTGTCGATGCTCGGCGGCTTCGCCACCATCGACGAAGCCATTGCCGAACCCGCCATGCACAAACTCATCCACGCGATGATGACGCAGGAAATCGCGCCGACGCTCGACATGCCCGGCTCGTTCGATATTGCCGGCTATCGCGATGCATTGCTCGCGCGTTACGCGAATCCGGCACTCAAGCACCGCTGCGCGCAAATCGCGATGGACGGCAGCCAGAAGATTCCGCCGCGCCTGCTGGGCACGATCGCGGCGAACTTCGGCGCAGGCCGGCCGATCACGCGTCTCGCACTCGCGGTCGCGGCATGGATGATGTTTTTGCGCGGCTACGCGGACAACGGCTCGCGTTACGACATCAGCGATCCGCTTGCCGATAAATTGAAGGGGCTCGCGACGTCGGCTAATGGCGAACCGCAAGCACTGATGGATGCGCTGCTATCCGTGCGCGAAGTATTCAGCGCGGAACTGGCCGCGCAACCCGAATTCAGAGCGGCGCTTCATCACGCGTTGCAGTTGCTGAAGAATGATGGCGCCCGCGGGGCGATAGCGGCATTGCAATAGTGCACTGCATTTAGTGCCTGAATCACGCCGTCGGCTCGGCCTCGTGCCCTTCGGTTGCGCCTTCGCCGGCTTGCGCGTGCACGGCTTCCACCCGTTGCACCTGCTCACCGCGGCGCGCTTCGAGTACGTCGTGATAACGCAAATAGGCACACCGTCCCCCCGATTTCGCGGCGTACATCGCCGCGTCGGCGTTCAGCAGCAGTTCCTCCGCCGTGCCGCTATCGTCCGGAAACTGGCTGATGCCGATACTCGCGCCCACCGTCATGCTTTGACCGTCCATCACGATCTCTTCATTCAGTGTATCCATGATGCGCGACGCGATGCCCGGCGCCGCTTCCGCTGAACGCGGCCCTTCAATCAGCACGATGAATTCGTCGCCGCCAAGACGCGCGACGACATCCGCGGAATGCAGTACCTGCTTGAGCCGGCGAGCGACCGCAACGAGCACCTTGTCGCCGACCGAATGGCCGAACTGATCGTTGATCTGCTTGAAGCGGTCGAGGTCCACGAATAGCACCGCGAGCCCTTCACGGCGACGCGTCGCTTCCTGGATTGCACGTTCGAGCTTTTCCATGAACAGCATGCGGTTCGGCAATCCGGTCAGCACGTCGTGCGTGGCGAGATGCACGAGTTCGCGCTGCTTGACATGCAGCGCGTCCATCTGCGATCTGATTTCGCGGCGCAAACGATCGAAACAGCGCGCGAGCACGCCGATCTCGTCGGTGCGTTTGAGCGGCAGTGTTTCCATTGCGTGCTCGGCGAAAAGATGCGTCGCCGCATACGCGAGAATATGAAGCGGCTTGGTCAGCGCGCGTGCAAACAGAATCGCGAGAAACAGCGCCAGCACGCTCGAAATCAGCACCATGCGGATGATGCTACCGCCAAGCAGATGCGCGCCCGACAGCACATCTTCGAGCGGCTTGCCGAGCCCGATGACGATAAAGCGGTTGCCCCCCGACGCGCCGAACGGCCTGCGCATGAAGGCGAGCACCTGCCCCTGCGCCTGCCGCGGACGCGCGAGGCCGTTCACCAGTACTTCGCTTTCCTTCTGCTCGAAAAGCGGCTTCGTGACGGCGAAACTGTCCTGCATCAGCACCCGGCGGCCTCTGTCGAAGCCGAACGTTTTCGATGTATCGGGATGAACGAGGAAGTCGCCCCATTCGTTGGCGAGATAGACCTGATAGTCGCTCGGCAAATCGCTTTGCAGGCGTTTGAGCAAACCCGCGAGGTCCACGTCGATCACGACGACGCCCACTACCGCGCCCTGTGCGTTGGCCACGGGCGTGCCGACCCGCAGCGTCGGTTTGCCTTGCGCCGCGTGCGCGCCGTATTCGTGATTGACTGACATCGGCGACGTGTAGATGCGTCCCGGCGAAAACGCGAGCGGCTCGAACACATACGGAAACTGGCCTTTTTCCTGCAGATTGCCGCCCTCCACGCGCATCAGTCCGTCGGCATCGCGGTCGAAGCGAATCAGTTCCAGGCCGTAATGTGCGCGGCTGATCAGGCGGATTTGCAGGTATTCGGCGTGATGGATCATGAAGCTCGAGTACACCTGCGCGAGCCGTTCTCGCGACGGGTTAGCGCGGGAGCCGTCATCGGTCGATGCGATTTCGGCCGACGAAGGCAAGCTCGCGAGCACCAGCGCGTCGGCGCCGACATCGTCGATCGATTCGGAAAAACGCTGGCCCAGCAATTCCGTCGACGTCAGCAGACTGTGCGCCGCTTCCTTCACCAGCATGGTGCGGTTCGCGCGATACGCGTAATAGCCCGTCGCGCCCGACGCCAGCACGCCGATGCACGCGAGCAGGATCGACAGCTTGAAGGTGAGGCCTGGGCGGATCATCAAAAGCGCTCCGAGCGGTCGCCGGACACGATTCTGCCCCACAGGTCCTCGCGCCGTTGAATGTCCTCCACCGGACCGATCCACACGATGCGAGCGCTGTCGCTATTCGCAGCCGCGGCGGTCAATGTATTCGCGAGTCCTTGCCGCTGGGTCAGCAACTGGCTCACGTCCGGTTCGAGCATGTAGTTGATCCACGCGAGGGCCAGCGCCGGATCGGCGGCTGCACGCGTCATCGACCAGCAATCGAGCCATGCGAGCGCGCCTTCGTCGGGAATCACGTAGCCGACGTCGGCGCCCGCGCGGCGCAGCAATTCCACTTGCTGCGTGCCGTAGTTGCCGAACATCAGCGCGACTTTATGCTGGATGAAAAACGCTGTCGCTTCTTCGGGCAGCGTGTAATAGGTCAGCAGATTGCGGCGCAGATCGACCAGCTTGTGCGCGATTGTGCGCATCTGCGTCGCATTGAGGTCGAATGGATTGCGATAACCCAATGCCAGGGCCGTGAACGAGAAATTGTGCTGTGCGCTGTTGAAGTCGAGCACCTTGCCGCGGTATCGCGGGTTCCACAGCTCGCGCATCGAGCGCGGCGCAACCGCGACCTGTTTGCGGTCGTAAATGAGCCCCATCGACGAATAGGTAAACGGGATTGCGTAGACCTTGCCGTCGAACGTCAGCCCTTCAATCGACGAACGCGCCTGGAAGCGCGGCAACTGGCTTCTGGTGTTGGGCAGGCTTTGCAGATCGAGCGGCGCGAGCAGATTGGCGCGCCTGTAGCGCTGGACTTCCGCGGTGTTGGCGGCGAGCACGTCGAAGGGTGCCGTGTTCTGCGCGTGCATTTGCGCCCACAGCGCTTCATCCGAATCGACGAGCGTCACTTCCACCTTCGCGTCGTAGCGCGACTCGAAAGTCTTGACTACGTCTGCATCGGCGTAACCGGGCCAGGCGAGCACGTGCAGAACTTTCTTTCCAGCTTCAGCCGATGCGCTCGAGAGCAGCCCAAGACAGAAAAGCGCACTTGCGACGAGCCGGACGAAAACGCCAAAACCGCCGAAACCGCTGCGCGCCGCCAACCGTGCACGCGACGAAGCCACTGCAACCCGCGGCTGGCCGTGCCGTTTACAACAGCGCATTTCATCTGCCATCGAAATCATGTGCATACAACACCATTTAGCAGAAGGCAGTTTCCGGCGAACAAACGCCCGCGTGAATGACTCGCGTATTAATACTGGAGACGTTTTCCTCAGACAGAAAAAAGCGCTTTGCGCTGCCTGGCAAGCGCGAGGAGCAACGATGATAGCGCTAAGCAATCTGTTTTTGGTTTCCCTGCCGCGTCAATGCCTGAAATAACTGATCATCGGCGGGACACGACGGGCATTCATCACCTGATAACGGCACGTGCTTAACTTTCTTTAATAATTGCGGGCGATTAAAACGTCAGGCCCTGACGGTTTTCATTTAACGATTCGCATTACGTCCTCATTACGTCCTCATTGCGGTTTTTCGCCGCGGACAGGCATGGTCAATGCCGCATGCATTCACTGCCACGCCGCGCGAGCCGGCGGGCTTTCAGTGGGCGGCCGTGCGCGGTTCGCTATCCGGTGTTTCACTAACTACCCAATATTTTTGAACTGATAAGCTTGGCGCGCGCTGCTGGCCGCCCCGGCCGGCGGCTTCAACCCAGGCCCGGTCGTAAGTCGCGCCGGGTTTCCCGCAGCGGCACAACCGCATGCGGGAGTATTTGAACTACACCGAGGAGTTAAACAGTGAAAAAACTGCTAGCGGCTTTGACGGTTGCTCTGCTTGCCACCGTCTCGATTGGCGCACACGCTAAAGATTGGTCCACCATCCGTTTCGGGGTCGATGCCAGCTATCCCCCGTTCGAGTCCAAAGGCTCCGACGGCAAGCTCGTTGGCTTCGACATCGACCTCGGCAACGAAATCTGCACGCGCCTGAAGGCCAAATGCGTGTGGGTCGAAAACGACTTCGACGGCATGATTCCGGCTCTGAAGGCGAAGAAGTTCGACGGCGTGCTGTCGTCGATGTCCATGACGCCGCAACGCGCCGAACAGATCGCTTTCTCGTCGAAGCTGTTCAACACGCCGACGCGCCTCGTCGCTAAGAAGGGCTCGGGCATCGTGCCGACGGCTGAATCGCTGAAGGGCAAGACGGTCGGCGTCGAACAGGGCACGATCCAAGAAACCTACGCGAAGACGTACTGGGAACCGAAGGGCGCGAAGGTCGTGCCGTATCAGAACCAGGACCAGGTGTATGCCGACTTGCTGTCGGGCCGTCTGGACGCAGCGTTGCAAGATGCCGTGCAAGCTGAAATCGGCTTCCTGAAGACGCCGCGCGGCGCGGGCTTCGAGTTCGTCGGCAAGAACCTCGACGATCCGAAGATTCTCGGCAACGGCGCGGGCATCGGCATGCGCAAGGAAGACACGGACCTGAAGGCGAAGGTCGACAAGGCAATCGCCGACATCATCAAGGACGGTACCTACAAGAAGCTCGAGAAGAAGTACTTCGACTTCGACGTGTACGGCAGCTAATACGCCAGCCAGTAAGCCAGCCAAGTCCGCCACGCGCGTTTAACGGCGCGCGGAACGGCTCGCAGAAGACGGGCTCCGCCACACGCGGAGCCCGTTTCGTTTTACGGCGCAAGAAACCACGTGCCGCGCCGTATCGGCTAAGATCGTGCGATCGAAGCGCCGCGGACCTGCTGTGATCGCGGCTGCGCTCGACTGACATCATGCAAGCTTTCCACCTGTAATCAACGAGATAGCGGCGCGCCGCACTTTCCCCCGCGAATTCGACAACCATGCAAACCCAATCCCATCCGCTGATTGCGCCGACGCTCGGCACCGCCCGCAACCTGACGAGTTTTCATTACGGTCCCGGCGGCGGACAGAAGATTTACATCCAGTCGTCGCTGCATGCCGACGAATTGCCGGGCATGCTCGTTTCGTGGGAACTGCGCCGCAAGCTTGCCGCGCTCGAAGCAGCCGGCAAGCTGCGCGGCGAAGTCGTGATCGTGCCAGTGGCCAATCCGATCGGCCTCAACCAGCACTTCCTCGGCCATCTGACAGGGCGCTTCGAAACCAACACCGCGCAGAACTTCAATCGCAATTTCCATGATCTTTCGGCACTGGTGACGCCGGTGATCGAAGAACGTCTCACCGATAGCGCCGACGCCAATCGCACGGCAATTCGTGCCGCGATGCGCGAAGCGCTCGACGCGCAACAGCCCACCACCGAGCTGGAATCGCAACGTCTCGCGCTGCAAAAGCTTTCCTACGATGCGGACGTCGTGCTCGATCTGCATTGCGACTGGGAAGCCGCAATGCACCTGTACACGAATCCGGACCTCTGGCCTGAAGTCGAACCGCTCGCGCGTTATCTGGACGCGAAAGCGTCGCTGCTCGCGCTGAACTCGGTTGGCAATCCGTTCGACGAAATCCACAGCTTCTGCTGGTCGGATCTGCGCGGCCGTTTTGGAGAGCGCTTTCCGATTCCGAACGGCTCGATCTCGGTCACCATCGAACTGCGCGGCCAGCGCGAAGTGTCCTACGAGTATGCGGAGCACGACGCGCAGGCGATCATCGAATATCTGACCTCGCGCGGCGTAATCGACGGCACGGCCGCCCCGCTGCCGCCGCTCGAATTTGCGGCCACGCCATTGGCCGGCGCCGAACCGCTTGTCGCGCCGATCAGCGGCGTGCTGGTGTATCGCTGCGAAGTGGGCACATGGGTCGACATTGGCCATGAGATCGCCGATATCGTCGACCCGTTGACGGATCGCGTCGTGACGCTCAAGAGCAGCGTGGCCGGCGTGCTGTATGCGCGGCATTTGACGCGCTTTGCAACGGCTGGTCTCGAGTTCGCGCGAATTGCGGGCGCGAATGCTTTTCGAAGCGGCTCGCTGTTGAGCAATTGATGGTGTGGCCGCCGAAGTTTAAAGGCAAAGGCGAAGGCGCCATGACGGCGCCCTAACCCCGCTTCGGCCGTAGTGGCCGGCAATCAGGCGCGCTGATATAGCCCGCTAATAAACCCATCAAAATGCCGGAATAATCGCGCCTTTGAACTGCGTGCTGGTGTACTTGCGCACTTCATCCGATTCATACGCCGACGGCTCGTTCTGGATGCCGATCTTCGCGCCTTCCGGCAGATCCTTGAGCGACTTTAGCTTCTTCGAATAGAAGCCCATTGGCGACACATACGTCAGGCCCACATTGACGATCCTGTAGCCGCGCTGCCTGATCTGGCTATCGAGAAACGGCTGATGCTGAAAGCCGTTGGCGTCGAGATCGTCCGCATCCAACGCTGCGTTCGGCTGCACGTAGTCGTTGAATTCGATCATCTTCACGCGTCATTCGCCCACCGATTGCCATCGACTGTCGCGCGGGTGCGACAGATTTCGAAATGAACCAGCCTGTCACATACCTTACTCAGCGTTCCCTTAAATTTCAGGCCATCGCACGACCTTACCAAAGAGCACGGCGTTGCGATCGCTTAATCTTTAATCGGAGAAACGTTTTGAACAAGAAACTATTGACCGCCGCTACCCTCGCCGTCTTCGCAAGCGCCGCTCACGCGCAAAGCAGCGTCTCGCTGTATGGCGTGATCGATGCCGGCATCAGCTACGTGAACAACTCGAGAACCACTACGGGTCACGACAATCTCTTCAAGTACGACGACGGCGTGGCACAAGGTAGCCGTTGGGGCCTGCGCGGCACCGAAGATCTGGGCGGTGGCCTGAAGGCGCTGTTCGTGCTGGAAAACGGCTTTAACAGCGGCAACGGCACGCTCGGCCAGGGCGGCGCGATGTTCGGCCGTCAGGCGTATGTGGGTCTGTCGAAGAACAATATGGGTTCGCTGACGTTCGGCCGCCAGTACTCGTTCTCGACCGATTACCTCGGCGGCAACTATTCGACCGGCGGTCAAACGGTCGCGGGCAACTACGCTTACCACATCAACGACGTCGACCAGTTGACGTCGAGCCGTATCAACAACTCGGTGAAATTCAGCAGCGCGAATTTCTCGGGCCTCACGTTCGGCGCGATGTATGGCTTCTCGAATCAGGCTGGCGCATTCGCCGGCGCGCCGGCAACGGGCACGACCGCAGCGCCGGTCGCGGGTTCGTCGCGCGCTTATAGCTTCGGCGTGAACTACGCGAACGGTCCGTTCGGCGTCGGCGCGGCATACACGGACATCCGTTACCCGAGCCAGGCAACGCCGTCGTTCTCGACGACCATCGCCAACGTGACGACGGGCAACATCCGCGATCTGCGCACGTTCGGCGTGGGCGGCCGTTACTCGATCGCCGCAGCGACGCTGTGGGCGTTGTACACGAACACGCGTCTCGAGACGATCACGGGCGGCGCGACGACGTTCGCCGCGTACGAAGCGGGCGCGAAGTACGCTTTCACGCCGGCACTCACGGCTGGCGCGGGCTACACATACATGCACCTGAGCAACGCGAACCGCGGTCACTGGAACCAGGTCGACCTGAGCGTCGACTATGCGCTGAGCAAACGTACCGACGTGTATGCGCTTGGTATCTATCAGATCGCAGCCGGCCGCAACGGCGCGCAGGACCTGCAAGCGCAGATCGGTTCGAGCACGAGCTACTTCAGTACGTCGGGCACGGGCGCGGACAATCAGTTGGCGTTCCGCGTCGGTCTTCGTCATAAGTTCTAAAGCTTTTAGAGCACTACCTACCGGCGCGAAACGGGAGTTTCTCGCCGGTGCGGAATGTGAGAAGCGCCCCTGCTTGCAGGGGCGTTTTCATGTGTGCGCTTGCGCACACATGTGCTCACAAAAGCGTCTTGACCGCACCTGACGCACGCTTTACATTTTTTCGGAATCCCTTCACCCGCTTTACGTTTCGTCGTATCTGACCCGCTCACCGGAGAGCTTATGGAACGCGAGCAAAGCAGTCCTTCCGCGGCGTCTTCTGATCAGGGGCAGCGTAACGACCGAAATGATGCGCCGTCGCCCGAGCGGCTGCTTCAATTGGGAATGGCCTTCTGGGCGTCAAAGACCTTGCTGTCCGCCGTCGAACTTGGTGTCTTCACGCAACTTGCCTGCGGTCCACGCGACGCGGCGGCGCTCACTGAATCGCTCGGCCTGCACCGCCGATCGGCACTCGATTTTCTCGACGCACTTGTCGCGTTGTCGGTACTGGAACGACACGACGGCATGTACAGCAACACGCCGGACGCGGACCTCTTCCTCGACAAAGCAAAGCCCTCTTACGTCGGTGGCTTGCTAGAAATGGCGAACGCCAGGCTCTATCCGTTCTGGGGTTCCCTCACCGAAGCACTGCGCACGGGCCTCCCGCAAAACGAA
The DNA here is from genome assembly GCF_002879865.1 of Paraburkholderia rhynchosiae. Classification (GTDB taxonomy): domain Bacteria; phylum Pseudomonadota; class Gammaproteobacteria; order Burkholderiales; family Burkholderiaceae; genus Paraburkholderia; species Paraburkholderia rhynchosiae. The sequence continues at coordinate 299,204 of NZ_PNXY01000004.1, forward strand.
GCGAAAAGCGGCGGCAACCTGTTCGAAGCGATTTACCACGACGAGGCGTCGTTGCGCGGTTTCCTGCGTGCAATGAGCGGGGTGAGTCTCGGTGCCGCGCGTGCGATCGCGCAGATTTTTCCATGGAGCAAGTACCGCACGTTTATCGATATCGGCACCGCACAAGGCGCGCTGCCTGTACAAGTCGCACTGGCGCATCCTCATTTAAGCGGCGGAGGGTTCGACTTGCCGGCAGTGGGTCCGGTATTTAACGAGTACGTCGCGGCACATGGACTCACGGATCGCTTGAAGTTTTATCCTGGGGACTTTTTCAACGACTCTTGTCCCACTGCGGATGTTCTGATCATGGGCCATATTCTTCACGACTGGCCGCTGCCGCAAAAGCTGGAACTACTGTCAAAGTGCTATGCGGCGTTGCCGCCGGGCGGCTCGCTGGTGGTGTATGACGCCATCATCGACGACGAACGCCGCAGCAACGCATTTGGCCTGCTGATGAGCCTCAACATGCTGATTGAAACGCCTGGCGGTTTTGACTACACAGGCGCGCAGTGCCGCGACTGGATGAAACAGACCGGCTTCTCGGACGTGCGAATCGAGCATCTTATCGGGCCGGACTCCATGGTGGTGGGAATCAAGTGACGGGGCTCGCGCGAAGCCCGATCACTACCGCTTTAATAAAGCCCCGCCAACGTCCTCTCGGGCATTTCCTTATCGTATTGCTCACCATCGAAAGTGCCGCCACTCAGACGCCTGTGCATGTCTCCCGCACTCGGCAAACTCGTGCGGGCAACGGGCTTCGCGGGATCCCAAAGCCCCGGGCGAACTGCGTTAGCAGATCGGGGTGTAGTGTGGCTTGTCATAGATTTCCTCGAGGTGCTCGACGCTTTTAACCGTGTATGTCATAGCAGACGCCCCCGCATTGAAACGATCAAATTGATGGAAACAGCAACGGGCAGTATAGGCACTGGGAGATGTTCGGTAAGTCACGAGTTGTTGGCATCTCCCTGCCGGGAATAAGAACCTCACTGCAACGGTTAACCGATGCAGAGCGCGTCAATACGAACTCAAATCGGGTTCGAACAATGTGCTCGTACATCGAGGAGCAGTGCCATGAAACGCATCTATTCAAACCGCGCAGTATCGCGCTCATTCATCACAGCGATCGCGAGCATCGCACTTGCGATCACATCGACGTGGGCGCACGCACAAGCATCACCCTCCGCCGGCACGCATCAACTCACGCGCGCCGAAGTCATGCATGAACTCGAAGAACTCGAAGCCGCCGGATACAACCCGTCTTTAGGCGACGACTCCAGTTATCCCGCCGACATTCAGGAAGCGGAAAGAAAGGTCGCCGCAATGCATGCAGCGCAACAAAGCGCGCTTATGGACAAGGAGCCGGCAATGCAGGCCATGCCAATGCAGTGATAAAACTCGCGCTTCACACACGCTACGGGAAACCTAGCTGCCAACGTTATAAGGCCGCGTCATCAACTCCAGGAAATGGCCATCTGGGTCGTCGAAATACAACCCACGGCCACCGTTGTGCGAATACGTCTCTCCAGCGCGTCGTTTACCTGGGTCGGCCCAATAGTCAAGCCGCAACTCGCGAATACGCGCAAACGCCCGCTCGAACTCTTCCTCGCTGATCAGAAACGCGTAGTGCTGCATCGCGATCGGATCATCGCTTTCGTAGAAATCCAGCGACACGTCATTGGCCATCTGCACGACCAGCATTTCCCCGAACGGAATCGGAGCCGGCAGGTCCAGAATGTCCCCGAGAAACTCGGTCGACGCCTGCTTGTCCCGACACCAGACGATAGTATGGTTCAGCTGCACACTCATGCTGCGCCTCCATGCGGTAGGTACTCATCGAATCAATATAGTCGAAGCGTCATCGCTCAACCGCTCCGTCCCGCAACTCCTGCGCGATAAAGTCGACGAACGCGCGAATGCGATTCGACATCTGATGCCGTTGCGAGTACACCGCGAAAATATCGGCGTTCGGCGTGTCGTGATCGGGCAGCACGACAACGAGTGACCCGTCGGCCAGATACTGTTTGATGTCCCACTCGGCCCGCATCAGGATGCCGTGTCCTTCGAGCGCCCACTTCACCGCGATCTCGCCATCGTTCGTAGTCAGCGTGCCTTTGATGCGCACCGCTTCCGTCTTGCGCGACGCCCCCTTGCCTGAAGTCAGGCGCCACACGCCATACGCTTCGTCGCCCTGGCGGATGCCGATGCAGTTGTGCCGCGTGAGATCGTGCGGCGTCACCGGCATACCGTGCGACGCGATATACGAAGGCGCCGCGCACAGCAGGCGCCGGTTGCCCGCGAGGCGCCGCGCGACGACCCTCGTGTCGGGCGGCTCGCCGAAGCGAATGCAGACGTCGAAGGTATCGTCCGTGAGCGGCGGCGGCGTGACCGACAACTGAAGCTGAACCGACACCTGCGGATACCTCGCGACAAAGCGCGAAATCGCGGGCGCCACATGGCTGCGCCCGAATCCGAGCGTGGCATTCACACGCAGCAATCCCTTCGGACTCTTCTTGGCGGTGCCCAGCAGCTCAACCAGTTCATCGATCTCGTCAAGAATCCTGCGCGCACGTTCGAGATACAGCTCGCCCTCGGGCGTGAGCATCATCCGGCGTGTCGTGCGGTTGATCAGCGCCACGCCCGCGCGGCTTTCCATCTGCGTGAGCCGCTTGCTCACGGCCGCGGCCGTCAGTCCGAGTTCCCGCGCCGCCGCGCTCAGGCTGCCGGACGCCGCGAGCGTCGAGAAAAAGCTCAGATCCGCCGGTTGAACGGTATCGCGCATCGGTTTTACTTGTGAATAAAAGTTAAAGATGCTTTGAGTCTAGCACCGGTTTTTGCGCCCGGATGTCGATACAGTCACTCACATCCACAACATATGAAGGGCGCCAGACATGCATACCTATCGCATTGCAACCATTCCCGGCGACGGCATCGGCAAGGAAGTCGTGCCAGCCGGCGCGCAAGTCCTCCAGGCGCTCGCGACAACCACGAAGTCGTTCGCGTTCGAATTCGAGAACTTCGACTGGGGCGGCGACTATTACCGCAAGCATGGCGTCATGATGCCGGCGGACGGACTCGACGCGATCCGCAACAAGGACGCGATCCTGTTCGGCTCGGCAGGCGATCCGGACATTCCCGATCACATCACGCTGTGGGGTCTTCGGCTGAAGATCTGCCAGGGCTTCGACCAGTACGCGAACGTCCGCCCGACTCGCATCCTGCCCGGCATCGATGCTCCGTTGAAGCGCTGCAAGCCCGAGGATCTCAGCTGGGTGATCGTTCGCGAGAACTCGGAAGGCGAATATGCCGGCGTGGGCGGCCGCGTTCATCAGGGCCATCCGATCGAAGCCGCGACGGATGTGTCGATCATGACGCGCGCCGGCGTCGAGCGCATCATGCGCTTCGCGTTTCGCCTCGCGCAGTCCCGTCCGCGCAAACTGCTGACCGTGATCACGAAGAGCAACGCGCAACGTCATGCAATGGTGATGTGGGATGAGATCGCGCTGCAGGTCTCGAAGGAATTCCCGGACGTGAACTGGGACAAGGAACTGGTGGACGCGTCGACCGCGCGCATGATCAACCGTCCCGCGAGCCTTGACACGATCGTTGCTACCAACCTGCACGCCGACATCCTCAGCGATCTTGCCGCCGCGCTCGCCGGCAGCCTCGGCATTGCGCCGACCGGCAACATCGATCCGGAGCGCCGCTTTCCGTCGATGTTCGAGCCGATCCACGGCTCCGCGTTCGACATCATGGGCAAGGGCCTCGCGAATCCGGTCGGCACCTTCTGGTCGGTCGTCATGCTGCTCGAACATCTGGGCGAATTCGATGCTGCGAAGCGCGTGATGCAGGCAGTTGAAGCCGTCACTGCAAACAAGTCGCTGCATACCGGCGACCTGGGCGGCACGGCAACGACCGCGCAGGTGACGGCCGCCGTTTGCGCGTTCATCGAACAAGCAGCAGCGCCTGCCGCCAACGCCGCATAAGCCTGCATAGCCGCCTCGCCGACACCTCGTGACGGGCGCCGAACCCAACAGCCGCATTCGACGGCTGCGGCGCGCCCCGCACGCCTGGTGCATTTCCAAGAGAGCCCTGCTCACGCCTCCCAAGGAGGAGACAATGAATTCCGATCTCGAAAGCCGGGTTTCCCGCAAGCTCATGCTGCGGATCATCCCGTTTGTCATGCTGCTGTACTTCGTCAGTTTTCTGGACCGCGTCAACGTAGGCTTCGCCGCACTCACGATGAACAAGGCCATTGGCCTGTCGCCCACGGCATTCGGGTTCGGCGGCGGGCTCTTCTTCATCGGGTACTTCCTGTTCGAAGTGCCGTCGAATCTGATTCTTCACAAGGTCGGCGCGCGCCGCTGGATTGCTCGCGTGATGGTGTCGTGGGGCATCGTCTCGCTGGCGTCCGCGTTTGTCGTCGGGCCGAACAGCTTCTATGCGCTGCGTTTTCTGCTGGGCGTTGCCGAAGCGGGCTTCTTTCCAGGCATCATTCTCTATCTGAGCCTCTGGTTTCCAACCCGTCAGCGCGCGGTGGCCGCGGCATGGTTCATGGCCGCCGCACCGATTTCCACGGCAATCGGATCGCCCATTTCCGGCGCCATCATGAAGCTTCCGTCGATCTCGGGTCTTGCGGACTGGCAGATGCTCTACATTCTCGAAGCACTGCCTGCGGTCGTCCTCGGCTTCCTTGTGCTCAAGTACCTGACGGACACGCCGTCGAAAGCGGAATGGCTGCAGCCGGAAGAGCGCGAATGGCTGATTGCGAGGCTGAAGACAGAAGCGGACGCGAGGCAATCGCATGCGGGCCACACGGCCGGCGCGCTGAGCGCGCTGCGCGATCCGCGCGTGCTCGCGCTGGCGTTGATCTACTTCGGCACGTCGGCGGGGTTGTACACACTCGGCTTGTGGGCGCCGCTGATCATCCGCCAGTATGGCTTCGACTCGTTTCAGACCGGTCTGCTGGCGGGCATACCGAGCATCGTCGCCGTGGTCGCAATGATCCTGTGGGCGAAGCATTCGGACCGCACCGAGGAGCGCACGTGGCATGTCGTCATTCCCTGTGTGGTGGCCTGCCTCGGCTTCGTGTTCGCGGGTAACGCCGCGACGGCGTTGATGATCGTCCTCGCCCTCGTGGTCGTGAACATCGGAATCAGCGCGGCCAAGGCGCCGTTGTGGGCCATGCCGAGCATGTTCCTGTCAGGCGCGGGCGCGGCGGCGGGCATCGCGATGATCAATTCCATCGGCAATCTCGGCGGATTCGTCGGTCCGTTCGCGATCGGCTGGCTCAAGAACGTGACGGGCGGTTACTCGGCGGGCTTGTACGTGGTCGGCGCGACGCTGGCTGTGTCCGCTGTCGTCACGCTGATGCTGAGCCGGCAATCGAAGCAGGCGCCGGTCGCGGTCGGCGAGCGGCACGGACACTGAGATACATGCAATCGCAATCCGCGATCCGTTGATGAAAGGCCCGCGTGATCTTTGACCGGCATTAGCGTAACCTCGCAGGCATGGCCAGACATAACACCATGTCATGACCTCTCCAACAATTGCGGCGTTGCTCCGGCCAAATTGACTCACTATATTTCAAGTCATGCCCGCGCTATTTCACCTCCGGCCGCAAGCCGCAGGCGCGATAGCGCCGACCTGGATGATGTCTTTCGCTTCAACCGTATCGAGGAGAAGTCGTGATCAGCATGCCAAGGTTGCGCCCGTTTGCCATGACTCTGGCGTTGAGCGTCGCGAGCATGGCGCCCGCTCTCGCTGCAGGAAAAATCACCTTCGTGTCGCAAGGCGGCACTTATCAGGAGGCCCAGACCAAAGCCATTCTCGACCCGGCGGCCAAGGAGCTGGGCATCACGATCAATCAGGACAGCATTCCGGACGCGTGGCCGCAGATCAAGGCCCAGGCTGCCACCGGCAAGCCGATCTGGGACGTGGTGGATACGCCCACTTCCAACTGTCTGCGCGGCGGCCGCGAAGGGTTGCTCGAAAAGCTCGACTTCTCGAAGATTCCCAACGCCGCCGCGATGCCTGAAAAGTACCGTACGCCCTACTCGGTCGCGTACGAGTTCTATTCGACTGTGATCGGCTACAACAAGAAGACGCTGAAGAAGGTGCCGCAAAGCTGGGCGGATTTCTGGAATGTAAAGGCGTTCCCCGGCACGCGCGCGCTGCGCAACGATCCTCAGACGGTGCTCGAAGCCGCGCTTCTCGCCGACGGCGTATCTCGCGACAAGCTGTATCCGCTCGACGTGGACCGTGCCTTCAAGAAACTGCAGCAGATCAAGCCTGACATCACGGTCTGGTGGACCTCGGGTGGCCAGTCCGCGCAATTGCTGCATGACGGCGAAGTCGATATGACGATGATCTGGAACGGCCGCGCGAGTGCGGTTCGCAAGGACGCTCCCGACGTCGACTTCACGTTCAATGACGGCATTCTGCAAAACACGCAGCTGTGCGTGCTGAAGAATGCGCCGAATCTGAACGACGCGATACGCTTCCTCAACACCGCGATCTCGCCGGAGTTGCAGGCCAACCTGCCACTCTACATCGACTACGGTCCGGGCAATCCGGCTGCATTCAAGACCGGCAAGATCACGGCCAAGCGCGCAAGCGAGCTCCCCAGTTCGCCGGAAAATGCCGCGAAGCAGGCGCTGATGTCTGAAGATTGGTGGGCCTCCGATGCAGGCATCCAGGCGAAAGCGCGCTGGCTGAAGTTCATGCAGTAACGGCCGCGCGACTAGCGCCAGGCCATTGACGCGCCCGCGGGAACACTGTTCATCGCGGGCGTTTTGCATCTTGCCGCGGGTTATCGTGCTCATCGTGCCCATGGCGCTCATCGCACATACAGCCATGAGCCACGCGCTCTTTATCTATTCAACGTGATCGACTATCTGATTCTCGGCGGCGGATCGGCCGGCTGCGTGCTAGCCGCGCGTCTCTCCGAAGACGCCGGCAAAACCGTGTGCCTCGTCGAGGCAGGCCGCGACATCTCGCAGGCGACGATGCCTGCCGAGATTCGCAGCCGCTATCCGGGCCGCGCGTATCTCGACACCGCGAACATCTGGCAGCAACTCAAAGCGCGCATGAGCGCGCCTGCCGCACTGCGCCGCTATGAACAGGCGCGGCTGCTCGGCGGCGGCTCCGCGATCAACGCATTGATGGCGAACCGCGGCGCACCCGCCGACTACGACGAATGGCAAGCACTCGGCGCGCAAGGGTGGAACTGGCAAGCGTGTCTGCCGTACTTCCGCAAGCTCGAAACGGATTGCGACTTCGGCAACTCGGGCGACAGCGGCCTGCATGGCGCAAGCGGCCCGCTGCGCATCCAGCGCACTGGCTGGCCGCGCATCTCGCCATTCGTGAAGGCCGTGCTGGACACATTGGACCAGCAGGGTTATCCGCTGCGCGCTGATCAGAACGGCGCATGGGAAGACGGCACATTCATTGGCTCGATCGCGGTAAGCGCGAGTGGCGAACGCATCCCCACATCCGTTTGCTATCTCGACGATGCCGTGCGAGCGCGGCCCAACCTCACAATCCGCACGGATGAGATCGCCGAGCGCATCCTGTTCGATGGCCAACGTGCAAGCGGCGCCCGCCTTGTTCGGCGTGACGGCCAACATACGGATACGCATCACGAATTGCGGGCCGGCTGCGTGATCGTCTGCTCGGGCGCGATCCACTCGCCCGCATTGCTGCTCAGAAGCGGGATCGGCCCCGCCGACGAACTTGCCGCGCTCGGCATCCCCATGCGCGCGCATCGCGAAGGCGTGGGCCGCAATCTGATGGAGCATCCGTCGATCGCGGTGTCGGCGTTTCTACCTCGCGCGGCACGCACGCCGTTTCCCGACGAGCATCACGAACAGGCGATCCTGCGCTTTTCATCGGGTTTGCCCGGCACCGTGCAGGGCGACATGCACGGCGCGATCCTGTCACGCTCGGGCTGGCACTCGGTCGGCTACCGTCTCGGCACGATGTTTTTCTGGGTCAATAAATCGTATTCGCGCGGACGTCTGAAGCTTAAATCCGCGAGCGCGTTCGATGAACCCGACGTCGACTTCGCGATGTTGTCCGATCCTCGCGATCTCGAACGCCTGAAGCTCGCACTACGTTTGGGTGCAAGGACGCTGGCTGCGCCGTCGATGGCCGCGCATCGCGGCGTGCTGTTTCCGTCGAGCTATTCGCCGCGAGTTGCAGCCGTCGCTGTGCCTGGCGTGTGGAACGCGTTACAGCGCGGCGCGCTGAGCGCATTGCTGGACATCGCGGGCCCATTGCGAGGATCGCTCGTGCGCAGCGTGGTGACGCAAGGCGTGACGCTGAACGATCTGCTCGCCGACGATGCCGCGATGACGCACTTCGTCACACGTTCAGTGGGCGGCACGTGGCATCCGTCGGGAACCTGCCGGATGGGCGCCGCCGACGATCCGCTCGCAGTTACCGATGCGCGCGGCGCCGTCTACGGCGTCGAAGGCTTGCACGTATGCGATGCGTCGTTGATGCCTTCGATTCCATGCGCCAACACGAATGTGCCGACAATTATGATCGCTGAGCGCATCGCCGACCTTCTGCGCGGTCGTGCGAGCGCCGCTTAATCGCCATACCCGACGATGCCCTTCACTTCCAGAAACGCCTCGAGTCCCCACTCGCCGTATTCGCGGCCATTGCCCGATTGCTTGTAGCCGCCGAACGGCGAGCCCGCGTCCCATGACGGATAGTTGACGTACACGCTGCCCGCACGCAAACGGAACGCGACACGCCGCGCGCGCGCCTGATCCGCGGACTGCACATAGGCGGCAAGGCCGAACGGCGTGTCGTTGGCAATTGCGATGGCATCTTCCTCGTCGCGATACGGAATGATTGCGAGGACGGGGCCGAAGATCTCTTCGTGCGCAATCGTCATCGAAGGGTCGACGTTCGCGAACACCGTAGGCCGCACGTAGTAGCCGCGCGTCAAACCGTCCGGGCGTCCTGCCCCGCCCGCCGCCAGTTGCGCGCCTTCTTCAATGCCCTTTTCGATGAGCCGTTGCACGCGCGCGTATTGCACGTCGCTGACAACCGGGCCCATCGTCGTTTCTATATCGCCCGCGGGACCGACACGATGCGCGGCCGCCGCGCGCTGTGCGATGCGCACAGCCTCATCATGCCGCGCTGCCGGCACGAGCATGCGAGTCGGCGCGTTGCACGACTGGCCGCTGTTGCTGAAGCACGAGTTCACGCCGGAAGTCACGGCCGCTTCGAAGTCGACATCGTCGAGAAGAATGTTGGCCGACTTGCCGCCCAACTCCTGATGCACCCGCTTGACGCTCGGCGCGGCGAGCTTCGCGATCTCGACGCCCGCCCGCGTCGAACCTGTGAACGACACCATGTCGACGTCCGGATGACTGCACAGCGCGGCGCCGACAGTCGGGCCATCGCCATTGACGAGATTGAACACGCCAGGCGGCACGCCGGCGGCATCGATCATTTCGGCGAACAGCACCGCGTTGAGCGGCGACACTTCGCTCGGCTTGAGCACCATCGTGCAACCTGCCGCAATCGCGGGCGCGACCTTGCAGACGATCTGATTGATCGGCCAGTTCCATGGCGTGATCAACGCGACCACGCCGACGGGTTCGTGATTGACGAGCGTCGTGCCTTTCTTGCGCTGCCACGCGAAGCTCTCGCAGGTCCGCAGCAGTTCTTCGAGGTGACGCTTGCCGAGCGCGGCCTGCCATGCATGCGACAGCGCTTTTGGCGCGCCGATCTCACGCGAGATGATGTCGGCCATTTCGTCGTAGCGCGCCATATAGGCGTCGAGTATCCGGCGGATTAGCGCGACGCGTTCGGCAGGCTCGGTCAGCGAGAACGACACGAACGCGCGCTTCGCGGCGGCGACTGCTCGTTCGACATCGTCCCCGTTGCCGAGCGCGATTTCCGCGAACGCTTCTTCCGTGCAGGGATCGATCACAGGCAGGCGTGCCGTGCCCGACGGCGCGACCCACGCGCCGTCGATATAAAACTTCTGTGCGTTCGACATCCGCTTTCCAGTGAGACCAAATGAATTGAGTTCAGGCCCGCGCGGTAGAGGATCGCCGGCTAACGACGACGATCATCACGAGGCACAGGGTAAGCGCCGTCAGCATGGTGCTGATCGCGGCGATGGTCGGATCGATCTCATCGCGCAGCGTGACGAACATGCGCCGCGTCAGCGTCTGATTCGTGCCGCCCGAGATGAACAACGCGACCACGGTTTCATCGAGCGCCTGAATGAACACGAACACCGCGCCCGAGATCACGCTCGCCTTGATCTGCGGCAGCGTTACCGCGAGGAAGCTGCGCAAGCGGTTCATGCCGAGGCTGCGCGCGACCATCTCCTGCGTTCGGTCGAAGGTGCGCAAATCGGCGCCCACGGAAATGAGCACGTACGGCAGGCCGAGCATCGTATCGGCGACGATCAGTCCGCCGAGCGTGTTCACATAACCCGCTTGCGAGAACACAAAGAACACGCCTACCGCGACGATGATGATCGGCACCATCAGCGGCAACATCAACAGCGTGCGCAAATAGCGCATCGACCAGTGCGTGCCGTGCTGGATCGCGTAGGCCGCTGCGACGCCGAGCGGCGTCGCGACCAGGGCCGCGCAAACGGACGCGGTAAGCGTCGTGCGAGCCGCGTCGATCCACGCGGGATTGTCGAAGAACGCGTGATACCAGCGCAACGAGTAGGCCGGCGGCGGGAACGTCATGAAGCGCGTGTCGGAGAACGACAGCGGCACGACGATCAGCACGGGCACCATCAGGAACACGAGAATCAGCACGACGAACACGCCGAGCACGACTCTGCCGAACGGGATCTTGTTCATTTCGCGCCCAAGGTCTTTTCGAGTGGAATCACGCGGCTCGCGGCATAGAAGATCGCGAACACACAGAGCAGCAGCACGACACTGACCGCGCTCGCCGCGCCCCAACTGTTATAGATCTCGACATTGCGGCTCACTACCATCGAGACCATGATCGACTTGCCGCCGCCCATCAGTTCGGGCGTGATGTAAAAACCGAGGCACAGTACGAACACGAGCGTGACGCCCGCCACGACGCCGCTCATCGACAGCGGCAGGAACACGCGCCAGAACACGTGCAGCGGCGAACCGCCAAGACTTGCGCCGGCCTGCGAGAGATTCGCCGGGATCTTCTGCATCGCCGAATAGAGCGGCAGCACCATGAAGGGCAACAGGATGTGCACCATCGCGAGGATCGTGCCGAACTGGTTATAGGCGAGTTGCACCGGTCGATCAATAAGGCCCATTTCAAGCAGCGCCTTGTTGATGAGCCCCGTGCGCTGCAACAGCACGAGCCATGCGTAAGTACGCACGAGCACGCTGGTCCAGAACGGCAGAATCACCATGCCGAGTATCAGCGCGCTCCAGCGTGGCGATACCGACGCCGCGAAATACGCAACCGGATAGCCGAGCAACAGCGTCACGCCCGTCACGATCACGCTGAGCTTGAACGTCATCAGGAACGTGTCGAGGTAAGTGCCAGTAAAAATGCGCTGGTAGTTGACGAGCGTAAAGCCGCCGTCATGCCAGATGGACTGCCACGAGAGCCACGCGAGCGGCACGACCAGCAGCACCACGACGACGAAAAGCGCGGGCGCGAGCAACAGCAGCATCGCGCGATCTTCGCGTTGCTGATGGTGCACCGACGGGTCCATCGTGGCGGTCTGCATCAAGCTGGGGTCCTGGAGAATCCGTTTGGCTGTCGTCATCATGCACCCACGGCGTCGAGAAACTGATACCACGCGGCGACGACGCGAACGCCCGGCGCGCGCAGCGAATGAAACGGCACCGGCCGCAAGCCTTGCTGACCGAGCAGGGCAAGCTCCGGCGTCTCGCCGAGCGCAAGCGCCGCAGCATGCTGGCCTAGCAGGCTAGCCATCGCGACACCCGCTCCGTTATACCCCAGACAAAAGGTCGTGGCATCGTCGCTGCGGCCAACGTGCGGCAACGCGTTGAACGTCATGCCGACATATCCCGACCAGCCATATTCGACGCGCACATCCGTGAGATCGGGAAAGAGCGCGATCATCGCGCGCCGCAATGCGTCGAAACCGGTTGCCTGCCCTTCCTTGCCGAACGCGTCACGCCCGCCGAACAGCATGCGGCCGTCCACCTTGCGAAACCACTTCATCATGCGGCGTGTTTCCGTATAGCTGCGGCGCTGCACCATCAGCCGCATATCGAGTTCCCCGGGCAGGCGCTCGGTTGCGATCATCGCGCTGCGAAACGGCACGAGTTCGCGTTGATACGCGGCGGTGGCGGACGTGAGATTGGAATACGCGTTGGTCGCCACGATCACCTGCTTCGCCTGCACGGTGCCGCCAGGCGTTCGCAGCACGACGACGCCGGGCCCGCGTTGGGAGCGCGTCATTTCGAGAACCGGCGTCGCTTCGTAGATCGGCACGCCGCGCGCGGTGAGACCTCGCGCGAGACCGTAGACATATTCGAGCGGCAGGATCGTGCCGGCATCGGCGCTCAACACGCCGCCGACGAATCCTGTCGATCCCGTCTCGCGCGTCACTTCTTCGCGCGACTGCACGGTCATCGACGTGTCGCCTAACTGCGTGCGCACCCAGTCGGCTTCCGCGCGAATCGCGGCGAGCGCGCGCTCGGTGTGCGCGCAACGCAGGCTGCCCGTATGCTCAAAACGCGCGCGTTCGAGCTTGAATTCGTCGATAAACGATTCGACCACGCGCACGCCATCATGCGCGAGGCGGTGCATGCGCTTCGCGGTATCGAGCCCATGCAGCTTGTGGATCTGCGGAAACGACAAGCGGAACTTCGACGACACCACGCCGCCATTACGCCCACTCGCGCCCCAGCCGACCGGGTTCGCATCGAACACCGCGCAATCGACACCGCGTTTTTGCAGCGCGTACGCGGCCGACAAGCCCGAATAGCCGGCGCCGATTATGGCCACATCGACCGTGAGATCACGTGCCAGCGGGGCGCCCATGCTGACCGGCGCTTGCTTGTGCGGCTCACGGGCGGCCATCGCCCGCCATAACGAATCGGGCTGAGGCCGCTGCGAAGGGTGCTGAATGGCGGGCGCGAGCATGACTTAAGCGGCGCGCGCTTCGGCTTCGACGGCGTCCGCGAGCGCGCCGAGCGTCGCGAACTTGAACGTCGGCGCCGTGACCGCTTCCGGCACCGGCGTCGCACCAAAGCCCTTCATGCCCTGGCGCCGCTCGATCCAGCACGTCGCATAACCGAGCTTGGTCGCGATGCCGATGTCGTGATACTGGCTCTGCGCAGTGTGCAGAATCTCGTTGAACTTGAAGCCGAATGCGGCCTGACGTCCACGGTTATAGGCAAAGAACTGCGGATCCGGTTTCGCGACGCCGGTTTCGTCACAGCAAACGCTGTCGTCGAACGGATCGCCCAAGGTATGTGCGTAGGCCGACAACGCGACGCGGTCCGCGTTCGTCATTGCCACGAGCCGGTAATGTTTGCGCAAGCGCTTCAAGGCCGCCACCGAGTCTTCGAACGCGGGCCATTCCAGCACGTCACGCTGGAACGCGGCTGCGGATTGCGCGTCGTCGGGCAGCCCGAGTTCCTTGGCCAGATACAGATACACGTTCGCCATCTCGTGGCTCGAACGGCCAGGATGGGCCGCGCGTCCGCGCATATACGGTTCGAAGATCTGGTCGTCCGTGAGGTCTTTCGCCGCCGCGCCGCCAAGACGCCGCACGGACGCGAGCACGCCCTGTTCGAAGTTGATCAGCGTGCCGACGACATCGAACGTCAGGACCTTGAAATCGGTGAGCTTCATTGCATCATCCTTTGCGGTTTGCGTGATTCGTAAGACGGAAGCCCATGCGGGCGCGAGGAAAATCAGGCGGGCACGACGATCGTGTCCCGCGGATCGAGCACGACGGTCATCTGCTCGCCCGGTGATGGAATGCGGCTACGCGCGTCGTGATTGCCGGGCTGCCGCAGGCTGATCGAGGTGCCGTCGGGAAGCGCCGCGAACACGCGCAGACTCTCGCCCTGGTACAGCACTTCGGTGACGCGGCACGACAGCCGGTTGGCGGCGGGCTGAATCGCGCCGCCGTCGATCACGAGCTTTTCGGTTTGCACGGCGAGGAGCAGCCGCTCGCCGCGCGGCAGCGGATGCGCGGTACGCAATACGGCGTCGCCAAGGCGGACCGAATCGTCGCCGGCGCGGCTCACATCGAGCAACGTCGCTTCGCCGATGAAGCTCGCGACGAATGCGTCGCAAGGCCGGTCATAGAGACGTTCAGGCGTATCGATCTGCACGAGCTTGCCGTTCTTCAGCACGGCGACGCGGTCGCTCATCGTCAGCGCCTCGCGCTGATCGTGCGTCACGTAGACGATCGTTGCGCCGAGCTTGCGATGCAGGCGCCGCAGCTCGATCTGCATCGTTTCGCGCAATTGCTTGTCGAGCGCGGAGAGCGGCTCGTCCATCAGAATCAGTTGCGGCTCGAAGACCATTGCCCTTGCCAGCGCGACGCGCTGACGTTGCCCGCCGGAAAGCTGGCTGATGTTGCGCGCTTCATAGCCGCTCAGCTCGACCATCGCGAGGGCGTCGGCCACTTTTCTCGCCCAGCCGGCTTTCGGGTCGCGGCGCGCGCGCAGCGGGAACGCGACGTTCTCGCCGACCGTCATATGCGGAAACAGCGCGTAGTTCTGAAACACGATGCCGATGTTGCGTTTGTGCGGCGGCGCGAATGTAATGTCGCGCTCGCCGACCCACACCGAGCCGGAACTCGGTTGGACAAAGCCGCCGAGGATGCCCAACAGCGTCGTCTTGCCGGAACCGGACGGCCCCAGCAGCGACACGAATTCGCCTGGCTCGATGTCGAGCGACACGTCGTCCAGTGCGACCACCGGACCATAACGCTTCGCTGCCGACCGGATGGAGACTCCTGTTTTCGCTCGTGCGTCCATTGCGTTTTTTCTCGCTGAAGGGCCTGCGTTAGGGAAAATATAGGTGTCAAACTTTTTGGCGGCAATTCCCAAATTGTTGGATCGGGCATAACATGAAGTCATGCCGAATCTACGCAAAAAACTGCCGAGCGCGAATGCGCTGTTCGTCTTCGAAGCGGCCGCGCGTTGTGGCAACTTCACGCGTGCCGCGCAGGAACTCTATGTGAGCCAGCCCGCCGTGAGCCGAATGCTCGCGCGCATGGAAGACCACATCGGAGTGCGCCTGTTCGAGCGCGTGCGCGGCGGTATCGAGCTGACCGAGAACGGGCGCATCCTGTATCGCAAGATATCGGAGGGCTTCAACGGCATCGAAAGCGCGATACGCGAAATCGAGGCGCGCTCGACAGGCGTGGAATCCGTCACGCTGTCGGTATCCACTGGCTTCACCACGCACTGGCTGATGCCGCGCATGAGCCGCCTGAACGAAGCGTTTCCATCAATTGATCTGCGGTTTCAGCTCATTTCGGGGCGCATCGGCGGACCGCTGGTCGACGTGGACCTCGGCATGCGCTTCATGCACGCCGGCGAAATCGACGAGAACAGCGTGCTCGTGATGCCCGAGACGCTGATGCCGGTGTGCAACCCGCGCTATCAGGAAACAGCGCAAACCGAGGCGGGCCGGGAGCATGGCGATGTCGTCATCGTGATGGACGACGAAGAGCGCGGCTGGCATCACCGCTTCGGCGCGTTCGAACAGCATGGCCGGCGCGTCGCGAGCATGCTGGGCTTCAACGACTATGCGATCGTCGTGCAAGCGGCGCTGCTCGGCCAAGGCATCGCGCTCGGCTGGCTCAACGTGGTATCGCACTGGCTGTCGCAGCGCGCGCTCGTGCCCGCCGAAGAAGAAATCCTCGTGACAAACCGGCGCTGCTGTCTGGTGTCGCCAGCGAACCGGCCGTTGCGGCCCATTGTCTCGGACGTGCGCGACTGGATCGTCGAGGAAATGCGTGCGGACATGCGCACCCTGGAGCGTGCGTATCCGCAGTTGGGATTGCGCGATGCGTTCAAGGAATGCGGAGTGGTTATCGGCTGAGGGAAGGCTCCGGCAAGACAGCTTTTGCGATCCGGCGGCTGGATGTGCTTGTTAGAGGCCGTTTTTCATCGTATGCAGCAAGTCGCCAACAGACTGATGCGTGTTGACGGCGTTGACGATGTCCGCGAGGAACCACGGCAGAATCAATTGCGTGTCGGGATCGCTGACGCCGACGCTAAGCACCGGTGGCCTCGACGCCGGCTCGGGGAGCGCCGCACCGTGAACGGTACGCGAGGCGCGGGTTTCAGTACTGGCCGGAACGCGCTGGACGGTTTGCCCGTTAGCCGGCGACCATGTGGACGAACAGCCCGCAAAGAGGACTGCAACGGCAGCGGCAGCGGCAGCGGCAGCAGTGACGTAGAACGACTTCATGATGTGAACTCCGGCCACATCGCTTCGACACAAATATCCGGCGACAAGTTCGTCGACGTGCGCTCAGGTTGCCCTCGCGCAGAGCGGTCCGCTTTTGCGCAACGCTGAGGCAACGCAAGAAGCTGTTGCGTCGGTTCTTCTGGTACTCTGCGCCCTTTCCAACAGCTAGCATTCAACTCGATGGAAACCCCCTTCAACGATCGCGGTGTGTCGGTCACCCGCAATGCGCTCTCTTCGGCCGGCCAGGTCTTTCCGCTGCGCGACATCGTCAGCGTCCAGGTCGTCACCGTGCAGAAGAACAAAGTGTTGCCCATTACCATCTCCGTGCTGGGGCTCGTCGGCGCGATTGTCGGCGGCCTGTTGCGCTCGCCGGCGGGGATGGTTTGCGGCGCGATGCTCATCGTGGTCGGCTGGCTCACATGGGTGACGCAAGACATCACGCATCGTCTTATGGTGCAAACGGCCAATGGAGAACGCGAGGCGCTTTCCAGCGTCGACCGTGAGTTCGTCGAGCGCGTCGGCGCTGCCGTGAATGAAGCAAAAGGCGCTGCCGCGGCAGCAGCGCAGAAAGTCTGAGCAACCAAACATGAGTTCGCTCGCGCGGCTCATGCATTCTGCCGACGGCAACGCTCGCGTCGACACGACCCTCGGCGCCAGCCAACGTGCCGCGGCCGCGCGCCGGACCTCGCTGAAAGCCTTCACACATCTTTGCAAGTGCTCGCCGACGCGCAGGTAGAGTCGCCGCTTCTGTTATCGCGCGTTCCCTTTCGCAGGCCTCGCGGTGCGTCGCGGGCGGCGGCGTCGCGGCATTTACGCTCGCACAGCGGCAATGCGGTAAGAGCTAGTGCCTTTGACGGCGCATTTTCTCGCGCCATCGCGACCGTCTCTTTCCGCATTGCATTCGCATCCATCGCCTTCGCCAGGGACCGCCTTATTGCGAGCGTGCTCCATGTCCCTGCTTTCTGTTTATGCCGCAGGTCGGCATCTGCATCATTATTTTTGCCGTCGTACCGGCGCCGCGCTTGTCGCGACCGCTGCGCTCACAGCGTTGAGCGGATGCTCGACCACCTTCCCGACGCCCACGCCGCCGGCGCCGACTGTGTCGCTGATCAACGGCGGCAAAGACGGCGTGCTGATCCCTCTGCACGTTGAACGTGCCGACGAGGACCACGCGCGTCTCGGGCTGCCGGTTCAACTCGACGGCAGACCGCTGTACATGGCGCTCGATACCGGTACGCAAGGCGTGCGAGTGTTGAAATCGGCACTGCCGGGTTCGGACTACGCGAGCGCCGCGCCGGCAAGCACACTCTCGCTGGCGAACGGCGCGCAAGTGTCTGGCGCGGCCGTGAAATTGCCGACGAGCGTCGCGGGCTCGAAGCAGGTACAGGTCGACGCCCAAGCGGTCGATACCGTCAGGTGCCAGGCCACCTCAAAACGCTGCGTCGCGATTGACGGCTATACCGGCGAATTCGGCTGGGCGTTCTCCGGGCTTTTCGGCGTCGGCGCCGCTCAACCGGACGACACCTGTTGCACGCAGCCGCTGCGCGCATTGGCCGGCCACATCGGCGAGCGCTATCTGGTCCACTCGAACTTTGCAAAGCCGTATCTGATGCTAAGTCCGTCCAGTACGATCACGAAGGACTACACGATGGTGCCGATGACCGTATCGAATGACGGCACGGTGCAATGGCCGAGAGGCTGCGTCAATGTCGGCGACAAGATGATGTTCTGCGCACCGCTCGTGTTTGCCACGGCGACCACCGGCATGATCCGCATCGAAACGGATACGGC
This sequence comes from Paraburkholderia rhynchosiae, assembly GCF_002879865.1. GTDB lineage: Bacteria > Pseudomonadota > Gammaproteobacteria > Burkholderiales > Burkholderiaceae > Paraburkholderia > Paraburkholderia rhynchosiae. The sequence goes on from NZ_PNXY01000004.1 coordinate 317,429, forward strand.
GCCGAACTGGACCGGCGACGACAGCGTCGGCAAGGTGCTCATTCAAGGCAACTACAACGCGGCGATCGGCTCGGCCAACTGGGTGCACCGCTACGACGACGCACAAGTCACGATCGTGAAGGTGAAGCCAGGCGCGAACCGCATCGTGATCGGCTTGATGGGCATGCAGAATATCGACGTGCTGTTCGATTTTCCGCGCGGCCAGTTGGGCCTGTCTGCAAGCCAGGCGGTTGAGAAGCTGACGCCTTAAGGGCAGCCGCAAATAGAAAGGCCGTGCGTCAAGTGAACTGACGCACGGCCTTTTTCATGTTGCTTCGCAAGCGAAAGCAACGAACCGTTCACCCAAGTTCAAGCGGAGTCACGCGCCAGATTTCGCGCGCATATTCGCTGATGGTTCGGTCCGACGAAAACTGCCCCATGCCGGCCACATTCTCAATCGCGCTCTCGGCCCACGCGCGCTTGTCGACGAAACGCGCATCCACTTCGTTTTGCGCCTTTGCAAACGCAGCGAAATCGGCGAGCACCATGTAGTGATCGCCCCAGTCGACGAGCGTGTGAAAAATGTCCGAGAAGCGCAGCGGATCGTCGGGCGAAAAATAGCCGCTGCGAATCTGGTCGAGCGCCATTCGCAACTCGGCGTTCTCCTCGTAGACTTGCCGCGGCCGGTAGCCGCTCGCGCGCAGGTCGTCCACTTCGTCGGCGGTGTGACCGAAGATGAAGATATTCTCGCGGCCCACGGCGTCGCAGATCTCGATGTTCGCTCCGTCCATTGTGCCGATCGTCAACGCACCGTTGAGCGCGAGCTTCATATTGCCGGTGCCCGACGCCTCAGTGCCGGCCATTGAAATCTGCTCCGACAAATCCGCCGCGGGAATGATCAACTCGGCCACGCTCACGCCGTAGTTCGGCACGAACACCACTTTGAGGCGGTCGCCTATCAGCGGATCGTGATTGACCTTCTGACTGACGTCGCCAATCAGCCTGATGATCGTCTTCGCCATCCGGTAAGCGGACGCGGCCTTGCCGGCGAACATCACCACACGCGGCACCCAGTCGCGTTCCGGATTGGCGCGAATCTGGTTGTAACGCACGATCACATGCAGCACGTTCAGCAACTGCCGCTTGTATTCGTGGATGCGCTTCACCTGCAAGTCGAACAGCGCATCGGGATCGAAATGCAGTTTGGTGTGATGCGCAAGCCTCTGCACGAGCCGTAACTTGTTTTGCCGCTTGGCTTCGCGGAATGCTTCGACGAAACCGCTGTCGCTGCGCAGTTCACGCAGTTGCTCCAGCTCGAAAAGATTGCCGCGCCAATGCGTGCCGATTCGCTGATCGATCAGCGACGACAGCGACGGGCTCGCCTGCGAAAGCCAGCGCCGCGGCGTAATGCCGTTGGTCACGTTCGTGAAGCGGTCTGGATAAATGCGCGCGAAGTCGGCGAAGATGTCGCGCGTCATCAGTTGCGAATGCAGCTTCGAGACGCCGTTCACCTTATGGCTCGCGACAATCGCCAGATAGGCCATGCGCACACGCCGCTGCCCGTATTCATCGACGAGGGAAATGCGGCGGATCATTTCGGCATCGTGACCGGATTGCTCGCTCACGTGCTTGAGAAAGCCGGCATTGATCTCGAAGATGATCTCAAGATGCCGCGGCAACAGCCGCGAAAGCATTTCCACGTCCCACGTTTCGAGCGCTTCGGGCATCAGCGTGTGATTCGTGTACGAGAAGATCTGCGTGACGTGTTTCCATGCCTTGTCCCAAGGCAAGTGATGCACGTCCACGAGCAAACGCATCAGTTCCGGAATCGCCAGCACGGGGTGCGTATCGTTCAGATGCACCGCCACTTTTTCGGAGAAGCGCCCGAACGTGCTGTGCGTGCGTTGATAACGGCGAATCAGATCCTGCATGGTCGCCGACACAAAAAAGTATTCCTGACGCAGACGCAGTTCGCGGCCGGCCGGCGTCGAGTCGTCCGGATATAAAAGCCGCGACACGTTCTCCGACATGTTCTTCGTGTCCACCGCGTTGCGATAGTCGCCGCGATTGAACGCGCCGAGATCGAGTTCGTCGGTGGCGCGCGCGGACCACAGGCGCAGCGTGTTGGTCGCGTCAGTCGCGTAGCCGGGTATCACGGTGTCATACGCGGTTGCGTTCACATGCTCGGTGTCGATCCACTCGACGTGGTCGCCGCGCTGCACCGTGCGGCCGCCGAAATTCACCGTGTACTTGATCTCGGGCCGCGGAAACTCCCATGGATTCCCTGCGCGCAGCCAGTAGTCCGGCGCTTCGACCTGTTCACCGTTGACGATCTCCTGACGGAACATGCCGTATTCGTAGCGGATGCCGTAGCCGAAGCCCGGAATGCCGAGCGTCGCCATCGAATCGAGAAAACATGCGGCCAGCCGGCCGAGACCGCCATTGCCGAGCGCGGCGTCGGGCTCGATGTCGATGAGCGCGTCCATGTCGACGCCCAGACTCGCCAGCGCTTCCTTCATCTGATCGTGAATGCCCAGGGCGAGTAATGCGTTCGTAAACGTCCTGCCGATCAGGAATTCCATCGACAGGTAGTAGACGCGCTTCACGTCCTGTTCGTATTGCAGGCGGGTGGTTTTCATCCAGCGCGCGACCAGCCGGTCACGCACGGCGAGCGCCGCGGCGTGCAGCCAGTCATGGGGATGCGCGGTGACGGCGTCCTTGCCGACGCCGTACATCATGCGATTGGAAATTGAGCGCCGTAGCGCGTCGACGGTACTGTTGAGCTGGTCGAATTCCAGGTCGACGGCTGTCATCGAAGCCTCCGGAAAAAACGCCGCGGCGTACGCGAACCGCACAGATGACGGACGGGAGGCGCGTGCCGGTCAGGCGGGTTAAGAAACAGAGTACGACATTTTACGACTCCCGGATGCCGGCGAGCGCGGCTCCTGCTTACGCACATGCCATGCCCGCTTGCGCGCACAGCCACGCGCCGACGGGCCTGCTCGGCGCACGCGCGCGGTGCAGGGCGCGAGTGTGCAGGCACTGCGCGCGTGCATCGGGCTGTCATCAGCTGGTGGATGCCAGAGTGTGACGACGGCCGGCGCGAGCGTGACACGATGCGACGCGGAGCAGGTGACACGACCCAATTATTTTTTCGACGCGTGACGTGAAGATGACCCCGCGATGCAATCGGATAGTGATGGAATCGCGGGCCGGTCTGCCGAGCGAGCTGCGTATCCAGCCCGAGAGGCGCAAACGGACGGCCGCCGCGCGCGAACGGAACGACGGCGTGCGGCAATTCGAAGGCGCGTCGCGGGGCTGACAGTTAGTTGCGTCTCGGTGCACCATCACCCGGCCTTGAGAAAGCGCGGGTTCGCTGCACGATTTCCGCGTCTCTGTAACAATCGCTACATTTGCCGCGCAGCACGCCTTGGGCGTTTGCATGAAACGCCCGCGTCCTTTGCCATTCACATAACCTGCCGCTCAAGCGCCGCACGTCTTCATCATGCGGCGCGTCGACACGCATAACCCGACGAACCACGCCTTGTCCGACAAGCCCAGCGCCGCTACAGTGCCGCCCTTCCCCGCGGATGCCCCGATGTCCGCCGCCAACCGCCGTGCGATGGCTGCGATCATGCTCGCCGTCGCGCTCGCCACGCTCGACACCGCCATCGCCAACACCGCGCTGCCCGCCATCGCCGCGGATTTGCATGCGGCGCCCGCGGCGTCCGTGTGGATCATCAACGCCTATCAGCTCGCGATGGTCGCGACGCTGCTGCCGCTGGCCGCGCTTGGCGACATCGTCGGGCATCGGCGGATTTATATCGGCGGCATCGCGCTGTTTACAGTGGCGTCGCTGGCGTGCTCGATGGCGCCGACTCTCCCCCTACTCGCCGGCGCGCGCGTGCTGCAAGGGCTTGGCGCGAGCGCAATCATGAGTGTCAACACCGCGCTGATCCGCTTTCTGTATCCGCCGCACCGGCTTGGACGCGGCCTCGGCACCAATGCGCTGATCGTCGGCGTCTCGTTCGCGGTCGGACCGACGGTGGCGTCGCTGATCCTCTCGGTCGCGCCGTGGCCATGGCTGTTCGCGGTCAATGTGCCGCTCGGCGTGCTGGCCCTGGCTTTTGCGTGGCCAGCCCTGCCGCACACCGAACGCGGCACGCACAATTTCGATCCGGTTGCCGCGCTGCTCAACATCGTGACGTTTGCCGCGCTGATCTTTGCGCTCGGCGAAGCGGCGCAGCGCGCGTCGACGCAACTCGTGCTGAGTGCGGCGGCGGTTGCAGTGATATTCGGGCTGCTGCTGATTCGCCGTGAAGCCGGCCACCCCGCGCCGATGTTGCCGGTCGATCTGTTCAAGCGGCCCGTGTTCGCGCTGTCCGCGCTAACGGCCGTGTGTTCGTTCGCCGCTCAAGGCCTGGCGTTCGTTTCACTGCCCTTCTATTTCGAGGATGTGCTGCATCGCAGCCAGGTCGAAACCGGCTTTCTGATGACGCCTTGGCCAGTCGTCGTCGCGTTGGCCGCGCCGCTCGCGGGCAGCCTCTCCGACCGTTATCCGCCCGGCCTGCTCGGCGCGGTCGGGCTCGCGGTGATGTCGGCGGGCACGGCCTCGCTTGCGCTATTGCCGGTGCATCCGCATGTGCTCGACATCGCTATTCGCATGGCAATCTGCGGCGCGGGTTTCGGCTTTTTCCAGTCGCCGAATCTGAAAGCGCTGATGGCAAGCGCCCCGCCTGAGCGCAGCGGCGGCGCAAGCGGCATCGTCGCGACGGCCCGGCTGCTTGGCCAGACAACGGGCGCGGCGCTGGTCGCATTGAGCTTTGGAATTGCGGGCCGGCATGGCCCGACGCTCGCGCTCGGCGCCGGCGCACTGTTCGCCGGCGCGGCGAGTCTCGCGAGCGGTCTACGGCTCTTCGCGCCGTCGCATCGCGCAGGCGTGCATGTGAAAGCGTCGGTGAAATAAACAACGGGCGCGCTGTTGGGACAGTGCGCCCGTTTTGCCGGTGGTTGCTTCTGGCTGCCTGATTGCCGCTTGATCGCCAATTGATCGCCAATTGATCGACGTGCGATCACCGCGTAAGCACGGCGGGATCGAGACCCGCGCAATGCCGGTTTGCTCCGGCGATCAGCGTGTTGAGATCCGTCTTCGCGCGACACATCCCGCGCAATTGCCGCTGGACCGGCACTCAATCAACGCGCGGCGAAATACCCCTTCACCGCCGCGATAAACGTGTCGATGTCATCACGCGACACGTCCTTGTGTGTGACGAAGCGCGACGCGTACAGCATCTGCGTGAGGATGCCGCGCCCCTTGAGCCACGCTTCGAGCGGCGCGCAGTGCTGCTGCGGAAACTGCGCGAACACCATGTTGGTCGCGACCGACTGCACCTTCACCTGATCGATGGCTTCCAGACCCGCCGCCAGATGCACGGCGTTGGCATGATCGTCGGCGAGACGCTCGACGTTGTGATCGAGCGCGTACAGGCAAGCCGCCGCGAGCACGCCTGCCTGGCGCATGCCGCCGCCGAGCACCTTGCGCCAGCGGTGCGCCACGTCGATCAGCGCGCGGCTGCCGACCAGCACCGAGCCGACCGGCGCGCCCAGTCCCTTCGAAAAGCAGATCGAGACCGAATCGAACGGCTCGCACAAGTCCGCGACCGGCTTGCCCGACGCGACCGCCGCGTTGTAGACGCGAGCGCCGTCGAGGTGAGCCGACAGGCCCCGCTCTCGCGCGAGCTGCACGGCCTCGGCGACATAACCCGCCGGCAACACCTTCCCGCCGATGGTGTTTTCCAACGCCAGCAGCCGCGTGCGCGCGAAGTGGTTGTCGATCGGTTTGATCGCGGCCGCGATTTTCTCGAGTGGAATAGAACCGTCAGCGGCATTTTCGAGCGGCTGCGGCTGGACACTGCCGAGCACCGCCGCGCCGCCGCCTTCGTACTTGTACGTGTGCGCCAACTGGCCGACGATGTATTCGTCGCCGCGCGCGCAATGGGCCATCAGCGCCGCGAGGTTGCTTTGCGTGCCGCTCGGGAAGAACAGCCCAGCCTCCTTGCCGGTGCGTTCGGCGAGTGTCGACTGCAAACGCAGCACGGTGGGGTCGTCGCCCCAGACGTCGTCGCCGACTTCGGCGGCCGACATGGCCGCGAGCATCGCCGGACTCGGACGGGTTACGGTATCGCTGCGCAAATCGATCATTGTGTGTTCCTGTGCGTCTTTCGAGTGAGAGGCCATGACGGTACGCCGGCGCGCCACGCGTTCCGCGCTTTTTCTTTCGACGGCGAGGACAGCATCAAATGGCGCGGCATGGCGCCGGCTTGTGAGCCACACAGTGTATTCAATTCACGCGGCCCTCGCAGCAGCCGCGCAAAAACCGCGGCTCAAGCGGGACGCTCAACCGCCCGACCGGGGAAGCCACGCGAGCGGATCGACGGGCTGGCCGTTCTGCCGGACTTCGAACTGGATCGACGCGACGCCCCGGCTATCCACACCAACCTCGCCGATGGTCTGTCCTTGCGCGACCGCATCCCCTTCCTTGACGAGCAGCGTGCTGTTCTGCCCGTATGCGGTGATCAGCGAATCGTCGTGCTTGATGATGATGAGCGGGCCGTACGCCTCGATGCCCGAACCCGCGTACACGACGCGGCCGGTCGCGGCCGCCTTGACCGGATCGCCGGGACGCCCGCCGATCACAATGCCGTTCGACCTGCCCGCCGCGAACGTCCTCAGGACCGGCCCACGTAGCGGCCATTGCAGCACGCCCTGCTGGGGTGCCGCGGACGCCGTCGGCGGCGGGTTTCCGCCAGGCGCGACGCCGACGGGCGGCGTCACGACGCTGCCGGACGCCATAGGCGGAGAAACGCGCAGCACCTGTCCGGGCGCGACGGCCGCGTTGACCGGCAGGCCGTTCCACGTCGCGATGTCCTGCGGCTTATGGCCATAGGCCGACGCAATGCCCGCGAGCGAATCGCCAGGATTGACACGGTAGAACCCTGCTGGCACCGGCACCGTGCCGAGGGTGGTCGGCCGCGACTGCGTATTGCCATAGAACGGCGTGCTGTCCCACGGCATGGTCGTGCAGCCGTCGAGCATCACGCCTAGCGCGGCAGCCGCCAGCAAACGGGTCACTGTCAATTGCCATGGTCTCGTCATGTGATTTCCTCGACATTTTCTGATTCAATCTTTCGATCCGATTCGCTTCAATCGATGTCGTAGCATTCCATGTGCCGCTCCGTGAACCGGGGGCCACCGCCGCGCACATTGTCGGGCCGGCGCGGCCCCTAAACGCTGCCCTCGGCTTCGACCACGAGAATTCGGGCGGCGCCGATGGGATGCGCCACATGCTCGGTGCCCACCGACGCATAGAACACATCCCCGGTTTCGAGAATGGCCGCCTGCTCGACGCCGTCTTCGCGATAGCGCATCTCGACGCGGCCATCCAGCACCGCAAACACTTCCTCGCCGTCGTTGACATGCCACTTGTACGGCTGATCGGTCCAATGCAGACGCGTCGTGATGCCGCCCATGTTGGCGATGTCGAGCGCGCCCCAGGCACGCGTCGCGGTGAAGTTTCTGCTGCGGATGATCTTCATGGTCAGAGGCATTCCGTAAGGACCGGCGCCGCATCGCGCCTATCGCTGTTCGAGCCGTACATCGCGCCCGCCAGGGCCTCCCAGCATCGGCGTTTTGAAGGCCCATTATAAATGGCGTCGCCGGCGCGACCGGCCCCAACGGGCTGCGTCCGCGCAATCGTGCGAGCATTGGAACCTCTTGACCCTCGCCTATACTCAACCTTGCTGCGCCCGGGCGGCGCCGACAAAAACGACCAGACCGCAAGGAATTGACGATGAACAATGCCACTTTTCTGGCCGTGCAACTCAACGTCGACGACGTCACCGCTTCCCCGGGACTGGCGGAGTTGCTCAACACGCACCTGGTTTTCGCCGCCGATGTCGCGGAAGCCGCCGACGCGCTCGTACAACTGGCCAGCATTGCGGGACTGTCGGGCGGCGTCGAGGCGCGCGTGGAGATTCCCGCACTCGCAATCGAGCGGCTGCGCGAGGCGCTCGACAATCTGAGCGGCTACGACGAATCCTGGCTGCTCGCGCTTGAACCGAGCCGCGCGCTGTTCGACGGCATAGGCCGACATCGCATCCTGCATTAAAGCAGCGCTCGCGGACGACATCCCCGCGCCTATGCAGCCCGGCGCAAAGCGGCACGACCGCGTGCGCCTTGAGCCATCGCTTTTCGCCCACCGCCCAATCCGCCAGTTTGCCGGAACGCTTTCTTGCCGGCGCCGTCTGGCCCTTTCGGGCGAGCCAACTGGACGAACCGCTGTGAACGGGTAAACGGCAAAACGCCGCCAGGCAAAAGCCTGGCGGCGTTTTTTGCATTAGCGGCCGCCTGTATCGGCCAGGCGGCGCTTCCTCAACTTCGGCGCGATTAGTTGCCGAAATAAACCGAGTTGCGGTCGGTGCTGATCGCACGGCCTGCTTGCGAACTGCCGGCGATCGGTGCGCCGTACCCGCTATCCGCCACTTGGGCCGCGGCTTGAGTCGTACCGTTCTGAGCGTCGACGCGCGCTTGAGCGGCTTGCAGGTTGGCGGGGTAATCGATATGGTCGCCGACCGGGTTGTAGCCTGCCTTTTCGAGCTGGACCAGTTCAGCGCGGACTTGAGCGCGGGTGACCGGCTGGTTCGATTGCGCAAACGAAGCAACAGGAGCGGCCAGAGCGGCGGCGACGACAACGGCAGAGATAAGAGTCTTCATGATGTATAACCTCCAGAACTTGTTGTGATTCGCTTCGGGCTTGTTGTCCCTAGCGCTTGAACCGAAGTTTAGGAGCCTGAACATCTAGGGGAAACCCCTGAAACGACGAAACTCTATTCCGCAAATTGCAATAGTCCACCGCTGAAGCCTGCCCTCGCCTATCCCTTGACTAGCCTCGGGCAATAATCGCCCGACGCATTTCAATCCGCCACACAACCGCGCGCACGTTGCCGCAACCGGACACCGCACCGCCGCGCGTAAACTTTAGCTCCAGTTCGCGTGGAAGCTACCCGGCTTGTCGATACGCTCGAATGTATGCGCGCCGAAGAAGTCGCGTTGTGCCTGCACGAGGTTCGCGGGCAGCCGCTCCGAGCGGTAAGCGTCGAAGTACGCGACCGCCGACGCAAACGCCGGCACCGGCACGCCCGCATTGATCGCCGCGACCACCACTTCGCGCAACGCCGACTGGTAGTTACTCGCGATGTCGCGGAAGTACGGGTCGAGCAGCAGATTGGCGATCGCCTTGTCGGTCGTGTAGGCGTCTGTGATCTTCTGCAGGAAGCGGGCGCGGATGATACAGCCGGCGCGGAAAATCTTCGCGATGGTGCCGAAATCCAGGTCCCACTTGTACTCTTCCGATGCCGCGCGCAGTTGCGCGAAACCTTGCGCGTACGAGATGACCTTGCTGAAGTACAGCGCGCGTCGCACCGACTCGATGAACGCGTCGCGCTCGGCGCCAGGCGGCTTCGCCTTCGGCCCGTCGAGCAGCTTGCTCGCCGCCACGCGCTGATCTTTCAGCGACGACAGCACGCGCGCGAACACGGCTTCCGTGATGAGCGGCAGCGGCGCGCCGAGATCGAGCGCATTCTGGCTCGTCCACTTGCCGGTGCCTTTCTGCGCCGCGCGATCCAGAATCACGTCGACCAGATCCTTGCCGGTTTCCTCGTCTTTCTTGCCGAAGATCTTCGAGGTGATTTCGATCAGATAGCTGTCGAGTTCGCCCTGATTCCACTCGGTGTAGACCTTGCCGAGTTCTTCGTTCGACAGACCGGCGACCTGCTTGAGCACCGCATAGCTTTCCGCGATCAGCTGCATGTCGCCATACTCGATGCCGTTGTGCACCATCTTCACGAAATGGCCCGCGCCATCCGGACCCATGTAGGCGACGCACGGCTCGCCGTCCGGCGCCTTTGCGGCGATCTCGGTGAGGATTGGCGCGACCAGGTCGTACGCATCGCGCTGTCCGCCCGGCATGATCGAGGGGCCTCTCAGCGCGCCTTCCTCGCCGCCCGACACGCCCGTGCCAATGAAGTGGAGGCCCGCTTTCGCCAGTTCCTGATTGCGGCGGATGGTGTCGGTGAAATGCGTGTTGCCGCCGTCGATCAGAATGTCGCCCGCCTCCAGGAGCGGCTTGAGCGACGCGATAGTGGCGTCGGTCGGCTCGCCGGCCTTGACCATGAGCAGAATGCGGCGTGGCTTTTCCAACGACTCCACGAACTCTTCCAGCGTGAACGCCGGCACCAGCTTCCTGTCCGGATATTCGGCGATGAGTTCGTCGGTTTTTTGGCGGCTACGGTTGTAGACCGACACCGCGTGGCCGCGGCTCTCGATGTTGAGCGCCAGATTGCGGCCCATGACCGCCAGCCCTACCACGCCGATTGCCTGTTTGCCCATGAAAATTCTCCAGTGTCCAAAAGTGTCGTGACGCCGCGCCGGAAGGAACGTCGGCCGGACGTCGAGGGTGAAAGCATAAAAGAAATGCCGGTTTGCCGCTTGTTATCGGGCAAGCAAAACGGCTGTGCGCCTGAGTATTCGCTCACTGCGCGTTTGTGTTCTCTTCGCGTTTGCGCAATATCAGGCTGAAATTGTTGGCCGGCATCGCGACCGGCTCGTCGCACGAGAATCCCGCCGATGCGCCCAGCGCGATGACCGTCTCCATGTCGCGCACGCCCCATGCGGGATCGCGGCTCCGCAATTGCCGGTCGAACGCCTCGTTGCTCGACGCGGTGTGCGCGCCGCCGCGTTTGTACGGGCCGTAGAGATACAGTACACCGCCGTCCCGAAGATGACGGCCCGCGCCCGCGAACAACGCTTGCGCCGCGCTCCACGGCGCAATGTGAATCATGTTGATGCAGACAACCGCGTCGAGTGTGCCCACGCCCCAATCCGCTCGATGGACGTCGAGTGCGAGCGGCGCGCGCACGTTCGGCGGCGCGTCGTGCGCGATCCAGGCGGCAATCGACTCGCGCGCGTCCGCATCGGCATCGCTCGGTTGCCAGTCGAGTCCGGGCATTGCGCCGGCGAAGCACATCGCGTGCTGACCCGTGCCGCTCGCGATTTCGAGTACACGACCCGTGGCGGGCAGCACGGCGCGCAGGACGGCGAGTATCGGTTCGCGGTTGCGCTCAGCGGAGGGCGAATGTTGCCGCATCGACGGAACGGGTTCGGTCATGGTGAGGTGGTTTGCGTTGGTGTGGGGGTTGGGTTTGATTTGCGCTGGATTGGATCAAGCTCGCCGCTCAATCTACCGCGAGACGGCCGGCCAGGGCGGTCAGCATATCGGCGCACGGCGCCGCAATTTTCAGCGACAGCAGCGGATCGGCGCGCGTGCGTCCGAGATTGATTGCGGCGATCGGCTTGTGCTGCTTCTGCGCCCACACGCAGAAACGATAGCCCGAGTACACCATGAGCGAAGAACCGACCACGAGCACGGCGTCCGCAGCGTCGAGCGCATGCGAAGCCGCTTCGACGCGTTCGCGCGGCACGCTTTCGCCGAAGAACACCACTGCCGGCTTCAGCAGACCGCCGCAGTTCGTGCACGCCGGCACGCGGAACGCTTCGAGCGCGTGCCATTCGAGATGCGCGTCGCCGTCGGCGGCGGTTTCGGCGCTTACGTTGAGCAGCGCGGGATTATGCGCTTCGAGCGTCTGCTGGATCGACGCACGCGAATGTTGCGTCCCGCAGTCCAGACACATTACGCCGTCGATGCCGCCATGCAGTTCGATCACGTCGCGGCTGCCCGCGCGCTGATGCAAACCGTCGACGTTCTGGGTGACGAGTGTCGGCACGTGACCGGCGGCCTGAAGGCGGGCAAGCGCCGTATGCGCGGCGTTGGGCTGCGCTTGCGCGACGACCGGCCAGCCGACCATGCTGCGCGCCCAGTAACGCCGGCGCATCGCATCGGTGCCGAGAAACTCCTGCAACGTGATGGGCGGCGAGCGCTTCCACTCGCCGTTGTCGTCGCGATAGCCGGGAATGCCGGAATCCGTGCTGATGCCCGCGCCGGTCAGCACGAAGAGACGCGGATACCGTTGCACGAAGTCGTGCAGATCGTCGAGTGCATGAGGGTCGCTGAAGGATGCGACGGGCGCGGAGTAAAGGTCGGTCATGACAGGATGAGTGATGGCTGCGGCACAGGCCAGAACACGCGACGCCGTTTCAACGACGCGTACGCGGCTTGTTCTTCGGCGCCGAAGCGGCTACACGTCGCGCTTTCTCAGGCTGCCGCGTTTGCCGTACTCGCCGCGTTTGCCGGGTCTGCCGCGTTTGCCGCGTTTGCCATTCAGCGAGCGCGATTTCATAGCGTTCGAGCGCCTCATCATAGAGATCGAACACGCACGGATTGCAGCCGCTGTGGCAACACTCTTCCAGATTGGGCCGGATGGGTGGCACGGGCTTGGGGTCGTCGTTGGATGCGGCTAGCGGCGCGGCTGGTGACTTCACGTGAACACGCTAGAAAGAGACTGCAAAGCGAAGCTGCAAAGCGCTCAGTATAAGTTGATCTTCCGCGCCGCGCTTATCGCCGATCGCCGTCAACCGCGCCCCACGAACGGCATCTTGCTCGCCATGATGGTCATGAACTGAACGTTTGCCGACAGCGGCAATTGCGCCATGTGCAGTACAGCATCGGCGACATGCTGCACGTCCATCAGCGGTTCGACCGCGATCTCGCCGTTCGCTTGCTGAATGCCGCGCGCCATGCGTTCGGCCATTTCCGTGGCCGCGTTGCCGATGTCGATCTGCCCGCACACGATGTCGTATTTGCGGCCGTCGAGCGATACGGCTTTCGTGAGACCGGTGATCGCGTGCTTGGTGGCCGTGTACGCGATGCTGTTCGGCCGCGGTGCGTGCGCCGAAATGGAGCCGTTATTGATGATGCGCCCACCGCGCGGACTCTGCGTTTTCATCAGACCGAAGGCGGCACGGGTGCAGAGAAACACGCCCGTGAGATTGGTGTCGACCACCGAGCGCCATTCGTCGATATCGAGTTCGTCGATGTCGACCGGCGAGCCGTTGCGGCCCGCATTGTTGAACAGCACATCGAGCCGGCCATAGCGCGCGCGGATCGTGTCGAACAGCGCGGCGACGCTGCCGGCGTCGGTCACGTCGCACGGCACCGCAAACGCTTCGCCGCCGAACGGCCGGGCTTCTTCGACCACGGCGTCGAGCACCGCCTGGCGACGACCCGCGAGCACGACGCTATAACCATGTCCCACCAGCCGCAGCGCGCATGCACGGCCGATACCGCTGCCCGCGCCCGTTACCAGTGCGACTTTTCTGATTCCCGTCACCGTCACGACATATCTCCTCGTTTCAAGTCCGTTTCAAACTCGTTCCGCACCATACCGCAGCGGAGCGTCGATCACAAATGCCGCCGGCGCGTGCGTTTAGATTGCCGTTCCTGTCCGCAAGCGCGTCGGCCCGCGCATCAATGGTATCTTTCGACGTTGCGTGCGGCGCCTTGCTTGCCGCACGCGATTACCGGACGCATGTTTTATGAACCGACTTTCCACGCTCCACGACGCTTGCGCCGCACCGCTGCGCCGCTGGCCGCAAACCGGCTATCCCGCGATGCTCACCGCCACCGCCGCATGGCACGTCTTCGTGCTGGCCGGGTGGCTCCTCACCCCTCGCGCATGGCCGTGGTGGCTCGCGGCAATCTTCGTGAATCACGCCATTTTCACAGTGGCCGGCCTGCTGCCGCGCACCTCGTTGCTGGGGCCGAACTGGACGCGCCTGCCCGCGAGCGCGCGCAACGCGGACGCCATCGCGCTGACCATCGACGATGGTCCCGATCCTGTCGTTACGCCGCAAGTGCTCGACCTGCTCGACGCCTTCGGCGTGCGCGCCACGTTCTTCTGTATTGGCGAAATGGCGCAGCGCTATCCGGCGCTCACACGCGAGATCGTCGCGCGTGGTCATGCGCTCGAAAACCATTCGCAAGTTCACGTGCACACGTTTTCTGTGACGTTTCCGCGCGCTCTTACGCGTGAGATCGATGCCGCGCAACGCACGCTCGAAGAACTCAGCGGTGAGCGGCCGATGTTTTTTCGCGCGCCAGCCGGCCTGCGCAACATCTTCCTGGAACCCGTGCTGCGCAAGCTCGATCTACGCCTCGCGTCGTGGACACGGCGCGGCTACGACACGCGCGAGCGCGATCCGCAACGGGTCGCGCGGCGGCTGCTCGACGGTCTCGCGCCGCGCGACATTCTGCTGCTGCACGACGGCAACGCCGCGCTGACCGTCGACGGAAAGCCGCTGATTCTCGCGGTGCTGCCACGCGTGATCGACGCGGCTCGCAAGCGGCAATTGCGCTTCGTCACATTGCGCGAGGCGCGGGTCGACCATTGATACGGCTGATTCCAGCCATCACATGCGGAAGTCGGCCGCCATGTCTTCGTCTGAGCGCGCCTCGATTGCGCCGCTTCGGCATGCCTTGACGAACACGTCGTAGTCGCGCTCCACCTGATCCGCGTAGCTCGTTGCGTAAGCCGTCAACGCTTCGGCGAACTGATCGCCGCGGCCGATATACGCGTTCACTTCGACCGCCTGGCCACTCGCCTTTGCATGGGCACGCGCCATCACCCAGCCGCATAGCTGCGCATAGCCCTCCAGCAGATCGGTGTCGAACAGATCGATGCTGGCCGACAGCTTCATGTCGCGCAACTGACGAAAGTAGTAATGCCGCCCGAGCGGAGTCGTCGCCCAGCCGAGAAAAATGTCGCTCGCGGCCTGCAACATGCGCTGACCCTGCACCACGCGTTCGCCCTGATGTTTGACGGACGGCGACTTGTAATAACGCGCGATCACAGACGGCCTCGCCTCCTTCATCTGCACGAAAAGCGGCTTGCCCATGTGATCGACGAGCAGCACCGCCATGCAACGCGTACCCACGCTGCCCACGCCCACCACCTTGAACACGATGTCCTGCACGGTGAAATGAGCAAGCAGCTCGCGCCGGTCGTGCGACATGGTCTTCACGTACTCGCTCCACACGCTGTCGAGCATCTTGCGTCCGTGCGAGCCTTTCAGCTCGTCGGTCTCTTCGGCCGTGAACAGCGTGTTCGCGCCGAGCACGTGAAAGAGCGCGGGCGGTGCATCGCGAATCACCCAGTGATCGCCGTCGCGCTCGGCCATCTTCTCGAACAGACTTTCGTGCGTGCGGTTCGCGGCCTTTTCCATGCCGCGCCGCGCGGCACGACGGCGCTCCGGCGTGAGCGCCGTCTCCGCCATCCGGTCGAACGTGATGCGCTCGTACCAGAGTTCGAGCGCGCCGCATTGCGCGTACTGCGCCATACGATTGCGATATTCGCTGACAGCGGTCATCACCAGATTTTCCGCCGTGCCGCGGCTCAAACGCATATGACGTGCGGCGATCACGAGGCTCGCGGTCAAGCGTTTCAGATCCCACTCGAATGGGCCGACCGACACTTCGTCAAAATCGTTCAGATCGAATACGAGCTGCCGCTCGGGCGTGGCGAAGCCGCCGAAATTCATCAGATGCCCGTCTCCGCAGATGGGCATGGTCAGGCCGGTGTCGTGAACCTTGCTTAAATCGTGAGCCTGCAAAATCGCCGTGCCGCGAAAGAACGTGAACGGCGAGACGGCCATGCGCCCGTAACGCAGCGGCACCAGGTTCTGCACGCGGCCTTCGCTGCTTTGCTTCAGGAGCTCGATCGGATCGCGCTCCAATGTGCCCACCGTTCGATGGCTCGAACGCTTCGACTTTTCGCGGGCGGCACGGCCACGGGCCTCCCGTTCGGCAATGGTGCTGGCTTTCATGCTCATCTCCGTTCTTCTTGTGAGGCTTGACGATCGCTGTTTGATTACCGGTTCGAGAGACCTGGCGCCGGTCGCTTTGCATGCTAGCAGAGCGATCGGTAAAAAGGTGCGGGCGCTTTTACCGATGCCGCATAAACGCGCCAGAATTTTGCCGAATTCGTCGGTTTCACTCGCTTCTGCACTTCAGCAACCGCCACTCGGGCCGTTTACCAGTACATGCGGAAATTCAATGACGCACGGAAAAGCCCTTGAACCAAGGCCTGTTCTAATCGAACGTGCGCCGCGCAGGATATCGGAGAGAATATGTTTGTCGCAATCGGCTGGCTGCTGGTGATCGGTTCCGTCATAGGGAGCTTTGTGGGCGTGGGCGGTCATCTTCCGGCTCTCCTTCAACCGTTCGAATTGCTATGCATTTTCGGCGCGGCAATCGGCGCGTTCGTCGTGAGCAATCCGACTTCGACGCTGAAGAAAACCCTTAAGGCGATTCCCTCGTGCTTCAAGGGCGGCGGCTACACGAAGGAAAAGTATCTGGAACTGATCGCGTTACTTTACGAGCTGCTTCAGAAGGCGCGAAAGGAAGGCATGATGTCGCTCGAAGCCGACGTCTTTGCGCCGGATGAAAGCGTGATTTTCCAGAAGTATCCGCACGTTCTCAGCGATCACCATCTGCTCGATTTCATCGTCGATTATTTGCGCATGATGTCTGGCGGCAATGTGAATGTGCTGGAAGTGCAGGACCTGATGGATGAAGAGCTGGCCACGCATCACGCGGAATCGTCGATCGCGGCTAATGCGATTCAGAAGATGGCCGACGCGCTGCCCGCGTTCGGCATTGTCGCGGCCGTGATGGGCGTGGTCCACACAATGGGTTCGGTCGGCGCGCCGCCGGCCGTGCTCGGCGAGATGATCGCCGGTGCACTCGTCGGCACGTTCCTCGGCATTCTTCTCGCGTATGGTTTTGTCGGCCCGCTCGCGGATCTGCTGAACGCTAAGGGCCGCGCCGAAGCAAAGCCGTATCAATGCGTGAAGGCCGTGCTGCTCGCTTCGTTGTCCGGCTACGCGCCGCCAATCGCTGTCGAATTTGGCCGCAAGGTGCTGTTCACCGCCGATCGCCCGAGCTTCCAGGAACTCGACGACGCCGTGCGCGCCACCAGGACGCCGAAGCCGGCTGCCGGGGGAGCCGCATCATGACGCAAAGAAGGTCACGCGGCTCGCAGGACGAGGCGCCGCCGATCATCGTGCGTCGCTCGAGAAAGCGCGATGACCACGGTGGGCATCATGGCGGCGCCTGGAAAATCGCGTACGCCGATTTCGTCACCGCGATGATGGCGTTTTTCCTGCTGATGTGGCTGCTCGGCTCCACGTCGAAGTTCGACAAGCAAGGCATCGAGGATTACTTCAACACGCCCCTCCCGAGCCTGCTCGGCGGCAACGAAGGCGCAGCCGCCGCGCGGCCGAGCGTGGTGCAAGGGGGCGGCCGCGACATCTCGGATACGCGTCCTGGCGACGGCAAGAAGACCCAGATCGAGCCGGCTACGCCTGTCAATGCGGTGCCGACTGTCGCGCCCGCCGACACGGCTCGCTTGCAGCAGTTGAAGGAGAAGCTCATCGCGCTGATCGAACAGAGCCCCGCATTGAAGGCCTTCAAGGATCAGATCCGCATTTCGATCACGAACGAAGGGCTGCGCATCGAGATTGTCGATTCGCAGAACCGTCCGATGTTCGCATCCGGCAGTCCGAAGCTGCAGACGTACGCGGTCGCCATACTGACGCAGATCGGCGCGGCGCTTAACGACGTCGAGAATCGCATCTCGATCGCGGGGCACACAGATGCCGTGCCGTATACCGGTGGACCTGTCGGCTATTCGAACTGGGAGTTGTCGTCCGAGCGCGCGAACGCCGCGCGCCGCGCGCTCGTTTACGGCGGGATGCACGGCGAAAAGCTGCTGCAGGTGCGCGGCCTCGCGGACGTGTTGCCGCTTAACAGCAATGTCGTCGACGAACCGACCAATCGGCGCATCAGCATCCTAGTGATGAACAAGGCCGCGGAGCAGGCGTTCTTCCACGATGGCGGCCGTACGTCGGTCGACGAAAGCACGCCGGCCAGCTCGGCGATTCCGGCGGTCGCGGCCCGTTTGCGTCCGGCGCCGGGTTCGACGAGGGTGCAGTAGCCTTCGCGAGCGCTTCGCTCGCGATCTGTTGGTGCATTCTTTCTGTATGGCTGGCGCAAAACGCGCGTGCTAGCCACGCGCTTTGGCCACCCGTTTGCGCGCGGCGCCCATCTCCAGTTCCACCCATGTCGGTGCGTGATCGCTCGCGTGCGGCTCGCCGCGCACCCAGCGGTCCACGCCCGCGTCGCGCAAACGCGGCGCGAGCTCCGGGCTCAGCAAGATGTGGTCGATGCGCAAGCCAGAGTTAGTGTCCCAATGACGGCGAAAATAATCCCAGAAGGTGTAGACGCGCTCATCGCCGACATGGGTTCGCAGCGCGTCGGTCCAGCCCTGCGCGAGCAGGCGCCGATAACGTTCGCGGCTTTCCGGCTGCAACAACGCGTCTTTCAGCCACGAGCGCGGGTTGTAGATGTCTTCGTCGGTGGGCACGACATTGAAGTCGCCGGCCAGCACGACGGGATGGCCGCTCGTGAGCAGCTTCGCCGCATGCTCGAGCAGATGATCGAACCACGCGAGCTTGTAGTCGAACTTGGGACCGGGCTGCGGGTTGCCGTTCGGCAGATAGAGGCAGCACACCAGCAAGCCGCCCACCGCCGCTTCGAGATAGCGGCTATGCGTGTCGGCTTCGAAACCGGGCAGACCGCGGCGGCTTTCGAGCGGCGCTTCGCCCTTCGACAGAATCGCCACGCCGTTCCATGCGCTCTGGCCATGCCAGATCGCGCTGTAGCCGGCTTCGCGCAATGCATCGGCCGGAAACGCGCTGTCGGCGGCCTTCAGTTCCTGCAAGCAGACAATGTCCGGCGCTTCGCGTTCGAGCCATTGCAGCAATGCCGCCTGACGCGAACGGATTCCGTTGATGTTGAATGTCGCAATGCGCAGCCTTGCCACGGCACGTCCTCCCTGCAATGCGAGTTATTTCGACGCCGCTTTCGACACCGCTTTTGCCACCGCTTTTGCCACCGCTTTTGCCACCGCTTCGGACGTCTCATCGCACCATTCGATCGCCCACGACCTGGCGCACGAGATCGCATCGGCCTCGTTTGTAAAGGCGTCGATGTCGCCGGAATCGTGAGTCCGGAAATGCTCGCTCTTTTGCGGTATGTGAGTGATCCTGGCACGCGCGTAGTAAACGCCTTCGTCCGCATGGCGTGCCCGGCAATCGATGTGAAAATGCCTGTAGTCGAACTGCATCCGTTGTCCTCTGAACGCGCGTGATTTCAAGCAGCGGTAGCATCGCCCATACCTGCCCTTTGCATCTCAACAAGCGATCACGCGCCAGACCGGCGCGCGTGATCCATGGCAAGGAGTGAACTCGCAATCAGTTCGGCACATTCACCGCGCCGTTGGCCACGGTGATCGCATTGCCGCCCGGGCTCGTCGCAATCGCCGGCATGTTAGCGGTGGTCAACGCGGGCGCGGCCCCGGCCGTGCCTCCGCGCGGCACCGTATGAACCACTTGCGACGGCGGCAACGGCGTGCCGCTCTTCAGATGACTCCACATCAGATTGAGCGCCTGGATGTTGTAGTAATGCAGCGGTACGAAGCGCGTATCGAAGCCCGCCACACCGAGGAACGCATCGAAGTGCTGACCGTTCGTGATCTCGTAGAACGACAGCTTGCTCGCACCGCCTTCCACAAGCTGATTCGTTGCAACGTACGGCCGCGATGCATGATTGATCGGCACTAGCGCATCAGCGCGGCCTTGCACGATGATGGTGGGCTTGCCATGCAGGTTCGCATTCACCTTGACGGCTTCGACGCTCGTGGTTAGGGCGCCATTGGTCCACAGTGTGCGCAGACAGGAGGCGCCCACATAGCTCGCGTCGACGGTTGCCAACCGGTGATCCACCGCGCCGACCGTGCCCGCGTTGTAGACCAGGTTGATGCCGTTGGTCGGCGGCACACCGTTGCCGACGCCGAACACGGTTAGCATCGGTGAGACAGCCGGTGTCACGCCCGCCACGCCTGTGGAGCTGGTCGTGCCGAAACTGAAATCGCACAGGTTGGCGGTCACGCTCGCCTTCGCATAGGCGTTCGCATACGTCACGGCGACGGCCGGCACCGCTTGCGAGTCCCACATCGGCGCATGTAGCACGTCGGAATCGGTCTCATAGCCGTTCTGGTGCAGCAACGCCAGCGCGTTGGTCGCCTGCGTCGTCGTATCTGTTCCCGCAATAACGCCATTAGCCGCGAGCGTCGCGCATCGCGCGGTGCGAATGGCGGTGGTGGTCGCGAGCGGCAATGTGGTCAGATATGGCGCGCCGGCTGCAGCGGGCGCGAGCGCCGCGCAGGGCTCCAACAGGTTCGCGAGCGTCATGTAATCGGCGAGCGGCTTGCCGAATGCGCCGACGGGCACACCGCCCTGAGACACCGACACTTGCGAGGGCACCCGCACGTTGATTTGCGGCTCACCGACCACCACCGCCGTAATGAGCCCGGAGGTGTCCTGTTCCGCCGCTGCCAGCGACGCACCGCCGCCATTGCTCACCGATGCGGCAATCGTCATGATGCTGCCGCTTTTATAGCGTACGGTGCGTGTTGAGCCGTTGAGCGCGCCGTACGAATCGTTGAGCGCCCAATACGCGAACTGGATTGCTTGCAACGTATTCTTGCCCCAGTCCTGCTCCGGATTCTGCTGCGAGTGCGCATGCTTGAACGCGTAGCGGTTCGGGAATTTGCTGTTGTACGTCGCGAGATCCGTGTTGCCGAGGTTCGCGGTGAAGAGGCTCGCCTTGCCCGCGGCGCTCGCGTCCTGCAAGGTACCGTCGATCAGCGTGACGCGATTCGTCGACAGTTCATGTGCGCCGTTGCCTGAGCCTTTGTCGGTGTACGCAACCGCACAGCCGCGTTTGAGGCCCCATTCGCCCGCTGCCGAAATCGCGCCGTACACGCCGCGCGAACCGGAGGACGTTGCCGTCACGATGCACGGTTGATCCGCATTGAAGCTGGTCGGAATCTGCACGAGCATGCTGACGTTTTTGTTGCCGCTGCCGTCGTCGGCGAATGCGAGATATTCCTTGCCGGCGATCTTGCCTTCGCCCAGCGTGTCATTGCCGTTCAGATCGACATTGGGCCCCCAGAAGCGTCCATAGCCGCCATTCGCCGTCATGTCGACGAGCGCGCGATAGTTCGACCAGATCGCGAGGCGCCGCAATTCGGCCGCGGTCGGTTGCGCAGCATTTGCAATGGCGGGCGCGGTCGCTAAAGCCAGGCCAGTTTTACCGAGTCCCGCAGTGAGCAGGTCGTCAGTATTGCCGTCATATGACTGTGTCTTGACCGTGCTGGTGATGAAACCCGGCAGTGTGTTCGCTTGTGGTGGAGGGGGACCGTCGTCGTGGCCGCCGTGGCAGGCGCTCACGCCTAGAGCCACGATGAATGCAATGGAAAGCGCGGACCTGGTTGCAATCGATGATGTCATCTGTGCTGTCTCCGTTATTTTCGCAATACCGTTTTGCACTACCGTTGTACACGCAACTGCGCCGGATTTGCTACGCTGAATAATTGGCGCACGACGCTTCGGATACCGACGCATCGTCAGCCTGCATGGACCTTTCAGCGGAGTCAATAGAACGTCATGGCCACACGTAACGAATGTCAGGATTCGGGTGACGAAGCCGCCGTCTTACGTCAACCTTCGCGTCGCCGTTTTCTACAATCGGCTGCGGCCGCGGCGACTGTCGGTGCGGCACCGCACCTTCATGCACAAACGCAAAACCCTGCCGCGCCGCCCGCGCGAACTCCAGAGGCAGTACCGCCGCGCCCCGTCGCGTTGAACGTGAACGGCCGCGCCTATGCATTGCAACTCGAACCGCGCGTGACCTTGCTCGATGCACTACGCGAGTATGCCGGCCTCATGGGCACGAAGAAAGGCTGCGACCGTGGACAATGCGGCGCGTGCACGGTGCTCGCCAACGGGCGGCGCATCAACTCCTGTCTGACGCTCGCCGTGATGCACGAAGGCGAGACCATCACGACAGTTGAAGGGCTCGCGAGCAACGGCGCATTAAGCCCCATACAACGCGCTTTCATCGAACATGATGCGTTTCAATGCGGCTACTGCACGCCGGGACAGTTGTGTTCGGCGACTGCTTTGCTCGATGAATTTCGCAACGGCACTGCGAGCGTCGTGACAGCCGATGTGCGCAGACGTCCCATCAAACTTTCCGATGACGAGATCCGCGAACGCATGAGCGGCAATATTTGCCGTTGCGGCGCTTACGCGAACATTGTTGCCGCGATACGCGCAACGCATAAAGGCGGCGCCCAGAACGCGAGCGTGGATGCCGTCACGAATCGCGACAACGCGTGATGGAGCGACGAGCATGGATGCGATCTCATACGAACGCGCCAGCGATGTCGCCGGCGCAGTGCGAGCCGCGCAGCAACCGGGCGCGGTGTTCATCGGCGGCGGCACAAATCTGCTCGATCTGATGAAGGGTGGCGTGGAGCGGCCGGTGCGGCTCATCGACATCACGCATATCAGCGGACTCGACAGCGTGACGACGCTGCCCGATGGCGGCATTCGCATCGGCGCGCTGGTGCGCAACAGCGACGCCGCGAATCACGCCTTCGTGCGCGAGCAGTATCCGCTGTTGTCGCAGGCGTTTCTTTCGGGCGCATCGTCGCAATTGCGCAATATGGCGACTGTCGGCGGGAATCTGCTGCAACGTACCCGCTGCGGGTACTTCTACGACACCGCTTTCTCCCAGTGCAACAAGCGCGTGCCGGGCAGCGGTTGCGCAGCGCTTGAAGGACACAACCGGATGCACGCGATTCTCGGCGCGAGTCCGCAGTGCGTCGCGGTGAATCCATCGGATATGAGCGTCGCACTCGCGGCGCTCGATGCCGTGGTTCGCGTAAGCGGGCCCGCTGGCGAGCGAAGCATTCCGTTCGCGGAGTTTCACCGGCTTCCGGGCGACCGGCCCGATGTCGACACCACCTTGCGCCCTGGCGAACTGATTACCGCGGTCGATCTGCCGCCACCGCTTTTCAGCGCTCATTCGCATTATCTGAAAGTGCGTGACCGTGCCAGTTACGCATTCGCATTGGTGTCGGTCGCCGCTGCCTTGCAAATGGACGGCGAGCGCGTGCAGACGGCGCGCATCGCATTGGGCGGCGTGGCACACAAACCGTGGCGCGCGAGCGCGGCGGAACAGATGCTAAACGGACAGCCGCTCACGCAAGCCACGCTGAACCGCGCCGCGTCCGCCGCATTGCGCGACGCACGGCCGCTGCACGAGAACCGCTTCAAGGTGCAGCTCGCGCAACGCGCGATCGTGCGCGCAGTGAACCAGGCCGCCGGCCGCGCGGGAGGTGTCGCATGAATCTGATCGGTCAACCATTCGATCGCACCGACGGTCTGCTGAAAGTGACCGGCGAAGCACGCTATGCGGCGGAATTTCCGGAAGCACGTCTTGCGCATGCCGTGCTCGTGACGAGCACGATTGCGCGCGGCACGATTGCGTCGATCGACGCGAGCCGCGCGCAAGCCGTCCCCGGGGTGCTGCTCGTGATGACGCATCAGAACGCGCCGCGTCTGCCGAACGGCGGCAAGGCGCAATTGGCGCCGCCGGCGGGACGTCGTCTGTCGCTGCTGCAGGACAACGAGGTTCACTACAACAACGAGCCGGTCGCAGTAGTTGTCGCGGATACGCTCGAACATGCGACCGATGCCGCGCGTCAGTTGCGCATCACGTATCGACCTGGCGCCGCCACGCTGGACTTCGCGCAGGCCAAGGCAAACGCCCATGCGCCCGATAAACCACAGGGACGTCAAACGGATACACAGCGCGGCAGCTTCGAGGACGGTATGCGCAGCGGCGCCGTGCATATCGACGTGACGTATACGACGCCCATCGAACATCACAATCCGATGGAGCCGCACGCCACGATGGCGCGTTGGGACGGCCCGCAACTCACGCTATACGATTCGACGCAAGGCGTGAGCGGCGAAGTGCAGGCTGTGGCGAAGACGCTCGGCATTTCACCCGGCGACGTGCGCGTGATTTCGCCGTTCGTCGGCGGCGGCTTCGGTTGCAAGGGCTCGTCGTGGTCGCATGTGTCGTTGTGCGCGATGGCCGCGAAACAGACGGGGCGTCCCGTGCGGCTCGTGCTCGAGCGGCCGCAGATGTTCGGTCCGGTCGGCGCGCGTCCGCACACGGAACAGCACTTCGTGCTGGCCGCGCGAAGCGACGGCACGCTGACCGCGATGCGCCACGACAGCATCTCGAACACGTCGATGATCGAAGACTGGACCGAGACCTGCTGCATGGTCACGCGCATGCTGTACGCGGTACCGAACCAGGTGACCACGCACCGGCTCGTGCCGCTGAACGTCGGCACGCCGACTTTCATGCGCGCGCCGGGCGAGACAACCGGCTCGTTCGCGCAGGAATCGGCGATGGACGAACTCGCGGTCGCCCTCAAAATGGACCCGCTTGCGTTGCGCCTGAAAAATTACGCTGAGGCCGATCCGCAGGAAAACAAGCCGTGGTCGAGCAACTCGCTGCGCGACTGCTATCGGACCGGTGCGGAAAAATTCGGCTGGTCGCGGCGCACTCCCGCACCACGTTCGATGCGAAACGGCAACACGCTGATCGGCATGGGCATGGCGACCGCGACGTATCCGGCCAATCGCAGCGAAGCCGCGGCCATCGCACGGATTCTGCCGGACGGCACCGCGATGGTGGCCTCGGGCACGCAGGACATCGGCACCGGCACTTATACGGTGATGACCCAGGTTGCCGCCGATGCGCTCGGCTTCGCGCCGGAGAACATCCACTTCGCGCTCGGCGATTCGTCGCTGCCGAAGGCGCCGGTGTCTGGCGGCTCGCAGTCGGCCGCCAGCGTTTCGCCGGCCGTGCGCGAGGCCGCGAGCCAGGTACGCAGTCAGTTGATTGCACTGGCGCTGGCGGACCCGGCGTCGCCCGTGCATGGCATCGCGCCCGACGACATCACTGTAGAAAACGGCTGGGTGACGAGCCGCTCGCAACCGGCGAGGCGCGATCCGGCGGCGGCGATCATCGCGCGCTCGGGCGGCAAGCCGATCGAGGCTACGTCCACGGTCAAACCAGGCGATGAGAAGCAGAAGTACTCGTTTCACTCGTTCGGCGCGGTGTTCGTGGAAGTGCACGTGGATGCCGACCTCGGGACCATCCGCGTGCCGCGCGTCGTGGCCGTGTATGACGTGGGGCGCGTGCTCAACGAGAAGACGGCGCGCAGCCAGATGCTTGGCGGCATTGTGTGGGGCGTCGGCGCGGCGTTGCAGGAAGAGTCGTCGCTCGACACGCGCTATGGGCGCTTCACCAACGCGAATCTCGCCGAATACCACGTGCCGGTGAATGCGGACATCGGCTCGCTCGACATTACGTTTATCGACCGGCCAGACCCGCATATCAATTCGCTCGGCGTGCGCGGTATTGGCGAGATCGGCATTACGGGCGTGCCCGCGGCGATCGCCAACGCGGTATATCACGCTACCGGCGTGCGGGTGCGCGATCTCCCGGTGACGCTCGACAAGGTGATGGGGACGACGCGGGTTTGAGCGCAGGTTTGAACCAATATCCGGCCGCTTGCCTCGCGATGCGTTGCATCGCACAATCGGTCTCATTCTCTCTACCGGTGCCTGTCCATGGCTTACGCCTCGCTCGCCACTGGCATATTGCTCGCCGCTGGCGTCGGTTCGCGCTTCGATCCGCACGGCCTGCAAAACAAGCTGCTCGCGCACCTGCCAGAGCGCACACCTGTCGCTCAGGAAGCGGCGCACCGGCTGCTGCGGGTCGTGCCGCAGGTACTGGCCGTGGTGCGGCCGGGCGCCGAAGCGCTCGCGCGTCTTTTGAACGATGCCGGCTGCGACGTGGTATTCGCGCCCGCCGCCGAGCGCGGCATGGGCGCGAGCCTCGCAGCGGGCATTCAGGCGAGCGAGGATGCCGGGGGCTGGATCGTCGCGCTGGCCGACATGCCGCGCATTCATCTCACGACGATTGAAGCCGTGGCCCGCGCGCTGGATGGCGGCGCTTCGATCGTCGCGCCGTTTTACGAGGGGCAGCGCGGTCATCCGGTTGGCTTCGGCGCGGAGCACCGCGATGCACTGCTTGCGCTCGACGGCGACAGCGGCGCGCGCTCGTTGCTGACGTCTCAACGCATGATGCGGCTGGACGTCGACGACGCTGGTATTTTGCGGGACGTCGATACGCCGGAGGATTTGCGGGAGGTTTAGGGGCGGCGTCGCGTTTGCGGTTACCCTGGCGGTGGCAGTGGTGCCGAGCCCGACCAAACAAGTGAGCACATTCCCGCTGTGGCGCAAACCTCGGGCTGCGATCGCACTGGGGCGGCAAACGGTGTGGCCGTTCGAGGCCGCGCCGCTGCGGATTCCGTCGCGAGGTGAAGCCTGTCAGTACTGGCTCGAAAAAGAACTCGCGCACATCGCGCCGCGCGTCGTCGTCACGTTGGGCGCGACGGGATTGAAGGCGCTGACCGGCGTGCACGTCAATCTGTCGGAGCCGCCGACGCCTGTTTGCGCGAGGACATCGTTGCAAGCATCGTGGCAGCGTTCAGACGGGCGGCCGAGTTGGCGGACGCTTGTGAGCGAGCGTGATGGCTCATCCGAAGCATGCAGGCATAGGGCTTGCGCATCCAGCGTAACCCAATGCCCAACTGCAATCCGGCGGCAAATTGGCGGCAAATTGGCGGCAACCCAACTGCGAATCAACCGCGCAACTCGCTGCAATTCCGCCTAAGCTGATGTGACGCCGCGATTGTCACGAGACGTTACGCCGCCCCTGCGGCCCGAGCGTTCGAAACCACACGACTTCCATGAGCGAAACCAGTCCGCGCCTGTTCATCGTCTCACCGCATTTCGACGACGCCGTCTTCAGTTGCGGCGCATTGCTTGCCGCGCATCCCGACGCCGCGGTATGCACGGTGTTCGCCGCGCCGCCCGAACATAAAATGCATACCGAATGGGACGAAAAATCGGGCTTCGATAACGCGTATGAGGCCGTCCACGAGCGCACGCTCGAAGACAACCGCGCGCTTGAATTGCTCGACGCGATTCCGCTGCGCATGCCGTTTCGCGACAGTCAGTACTCCGACTCGCCGTCGATCAGCAAAATGGCCGCGGCGCTGGAAGAAACGATTTATCGGAGCACGGCGAACACATTGCTGATGCCGCTCGGCCTGTATCACGACGATCATGTGCGCGTGTTCGAAGCCTGTTGCGAGATCTTGCCGCGCCTGTCCCATCTCGCCTGGTTCGGCTACGAGGAAGCGATTCACCGGCGCACGCCGGGCGTCGTGCAGGCGCGGCTCGCCGATCTCGCGCAACGCGGCATCGTGGCCACACCGGCTACTCCGAGCGCCGGCCATACGATCGACCTGCAGCGCCGCGCACAGCTCAAACGCGAAGCGGTTCTTGCGTACCAGAGCCAGTTGCGCGCATTCGGCGCGGGCAATTACGACGACGTCTTCGCCACCGAGCGCTACTGGCAACTCAGCGTGGGCCGTCGCGTGAAGAAGTAAGAGGACGACGAGCGTGAGAAACGCCTACGCTTGAAGAGAACGGCATGCACCGTCTCCCTACCGCACAGTTCTCAACCACAGGTGATGCAATGAGCTACGACATGCATACGAGCCCGATTCCCGATCCAAACGCCGATCCGACCCGCGATCCGGAAGGCGATCCGCTGACGCCGCCGTCGCCCGGTCATCACACCGAAGAACCGCAGCGTCCCGAAGGACCGCCCGACAAAGACCCCGTGTGAGCCGTTGGGCAGCCGGCGCGGCGCGCCGTGCCCGGATGAATCAGTTCGTCAGTTCGGTAAAGCCCTGCAACAGACGGTCGATGTCGGCGGTGTGGATGTTGCCCATCGTCGAGATGCGAAACAGTTCGGCTGACAGCCCGCCCTGCCCTGCATAGATGACGAAACCGCGCGCCTTCAGCGCGTCGTGCAATTGGGGATACGCGACGCCGTTCGGCAAGCGGTACGCGCGCAACACCACCGACGATTCCTCCGCCCGCAACACACTGCCGATGCCGCGCTCGGCCAGGCCCGCGCGCGCCCGTTCCGCCAGCGCCGCGTAGCGCGCATGACGCGCGCGCCAGCCGCCTTCGTCGGCGATTTCGCGCAGCGCTTCGACGAGCGCGTAGTAGGCGTGAACCGACGGCGTAAACGGCGTGTTGCGCCGATCCTGCAACCGCCCGAGCCGCCCGAGATCCAGGTAGTACGTTCGGCTGGCCGCCTGCGCGAGCGCGGCGCGACGCACGATCACGAACGACGCGCCCGGCACGCCATGCAGACATTTGTTCGCCGTCGCGGCCACCGCGTCCAGACTCGTGTCGGCGAAATCGATCGCTTCGGCGCCGAAGCTGCTCACGCCGTCGACCAGCAAACGCAAGCCGCGCGCGCGGCATAGCGCGCCGAGCGCCGCGAGGTCGTTGAGCCGCCCCGTGGTCGTTTCGTGATGGATCACGGCGACATGCGTGAACGCCTTATCTGCGTCGAGACGTTCGGCGACTTTCGCGAGGTCCGGCGCCTGCATCCAGTCGTGTTTCATCGATTCATGCGCGATGCCGTATTGCACGGCGATCTGCGAAATGCGCTCGCCGTACACGCCGTTTTCGACCACCAGCAGCTTGCCGTTTTGCGGCACCAGCGCGGCAGTCATGCTTTCGACGGCCGCCGTGCCGGAGCCCGTCATCAGCACCGCTTGCCATTCGCTCGCGTCGAGGCCGTACAGATCGACGAGCCGCGTTCGCGCCTCTTCCTGCAAATCGAAAAACTCGCTCTCGCGATGGCACAGGTCCGTCTGCAACAGGCTGTTGCGGACACGTTCGGTGAGCGTCACCGGACCGGGATTGAGCAGCAGCATGGGCGCTCCTTTACTTTGGCTTCACGTTGACTTCACGCGGCGCCGATATGGCGCATCAGACGCGTCTTCACATCGGGCGGCGTGAGGGTGGGACGCGGCAAACCATCGGGCGTGCCGCGGCGAATGACGAGGCGTGCGAAGCGCGGGCCGTCGAACGGCAGTGCTTCGAAGAGTTCATCGAGCACGGCCGGGTCGTCGCTTTCGACCGCCGACGCATAACCGCACGCGGCGGCCACGCCTGCAAACGAGACTTGCGGCGACACCGTCGCCTGTCCACCCGTCGAATCGTGCGCGCCGTTGTCGAGCAGCACGTGCGTGAGATTGGACGGACCGTATGCGCCGAGCGTCGCAAAGGCGCCCATGCGCATCAGTGCGGCGCCGTCGCCATCGAGCGCGACGATATGCAGGTCGGGACGCGCGAGCGCGAGACCGAGCGCGAACGGCGTCACGCAGCCCATCGAGCCGACCATATACAACTGGTTCGGACGATCGTCGATTGCATACAGCTCGCGTCCGCAAAAACCGGTCGACGCGAGCACCACCGTCGATTCCACCGGCGTGTGCGCGATCACTTTCTTCAACGCCTCGTGACGCGACGCGAGTTCGCTCGCCGCGACGTTACCGAATTGCGAGCGCGCCGCCACCGGCACACGTTGGGCGCCAGCGTCACTCGCCTTCAACTCGTACGGCGCGACGCTGCCCTTTTGCATGACGAGCGCGTACGGGCGGCCCGTTTCGTCCATATGCGCGATGGCGCGATCCAACGCGGGGCCGATCGCGTCGGCTTCCGTGGGGAACGTTTCCCACGGAATTTCCATCGTGTCGAGCATCGCGGGCGTGACGGGGCCCATCAACGCATGCTGCGGTTCGTCGGCAACACCGGGCTGGCCGCGCCACGTGACGATCAGCAATTGCGGCAATCGGAAGGTCCACGTGAGCGACGTGAGCGGGCTCACCGCATTGCCGAGCCCGGAGTTCTGCATCATCGTGATGCCGCGACGGCCTTTGCTCGCACCACGCGCGCCGAGCGTGACGCCCGCGATCAGCGCGACCGCGTCGCCTTCATTGGCCGCCGACACGTAGTGCAGCGACTCGTCCTGCAACACGTAGTTGATGAACGGCGTCAGATACGAACACGGCACACCGGCATACCAGTCGAAGCCGCGTTCGCGCGCCGCCTCGACAAACTGGGCGGCCTCGATCATTGCGCGGCTCCGTTCGCCGCGTCCGCGGCCGGATTGCCCACCGACGCCGCGAGCGGCGTCTGGCCATGCGCGAAGTCGCCCGCGCGGCGGAAGTCTTCGAGATCGTTGACACCGCGCCAGTGGCCATGCACGTATTGCACCTCGATCGATTCGCCGGCTTCGACCAGCGCGTTAAGCAACGCGGGCATGTCGAGCGATGCGAAATCCGGGCGCGCCTGCAACTGGCGCATGACCGCTTGCAGACGCTCGCGTCCTTCACCGCGCACATTCAGCAGACCGACCCAGCGCCCATGCGGCGTTTGTGCAGCGATCGACGACGACGCGTCCTTCCCGCTCGACACATGACGCAGCACGACCTTGTTGCCGAACAGGCCGCGGTCGTCGCCCGCCGAACACCACGCGAAGTCGCGCACGCTGGCGTTTTCCGCGTCGGTCAGCGACGAATCCACCACCACGCTGAACGCCGCTTCGCTTTCCACCAGATCGCGCAGGATATAGCTGCGGAACAGCAGATCACCGTACGAGATCAGCGTGTCGCCCGCGAGCTTGTCGAGCGTGGCGCCGTCGAGCGCGCACGCGAGCGATGCGAGTTCGCCCGTTTGCGCGTGCTTCTCGTTGACGACGAGCTTGATGCCGGCCGTATCGATTGCATCGGCGCGATAACCGCCGACCACCGTGATGTCGTTGACGCCCTGCTTCTTGAACGCGTCGACGAGCCAGCGCAACAGCGGCTTGCCCGCGATCGGCAGCATGACTTTCGGCCGGTCTTCCGTGACGGCTTCAAGGCCCTTGCCGCGGCTCGCCGCGAGCACGACAGCGGAACCCGCCGAGCGGCCACTCGACAGATAACGGTCTTCGGCTTCCGAATATTCGTCGGCGTCCTGCAAACGGAAAATTTCGTTGACGGTGGCGACGCGGTCTTCAACGTTGACAAGCGTTTCGCTCGAATGAATCTCCCGCGCGACGGCCTGCATTGCCGAGGTGGCAGCGCGAATCAGATGGTTCGCCCAGATCACCGTGCTGATTCCGGCTTCGCGGAACACTTCGGTCGGCGTGCTGTAGTACTTGGTCGGCACGATGACGAGCGGCCCGCGCCCGGCCCACTCGCGCGCGAACTCGAGAATTTCGTCGGGGCGCGAGAGCTTGCTATGAATCAGGATCGCGTCCGCGCCGGCTCGCCGGTAGGCTTCCGCGCGGCGCAGCGCCTCGTCCATGCCCCAGCCGGCGATCAGCGCTTCCACGCGCGCGACGATCGAAAAATTCTCGTCCGACTGCGAGTCCTTGCCGGCCTTGATCTTGCCGCAAAATTCGTCGATGTTGGCGAGCGGTTGCGCTTCGCCGTTGATGAAACTGTTGGTCTTTGGAAACTGCTTGTCCTCGATACATACGCCGGCAATCCCGCGCTGTTCGAGCTTGCGCACGAGGCGGCGCACGTTGTTGAAATTGCCGTAGCCGGTGTCGCCGTCCAGAAGAATCGGCAGATCACTCGCGTCGGCCATGAATTCCAGGTTGTCGACCACTTGCGTCCAGCTTGCTTCGTTGTTGTCGCGCACGCCGAATTGCGCGGAGATCGCGAGTCCCGAACCCCAGATCGCTTTGAAACCGGCTTCGCGGACGATGCGCGCGGACAGGCCGTTATGCGCCTCCATCATGAATTCGAGTTCGTTGCTGACAAGCATCTGGCGCAGACGTGCGCTACGGGAAGCGGAGACGAAGGCGGGTTCGCGGGCATTCATTTTCTGTACTCCTTGTAGCGGGCTTATTGGTACTCTTTTTGCCCGACTGGCCACTGGAAAATGGCGACTATAGCGGAATTTTCATTTATTGGTCATTTAGACGACTACCGTTTTCCGGCCTTGCCGTTAAGTGGAAAAATGTGTCGTTTTTTGCAGAGACGCAGAAGAGGAGCGCTTAGGAGTTGAGTGGCGTTTTGTGGAATGTTGATGCAAAGCCAAGCCGGCGTTGGGTGGGGCGCAAGGCTTCTGACCGGTCGGCCTCGAAAACCGACTGCCTTGTGTTAATTCCGGCGATTTTCTCCGGTGCGTTTTTCTATTAATTAAAAATCGCCAATTAAACATATTTCCGCCAAGACTGGAATAAGCACACATTCGCGTTCACCGCTTTTTTAAAATAAGGACGGCACACACACGACCCTCTATTGATCAGACGAAATTGGCTTAAAGGCACTCAAACAGCGGGTTTCCCCTGCCTCAGGAGACAACACAATCCGGCCGTAAACACAGTCAGCGACAAGCGAAACGCCAATCCGATTCACCGACCACTTTGCGAAGCACCCCTGCTATGACTCTGAACAAAAAACTGGCCTCAATGATCGCCGTCCTGTGGGTCGGCCTGATCCTGATCGGCGGCTTCGGCGCATGGCAAAACCGTGCGTCGATGATGTCCGATCGCCGCGACCAACTCGCGTCGCTGATCGACCAGGCAAACCACGTCGTCGGACGCTACTACACGCTGGCGCAGCAGCACACCATCACGGAAGACGAAGCGAAGAAACAGGCGCTCGACACACTCGCGTCAATGCGCTACGGCAAGGACGGCTACATCTCGATCAACGATTCGCAGCCCATCATGTTGATGCATCCGTTCAAGAAGGAACTGATCGGCAAAAACCTCGCGCAATTCACCGACCCGGCGGGCAATCATCTGTTCGTGGACATCGTCAACGCGGGCAATCATGAAGGCGGCGGCTTCGTCGACTATCTGTGGTCCAAGCCCGGCAGCGACAAACCCGTGGCAAAGACCAGTTATTCGATGCACTTCACGCCGTGGGACTGGTACCTCGTCACCGGCATGTACATGGACGACGTGCAGCGCGCGTTCTACGCGAGCCTGCTGCGCTGGCTCGTCATCACCGTCGCGCTCGGCGCGACCGCCACGGGCATCATGCTGCTCGTGTTGCGCAGCATCCGCCGCTCGCTCGGCGGCGATCTCGAAGTGGCCGTCGAACATGCGCAACTGATGGCGCGCGGCAATCTCGCCGCGCATGTGCCGGTCAAGGAGAACGACGCCGGCAGCCTGCTGCATGCGTTGCAAACCATGCAGGCCGGTCTCGTCGACACGGTTTCGCGCGTGCGTGTCGGCACCGAGAACATCAACATCGGCGCGAGCGAAATCGCCGCCGGCAACACGGATCTGTCACAGCGCACCGAGGAACAGGCGGCCGCGCTGGTTCAAACGGCGTCGAGCATGGATCAGATGACAGTCAACGTGAAGCAGAACGCGGACAGCGCGCAGCAAGCCGCGCAGCTTGCGGGTCAGGCGGCGGATGTCGCGACGCGCGGCAGCCGCGTCGTTGACGACGTGGTCCGCACGATGGGCGAGATCACCACGAGCTCGCGGCAGATCGGCGACATCATCGGCGTGATCGACGGCATCGCGTTCCAGACCAACATTCTGGCGTTGAACGCGGCGGTCGAAGCGGCCCGCGCAGGCGAACAGGGACGCGGCTTCGCAGTGGTCGCCGCCGAAGTGCGCAGCCTCGCGCAACGCTCGGCTACGGCCGCGAAAGAGATCAAGGCACTGATCGAGACGTCGACAAGCACGGTCGAAGCGGGCGCGTCCCTCGTCTCCAACGCGGGTTCCACAATGGGCGAGATCGTGCAATCGGTGCGTCGCGTGAATGAGATTCTCGAGGAAATCAGCAATGCGTCGCGCGAACAAAGCGCGGGCATCGAACAGGTGAATCGCGCGGTCGGAGAAATGGATCAGGTCACGCAGCAGAATGCGGCGCTGGTCGAGCAAGCCGCCGCCGCCGCGCATTCGCTGAAGGACCAGGTGGGCGCGTTGCGAGAAGCCATTTCGAGCTTCGCGTTGCCGGCCTGAAGATGAAGGCATACGCATAAAAACAAGGCACCCGACAGCGGAGAACGCCTCTTTAACAACACGCCGCCTCGAAACCGGAGGCATCGATCGAACGCGACGGGACGTAAAAGCGGCCGCACGGATTCTTGAAATCCGCGCGGCTTTTTTTCGTCCGTCGCGCGAGTTCGCTTGCAGGAATCTCGCATACAGATTACGTTCTCATTACAATGAGCTGTGCCGCTTTCGAGCGACGCAAGTTAATCCGCTGTTTATCCGCTGTTTATCCGCACCCATGATCCAGAACAAAAAGTCCCAGCCGCGCGACTCGTACGCGCCGGTCGCGAAGAACCAGTTGCTGGTTGCGCGCCTGCCGATGTGGCGCTCGAAATTCATCGTCGTGCTGGTGTTCGGCGCGTTTGCGGCGCTGGTCGGCCGCGCGTTCTGGGTGCAGGTCGTGAACCGCGACTTCTACGTCGACCAGGGGCAAAAACGTTATCAACGCACGATCGAGCTCGATGCAACACGCGGGCGGATTGTCGACCGCAACGGCTCGATGCTTGCCGTAAGTCTCGCGACCTACGAGATCTGGGCATCGCCGAAACTGCTCGACGAAGCCGCGCTGCCGCCGCTCTCGAAGCTGCTCGACCTGCCGCTCGCGGAACTGCGCCGGCGTCTTAACGGCGACAAAACGTTTGTTCTGCTCAAGCGCCAGGTGGACGCGGAGACAGCGGGTCATCTGTCGAAGCTCGGACTCGCGGGCATCACGCAGATCGCGGATTCCAAGCGTTTTTATCCTGAGGGCGAGTCGGCGGCTCACGTGGTCGGCTTCACGGATATCGAGGACAACGGCCAGGAAGGCGTCGAGCTCGCCGTCAACGAGCAACTGCTCGGCGTGCCGGGGCATCGCGAAGTGATCCGCGACCGGCTCGGCCGGGTCGTGTCGGAGACGCGGCCGCTCGTGCCCGCGCAAAACGGCGAGACGATCCATTTAACAATCGACCGGCGCATTCAGCAGCTCGCGTATGGACAGTTGAAGGAAGCGATCGCGAAGCATCACGCGGAAGCCGGCAGCGTGGTTGTGCTCGACGCGCGCAATGGCGAGATTCTCGCGCTCGCCAATTATCCGAGCTTCGATCCGAACGACCGCGCGCGTCTAACGGGCCGGCAATTGCGCAATCGCGCGGTGGTCGACACGTTCGAGCCCGGTTCGACGATCAAGCCAGTGGTCGTCGCGCTTTCCATCGACGAAGGCAAGGTGCGGCCGCAAAGCATCATCGACACGGCGCCGGGCTGGTACAAGATCGGTCCGGCGGTGATCCACGACACGTCGAATCATGGCGCGATGACCGTTGCCGAGGCGGTGCAGAAGTCGAGCAATATCGCACTCGCCAAGCTCGCACTCAACCTGCCCGCCGAGAAAATCTGGGCCAAGTATCAGGACTACGGACTCGGCTTGCGGCCCGAGCTGACCTTTCCAGGCGTGGCATCGGGCAAGGTGCGCCCGTATAAGCGTTGGCGCCCGATCGAGCAGGCGACCATGGCGTATGGCTACGGGCTCTCTGCGTCGCTGCTGCAGATCGCGCAGATCTACACCGCCTATGCTGGCGACGGCACGATGCATCACGTGCGTTTGTTGCGTGCAGGTGCAGGTGCAGGTGCAGGTGCGAACGCGAATGGGAATGGGAATGCGAGTGTCGATGCCGCGGCGCCAGCTTCGAACACGCGCCACACGGTCACCACGCCGACCACTGCGCGCGCGATTCGTTCGATGCTAGAAATGGCGACCGGCGATGGCGGCACAGGACGCGCCGCGACAGTGGAAGGTTATCGCGTCGGCGGCAAGACCGGCACGGCACGCAAGCAGGTCGGCGCGACCTACGCGAAGAACCATTACCGCGCGCTGTTCGTCGGCATGGCGCCCATGAGCGACCCGCGGCTGGTCGTTGCCGTGATGATCGACGACCCGGCCGGCAAGGCGTTCTATGGCGGCACCGTCGCGGGACCGGTGTTTAGCGGAGTGACCGGCGGCGCACTGCAATTGCTTGGCGTGCCACCGGATGCCTGAAGCAAGCGAGCGGATCTTGATGGTACGCGCACCGCGCACGCCTTTTGCACGATCTTAAGTCTGGCTTAATTCTTTGCTGTAACCATACTGCTCAACATCCCCTGTTGAGCCGCCAGATCATCGGCGGCGTTTTTTTCAGGGATGTTGCCGACGCGCTAAAAAGACGGGCTGCATGCCTGCAAAGAAGGAGTTCAAACCATGGTTGAGAACACGGTATTCGAGCATCTGCGCGCCATGCCTGACAACGAATGGGTCCGGCAGATTCACTCATGCAAGGTCTCGGACCCGCTGCAACCGCCTTGGGGACGCTCGTACCGGCTCGTCGAATGGACCATGAAGCACACACCCGAACCGAGCCGCCGCGTCGTACCCGCCGAGAGCACACCGCTTGAAATCGCACAGGCCGTCGTATCGCATGTGCCTGGCCGGCGCTTCTGTCAGCACGGCGACGAATAGCAAAAGTCCAACGCGTCTTCAAGCCGGTCGTTGCCCCAAAACATCTCGTCGCCGACAAAGAATGTCGGCGCACCAAAAATGCCTTTCGCCGCAGCGGCTTCTGTCTGCTCGCGCAGACGCAGTTTATTCGCGTCGCGTTGTGCATCGGCGATGATCTGTTGTGCGGGCAAGCCGAGCTTCGCGAGCGCTTCGCTCACTACTTCCATCGAACCGATATCGCGATCATGAACGAAGTTCTGTTGCATGATCTCGCGGCAATATGCGCCGATCCATTCACGCTCCGCGCCGAGCAGCGCGACGCGCATCGCCAGTAACGCGGCGCGCGGAAAAACGCTCGGACGTGTCAACGCAATGCCGTATTTGCGGCACTGGCGCTCCATGTCCTTCCACACGTATGCCCCCTTCTCTTTTTGCAGCACGAATGGAGAATTATCAAAACCGAGCGCGCGAAAAACAGGTCCGAGCAGAAACGGCCGCCAACGAATACGCACCCCTCGCGCCTCGGCCTGAGCCTCGATGCGCATGACGCTGAGATAGCTGTAGTTGCTGCCGAAGTCGAACCAGAACTCGATGTCGCGCGCCGGTGTGATCGGTGTTTCTACGGTGTGGTTCATCTCTTCTCTCTTGCAATGTCCAACGGTTACGCGAGAAAGCGTTGCCTACGATGAGACCTCTGTGTCTGTAAGAAGTCGGGATATAACGCCAGCGACTCACGTTGCTGGAACTGCGCAATCTGATCGATTGCGGCGTGCAACAGGCGCGTGCCACGGACCGCACGCTGGTCGAACGCGGCGAACCGCGCATGACGCTGCGTATCAGGATCGCGCAGGAAGTGCTGCGCGTCGGCGAAATCGACGATACACGGCAAATCAGCCGCGCGGAGCAGGAAAGACTCGCGGTGCGTACTCAGGAGCAGATGGAATACGCACGCGAAGGCCGCTTGAGAAGACAGCGCCGCAACATCTAGCCCAAAAGGCAGCGTCCGGTCAGCGCGTTTGCGTGGCCACACGCAGGCCGAGCGAGATAAACAGCACACCGATAATCTTGTTCTGCCAGCGGCGAAGCCACGTCAAGCGACTCACGAGTTTGCCCAGCGGACGAATCGTCAGCACGATCAGCGTCGTGTAAAGCGCGCTCATGCCGACAAAGATCAGCCCCAATGTTGTGAATTGCAGGAACGTCGAGCCATGTTCGGGGTGAACGAACTGCGGAAGAAACGCGAGAAAAAAGAGCGCGGTCTTCGGGTTCAGCACTTCGGCGGGAATTGCCTGAAAGAACGCTTTCGATGCAGACACGGACGCCATCGCAGGCATCTGCGTGTTCGTCTGTTTCTCTCGCAACGCCCGAATGCCGAGATAAACGAGGTAAGCCGCGCCGACCCATTTCACCGCATTAAACGCGAGCGCCGATGTCATCAGCAATGCCGAGAGGCCGACTGCCGCGCCGAGCGTATGAATGAAATCGCCGACCGCAATGCCGAGGCCGGTGAAGATGCCCGCCTTGCGTCCGCCGTGGACGGTGCGCGTCAAAACCAGCAGCACAGCCGGCCCGGGGATCAGAAAGAGCCCGAGAACGACGGCGACGAAGGTCCCTAACGTAGATAACTCAAGCATATTGTCTCCTGTCCCATGCAAAGCTGTCGGCCCGGAGTTGGCGCTTCAGCGCCTTACTCCGGCCCCATGCAAAGCTGTCGATCAGAGTCAGTGCTTTAGCACTTGCTCCAACGCAAGCAAAGCATCGACTCTGTCCCATGCAAGTTGTTTTTTGCGTCCGGCTGTTTTCAAGGCGATCGGTTCGCCCAGTGTACTGCACGCACCGCGACAGCGCTCAGGCGCTTCTTTGTATAGCACTGTATCCGGCGAGCGCGTCGATACACGCGCTTGCATATACGACCGCTACTGGACACAGACGCGATACATTCACGCGCTTCAATACGTTCACTCCTTCGACAACCTGGCGTCATCGCCAATCGGATCTCGTATGCCCGGTACCATCGCTTCCGAATCGCCAGCCCGTCGCCGTTTTGGCAGGCGCCGCCGGAATTGCTGGGCATTCACGTCAATTTTCCCGCAACCGTCCCACCCGGAATTGCGAAAACTATCAGGCGCCGCGCAGCTGGACCGAACGTGCATATCACAATCTGATCTATTACAACCGGCCCGATAAAGGCGCCCATTTTGCAGCGTGGGAAGAGCCGCAATTGTTCGCGCAAGAAGTTCGCGCGGGTTTGAGGCCGCTGCGCACATAATTCGCGCATTGGACCAGGCCGCAAGGTCACCCGCTCACTACCGGATCCGGTGCCAAAGTAGCTATGATTCGAGTCCTGAGCCCCAGACAACGGGCTCACGAATCTCCTCATTCATCGCTATTGACCGGAATTCCCAGGTGACTTACACGCTGTCGACGCGGCACATTCACGAACTCGAGATCCGCAAGAGCCGGTTCATTGCGTATGCCATACCCGTCGAGGATCGCGACGCCGCGATGGACGAACTGCGCCGTCTGCGCGAAGAACATCCCACGGCGACGCACGTATGCTGGGCGCTCCTGGCAGGCGGCCAGTCCGGGATGTCCGATGACGGCGAGCCGTCCGGCACTGCAGGCCGGCCTATTCTCGAAGTGCTGCGGCATCACGATCTCGACGGCGTGCTCGCCGCCGTCGTCCGCTATTACGGCGGCGTGAAGCTCGGCGCAGGCGGCCTCGTGCGTGCGTACACCGACGCGATTGCATCGGCGCTGCTGGGCGCACCGCGAGTCGAACGGATTGCCCTGACTTCGCTGACGGTTGAAGTCGGATATGCCGACGAAGCGAAGGTGCGCCGATGGATCGAAGCGGAAGGCTACGCACTCGCGGATACCGCGCACGCAATGCTGGTGAAGATGACGATCCGCTTGCCGGTCAATGCGGTCGACGGCGCGCGTAGTGCGTTGGTCGATATGACACAGGGCAAAGCCGGCTTCGTCTGACGGCTGCAATACGTCGGCTTCATGAAAGCCGCGCCTCGCACGAGGATCGGGAGAATAGAAGCCGGTGTCTTATTTAGAAGATGGCTTATTCGTGGCCGCTGTTACCATGCTGTTCTCCGACGGCACGTATCACCACTTAAAGGGCCACTTTTCTGACCTCGACCGCCGCTTGTTCCAGCACAGCGCCAGAATCTGCGCGACACGGTTCGTGTGTACCGCGCCTGAACGCCTGCATGCCAACACCTTTGAGGTACGCCGTGCTCAAGGGCTGCGGTCTGATTGCGCTGCCCTTGATGCTCTCCGCCTGCTCGT
The DNA here is from genome assembly GCF_002879865.1 of Paraburkholderia rhynchosiae. Lineage (GTDB taxonomy): Bacteria > Pseudomonadota > Gammaproteobacteria > Burkholderiales > Burkholderiaceae > Paraburkholderia > Paraburkholderia rhynchosiae. The sequence continues at coordinate 357,109 of NZ_PNXY01000004.1, forward strand.
GGTCGTGGTTCGGCCTGAACAGCGCGCCTCGCGCCCTGGCGCACCCGACCGGATGGCTCAGCGTCGCGCCTGCCCGCGACTTTGCCTACATGCCGGCTATCAGCGGAGCCATGTCGCCGAACCGCATCGAAAACACGGCGATGACTGGCGTCATCCTGAAAGACAATATCAATGAGGCGGTGCGCGAGAGCATTGCGGATCGCCTGAAGGTCGTCGGCTTTCATCTCGGCGGGGGCAACAAAGTGTTGAGCGGCAGCATCGAGAAATTTACCGTGGACGACGTCCGCTCGCCGGCCCTGTGGACACTGAAGATGCGCTACGTGGTCATCGACGCCGCCACGCAAAAGGTCGTGTTCTCCACCACCAAGACAGTCAAACAGAAATCGCCGAAATTCACCAACAACGCCATTGCGATTGAAGACACGGTGAAGCTCAGCGTCGACGCGTTGGTCGGCGATCCGGGGTTTATCAACGCAGTGAATTAAGGGGCGTCTGCAAGGGCGTCTGCAGGGTGCCTGCAACGGTGCCCCGACGCGCACGCCGCCGGTTTCGCTACAATTGGAAGCAGTGCGTGCGCCTGTTTCGCTCCGCAGCTTGACTGTTCCGCGCGGAACTCGCGCCGACCCGCGTTCATCGTGTGAGGCTCTATGTCCACCACTGCCTGGCTGTTCTTTCTTCCCGCCTGCTTCGCCATCAATCTCGCGCCGGGGCCAAACAATCTGCTGTCGATCAACGTGGCCGCGCGGCATGGTTTCATGACCGCGTTTGTCGGCGGCACCGGGCGGCTCGTCGCGTTTGCAGCCATGATCGCGCTCGCGGCCACCGGTCTCGCGGTCGTGCTGCATGCGTCGGAGTGGTTCTTTCTCGCGATCAAACTGGCCGGCGCCGCTTACCTCGTCTGGCTCGCCATTCAGCTTTGGCGCAGCGACGCGCCCGCTATCGACACCGCACAGGAGCAGCCGGCATCGCTAGCGAGAATCGCGCGGCAAGAATTCCTCGTGGCCGCCGGCAACCCCAAAGCCATCCTCGTTTTCACCGCGTTTTTGCCGCAATTCGTCGATATCGCCAAGCCGATGCTGCCGCAGTTCGCGGTGCTCGGCGCGAGCTTTCTCGTGCTCGAATGCGTGGCGATTGCGTTGTACTCGTGGGCCGGCATGCACCTCGGAAAGTGGCTCACGCGCGCGCGGGTCCGGCGATGGTTCAATCGCTGCTGCGGCGGGTTTCTTGCGGCCATCGGCGTAAGTTTCCTGCTGGTCAGGCGCGCCTGATGAAACGCGGCAGCACATCAAGCCGCGAACTTCCATAACCGATCCTGAATGCATCCGCCGAGAAACTTTAACTATCTGTATCGGCTCCGCGCCCCTATGCTCAATTAGTGACCCGTCGCCTGCACGACGAGAGGCGGCATGGGCAAGCGACTTCTCATAGTCACAGGAGCGGCATCATGAAGATCTGCATCTTCGGAGCGGGAGCGATTGGCGGTTTGATGGGCGTGCAACTTGCACGCGCGGGAGCCGATGTGAGTTTCATCGCGCGCGGTGCGCATCTCGCGGCGATGCGCGAGCACGGCGCGCGTTTGATCATCGACGGGGAGACGGTCAGCGCGCCCGTTCGCTGCACGTCCGACCCGCGTGAGCTCGGCGTGCAGGACTTCGTGATCATCACATTGAAAGCGCACTCGCTGCCCGGCGTGGTCGACGCCATGCAGCCGCTGCTGGGGAAGCACACGGCGATTGTGACGGGCGTCAACGGCATTCCGTATTGGTACTTCTATCAGCACGGCGGCAAGTTCGCCGGCACGCGCCTCGCGAGCGTCGATCCGGACGGCTGTCAATGGACGAAGCTCGGCCCCGAACGCGCGATTGGATGCGTGCTCTATCCGGCCGCCGAGATCGTCGAGCCAGGCCTCATCAAGCATGTGTACGGCAAGAAATTCCCGATTGGCGAGCCGAGCGGCGAACGCACGCCGCGCATCCAGCAATTGCACGACATCATGCAGGCGGCGGGTTTCGAGGCGCCGATCCGCGACAACATCCGTGACGAAATCTGGCTCAAGCTGTGGGGCAATCTGTGTTTCAACCCGATCAGCGCGTTGACGCACGCAACGCTCGACGTACTGACCAGCGACCCCGGCACACGCGCGGTATCGCGCACGATGATGCTCGAAGCCAAACGTATCGCCGATCAGTTCGGCGTGCACTTCCGGGTCGATGTGGAAAAGCGTATCGACGGCGCGGGTGCGGTCGGCGCGCACAAGACGTCGACGCTTGTGGATCTGGAGAACCGGCGGCCGATGGAAATTGATCCGCTTCTGACCGTCGTGCAGGAAATGGGGCGTCTGGTCAACGAGCCCACGCCGACTATCGACGTGGTGCTCGCGCTCGTCAAACTGCGCGAGCGCATGGCGTTGCAGGAGGCTTGAACGGCATAGCGTTTTTCTACTGGAACTGTGGTTAAACAAGGATCGAACGCCGTGTGGCGTTCGATCCTTTTTGTTGCGTCCCTACTGCTAGGTGCTTCTGCTATTCCTACTGGTCGATTGCGAGCCACACCGCCTTCGGCTCCGTGAAGTTTTCAATCGCGGCGTCGCCGTGTTCGCGGCCGAAACCGGAATCGCCGGAGCCCCCCCAAGGCAGGCGCACGTCGGTATAGCCGTAGGTGTTGATCCAGACGGTTCCGGCTTTCAGGTCCCGCGCCACGCGATGCACGCGCCCGATGTCCGCGCTCCACACGCCCGCCGCGAGGCTATATAACGTGCCGTTGGCAATACGTAGCGCGTCGGCTTCGTCGTTGAAACGAATCACGCTCGCCACCGGTCCGAAGATTTCCTCCTGCGAGATGCGCATTTCGTGTTCGACATTGGCAAACACCGTCGGCTCGACAAAGAAGCCCCGTTCGCCGACACGCGCGCCGCCCGCCACAAGCGACGCGCCTTCGGACCGCCCAGCTTCGACGTAACCGAGCACGGTCTTCATTTGCGCGGCGGAGATGAGCGGCCCCATCGACGTTTCGCGCAGCGACGGATCGCCGACCTTGATCGCTTTTGCACGCGCGGCGAGGCGCTCCACCACTTCGTCGTAGACATCGCGATGCGCGAGAATGCGCGAGCCCGCCGAACATACCTGGCCCGTGTTGAAGAAGATGCCCGACGCCGCGGCTCGCACCGCATTGTCGAGATTCGCATCGGGGAAGATCAGATTGGCCGACTTGCCGCCGAGCTCGAGCGTGACGCGCTTGAAATTCCCGGCTGCGCCTTGCAGAATGCCGCGCCCCACCGACGGCGATCCGGTGAACGTCACCTTATCCACGCCCGGATGCGCGACGAGCGCGTCGCCGACTACCCGTCCCTTGCCGGTGACGATATTCAGGACTCCCGGCGGCACCCCCGCTTCGAGTGCTAGCTCACCGATGCGCAATGCGCTGAGCGGCGTGATCTCCGCTGGCTTGACGATCAGCGTGCAACCGCACGCGAGCGCCGGCGCGATTTTCCACATGCCGATCATCAGTGGGAAATTCCACGGCACGATGGCCGCCACCACGCCGACCGGCTCGCGCAATGTGTAGGTCAAGGCGTCTGGCCGAACCGGCACCACCTGGCCGTTGATCTTGTCGCACCAGCCTGCGTAGTATTCGAGCGTATCGATCGCGGCCGGAATGTCCTGGCGCATCACGGCGGCAATCGGCTTGCCGGCGTCGAGGCTTTCGAGCGCGGCCAGTTCTTCGAGATTCGTACGCATCAGGCCGGCGAGACGAGCAAGGATGCGGCCTCGCTCGGCCGCCTTGATGCCATTCCACACTTTCAACGCGGCACGCGCCGCGTGCACGGCCGTGTCGACGTCGGCGGCGCTGCCCTGGGCAACGCGCGCGATCGGCTCTTCGGTGGCCGGATTGATATCGACGGAATATTCGCCAGTGCCCGGCGGCAACCGCTTACCGTCGATCAGCAAATCATGGCGTCTGAGGTCGGTGTCAGCATCCATCATGAAACTCCTTGCGTGAAATGTTGCGTGGGCTGATTGGCAAGCCGGCCTTGGGGTGAAGGCCACTGCTGAAGCAAGGGCGATGCGGCGCTACGGCTCGTGAAGCGCCGCGCCGCTGCGCGCGGCTGCGGGCCATGAAGGATCTTGCGAGGCGGCATTCGCAGTGGTTTCATCGGCTGCGTCCGAATCTGCGTCTTTGGATTGCGCATGCGCATGCGCCGCAAATTGTGCCCACGCGGCCGCGGCATTCGGCCTGAGCGAGCGGTTGCGGCGATGCACGAGCAGCGTCGTCAAAGTCATTTCCGGCGCAAGCGGCCGGCTCACCAGCGACTCGCCCACGGCGGGCCAATGGGCGTCGACGGGCAGAATACCGACCCCGAGCCCCAGTTCGACCATGCGCAGCACCGCGGCCACATGTCCGAACTCCTGCACCGGGCGCCGCTTCAATCCGTTCGTATTGAAGGCGAGTTCGAGCGCCGCACGCACGCCTGCATCAGCGTTCAGCGTGACGAGCGCCCACTCATGCAACGCGTCCCACGCGATGCTCGCGTGGCGGGCCAGCGGGTGGCTTGGCGGCATGACCGCATGCAGCGGCGTTGTGAAAACCACTTGCGCGTGCAACTGATCATTGACGAGAGGTTCAGCTAGCGAGACTACGCCGAAATCTACCTCGCCGTGTTCGACGCTCGCGAGCACGCTGCTTTGAGGTTGATCCTCGATGGTGACCGACAACTCGGGGAACGCCGCGGAGCAACGCGCGAGTCCCTGTGCGACCCAACTCGACGACAACACCGGATTGCTCGCCAGCACCACGACGCCTCGGTGCCCGTCGTAAGCGGCCCGTTCTTCGCGCAGCGTCAGTTCGATTTCGTCGAGCAGGCGGCCGATTCTTCGCTCGAGACTGGCGCCCGCATGCGTCAGTTGAACCTGGCGCGTCGTGCGGTCAAACAGCTTCAGTTCGACCGCATCTTCGAGTTCGCGCACGCAACGGCTGACTGCCGATTGCGTCAGGTCGAAATCGCGCGCCGCGCGCGTAAAGCTCCGTTCACGCGCGACGGCGATAAAGACCTTGAGTTGCTGCAATGAAACGTTCATGACGTCGCGGCCAGGGTGGACGACTCAGCCTATTCCCCAGTCTGTTCGGGCCAGTGGCTCAGCCGCGAGGCCTTGCCGTTACCCGCGACCGCGAGCACGCTTTGTTGCGGTTCGTCATGCGAGTGGATCCAGCGCGAACGCATCGGCGCAAGGATGAACTTCGCGGAGACGCCGGCGGCGATCGTGATCACAGCGGAAACGGTGAACACGAGACTCCATCCGCCCGTTGCCGACAGCACCGAAGCAATCGGCACCAGCAACGAAGCCGTGCCCTTCGCGGTGTACAACGTGCCCGCATTGGCCGCCGCATATTTGCTGCCGAAGGTGTCCGCGCAAATCGCCGGGAAGATCGAGAAGATTTCGCCCCAGAAGAGGAAGATCAACGCAGCGAACGTCATGAACGCATACGGGTTCGTGCCGTACTGCATCATGCCAAGCAAGGAGAGCCCCTCGCCCGTGAAGATTACGAACATCGTGTTCTCACGGCCGATCTTGTCGGAGATGAAACCGCACAGCGGACGCGTGAAGCCGTTGCAGACGTTGTCGATCGAAAGCGTAGCCGTCAGCAGCGGCAACGTCACGCCGAAGATCGTCATCGGAATGCGTGCAAGGCCCCAGTCTTTCGCGATCGGGCCGATCTGCGCGGTTGCCATCAGGCCGCCGGCCGCCACTGCCACGAACGAAATGTAGATCAGCCAGAACACCGGCGTCTTGATCATCTGGCCAGGCGTGTAGTCGACCTTCGACACCGCGAACTTCTTCTTCGCCGGCGTATGCTGCCGCAGAATCGGCTTCTTCAGCAGCATCGCGAGTGCAAGAATGCACACGCCCTGCAGAATGCCGAAAAAGAGGAACGTGTGCTCGTAGCCCGAGCGCGTGATCATGTTCGCGATTGGGATCACCGTGACTGCCGCGCCCGCACCGAAGCCTGCGGCCGTGAGGCCCGCCGCAAGACCGCGCCGATCCGGGAACCACTTCAACGCATTGCCGACGCACGTGCCGTACACGCCGCCCGCGCCGATCCCCGCAATCACCGCGGAGACGTAGAGCATCGGCAAGGTCGTCGCATACGAATTCATCACCCATGCGAGGCCGGCGCACACTGCGCCTCCCGCCACCACGGGCCGTGGCCCGAACTTGTCGACGAGCCAGCCCTCCAATGGAACGAGCCACGTTTCAGTGAGAATGAAAATCGCGAACGCCAGTTGAATCGAGGCCTGGCCCCAGTGATGCCGCGCGTCCATCGGCGCGACAAACAACGTCCACGCGTACTGCAGATTCGCCACCAACGCCATGCATACCATGCCGATGACGAGCTGCCACCAACGGCTCGCCCAGAATACTGGGGCCGCGGTCTGCTGAGTGATATCGTCCATGAGCCTTGTCTCCGCAATTATTTAGTGCAGCCGGCCAACGCGCCGTACTGTATTCGTCCCACCTTATCGTTATGACCCGAAAAGCCTTGCAATTCGGGAATATTTAATATCTGCGTCTTTAAATCGCTTCCGTAAAACAGACGTTTATTCATCGCCTTTCCGGAAGTTTCTTTATTCGGACTAATTGACTTTGTTCTTTTTGGTCATTCCGCGTTCTGGTCCGCCACGCCTGCAATCCAAGCGTTAACCCGAGTGTCGCGGCGGCAGTCTGCGCTTTCTTCTACAAACTCATGCTAGGGTCATTGCTGAATTACTAATAATTAAAGTTTGTTATTATATTGATTCACGTTTGCTTATACATCGGCCATGACGATGCGCAATGCCACGCTGCGGCAATTGAAGGTCTTCGAAACCGTGGCGCGCCACCTGAGTTTTTCGCGCGCCGCAGAGGAATTGCATCTCACGCAGCCCGCGGTCTCCACCCAGGTTCGTCAACTGGAAGAACACGCGGGGCTGCCGCTCTTCGAGCAGCTCGGAAAAAAGATCTACCTGACGCCGGCCGGCACCGAGATGCTGCACTACAGCCGCGCGATCATTCAGCAGTTTCACGAAGTCGACGAAGCGATGAGCCAGCTCAAGGGCGTCTCGGGCGGCAAGCTGAACGTCGCGGTGATCAGCGCCGGCGACTACTTCTTTCCGCGGCTGCTGGCCGAATTCACGCGGCGCTACGCGGGCGTCGTGCTGAACCTCGCCGTGCACAATCGCGAGGAACTGTTGCATCAGCTCGCGACTAACCAGACGGACCTCGCGGTGATGGTGCGACCGCCCCACGAAATGGATGCCACCAACGAGCCGTTCGCGCCTCACCCGTACGTGATCGTGGCCGCGCCCACGCATCCGCTGGCGCACAAGCGCAACATCAGGATGAGCCAGTTGGCCAACGAGGCGTTCATCGTGCGGGAGCGCGGCTCCGACACGTGGAATTCGATGGAAGAAGGCTTCGCCGGCCGCCTGTCGAACCTGAAGATCGCGATGGAGATCAAGAGTACCGAGACGATCAAGCAGGCGGTCATCGCCGGCATGGGCATCGCGTTTCTGTCCGCGCATACGATCAGCCTCGAATTGCAATTGGGTCATCTCGTCGTGCTCGATGTCGAGAGCTTTCCGGTCATGCTCAACTGGTACGTCGTTCATCGGAAGAACAAGCGCCTGCCACCGGTCGCCGTGGCCTTCAAGCGCTTCCTGATGGAAGAAGGCGCGAGCCTCATCGAGAAGATCACTCGTGTGAAGGAATTGAGCGTCTATAAGCAATAGGCTATGGAAATCCAATAAAACTTTAACTATTGCAAATTGATCAGGGCTTCTATGCTGCAAGCGAGTTCCATCACTTGTCAGCCCAGGAGGCCGATCATGAACCACGCTTCGGTTGCGACTCATGCTAGCGCGCGCACAGCCCGCGCTACCGCCGACCATCCCGACGATCCGCATCTGAGCGCCTATAACGCCGCGTTCAGCGATCTCGGCCTGCGCTTTCGTTGGGATCATGCGACGCTCGACGTTCTCAAGGAATTCAATAGCGAGGCGGCTCGCATCACCGCTTACATCGAGCGGTTCCATGCGCATCTTCATACCGCCTACGACGCCGACTTTCTCGCACAACTGATCCTTCAAAAGAAAGCGCAGTACTACAGCGAGTTCGCCGCTGCCGGCGAGTGAGCACGTGGGCGGGACGATGCTCCCGCCTTTCGTTGCTTTGGCTGTCCGATAGGTTTGTGCGGTCATCGTGGTCGACTTCATCGTGCTCGAGTTAGCGCGGATCGGTTGGACAGGCGGCGTACCGCACATGCTTGAGTGAGTCGTTGCCCGTTGCGGCTGTTATGCCAGCGTCGACGATGGCGGTATGCTGCCGCGCGCACCTTGCCCGCGTCTCTCACACCTTCTGCTTCGATCTTATTTCGCCGGTTCATTGGGATGCCGCCGGCATGCGCGTGTCCCTTTGAACACTCGCGGCTGAGCATCACATGGACGCCCATCGAAGAAGCCAGTGCACTCATTGCCAGTAACGCGGCAAGTCCGAACGGTTGTGTCTGTTCGGTCACGAAGCCATAGCCGAGCCAAACACATAACAGCAGCGCGGCCAGAGTGACGATGTCGTGCCCCGGAGGGACCACCGCGCGAACGGGCAAGACGCCACGCAGTTTGCAGAACGCAACCGCCGATGTCGCGAAGATCAACGCGCCGATGAACACGGCCGTATAGAGTTCGACTCGTTCGAGAGTCGCCAGGCTTGCCCGATTAGCCGCCGATAGTGACGATAGCGCCGACAGATAACAGCCGACGCCAATGGACACGATGGATAAGCCCATGCCGCTCGCCAGCAACGCAACCAGCCCGGGACCTCGCGTGACATTGCGACGTTGCGCGAGCCGTGCGCCGCCCGCAATGACGCCCGCCATCGCCACCGTCAGCGAGACGAGCGTTCGCAGCCACACGGTACTGTCAGACGCTTGCGACACGCGTGCCCTCCGTGTTGTGAAGCAATCCCGCGAGCTTGTGGCCCGCGGATCGATCCATCGTTCAAACAAGTCCCGCCGTCACGCCAGATCTCGGCGTTCGGAGGCAGCCGCCTGCGCGGCATTCAACGTATTGCGCAGCGTGCCGATTCCGTCGATGGTGATCGACACCGTCGCGCCATCCTTGATCGACCCGACGCCCACCGAGGTACCGCAGGCAATCACATCGCCGGGTTCGAGCGTGAGATCCTGCGAGATGAGGCTCACCTGCTGCGCCGGCGAAAACACCATGTCGGAGAGCGGATAGTTTTGCCGCTCGACGTCGTCGAGCATCGTCACGAGATGCGCGCTTTGCCAATCGAAACCGGAGACGATCGCCGGCCCGATACAGCAGAACGTATCGAATCCCTTCGCGCGACACCATTGCGGAAAATGCGGATTCTCGTTCAACAGATCGGCCGCTGTCACGTCGTTGACGAGCGTGTAACCGAAGATCGCCTGTGCAGCCTCTTCGACATCTGCATCGCGGCAGCGTCGCCCGATCACAATGCCCAGTTCGCCTTCATAGACGATCTTCCCTGTGTAACTTGCCGGCCGCTGGATCGGCTCACCGGAGCCAATCACCGAGCCGGCCGGTTTCAGCAGAAAGAGCGGATGCGTGGGCACCGGCTTGTCCAGCTTCGCGGCAAGCGCGTGATAGTTGTTCCAGAGCGCGACGATCTTGCCGGGCGCACAAGGCGCGAGCGGTGTCAGCGCCCGCGCCGACAACACAGCGCCGGTCGGCACCGGCTGATCCAGACTTTCGTACTCGTGCAGGTAGGCACCTTCGACGCGGCCGAACACCACACCGCCGTCGTTCGACATGAAACGCATCCACGTATCCATACGCCGCTCCTTGAGCGCTTCGGCACGATCTTCTTCGTTCGTCGCAATCGCTATTGTTGTTGCAATGCTCGTCGCGATGAAAACCGTGCCGCCTTACGTTTTACGCGTCAGGTCAGATCAACCCGGCGCCGCGCGCCCACTGATACTTCGCGCCGAGCACCGCAACGGGAATCTCCGTCGAATAGGCGTACGCCGGAACACCATGTGCGTACAGATACTCAGCGGCCTCTTCCACCTGAACGTCGCCCGCGAGCGAAGCGACAATCGGCTTCTCGATGCCACGCGCCTTCATCTCTTCCTTCACTTCGACCACGAGTCGCGCGAACACCATCGGCGGCGTGATGATCGTGTGCCAGTAGCCGAGAATGATCGCGTGGATGCGCGGGTCTTCGAGGCCGAGACGTATCGTGTTCTGATACGTCGACGGCGGCTCGCCGCCCGTGATGTCGACGGGATTGCCCGCGGCGCCGAACGGAGGAATGAACTTGCGGAATGCGGCGTCGAGATCGGCGGGCATCGTCATGAGCGACAGGCGGTTGTCCACGCAAGCGTCCGACAGCAACACGCCCGAACCGCCCGCGCCCGTGATGATCACTACGTTCTCGCCCTTCGGCGTGGGCAGTTTCGGAATGCCGCGCGCGAATTCAAGGAGATCGCGCAGTGAGCGCGCGCGGATCACGCCGCATTGCTTGAACACATCTTCGTAAATGCGGTCGTTGCCCGCGAGCGCGCCCGTGTGCGAGCTGGCGGCGCGCGCACCGAGACTCGTGCGGCCCGCCTTCAACACCACGACCGGCTTTTTCTTCGACACGCGCGCCGCCGTCTCTGCGAACGCGCGACCGTCTTTCAGATCCTCGCAATGCTGCGCGATGATGTCCGTGTTCTCATCCTGCTCGAAGAAGGTCAGCAGATCGTCTTCGTCGATGTCGGACTTGTTGCCGAGGCCCACGATTGCCGAGACGCCCATCTTCGCCGAACGCGAAAAGCCGATGATCGCCATGCCGATACCGCCGGATTGCGACGACAGCGCAGCCTTGCCCTGCACATCGTACGGTGTGCAAAACGTCGCACACAGGTTCTTCGGCGTGTAATAAAAGCCGTAGATGTTCGGACCCATCAACCGGATATCGTATTCACGCGCAATCGCGACGATTTCCTGCTGGCCTTCCACATTGCCGGTTTCCGCAAAGCCGGAAGGAATCAGCACCGCGCCGGGGATGCCTTTCTTGCCGACTTCGGTCAATGCGCCGGCGACGAACTTCGCCGGGATCGCAAACACGGCGACGTCGATATCGCCGGGCACGTCCAGCACACTCTTATAGGCCTTGCGTCCCATGATCTCGTCGGCCTTCGGGTGGATCGGATAGATCTCGCCCTGATAGCCGCCGTTGATCAGGTTCTTCATGACCGAATTGCCGATCTTGCCGTCTTCCGCAGAAGCGCCGATCACGGCGACGCGGTCCGGCTTCATGATGCGGTTCATCTGCCGCACGATGTCTTCCTGACTCGGCCGATAGCGTTCGACCGGCGGCGCGAAGTCGAGCACGATGCGCACGTCGGCGGCAATCGCGCCGCGCTTGCTCGCAAACACCGGGTTCAGATCGAGCTCCGAGATTTCAGGGAAGTCGGACACGAGCCGCGAGACGCTTTCGATCAACCCGGCTAGCGCCTCGCGATCGACAGCCTCGCCGCCGCGCACGCCTTTGAGCATCTCGGCAGCGGCGATGCCGTCGAGCATCGAGCGGGCGTCGTCACGTGAAGCCGGCGCGAGGCGGAACGTAATGTCCTTGAGCACTTCGACGAGCACGCCACCGAGGCCAAACGCCACCAGCTTGCCGAACGACGGGTCGGTCACCGCGCCGACAATCACTTCCTGGCCGCCGCCGATCATCTGCTGCACCTGCACGCCCAGCAAGTTGGCCTGCGCGTTATAGCGCTTCGCGTTCTCCATGATCGTGGTGAAACCCTGCACCACATCAGCGGCACTTTTGACGCCGACGAGCACGCCGCCCGCTTCGGTCTTGTGCAGAATTTCCGGCGAAACGATCTTCAGTACGATCGGAAAGCCGATCTCGGTAGCGAATTGCGCGGCTTCGGCCGCGGTCGTCGCCAGCGCTTCTTTCGGCACCGAAATACCGTAGACGTCGCATACCAGTTTGCCTTCAGGCGCAGTCAGCGACGTGCGGCCTTCCGCTTTGGCGTGATCGAGAATGTGCCGCACGACGTCCTTGTTGGCGACCGGCGCGTGGTCGTCGGGCGTATGAGCGGTGCCGCGTTCCTTCAGTGAGAGCGTGTCTTCGTATGCCATGTCCTGCCGTCTCCAATGCGGGTTCGAAAGGCGCCGCCCGGCACCGCGCTCACCTGGATGGCGAGCGGCGGGCGGCCTTGCACTACGGTTTTTCTATGCGTCTAGATGGCGCCGGCGGTGCGCAATGCGCTGATCTGCTCGGGCGAATAGCCCAGTTCCGCCATGACTTCGTCGGTATGTTCGCCAAGCAGCGGCGAGCGCTTCACTTCGGTAGGGCTGTCCGACAATTTGATAGGATTGCCAACTGTCAGATATTTTCCGCGCATCGGATGGTCGACTTCGACGATCGTGCCGGTCTTACGCAGCGAGGGCTCCTCGGCGATCTCCTTCATCGACAGAATCGGCCCGCATGGAATGTCGTACTTGTTGAGGATCTGCATGGCCTCGAACTTATTCTTGGTCATGGTCCACCGTTCGATCTCCGCGAAGATATCCTTCAAACGCGGCAGGCGCGCAGCAGGCGTCGCGTAGTCGGGATCGGTAGCCCACTCTTCCTTGCCGATCACGTTGCAGATCTTCGCCCACACCGGCGCCTGCGTGATGAAGTAGATGTATGCGTTCGGATCGGTCTCCCAGCCTTTGCACTTCAAGATCCAGCCCGGCTGACCGCCGCCCGACGCATTGCCCGCGCGCGGCACCGCTTCGCCGAACTTGCCGTTCGGATATTGCGGATACTCCTTCATCACACCGGTGCGTTCGAGCCGTTGCTGGTCGCGCAGCTTAACGCGACACAGATTGAGCACGCCGTCCTGCATCGCGGCGAGCACGCGCTGGCCGCGGCCGGTTTGCGTACGCTGATAAAGCGCGGTGACGATGCCGAGCGCGAGATGCAAACCCGTGCCGCTATCGCCGATCTGCGCGCCGGTCACGACGGGCGGGCCGTCGTCGAAACCCGTGGTGGAAGCCGCGCCGCCCGCGCATTGCGCGACGTTCTCATAGACCTTGCAGTCCTCATACGGACCAGGGCCGAAGCCCTTCACCGACGCGACGATCATGCGCGGATTCAGTTCCTGAATGCGCTCCCACGTGAAGCCCATGCGATCGAGCGCGCCCGGCGCGAAGTTCTCGACCAGCACGTCGCACTTCTGGATCAGCGCTTCGAGAACCTGCTTGCCTTCCGGGTTCTTCGTATCGATCGTGACCGAGCGCTTGTTGTGATTGAGCATCGTGAAGTACAAGCTGTCCACGTCCGGAATATCGCGCAGTTGTTCGCGCGTGATGTCGCCGGCGCCGGCCCGCTCCACCTTGATCACGTCCGCGCCGAACCACGCCAGCAATTGCGTGCAGGTCGGGCCCGATTGCACATGCGTGAAATCGAGAATGCGCACGCCGTCGAGTGCTTTGCCCATGTCTTGTCTCCTGAGGTGTCCGTATTACTTGTACATGGTCTGGTTCTTCGTTCCCGGCGCGTATTCGCGCGGGTCGACCCAGATGTTGACGACTGCCGAGCGGCCGGTGCGATGAATCGCTTCTCGCGCCCGCTGCAATGCGCCTGCGATCTGCGCCGGATCGCGCACTTCCTCACCGTGGCCGCCGAGCATTTCGGCAAACTTGCTGAACGGCACATCGCTCAGCAGATTGCCCACATTGCCGCGCTCATCGCCGTATTTGGCGAGCTGGCCATAGCGGATCTGGTTCATCGCCGAGTTGTTGCCGATCACCGCGAGATAGGGAGCGCCAAAGCGGTTGGCCGTTTCCATGTCGAACGCGGTCATACCGAACGAGCCGTCGCCGTAGTAACACAGCACTTCTTTCTGCGGATGCGCGATCTTGGCCGCGAGCGCGAAGCCTGTGCCAACACCGAGCGAGCCGAGTGCGCCTGGGTCCATCCATTGGCCGGGACGGCGCGGACGAACGGCTTGCGCGGAGATCGTCACGACGTCGCCGCCGTCGCCGATATAGATCGTGTCGTCGGCGAGAAACTCGTTGAGCTCATAGGCGACGCGATACGGATGGATCGGCGTGCTGTTCGACTTGAAGAGCGGCATGAGCTTTTCAGTTGCGGTCGCTTCGGCGTCCTGCAGCTGCGCCATCCATTTGCGGCGGGCCTGGCGCTTATCGTCCTTCAGGCGACCGCTCGCCGCTTGCAAGACAGCCGCGAGGATCGCACCCGGGTCGCCGACGAGACCCAGATCGATGTCGCGATTCTTGCCGACCGTCCGGTAGTCCATATCGATTTGCACCAGCGTCAGTTCCTTGCTGATGCGCTTGCCATAGCCCATGCGGAAATCGAACGGCGTGCCGACCACGATCAGCACGTCCGCATTGGCAAACGCCTGCGAGCGCGTGCGGTCGAAGTGATGCGGATCGCCCGGCGGCAGCAGGCCCCGGCTAGCGCCATTGAAATAGCCGGGAATGTCGAGGCCGCGCAGCAACGCGATGGCTTCCTCGTGACCGCGCGCGGTCCACACCTGCTGCCCGTACAGAATCGCGGGGCGCTCGGAATTGACAAGGATGTCCGCGAGTTTCTCGATGTCGCGCGGGTCGCCAATCGATTTCGTCGACGCGCGATATCGGCCCGGCTGCGGCACGACCGCACGCGTCAGATCCACTTCGCGGTCCAGCACGTCACGCGGAATTTCCAGGTAAGCAGGACCCGGCGCGCCATTGAAGCACTCCCGAGCGGCCATCGAGATCATGTCCGCGACGCGCTCGGTGCTCGACACGCTAGCGGCAAACTTCGTGATCGGCGACATGATGTCGACGTGCGGCAAGTCCTGCAGCGACCCCATCTTGTGCTGCGTCAGCGCGCCCTGTCCGCCGATATGCAGGACCGGACTCTCCGAACGGAACGCCGTCGCGATGCCCGTCACCGCGTTCGTGCAGCCGGGGCCCGCTGTCGTGACCACGCAGCCGAGCTTGCCGGTCTGGCGCGCATAGCCGTCTGCCGCGTGCGCCGCGACCTGCTCATGGCGCACGTCGATGATGCGAATCCCTTCGTCCACACAACCATCGTAAATGTCGATGATGTGGCCGCCGCACAGCGTGAAGATCGTATCGACCCCTTCGTTTTTCAGCGCCTTCGCGACCAGATGGCCGCCCGAGACGACACCGGCGTTGCGCGTCTTCTGTTTGAGCGTATCTTCGGCCGTGGTGTTGCTCGTGGCTGGATTCGGGGATGAAACAACTGCAGACATGGTCGTCTCCTGTGTCGATGGGAGTTAGTGCTTTAGCGCTAGCTCCAGTCCATACGTGTTGTATGTCGATCGGCGTTGGCGCCTTGGCGCTTACTCCGGTCCCATGGAAGGGTGCTGCCTGGTGGTTTGCAAAACGGTTATCTATGGACTCGCTCGCTTCGAGATTCTTCCTCTTCAGAACATGTTTGCCGGCCTTGTCACATACAGTATGTGATATATCAGTTTCACGCAAGGCCGACGTTTCGGTCGCGGTGATGCTTGCGCTTTTGCGGCGAAACCTTGCTGGGAATGGCGCGGCGGGTTTTGTACCGTTAGCCTTGGTCCTCCTTCCGAGGGAAAACACTTAGCGTACTGCCTTCGTCTGGGCGACGTTGATATATCACATACCACACGCCAGGCGACGTCAAGCGCGGTAAATCCCTACCAAGCCGGCCGAAACGAAAAGGCCCGCGGTGTGTGAACACCGCGGGCCTTTTGTCTGCCTTGATTGCCCGGCCTTGATTGCCCTGCCTTGCCGCCATCGATAGCGGCCAGCGTCTATTCAGCCATCAATCGAGAAAGTCGCAGTTCGCTTCCACGAACGCCGCCAGGTCGAGCGAATGCTGGCGCGTGAGACGCTCGGCCAGTTCCGTGTCGCGCGTCTCTAGCGCCTCGATGATGCGCAGATGGTCGACGATCGAGCGCGAAGCGCGGTCGCTCTGCGAGATGGTCATGCGCCGGATAGCGCGCACATGGATAAAAATATTCTTGATGGTGTCGAGAATGATCTGCGACTTCGACAACTCGACGATCGCCTGATGAAACGCGATATTCGCGTCGGAATACTCGGCGATGTGCTCCGCCGGGGTCGCGTCGCGGAAGTTGTCGAACATGTGCCGCAGGCGAGCGATTTCCTCGTCCGTGGCGCGCTGCGTCGCAAGGCGTGCAGCCATGCTTTCGAGCGCGGCCCACATGTGGATCATCTCGACAATCTCGCGCTTGCTCTTGCGCACGATGTAAATGCCGCGCCGCGGCACCATACGCAGAAAGCCTTCCTGTTCCAGCAGCGTCATCGCCTCGCGTACCGGCGTGCGGCTCACGCCGAGCGTCTCGCTCAGCACGCGTTCGTCCAGACGGATGTCCTCCCGCGTCTGGTAGATGTCCGCGTCCGCGATAGCCTGGCGCAGCATCGCATAAGCCTGATCGCGCAAGCTCACGCTTGCGCCGATAGGCTGCAATGACAACGTCAACGGTGTTGCCACTGCTTCAGTTTGAAGTTCCGACGACATTCATCGCCTCTTGTCGAACATACACACGATAAGGCGCCGCCGTTTCGCCGCGTTGCTCATCAAGGCCGATGAAGCGGCCGTGTTGCGCTGCGAGTTGCGCGACCGGCTGGGCAATCCAGCGGGTCAGAAGAACGGTGGCGGCAGAGCCCAAGCCCACAACAGCGACAGCCAGCAGCGAAAGAGGAACAAGTTCCATTTGTAGCTCCAAAGATTGAGTGAACGAATGACTCAATCATATGCTGCATTGCCGCAAAAATCAATATCCAGTATGTAGTATATCAGCCACTCTTGTTAAACACATGTCCTTACGGTAGCACGCGTTGCCCGGTCTCGCCCGCTCGTTCCCATTAAACTCGCTGCACTCCGTGTATACGCGGAAAACGCGCGATATCCGCGCAGCCGCGTTCGGCTATCGCGCAGTTTGCGCCCACTGCGGATTGTGCGATTCGGGCTGCGTCAATAATCTTCGGCACATCCTGCAACCAATCAGCCGCGCCGGCCCGAGCCGCAGCCGCCGAGCCGGTTACGCAGTAGACCGAGAATCCCAAGGAGACATCCGACATGAGCACTACCATCTCGACGGCCGCAGCGGCCGATAATCGCACGGCGCGCAGCCGGGCACGCAAAGCGGCGTTGGGCAGCTTCGTCGGCGCCGTCGTCGACTGGTACGACTTCCTGCTGTACGGGATTGTCGCAGCACTGGTCTTCAACGCCGAGTTTTTCCCGAAAGTGAGCCCGGCGATGGGCACGCTCGCCGCCTTTGCGACGTTCGGCGTCGGCTTCCTGTTCCGGCCGCTCGGCGGCTTCGTATTCGGCCACTTCGGCGACCGGCTCGGCCGCAAACGCATGCTGGTCCTGACAGTGATGATGATGGGCCTGTCCACCGCCGCCATCGGTCTGCTCCCCGCATTCCCGGCCATCGGCTGGTGGGCACCCGTGCTGCTGGTCACGCTGCGGGCGATCCAGGGCTTTGCGGTCGGCGGCGAGTGGGGCGGCGCAGCGTTGATGGCGGTCGAAAGCGCGCCGGAGAAGAAAAAGGCGTTCTACAGCAGCGGCGTTCAGGTCGGCTACGGCGTGGGTCTCGTGCTGGCGACCGGTCTCGTCGCGCTCATCAGCCGTTCGATGGACAACGCGTCGTTCATGAGCTGGGGCTGGCGCCTGCCGTTCCTGTTCAGCGTGGTGCTGGTGCTGATCGCGATGTGGATTCGCTCGAGCATGGAAGAGTCGCAGGAGTTCGTCGAAAAAGTCGGCACGCATGGCGAGCGCAGCGTGCGGCTGCCAATCGTGGAAGCGCTGCTGCGTCATCCGAAGGCCTTCCTGTTGATCATCGCGCTGCGTCTTGCCGAGTTATTCACGATGTATATCGTGACCGCGTTCGCACTCAACTATTCGACCGCGAACCTGCACATGCCGCGGGAATTCTTCCTCACAATCGGTTTGCTGGTCGGCGCGGTGAGCTGCGTGACGATCCCCCTGTTTGCCTTGCTCGCTGACCGTTTCGGCCGCCGCCGCGTGTATATCGTCGGCGCGCTCGTCGGCATGTTCAGCGCCGTGCCGTTTTTCCTCGCACTCGAAGCACGCTCGACCCTGTGGATCGTCGTCTTCGCCGTCATGCTCGCGAACATCGCGCATGACATGGTAGTGAGCGTGCAGCAGCCCATGTTCACTGAACTCTTCGGCACCGAATATCGCTATAGCGGCGCGGGTGTCGGCTATCAGGTGGCGAGCGTGGTCGGCGGCGGCTTCACGCCGTTTATCGCGGTCGCGCTCGTTAGCTTTGCGGGCGGTTCGTGGCATCCGGTGGCGGCCTATCTCGCGATCGGTTGTCTGATCTCCGTGCTCGTGGCGGCAAAGATGAAGACGGGGCGCACCGTCTGAACGATTGATCGCGGACGAGAAAGGCCGGCGTGGCGAAGTTGCCACCGCCGGCCTTTTTTGCTTTGTGGGTCGAGTTTGATGCGCGGCGCCCGTTACTTTCCGACGCTCGGCACCCGCGATTTGGGCTTTGGTGCCGCGATCAGCCAGATTACGGTCGCATTTCTTCGGGCAATGCCTTATGCATTTCTATCTCATATTGCCAACCCGGTTTCTCCGCCCTATCGTTCCAGCAAGCAAATCTCAATCCGGATTTGCGCCTGTTCATATGAAACACCGTCGCATATATGAACCCCGCATGGCGCAGCAATTTTTACGCCGTACCTCTAAAGCATTCGGTCTGATGCGCCGATAACAAAGACTTCGCTTCCCGGGAGACCGACCATGAGCAGTATTACCGAGCAGCAGCACAATTCAGGCTCTGCAGGATTTTTCTCCAAAGAAGCCACCATTGCGAAGCCGGGGTTTTCGCGCTGGATGGTTCCACCCGCAGCACTCGCCGTTCATCTCTGTATCGGCCAGGCGTATGCATTCTCCGTATTCAACGGCCCGCTGACCAAGGTCATCGGCATCACGCAATCCGCTCCCGATGACTGGTCGCTCACCTCCCTCGGCTGGATTTTCTCGCTGGCGATCGTGTTCCTCGGTCTGTCGGCGGCATTCGCCGGCAAGTGGCTGGAACACGTCGGCCCGCGCCGCACGATGTTCACGGCGGCATGCTGCTTCGGCGGCGGCTTCCTGATTTCGGCGCTGGGCGTGTACATGCACCAGATCGTCCTGCTGTATCTCGGCTACGGCGTGATCGGCGGCATCGGGCTCGGCCTCGGGTATGTGTCGCCGGTGTCGACGCTGATCCGCTGGTTTCCGGACCGCCGCGGCATGGCGACCGGCATGGCGATCATGGGCTTCGGCGGCGGCGCGATGATTGCCGCGCCGTTGTCGGTCGCGCTGATGAACCACTTCCGCAGCGCGACGAGCATCGGCGTGGCTGAGACGTTCATCGTGCTCGGCATTGTGTACTTCATCTCAATGTCGATCGGCGCGCTGGCCATTCGCGTGCCGCCCGCCGACTGGAAACCGGCCGGCTGGACGCCGCCGGAAACCGGTCAGCAGAAGATGATCACGCGCAACCACGTGCACATCGACCAGGCCTTGAAGACGCCGCAGTTCTATCTGATCTGGCTCGTGCTGTTCCTGAACGTGACGGCCGGCATCGGCATTCTCGGCCAGGCTTCGGTGATGATCCAGGAAAGCTTCAAGGGCACCGTGACGGCGGCCGCCGCTGCCGGCTTCGTCGGTCTGCTGTCGCTGTTCAACATGGGTGGCCGCTTCCTGTGGGCATCGGCTTCGGACTGGATCGGCCGCAAGAACACCTACTTCATCTTCTTCGCGCTCGGCGCCGTGCTGTACTTCCTCGTGCCGAGCTTCGCCGCGTCCGGTCAGATGGCTCTGTTCGTGCTCGCCTACTGCATCATCCTGACGATGTACGGCGGCGGCTTCGCGACCGTGCCGGCTTATCTCGCGGACATGTTCGGCACCGCGTTCGTCGGCGGCATTCACGGCCGCTTGCTGACGGCTTGGGCCGCAGCCGGCGTTGCGGGTCCGGTGCTGGTCAACTACATCCGTGCTTATGAAGTCGCGCACGGCGTGGCAAAAGCCGACGCTTACACGATGACGGTTCATATCATGGCCGTGCTGCTGGTGATCGGCTTCATCTGCAATCTGTTGGTCAAGCGTGTGGACGACAGGCATCACATGACCGACGCACAAGTCGCCAAAGGCGCATAAGGAGACTCGCATGTCGACTGTTCAACCCGTGCATCCGACCAACAAGGTCAAACTCGCCGTCTTCTGGCTGTATGTGATGGTCCCTCTGGCATGGGGTGTGTTCAATACACTCTCGCAGGCCATGAAGCTGTTCCAGTAAAGAAGCGCATTTGCACCCCGCCGTTCGAACGGTGGGGTGCCCGCCACGGGCAAATCTCGCCGCGTGGTTTCACAGCGACAGCGTCGCTTCACCCCGCTACCATTGATATGCGGCACCGGCACCGACCGATGTCGTGACCGAACTGATGCCCGCGCTCAGCTTCACCTTGAAGTTTTGTGCGACGCGCGCCGACAGGCCGACCGCCACCGCCTGATACCCCATGTAGCCCGCCGTGCCGACGCCGATTGCGAGATTCTTCGTCGCGTCGACTTCGGGGACCATATTCATTGCCATCGCCGACGCGGCTCCCGCATACGCGCGCCGCGCGAGGTTGCCGATGCCGCCCTGGAACTGTTGCAGGTTGACGGCGTCGCCCGGCGCCTGCCCCGCAGCAACGTTCGCAATGCGGCGCTCGTTGCCTGACGAGCCAACGGAGACCGTATTCGGCTGATCCGCCACCGATCCTTCGCCGAGCGCGACCGTATTCGCCGCCGACGCTTTCGCGCCGCCGCCTAGGGCCACCGAACCGTTGCCGGTCGCTTGCGGCGCACTTGCGGAACTGTTGACGGCGGTGTAGCCATTGCCGTTGTTCGCATAGTTCCTGACGGTCTGGTCGATGCTGCTGATCTGCTGGTTGGTTTGCCACAGTTGCGCGCCAGTCACCGCATCGCTGCTGGTCGCCGAGACTTCGCCGTTTTTCAGGTTGGTCAACTGCACACCCGGCGCATTGGCCGCATTCGCTGCATTCGGCGCCGTACCGCCGAGCGTCACCTTGTCGTGCGCCGAGCTGTCGTACTGAAGCGCGTTCGCCACCGTGCCGTTGATTCGGCCAACCGTGGTCTGCAGACCGGCAATATCGCTGCTGTTCTGTGTGACGCGGCCGTCCAGATTGCTAATCGCGCCACCGACAGTGTTCACCACCTGACCGCCGACCTTGTACGAAGGCGCGCTGATCGAGCCGTCCGCGTTCACGGTCGAGCCGCCGCCTAGCGCCACGGCCGTACTCGCCGCCTGCGCAAACAATTGCGAACCGTTGACCGCTTCGGTGCTGGTCGCGTTCAGCGAGCCGCGCGCCACGCCGGTAATGACGCGGTTGCCCAGCGTGCCCGCCACGCTGACCGCCCGGCCATCGGTAGTCGCGCCGATCTTGATGACCCGCGAAGCCGGGTCTTGCGTCACGAGGCCGATGCCGCCCTTCTCCACGTTCTGCTGCAACGTGGTCAGCCCAGTGTCGAGCGAGTCGAGTGCATCGCCGACATTATTCTGCGTGCCGCCCTGCACGTGATAGGACGGCCCGGTCAGCGAACCATCGATATTGATTTGCGCGCCACCCCCGAGCCCGGCGACTATCGGCCTGAACTGGGCGAAATTGATTGCGGACGTGTCCGTGAGGCCCGCCGCGACGCCGGTCAACTGGCGCGCGCCGCCGGTGCCCGTGAAATCGACGCGAGCGCCGTCCGTGTTCTGCCCCACGCTGATAATGCGCGAGCCGGGATCCTGCTGGACGAGCCCGAGCTGGCCGTTCGTGATCTGGTTCGCAACGTTCGTCACGTTGCCTTCGAGCGTCGTAGTGCGCGTGTCGAGGCTCGCGATCTTCGTCGTATTGACGGTCACGCGCTGGTCGAGGTTCGCGATATTCGTCGTGTTGTTGCTGACCCGGCGATCGACGTTCGCGATGTTGTCGCTGTTCTGCGCGACCGCCTGATTGGCCGCGAAGAGTTGGGCGCCGTTCACGGCGTCCGTGCTGTCGCCCGCCAGATAGCCTGCGCGCACGTTGGTCACGCGAACCGGCGCCTCAGCGGTGCCCATGGTCACCGTGTCATGCGCGGGTGAATCGTATTGGACCGAATCGGCAGTGGCCGCGGCAATCGCCGTCGCACCCGTCGCCGCACTTGTCGCAGTACTCGTTGCCACGCTCGTCGTGACGGCCGCCGCGAGGGCCGATCCCACATCGCCGTAGGTCTTTCCGCCGATGTTGTAGACCGGCCCCTTGACCGTGCCATCCGGATTGACCGCCGATCCGCCGCCCAACGCCGTCACCGCACTCGCCGTGGTGCCGTAGAGTTGCGCACCGTTCACGGCATCGGTGCTCGACGCGCCGATCGCACCGCGCAATAGCCCCGTGACCGTACGATTGCCGTTCAAGCCGGCCACGTTGAGGCGAATGCCCGTCGACGACGGCGCAAGCAGAATATCGCGCGTTCCGAGGTCTTGCCTGACGAGGCCGATGCCGCCCGAAACAATCTGCGACTGCAGCGTCGTTATGCCGGTGTCGAGCGAAGTCAGCGCGCCGCCTACCGTGGTTTGCGTGCCGGACTGCACGGAGTACCGCGGGCCAACGGTCGAGCCGCTAGCGCTGACCGACGCGCCACCGCCGAGCGCCGACACGACCTGCTTGAGTTGCCCGAGATTGACTGCCGACTGCGCGCTCGTACCCGCCGCGATACCAAGCAGCTCGCGCGAGCCGTCCACGCCGGTGAAGTCCACGTACCGGCCGTCCGTGCCCTGGCCGACGGTGAGTGTGCGGGAACCCAGGTCTTGCTGAAGCAGTCCCGTCAGGCCTTTGTCGATGTTGCTGGCCAGGCTGGAGATGTCCGCCGAATTCTGCGAAACCGCGTCATTCGTCGCGTGGAGCTGCCCGCCTGTTACGGCGTCGGAACTTCCGGCATTCAGCGCGGCGTCGGCAATGTTCGTCACCCTGACGCGTGTGCCGGGATTACCGAGCGTCGCGATATCGTGCGCTCCGCTGTCATAGCGCAGCGCGTCGGCGACACTTACGCAGTCCTGCGGCGCGCACTCCTGCGCGCCGGCCGGTTGCGAAAATGCCAGAGCGCCGAGCAGACCCACGCCGGCAGCAGCCAGCGCCCGGCGTACGGAGGCGCATTGCGCGCCACAGCCTTTCGCCACTTCGGATACCGCAACATGCGTACGCCTGGCTCTGTTCCACACCGTCTTATAGGTCTTGTTCAACATTCCTCCCAGTCTTTCTAGATTATCGATCGCCAAGATTTTTCTTATGCCATCCTAAGTATTGATGTCGAATCAACGGACTTCGGACTTCAGGTTTGGCACGCATCACGCTTTAAGTTGGCAAACAAAGCTGAAGCGCCAAGTGTGCAATGACGCCGCACGATTCGCGAATACGATTAATCCTAAAAGCGAATTTTTTTAGCCTTAACTAGCTAAAAGTCATATAGCCTTTCAGACGAAAACTGCCAAATGTCTTAACCGGGAATGCCGATGATTAAGCGGCTTTAAGTCGAATGCTTAAAGTGGCCGAGAACCGACGCTGAGAAAATGCGAGCCAGCGGGTGCTGGCTCGTTATCGGGGAATCACAAAAGTCGAGAGGCGCGTGCCGGACACGCGCAAATGCAGGAATGAATCGCAGCGGCGCTCAGATCTTTTCAAACAGCACGTCTTGCGCACCTTCCCACAGCACTTTAACGCCGAGTTCGCGCAACTTCTCCTTGCCTTCGACGATGGTCAGGAAATGGTTGCCCGCAAGTTGCCCCATCTTGCTCGCGAAGCAGCACGAACCATAGGCGATTAGAATCTCGGTTTCGCTGTAGCCGCCCGGATAAAACAGAATATCGCCGACCGACGGATGGCTCGTGTGATTTTCGAAGCCAACCGCCGCACCGTCGTTCTCGAGCTTGGACTCGCCGAGCGGCACCCAGCAGCCTTCGCCGCTCCATCGCACATGAATGATTTTCTGGCGGTACGGCAACAGCTTCAGAAACGCCGCCACCGTTTGCGGCGCGTCGGGGTTCGTTTCGGCGATAAAGACGTGGCCGCAGGAGGTGATTCGAAGTCGGGTCATCGCTAGGTATCCGGTATGACGGTTGAATGAGGAGGGTCGGTCGGACGCGGCTGGGGCCTGAGCCGTGGGCCGGTCATTCTGTCGTTCCGTGCAAGGCTTCAACAGATACAGTTGTGAAGACGCCGGTCAGGCCAGTTGGACCGCCAAGGGGCACGGGCAATCCCAGCTTGTGCAAGCCGGAGCGGCATGCGCGTGCCAGCTCTGGCCTCTTCGACGCCACGAAAGTTCGTAGTTTGCAAGCCGCGCAATGCACAGCACACTTCGAAAGGTGCGTGATTCCAACAGATGGCTTGCCGGCCTCGTCACTTCTTCTTGCCTGACGCAATCCGGCCGGTCGCCAACCAAAGCGCGAACGAGAGGCGCAGCGCCGCCACGCAATATAGACCGCGCCGCTCGCACCGGCGAGCGCAGTGGGCGTCGTCGATCACCGGCTGTTGCCGGAACCCGCCTGCTGATGAGCCGGCCAGTAGCCACTGCGCAGTCCGCAGGTCAGCCGCGCAGCCGGTAAGCAAGCGGCGTCACGCCGTAGTCACGCTTGAACTGCACGGAGAAATGACTGGCATTCTCGAAACCAACCGCAATTGCAATTTGCAGCACGGTCTGATCGGTTGAGCGCAGCAGTGTCGCCGCTTGCGCAAGCCGCAAACGCGTCACATATTGATGCGGCGTTTCGCCGGTTTCGCGGCGGAACACGCGGGCAAAGTGGAAGCTGCTTAGACCGGCCTGCGCGGCTAGTTCGCTGATCGCCAGATCCGCACCCAGGTTCGCGCGAATGTAGTCGGTCACACGCCGGATGCGGCGCGGCACCAGCCGTTCGGGTTGCGCCGGCAGCCCAGTCCCCGCTTGCCGGCCATGCGAATAATGTTGAAGAAGATGCGCGGCAAGCGCGTGAACCAGCGCATCGACATATAGGCGCGAGTCGGCCGGATCGCTGGCGGCACGATGCAATGCACCGAGCATCGCGGCAACCAGCGGATCGTGGAACTGCATCGCGTCGCCGAGCGACAGTTCGCGCGAGCCGCCGCTGAGTTCCATCTGATCGGCGACGCTGTCGATCAGGCTGCGCTCAATATGCAAATGGACGGTCGACAGCGGCTCATCGCTGATCGAACGCCAGCGCCAGGAAATCGGCGCGGGCGGCACGTACCAGACGTCGCCCACCCGAAGTTCGGCGCTTTCCCAGCGCCCGTTCAGATTGCGCTCCAGATGCTCCGCGCCGCTCGCCAGCGTCATCAGCGTGAGGTCCCGCAGGCCGGGCGCTTCCAGCAGTTCCTGCTCGTCCGGTTCGAGGTAGGAGCGCAATACCAGGTGCCGCCACGGGCGATCCACGCTCGACACCAGTTTCTGGCCCGCGAGGTAGCGGTCGTAGGCAAGCGTCGTTGTCAGCTTTGGAATTCGTGTCATCACGTCCATTCCCGAGGAGGTGCCGTATGCAAAAGAGAGAACCCTGTCATACCCGCGATGCCGGTTGGCTGTCAGCGCAAGATCTCGAAAATGATAGCAAGGAACCGGCTACCGTAATTTTTGGAAATAGCTAATCATTCAGGTTGTCGTCTTTCACGCGTTTCGAACGCCGGAGCTACCGTTTCATGGAACACGAATGCGATACGCTGCCGCATTGGCTGACCGGTTCGCCGCAAGGCGAAGCCGGCCATGCGTCGGCAGCATACAACCCAGCGGTCACCGCACAACCGGCCTACCCGGCCGGCATGCGGCCGGTCGCGAAGTCAGCCCACGCGGCTGAAGCGTCGATGGTATCGAGCCGCGCGGCAACTAGCGCGGCACCCGCAGGCTTCCTCACGCTCTTCACCGAGGAAGAGATCGGCACGCCCACACCGACCGCGCGGCGTGCGCCGGTCATCAGTCCGCTAGTGCGTTTTGGCAGTGCGCAGGACCGCATCGAGTTCGTGCGGCAACGCATCAAGCAGTTGGGCTTCGACTCGTTCAGCTACACAGCCACGCGCACGTCCGCGCACCGTAAGACGATGTTCGTGCTGACGAGCTACGAGTCGCAGAGCTGGCTCACGCGCTACTTCCGCGAGCGTTATTTCGAGCTCGATCCGCGCGTGGCGCTGGCGTCGCCGACCGGCATGCCGTTCCTTTGGAACACGGTCGACATGCGCGCCGACCTGCCGCGTGCGCAGATGCGCAGCGAGCGGCTCGGCAGCCTCATCGACATGCTGGAGGGGACGGGCCGCAAGAGCGGCATTCTTACGCAGATGCCGTTGCCCGAGCCGGAGCTGAGCGCGAGCCTGTGCTTCAATTCGGAGATCGGCAATCCGCGCTGGATGACCGAATCGATCGTGGCCGAGACGCTGATGTTCGCGCACACGATTCATGAGTTCATCTGGACGCACGCGAAAAGCGTGATCGGCATGACGCCCGCGCAGCAGCAGCGCGTGACGTTGAGCGAGTTGCAGCATGCGGTGCTGAAGGCGGTGGTTCAGGGCCAGCGCGACAAGGAAATCGCGTATTTCCTCGGGTTGTCGCCGCATAACGTCGACTACCACTTGCGCCGTCTGCGGCAGTTGTTCAACGTGCGCAACCGCGTGCAGTTGATCAACGTTGCAAAGGCCTACGTGTCGTAGACGAACTAAAAGCAAGCCACGAAAATGCCGTGGCGGCACACGCCGCCACGGCATTTTTTATGTACAGCTTTGCGCTTAACTCTTCAACCGGTAGCCGGTCTTGAAGATCCACGCGACGATCGCAAGAAACACCGCCAGGAATAGAGCCGTCATACCGAGGCTCACCTCCACATTTACGTCCGCGAGGCCGTAGAAGCTCCAGCGGAATCCGCTGACCAGATAAACAATCGGGTTGAAGAGCGTCACGACCTTCCAGAACGGCGGCAACATGTTGACCGCGTAGAAGCTCCCGCCGAGAAACGTCAGCGGCGTGATGATCAGCAACGGCACGAGTTGCAGCTTCTCGAAGCTATCCGCCCAGATGCCGATGATGAACCCCAGCAGACTGAACGTAACAGCGGTCAGCACGAGGAACAGGATCATCCAGAACGGATGCTGCACTTGCAACGGCACGAACAGGCCCGCCGTCGCGAGAATGATGAGCCCGAGCAGAATCGACTTGGTGGCCGCCGCGCCCACGTAGCTCACGACGATCTCCAGATACGAAACCGGCGCGGATAACAACTCATAGATCGTGCCGGTGAAGCGCGGAAAATAAATGCCGAACGACGCGTTCGAAATGCTTTGCGACAGCAGCGACAACATGATCAGACCCGGCACGATGAACGCGCCGTAGCTGATACCGTCCACTTCCTTGATGCGCGAGCCGATGGCCGCGCCGAACACGACAAAGTAGAGCGACGTCGAAATCACGGGCGCGATGATGCTTTGCATCAGCGTGCGCCACGTGCGCGCCATCTCGAACTTGTAGATCGCGCGAATGGCGTAGAGATTCATTGGTTACCTCGAAGCAGACTCACGAAGATGTCTTCAAGCGAACTCTGCGTGGTGTGCAGGTCCTTGAAACGGATGCAGGCGTCGTCGAGCGCCTTGAGCAGCGCGATGATGTCGGTGCGGCCGCCGTCGCCTTCATACGTGTAGATCAGCTCGTTGCCGCCCTTCGCGACATCGAGGCCATATCCGGCGAGCGACGGAGGCAGTGTCGCGAGCGGGCTCTCCAGCTGGAGCGTCAACTGCTTCTTGCCGAGCTTGCGCATCAGTTCCGTCTTCTCTTCCACGAGCATGATCTCGCCCGCGTTGATCACGCCGATGCGGTCTGCCATTTCCTCGGCTTCGTCGATGTAATGCGTGGTGAGAATGATCGTCACGCCGCTCGCTGCCAGCGAGCGCACGAGCTTCCACATATCGCGGCGCAATTCGACGTCGACACCCGCCGTGGGTTCGTCGAGGAACAGCACGCGCGGTTCGTGCGACAGCGCCTTGGCGATTAGCACGCGGCGCTTCATGCCGCCGGACAGCGTGATGATCTTGCTATCGCGTTTTTCCCACAGCGACAGATCGCGCAGCACCTTCTCGATATGCGCCGGATTCTTCGGCTTGCCGAACAGGCCGCGGCTGAACGAAACGGTCGCCCAGACGGTTTCGAACGAGTCGGTGGTGAGTTCCTGCGGCACGAGGCCGATCAGCGAGCGCGCGCCGCGATAGTCCGCCGCGATGTCGCGGCCATCGACCATCACGCTGCCTTCGCTTGCATTGACAATGCCGCAGATGATGCTGATGAGCGTCGTTTTGCCCGCCCCGTTCGGGCCAAGCAGCGCGAAGATTTCTCCGCGGTCGATCGCTAGGTTGATGTTTTTTAGCGCATGAAAACCGCTGGCATAGGTTTTTGACAGATTCGTAACTGAGACGATTGGCTGCATGGATTTGACGATGGCAGACACCGTTATGAAAGTGGATGGGAGGACGCATAAGCGCGACCGCACCCGCAATGTAATTGAAACTGCGAAAGCGTGCAGCGGAAGAAGATCAAGCCGTCTGTAACTCGTGCGGCGCCGGTTGATCAGGCGCGAACCGTCGGCGCCGTTCGCTGCAGTGCAAGACACTTCGGGTTCCGTATTGATGTGACGCCCCTGCCACCGCGCGTCTGTCCTTCTTAACGAGCCGCAGAGGCGCTAAACCGTGCGTGGTCCCGGGAACGCGCGATGCTCGATTCTCGCCGTGCTTGCGCGCCCATGCGCGTCCGCGCCGGCACGCAAGGCACAGTGCTTGCGGCAATCTGCTCAAGTGAGTGCGAGGCGCTCGCGTGACATTAACCAGCTCTATGGAGGTGAACCATGAAACGCTTTACCAGGACGATTTTTGCTTCAGCGCTCGTAATGGCACTCTCGGGCGGGGCCTTTGCGCAAGCGGCCGGCGGTGCGGGCGGTGGCGCTGCTGCGGGTGCGGGTGGCTCGGGCGGCAGTAACGGCGTCGGCGCGGGCGGCGGCACGACCGGCGGCGCGGGCGGAACTGCAACGCCCGGCGTCGGCCCCGGCACGATGAAGCATCCGAACGATTCCGGCTACGGCGCACCGGGCGTGACCGGCACGGGCGGCGGCATGGGTACGGGCACCGGCGCCTCGCCGAATAGCGCGACGACCAAACGGTCGAACAGCGGCGGCTCGGATACTGGCGACATGAGCAACGGCACGCGCAGCGGTACTAACGGCACGATGCAAAACGGCCAATAATCACCGTTGATTTCGGCCGGTCAATCGTGCCGGCTCGAGCAGTTTCACAGTGACGGCGGTGTCGATTCGCGGCATCGCCGTCCTCTTGTTTTTCAGCCGCGATGGGGCTGGCAACGTCGATGGAGGATTTTGCAACGACTCCAAGGTAAAGATGTTGCGCGCTGCCGTCACGGCTCGGCGCACACGAAGCTGCTGGCGAGATTGACGTTGCCCTTGCCCATGTAGCGCGGAAAAAGCGGATAGCGGCAGAGTGGGCGCGAGCGTCCATTGGTCGCCGCGGCGATGTCGGTGGCGATCAACGTTTCCGGCGACGCCCCGCGCGTCACCCACTTATCGAGCGCGCCGAGCAGATCCACCGAAGGAATGAACGCGCCGCTGCCATGTTGAAAACCCGGCACCATATACAGGCGCATGAAACCATTGACCTCGTCGACGCCAAAGCGATCGACCAGCGCCTGATGGTAGGCAATGGTCTGATTGGGGCTGATGACTTCGTCGGCGAGACCTTGCAGTGTGATGAGCTTGCCGCCACGCGCGATGTAACGCGCGAGGTCCGTATTCATCGCGCCGATGGTCTGCGAAAGCGCGATGAGTTGCGTGCGATATTTGCCCGGATGTTGCGGATCGAACCTGAGCGAATCGAAGTCCGCGTCACGCGCCACGAAATAGCGCATGTAGCCGTCGCCTTGCGCGAACAGATAACCGTTGGCGAAAAACCTCGGCACAGCGAGGCGTTCCGCTTGATGCCCCAATCCGAGCGAGCCCGTCAGATGCGTGCCCTGAAAGACGTTGTAGCCGCGATAACCGCTGACGTCCCAAGCCAGCTTGTAGGGCAGCGATAAACCGTCGCGCATAACCATCAAGGTCGCGAGTTGTGGCTCGACGAGGCAGTCATCGCGCGACGGCTTGCGTCCCGCACAACGCAAGGACGCGACGATTTCGGCTTCGTGCTCGCGGCACGCAGCGACATCGCTCACGATGCCGTCCGCCGCGCCATCCAGCCGGTCGCATACCGCGAGCGTTCGTTGATAAACCTGTTCGAGCAGCAACGGTGGAATGAAGCCGCCTGGCGTGGCATATTCCGCCTGGCCGAGCTTCACGCCGATCATGCGCACCCCTGAAAAATTGAGCGCGGGAGAGTTGGCGATGACGCCGTCGTAGTCGTCGGGAAAGCGCTGCGCGACCGTGTAGCCTTCGCGCCCGCCCGTCGAGCCACCCGCGAAATACATGCGCTGCGGCGGCCGGCCATAAGCGCGCGCGATCAATGCGAGCGCGGCGTCATGCGTCTTCTTCAGATGCGCATAGCCGAAATTCGTCACGGCCTCGTCGACGAGACCGAACACCGCGAGCGATGAATCGCCCACATGACCCGAGTCGTCGCCGAAGGTCGCATAGCCTTGTGCGAGCGGTGCGCGATCCGGCGAGAACGGCATCACGCCGGTGCCGCTCACCACGACGCCGTTATAACCCCCGCCGCCGATTTGCAGCGCGCGGCCGTTCCAGTGGCGCGGCAGATTCACATCGAAACGGATATCCGGCGTGCTCGCCTTGAGCGCCTTGATGCGGCCCGTGATGCGGCAATATTCGCCGCCTTGCTGATTGCCGGGCGCGGTCGCGGAGACCATCGACGCGCTTTCGATCTGCGCGCCCGCAGTCGGCAATGCAATGAGTTCGGGCGGCAACACGGCGCCCGCGAATTCGGCGCAACGCATCGCGAGCGGCGCCTCCTTCTGCGCGGCGAGCGCCGTATGGGCGCCTGGCCCGAGCAATATGCTGGCAATGTTGAGCGCAACTGCTGCCGCGGCCACGCGCAACCTTCGCGCAAACGGCCAACGGCGCCAACGCGCGCTCATCCGCAACGCGCGCCGCTCGCAGCCGTGCGCGGCTGCTGTCCTTTCCAGCCGTTCCAGCCGCGCGCGATCATCAACAGCGCGCCGACGGCGACGAGATCGCCGGCCAGCCCTATCAGCACGCCGGGCAAGCCCTGAAACGCATGCGGCGTGGCCGTATCGACGATCAACGACACGAGCGTGCCGCCCACAAAACACACGAGCCCGGTGCGGCCGACCGTCACCACGGCGGGTAAGCGCTGCGCGAGCCGCGCGACGCTACCCGTGCGCACGAGTCGCGCGGCGAGCCAGGCAATGACGATGAAGTTGATCACGCGATCCACGGAAAGATTCTGTTTAAGGACGCCGGGCAAAGGCTGCGTCAGCACGAAAAGTTTGACGACGGCAAACGCAAGCACTGCGGCAATAGCGGCTCGCGTGAACCAGCGAGCTGCATCGCCCGCATGAAAGCGCTCGCTGATCGGCTCGAGCCGGCACACGATCCCGAGTACGAACATCAGCTGCCATGCAAACGGATTAAAAGCCCAGTCGGCCATATCGTCAATGCTGAATAGCACGGCTAGCGGCCTGGCCAGCCACCATACCGCGACGCTGAGCGCCAGCGCCGTCACACGCGAGCGCCTTGCCAGCGGCACAACGAAGGGCACGCATAGCGCGTAAAACACGTACATCGGCAACACGCTCGACAGATACGGTTGCCGCCGCAACACCGCGATTTCGAATGCCTGATGTAGCGGCTGCGCGGCGAAAGGCGACCAGCCAGTCAGCTCGACCATCGCGTGATTCAGATGCAGGAATGCGAGGACGGCGCCGGAGAGCAGCGTGAGCACCGCAGTCAACAGATACGCGCGGTAGATTTCCCAGCAGCGCCACACGAAGCGCAGATTGGCGGCGTGCTCGCCGCGGCCCGCAAGGACCGCCGTGTACGCCGCCGCCGACGCGTAGCCGCCCAGGAACACGAACACTTCGGCGGAATCGCACAGCGCGTACGCGTGCAGCATCAGATGCGACAGCGTGCTGCCGGGCATGTGATCCAGCACGATCACGATCAGCACGACCCCGCGAAAGAAGTCCACTTCGACGGAGCGTCCGCGGCGAATTTCCATTCGTGTTCTCGCAGGAGAGTTATCCAGCAACACGTCACGATATAACGTTGGAACGAACGCTGCGCAGTTGCGTGATGGGCGCTGACAAGGAGCCTGTCATTTCGGGCAGCTCACTGGCAATCTGAAATCCGGCTGTCGGCATGCGGTAAGAGTGATTCCACGCGCATTCGATTTGCGGCAAGTTTTGCGGCTGTAACGCGTGTAGCGCAAATGCGGCCGGTAATTGCCGTAGAAAATAATCCGCTCATCGCGGCATGCGATTTTTTTCGCTTTTTTTCATCGTACGATGATTTCATGCATGACCGTCGGAGTTCGCGCATCTCGCGCGATGGCCTCTCCGGACGGCGGCCACTCATGTGGACCGGACACGCTTGCCGCCGACCCGCGTTCGGCTGGCGCGTCGAGCGTCATTGCGACGCCCTTCCTTTTGCCGCTGCTCATTGGCGTCATTGAGCGGTGTCATTCACGCGCCGGTCCTTCCATTACCGACCTGAACGGCCGCGCACTGCGCACCGCCTTCGCATTGGAAGACACTCACATGAACAACAGGATTGCCGGCTTCGACGGACTGCGCGCCATTGCAGTCCTGATGGTGTTTCTTCAACACCGGCTGTTTGGCGACATTGGCGAAATAGGTCATCTCGGCGTGTGGATCTTCTTTGCGCTGAGCGGCTTTTTGATCATCGGCATTCTTTCGACGCAACGGCAGCGCATCGAGCAAAACGGCAGCCGTTTCGGCGCCGAACTCAAGCGCTTTCTGTTTCGCCGGACGCTGCGCATTTTTCCGATCTACTACCTGATGCTGGCAGCGATGTGCGTGCTGATGCGATTCGGCATGGCGAGCCCGGAACTCGCGAGCGGCATGCCGTTTCATTTCGCTTATCTGTCGAACTTCTGGATCGGTTCGGTGCTGCATTACTGGCCGGGACGCTACTCGCATTTGTGGAGTCTCGCCATTGAGGAACAGTTTTATCTCGTGTTCGCGCCGCTGCTGTTGCTGCTCGCGGCGCGACGGCATCTCGCGGTGTGCGCGGTGATCGTCGTGACGGGACTGGTTTCGCTGCTGGCGATGCGCGCCGCGCATTGGCAGGAGATCACCATCTATACGCACCCGCTGAGCAATTTCTGGCTATTGGCGCTCGGCGGGATAGGCGGCTTGATGGTCGCCGGCAAAACAAGCCGTCTTCGGGCCTGGCTCGGACATAGCGTGACGCTGTTTGTCTTGAGCCTTTGTCTCGTGGGCTTTTGCGCGACGGAGCCGGCGTGGAGCGATCTGGACAATCCGCTGCTCTTCACCGCGGTCAGCGGCGTTTATGGCGTATGCATTGCCGCGCTCGTCTGTTCGATCGCATGCTGTCGCAATGCGGTCGTGATGGGGCTACTCGAGGCGCGCTGGCTTGCGAATCTGGGGCGCATCAGCTATGGCTTTTACCTTTATCACAATCTGATTCCGGACCTCACGCGCAATCATCGCGCGCAAGCGCTGTTCGGCGGAGTTGTGCCAGTGTGGGCGCATGCGGCGGGGATTGCGGCGTCGTTTGCGATTTCGCTCGGGCTCGCACTGCTGTCGTGGCGGATCGTCGAAGAGCCGATTCTTCGGTTGAAGACGCGGCGTGCGCACGCGGACAACGCGCATTCAGTATTGGCGCGAACCGCGGGGGTCACAGTGACGACGCGACAAGGCGAGCGCAGCGAACACGCATTGACAGATGAAGGCACCGCTTCCGATGCCGCCCGAGCACACGAACGTGGCACACACATTGCTCAGGAATGATGTGACTGTCATCAACTGGAGATGCGCCGTGGCCAATCAGCCGAATCCCCCGAACGAGCACGACCAGGACCAGACGAAAGACCCCGGCGGTCCGCCCACCGAGATCTCGAAACCGATTGGCGATGCCATTCCAACGCCAGTTGAGCCAGGGTTGGATCAGCCCCTGCCAGAAAAAGGCGAAACCCCGCCCGCCGATGAAGACGAGGACAAGGCCAAACGTGAGCCTCTCGGCGGAATCACAAGGCCTCCTGGCATTCCGCCATTCGGCCCCGCCGAGTTGGCGTAAATCGCTGCGTCCTTGTTGTGGTTATCGACGCGCATCAGGCCGCCTCGGGCTCGTGCACGATCTTCAGCGTGCTCTTGTGTTCCTTGATCAGGCGGTAGACCGTTTCGCCCGGCACGGTTTCGTGTTCGAGCAGTTCATCTGCGATGGCGCGCAGCACCGGCTCATACGCATGCAGCAGGCTATAGCACTGCTCGTTCAATTCCTTGAGCAACACGTTTGCGTGCTCGATTGCGCTCTTCATCTGCAGACCGGCGTATTGCGAGGGCAATGCAGCGAGGCTGAAAAGATTGCCGTCGCTGTTAAAGCCAAACTTCGACACCATGTCGAGGCTGATGCGCGACGCTTCCTGCAAATCCGAAGCGGCGCCGCTCGATGCTTCGGAGAACGCCAGAACTTCTGCATTGCGGCCGCCGAGCAGCACCTTGATCTCGTTGCGAATCTCCGACTCGCGATACAGATGCTTGTCCTGCGCCTTCGTAATCAGCGCGACGCCCAATGCGCCGCCGCGCGGGAGAATGGTGACTTCTTCGAGCACCCCGGTGCCGAGCAACGCGGCAACCAGACCATGCCCCGCTTCGTGCACCGCGATGCGCGTGCGTTCGTCCTCGCTCAGCGCGCGCTCCGCGCCGCTGACGTCGCCGATACGCGCAATCTTGATCGCCTCGATGAAGTGCTTGGCCGCGATCTCGGTGTCGCCGGCTTTGCGCGCGACGAGCCCCGCCTGATTCACGACCATCGCGACGGTCGCGGGAGACAGGCCCGTGGTCAGGCGCGCGAGCTGATCGTAGTCGATGTCGGCGGCTTTCGACTTCAGCCTCTGCGCATAGAAACGGAAAATCTTCGCGCGCTCCTCGCGATCGGGCAAGCGAACCTGCACGGTGCGATCGAAGCGGCCGGGGCGGCGCAATGCCTCGTCGAGATTGTCCGGATGATTCGTGGCCGCGACGATGATCACGCCTTCGTTCGAAGCGAAGCCATCCATCTCCGCGAGCAACTGATTGATGATGCGGTTGCTCTCGGCTTCGACGGGACCGCCGCCCGTGTCGGTACGCTTCGCAAGGCCGTCGGCTTCGTCGATGAAAATCACCGTGGGCGCGTTCTTGCGCGCCAGCTCGAACAGATGCTTGACCTTCTGGATGCCGACGCCGTAGTACTTCGCGCTGAAATAGCTGCCGGTGATGGAGATGAAGCTCGCGCCGCATTCTCCGGCCAGCGCTTGCGCAAGCCGCGTTTTTCCGACGCCGGGGCCGCCCACCATCAGAATGCCGCACGGCGCGCGCACGCCCATCGACGTAAATTGCTTCGGGTTCGACAGGTAGCCGCGAATGTCCGCGAGCGCGGCCTTCGCTTCACCGGCGCCTATCACGTCATCGAAACGCAGCGTGGGCGCCTTGCCGAGCAGCGACGCGCCGCCGCGCATCTCCCGGCGCATGAACCACACCATCCCGCCGATCAGCAACAGCGGCAGCAGCAGGCTGATGACGTCGCGCGTCTGGTCGAACACCTGAATCCAGTGAGAGCCGCCCGTGCGGATGTCGGCGTCCGGCAGCCACACGAGTTGATATGAAGCCGCCTCGCCGGACTTCGTTTCGCCGAGCAGCAGCGCATGCGAGAACGTCGCGTTGTGGTCGGTCACGAAGTATTTGGAACCGTCGCGCTTCGACACGAGAATCGCGTTCGGGCTCACGCCGATTGCGGCGACGTTCGCGTCGTGAATATCGCGCAGCATCTGCGACGCATCTTTTTCCTCGCGAGTCCATGCGGAGGTGTCATGACGCATCTGATTGGCGACGCCGGTCAGTGCGGGCGCGACCTGCGCGGTGCGCTGCTGGTAATGCCAGAAGCTGAACGCGAGCATCAACGCGATGAGCGCTGCTCCGGCCGCAATGGCGATTTTGCGTGTCCGTGTTTTCCCAAGCGAATTCTTTCCCGGCTTCATGAGTCACTTCCAAAAACGGGCTCAAGCGAGCCCCAATACATATCGAATCAGAGGGTGGGCGGTTGGGAGGAATCGGCTATTGCGACGCCATGTCTGCCGGAAGAAAGGACACCCAACCATGCGTCCCTTTTTTACCAGTCGCTTACGAGCGAGTATGCCGTGCGGCTGCTTCTTTCAAATCGCAGAAAAGGCCTGTTTCTACCGCTTATCCCGCGATGTGATGCAGCGGGATTTTAGGGCGCGAGCTGCGCGTGACGTGCGGTAGAAAACTGCTCCGGGCACAGTTTATCAGTGTAAAAAAGGCCGCGTATTCTGTAGACCTATCATTTACCCCAGCCCTATTTAATCAGGCAGTTCGCCGAGGCTTTGTTTGGCTCGCCTGCGGTGTGCGGGATTTAGCTGCGGCGGGAGGGCGTCCGGTGAGTCATAGCTGTTTTTTGATACGCTTCGCCATCCGTCTCATTTCCGGCGGCTGCCCTCTCAATGGGGCCGCGCCCCGCGTCCATACCAGACATCACGACTCATGCTTCGATTCGAGAACCTCAGCAAACGCTTTAGCGACCGCGTCGTCTTCCAGGGACTGCATCACGACTCTGCCTCAGGCTGCGTAGCGCTCAACGACGAGTCCGGCAGCGGCAAATCCACCTTGCTCGGCATTCTGGCCGGCGCGTTGGAGGCCGATGCGGGGGAAGTGTGGATCGGCGGACATTCGTTGCGCACCGCGCCCGCCGCCGCGAAATCGCTGATGACCTACGTGCCGGAGGACTGTATACCGTCGCCCGATTCAACCGGTCGCGAGTATTTGCAGCGCGTGGCTTCGGCCAGAAACGACGTGGTCAGCGACACGACCCTGGTCCTCGCGGATCGTTTTGGCCTCACGCCGCATCTGGGAAAGCGCTTTGAACAGATGTCGTTCGGCACGCGCAAGAAGTTTTTTCTGACCTCGGCGGTGCTTGGGGAAACGAAGGTGCTGATCGCGGATGAACCCGTCGGCGGACTCGACGCCGCCGCGCGCGCCGTGCTGGTCGACCTGTTCAGGGCGCTCGCGCAAACGCGCACCGTGTTTTTCTCGAGCTACGACGAGGCATTCACCGACGCCTGCGCGGCCACACGCATCAGGTTCGCCGACCTCGCGCAGCGCGGCTGACGTCGATCGCACTGCGCGAGCATTCAACCACGCATATTCAGATCGACACGCAGATCTTTCCGAAATGAGCGCCCGACGCTTCATGCCTGAACGCGTCGCCGAGCCTCGCGAGTTCGAACGTGCTGTCGATCACCGGTTTGATACCGGTCACTTCGAGCGCGCGGATCATATCGCGCTGATCCTGGCGGCTGCCGACGATCAAGCCTTGCAGCCGCTGCTGCCGCGCCATCAGCGCCGCCGTCGGCACGGGGCCTGCGCGTCCGGTCAGCACGCCGATCAGCGCGATGTGGCCGCCGATCCGGCAAGCGGTGATTGACTGCGGCAACGTGCCCGGACCGCCGACTTCGATCACATGGTCGACGCCCCGCCCTCCGGTCAGCGACCGGACCTGTTTGCCCCACTCCGGATTGTCGCGATAGTTGATCGTATGGTCGGCACCGAATGCGCGCAGCTTCTCGAGCTTTGCATCCGATGAAGACGTGGCGATCACCGAAGCGCCCATTGCTTTGGCAAGCTGCAAGCCAAAAATCGACACGCCGCCCGTGCCGAGCACGAGCACCGTGGCGCCCGCCTTTAACTGCCCGTCCACCACCAGCGCGCGCCATGCCGTGAGTCCCGCCGTGGTCAGCGTCGCGGCCTCGGCGTGGCTGTAGCCGCTCGGCGCATGCGTGAAGTAGTGGCTCGGCAGCACGACGACTTCGCGTGCATAGCCGTCCACGCCGTCGCCGGGGGTGGTTTTGAAGTCGCCGATTGCCGGCGGGCCGTTTTCCCAGGACGGGAAGAAACACGACACCACGTTATCGCCGGCCTTGAATTCGGTGACGCCTTCGCCGACCGCTTCGACGACGCCCGCGCCGTCCGCCATCGGAATGCGCCCAGCATCGGCGGGTAACACGCCGCTTACAACGCCATAGTCGTGAAAGTTCAACGAACTCGCGTGGATACGAACCCGGATGTGACCCGCCGCGGGCTGGCCGGGATCGTCGATATCGACCACCTGAAGACTGTCGACGGTGGCAGGCGTTCCTATCTTGACGGCTTTCATGTCTCGACTCCTCTGTGATGTGCTCGGGCGCTCGGCGCGCATCGGGTCACAAGAGAATATCGCAAGCGGGTTGCGCATGTCGGCGAGTCACCCAGCGGCGCGTGCTGCTTGGCGCGGCATTCAAGCCGCCTGGGCTTGCGCCTGCTGTTCGAGCCACAAGCGGCTGTCGGGAAACCAGAACGCGTCCGGTCGCGGCGGCGCGACGAGCTTCACGGGCAGCGCCGGGTTGAAGATGCGCGACCACGCGGACAGGTAAGACGGCGTCTTCACGAGATAGCCGCAACGGGACAACAGCAGACTGGACACCAGCGCTTCACGACCGATCTCGAGCCCTGGAAAGCCGCTGAAATGAACCGGCGTTGCGCCGTTCGCGAGCAACCGCGCAGGCGCGACGCTCACCGGCTTGCTGAACGGCCACGCGGCGAAGTAATCCACAAACGCCTTTTCGTCGCTTGAGATAAAGACATCGGTCAGGTGCGGATTCTCAGCTAGCGTCGTTTCGACGTGACGGCAAAAGTCTTTCCATGCAACAGGAATGGCTTCGAGCGCCTTGTCCGTGCCCCGGAAATGCGCGCCAAGTGTGGACGTGCCGATATGAAGCTTCTCGCAGATCGCATCGACTTCGTGGACGATATGCTGCGCCGGCCGATAGTGCGCGAAGAAGAGTTCGCTCGCGCTGGCGAGTTCCAGCCGGTGCTCGTAACGTTGCCGAAAGCCCAACTGCACCAGGTCACGAACCGTCGATGTCCTGAGCTTGCGCGTGAGCGGCAACGCAGCCGAAGCGTGCACCGGTTCAAAAAACGCGGAGAACCAGTCGACCTTTCCATCGGCATCGCCATACAGTCCCCCACGAGCGCTAATGCGCGGCGTCAGGCATTTCTCTTCGCAAAACATGAGGATGAACAACACCATCTGCATGACGGAGAAGAAACCCGAGTTCTCCTTGATTTCGATGGCGAAGATGCCCCGATTGAGGCGCTGCTTCGCGTGCAGCGAGATGCGGCGAGGCGTGGCGACGGAATACTTGAATCGCTCGCTTCGGCGAATCTGCTTTGCCCTGTCGACGACCTTTCTCAACATGCCCCGCCCCTGTTGATCGGTGATTTGTCAAACGGCACGCGCCTACCAGGTGATGGAAACGAGACAACGCGACAACGCCCGATCTTAGCACCCCAAATTTGGCAGTCAGTAAGTGCGGCTTGATGTTGAGTTAGCTAGCGCACAAACGAACGGTAAGTTCTGCCCGGCTCATAGCGCTGCTTCAGTTCGGCCGCGACGCGCTCGATCACTTCGTCCCAATTGCCTCGTTGCGATTGCCCGAAAATGCGCACGCTCCGATACCACGGACTGTCGTCGCGATTGTGCAGCCACCGCCAGCAACCGGCGAAACGATTGAGCAACCAGACCGGCTTGCCCATGGCCGCTGCAAGGTGCGCGACCGACGTATCGACCGAAACCACGAGGTCGAGATTGTCGATG
This sequence comes from Paraburkholderia rhynchosiae, assembly GCF_002879865.1. GTDB lineage: Bacteria > Pseudomonadota > Gammaproteobacteria > Burkholderiales > Burkholderiaceae > Paraburkholderia > Paraburkholderia rhynchosiae. Next base: position 397,078 of record NZ_PNXY01000004.1, read on the forward strand.
ATCGCGGCAGTGTCCGCGAAGTCCGACACGTGGTCCATCCAGTCGATGAGATACGCTTTTGTCGCGGCGCTCGGGCGCTTCGCAAGGTCGTCGGTCTTTTGCAAGCTGATCCAGCGAACGTGCGACGACGAGAACAATGGCGCGAGTTGCGCCGATGTCAGACTGCGCGCGCGGTCTTCGGTCGTCCCGGAATGGCCGCCGGCCCACACGACGCCGACGCGCGGCAAGTCTCGTTGACACAACGCGTCGAGTTTCGCGCGCCACTCGAGAGCGCGCTGCGGGTCCGCGCTCAGATATGTCGCCGCGGGAATGTTGTCGAGCCGCGTACCGAATGCCATGGGCAGCGACATCAATGGGCATTGCCAGTCCCACTCTTTGACATTCGGCATGACATCCTCAAGCATGACGAGACCTGGCCAGTGCGCGCACAACGACTCTTCATAAAGACGCCGCAACGGCGGCGGGCAGATATAGCCCACCTGGGCAAAACGTTCGAGCGCGAGTGGCAGATAACGGACGAATTGCAGACTGTCGCCGTGGCCCTGCTCTGGCAGAACCAGCAGACGCGCGCCGCGTTCGGGCACGCCATGCGCGCCGCCCACCACGTCCGGACGCTCGCCCTTCCATTGCGGCAATGCTAGTTGCGGCCGCTCCGATGCCGGCTGCCCGTTCGCATCGACGAAATTGGCCCAGCGGTCTTCAAAGTACGGCCACGCTTCTTCATAGCAGCCCGCTGCCAGCAGAACCTGACTGAGACTCGCGCGCGCGCCGCGATTCGACGGGTCGAGCGCCATGGCTTGCCTGAGATGCTGCTCGGCTTCGCTCAACGAGCCCAGGCCTTTCACGACGACTCCCAGGTTCGCGTGCGCCTGCGCATAATCCGGCTTGAGTTCGATCAACCGGCGATAAACGGCCGCCGCCTCGTCGGCGCGCCCTTGCAATTGCAGCGCTACGCCAAAGTAATAGTGAAGCGCAAGCGAATCAGGCTGATGCACGAGCCCCGCCCTGGCAGTCTGCACAACGCTGGCAAACGTGCGCAGCTTGACCTGGATGAAGCACAGCATGTCGAAGAACGGCGGCTGCGGTTGAACTTCGATGGCTCGCTCAATCCAGCGTTGCGCCAGTGGCAGTTGGCCCGACGCGAGCGCCACCAACCCGCGCGAGTACAGCGCGCCCGCGTGAGCCGAATCATGGACAATGATTCGATCGAGGAGCGCCTGGGCCGTGTCGAAGCGCCCTGCCAGGCGTGCCTCTTCCGCCTCGTTGAACCAGAGCGAAATGGCCTGGGATGACACCGGGGATTGGCTTTGCATGATCGCGGGAATGACTCTGCGTTGATGAACCGTGGGGTTTGGGTCGGCGCAGGCTGAGCATGCCGTCCCGCGCGTTATTGCGCGTCGATTATCAATGGCGTGCGCGGGCACTTATGTAGGACCGTTCCGAATCGCGGACGCACATTGACGTCAGCAGTAAAAGTAAAAACACTCGCGTACAGACTTGACCTTACCGCCGTGGGAAGGTCCAGGATTCACTTGAGATTTGTCTCAGGAGATAGCAAATGGAATTAGTCGTTCCGGATATGACTTGCGGTGGATGCGCCAATGCAATCGCTCGCGCGGTCGCCGGTCTCGATCCCGTTGCGACGCTCGACATCGATGTGTCCATCAAGATCGTGAAAATAGCGTCGACGCTGCCGCCGACGCGGTTGATCGAGGCGATCGAGGCGGCGGGCTTCCATCCGTCGGTGAGAAACTGATGGCCTGGACGTCACTTAAAACAACTTTTTAACGGGAATTGACTATGAAGAATCTTCGCGTCTTTCGTGCACTTTGCGTATTCAGCGGCGTGGCATTTGCCGTCGGGGCCACGCCGGTTCACGCGCAGCACACGGCGTCCATGCCCGGCATGGACATGTCCGCTTCAGCCGATGCGGGCTCGGGCGACTCGACGCAGGCATTCAAAGCCGCAGACGACAAAATGATGAAAAACATGAGCGCGCCGACCTACACCGGCGATGCGGACAAGGACTTCGTCGCGCATATGATCCCGCATCACCAGGGCGCAATCGACATGGCGCAGGTCGAACTCAAGTACGGCAAGGACCCCGAGTTGAAGCGCCTCGCCAAAAACATCATCAAGGCGCAGCACGACGAAATCGGCTTCATGCAGCGCTGGCAGGCGAAGCACGGGGCCAAGTGACGCGCGGGCGGACCACGACTGGTGGCGTGGCGTGGCCGCAGTTCGCCCGCTTGAAATGACTGATGAACGGCATGACAAACAGCTGACAAACGGGAAACTGCGGCCTTCGCTAGCTGACTACTCGATGACGCGTGCGACTAGTGTTGAGTGACGCCCGGTCCCGGACCGGCTTCCATGTCGTCACTCGACGCTTCGTCCATGCCTGCCGCTCCATGCGGCGCGGCGTTCATGTCCGGCACCTGCGCCACGGGGGCCATCTCTCGGCCTCCTGAAGCAGGCGCGCCGCCCGGCTCGCCGTGATGCGCCGTTTGGCGATTCCTTTTGCATCCAGCGCGATCACCTGAAACAGTTCGCGGTCGCAAGCAAGCTCCTGCTGGTACTGCTCGCCGGTGCTGATGAGCAACTCGAGCATGCTCTGCTGCCGACGACGCTCGTCGCCCGTGACTGCAGGATTCCTACATATCGTGGACGCAAGCGTAATCAGCGTATCCAGTTTGCTCATCTGGCGGTCACAGAGATGGAAAGCCGAGAGAGCAAGCTTTTCGTACTGGAGTGCGTCGACGGGTGGGCGAGAATCGGATTGCGATTGTCTTTTGTTCTTACTCATTGTGCGATATCCCTAAGACTTCAGTGGGTCGCCCGGGGCTCGGTTGGTGGTGGGTGAGCGGGCACGTAGCGGGGTTGACAGACCGGGATCGCAACGAACCGGCGAGCCTTGCGGCTCCCTCTCTACAGCCCGCCCATTGAAAAATAGACGTGCAGCAGTGAACGCACGACCCGCGTGAGCGGCTGTGCGGTTACGATCGCAGGCTGTCAAACCTGACCTTCAGGTGTTTTATGAGGGCGTGGAGATTATATGCCAGCGGGGCGGTTGGCTTCCAACTGAGTGAGCCAAATGCGAGGGGTGGTGGCACGGGACGTGTCAGAAATCTTGTGTGCTGAGGCCGGTTAGAAATCTCAGTTGATGGCGCTGGTGAACCGCTCGCCGAACAGAATGGCGAACTGATTCACTGCTTGCCGCCAGGTGATAGGCGGCATCTTCCAGTCCTTTTCGATGTTGCGCAAGGCCAGATACAGCAGTTTGCTGGCTGCCTCGTCGCTCGGGAAGTGGCCGCGGTTCTTGACGATCTTGCGCAACTGCATGTGCATGCTTTCGATCGCGTTTGTCGTATATACAATTCGACGTACCTCAGGCGGATAGGCGAAGAAGGGGATCACCTGTTCCCATTGGCGCTGCCACATCGCCGTGACGGTAGCGAATTTGCGGCCCCACTCGCTGCCCGCAAAGGCGTCGAGCGCCGCTGCCGCCGCCTCGGCGGTGGCGGCCTGGTAGATCGGCTTGATCGCGGCAGCCAGCGGCTTGCGGTCCTTCCAGCTCGCCAGATTCAGCGAATTGCGGATCAGATGGACGATGCAGGTCTGGATCTGGGCGGCCGGATAGACTGCCTCGATCGCTTCGGGGAAGCCGCGTAAGCCGTCAACCACCGCGATCAGGATGTCGTGCAAGCCGCGGTTCTTCAGTTCGTTGAAAACCTTCAGCCAGAACTTGGCGCCCTCGGTTTGCTCGATCCACAAGCCCAGCACTTCCTTGCGACCGTCGGCGCGGATGCCCAGCGCCAGATAGACCGCCTTGTTCCTGACCGTGCCTTCGTCGCGGATCTTCAGGCGCAGCGCGTCAAAGTACACGATCGGATACATGGCCTCGAGCGGGCGTTGCTGCCACTGCTCGACCTCAGCCATCACCTCGTCGGTGACCGTCGAAATCAGATCGGGCGACACCTGCAGCCCGTACAACTGCAGCAAATGGCCCTGAATCTCGCGCACGCTCATGCCGCGCGCATACATGCTGATGACGTGGTCATCGAAGCCCGGTAGCCGGCGTTGATACTTGCCGACCAACTGCGGCTCGAATGTCGCTTGCCGGTCGCGCGGAATATCCAGCATCAGTTCGCCATTGGGCGTCAGGACCGTCTTGGGGCTGGTGCCGTTGCGGTGGTTGCCGGACTTGCCTTGCTCGGTCTCGGCTTCCAGATGGTGGCTCAACTCGGCCGCGAGCATGCGCTCGGCCAGCCGTTTCTTGAGCTGGCCGGCCAGACCTGATTCGCCCAGGACCGACTCAGCATCCTTGCCCTGCACCTGGGCAAGCAATTGGTCGATCAGCTCATCGGGAAACAGCTTTGGTGCCTTCGGGTTCTTGTTCTTCTTTGTCACGGTTGCTTCGGTCATAGGACGTTATTTCCGTTATCGTCTCATGACCTCGGCACACAGAAAATCTGACAGGCTGCTGGTATCCGCACAGGTGTCATCGCTGGCGTCAGTGACTGCTGGGGCGTGCAGCAACGCACGTATGCTCGCGAGGTTCTGCCGTCGCACCGGATTGGCAAGCAGCCCATAGTGACGGATGCGATGAAACCCGCCTGGCAGCACGTGCAGCAGGAATCGACGCATGAACTCACCGGCCTCGAGCGTCATGGTCTTGTAGCGGGTGCGCCCCCTGGCGCGGTAATCCTTCCAGTGGAAGGTCACGCCCTGCTCATCGAGCGCGATAAGTCGCCGGTTGGAGATGGCCACGCGATGCGTATAGCGCGACAGATACGCGAGTACGGCCCCGGGTCCGGCGAACGGGCGCTTCGCATACACCACCCATTCACACGCGCGCAACGGCGCGAGCCACCGGGCGAAGGTAGCCTGATCGGCAAGCGCGGCATACTCGCCGAAGAAGCGTAGCTGACCGCGACCATGCATTGCCGCGAGTTCTTCCAGGAAACGGCGCCGGAACAGGCGCGAGAGCACGCGCACCGGCAGGAAAAAGCCGGGCCGGCATGCGACCCACCGCTCGCCGTCAGGCGACAGGCCACCACCTGGGACGATGCCGTGCACGTGCGGATGGTGCGTCAGTGCCGAGCCCCACGTATGCAGCACCAGCGTCGCGCCGATCTGCGCGCCCAGATGCTTTGGATCGGCGGCAATGGTGCGCAGGGTTTCGGCGGCAACATCGAACAGCAGGCTGTAGAGCACCGCCTTGTTGTACCAGGCGATCGCGCTGATCGCGGCGGGCAGCGTAAAGACGACGTGGTAGTACTCGACCGGTAGCAGATCGGCCTGACGTGCCTCGAGCCACCGGTGCGCGGCGCTCGCCTGACACTTCGGGCAATGGCGGTTACGGCAGGTAATGGAGTTCACTCCATTACCTGCCTTATGGGAAGTGTTTTCCTATGGGGAGAAGGCACGCCCTGAGCGGGCACGGAGCGAACTCCGCGCCCCTTTTTTCTCTCCATTAAAGCTTGGCCCTGAGCATGGCGATTACCTTATCGGATGGCCGGAACGAACCCCTGCGCAAATGCGGTGGGACGATCGCGTTGAGGGCTTCGAGCTTCTCAGTTGGATCAGAGCGAGTGTAGATTTCAGTGGTCGCCAGATCGCTGTGCCCGAGCCACAGGGACACCTTTCTGATGTCCTGAGTGCTTCGTAGTACTATCATTGCACAGGTATGCCTCAAGACGTGCGGTGATACCTGCTTCTTCGACAGCGAGGGGCACTTATGACTAGCCGTCGCAGTGTG